>NZ_JAAOCA010000017.1 GCF_014694385.1 Pseudomonas typographi | reverse complement strand
TACCCTCGAGCGAATACCCCACGCCCGCGCAGCGCCCGCTGAACTCCCGGCTCGACTGCTCGAAGCTGGCCCGCGAATGGGGTGTGGCACAACCGGCCTGGGGAGAGGGCCTGTTGCAGTGCCTGCGCGGCGGCTAAACCGTGCCTGACGGGCGGCCAGCGCATGGGGCATAATCGCCCCATGCCTGCCTCCTTGCCTGCCCCTACCCTGCCACGCCGCCCTCGTTGGCGCAGCCTGGCCCTACTTGCCGTGTGCCTGGCGCCGTTGCTATGGCCGATCCAGCATTTGGCCGAGCGCTATTACCGCAGCGAACTGGCCAGCCAAAACCGCCAAACGCTCGACCTCTATGTGGCCAACCTGTTAGGCATCCTGCACCGTTATGAAACCCTGCCGCAGATCCTTGGCGGCTTGCCACCCTTGCGCGAAGCCCTGGCCAGCCCTCGCAGCTCAGCGGCGGTTGATGCGGCCAACCACTTGCTCAAACGCATTGCCGAACAAACGGGCGCCGAAGTGGTGTACCTGATGAACACCACAGGTGACACCCTGGCGGCCTCCAATTGGGACCAAACAGACAGTTTCGTCGGGCGCAACTTTGCCTTCCGGCCCTATTACCGCGATGCTATGGACGGCCGCCTGGGGCGTTTTTTCGGCCTGGGCACCACCTCGGCCAAGCGCGGTTACTTCTTCGCTGCCGCCGTGCGTGAGGGCGAACAAACCATCGGCGCGTTGGTGGTCAAGGTAGACCTGGACCACACCGAGCGGTTGTGGGGCAAAACCCCAGAGCAACTAGCCGTCACCGACCAATACGGGGTGGTGATCCTCACCTCACGCCCAGACTGGCGCTACCGCGCCACCCGCCCCATGAGCGACACTGAGCGCAGCGCCGTCGAAGCGACGCTGCCGTACCCCACCCGGGCACCGCAGCAACTGGCATTGGCCGAAACTGCCTGGCTCACCCAAAACCGCGACATCAGCGAAACCGGCTGGACGGTGAACCTGCTGGCCCCCTACAGCTTGGTCGAACGGCCCGTGCGCAGCGCGCTGGCCGCTGCCGCCGGGGCGCTGCTGGTGTTGATACTGGCGCTAGGCCTGGCAATGCAACGGCGGCGCAATTACCTCGACCGCATTGCCTTCGAGGGGCGCGCCCGCCAACAGCTCGAGCTGCGCGTGGCCGAACGTACCGGCGCCTTGGAGCGGCTCAACAGCCGGCTCAAGCAAGAAGTGCTGGAACACGAGCACGCCCAGCAAAAACTGGTGCAAGCCCAGGATGAATTGGTACAGGCTGGTAAGCTCAGCGCGCTGGGTACGATGTCGGCCAGCATCAGCCACGAGCTCAACCAACCCTTGGCGGCGATCCGCAGCTACGCGGAAAACGCCGAGGTGTTACTCGACCACCAGCGCACCGAAGAGGCCCGCGGCAACCTCAAGTTGATCGGCGAACTCACCGCGCGGATGGCATCGATCATCGCGCATCTGCGTGCCTTCGCCCGGCGTGACCACCATGCCCCGGAAAGCGTAGCGCTGCAGCCGGCCATCGAAGATGCTCTGGCGCTGTTGGCCAAGCGCCGCCGGGCGATGGGCGTGGAACTGGTGCGCGACTTGCCCGATGCCCCGTTGTGGGTGCAAGCCGGCGAAACCCGCTTGCGCCAAGTGCTCGGCAACCTCTTGGCCAACGCCCTTGATGCCCTTACCGAGAAGGCCACCCCGCGCTGCCTGTGGATCAGCGCGGAGAAAACCGCAGAGGGTGTAACCCTTTGCCTGCGCGATAACGGCCCAGGCTTCACCCGCGAAGCGCTTGCCCATGCGCGCGAGCCGTTCTTCACCACCAAAACCCGCACCCAAGGCCTTGGCCTGGGCTTGGCCATTTGCGATACGCTGATGCGCGCGCTGGGCGGCGAGCTGCTGCTGGCCAACCATCCGCAAGGTGGCGCCCTGCTCACCCTGCGCCTGCGCCCCGCGCGGCCGGGCGCCAACCTGCAACCACCCGAGGAGTTCGCATGACAACCGAGCAGCGCATCGACCCCGCCGTCGAAGTGGTGCTGATCGACGACGACCCGCACTTGCGCCGCGCACTGGCACAAACACTGGACCTAGCAGGGCTGAAGAGCCTTCCGCTGGGAGACGCCGCCGGCCTCGCCGAACGCATCGGCAAAGGCTGGCCAGGGGTGATCGTCAGCGATATCCGCATGCCCGGCATAGACGGTTTGCAACTGCTCGAGCGCTTGCGCGCGGTGGACCCCGACCTGCCGGTGCTGCTGATCACCGGCCACGGCGATGTGCCGCTGGCGGTGCAGGCCATGCGTGCCGGTGCTTATGACTTTTTGGAAAAGCCCTTTGCCAACGACGCCCTGCTTGACAGCGTGCGCCGGGCCCTGAGCCTTCGCCGGCTGGTGCTGAGCAACCGCCACCTGCGCCTGACCGCGGGCGACCAGCAGGCACTCAGCACCCGCCTGGCAGGCGCGTCGGTACAAATGGCGCGGCTGCGTGAGCAGGTGGGCGCGCTGGCCGGCACCAAGGCCGACGTGCTGATCCTCGGCGAAACCGGCGCTGGCAAAGAGGTGGTAGCACGGGCGCTGCACGACCTCTCCAGCCGCCGCAATGGCCCTTTCGTAGCGATCAATGCGGGGGCCTTGGCCGAGTCGGTGGTGGAAAGCGAACTGTTCGGCCATGAGCCCGGTGCCTTTACCGGCGCGCAAAAGCGCCGGATCGGCAAGTTCGAGTTCGCCAACGGCGGCACACTGTTTCTCGACGAAATCGAAAGCATGAGCCTTGATGTACAGGTAAAACTGCTGCGGCTGCTGCAGGAGCGCGTGGTGGAGCGCCTTGGGGGTAACCAGCAAATCCGCCTGGATATCCGGGTAATCGCCGCGACCAAGCAGGACCTGCGCCAGGCCGCCGACCAAGGGCAGTTCCGCGCCGACCTTTACTACCGCCTGAACGTGGCGTCGTTGCGCATTCCACCGCTGCGCGAGCGCGGTGAAGACATCCTACTGTTGTTCCAACATTACGCCGATGCCGCGGCCGAACGCCACGGCTTGCCCCGCCAGGCGTTACCCTCGGCGCCGCGGGTGCAATTGATGCGCCATGCCTGGCCAGGTAACGTGCGCGAGTTGCAGAACGCCGCCGAGCGTTTCGCCCTGGGGCTGGAGCTGGCACTGGACAACCCATTGCCGCCCGCCGAGGGCACCGCCTCCAGCGCTGTGGTGGGGGGCAGCTTGGCAGAGCAGGTCGAGCGCTTCGAGCGCAGCTTGATTGTCGACGAAATGGCCAAACCGCATACGTCGCTGCGCAGCCTGGCCGAAGCATTGGGCATGCCGCGCAAAACCCTGCACGACAAACTTCGCAAGCACGGCCTGCATTTCGCGGCCGGCGACGATTCAGATGAGTACCGACCCTAAGGCATTGGCGATGGACCTCGAAGCGTTATTGCACCACGACATACCACTCACCCGTGACATGGGCTTGCGGGTATTGGCCTGGGAAGGGCAATGCCTGACCCTCGGCCTGCCACTGGCACCCAACGTTAACCACCAACACACCCAGTTCGGCGGCAGCCTTTACTGCGGCGCGGTGTTGGCGGGGTGGGGCTGGCTACACCTGGCGCTGAGCGAGGCCGGCGAAACCGGTGGGCATGTGGTGATCCAGGATGGCCATATCGAATACCCGTTGCCGGTGCGCGGCGACGCCCAGGCCATTTGCCCGGCGCCGGAGGCTGCCGTGTGGCAGCGGTTTCTTAAAACCTGGCGGCGCCATGGCCGGGCACGCATCGAGTTGCAGACGTACCTGCGCGAAGCAGGCGAAACCCAGGCCGCGGTGCGGTTTACTGGGCAATACGTGCTGCACCGCTGAGCCCGCCTAAAGTGTGCTCCAGACATTGGCTGCACAATGTTGACGGTGCCTTTTGCTGCCGCGCTGCATTGCCGCGCCCCGCCATAGCCCTGCCATGACGCGGCACGACGCCTTGCCCGACAACAACATTCACGCGTCAATTCTCGTGCGAACTGCTGAAACACCACACTAGCCTTGCGCCAATGCCACCAGCGCGGGCTTCCATGGCGCGCCCGCCGGCAGCGCCAGGAAATACTCGTTGAGTAGGTTTTCCCGCGCCGGGTAGGTGAAGGCCGAGCCATCCAGCGCCAGCACCTCACCGCCGGCCCCTTCGAGCACGCCTTGGGCGGCGGCGGTGTCCCACTGCGAAGTAGGCGCCAGGCGCGGGTAGCAATCGGCACTGCCTTCGGCCACCAGGCAGAACTTCAGCGAACTGCCGATATTGGCCAAGGCCAACTCACCCACTTGCTGGCCGAGGCCCGCCAGCAGGCGCTCCTGCCGCTCACTGGAGTGCCGGCGGCTGGCAACCACCGTGAATGGCTCGCCCGTGGGCGGCTGCGGGCGGGTGGCAATGGCCACGGGCGCTTGCCCTGCCTCCATGCGCCAAGCGCCGAGCCCTGCGCCACCGAACCAGCAGCGCTGTGTGGTGGGCATGCCGACCACACCGAACACCACCCTGCCCGCTTCGATCAACGCGATGTTGACGGTGAATTCGTCACTGCCGCTGATGAACTCCTTGGTGCCATCGAGGGGGTCGACCAACCACCAGCGGTGCCACTGGCTGCGCTCGGCCAGCGGGATGTCGGCGTCTTCTTCGGACAGCACTGGAACCTGCGGCGCCAGCGCGCGCAAACCCTCGACGATCACATGGTGGGCGGCCAGGTCCGCGGCGGTGACCGGCGAATCGTCGGGCTTGGCCTTCACCTCGACCCCGGCGCGCCAGAACGGTACGATGGCGCGCCCGGCAGCGGCCACCAGCTCAACCACCCCGGGCAGCCAGGGATGTGCCTTGATCATGGTACGAACACCCCACGCTGGGTAAGCAGGTCACGCACCAGGTACAACGCCGCCAGCGCGCGGCCTTCGGTGAACTGGCTGTTCTGCGCGAGGCTGGCCAGTTCGCGCAGGTTGATTTTGTCCAACCCCATCGGCTCGGGCTCGTCGCCTTCCAGGCGCTCTTCGTACAGGTCGGTGGCCAGCACCACCTGGATCTTCTGGCTCATGTAACCAGGGTTGAGCGACAGCTCGGTGAGGTGTTCCAGTTGCCGCGCCCCGTAGCCGGCCTCTTCCTTGAGTTCGCGATCGGCGGCGGCGAGGATGTCTTCGCCGGGCTCGATCAGCCCCTTGGGCAGCGACAACTCATAGGTGTCGGTGCCGCCGCAGTATTCTTCGATCAACACCGCGTGCTCATCGTCGAGCATGGCCACGATCATCACCGCGCCGTGCCCGGTGCCACGCCCCACCAGCCGTTCGTATACCCGCTCCACGCCGTTGCTGAAGCGCAGTTGCACCTGCTCGACGCGGAATATCCGGCTGCTGGCAACGATCTCGCGGGCAAGTACGGTAGGTTTCTGGCGCATAGGGCAGCTCCTGGGCATGAACGGGTTACTATACATGGGCTATCGCCTTTTCACCTGCCAAGGACCGCAACCATGGCCGCGCTTGACTGGTCAAAAATCGACACCGTGTTACTCGACATGGACGGCACACTGCTCGACCTGCACTACGACAACCACTTTTGGCTCGACCACCTGCCCCAGCGTTATGCCGAGCTGCGCGGCGTATCCCGCGAGGCCGCCGAGGCGGCCATGGGCAGGTTGTACGACAGCCATGCCGGGACCCTCAACTGGTATTGCCTGGATTTCTGGTCGCGCGAACTGGGCTTGCCGATCCGCGAACTCAAGCGCGAGACCGCCGAGCGCATCCAGGCCCGCCCCGGCGCGTTGGCCTTTCTCGAAGCGCTGCGCCAGGCCGGCAAGCGCGTGGTGCTGATCACCAACGCCCACCCCGACGTATTGAGCCTGAAGCTGGAGAAAGTGGCATTGGCCCCGTGGTTCGAACGGTTGATCAGCGCCCATGAGTATGGCCACCCGAAAGAAAGCCAAAGCTTTTGGCAGGCCCTGCGCGCCGACATCGCCTTCAACCCCGCTACCGCCCTGTTCATTGACGACACCCTGCCAATCCTACGCAGTGCGCGCGCGTTTGGTATTCGCCACCTGCTGGCGGTAAAGGCGCCAGACAGCCGCAAACCCGACAAAAACACTGAAGAGTTCGACGCGGTGGACGGCTACCCGGCATTGATCAGCGGCTTGGAACACCCCTGATGCCGTTACAATCGCCCTTCTTACAACCGGGCCGGAGCGCCGATGGATATCAAACAACTCAGGTTCCTGATCGCGCTGGATGAAACCCGCCATTTCGGCCAGGCCGCCGCGCGCTGCCACATCACCCAGCCCACGCTGTCGATGCGCTTGCGCAACCTGGAAGAGGAGCTCGAATTGCCGCTGGTGGTGCGCGGCCAGCGCTTCGAGGGGTTCACCGCCCCGGGCGAACGGGTGCTGGCCTGGGCGCGCACGGTACTGGCCGCTTACGATGGCCTGCAGGCCGAAGCCGCGGCATGCCGGGGCCACCTAGTCGGTACGCTGCGCTTGGGGGTGGTGCCGCTGTCGAGCTTCGACCCGGTGCCGCTGCTCAGCGGCCTGCATGCGTTGCACCCAGAACTGCGCTTTGAACTGAGTGCACTGAGCTCGGAACAAATCTTCGAGCACTTGGCCAGCAACCAAATCGACCTGGGGGTTTCGTTCCTGGATAAACTCGACCGTGAACGCTTCGAGGCATTGCCGCTGTGCCAAACCCGGCTGGGCCTGCTGTACGACGAGCGGCATTTCGATTTCGGGGACTCATCGCTGAGTTGGGAGGCGGTGGCCCAACTGCCGTTGGGTATGTTGACCACGGGCATGCATTTTCGCCAATCGATCGACCATGCCTTTCATAGCCGTGGTTTGGCGCCGAAGCCACTGATCCAAACCGACGCTGTTCATCAGTTGCTACAAGCGGTGCATGGCGGCTTATGCTGCGCGATCATGCCGCTGGACGGTGGCCTGGAGGCGCTGACCGAGCACCTGCGCCTGCAACCACTGGCACAAGCCCATACCTTGGCCAGCCTGGGTTTGATCATGCGCCGCAGTGCGCCGCGCTCGGCCCTGGCTGAAGCCTGCTTCGCCTTTTGCCAAAGCACTTTGGAATGATCGACCTGGAATGATCGACGCGCTCTATCAGCGAATCGGAACTAGCGATTAGACGCCCACGGCATTCAAGCATAGGCTGAATGTATTGAACTGCCGGTGCAATACCCATGAATGCCAAGCGCCCGGCCCTGGTAGTGCCTGCCCCTGCGCAGGCCCCCGCGGCCAGCCATGAATATGCTTTCTGCGCCCTGGAGCCCCAGGAACGAGAGGCCGCGGCCAGCACCGTGCTGGCCGATGAAGTGGCTTTGGCCATCGCGTTCAATGGCATCAGCCAGGCAGTGATGTTGGTCAGCCCCACCGACCTCGAAGATTTCGTGGTGGGGTTCAGTATCGGCAGCGGCATCGTGCCGAACGCCAGCGACATCTACGACGTTCGCCTCAGCGGTTGTGGTGCTTCGCAGCAAGCCGAGGTGGAGATTTCCAGCCGCGCCTTCTGGGCGCTGAAAGACCACCGCCGGCAAATGGCCGGCACCAGCGGCTGCGGGCTATGCGGCGTAGAGGCCATGGAGCAGGCGTTGCCAGAGCTGCCCACCTTGCCGGCCTCGCCATTGCCGTCGGCGCAGTGGCTGAACGGGTTACGCCAGCGCATCGGTGAATTCCAACCCTTGGGCCAGCATTGCGGCGCGGTACATGCCGCGCTGTTCATGGACCGCCACGGCACTTTACAACTGGGCCGCGAAGACATCGGCCGGCATAACGCGCTGGACAAACTCATTGGCGCGCTGGCGCGCCAGGCCATAGACACCACCGGCGGCCTGGCCGTGGTCACTAGCCGCTGCAGCCTGGAGCTGATCCAAAAGGCCCTGCGCGCCGGCCTGCAGACCCTGGTCAGCTTGTCTTCCCCCACCGGCCTTGCCGTGCAGTGGGCACGCCAACACCACCTCAACCTTATTCATCTGCCGCATCACAGTGCGCCGCGGGTGTACAGCCCCGCGTTGGAGAAGCACGCATGAGCACCGAAAACCTCGAGAAAACCGCACCGGCCTCGGCCCCACGCTTCAAGCCGTACAGCGGCGCAGCCGCCGGCTGGGGCGCGCTACAGAGCGTGACGCGGGCATGGCTGGGTAGCGGTAATGCACTGAAAAACATCCGCACCATGCTCAAGACCAACCAGAATGGCGGTTTCGACTGCCCGGGGTGCGCCTGGGGCGACTCACCGGAAAGCGGCATGGTGAAGTTCTGTGAGAACGGCGCCAAGGCGGTGAACTGGGAGGCCACCAAGCGCCGGGTAGACCCGGCCTTCTTCGCCCGCCACAGCGTGAGCTCGTTGCTTGAACAAAGCGATTACTGGCTTGAGTACCAGGGCCGCCTCACGCACCCGATGATGTACGACGCCCAAAGCGACCGCTACAAACCGGTAAGCTGGGATGACGCCTTCGCCCTGATAGCGCGCCACCTCAACGGGCTGGAGAGCCCCGACCAGGCCGAGTTCTACACCTCTGGCCGCGCCAGCAACGAAGCCGCTTACCTGTACCAACTGTTCGTGCGCGCCTTCGGCACCAATAACTTCCCCGACTGCTCGAACATGTGCCATGAAGCCAGTGGCGTGGCGTTGGCGCAGAGTGTCGGTGTGGGCAAGGGCACCGTGACCTTCGCCGACTTCGAACATGCCGATGCGATCTTCGTGTGGGGCCAGAACCCTGGCACCAACCACCCCCGCATGCTCGAACCGCTTCGCGAAGCAGTCGAGCGTGGCGCCCAGGTGGTATGCATCAACCCGCTCAAAGAGCGGGGCCTGGAGCGGTTCCAACACCCGCAGCACCCTATCGAGATGCTCACCAACGGCAACCGCCCCACCAACACGGCGTACTTTCGCCCTGCCCTGGGCGGCGATATGGCGATCGTGCGCGGCATGGCCAAATTCCTGCTGCAGTGGGAGCGTGAAGCACAGGCCAACGGCGAGCCGGCGGTGTTCGACCATGAATTTCTCAACGCCCATACCGCCACGGTGGAAGAATACCTGGCCGTGGTCGATGCCACGCCGTGGACGCAGATCGTCGAGCAGTCGGGCCTGCCGTTGTATGAAATCGAGCAAGCCGCACGCATGTATGCCAGCGCCCAGCGGGTAATCATGTGCTGGGCGATGGGGATCACCCAGCACCGCCATTCGGTGCCGACCATCCAGGAAATTGCCAACATCATGTTGCTGCGCGGCAACATCGGCGCCCCTGGCGCCGGCCTGTGCCCAGTGCGCGGCCACAGCAACGTGCAGGGCGACCGCACCATGGGCATCAACGAACGCCCGCCGGCGTTTTTGCTCGAAGCCCTGGAAAAACGCTTCGACTTCCAAGTACCACGCGGCAGCGGTCACAACGTGGTCGAGGCCATCCATGCGATGCTTGAGGGCCGGGCCAAGGTGTTCGTGGCCCTGGGCGGTAACTTCGTTCAAGCCACGCCAGACAGCCCGCGCACCGCTGAGGCGCTGCGCAACTGCGAGCTTACGGTACAGATCAGCACCAAGCTTAACCGTAGCCACCTGATCCACGGCAAAGCGGCGTTGATTCTGCCGTGCCTGGGCCGCACCGACATCGACCTGCAAGCCGGTGGCCCGCAGGCGGTGACCGTGGAAGACTCGTTCAGCATGGTGCATGCCTCGTTCGGCCAGTTGCGGCCTATTTCCGAGCAGATGCGCTCGGAACCGGCCATCGTTGCCGGCATCGCCCAAGCCACTTTGGGCGAGCGCCCGGTGGCGTGGGAATGGCTGATCGCCGATTACAACCGCATTCGCGAGCTGATCGCCGACACCATTCCCGGCTTCACCGACTTCAACCAAAAAGTTAACAACCCCGGGGGGTTCTACCTGGGCAACAGCGCTGCGGCACGGCGCTGGAACACCCCCAGCGGGCGGGCGAACTTCAAGCCCAACCCCTTGCCCAGCGACCTGCTGCACGAAAAGGTGCATGCCGCGGGCAAGGCGCCCGACTTGATCTTGCAGACCATGCGCTCGCATGACCAGTACAACACCACCATTTATGGCCTGGACGACCGCTACCGCGGGGTTCGCGGCCAACGCGACGTGGTGTTCGCCAACGAGGCGGATATCATTCGGCTTGGCTTCCAGCCTGGGCAGAAGGTCGACGTGGTGTCGGTATGGGAAGACGGCCGCGAGCGGCGGGTGAAGGGCTTCACGCTGCTGGCCTACGACATTCCCGCCGGCCAGGCAGCGGCCTATTACCCGGAAACCAACCCCTTGGTGCCCTTGGAGAGCGTGGGTGCCGGCAGCCATACACCCACGTCCAAGTTCGTGGCCATTCGCGTGGAGCGGGCCAGCGAAAGTGCGCGGATCATCTGAATAGCATTGTGCTTCAGGGATTCGCCAGAATCCCGAACAGCAAAAAGCCGCCAAAGGCGGCTTTTTGACGGGTTGCTCAGGCGCTAAGCGCCCTTTTTAGCCCATTTGCGGCAATGCCACGGCACGTTACAGCGCGGGGCCGGCGTTACGGATGGCGTCGGAAACTTCGAATTTCTTGAAGTTTTCGATGAACAAGCTTGCCAACCCTTTGGCGGCTTCATCGTAGGAGGCGCCATCGGCCCAGGTGTTGCGCGGGTTGAGCAGGCCAGTATCGACGCCCGGGACCGCCGTGGGCACATCCAGGTTCACGATGTCGAGGTGCTCGGTTGCCACATCGACCAGCGCGCCGCTTTGGATCGCCGCGATCACCCCCCGAGTGGTGGGGATGCTGAAGCGCTTGCCCACACCGTAGCCACCGCCGGTCCAGCCGGTGTTCACCAGGTACACCTTCGAGCCGAACTGGCGGATACGCTTGATTAGCAGCTCAGCGTACACACCGGCGGGGCGCGGGAAGAACGGCGCGCCGAAGCAGGTGGAGAAGGTCGACTTGATGCCGCTGCCCGAACCCATTTCGGTGGAGCCCACCAGCGCGGTGTAACCCGACAAAAAGTGGTAGGCGGCTTGTTCTTCGCTGAGGATCGACACTGGCGGCAATACGCCGGTCAGGTCACAGGTGAGGAAGATCACCGCGTTAGGCTCGCCGCCGAGGTTCTTCGGCGCGCGCTTTTCGATCAACTCGCGCGGGTAAGCGGCACGGCTGTTCTGGGTCAGGCTGTCGTCGGTGTAATCGGGTAGGCGGGTTTCGGCGTTGAGTACCACGTTCTCCAGCACCGCACCGAACTGGATGGCCTTCCAGATCACCGGCTCGTTCTTCTCGGTCAGGTCGATGCACTTGGCATAGCAACCGCCTTCGATATTGAACACCACACCGTCGCCCCAACCATGCTCGTCGTCACCGATCAGGTAACGGCTTTCGTCGGCCGACAGGGTGGTTTTACCGGTGCCGGACAAGCCGAAGAACAGGGTCACGTCACCGTCTTCGCCCATGTTGGCGGCGCAATGCATCGGCAACACACCTTCGGCTGGCAGCAGGTAGTTCTGCACCGAGAACATGGCTTTTTTCATTTCACCGGCATACCGCATGCCGGCGATCAGCACCTTCTTGGCGGCGAAGTTGATGATCACGCAACCGTCGGAATGGGTGCCATCGCGCTCCGGCTCGCACACGAACCACGGCGCGTTGAGGATCTGCCATTGCGCCTTGCCCGACGGGTTGTAGTGCTCGGGGTTGATGAACAGGCAACGGCCGAACAGGTTATGCCAGGCGGTTTCGGTGGTCATCTGCACGGCCAGGTAGTGCTGTTCGTCAGAACCTACGTGGACGTGGGAAACGAAATGGTCACGCTCGCCGACATAGGCTTCGACACGGGCCCACAGGGCAGCGAACTTGTCGGCCGGGAACTTACGGTTGATCGGGCCCCAAGCGATTTGATCCTCGCTGGAAGCTTCTTCAACGATAAAGCGATCGACCGGCGAACGGCCGGTACGATGGCCTGTCTTCACAACCAGCGAGCCATTGGCGGCAAGCTCACCTTCACCACGGCGAATGGCTTCTTCAACCAGTTGAGCGGTGCTGATGTCGGTATACACGGCGTTTTTGGCTTGCGTCATGTGAATCCCCGTCGGCGCTCGGGCCGAGTGTTTCAAACGTTTTGTAGTAGAAAATACAAACCTACTACAGCTGAAAATGGGCCGGATTATGCCAGAAACGCCCGAGAAAAGTAGAGCCCTCCGGTCGACAATGGCGCTATTCCGGCGCTTTCACGCTCACTTGGCAGTGGTAAAACGCTTCAGTGACGGGTCTCTGACGGAGCTTCGACCCCACCTCCGGCAAACAGTTGCGCTACATCATTCTGATCATAAAGATAACGTTCGTTGCAGAACTGGCAGTCGATTTCGACCTGGCCGCCCTGCTCTTCGACCAACCGCAACGCATCTTCCTCACCGAGGCTGGCCAACGCCCGCGCGGAGCGCTCCCGCGAGCAACTGCACTGAAAATGCAGCGGCTGCTCTTCGAACAGGCGCACAGCCTCTTCGTGATACAGCCGGTGCAACAGGGTTTCGTTGTCCAGGCCCAGCAGTTCCGCGCCGGTGAGCGTTTCGGCCAATGCCAGCACATGCTGCCAGTGGTTCGCGCGCTCATCATCGTCGCGCTGTTGCTCGGCCGGCAACTGTTGTAGCAGCAAACCACGGGCTTGCTCGCCATCGGCCTGCAGCCAGAAACGGGTGCCCAACTGTTCCGATTGCGAAAAGTAGTTATCGAAGCACTCGGCAAGGGTTTGCCCATCGAGCTCGACGATGCCTTGGTAACGCTTGCCCCGGCGCGGGTCTATGGTCATTGCCAGGGTGCCGCCGGGCATCAACTCGCCCAACTGCGTAGCGCCCGCCAGTTGCTCGCCGTTATAGCGCGCCAACCCGCGGATTTCGCGTTCGCTGGAGCACTCTATCATCAGCAGCGGTATCGGCCCGTCGGAGCGCGCCTGTAGCACCAGCAGCCCGTCGAACTTGAGCGTGCCCACCAGCAGCGCCGCCGCGGCCATGAACTCGCCCAACAAGCGCGCGACCGGCTCGGGGTACGGGTGGCGCGCCAGCACTTCGGCATAGCTACCAGCCAGTTCCACCAGCTCGCCACGCACGTCGGCGTTGTCGAAGATGAAACGTTGGGAAAAGTCAGAAGGCAAAGAATGTGACATAGGTTCTGGAATCGTAAAAAGATGACAAAATAGATACCAATAGAAATAAAAACACTGCTTGGCGGCCTATCAGCGTGCCGCTTGAAACTGCCACCACAGAGGTATCTTATGAACAAACCGGGACCGTTCCAAGCAAGGTGGAACGCCAGCGGTCTTATTTTCTGCAACATTGCTGCCTTGGCGCTGCTGTGTTTGTGGCTATGGCCCACAACACACAACCTTATGGCAGCCTTTGACGAAGGTTTCTACCGCTTGCTGAACCAACCCTTGGCCAGCAATGCCGCGTGGCGGTACATCTGGACCGCGGGCAGCCTGCGCCCCTTCGACGCGGTGGTAGGCCTCATTCTACTGTTTTTATTGATCCGAGGTGGCTGGGCGTTCGAAGCTGCGCAGCTTCGCCAGGGGTTTTGGGGCTTCGTAGCGGTGCTATTGCTGCTGGTGGCGGTGCGCACACTGTTTTCCAAACTGTGCGACGGCCTGGGCTGGCAGCATGACAGCGTGTCGATGATGGTGCCCGATGCGGTGCACCTGAGCGACTGGTACCCGCACTTGGACAAAACCTGGCAACTCAAGGACCAATCAAGCAACAGCTTCCCCGGCGACCATGCCTCGGTGCTGTTGATTTGGGCCATGTACATCAGCGTTTCGGCCCGGCGAGCTGGGCCGGTGGTCGTGGCCTGGGCCTTGGCCGTGCTGTTCAGCATGCCGCGGTTGGTCGCCGGCGCGCACTGGGCACAGGACGACTACATCGGCGGCTTGTTGATGGCCCTGCTGGCGTTGGGTTGGGGGTATTACACACCGTTCGTGGCCCATGCCAGCCAGTGGCTGACGCGCGTAACAGCACCCGTGTTTCGGCTATTGCAACGGGTGCCGTTGATCAACCGCCTCAGCGTGGTCAGCGCCTGAGCGAAGGCGGCTAGCCGCGGTGCAGCCCGAGCAACTGGCGGCGCTGCTTCTTGGTGGGCCGGCCGTCGGTTTCGATACCGACGGCGCCGGCCTTGCGCAGGGCCGCCGCTTGCTCGCGGCGGGCCACGCTGCTGGCGGTTTCTTCATACAGCGCCTGGGCCTGCGGTGCGCCCCGGCGTACCGCCGACAATGCCTTGACCACCACCGTGCGCTGGTCAAAGCCTGCGCGGACCTGATACTCGTCGCCAATGCGCGGCTCTTTGCTGGGCTTGCAGCGCTCGCCGCGGTGGTGGACCTTACCGCTTTCTATCGCGGCCTTGGCCAGCGCGCGGGTTTTGTAGAACCTTGCCGCCCATAGCCATTTATCCAGGCGGACCTTGTCATCTTCTGCAACTAGGTTGGGCACAGCGACACCTCATCTTGAAACATAACCGCACTCTACTACCCTCGCCGGTGGATGCAATCACACCCAGGTTACGTTTACAGTTCAGCCCAGTTACGGCGACGCAGCCAAACGTATCTGCGCGCGGTCTACCCTGTGCAAGTATCGCCCTTGCCAATTTCAACCCTTAGGCAACTGAACGCATTGAAAACCTTCGACCACCTTTCAGTGATCGGCCTTCGCGAATGGGTGGCGCTACCCGAGTTGGGTGTCGCCGGCCTACGGGCCAAAATCGATACCGGCGCCAGTACCTCCAGCCTGCATGCCACGGAAATCGAACCGTTCGAGCGCAATGGCGAAGGTTGGGTGCGCTTCAACGCCCACCTGGGCTCGGTGGTGCAGTTGCGCCACCGCCGCTGCGAGGCGCCGCTGGTAGCGATGAAAACCATCAAGAGCTCCAACGGCCATGCCCAAGTGCGCTACACCATCTGCACGCCCTTGGCGCTAGGCGGCCGGGTTTGGCACGTGGAATTCACCCTCGCCTGCCGCAAGGCCATGCGCTATCGCCTGCTGCTCGGCTCCAAGGCCCTGGTGGCCGGCCAATGGGTGGTAGACCCGGGCGCCACGTATGTACAAAACAAGCCGGAGTTTCCGGTAACCATACCCTCCACCACAGGTGTTGCATGAAGATAGCCGTACTTTCGCGAAACCCGCGTCTGTATTCCACACGCCGCCTGGTCGAAGCCGGCGAGCAACGCGGTCACGAAATGGTCGTGGTCGATACGCTGCGCGCCTACATGAACATCGCCAGCCACAACCCGCAAATCCACTACCGCGGCAAACCGTTGGCGGGGTTCGATGCGGTCATCCCGCGTATCGGCGCGTCTGTCACGTTTTACGGCTGCGCCGTGCTGCGCCAATTCGAGATGATGGGCGTGTATCCGCTGAACGAATCAGTGGCCATCGCCCGCTCACGCGACAAGCTGCGCTCGCTGCAACTGCTCTCGCGGCGGGGCTTGGGCCTGCCGGTCACCGGCTTCGCCCATTCCCCGGACGACATCCCGGACCTGATCCGCATGGTCAATGGCGCACCGTTGGTAATCAAGGTGCTCGAAGGCACCCAGGGCATCGGCGTGGTGCTGTGCGAAACCACCAAGGCGGCCGAATCGGTAATCGAGGCGTTCATGGGCCTGAAGCAAAACATCATGGTGCAGGAATACATCAAGGAGGCTGGCGGTGCGGACATCCGCTGCTTCGTAGTGGGTGACAAAGTCATCGCGGCCATGAAGCGCCAGGCCAAGCCCGGCGAGTTCCGCTCCAACCTGCACCGCGGCGGCACCGCCAGCCTGATCAAAATCACCCCCGAAGAGCGCGTTACCGCCATCCGTGCGGCCAAAGTGATGGGCTTGTCGGTGGCCGGGGTGGATATCCTGCGCTCCAATCATGGCGCGCTGGTGATGGAGGTGAATTCCTCACCAGGCCTGGAAGGCATCGAAGAAACCACCGGCAAGAACGTTGCCTCGATCATCATCGAACACCTTGAGAAGAACAGCGGGCCAAACCTTACGCGTACCAAGGGCAAGGGGTAACGGCAACCCGGCTGCACGCCTGAGGCAGCGGCTATATCGCATCCCGCGGCAGCATCAGCGTCAAGGGTAAGCGCACCCGCGCCTCCAAGCCCCCGCCCTCGCGGTTGCGCAGTTCCACATTGCCGCCATGCATGGCGGCAATGCGCTTGACGATCGCAAGCCCGAGCCCGGTTCCCTTGCTGCGCGCACGGTCGCCACGGGTAAAGGGGTTGAAGATGCTTTGCAACTCCTCGTCGGCCAAGCCCTCGCCCCGGTCAAGTACGCTGAGCACCACATAGGGGGCGCCGGAGTCGCCTGCCACATGCGCGTGCACTTCTACCGCCTCGCCGCCGTGATACAGGGCATTGTCGATCAGGTTGGTGAGCAGGCGTTTGATCGCCACCCGCCGCAGCGGCACCGGCGGCATCGGCTCGAGTACCAACGCCACCTGTTGCTTGGCCTGGTTGAACGGCGCGACGGTTTCCCGTACCAAGGCGCCCAGGTCTGCTTCATCGAGGGTTTCGTCGCGGCCATCACGCATGAACGCCATGAACTGATCGAGAATCGCGTCCATGTCTTCGATATCGCGCACCATGTCATCGGTGAATTCGTTTTGGCTGCCGATCAGCGCGAGCGACAGGCGCAAACGGGTCAGTGGTGTGCGCAGGTCGTGCGATACCCCCGCCAGCATCAGTTCACGCTCGCGCCCGGCCTGCTCGACGTCTTCGGCCATCTGGTTGAAGGCGCTGTATACCTCGAGCATTTCGCTGGGCTGGTCGCTGGTAGGCAAGCGCACACTGCGGCCCTTGCCCAGCTCGCGTGCGGCGGTGACCAATAGTTTGAGCGGGTGGATCAGTTGGCTTACGAATATCCAGGCCGACAGCGTGGACAGCACGCCGATGGCCAGGAACCACCCCAACACACTCCAGATTTTTTGCCCACGCAGTGGGTGCGGATACAACGGCACCTTCATCCAATCGGGGCCCAGGCTCGGCGCGCGCACCCATAACGCCGGGGGCACATGCACCCGCAGGCGCACTTCGGTATCTTCGCCCAACTCGGCCTGCATCTGGCGCTGGTAGATTTCGCTGTAGGGCCAGTGCTGCTCGCCCTGTGGCACAGCGTTGCCGGCTACCCGAATAAGCCCAGCCGCCGAGGCGATTTTTTCACGGTTCGCTTCGTCCGCCGCCCAGTACGCGCGAAGGGTCAGGCCCACACCGTGGCTGTATTGGCGGTCGACCAGCACGTCTTCATTCATCAAGAGGTAGACAAGCGTCAAGGCCTTGGAAAACAGAACGGCGATCAGCACCAGCCACAGGGTGCGGGCAAAGAAGCTTTGGGGGAACCAGAGCGGCGCTTTCATAAAGGGTCATCAAATGGTGGGCGCAAAAACGACCTGCCCGTCGCTGGCACAATGGCCGACGACGGGCAGGTCACGTGCCGCCCTGAACACTTACTTGCCGGCGTTGCCGTCCGGCACGAATACATAGCCCACACCCCATACTGTTTGAATGTAGCGCGGCTTGGCCGGATCGGGTTCGATCATGCGCCGCAAGCGGGAAATCTGCACATCGATGGAGCGCTCCAGGGCGTCCCACTCCCGGCCACGCGCCAGGCTCATCAGCTTGTCACGGGTGAGCGGCTCGCGGGCGTGCATCACCAGTGCCTTGAGCACGGCGAATTCCCCGGTGGTCAGCATGTGCTTCTTGTCGCCGCGGGTAAGCTCGCGGGTGGCCAGCGACAGCTCATAATCACCGAAGGTCACGACTTCATCCGTGCTGCCCGGTGCCCCTGGCACCGGCACTTGCTGGCGGCGCAGCACGGCTTTGACCCGCGCCATCAACTCGTCGGGGTTGAAAGGCTTGGCCAGGTAGTCGTCCGCGCCGAGTTCCAGGCCCCGGATACGGCTCAACTCGTCGCCCTTGGCGGTGAGCATGATGATCGGTACCTGGTTGTTGGCCGCGCGCAGCCGACGGCAAGCGGACAGGCCGTCTTCGCCTGGCAGCATGAGGTCGAGCACCACGAGGTTGAATACTTCACGGCCCAGCAGGCGGTCCATTTGCTCGGCATTGGGGACGGCGCGCGCGCGATACCCCTTGCTTACGAAGAAACGCTCCAGCAGGCGGCTCAACCCCGGGTCGTCATCGACGATAAGAATTTTTTCGCCTTCAGGTGTTGAGGCAGTGCTACTCATGAAAAACTCCTGGTTAGGGGCGGGGCGTATTATGACCTGCTCGCTCATGCCCGTGCTGCAAGCATTGTTAGCAGATTTTTCACCGCTCGGCAGCCCGCCCGCTCAGCACGTTCGCCCACACGTCTGACCCACACAGCGTTCGGCTGGTTATAATGCGGCCTTTTCGAGCTCGGGCAGCGCCCGGAATGTGCCTGCCAGGCCGCTTCATGGCCCGGCCCCAAACGTTTGCAGGTGGTTTTATGGAAAGCATCAACAGCCGCATCGCCGAGGAACTCGGCGTTCGCCCCCAGCAGGTCGAAGCGGCGGTGGCCCTACTCGACGAAGGTTCCACGGTGCCTTTCATCGCGCGTTACCGCAAAGAAGTCACCGGCAGCCTCGATGACACCCAGTTACGCCACCTCGAAGAGCGCTTGCGCTACCTGCGCGAGCTCGATGAACGCCGTGCCAGCATCCTGGCCAGCATCGAAGAGCAAGGCAAGCTGACCCCGGAGTTGGCCCGCGAAATCAAACTGGCCGAGACCAAGACCCGCCTCGAAGACCTCTACCTGCCGTATAAGCAAAAACGCCGCACCAAGGGCCAAATCGCCCTGGAGGCCGGCCTCGGCGAGCTGGCCGACGGCTTGCTGGGCGACCCCATGCTGGCCCCGGAGCAAGAAGCGGCGCGGTTCGTAGACGCTGAAAAAGGCTTCGCCGATACCAAGGCGGTGCTCGAAGGCGCCAAGTACATCTTGATGGAGCGCTTCGCCGAAGACGCCACGTTGCTGGAGAAACTACGGGGTTTCCTCAAGCAGGAAGCCACGCTGAGCGCGCGCCTGGTCGCCGGCAAAGAGGTCGAGGGGGCCAAGTTCCGCGATTACTTCGAACACGACGAAGCGCTCAAGAGCATGCCGTCGCACCGCGCACTGGCGATCTTCCGGGGGCGCAACGAGGGTGTGTTGAGCGCTGTGCTCAAAGTGGGCGACGAACAGCCCGGTACCCTGCACCCATGCGAACTGATGATCGCCGAGCGCTTCGGACTCAAGAACCAAAACCGCCCCGCCGACAAATGGCTGGCCGAAGTGGTGCGCTGGACATGGAAGGTCAAGCTTTACACCAGCCTTGAAAACGACCTGTTCGGCGAACTGCGCGAAGGCGCCGAGGGCGAGGCGATCAGCGTGTTCGCGCGCAACCTCAATGACCTGCTGCTGGCCGCCCCGGCCGGCCCGCATGCCACGCTCGGGCTGGACCCGGGCCTGCGCACCGGCTGCAAGGTGGCGGTGGTCGATGCGACCGGTAAAGTGCTCGACACCGCCACCGTATACCCCCATGCGCCGAAGAACCAATGGGACCAGACCATCGCCGTGCTCGCCGCGTTGTGCGCCAAGCATGCGGTCGACCTGATCGCCATCGGCAACGGCACCGCCAGCCGCGAAACCGACAAGCTGGCGATGGAACTGATCAAAAAATACCCTGGCCTGAAAATGACCAAGGTGGTGGTGTCTGAGGCGGGCGCCTCGGTTTATTCGGCATCGGAGCTGGCAGCCCGGGAATTTCCCGACCTGGACGTAACATTACGGGGTGCGGTGTCGATTGCACGGCGCCTGCAAGACCCGCTGGCGGAGTTGGTGAAGATCGACCCCAAATCCATCGGCGTGGGCCAGTACCAACACGATGTGTCGCAACTGCAACTGGCGCGCAGCCTCGACGCGGTGGTAGAAGACTGCGTGAACGCCGTGGGGGTAGACGTGAACACCGCGTCGGTGGCGCTGCTGACGCGTATCTCCGGGCTGAATGCGACCCTTGCGCAGAACATCGTCACCCATCGCGACGCCAACGGCGCCTTCCGCACCCGCGATGAGCTGAAAAAAGTCAGCCGGCTGGGCGAAAAAACCTTCGAGCAAGCCGCAGGCTTTTTGCGGGTGATGAGCGGTGACAACCCGCTGGACGCCTCTGCCGTTCACCCCGAAGCTTACCCGCTGGTGCAGCGTATCGCCCAAGACACTGGCCGTGACGTGCGCTCGCTGATCGGCGACAGCGGCTTTCTCAAACGCCTGGACCCGAAAAAATTCACCGACGACACGTTCGGCCTGCCCACCGTGACCGACATACTCCAGGAACTCGACAAACCCGGCCGCGACCCGCGCCCGGAATTCAAGACCGCCGAGTTCCAGGAAGGCGTGGAAAGCCTGGCTGACCTGCAACCGGGTATGGTGCTCGAAGGGGTGGTCACCAACGTTACCAACTTCGGTGCGTTCGTCGATATCGGCGTGCACCAGGACGGCTTGGTGCATATTTCGGCGCTAAGCGAGAAGTTCGTGAAAGACCCGCGCGAAGCGGTCAAGGCCGGTGACGTGGTGAAGGTCAAGGTGATGGAAGTGGATATCCCGCGTAAACGCGTGGGGCTGTCGATGCGCATGGGTGACACCCCCGGTGAGAAAACCGAAGGCCCCCGTGGTTCGCGCCCGGCGGCGGCGCCCCGTGCTGCCCAGCCGCGCAAGCACGAGGCCAAGGCACCGCCCAGCGGGGCGATGGCCGCCTTGTTCGCCAATGCTAAACAACTGAAGAAACGCTGATGGACTTGCCCGACGACTACGTACAAAGCCCATTCAGCCAGTTATTGGGCTGCCGCGTGCTGCGGCTCGAAGAGGGGCTGGCCGAGGTTGGCCTGGCCCTTACCGAACCGCTGCGCAACCGCCTGGGCAAGTTGCATGGCGGCGCCATGTTCAGCCTGGTAGATGTCGCCATGGGCTTGGCATGCTCCATGTCCCATGGCTTCGACAAGGCCAGTGTGACGCTCGAATGCAAGATCAACTATATCCGCGCCGTGGCCGATGGCGACGTGGTGTGCCTGGCCAAGGTGATCCATGCCGGGCGGCGCACGCTGGTGGTCGAGGCCGAAGTGCTGCAAAACGACAAACTGATGGCCAAGGCCCAGGCCACCTTCGCGGCTCTATAGCCGAACCGCCCCAGGTTGGGTTAGTGTCGCGCCAACAGGCGCCAGTATGGTGTTTCAGAAGTTCGCACACGCATTGACGTGTGGGTGTCGCTGTCGGGCAAGGCGCCATAACGCGCTATAGCGGGGCTATGGCGAGGAGGGGCAACCACCTGGCAGCAAAAGGCACTGTCGAAAGCGTGCAGCCAACGCCTGAAACACCGCACTGGCAGCCAAGCCGAACCAGGCGACCACGCCGGTAATGGGCATACCCTTGTAACCGATCGATCCACCCCCCATATCGGGGCGATCGATGCGTGAAGGAACAAGACTTGAGCGAACTTCTTAATCGCCGCCTGCACTTGCTGGGCGAGCCTGCCAACCTGAGCCTGCTCACGCAGTGCCTGCACGGTATCGAACGCGAATGCCTGCGCGTTACGGCCGATGGGCGCCTGGCGCAGACCCCGCACCCCGAGGCGCTAGGGGCGGCGCTGACCCATGAACAGCTCACCACGGACTATTCCGAAGCGCTGCTTGAGTTCATCACGCCAGCACTGGCCGACCCGGCGGCGACGCTGCAAAGCCTGGAATCGATCCACCGCTTCGCCTATAGCGGGCTGGGCAGCGAGTTGCTGTGGAGCCCGTCGATGCCATGCGTGCTGCCGGCCGAAGAAGATATTCCGATCGCCTGGTATGGCACGTCGAACATCGGCCAGCTCAAGCATGTGTACCGCAAGGGCCTGGCGGTGCGCTATGGCAAAACCATGCAATGCATTGCTGGCATCCACTATAACTTCTCGATTCCCGACGCGGTGTGGCCTTTGCTGCGTGACGCCGAGGGCGGTAGCGGCACCGACCGGGATTACCAATCCACGGCCTATATCGGCTTGGTCCGTAATTTCCGCCGCTACAGCTGGTTATTGATGTACCTGTTCGGCGCCTCACCCGCGCTGGACGCAGGCTTTTTGCGCGGGCGGGCGCATCAGTTGGACACCTTCGATGCCACCACCCTGTACTTGCCCTATGCCACCAGCCTGCGCATGAGCGACCTGGGCTACCAGAACAATGCCCAAGCCGGCCTTACCCCCTGCTACAACGACCTACCCAGCTACACCGAAAGCCTGCGCAAGGCCGTGGCCACGCCTTACCCGCCGTACCAGGAAATCGGCACTCACAAAGACGGCGAATGGCTGCAGCTCAATACCAACATCCTGCAGATTGAAAACGAGTACTACTCCAACATCCGCCCCAAGCGCGTGACCTACCCCGGCGAGCGGCCGATCCAGGCCTTGAATGCCCGAGGCGTGCAGTACGTCGAAGTTCGCTGCCTGGACATCAACCCGTTCCTGCCCACCGGCGTCGACCTGGCCGAGGCCAAGTTCCTCGATGCCTTCCTGCTGTACTGCGCGCTGGAAACCAGCCCGCTGCTGCAAGGCAGCGAGTGTGACGCCTGCACCACTAATTTTTTGAGTGTGGTGAAGGAAGGCCGCCGCCCCGGTTTGCAACTGCAGCGCGACGGCCAAGCCATCAGCTTGCAGGCCTGGGCGGGCGAATTGCTTGAGCGAATCGCCCCGATCGCCGCCCTGCTCGACCGTGCCAACGGCGAAAGCGCCCATGCCCAGGCATTGGCCGCACAACAGGCCAAGCTTGCCGACCCTACCCTGACGCCCTCGGCGCAGGTGTTGGCCGCCATGCAAGCGAACAAGGAAGGCTTCATCGCCTTCTCCCTGCGCCAGAGCGAAGCCCACGCCGATTACTTGCGTGGGCAAGCGTTAAGCGTCGAGGAGCAACGGCGCTTCGACCAGCAGGCGCGGGAATCCATCGCCAAGCAAGCCGCCATGGAGCAGGAAGAAGTGGGCGATTTCGACCTGTTCGTGGCAGCTTACCAAGCCAGCATTTTGGCCATCAGCCATTGAGCCTATCGCTGTGCGGCATGCGGGTTTTCAACGCTTGCCGCTGTTGCCCAGCGTTTTTTCGAATATTTTCGAATTGCGTTGGTAGTTGTACAGCGAGGCCCGGGCCGCCGGTAGCCGTTCCACCCCGCTGGGGATAAACCCGCGCTCGCGGAACCAGTGCGCCGTGCGGGTCGTGAGCACGAACAGGGTGTTCAGCCCCGCTGCCTTGGCGCGCTCTTCGATGCGTTCGAGTAACTCGTCGCCCCGGCCGCCATGGCGGTACTCAGGGTTCACTGCCAGGCAGGCCAGTTCGCCCGCATCGGAATCGGCGATCGGGTACAGCGCGGCGCAGGCGATGATCATGCCCTCCCGCTCGACCACGCTGAAGTGTTCGATTTCCCGCTCCAGAACTTCTCGCGACCGGCGCACCAAAATACCCTGATCCTCAAGCGGGCTGATCAGTTCGATCAGCCCGCCTACATCGCCGATGTTCGCTTCACGCACGCGCTCGAATTGCTCCTGGGCCACCAGGGTGCCGTTACCGGCGCGGGTGAACAGCTCACTGAGCAGCGCACCATCTTCGGCATAGCTGACGATATGGCTACGGGGAACCCCGCCCCGGCAGGCCTGGGCCGCGGCATCGAGCAATTCGCCCTGGTATTCATGGGGCCCCAGGCGTTCCAGGTGTGCGGGCACCTGCAACGGGCTGATCTCACGCACCAGCCGGCCCTGTGCGTCGAGCAAGCCGGGTTCGGCGCCGAACAACAGCAGCTTATCGGCGCCAAGGTCCACCGCCGCCCGGGTGGCAACGTCTTCACAGGCGATGTTGAAAATCTCGCCAGTGGGCGAGTAGCCCAGCGGCGACAACAGCACGATGGCACGCTCATCGAGCAGGCGGTTGATCCCTTTGCGATCGATGCGGCGCACCTCACCGGTGTGGTGGTAGTCAATCCCTTCCAGCACGCCGATGGGCTTGGCGGTCACCAAGTTGCCGCCAACCACACGCAAGCGCGCCCCCTGCATGGGCGAGGAGGCCATGTCCATCGACAACCGAGCTTCGATGGCTATGCGCAGGTGCCCGACCGCGTCGATCACGCATTCGAGCGTGGGCGTATCGGTAATGCGCAGGCCGTTGTGGTAATGCGCGGGAATACCGCGGGCGGCCAGGCGGCTTTCGATTTGTGGGCGCGAACCATGCACCAGCACCAGGCGCACGCCCAGGCTGTGCAGCAACACCAGGTCATGCACGATGTTGCCAAAGTTGGGGTGCGCCACCCCGTCACCGGGCAGCATCACCACAAAGGTGCGGTCGCGGTGGGCATTGATATAAGGCGAAGCGTGGCGTAGCCAGTTAACGTATTCGGGCATCAGACAGGGGCCTGTGGCAGTTCAAGACGAAAGCGCGATGCAACGAGGTAAGTGGGTTATCGTCGTAACAGGCTTGGCGACACGCGCGTGCTCCTTGTGGCGGGAATACGTAGGTAGGCCGCGGCTATTCAAGCCGGGCCCAGGCAGTAATGTTGAATCAACTCACGCAGTAGACGCACCGTAGGCTGCAAACGTGACAATTCAAGGTATTCCCCTGGCTGGTGGGCGCAGCGGATATCACCAGGGCCCAACACCAGGGTTTCGCAGCCCAGCCTCTGAAAATACGGCGCCTCGGTGCCGAACGCTACAGCCTCCGCGCGGTGGCCGGTCAGCCGCTCGGCCACCCGTACCAGTTCGGCGTCGGCAGCCTGCTCGAAGGGGGACACTTCGGCAAACAGGGGCGCGTAATCGATCTTCACCTGGTAGCGCTCGGCCACTGGCCGCAGTTTCTGCTGGATCGCGGCGCGCAGTTGCGCGGGGTCCATGCCCGGCAGCGGGCGCAGGTCGAATTCCAACGAACACTGCCCGCAAATGCGATTGGGGTTGTCTCCACCATGGATGCAGCCCAGGTTGAGGGTGGGGTGGGGCACGCCAAATTGGGGGTTATTGTACGCCACCTGCCATTGCTGGCGTAGGGCTATCAGCTCACCCATGGCGGCATGCATGGCCTCCAGAGCGCTGTGGCCAAGGGTGGGGTCTGATGAATGGCCGCTGCGCCCCAATATATCGATGCGCTCCATCATCACGCCCTTGTGCAAGCGGATGGGCTTAAGGCCGGTGGGCTCACCAATCACCGCCGCGCGTCCCAGCGGCCGGCCGGCTTCGGCCAGGGCCTTGGCACCGGCCATCGAGCTTTCTTCATCGCAGGTGGCCAGCACCAGCAACGGTTGTTTGAAGGGCTGTGAC
The DNA here is from genome assembly GCF_014694385.1 of Pseudomonas typographi. Taxonomy (GTDB): domain Bacteria; phylum Pseudomonadota; class Gammaproteobacteria; order Pseudomonadales; family Pseudomonadaceae; genus Aquipseudomonas; species Aquipseudomonas typographi. The sequence goes on along the minus strand of NZ_JAAOCA010000017.1, from coordinate 98,610 downwards.
AGCAACGGCTGCACCGCTTCGATCACCAGAGGGAAGAAACCTTTCATGTCACACACGCCCAAGCCCAGCCAACGGTCACCGGCTTCGCTGAGCTTGAGTGGGTCGGTTTGCCACAAGCTTTCGTCGAACGGCACCGTGTCACTGTGCCCGGCCAACACCAACCCCCCCGGGCCGCTGCCGAAGCTGGCGAGCAGGTTGGCCTTGCCGGGGGCGACCGGATGCACCTGGCAGTTGAAGCCCAGGTCGCCCAGCCAGTTGGCCAGCAGGTTGATGACCGGCAGGTTGGGCATATCCAACGCGGGCTGGGTGCAACTCACCGAAGGCGTGGCGATCAACGCAGCGAACTGCGCTTTAAGGGGCGGCAATGGCATCGGTTTTCTCCCGGTTCAGCCCCCATCATAGAACCATCTGCACGCTGGAATAAACCGGTTGCGGCCCGGGTGCGTTACACTGGGCGCCTTCTTCGCAGTTACGCTATTGCCCTTGCGGCGCTGGATTCCAACCTGCCATGCACAAAGAAACCGAAATCAAACTGCGGGTCAGCCGCGACACGTTGGCCGCCCTGCGCGAGCACCCCCTGCTGAAAAAGCGCAATAAAAGCGGCTGGTCGCGCCACGAACTGGCCAACCAGTACTTCGACACCCCGGCTCGTGACCTGGCCGCCGCCAAGGTCGCGTTGCGCCTGCGCAAAGACGGCGAGCAACTGATCCAGACCCTCAAAGCCCGCGGCCAGAGCGTTGCCGGTTTGTCCGAGCGCAACGAGTACGACTGGTACCTGGACAAACCCAAGCTGGACCTTAAAAAACTCACCGACGATTGTTGGCCCGCCGCCTTGGCCGAGCTCGATAAAAAAACCCTCAAACCGATCTTCACGACTGATTTCGTGCGCGAAAAAGCCGAAATCGCTTGGGGCCGTGGCAAGGCCAAGGTGGTGCTGGAAGCCGCGCTAGACCTCGGCCACGTGGTGGCGGGCAAGCACAAGGAAGAAATCTGCGAACTGGAGCTGGAACTGCGTGAGGGCGAACCGGCAGCATTGCTGGAGCTGGCCGCTGAGCTGGCGCAAACGCTGGCGCTGATGCCGTGCGACATCAGCAAAGCCGAACGCGGCTATCGCCTGTTCGACCCAGACAGCTACGCCCTGACCTTGCCGGCGCCTGAGCTGGGCGCGGAAACACCCCTGGACGACGCCTTCACCGCCCTGGCTTGGCACCTGTTGGGCAGTAGCCAGCGGCTGGCCGAGCAATACCGCTTCAACGGGCATTGGCGCTTGCTGCAAGAGTGGCTGCAGCGCCTGGTCGAACTGCGCGCCTTGCTGGGCAGCCTTGGCCTGGCGGCACCGCGCAGCAGCACCCACGAACTGCGCCGCGCCCTCGATGAGCTACTCGAAGATTGGCGCCCGCTGGTAGACGCCGGCAATGCCGATGAAGATGTGCGCCAGGGGGCGCCAGAGCAATTCGCCGAAGAGCTACACGACCCTCGCTGGGGGCACTTTTCGCTAAGCCTATCGCAATGGCTGCTGGCTGAAGCCTGGAAAACCGAACGCAAGGGGCGCGGTGCCAAGCTCGGTGCCGTGCCGGTGGCCACCTGGCTGGCTACGTTCATCGGCGACGAAGGCGCCGCGCTGCAACTCGACCTCTACCGCCGGCAGCCCGAAGACCTTGCCGAGCAACTGCCACGATTGGAGCGCCTGAAGGTGTGGCTGCGCTATGCCCGCCTTGCGCTGGAGCTACCCGAGGCCGACCGCCTGTACGGTGAGCTTAACCGCCTGCATGAGCTGGCCGAGGCGCCGATCAACGAGCAGACGCTCCAAGCCCGCGAAGCACAAGCCTTGGCGCTGTCGCGCCACCCGGGCTGGAAGCAACTGGTCAAGCGTTGACCGGCAAACGGGTGGTGGACTTGATCTCCGACAGGGCCACGGTCGAGTTCACCTCCTGTATGCCCGGTACCAAAGATAATTTTTCGAAGAAAAACCGCTCGTAGGCTTCGATGTCCGAGGTGACGATACGCAGCATGAAATCCACCGCGCCCATCAATACATAACACTCCATCACCTCGGGAAAGCCGCGAACGGCCTCGGTAAACTCCGTAAAGTTCGAGCGCCCGTGGGCGTTAAGCTTCACTGCCGCGAATATCTGGGTGTTCAGGCCGATTTTCTTGCGGTCCAGCAGCGATACCTGGGCGCGAATTACCCCCTCTTCCTTGAGCCGCTGTATCCGCCGCCAGCATGGCGACTGCGACAGCCCCACCCGCTCAGCCACCTGCGCAGTAGAGAGCGTGGCATCTTCCTGCAGCACTTCAAGAATACGACGATCGAACGAATCTAGCGTTACCCGCATAAAAATTCCCATTAATGAACGAAAGAGAATTAAATAATTCCATAAAAGGCGAAATCAGGGATAGCTAGCAAAGCAATAACCTGCCCAGCGGTGCACACTATCGGCACCGCCGGAGGAGCCGACCATGACCCTGCACAGCCTCGATACGCCCACACGCAACGACCCCTGGGCACGTGACCTTGCCACTGAATGCGTGCGCTTTGTGCTGAATGCACAGCCCCAGCCAGACGTGGCTTGCCGGGTAATGAACCTGCTCGCCATGCAGTACTTGATGGCCCACCATGCCCACCTGCAGGTGCAGCACGGGGTACTGCGTCTGGAGCTCGAAGTGGCGCAGGTGAGTTGGCACCGTGCGCAGTTGATTGCGCAGCGCATGCGTGGCCTGGTGGACGTAGACGACGTGGTACTGGAAGCGGTACGCCCAATGGCGGCCTTGGCCTGAGCGGTCATATCCTGTGACGGCTTGGCCTGGCACCCGCGCCGCTACGCACTATGCTGCACCCATCGACCACGGACGGTCATGATCTGGCAGGGTGCCCATGCTCAGCGAACCTATCGGCGGCAATCGCCCCTTACAACTGCACGCTCTGCTTCAACAATTGGCGCAGCAAACGCTTATTTCCCCCGCCGACATCACCCCTACCCTGCAGGCACACAAGCCCGGCCAACATCCGTTGCTCACCCTCGCCCAGCGGCAATTCCCAGGCCCCAAGGGCCAGCCGCTGTGCCTGGAACAGCTGACGCAATGGCTGGCGGAGCAAGCGGGCTTGCCTTACCGGCGTATCGACCCGTTCCGGCTGGATGTGGCCAGTGTGACGTCTCAAGTATCAGCCGCTTTCGCCAAATACCACCAGATCCTTCCGTTGGAGGTGGCCCCTGAGCATGTAGTGGTCGCGACTGCCGAGCCGTGGGTAACCGGCTGGGTCGCCGGGTTGGCGACCGCCACCCGGCGGCGTATCGAACGGGTGGTGGCCAACCCGCAGGTAATCGAGCACCTGATTGGCCAGTTGTTTCACCTGGCCCACTCGGTAAACGGCGCACAGCAGGCCGCCCAGGCCGGGTTGGCGGCGCTGCAGCGGTTGCCCGCACCGCCCGAGGGGGAGCAGGCTCCCGTCAGCGATATCATCAACTGGCTGCTGAACTATGCCTTCGAGCAAGGCGCCAGTGACATCCACCTGGAACCGCGCAGTGAGCAAGCGCAGGTACGGCTGCGCATCGATGGCATGTTGCTGTGCGTGTACAGCCTGCCCACGGCGGTGGCCACCGCCGTCACCAGCCGGCTCAAAAGCTTGGGCCAACTCAACCTTGCCGAGAAGCGCAAGCCCCAAGATGGCCGCTTTCGCCATACCACCGCGCAAGGCAAGGCCATCGAACTGCGGGTATCCACGTTGCCGACAGCCTTCGGCGAAAAAACCGTCGTGCGCCTGTTCAACCCCGAACTGCTGCTCCAGAACCTCCCTGCCTTGGGCCTGGCGGGTGCGCAGTTGGCGCGCTGGCAAGGCATCATTCACCAGCCAAACGGCATCATCCTGGTAACGGGCCCAACCGGCTCGGGCAAAACCACCACGTTGTACGCCACATTGCATGAGCTGGCGCGGCCGGAAGTAAACCTGTGCACCATCGAAGACCCGATCGAGGTGGTGAACCCGGCACTGAACCAGATGCAAGTGCGGCATAACATCAACCTCGGCTTCGCCAGCGGTTTACGGGCACTCATGCGGCAAGACCCAGACATCATCATGGTGGGCGAAATCCGCGACGTGGAAACCGCGCACATGGCCGTACAAGCGGCACTGACGGGCCACTTGGTGCTTTCGACATTGCACACCAACGACGCACCGGCGGCCGTTACCCGGTTGCAGGAAATGGGCGTACCTCACCACCTGATCAACGCCACGCTGCTGGGGGTGATGGCGCAGCGGTTGCTGCGAACGTTGTGCCCATATTGCAAGGCCGCGGGCGCCATCAATGAGCAGGATTGGCACGCGCTGATACACCCTTGGCGCGCCCCCGCGCCGGCGCGGGTATTCAGCCCGGTGGGTTGCGATGAATGCCATGGCACTGGCTACAAGGGCCGTATGGCGATCTACGAGATCATGTTGATGACCGACCGCCTCAAAGCCCAGGTGGGGCCCGCCACCCCGTTGGCCCGCTTACGCGCCCGGGCCTGCCAGGACGGCATGCGCCCCTTGCGCATCGGCGCCACGGTGGAATTGGCCGCCGGTAACGTGTGCGTACAAGAGGTGCTGCGGGTTACGCCCGCGGCCCAGGGAAATTCCGTGGTGTGCTGAACTTGGCAGCCTTGCCGCGGCTCAAAAGCGGTGTATATCCACAAGGAGTTCGATCATGCGCGTTAAACCCGTGATCCTTAGCGCTGCGCTGTTTTGCTTGCCTCTGGGCCCGGCAATGGCCGACTCGTTCTTGCGCAATGTGGTTTCGTCCGGCGCTACCACCGGTTCGACCTATCTCACATTCAAAGACCACAAAATGGTCGTGGCCGCCCAGGACGATGCCGGCAGTTTCGTCGCCAGCGACGGCGCCATACGCGGGCCCTTCCTCGAAGCGGCGATAGCCCGCCTGCGCAGTGACAACCCAGGGTTACAGGCCAGCGACATGGCGCTGGCCAATGCCATCCTGGCTAAAAACGCCGTGGCCGAACAGCCGTGACCAGCGGCTACTTGGTGCTGATCAGGGCTTCGTAGCCTGCAGCGTCGAGCAGCTTGTTTAACTCGGCGGCATCGGTTGGCTTGAGTTTGAAGAACCAGGCACCGTAAGGGTCGGTGTTCACTGTTTCTGGGCTATTTGCCACCGCCTCGTTGACAGCGATCACTTCACCGCCTACCGGTGCATAGATGTCTGATGCGGCCTTGACCGACTCAACCACCGACAATGGGTCATTGGCGCTTACCTTCGTGCCGACCTCCGGCAACTCAACGTACACCACATCACCCAGCGCTTCCTGGGCGTGGTGGCTGATCCCGACGGTCACGCTGCCATCGCTTTCCAGGCGAGCCCACTCGTGGCTTTCGGCGTAACGCAGTTCGGCGGGGATATTGCTCATGGGACACTCCTCAGGACTTCAGCGGCATATCGCCTGTAATAATGGGTTCACACCAGAATCTTGCCATGGCGCACGAAGGTTGGCTTGACCACCCGCACCGGCAGCCACCTACCACGGATTTCGACCTCGGCTCGCTCGGCCGTGGCCGCCGGCACCCGCGCCAAGGCGATGGATTTATTCAGCGTAGGTGAAAAACTACCGCTGGTGATTTCACCCTCGCCCACGCCTGCCACCCGCACCACCTGATGGGCCCGCAGCACCCCTCGCTCCTCGAGCACCAACCCTACCAGCCGGCTGGCTGGCCCTTGCGCCAACTCGGCCTCCAGCGCCGCGCGGCCGACGAACGGTCGGCCCCTGGGCTCCAACGCAACCGAGCCGGCCAAGTTCGACACCCAGGGGGAGTGCTGCTCGTCCAGGTCCTGGCCATACAGGTTCATTCCGGCTTCGAGGCGCAATGTATCACGTGCGCCCAACCCGATGGGGGCGATACCGGCACCGACCAACTCGTTGAACAACCCTACCGCTTGCTCAGCGGGCAACATGATCTCCAAGCCGTCTTCGCCGGTATAACCGGTGCGGGCGATGAACCAGTCGGCCTCGGCTTCGGCCCGGAAGGGCAATAGCCGATGGATCAGTTCGGCGCGCGGTTGCCCCAGCAGTTGCGCGACCTTTTCGCGAGCATTCGGGCCCTGGGCCGCGAATATCGATAATTCCGACCGCTCGCGTACTTCTACGGCGCCAGCTGGCTGATGTTGATACAACCAGGCCAATACCTTTTTACGGGTGACGGCGTTAAGCACCAAGCGAAAACCATCGGCCAAGCGGTAGATCATCAGGGCGTCGATCACCCCACCGCGCTCATTGAGCATCGCGCTGTACAGTGCCTTGCCGGGCTCATCCAGGCTATCCAGGTCATTGGCCAGCAGGCCGCGCAACCAGGCGTGGGCCTCACTGCCGTGCACATCGACCACGGTCATGTGGGACACATCGAATACGCCGCAATCGCCGCGTACCTGGTGGTGTTCTTCAACCTGCGATCCATAATGCAGGGGCATGTCCCAACCGCCAAAATCGACCAGTTTGGCCCCCATGGCCACGTGCAGGTCATACAGAGGCGTGCGCTGTCCCATGGGTTTCTCCTTCCGGGCAATGCGAAGGCACGCGCCAGAGCCATTTGCCTACGAACGGTAACGTGCCGGCAGTGGCCCGGCGGGTGCCAGGTGCCGCGCATTGTATCCGCATGCTGGGCGCCGGGCACGTTAACCCAGCCGCGCCGACCGGCGGACCAACACGATCACCGGCAGCAAGCCGACCAATACCAACGACAGCGCCGGCAACGATGCCCGCGCCCACTCGCCTTCGCTGGTCATTTCGAACACCCTCACGGCGAGCGTATCCCAGCCGAACGGGCGCATCAGCAGGGTGGCTGGCATTTCCTTGAGCACATCGACGAATACCAACAATGCGGCGCTAAGCGCCCCAGGCAGCAACAGCGGCAGATACACCCGGGCGAAAAGCGGCACGCCCGCCACGCCAAGGCTGCGCGCGGCTTCCGCAAGGCTGGGCCTTACCCGGCCCAGCGCCGCCTCCAGCGGCCCATAGGCTACTGCCAGGAACCGCACCAGGTAGGCCAGCACCAGCGCCCCCAGGCTGCCCAGCAACAGTGCTCGCCCGGCCAGCGGAATCACCAGCCAATGGTCCAGCGCACTGAATGCCAGCATCAGCGCCACCGCCAATACGGAACCGGGCAAGGCATAGCCCAGGTTCGCCAAGCCCACGCCCGCCGCCATCGCCCGCCCCGGCACGGCACGCCGGGCGAACGCCAGCAGCAAGGCCAGCAACACGGTGAGCAGCGCCGCGAGCGTGCCCAGGTAAAGGGTATGCAGCACCAGCGCCAGGTAACGCTCGTCGAAGTCAAAACGCCCGCGCTGCCAACACCAGGCCAATAACTGCAACAACGGCACCACGAACGCGCAGGCAAACACCCCCAGGCACCAGCCGCTGGCCAGGGCGGCGCGCCAACCACGCAAGTGGTACAACGCTTGGCGCCGGCCGCGTTCGCTGCTGGCGGCCACGCGGGTGCGGGTGCGGCGCTCACCGTAAAGCAACAGCATGACCGCCAGCAACAACACACTGGCCAATTGCGCGGCCGTCGATAGGCTGAAAAAGCCATACCAGGTTTTGTAGATCGCGGTGGTGAAGGTGTCGAAGTTGAACACCGATACCGCGCCGAAGTCTGCCAGGGTTTCCATCAACGCCAGGGCCACCCCCGCGCCGATCGCTGGGCGCGCCATGGGCAGCCCCACACTGAAGAAAGCGCGCCAAGGGGAGTGGCCGAGCGAGCGTGCCGCCTCTACCAACCCGCGCCCCTGGCTGAGAAACGCCGTGCGGGCCAGCAGGTATACATAAGGGTAGAACACCAGCACCAGCACCAGGATCACCCCACCGGTAGAGCGCACCCGGGGCAGCCGCACGGCGGTGCCGAACCACTCGCGCAGGGCGCTTTGCACGGGGCCGGCGAAGTCGAACACGCCTATGAACACAAAGGCCAGCACATAGGCTGGAATAGCGAACGGCAGCATCAAAGCCCAATCGAGCCAGCGCCTGCCGGGGAATTCGCACAGGCTGGTGAGCCAGGCTAGGCTCACGCCCACCAGCGTGACCCCGATGCCGACCCCCAACACCAGCACCAGCGTGTTGCCCAGCAGGCGCGGTAGCTGGGTGGCCCACAGGTGCGACCAGATCTCGCCATCGATGGCCTGCCAGCTCAACAGCAACACGCTGGCCGGCAGCAGCACCAAGGCAGCGGCCGTATACGCCAGCGCCAACCAGCGCCGTTGGGCCTGGTTACGCATGGCGGTCAATTCCAGGCCGCGCGGTCCATCATGCGGATGGCTTCGGCTTGGCGCCGGCCGGCGACTTCTACCGGTAGGGTATCGGCCTTGAAGGCGCCCCAACTGGCCACCTCGGCCGACGGCGCGACGGCCGGGTTAGCGGGAAACTCCTGGTTGATGCTGGCAAAAATAGCCTGGGCCTGCGCGCCGGTCATCCACTCCACCAGGGCCTTGGCCGCTTCCGGGTGGGGTGCATAACGGGTCAGGCCAACCCCGGACAAGTTCACGTGCACACCGCGGTCGCCCTGGTTGGGCCAATACAGTTTCACCGGCAATGACGGGGCAGCGTTGTGCAGGCGGCCGTAGTAATAGCTGTTGACGATACCGACGTCGCACTGGCCCGCGGCAATGGCCTGGAGCACGGCGATGTCGTCGGAGAACACGTCGGTGGAAAGGTTGTTCACCCACCCCTTGATGATGCGCTCGGCATGTTCCGGCCCATGGGTTTCGATCAAGGTCGCGGTAAGCGATTGGTTGTACACCTTCTTGGCCGTGCGCAAGCACAAGCGCCCTTCCCACGCTTCGCCGGCCAGCGCCTCATAGGTCGAAAGCGCTTCGGGCTTCACCCGCTCGCTGGAGTAGGCGATTGTCCTGGCACGCAAGCTCAGGCCCGTCCAAGCGTGGCTGGCGGCACGGTATTGCGGGGGAATGTTGGCGTCGATCAGCGGCGACTGCAGCGGCTGCAGGATGCCCATTTGCTCCGCCTGCCAGAGGTTACCGGCATCGACGGTAAGCAATAGATCGGCCTTGGTATGCTGCCCTTCGGCCTTGATCCGCTGCATCAAGGGCGCTTCTTTGTCGGTAATGAAGTTGACCTTGACCCCGGTACGGGCGGTATACGCATCGAAAACCGGCTTGATCAACTCGTCGATGCGCGAGGAGTACACCACCACCTCTTGTGCCCCCTGGGCGGTGGCCGCACTGCTGAGCAGCGCCAGCGCCGCCAGTAACCGTTTGCCTGCCAACATGGGTATCGCCTCGGCTGATGTTCGAAACGCGAGATGATAAGAAATCGCATTTCCCGGAACAAAGCCAAGCGGTTACGGAATGTTACTGGTGGGGTGCTCCAGATGTTTGCACATGCATGTGTGCCGGTGAACGCGTTATCGATTCCTAGCAGCGCTATGGCGAGCGGCGGCAACGCCGCCCGGCAGCAAAAGGCCTCGTAAAATAAACCAGCTAACTTCCGAGATACCCCGCTAGCGCAGCCATTGCGGCAGGTCTGCGGCTTGCCCCAGCGCTTGGCGCACGAACATGGCCTTGGCATCGGGCAGTTTTTCCACACATTTGAGCCCCGTATTGCGCAACCAGCGCCAGCCCAGCGGCTCGGCCTGGAACAACCGTTCAAAGCCCTCCATCGCCGCCATCAGGGCCAAATTGTGCGGCATCCGCCGGCGTTCGTAACGCCCCAGTACCCGCTCATCGGCCAGGCGCTCACCACGCCGGTGCCCATGCAGCAGCTCTTCGGCCAACACCGCGGCATCGAGCAGGCCGAGGTTCACCCCCTGCCCCGCCAACGGGTGGAGGGTATGCGCGGCGTCACCGATCAGGGCCAGGCCCGGTTGCACATAACGCTTGGCATGGCGCTGGCGCAGCGGCACGCACAGCCTGGGGTCGGCATCGAGCACCTGGCCCAGGCGGTGCTCGAAGGCGCCGCCCAGCGCCTGGCAGAAGCCTGGCGTGTCCAATGCCATCAGTTGCTTGGCCCAGGCCGGCGTAACCGACCAGACGATCGAACACCAATCCTGCTTGCCATCACGCAATAGCGGCAAAAAAGCCAGCGGGCCATCGTCGGTAAAGCGCTGCCAAGCGGTGCGGCAGTGGTCACCGGCGGTACGCACGCTGGTCACGATGGCGTGGTGCAGGTAATCCCATTCCCGCGTGGCGCAGCCGGCCAACTGGCGCACCGCTGAGTGCGCACCGTCGGCGGCAACCACCAGCGGCGTACGCACTTGCTGGCCGTTGCTGAGGCTAAGCAGCCAGTCGTCGCCCGAATGGCGCAACTGTGCCAGCCGCGCATGCCCCACCAGGGGTACCCTTGCAGCGTTCAGGCCATCGAGCAAGGCATCCTGGACTACCCGGTTCTCGACGATATGCCCCAGCACATCGGCCTGTACGCTGGCGGCGCTGAAGTGCAGCCGGCCGGTGCCGCTGCCATCCCATACGCGCATGTCGGTGTAGGGGCTGACCCGCCGCCCCGCCATGCCCGCCCATACGCCCAAACGCTCGAATACCCGTTGGCTGGTGGCGGACAACGCGCTAACCCGGGGTTCGAAGGCCGCTTGTGGCGCGAACGGCTGCGCCTGCGTGGCAGCGCCATCGACCACCAGTGGCTGCAGGCCATGCTGGTGCAATGCCAGGGCCAGGGTGCTACCGACCATGCCGGCGCCGACGATCACGATTTCTGCTTCGGTTTGCATGGGTGCGCCTTGAATGCTGTGGGTCATGGAAGCGACAGGCCCGGCCGGCTGCCCAGGCCCATCGCTTGGCGGGCGAAGGCGTGCCGGGCCGCAGGCAGCAGGTCGAGCGCGACCAGCCCCAAGCCGCGCCCAGCCGCCAGCCATTGGCCCGCACCGCCGAACAGGCGCGTGAGCTGGTCGGAAAAGCCCACCGTCAGCCATTGGTCGCGTTGTTGGCTGCTTTGATAGGCCTGCAAGGTAGAAAATTCACCCGGCGCCGCGGGGCTGGTGCACAGGGCCTGGGCCAGCGCCTGAACATCGCGCAGCGACAAGTTGAAACCTTGCCCAGCCACCGGGTGCAAGCTGTGCGCGGCATTGCCCAGTACCACCAGGTGCGGGCGAACCTGCTCAGTGGCGGCGACCAGGGCCAGCGGGTAGGCGCTGCGCGAGCCCACCTGGCGCAAGGCCCCCAGCCGGTAACCAAAGGCCGCTTGCAGGTGGGCCATGAAGTCACGATCGGGCAACGCCAGCAAACGGCTGGCATCGGCTGGTTTGCGGGTCCATACCAACGCACAGCGCTGCTCGGGCAGCGGCAACAACGCCAAAGGGCCTTCTTGGGTGAAGCGCTCGAACGCTTGGCCGCCATGGCCATCGCTGAAGCTCACGTTGGCAATCAGCGCGGTTTGGTCATAGGCGCGATGGTTTACCGCAACCCCCAACTGCTCGCGCAGGTTCGAACGCCCGCCGTCGGCCAACACGGCCAAGCCGCACTGGGCCACCGAGTCGTCATCGAGGCGCAGTTGATACCCGCCGGGCACCGCGGTCAGGCCCTCCACCTGCGCCGGGCAACGCCAAGTGACCACCTCGCGGTCCAGCGCCCGCCATAAGCATTGGCCGAGCCAGGCGTTCTCCACGACATAGCCCAACGCCGGCACCCCTTCCTCGCTGGCACTCAAGCGGGTGGCGCCAAAACGCCCTCGGTCGGACACATGAATACGCTCGATCGGCGCGCTGTGCTGGCTGATGGCACCCCACACGCCCAAGCGCTCGTAAATCAGCCGCGTGCCGTGGGCCAATGCCGAGCTGCGCGCATCGTAGCTGGGTTGGTAGCTGTCGCCGGGGGCGAACGGCTCGACCATCAATACCGACCAGCCACGGGCCTTCGCCTCGGCTTGCAGGGCCAGGGCCAGGCTGGCGCCGACCAATCCGCCACCGATGATCGCGATGTCGTAACGCTTCATACCGGCTGCGCCTCGGCCATCAAGGCTTCGATGTCCTCCACGGCCTTAGGTACGCCCCCGGTAAGGATTTCGCAGCCTTTGCGGGTAACTACCACATCGTCTTCGATACGCACGCCGATGCCGCGCCATTTTTTCGCAACACGGGTATTGTTCGGCGCGATGTAAATGCCGGGCTCCACGGTGAGGGCCATGCCCGGCTCCAACACCCGCCATTCCCCACCTACTTTGTAATCCCCCACGTCATGCACATCCAGGCCCAACCAGTGGCCAGCACGGTGCATATAAAATTCACGGTGCGCATCGCCGGCGATCAGCGCGTCAACCTCGCCTTCCAGCAGGCCAAGGCGTACCAAACCGGCGGTGATCACCCGCACCGTGGCTTCGTGGGCCTGGTTCCAGTGCTTGCCCGGGGCGATCTCGGCAAAGGCGGCCTGCTGCGCTTGCAGCACCAGCTCATAGATCGCCCGCTGCTCTGGCGAAAAGCGGCCGCTCACCGGAAACGTACGGGTGATGTCGCTGGCATAGCAGTCGATCTCGCAGCCGGCGTCGATCAGTACCAGGTCGCCCTTGCGCAAGGGCGCGTTGTTGTCCTGGTAATGCATGATGCAGGCGTTACGCCCGGCAGCCACGATCGAACCATAGGCCACCAGGCGGGCACCGCTGCGGCGAAACTCGTGGTCCAGTTCTGCCTCCAGGCTGTATTCGTGAAGCCCCGGGCGCGCGGCGCGCATTGCCCGCACATGGGCACGCGCCGAGATGGCGGCGGCCTCACGCATCACGTTTACTTCAGCGGCAGACTTATACAGGCGCATGTCGTGCAACAGGTGGTCGAGCGCCACGAACTCATTGGGCGGCTGGGCCCCCAGGCGCGCCTTGGAGCGGATAGTGTTCACCCATTCCATCAGGTGCCGGTCGAATTCGGGGTTGCTGCCCATTGCGGTGTATACGCGGTCCCGCCCTTCGATCAGGCCCGGCAGGATGTCGTCAATGTCGCCAATGGGAAATGCGTCGTCGGCGCCGTATTGTTCGATCGCGCCCTCCTGCCCGGCGCGCCGCCCTTCCCATAGCTCGCGCTCAGGGTCGCGGTCGCGGCAGAACAGTACGTACTCGCCATGCTCGCGGCCGGGGATCAAGGCGATGACTGCCTCCGGCTCAGGGAAACCACTGAGGTACTGGAAATCGCTGTCTTGCCGGTAAGCATGCTCCACGTCCCGGTTGCGAATGGCCAAGGCGGCAGCGGGCAAAATGGCAATGCTGTTGGGCACCATTTGCGCCATCAACGCCCTGCGCCGGCGTACGTACTCGGACTTGGGGATCTGGGCCATGGGTGAGCGGTTTCCTCAGGCAGTGAATGTAGGCTGCTGTACGCACTATCTTCCAGCGAAGGTGAGGCCGGGCGCAAACGGCCGAGTGTGAGGGTGGCGCCCACATTCGGGTTTGCTGGCGGCAAATGGGCCATCCGTGATTACATCCGTGCCAGTGTTCAACACAGCATCACCGCGCGCAGAGCCAGTTCGTAAAGAGCCTAGTGCAACGAAGGCTGGGCAGCATCAGCAGGTGTCGGTGGCTTGGCGAACTCGGTAAATAGCAACAGCGGGGCCACGCGCAGGTATTCCATCACTTCCATGTAATCGCTCTCGCCGTCTTCGGATTCCTCCAGCGCGCCTTGGACCTGGGCGATGGCGGCCAGGTCTTGGAGCACTTCGCGGGCATCGTTGCTCAGGGCGCGGTCGCCTGCCACGAGGCCGAAGCCTGCAAGGAACCCCTGGCACCATTGGCCCAGGGCTTGCGCCCGTTCAACCAAGGGCGCTTCGTCGCCGGGCAGCAACAGCACCACGGTCATGTCACCGCCGGTGAGTTCGCCCTTGACCATTTCTTGCAGGCCCAACAGGGCTTGGCGAATGTTGTCGGCGGGCTCGCTGGCCAACACGTCGGCGGCATCGGCCAGCCATGGCGCTGGGTCGAAGCCGGCACCGGCGCAGCAGCGCCCGAGCAGCAAGCCGTGCAGTTCGGCCGGCGATACAGGATGGCCGGCGCTGCCGAGCAGGGTGGCGAAGGCGTGATAGGCAGAGCTTGGGTTTGGCATGGGCAGCTAGGCGCCAGGCGGCGCAATGTCTAGAATGAAGGCCTTGTATCCTACACCGGCAGGTAAGCCAAGACCATGACCGGGGCCAGGTTGAACGCCAGCCCTTGCTGCAGGTCTTTCATTCGTTCGGATGCCTCACAACCAGGACTTCCCAGCCCCCCATGGAACAGAACGACCTGCAAGAACTGATGGCCCGGCTCGAGCGCCTCATCGACCGCGTCGAACAACTCAAGCGGCAGAACAGCCTGCTGTTGGCGCAAGAAAAACACTGGCGCGAAGAACGTGCGCTGTTGATCGAAAAGAACGAAATCGCGCGGCGCAAGGTGGAATCGATGATTTTGCGCCTCAAGGCCCTGGAGCAAGACTCATGAGTTCTAGCAATAGCGTAACGGTGCAGATTCTCGACAAGGAATACTCGATCATGTGCCCGCCGGAGGAGCGCAGCAACCTGCTGAGCGCTGCCCGCTACCTCGATGGCAAGATGCGCGAAATCCGCACCGGCGGCAAGGTGATCGGTGGCGAGCGTATCGCCGTAATGGCCGCCTTGAACATTACCCACGACCTGCTCCACCGCGAGCAAGCCCCTGAAATGGCTACCTCCGGTACCACCCGTGAACAGGTGCGCAGCTTGCTCGAGCGGGTAGACCTTGCCCTCGCACCCGACCCGGAATCGCCAAAGGGCTGATTCGGGCGATGCTTTGCGATATACTCGCTCTCGCTCCCTGGAGTATGCGCCAGTCGGTTATGTCCCTGAGCCGATACGCACAACCACGGAAATTGCACGTTGGGGCTGGTGTGCATGTCCGCCTGACGGAAAGCCTTAAAGCCTCCTGCAATCTCCACCTTGAACTTTCGGGTTCAAGGGCTACACCGACAGCGGTTCGTCGGGGAGCCCCTTCTTTGTTCACGCAGGCCCTACAAGGCCCTGGCCCATGATCGAAACCGCTGGCCTTTCACGCGCGCAACTGCGCCGCCTGTTGCGCCAAGCCCGCCGTGCCCTTGGCCCCGCCCAGCAGCGCGACGCTGCACAGCGCCTGTACCAGCAATTGGCACACAACCCGGTGTTTCGACGTGCCCGGCATGTGGCCCTGTACCTACCCAACGATGGCGAGATCGACCCAGGCCCTCTGCTGCGAGAAGCGCAGCGCCGCGGCAAAGCCACCTATCTGCCCATACTGAATGCCTGGCCACGCACCAAGATGGTGTTCCAACGTGTGCGGCCAGGTGAGCCGTTACGCCCCAATCGTTTTGGCATTCCCGAGCCCAAGGCCGCCCCACGCAAACAGCGACGGGTATGGGCGCTGGACTTGGTATTGATGCCGTTGGTGGGGTTCGACGATGCCGGCGGCAGGCTAGGCATGGGCGGTGGCTTCTATGACAGAAGCCTGGCCTACCTGAACCGCCGCAAGGCCTGGCGCAAGCCGCTGCTGTTAGGGCTGGCCCACGAGTGCCAGAAGGTCGGCCACCTGCAGCAGGCCAATTGGGACGTGCCGCTGGCTGGCACCGTGAGCGACCGAACCTGGTACCTGGCGGGCGTTAACGCAGCGGCACCGCGTAATTCGCCTCGATAGGCGCCCTGTTACCCTTGGTCCAAAAGTTTTGTGCGTAGCCGGTGGTAACGATGCCCAAACCGAACAGAAATACCAACACCCACAGCAAATCCGGCTTACGACGCATCGTGTGCCCCCCTTAAGGCCACTGAAAATCGACAGGCAGGGGGCATTTGCCCCCACGAAAAACGCGCGAATTCTCCGCCAACTGGCGACCTGGCGCAAACGCTGTTTTCAACCGACTGTCGGTTAGTTTCTAAACGGCCTGATACCCCTCGCCCCCCTACCCCATAGGACGATGTTGCACATGGCCTACTGGCTTATGAAATCCGAACCCGAAGAACTGTCGATCAGCCAACTGGCCACCCTTGGCACTGCCCGCTGGGACGGTGTACGTAACTACCAGGCCCGCAATTTCATCCGTGCCATGCGCCCGGCAGACGCGTTCTTTTTCTACCATTCCAGCTGCCCGCAACCCGGGGTCGCCGGCATCGGCCGTATCGTTGGCGAACCCTATGCCGACCCGAGCGCATTGGATTTGCAAAGCCCATACCATGACCCTAAGGCCACACCACAGAACAACCCCTGGAGCGCGATAGATGTGGCGCATGGCCAAACCTTTGCCGAAGTGATTCCCCTGGCGCGGCTCAAGGCTCAGCCTGCGCTTGAGGCGTTTGCCCTGGTGCGCAAAGGCAGCCGCCTTTCCGTGATGCCGGTAACGCCACAAGAGTGGGCGGTGATTTGCGGGTTGGCGGGCTAAATCGGGCCACCCCCGTGTGGCCCCGGAGGTTAGCTGCACCGTTTTTGGCGGTGCCAGTAATGCACACGTGCCAATGTGGAGGCGAACCTCTGAGCCAGCCGGTAGAGGCTAGGCAGCCAGCGGCGGCTATTGGACGATCAAGTTGTTGAACAACAAGTCTTCGACGATCGGCTTGCCTTCTTCGTCATTGAGCACCTGCTGGGTTTGCTTCAAGGCGTCTTGGCGCAGTTTCTCCTTACCCTCCTGGGTACTCATCGCCTCTTGCGTTTGCTGGGTGAACAACTGCACCAACTGGTTGCGAATCAGCGGTTCTTGGCGCTTAACCGCAGCTTCGGCCTCGGTGCCGGTCACTTTCAGGGCGATGTCGGCCTTATACACGTGCAACCGCGGGCTGCCATCCAGGGCATAGTTGCCCACGAACGGTGGGTTGAGGCTGTAATACACCGCTTTGTTGGCCGCATCCTTGCTGCCTTCTTCAGCGGCGGCGGCACCCAGGGGCAAGGCCAGGGCTAGAAACAGCAGAATCCAGGCTTTCACGTCGATACTCCTTGAACAATGCGCGCAGCATAGCCGCCAGGGGCGGCGCTGCCAAAACCTACAGGAGCGTATCGGCTGCCGGGCCTGAAGCGTTAGGGCTTTGCACCCTGAAACAGCGCTTGATGCGTGCTTCGAGGTTACGGTCGGGCATGGCGTGGCTGCGCAGCGCCGCAATGGTTTGCTCGACGTATTCGCGGGTGGTGCCAAAGCGCCCGCAAGCGCTGGCCAGTACCTGGATCAGCAAGTCGTCCGGCAGGTTGCCGGCATAGCTGGGCAAGTGCCGCTGCAACACAAAGCCCAGGGCCTGGACCTTGCTGCCGTCCTCAAAGTGGCAGCTAAGCCAGTGTGGGCGATACGAGGGGTAGGGCATTTCGCGCTTCCACAGGGCTAGCAAGCACGCTTGCAGGTCATCTTCGGGCAAACGGTAGGCGAAGCCGCCACAAGAACCACCACGGTCCAGGCCGAACACCAACCCTGGGTTCTGTGGCGTACCGCGGTGCTCGTGCGACCACAAATACAGGCCGCGGTGGTAGCCGAACACCCGCCCCCGGCGGCGTTCGACACTGCGGCATTCGGGGCGCCAGATCAGTGAGCCATACGCGAACAGCCATACTGGGCCGCCGCGATGCTGGGCCATGGTGTGTGCGAGGGATTGCTGCAACTGTGCTTCGGTCAACTGCGGGCCGAGATCGAGCGAAGGTGGGTAAACCACCTGGTTGAACAATGCAGGGTCGATGCACGACATGGCAGTGCCTGGTATCCCCGTATTCAGCCAGCCGGCTGAACACTCTGGTGCCTGTTGCCTTTGACTGGTTCTCACCGTAAGCCAAAGCGGCGCCCGCTGGCAACCCCTGTGCGCTTTATAACCCGCTGATTTTCGGGCGGTTATAAGCACTAAAATGGAACACGAGGTTATCCCCTGGGCGCGTAGGCGAATACATCCGCCCGCATTTGGTGCGCATCCATGCCCGCCTCCACCAGCGCATCAAGGGTGGCGTAGACCATGTTCGGCGAGCCGCTGGCATACACATGTAGGCGGCGCAGGTCTGGCAGGTCTTCGCATACCGCCTCATGCAAAAGGCCGCAGCGCCCCTCCCACGCGCACACGTCACTGACCACCTTGTGCAAGTACAGGTTGGGCAATTGCTCCCATTGCTGCCAAGGGTCTATCGGGTAGAAGTCTTCGGGGCGGCGCACGCCCCAGTACAGGTGGACCGGGTGCCTGAAGCCACGGGCCCGGCAATGCTCGACCAAACTTTGCATTTGCGCCATACCGGTGCCAGCGGCAATGAGTACCAGCGGGCCATCTGGCAATTGCGCGAGGTGGGCGTCGCCATAAGGCATGTGCACGCGCGCAATACCTTGCTGCTGCAACTGGGCCAGCAGCCTGCAAGCGCTCTCTTCGCGGCCCAGGATGTGTAACTCCAGGTCACGCCCGCCATGGGGCGCCGACGCCAGCGAGAACGCCGCCCGGTCGGCGCCGTCGCGCTCGATCAACAGGTATTGGCCGGCATGATAGCGTGGTGGTTTGCCTGCGGGGGCACGCAGCCTCACGCGAAATACATCCCCACCCACCTCGCGGCACTCCACCACCTGGCAGCCATAAGCCTTTGCCGGCAATTCGCCGAGGGCCAACACGCCGTCCCACAACACCACGCAATCCTCCAGCGGCTCGGCGATGCAGGCGAAAAACTCACCATGGTCGCGGACTTCGCCGTTCTGGCGTACCGAGCCTTCCACCAACAAGGCGGCGCATACATGGCAATTGCCATTGCGGCAGCTCTGCGGGCATTCGTAGCCCAGCCGCCGTGCGGCATCGAGGAGCGTTTCGGCGGGCAGCGTTTGAAGAACCGCCCCGGACGGCTGCAGGGTCACGCGCATCAATCTATTCCCAACTGGTTCCAGAGTTCATCCACACGTTTGCTGACCGCATCGTCCTTGACTATTACCCGCCCCCATTCCCGGGTCGTTTCACCGGGCCACTTGTGGGTAGCATCCAGCCCCATCTTGGAACCCAAGCCCGATACCGGCGAGGCGAAGTCAAGGTAGTCGATAGGGGTGTTGTCGATCATTACGGTGTCGCGCTTAGGGTCCATGCGGGTGGTCACGGCCCAAATCACATCGTTCCAATCTCGGGCATTGATATCGTCGTCTGTGACGATGACGAATTTGGTGTACATGAACTGGCGTAAAAAAGACCATACACCCAGCATCACGCGCTTGGCATGCCCCGGGTATTGCTTTTTCATGGTGACCACCGCCATGCGGTACGAGCAACCTTCTGGGGGCAGGTAGAAATCGGTGATTTCCGGGAACTGCTTCTGCAAAATGGGCACGAATACCTCGTTCAATGCCACGCCCAGAATGGCCGGCTCGTCCGGCGGCCGGCCGGTATAGGTGCTGTGGTAGATCGGGTTGCGCCGGTGGGTGATGCGTTCGACCGTGAATACCGGAAAGCGATCGACTTCGTTGTAATAGCCTGTGTGGTCGCCATACGGGCCTTCGTCAGCCATTTCGCCAGGGTGGATCACGCCTTCGAGCACGATCTCTGCACTGGCAGGCACCTGCAATTCGCTGCCACGGCATTTGATCAATTCGCTGCGGTGCCCGCGCAGCAGCCCGGCGAAGGCGTACTCGGAAAGGCTGTCGGGCACCGGCGTGACCGCGCCGAGGATCGTGGCCGGGTCCGCACCCAGCGCGACGGCGACCGGAAAAGGCTGCCCCGGGTGCTTTTCGCACCATTCCCGGTAATCCAGCGCGCCGCCGCGGTGGCTTAACCAGCGCATGATCACTTTGTTGCGGCCCAGTACCTGCTGGCGGTAAATGCCCAGGTTCTGCCGGTCTTTGTTCGGCCCGCGGGTCACGGTCAGGCCCCAGGTGATCAACGGCGCCACGTCACCGGGCCAGCAATGCTGCACAGGCAGCATGCCCAGGTCGACGTCTTCGCCCTCGGCCACTACCTCCTGGCAAGGCGCATCCTTGACCACTTTGGGCGCCATGGCGATGATCTTTTTGAAGATCGGCAGTTTCGACCAGGCGTCTTTCAGGCCCTTGGGCGGCTCGGGCTCTTTGAGAAAGGCCAACAGCTTACCGATTTCACGCAATTGGCCAACATCCTCGGCCCCCATGCCCAAAGCCACGCGACCAGGGGTGCCAAACAAGTTACCCAGCACCGGCATCGAATAGCCCGTGGGGTTTTCGAACAGCAGTGCCGGCCCCTTGCGCCGCAGCGTGCGGTCACAGATCTCGGTCATTTCGAGCACCGGGGACACCGGCACCTGGATACGTTTAAGTTCTCCGCGCCGCTCCAACTGTTGCACGAAATCCCGCAGGTCCTTGAATTCCATTGGCTACGCCATCGAAAAAGTAATGCGGTATATCCTAACCCGTTGCGCCGCCAGCGGGTGTGGTGTTTCTGAAGCCACGCAAGAGATGGCGGCTGAGCATCGTGCCGCGCAGGGGATTTCATGCCTTATTAGCAAGGCAAGGGCAACGCGGCTAGCGGCCCGCCGCCACACTGGCGCTGAGTGCCGGAACACCACCGGCGCACAGCGCGATACGTTCAAGGTTCGCCTTTGCCGCGTTCCTGCACCTGGCCCACGATAGCGCCGAACAACGGCACGAACAGGGGTGCCAGGAACTCGCCCGACGCATCACTGAGGTGGTTGTCGTCCATATACAGCGAATGGCCATTGGCTTCGGCCCGGCATTGCACGCCATCAGCACAAAGCAGCGAGGCGGGGTCGAGCACCCGCACGCCTGGGTCACGGGCCAATTCCGCGAACAACTGCGCCAGGAAAGCCTGGCGCGCCATGTGTTCGGCCAGCGGCCGCGCCATACCGGTCACCAGCCTGCCGAGCATCACCCGTCGGGCCAGTTGATAAGGCACCATATCGGCCTGCAGCGGCACCTCGGCAACCAACCACACGCGCCGCCCCTGGGCCCGAAAGCCCGCGACTTCGCGGCGCAGCGCCTCGGCGAAGCGCTGTTCGGCGCCGGCACGGTCGTAAACGCCGGCCGCGTCGCGCAGGGTGTAATTCATGTCGCCGTGCTCATCGCCATACAGGTACAGGCTCCAACGTGCCGCGAGTACCACCTCCGTAACACCGTTACGCCCTATGGTTTCAAGCACGTGCCGGGTGAAGTTGCGGCAACCCGCCGTGCCGGCCAGGCCAAGCACCGGGGGGCAGCCCGGCCGGGTCGCCAGCGAAACCGGCACGTCAAAACGCTGGGTGCTGGCGCGCAGCGCGGGCACCAAGGCCGCCGCATGGCTATCGCCCCATACCAAGGTGGTGGGCACGCCTGCGTCCTTCGGCCCCAGGCGGCACACGAATGCGTCGGCGGGCGTGTCGTCGTTGGCCATGCAGTCTTTTTGCCCGGCCTGCCACTCATGTTCGTTAGCATAACGCAGGGCCTCGGCCGGCAAGCGCCACGGCCAGCCCCCACCCTCACGGATGGCCTGCCCGACTGCGCCAACCACCAAAAGCCCGGCAAGGCTCGCCGCCAACATCTGGCGGGGCGGGGCGAGCCACCGCCACTGCCGGAAGGGTTGTTCGACCCAGCGCCAACTGGCGTAAGCCGCCACCAGGCTCGCGGCTGCCACCAGCGCCAGCGCCCCGGGGGTGAAGCTTCCCGGCCAGGTATACCGGGCCAGCACCAACAGCGGCCAATGCCACAGGTACCAAGAGTAGGAGAGCTTGCCCAGGCCAGCGCAGGGCGCCGCCCCCAAGCTGCGTAGCGTCCAACTGCCAGGGTGGGTGCCGGCCCAGATCAACAATACGCTGCCAATGACCACCGGCAAGGCGGCAAGCCCCGGAAAGGGCATGTGTGGGCGATACAGCGCCAAACTCGCCCCCACCATCACCAACCCCACAGCACCGGCCAGCCGCGCCAAAACCCTATGTGGCAACGCCGGCGCGCTGGCCAGCAGCACACCCGCCAGTAACTCCCAGGCCCGCGAAGGCAACAGAAAAAAAGCACTGCGTGGTGCCGCCGCCAGCCACCATTGGCTCAAGGCCAGGCTCAGGCCAGCCAGTAGCGCTATCCACAGCCGCCAATGGCGGCCGCTGCGCAAGGCCAGCGCCAGCACCCACGGGAACAGCAGATAAAACTGCTCTTCGACCGATAATGACCAGGTGTGCAATAAGGGTGTGGCATCAGGCCCGGTGTCGAAATAGCCGACTTTTCGCTCGAACAGCACATTGGCGACGAACATCGCCTGGTAGCGGGCGGCGCGCCCTAGCTGCTCATAGTCGCTGGGGATCATGATCCAGGCCGCCAACAGCAGGGTGGCCACCGTCATTACCAACAGCGCCGGCAATAGCCGCCTGGCCCGGCGGGCCCAGAAATCCACATAACCGAAGCGGCCCTGGGCGCGCTCAGCCAGCATATGGCCGCCAATCAGGTAGCCAGAAATCACGAAGAATACGTCCACGCCGGCGAAGCCACCGCCCATGCCCGGCACGCCAAAATGGAAGCCCACCACGGCGAGCACAGCCAATGCACGCAAACCGTCGATATCCGGCCGATACTCCTTCGCCGTCATAATCATCCTTGTCGTTTCCCTTGGCGCCGCCTGAAACAAAAAATGGCGCCTCTTATGAAGGCGCCATTGCAGTGTGGCGTGTCAGAAGTTGGCGGCCCCCTGTGGGCGGCGCCTTTTACTGCAGGGCAGCGGCAGTGTTGCCCGAGGCAACACCATTCCTGCGCCAAGGCGTGTGCGAACTTCTGGAACACCCACACCAGACCATTGAAGCAAAAAAGCTTATTTGCGCTTCATCGACAAGAAGAACTCGTCGTTGGTCTTGGTTTGCTTGAGCTTGTCGATCAGGAACTCGATCGCGGCGATCTCGTCCATCGGGTGCAACAACTTGCGCAGGATCCACATGCGTTGCAGCTCATCGTCGGCGGTCAGCAACTCTTCGCGGCGGGTGCCGGAGCGGTTGATATTGATGGCCGGGAATACACGCTTTTCTGCGATACGGCGGTCCAGCGGCAATTCCATGTTACCGGTGCCTTTGAATTCTTCGTAGATCACTTCATCCATCTTCGACCCAGTTTCAACCAGGGCAGTAGCGATGATGGTCAGCGAACCGCCTTCTTCGATATTGCGCGCGGCACCGAAGAAGCGCTTGGGCTTTTCCAGGGCGTGGGCGTCGACACCACCGGTCAGCACCTTGCCGGAGCTGGGGATCACGGTGTTGTAGGCGCGCGCCAGGCGGGTGATGGAGTCGAGCAGGATAACCACATCCTTTTTGTGCTCCACCAGCCGCTTGGCCTTTTCGATCACCATCTCGGCCACCTGCACGTGGCGGGTCGGCGGCTCATCGAACGTGGAGGCGACCACCTCGCCGCGCACGGTGCGCTGCATTTCGGTGACTTCTTCCGGGCGCTCGTCGATCAGCAGAACGATCAAGTGGCATTCGGGGTTATTACGGGTGATGTTCGCGGCAATGTTCTGCAGCATAATCGTTTTGCCGGCCTTCGGCGGCGCTACGATCAAACCACGCTGGCCCTTGCCAATCGGCGCACAGAGGTCGATTACACGGCCGGTAAGGTCTTCGGTGGAGCCGTTACCGGCTTCCATCTTCAAGCGCTCGTTGGGGAACAACGGCGTCAGGTTTTCGAACAGGATCTTGTTCTTCGCGTTTTCTGGGCGGTCGAAGTTGATCGAGTCGACCTTGAGCAGGGCGAAATACCGCTCGCCTTCTTTAGGCGGGCGAATTTTGCCTACGATAGTGTCGCCCGTGCGCAAATTGAAGCGGCGGATCTGGCTGGGCGAAACGTAGATGTCATCAGGGCCGGCCAGGTAAGAGGCATCGGCCGAGCGCAGAAAACCGAAGCCATCCTGGAGTATCTCCAGCACGCCGTCACCGGAGATTTCTTCACCGCTTTTGGCATGTTTCTTCAACAGGGCAAATATCACATCCTGTTTGCGCGAACGGGCCATGTTTTCAATGCCCATCTGTTCGGCCATTTCGAGCAGATCGGTAATCGGCTTTTGCTTGAGTTCAGTCAGGTTCATAGAGGGAATGACGTGTTCTGGATGGAGGGATTAAGCATTGGGCTTAGAAAAGGCCGCGCCGTAGGAAGGCGAAGGATCGCGTAAATTCGACTTGGAATGGGTCGGCGGCGACTAGCAGAGGGCCTTGGAGGAACCAGGGCGAGGCCGAATGTAACACCGCAATGGCCAGGCGGCAAGCACCTTGGCAGAAAAAAACCTACCGGTGCGGTGCCTCGAAGGTTCGCATAAACCGCATAAACATTGACGAGCGAACGCAGTAACGGCGCCCGCAAAAGCGCGCAGCCGACCGCTGAACCCGTGGCCGGTGCGCAACTATTCAGCGCACCTGGTCACCATGGACAGGGAGGACTCAGATATTCGCGTCGAGGAACGCCGCCAACTGTGACTTCGACAGCGCACCAACCTTGGTGGCAGCCACTTCGCCGTTCTTGAACAGCATCAAGGTGGGGATACCGCGAACGCCATGCTTGGCCGGGGTTTCCTGGTTGTCGTCGATGTTCAGCTTGGCGATGGTGACTTTGCCGTCGTAGGTACCGGCGAGTTCGTCCAGCACCGGGGCGATCATTTTGCACGGGCCGCACCACTCTGCCCAGTAATCGACCAGCACGGGCTTCTCCGCCTTCAGCACGTCGGCGTCGAAGCTTGCGTCGGTAACGTGCTTGATTTTCTCGCTGCTCATGGGTGTCTCCGTGTTTCGAAACGAAAATAAAGTTACGCCATCATAGCCCTACCTGGGCGCTGCCGAAAGGCTTCGATGATTGAGTGTCACTATAGCCTTGGCCTGCCGGGCTAATCAGTGCTGGGCACGACGAACGCTATACCGGTGCGCAATGCTGCGTTACGCACGTGGTCGCGCATGGCTTTTTGCGCCGAGGCGGCCGCGCGGCGAGCCAGCCCCCGGAGTATTTTGCGGTGCTCGGCCCAGGTTTCCATGGCCCGCTCGGCGCGTATGAATGGCAGCTTTTGGCTCTCGAGGTAAAGGTCGGCACGGGCGCTGAGTATGCCGGCGATCGCTTGGTTGCCACTGGCCCAAAGAATGCGCTGGTGAAAGTCGAAGTCCAAGCGCCCTGCGGCGTCGAAATCACCGTTGCGCAATTCGGTACGCAGTTGGCAAACGTTATCTTCGAGTATGTCCAGGTCATCGGTACTGAGGGTGGCCGCTGCCAGCCCCGCGCAAAACCCCTCCAGGGCATAGCGCAGTTGGAAGATATCCGCCGCGCCGGCCTGCGCGGCGAACGGCCAGGCCGCTTCGGGCATCGGGCCCTCTGGGGCCTGTACGAACACCCCTTTCCCCGGTTGCACGTTCACCAGCCCCAACGCGCTGAGCGACGACAGCGCTTCGCGCAACGAGGCCCGGCTTACCCCCAACTGCACAGCCAAGTCGCGTTGCGACGGCAATACATCGCCAGGGCCATAACCGTTCTCGGCGATCAGTTTGCGGATGCCGGCCAGGGCCAGTTCAGGTACGGCACGGGTAAGCGAGTTCATCGTCGGGTCAGCGCTTGAGAAAGTTGTGTTTTATAGTGATTGCGACACGACTGCAAGCCACGCCCAGAACTGGCGCAGCCCCATGTACACTGGCCCAAAACGGTGCAAGCAGCGCCAAAGGGGGTTGCGAACTGTTCAGACCAGTAAGACCGCCAAGGCCAGAGCTTCGGGCGTTTGATGCGCCCCCGCCAGTACTGGCACGGCCTGTGCACTGGGCAGTTTCAGCCCCCCCGCCCCGGAGATCTACCGATGCTTAAGCGCTCCACCGCCGTGTTCGCTGCGCTGCTTGCGGCCAGCGCCTTGTTGCAACCCTTGGCGCACGCCGACGGCTTGAGCGACATCACCCAGCGCGGCACATTGAAAGTCGCCGTGCCGCAAGACTTCCCACCGTTCGGCTCGGTGGGCCCCGACATGAAACCCCGTGGCCTGGATATCGACACCGCCGCCCTGCTCGCGCAGCGCCTGAACGTGAAGCTGGAGCTTACGCCGGTCAATAGCACCAACCGCATTCCGTTCCTGACCACCGGCAAGGTCGACCTGGTCATATCAAGCCTGGGCAAGAACCCCGAGCGCGAGCAAGTCATCGACTTTTCCAAACCCTATGCGCCGTTCTACTTGGCGGTGTTCGGGC
The DNA here is from genome assembly GCF_014694385.1 of Pseudomonas typographi. Lineage (GTDB taxonomy): Bacteria > Pseudomonadota > Gammaproteobacteria > Pseudomonadales > Pseudomonadaceae > Aquipseudomonas > Aquipseudomonas typographi. The sequence continues at coordinate 72,603 of NZ_JAAOCA010000017.1, read as the reverse complement.
CGCCGGACGTCGCTATCGGCAGCCTCGATGCACTCAAGGGCAAGACCATCAGCGTAACCCGCGGTGCTATCGAAGACATCGAGTTGAGCAAAGTGGCGCCACCAGAAGCGATCATCAAGCGTTTCGAAGACAACAACTCGACCATCGCCGCGTACCTCGCCGGCCAAACCGATCTGATTGCCAGCGGTAACGTGGTGATGACGGCCATCAGCGAACGTAACCCCAAACGTATCCCGGCGATGAAGATCAAGTTGAAAGACTCGCCCGTTTACGTAGGCCTGAACAAGAATGAGCCGCAGCTGTTGGCCAAGGTGAATGAGATCATCGACGCCGCCCACGCCGACGGCAGCCTCGACAAGAACAGCCAAACCTGGCTGAAGCAACCGCTGCCGGCAGACCTCTGACCTGCGAGTCACCCATGGCCTATCGCTTTGATTTCCAACCGGTACTCGCCCACACCGACCTGCTGCTCAAAGGGGCGTTTTTCACCCTTGAACTCACCGCCATCGGCGCGGTGCTAGGGGTTGCACTGGGCATTCTCGGTGGCGTGTCGCGGGCCTGGCGGCTGCGCCCGTTCGCCCAGGTGTTCGGCGTATACGTGGAGTTGGTCCGTAACACACCGTTCATCGTGCAGTTGTTCTTCATCTTTTTCGGGCTACCGTCGCTGGGGGTGCAGCTCAGCGAATGGCAGGCGGCCGTGCTGGCGATGGTCCTGAACCTGGGGGCGTACAGCACCGAGATTATCCGCGCCGGCATCCAGGCCGTTCCCCATGGGCAATTCGAAGCCGCCGCCGCCCTGGCCATGACCCGCGCCGAGGCGTTTCGCCACGTGGTGCTCAAGCCGGCGCTGGGCAAGGTGTGGCCGGCGTTGTCGAGCCAGATCATCATCGTGATGCTGGGCTCGGCGGTGTGTTCGCAGATCGCTACGCAAGAACTGAGTTTCTGGGCCAACTTCATCCAATCACGCAACTTTCGCGCCTTCGAAACCTATTTACTGACCACCCTCGTGTATCTGCTCATGGCCATTGCGGTGCGGCTGTTGCTCAACTGGATCGGGCGCCGCTTCATCATGAGGAACCGCTGATGGATTTCACCCTTTGGGATATCGTGCGCAACCTGATCACCGGCCTGCAATGGACCTTGGCACTGTCGCTGGTGGCGTTTGCCGGCGGCGCGGCGGTGGGCTTGCTGGTGATGGTGATGCGTATTTCCGACCATGGCCTGCCGCGCAACTTAGCGCGTACCTGGATCGACCTGTTCCAGGGCACCCCGTTACTGATGCAATTGTTTTTGGTGTTCTTCGGCGGTGCCCTGCTCGGCCACGACATTTCGCCCTGGGCCGCGGCGGCGATCGCCCTCACACTGTTCACCAGCGCCTACCTGGCCGAAATCTGGCGTGGCTGCGTTGAGGCGATCCCACGCGGGCAATGGGAAGCGTCGGCCACCTTGGCCCTGAACCGCTACGAGCAACTGCGCCACGTGGTCTTGCCTCAGGCCCTGCGCATTGCCATTGCGCCGACCGTGGGGTTTTCGGTGCAGGTGGTCAAGGGCACCGCCGTCACCTCGATCATCGGTTTTACCGAACTCACCAAAACCGGCGGCATGATCGCCAACGCCACCTTCGAGCCGTTCCTGGTCTATGGCCTGGTGGCCTTGGGTTACTTTCTGCTCTGCTACCCACTGTCGCTGAGTGCACGCTACCTGGAAAGGAGGCTTCATGCCGCTGCTTAGAGTGTCTGCCTTGCATAAATACTATGGCGACCATCACATTCTTAAAGGCATCGACCTGACCGTAGAGCAGGGCCAGGTGGTGGCCATCATCGGCCGCAGCGGCTCGGGCAAGAGTACGCTGCTGCGCACGCTCAACGGCCTGGAGTCGATCAACGACGGCGTGATCGAAGTGGACGGGCAATACCTGGATGCGGCCCGTGCAGATTTACGCACCCTGCGCCAAACCGTGGGCATGGTGTTCCAGCAGTTCAACCTGTTCCCGCACCTGTCGGTGGGCGAAAATGTGATGTTGGCACCTCAGGTGGTGAAGAAGGCCTCGCGCCAGCAAGCCCTGAAGCTGGCCCAGCAGGTGCTTGAGAAAGTGGGCCTGGCGGAGAAGTTCGATGCGTTTCCCGATCGCCTCTCCGGTGGCCAGCAACAGCGGGTAGCGATAGCTCGGGCGTTGGCGATGTCGCCCAAGGTGCTGCTATGCGACGAAATCACCTCCGCGCTGGACCCGGAGCTGGTCAACGAAGTGCTGGCCGTGGTGCGCCAGTTGGCGGCCGATGGCATGACCCTGGTCATGGTCACCCACGAAATGCGCTTTGCCCGCGAAGTTGGCGACAAACTGGTGTTCATGCACCAGGGCAAGGTCCATGAAAGCGGCGACCCCAAGGTACTGTTCGCCCAGCCGCAAACCGTTGAGCTGGCGCAATTCATCGGGATGCAGCAATAGCCACCACGGCGAGCATCGTTGGCGATCGGGTTGGAAAATGGCAGGATGGCGGTCTTGATTACGAGAATCGTCGACATGCCACCACTCAAAGCCAAGCACCTGTCCCTGATCGCCGCCATCGACTTGGGCTCGAACAGCTTCCACATGGTGGTCGCCAAGCCGCACCAGGGCGATATACGCATTCTCGAACGGCTCGGCGAAAAGGTACAACTGGCGGCCGGCATCGATGAAAACCGCAAGCTCACCGAAGAGGCCATCCAGCGCGGGCTGGATTGCTTGAAGCGCTTTGCGCAGCTGATCAATGGGCTGCCGTTGGGGGCGGTGCGCATCGTTGGCACCAACGCCTTGCGCGAGGCGCGCAACCGCGGCGAATTCATCCGCCGCGCAGAAGCCATCTTGGGCCACCCGGTAGAGGTGATTTCCGGGCGCGAGGAAGCACGGCTGATTTACCTGGGGGTGTCACACACCCTGGCCGATACCCCGGGCAAGCGCCTGGTCACCGACATTGGTGGCGGCAGCACCGAGTTCATCATTGGCCAGCACTTCGAGCCGTTGATGCGCGAAAGCCTACAGATGGGCTGCGTAAGCTTTACCCAGCGCTATTTTCGCGACGGTAAGATCACCCAGGCGCGCTATGCCCAGGCGTACACCGCAGCGCGCCTGGAAATCATGAACATCGAAACCGCCATTCATCGCCTGGGTTGGGACGAAGCCATAGGCTCATCGGGCACCATCCGGGCTATCGGCGCAGCGCTGAAGGCCAGCGGGCAAACCTCGGGCGAGGTCACCGCGGACGGCGTGGCCTGGCTCAAGCGCAAGCTGTTCAAGCTGGGCGATGTCGACAAAATCGACTTCGATGGCATCAAGCCTGACCGCCGCGGTATTTTCCCGGCGGGCTTGGCTATTCTCGAAGCGATTTTCGATGCTGTCGCGGTGCAGCGCATGGACCATTGCGAGGGCGCCCTGCGCGAAGGGGTACTTTACGACCTCATGGGCCGCCACCAGCACGAAGATGTACGCGAGCGCACGCTCAATTTCTTGATGGACCGCTATCACGTCGACCGTCGCCAGGCAGAGCGGGTGGAGCGCAAAGCGCTGCAGGCGTTCGATCAGGTCGCCGCGGCATGGGGCTTGGAAGGCGGCATCTGGCGCGATTTGCTCGGTTGGGCGGCGAAGGTACACGAAGTCGGCCTCGATATCGCCCACTACCATTACCACAAGCACGGCGCCTACCTGATCGAACATTCCGACCTTGCCGGCTTCTCCCGCGAAGACCAGCAAATGCTCGCGCTGCTGGTGCGTGGCCACCGGCGCAACATCCCGCGCGACAAATTCGCCGAGTTCGGCGATGACGGTATCAAATTGATCCGCCTGTGCGTGCTGCTGCGCTTCGCCATTCTGTTCCACCACATCCGTGGCACCCAACAAATGCCGGAGGTGGCATTAAAAGCCAACGGCAATAGCTTGCAAGTGACCTTCCCCAATGGCTGGCTGCAGAACAACCAACTGACCCAAGCCGATTTCGACCAGGAAGCGCTGTGGCTGGCGCGGTTGGACTTTACCCTGGTGGTGGAGTAAGCCAACCCCTGCATGCGTTGGCGTTTGCTTTGCCACCTGGCCCATGCGGCCCCTTAGCGGACAATCACCGCTTGCGTACTGAGCTTGTCGAGCAGCGCGGCCTGGGCATTGCGCGGGTTTTGGTTGCCCGTAGGCTGCAGCCGCAGGTAATTGCCATCCGGCTGCAGTATCCAGGCATGGGTATTATCGGTCAGGTAGGCTTCCACCTCTTTCTTCACCCGGGTCAGCAGCTTCTTGCCCTCGATCGGGAAGCAGGTTTCGACACGGCGGTCGAGGTTACGCTCCATCCAGTCGGCGCTGGACAGGTATAACTGCTCCTCGCCGCCGTTTTGGAAATAATAAATGCGCGTGTGCTCCAGGAACCTGCCGACCACCGAGCGCACTTGGATATTGTGCGAGACACCGGCAATGCCCGGGCGCAGGCAGCACATGCCACGCACCACCAGGTCGATACGAACCCCAGCCTGGCTGGCCTTGTAAAGCGCGCGTATCACTTTGGCATCCGTGAGCGAATTGCACTTGGCAACGATGTGCGCCGGTTTGCCTTCCAGGGCGAACTGGGTTTCCCGGGCGATCATATCGAGCATGCCCTTTTTCAGGGTGAATGGCGCATGCAGCAGTTTTTTCATGCGCAAGGTCTTGCCCATGCCGATCAGTTGCGTGAACAGCTTGCCGACGTCTTCGCACAGCGCGTCGTCAGAAGTCAGCAGGCTGTAGTCGGTGTATAGCCGGGCATTGCCAGCATGGTAATTGCCGGTGCCCAAGTGCGCATAGCGCACAATCTCGCCACCCTCGCGGCGCAGAATGAGCATCATCTTGGCGTGGGTCTTGAATCCGACCACGCCGTAGATCACCACCGCACCGGCGGCCTGCAGGCGGCTGGCCAATTGCAGGTTCGACTCTTCATCGAAGCGCGCGCGCAACTCGATCACCGCCGTCACTTCCTTACCACTACGTGCCGCATCCACCAACGCATCGACAATTTCCGAGTTGGCGCCGCTGCGGTACAGCGTTTGGCGCACCGCAAGCACGTAAGGGTCCTTGGCGGCCTGGCGGAGCAGGTCGATCACTGGGGTGAAGGATTCGAACGGGTGTAGCAACAGCACGTCTTGCTTGCTGATGGTGCTGAAGATGTTCTCACTGTTTTGCAAGATCTTCGGGATCGCCGGCGTGAATGGCGCATATTGCAGCTCTGGGTGGCTATCCAGGCTGGTGATGCTGAATAGCCGCGTTAGGTTTACCGGGCCATTGACCTGGTACAGCTCCGACTCGCTCAGGCTGAACTGCTTAAGCAAGTAGTCCGACAGGTGTTTGGGGCAGGTATCGGCCACTTCCAGGCGCACCGCGTCGCCGTAGCGGCGCGAGAACAGCTCGCCGCGCAACGCGCGGGCCAAGTCTTCGACATCTTCTGAGTCCAGCGCCAGGTCGGCGTTGCGAGTCAGCCGGAACTGGTAGCAGCCCTTGACCTTCATACCCTGGAACAGGTCATCGGCGTGGGCGTGGATCATCGACGAGAGAAATACGTAGTTGTCTCCCGTACCGCCTACGTCTTCGGGCACCCGGATGATCCTTGGCAACAGGCGAGGTGCCGGAATGATCGCCAGGCCCGAATCGCGGCCGAACGCATCGACGCCCTCGAGTTCGACGATAAAGTTCAGGCTCTTGTTCACCAGCAGGGGGAACGGGTGGGTCGGGTCGAGGCCGATCGGGGTGATGATCGGTGCGATCTCGTCGCGAAAATAGCGGCGCACCCAGGTCTTGACCTTGGGTGTCCAATGGCGCCGGCGAATGAAGCGCACCTGGTGTTTTTCCAGTGCTGGCAGCAATACTTCGTTAAGAATGGCGTACTGGCGCTGCACCTGGCCATGCACCAAATCACTGATGCGGGCCAACGCTTGATGTGGCGGGATGCCGTCGGCATTGGCCTGTTCGCGGGCGAAATTGATTTGCTTCTTCAGCCCCGCCACGCGGATCTCGAAGAACTCGTCGAGGTTGCTCGAAAAGATCAACAGGAACTTCAACCGCTCCAGCAGAGGGTTGGTCTCGTCCAAGGCCTGTTCCAGCACCCGGATATTGAATTGAAGCTGCGACAGCTCGCGGTGAATATACAGGCTGCTGTCGTCCAAGCTCGGGACCACCAGCGCCGGGGCGGGCGTTTCCACGGCTTCGGCAGGGGCGTCGGCCGGCGTATCCAACACAGGTTCCAACACGGGGTGGGCCCCTTTCACAGCAGAGTCGACGAGTGCTTCATTATTCATTTGAAATTCCTTGAGGGCCATAGCCCCTTCGGCTGATTGGGCACGCAGGCAACCGACGCCTGAAAGGGTGACGCACAGCGCGTGGCTGGGGTCACGGCATTGGCCAGCGGGCCGCTGCGAGGTCACCGATGCAAGCTGTTATAAGACGATTGCATGACAATCCGGTGATAACCCATGCAGCGCCAAATATCCGCACACCAGCGGAAATGTTCACGCCAAGACACATTTGGACACTTTCATGAATGCCCCGTAAGGGTTAGGCTGCGCGTTCATTTCGCCAGCACCTGAAAAATGCTCCAACATTTTTTGCAAAATTTTGGCTACCTGGCCCTTTTTCTCGGCACCTTCTTAGAAGGTGAAACCATTTTGGTTCTGGCCGGGTTTCTGGCGTTCCGTGGCTACATGGACATCAACCTGGTGATGCTGGTTGCATTTCTGGGCAGTTATGCCGGCGACCAGCTCTGGTATTTTCTCGGGCGCCGGCATGGCCGCCGCCTGCTGGCGCGCAAACCGCGCTGGCAAACGATGGGCGACCGGGCGTTGGAACATATCCGCAAGCACCCCGACCTGTGGGTACTGAGCTTTCGCTTCGTCTACGGCCTGCGCACGGTCATGCCGTTGGCCATCGGCCTTTCCGGTTACCCGCCACGCCGTTATTTGATCCTCAACGGCATCGGCGCCATCGTTTGGGCCGTAGCGCTTGGCCAAGCGGCTTACCATTTTGGCGCCGTGCTCCAAGGGGTGCTGGGCAATGTGAAGAAGTACGAGCTATGGGTGCTGGGCGCCCTGCTGGTGCTCGGCGCTGCGCTGTGGATTAGGCGGCGTATCAAGGCGGCACGCATTGCCCGGCGGGCCGAACAGCAGGAAAAACAACCGTAGCGCTGCGCCTGGGGAACACCGCTCGGTATCTGCGATCAACTCTCTGGTGCCTACCCAGGAGCGCGCCCATGCCTCGCAAAATCGCAGTGATCCTCTCCGGCTGTGGCATCTACGACGGTGCCGAGATCCAAGAAAGCGTGATTACCCTGCTGCGCCTCGACCAGCGCGGTTGCCAGGTGCAATGCTTCGCCCCCAACGTCAGTTTCGCCGTAGTCGACCACCTTACTGGCGAAACAACCGGCGAGCGGCGCCAAGTGCTCGTAGAAGCGGCTCGCATCGCCCGTGGGCGTGTCAAGGACGTGCGCGAAGCACGGGTGGGCGATTTCGACGGGTTGATCATCCCGGGCGGCTCCGGCTCGGCGAAGAACCTTTCCGATTTTGCCAGCAAAGGGCCCCACTGCAGCGTGCTGCCCGACGTGCTGGCATTGGCCGAAGCGTTCGCCGAGGAGCGCAAGCCGGTGGGGCTGATGTGTATCTCCGCGGCGCTGGCGGCGAAGATCTATGGGCCTACCGTGACCTGCACCCTCGGCAAGGACGACGCCACGGCCGCCGTGATCAACCAAATGGGGGCTATTCACCAGGCGTGCGAAGCCGACGACATCGTTGAAGATGTGGAGCGCAAGCTGGTGACCACCCCCGCCTATATGGGCGCGCTGTCGATCAGTGAGGCCGCCGCCGGCATCAACAAGCTGGTCGACCGGGTGGTTGAGATCGCGCGGGCTGGGCAGGGGCCCTCTTGATCAGGCCGGTGCCCGGCGCAACAGTGCAAGGCAGGCCGCTGCCGCCACGAACAGCGCCGCGAAGGTGCGGTTCAGGCGCACCTGCTGGCGTGGCGTGCCCAGGGCCCGCAACACCTGGGATGCAAGGCCGGTATAGCCTGCCATCACAATCATGTCGACGCTGACCATGGTGGCGGCAATCACTGCATACTGCGTTGGCAGCGCGGCGTGGGGGTCTACGAACTGCGGCAGCACGGCCAGCATGAACACGATGGCCTTGGGGTTGCTGGCATTCACCAAAAAGCCACGGAACACCAGCGCCAGCGGCTTTCCGATTGGCCGCACGTGCATGCTTTGGCCAAGGTCGCTGGGCAGCGCGCGCCACTGCTTGGCAGCTAAATAGAGCAGATAGAACACCCCGAACCATTTGATCACGGTAAACGCCGTGGCCGATGCCGCCAGCAGCGCGCCCACGCCCAGGGCAACGATGGCGATCTGCAGCAGCAGGCCCAGTTGCAGGCCCAGCGCGCTCCAGTAACCGCGGGCGAAGCCGTATTGCAGGCCGCTGGCCATCGACGCCACCGCGCCGGCACCTGGCGACAGGCTGATGACCCAGCACGCCAGAAAGAAGCCCAACCACGTTTGCAGCACCATCGCTCACCCCTCGAACGGGCCGGGCCCAGCTATCAGGCGTTCAACGTTTCAAGCTCGGCCTGCATGGCTTCGAGCGTTTCCATGGCGGCCAGCCAGGCTTCTTCCAGCTCGCCCTGGCGCACCTTGAACTTCGCCTGGCGGGCCAACAGCTCGCGCAGCTCATCCTTGCGCGCCGGCTCGTACACTGCGGAGTCTGCCAGGCTTTGCTCGACCTGCGCCAGCGCCTGCTGCACTTCGCCAAGGTCTTTTTCCAGGCGCTCGGCCTGTTTTTTGTGCGGCGCTAACTGCTGGCGCAAGGCAGCCGCCGCTTGGCGCTGGGCCTTTTTATCGGTTTTATCGCCAACGGCCTCGGCACCGCTGGAGGGCGCGGTGCGCTGGCGGTATTCGGCCAACCAACGGGTGTAATCGTCCAAGTCGCCATCGAAGCTGGCCACTTTGCCGTCGGCCACCAGCAAGAACTCATCGGTGGTGCTTTTGAGCAAATGCCGGTCGTGAGACACCACCAGCACGGCGCCACCGAACTCTTGCAAGGCCAGCGTCAGCGCCAGGCGCATTTCCAGGTCCAGGTGGTTGGTGGGTTCGTCGAGCAGCAGCAGGTTCGGCCGGCCCCACGCGATCAATGCAAGCGCCAGGCGCGCCTTTTCGCCGCCAGAGAAGTTCAGCACCGGCTCGTCGACCCGCGCGCCACGAAAATCGAAGCCGCCCAGGAAGTCCTTAAGGGTCTGCTCCCGCTCGTTCGGCGCCAAACGCTGCAGGTGCAACAAAGGGCTGGCCTTGTCATCGAGCGAATCGAGCTGGTGTTGGGCGAAATAACCCACCACCAGGTTTTCACCGCGGTGCAGGCGGCCGCCCACCGGCGCCAATTCGCCGGCGAGGGTCTTGATCAATGTCGACTTACCTGCGCCATTGGGCCCCAGCAGGCCTATACGCGCGCCCGGCGCCAACTGCAACTTGACCTTCTCCAGCACCGCCTTATCGCCGTAACCCAGGCGGCCCTCGGCCAGGTCAAGCAACGGGCTGGAGAACTTCAACGCCTCGCGAAAACCGAACTCGAAGGGCGAGTCGACATGCGCCGCGCTGATCTGCTCCATGCGCTCCAACGCTTTGATCCGGCTTTGCGCCTGGCGGGCCTTGGTGGCCTGGGCACGAAAGCGGGCGACGTACTTTTCCATGTGCGCGCGGCGGGCCTGCTGCTTCTCATACGCTTGTTGCTGCTGCGCCAGGCGCTCGCCACGGGTGCGCTCGAAGGCGCTATAGCCGCCTCGGTAGAGCGTGAGCTTGGCCTGTTCCATGTGGGCCACATGGTCGACTACCGCATCGAGAAAATCACGGTCGTGGGAAATCAACAGCAAGGTACCGGCGTAACCTTTGAGCCAGTCTTCAAGCCAAAGGATCGCATCGAGGTCCAAATGGTTGGTCGGCTCGTCGAGTAACAGCAAGTCGGAGGGGCACATCAGCGCTTGGGCCAGGTTAAGGCGCATGCGCCAGCCGCCGGAAAAATCCCCGACGTGGTGGCCCATCTGCGCTTCACTAAAGCCTAGGCCCGCCAGCAGCTTGCGCGCGCGCGCATCGGCGTTGTAGCCGCCGGCGGTATCGAAATCCGCATGCAACTGGCCGAGCGTGGCGCCGTCTTGCGCGGCCTCGGCCCGTATAAGGGCGGCTTGAACCTGGCGCAGGTGCTGGTCACCGTCGAGTACGTAATCCACCGCCAGGCGCTGAAGGTCATCGACTTCTTGGCGCATGTGGGCGATGCGCCAATCCTGCGGCAGGTCGCATTCACCGGCATCGGGCAGCAGTTCACCGCGCAGCAAGGCGAACAGGCTAGACTTGCCGGCGCCGTTGGCGCCGATCAGGCCGGCTTTCTGCCCTGGGTGCAGGGTCAACTCGGCGTGCTCCAGCAAGCGCTTGGGGCCACGCTGTAGGGTAAGGTTCTGGATTCGGATCATAATGGCGCCGAAGTCTACCAGCTTCGTGGCGCACTGGCGTGGGGTGTGTAATGAGCAAGGGGTTATGGGCGTTCGCCGTGCAATGGTACGCCCGCCCGGGCGTGGAACCGACATGCCTGGCGCTGCAGGCCGCCGGGGCGAACGTGTGCCTGCTGCTGTGCGCCGCTTGGCTGGGCCAGCGCGGGGTGCGTTACCAGGCCGAGCGCTGTGAGGCCCTGCAAGCCCAAGCCGGGCATTGGCATGCAGAGGTTATTGCCCCGCTACGGCACGTGCGCCAGCAATGGCGTGCCGAAGCAGCACATGACGCGGCCTTGCACGGCTTACGTGAACAGCTTAAAGCCTTGGAGTTGGCGGCAGAAAAAGAACTGTTGCAGCGGTTGGAGCGCGCCACCGCCGAGTGGCCGCCAGAGCAGGCCGAAGACCTTGAGCAGTGGTTGGCCAGCAGCTTGAAGGGCCTCAATGAAGAGGCCCTTCAGGCGTGGCTCGCCAGCGGTGGGTTCTAAACGCTCAGGATGCGCTGGGCGCTGCCGCCACAGGCGAGGTGGCGCTGCTGGCATCACTGGCCGCCGGTGCTGGAGTAGCGGCCGCGGCCGGGGCGGGCTTTTTCGCAGCAGGTTTTTTCGCTGCCGGCCGGGGCGCCGCCGGCTTGCCCGTGGTGGCACGGGCGGCGGGCTTGGCGGCGGCTGCCTTGCTGGCAGGTTTCGCGGCGGGTTTCGCAGCCGGCTTGGCGGCGCTGTTAGCGCTCGGGCTGGCGGCCACGGCTGGGGCGGCGGCAGGCTTGCTGGCGGTTTTTGCGGCAGGCTTGGCAGCGGTTTTAGCACGTGGGCTGGCAGCCGCGGCCGGGGCGGCGGCAGGCTTGGCAGTGGTTTTAGCGCGTGGGCTGGCGGCGGGCTTGGCGGCGGCAGGCTTGCTGCCGGCGACCTTGGCTGGCGGCGTGTGCTTGGCGGCTGCGCCCTTGCTCACTGGCTGGGCCTTGGTGGCGGGTGAGGCCTTGGTAGCCGATGCCGTGGCCTTGGCCTTGGCGGTGGCGGCCTTGGCAGGCGCCCGCTTGCTAGCCGCTACCTTGCTAGCTGGTACCTTGGCATTGGCGGGTGTAGCAGCCGCGCGGGTGGCCGCCGGCTTGCGTGCGGGCTTGGCGGCGGCAACCGCCTTGGCCGGGGTCGGTTTATTACGCGCGGCCAATACTTTGCCAGCAGCTTCTTTAACTTTGCCGATGCCTTGGGCAAGCTTCAGGCTCTCCTGTGCATCACGCTTGAGCGCCAGAATGTATTGGCGGGTTTCACCTTGGTGTTTGTGCAGGCCCTCAAGCAGGGCTTCGAGGTCTTTAACCGCCGTTTTAGCCTTGGCTTGGGCTTTGGCTTTACCGGCGGCCGCGGCATCTTCAACTTTGCTGCGAGACTTGTGGAGTTTCTCCTGAGCCTTCACGCGTTGTTTTTCCAACTTCGCCAGCAATTTCTCTGAATCAGCCAGGGCCTTGGCGCATGCGCTTTCCAGGGTCTCCAGCAAATTGCCGGTCAACTGTTGGAGCAGGTGCAACGGAGTGCTTACAGGCTTCTTGCTGGCCGACATGGCTTACCTCCTGACTGATATGGATAGTTGCCATGGTAGTCCCGGAACATGCCAGCGGCTAGATGATATGCCAGGCATTTTCCGCAAAAAACGCCGGTTTTTCCATTTTTTTACCGTCACGGTGGGCGCTGGCCGCCAAATACGGTTTAAAACGCCACGCGCACGGGCAATACTTTCGCCTAATGCCTCGGGAGGATATCCATGGGTTGCCGCCTGCTGTTCGCTATCGCACTGCTCGCCCCTGCCGCGTTTGCCCAAGAGGCTACCGCACCGAGCAACCATGATCTTTCTTACAGCGTGGGCGCCAGCGTTGGCGAACGCCTGCGCCAGGATATGCCCGAGCTTGACCTCGATGCGCTGCTGCAAGGGCTGCAGCAGGCTTACCAGCAACAACCGCTGGCGCTGAGCCAAGAGCGCATGCGCCAAGTGCTGGCGGACCATGACGCGCAAACCGCGGAAACCGCCAACACGCCGGTCGAAACGGCGTTGGTGGCGGAGAACCAATTTTTGAACGAAGAGCGCAGCAAACCGAATGTGCGCGAGATCAGTGATGGTGTATTGGTGACCGAGTTGTCCCCCGGTACGGGCCCCACGCCCTCGGCCAATAGCCGCGTGCAGGTGAAATACGTGGGCCGGCTGCCAGACGGCAGCGTGTTCGACCAAACCGACCAGCCTCAATGGTTCAACCTGCCCGGCGTGATCGAGGGGTGGCGCATCGCGCTGCAGCAGATGCCCAAGGGGGCCCGGTGGCGGGTGGTGGTTCCATCGGCGCAGGCCTATGGTGCGCAAGGCGCGGGCGGTTTGATACCGCCTTATACACCGCTGGCCTTCGATATCGAGTTGCTCAACGTCGCCAACCCCGGCGGCTAGTGGTTGTTTCAGACGTTCGCGCAAGCCTTAGCGTGCGAATGCTGTTAGCCGAAGGCGCCGTGACGAGTTGTAGCGAGGCTATGGCGGAGGCAGGCAACACAGCCCGGCAGCAATAAAAGGCACCCTCAAAATGGTGCAGCCAGTTTCTGCAACTTCACGTTAAGCCAGCTCGGTGTCTTCCTGGCTGTGGGCCGTATGCAGCACCTCGATCAGGCAATCCTCGAGTTCGAAACGCTCGTGCAACAAACCACCCAGGGCGTTGAGGCGCTTGCGTAACTCGGCGCGATCGGCGCAGTCGCATTGGTCGCAGTGATCGTTGAAGGTCAGCGCTTGTTCGGTCAGGGCTTCGAGCCGCGGGCAGATGCTCTCGGCCAATTCGACCGCGGCGTCGTCGCCAAAGGCCCTGGCTTCTCCGACCAGTTGTTCGTAAATAGCAAAGTGGCCGGCTGAAAAGTAGTCGACAAGCGTGCCGCAGAATTCCTGAAGTTGGCTGCGTTCCAGCGGGCTGGCTTCAGGCAGGTCGATAAGGCCCTTGAAGGTGCTAACCAACTCGCGGCGCTCCTGCAACCACCGATCGATCAGCAGGTGCACACCGCCCCAGCGCTCCTGTGCATTATGACAACTTTCCAGCATGGTCTAGTCTTCCCTATGGCCGTTGGCGCCCTTGATCCACGGCTGGCGGGGCCGTGCTCGGAACGCCGTAATGTCCAGTTCTGATGCGAGAGTATGCCCGCCGCGCGGCGCCTTCAAGCGATGCACCGCATAAAGTTCATACGCCCGTTTGATTCCACCAAGGTGCCATTAACGGCGAAACAACGGGTAAATGGCCAGGGCCCCGAGCATGCAAAAACTCAGCAGGCTCCACTCTGGCAAGGTCAGCCCCAATAGCGACCAATTCACGATACCGCAGTCGGGCGTGCCAAGCACGTAAACCTTTGCGGCTGCATACCCGGTAGAGGGTGTGAAAACGTGTTCGGCATTGAGAAAGTCCAACGCCTGCGCCGGGTCCAAATGGGCCTGCAACCATAATTGGCGCAGCGCTGAGCCGGCACCGAGCAGGCATAAACCGAGATTGCCCAATGCATAGGCGCGCGCGCCTCGCCTGGCCGGGGCGTGCAATGCGGCGATAAGGCTGACCACGGCGATGGCGGCCAGCAGGGCTCGCTGTACGTTGCACAGCGGGCATGGCGGCAGGTATGCCCAGCGCTGCAGGGAACAGGCCGCGGCCAATGCACCCAGGCAGATCAACGAAGCGGTCAGGAACGACAAGCGCACGGGTGCCGACAACATTGGGGCGGTCCTAGGAGCCGAAGAACAAGGGGGTCAACGGTAGTGGAAAGCCTCCCAGGCTTTCAAGCCGGCCTTCTGCAGAGCTGTCTGATTTCTTCGCTGCCCGCCACGATTACCCCGCTGACCGGTGGCCGGCCGGCAGGGGAAGGGCGAGCAAGCGTTCGTCGAGCAGGCCCAGGCCTTCTTGGAAAAGCTGGTTGCTACGCTCCGTATCCCCCAAGCGCCCCAACAAGCGAGCAAGTTCAGCGCAAGCCTCTGGGTCACGTTGCTGGCGCAGGCTCGCTTCGAAGTAATCTCGCGCCTTACCCCACAGGCTGTTCTGTAGGCTCAGCCGCCCCAGGGTCAACAGCAGCCCCGGGTCGTCGCCGTGCTGCTGGAGCCAGCCTTCGGCCGCCTGTAATTGCTTGAGTGGGTCGTTCGCGCGTACCAGGCCGTAAAGCCGCGCCAAGTGGCTGTCGTATTGGCGCTTGAGCGCACCGCGCAACACCTCTTCGGCCTGCGCCGAGGCACCGATGCGGCGTAACTGCTCGGCGTAAGCCAGCACCAGGGCGGGTTCCTGGCGCTGCGCGGCACTCAATTGTTGCCAGGCAGCATCCAGCTCCGCACGCCCGGTATCGCCGCCGCTACCGGCCGCCGCCAATACCAGGCCTTCGCGCCACGCCTGCTGCTCGAGGCTGGCTAAGTCCGCGGCGGGTAGCGCCTTGTGATGGCGCAGGTCGGGCATCAGCCGGATCAACGCGGCCCAGTCGCCCTGTTGCAGGTGCAGCCGGTAGAGTTGGCGCAGCACTTGAAGGTTCTTCGGGAAGCGCTCGCGCATCACGCCGAGGGTTTCCCGGGCCCCGGCGGCATCGCCCCGGTCAAGTTGCAACTGCGCATGGTTCAGTGCAATTGCAAGCTCAGCCTGGGGTTGGCGCTCCAGTGCGCGCTCGAGCAACGCGTCGCACTCATCAGCGTGGCCCTGTTCGTTGGCCGCTCGCGCAGCGCCCAAATAGTAAAACAAGGGGTAGCGCTCGGCTTCCGCGGCGATTCGCAGGTGGCGCTGCGCGCTGCTCCAGCGGCCTTCGGCCAAGTCGACCTGGCCCTGCCCGACCGCGGCCTCGATACGCCGGCGCCGGTTACGCCGCGACCACGGGTTTACGACCCGGGTCGAGGTCAACAGCAGCCGCAGCAGCCCGACCACCAATAGCACCACCAGCCCGATCGCCAGCACGGCAGCCAATGTCGACCATAGCCCGGATTCGTAGCGGAACACATGGGGGTAATCGATCAGGATATACCCCGGGTGCTTGGCGATGCCGAGCCCAAGCACCAGCGCCAACAGCACGGCAACGAAGATGATCGTGTAAAGGCGTTTCATGGCGCGCCCCCCTCACGCGGTGCGGCAGGCTCCGGCGTGTGGCGCTGTGAAAGGTAGGCGTGCAGGGCATTGATGCTGGCGGTTAGGTCGGGCACTTGCACTTCTACGGGTTTGGCTTTGAGCGCCAGCAGTTGCTCACGCAGTTGCCGGGCCTGCACGTTGTCGGGGTTGAAGCTACTGGTGAGTATGTCCAGGGCTTGGTCGAGGGCTTTTTCGTAGACGGTTTTCTGGCCGTTGAGGGCGGCCCATTGGGCCTGCTGCAAGCCCAGGTTCAGCGCCAGGCGAACCTCGGCCAGGCTTTGCCCGGCGAGCAATGGGCGCAGGTTATCGTCCGGGTTGAAATCGACCCGGAAAAACTCCGAGATCTTGCGCCAGTACAGGCGCCAGTGCACCCAGCTGTCATCGCTGGCCGGGGTGGGCGCGTCAGCGTTCTGTGCCTGGAATTGCGGGGCCAGTACCGAAAGCTGCCCGGCCTGGTCGCGCAAAGCGGCCAACTGCAGGAACAGCCCGGTGCGGTCGGGTTGTTCCACGCTACCGAGCGCAGCCAGCGCGCGGGCCAATTGTTCACGGGTGGCGAAGGCGGCCGGGTCGTCTTGCTCGCGCAGAATTTGGTCGGCACCCTCGACCAACGCTTGGGCGCTGGTGATGTCCTGCAGCGCCGAAAGCCTCAAGCTGGCCAGGCGCAGCAAGTGTTCGGCTTCGGCCAGGCGCCAATCCTGGCGGCTAGCACCCAGCACGGTTTCGAGGCGTTGGCTCAGGCGCTGCTGATCGCCTTGCAGCTCGGCAACCAGCCGCCGCCGCTGTTCGAGTTCTTGCGGCAGCGGAAACTGTGACAGGCGCGCATCAAGCTGCTGTTCTGTTTGCTTGAGGGCCTGCGACTGTGCACTGAGCGTGTCGATCTGGCTGGACTGCCGTTGGTGGCTAGCCGTGAGGGTACGCAGTTGCCACACGCCCCAACCGGCCACCGCCACGCCGAGGGCGGCGACCAGCAACGCGACGGCGGCCAGGCCCTTGCCGGGCCGACTGGGCTTGGCTTCAGCCGCTGGCGTGGGGGGTACGGGTTGTTGCGGCGGCAGTTCTTTTTCGCTCACGTCAGAATCCTTTGTCTAGGGCAGCCTCAAGGTGCCGCGCTCACTGCCAGGCGCTCGGCCAACGCGGCCGTACCGGCCCCGGCACACACGAACACATGCCGTGCACCGGCAGCCTTGGCAAGCCCGGCCACGCGCTCACTCGGCACGAACAACGCAAGCCGGGCCAATGCCGGCCAATGCTCGGCCGCTACAGCACGCAAATGCTCGAACCCCTGCCCACTGCTGACCACCAGCGCATTCAGGCGTTCCGCTTGTATACGTTGCAGCAGCGCCGCCCCTTCCAGGGCTGGGCAGGCACGTCGGTAAAGTTCGAGATAATCAACGCTGGCACCGTGACTGTGCAAGCCTTTGGCCAATACTTCGCGGCCGCCCTGCCCGCGCACGATCAGCACCCTGCCAGCCGAGCGGGCCAGGCGGGCGTGTAAGGCTGGCATGGCCAGCAGGGCTTCGCTGTCTTCGCCGCTGGCAGGCCACAGCGCGTCGATACCCTGCTCCTGCAGCACCGCCGCGGTGCCGGCGCCCACCGCAAACACCGGCTCGGCTGGCGGGCGCCGGCCGGTGGCGGCAAGCCTGGCAAGCAATAGCCGGGCTGCCGGCTGGCTCACCACCAGCAATGCCCGGTACGTGCCCAATTGCGACAACTGCGCCTGCTGCTCGGGCGTTTCGGCCAACGGCTCGATGGCCACCAACGGCAGTACCGCGGCGTGATACCCCAAGCGCCTCAATTCGCAGGCCTGTGTGTCGGCACCGGGTAGCGCACGGGTTATCAACAGCCGCCAGTCGCTCACGTGTCGGGGGCCTGCGCATAAACTGCCGCGAGGATTTCACCCGCCCCCTGCGCCAACAGCGCCTCGGCCACGCGCACCCCGAGTGATTCTGCCTCACCGCGCGGCGCCCGTGCCTCGGCCTGTAGCAACGGGCCGCCGGCCGGGTTGCCGACCATGCCGCGCAGCCAGAGCTGTTCGCCCTCAAGCTCGGCATAACAGGCGATGGGCACCTGGCAGCCGCCATTGAGGCGTTTGTTCATGGCCCGCTCAGCGCGCACACGCACCGCTGTGGCGTCGTGATGCAAGGGTGCCAGCAAAGCATGGATTGCATCATCCCCGGCCCGGCATTCGATGCCGACCGCGCCTTGCCCACCGGCGGGCAAACTGTGCTCGAGCGCCAGGCTGGCGCGGATGCGGCCTGCCAAGCCCAGGCGAATCAGGCCAGCGGCGGCAAGGATGATGGCGTCGTATTCACCAGCATCGAGCTTGGCCAGGCGCGTATTCACGTTGCCACGCAAAAAATGTACGGCCAAATCCGGCCGCCGCGCCAGCAACTGCGCTTGCCGGCGCAGGCTTGAGGTGCCTACCACGCTGCCGGCTGGAAGGGTGTCGAGGCTGTCGAAGCGGTTGGACACGAACGCGTCACGCGGGTCCTCACGCTCGCAAATGCAGAACAACCCCAGGCCGTCGGGGAAGTCCATCGGCACATCTTTCATCGAGTGAACGGCAATGTCTGCGTCGCCTTCGAGCAGGGCGGATTCCAGTTCTTTTACGAACAAACCCTTGCCACCGATCTTCGACAGGGGGGAATCCAGCAGCTTGTCGGCACGGCTGACCATCGGCACCAAGCTTACCTGTAAGCCGGGGTGAGCCTGTTCCAAGTGCGCTTTGACATACTCGGCCTGCCATAAGGCCAAGGCACTTTTACGAGTAGCAATGCGAATAAGGCGTGAAGGCATGGGGCGATCCGTAGGGGTAAATACCCGCGATCATACCAGTTCACACTGCCTCGCAAGGGCCCGCGACCTTTTATAGCACCTGCATTATCTTGCGCACGCCGGCCACATGGCGGCGGCTCACGATCAACGCATCGCTGGGCGGCAGCCCATCCAAGTAAAGCTGGAAGTGCCCCAGCGGCGTGCGCTGCAGCCGCTCGATACGTGCGCGCGCCACCAGCGCGTTGCGGTGAATCCGCACGAAGCGATCGCCGAACTCGTCTTCCAGGGCCTTCAACGGCTCGTCGAGCAACACTTCGCCGCCCACGTGGCGCAGGGTCACGTACTTGTGGTCGGCGATAAAATAAATCACCTGGTCGAGCGGGATAAGCTCGATACCCTTGCGGGTACGCGCGCTGATGTGGGTGCGCGGGCCGCTGCCCCGTTCGGCGGCGGGGCGGGTCAAGGCCGCCAGTTGCACGCGGTTGGGCCGCTCTGCTTTTTTTAGCGCATCGGACAAATCTTGCTGGCTCACAGGCTTGACCAGATAACCCACAGCGCTGACCTGGAAGGCATCCACGGCAAATTCATCGTGGGCGGTGCAGAACACCACCGCCGGTGGCGCTTCACGTTCGCAGAGGCGCGCGGCCACCTGCAGGCCGTCCAGGCCTGGCATGCGGATGTCGAGCAAGACGACATCCGGCTTGAGGTTGTCTATGAGCGTCAGGGCCTCATCGCCATTGGAGGCGCCGGGCTCCAGTACGCTATACCCGTCCAGGCTGCTGACCATCCGGGTCAACCGCTCACGGGCCAGGGGTTCGTCATCAACGATCAGGACATTCATAAAGGGCCGGATTCCTGCGTGAGTCTCGCACATGGGTAGCGTAGACAAGTGGAGTGACGACCGTCACGGCGTTCGACGGTGAGACTGGCGCGAGGGCCAAAAAGTGCCCCGAGCCTAGCTTCGATGTTCGCCAGCGCCTGCCGCGTGCCGCTGGCAACCGGCCCAGCCGAGGCTTCGTCATACGGGTTACTGACGCTCAATACGAACACCCCCCTGTGGTAACTGGCTTCGATACTGACCTGCCCGCCCTCTTTGCGCGGAGCGATCCCATGGATCAACGCATTCTCCAGCAGTGGCTGAAGAGTCAATTGAGGTATCGGCACATCATCGGGTACTTCGTCGATCCTCCATTCCAACTGTAGACGCTCGCCGAGCCGATAATGCTCAATCGATAAATATCGTTTCGCCAACGCCAGCTCATCAGCCCAGCCAACCACGCTGCCGGGGGCCTGCAAACTGGCCCGGAACAGGCTGGAGAGGTCCAGTACGGCCTGCTCGGCCTTGGCGGGGGCAAGCACCACAAGGCTGGCGATACTGTTGAGGCTGTTGAATAAAAAATGCGGTTTGATCCTGGCCTGCAAGGCTTCGAGGCGCGCCTTGAGCTCAGCCTGTTGCTGCAGCCGCCATTGGTTTTGCAAATAAAAGTAGCGCAACAGCAAGGCCGACATGATCAACGCAATCAAACCGTGGCGCAGGTAACGGTAGGCGCCCTCGGCCGGGCCAGGCCCACTGAGATGGTAGTGGTCGGTCAACGCCGTTCCCGCCAGTGCCAGCGCCACCACCAGCAAGCAACAAAGTATGCCGGCCGTGCCGGGGTGCAAACGGGCAAGCCAAGGGCGTAGCTGGCATAAAAGGGCTGCACTGAGCAGCACGATCCACTGTACGAACAGCGACGCCAAGGCCAACCGAACCCAATCGAAGCCGGCCACCATCGGCTCTGCCAGCACCAGTACCAGCACCAGCAGCTCGGCCAACAGCACCAGCATCAGCAGGGCTTGTGGCTCGCATAACTGCGGCAGGAAAAACTCCTGGGGCAAAACCCGCCGTGCCGCCTCACCACGTTTTCCCATGGGGTGTCCTGAATCAGCAGTGCCTATTGTAGTGTCCCAAGCGCATGGCGCTTAGCCGCCAGGCCGGGCAACCCTGCTATGATGGCGGGCGTTTCCGTCCGATGCCCTCAACGAGCCTTGCCATGAGCCTTGAAAAGACCAACCAGTCCTGGGGCGGCCGCTTCAGCGAACCTGTAGACGCTTTCGTAGCCCGCTTCACCGCCTCGGTCGACTTCGACCGCCGCCTGTATCGCCATGACATCATGGGTTCGATCGCCCACGCCAGCATGCTCGCCAGCGTCGGCGTACTGACCGATGCCGAGCGCGACAGTATCGTCCAGGGCCTGGAAACCATCCAGGCCGAAATCGAAGCCGGGCAATTCGAATGGCGCGTGGAACTGGAAGACGTGCACATGAACATCGAGGCTCGCCTGACCGACCGCATCGGCGTGACCGGCAAAAAGCTGCACACCGGACGCAGCCGCAACGACCAGGTCGCCACCGACATCCGCCTGTGGCTGCGCGATGAAATCGACTTGATCCTCAGCGAAATCACCCGCTTGCAGCGGGGCCTGCTTGAAGTCGCCGAGCGCGAAGCGGCGACCATCATGCCGGGGTTCACCCACCTGCAAACCGCCCAGCCGGTCACGTTCGGCCATCACCTGATGGCCTGGTTCGAAATGCTGAGCCGCGACCATGAGCGCTTGGTTGACTGCCGCAAGCGTACCAACCGCCTGCCCCTGGGCAGCGCGGCGCTGGCCGGCACCACCTACCCCATCGACCGCGAAATCACCTGCGCGCTGCTGGGCTTCGAAGCGGTGGGCGGCAATTCGCTGGACAGCGTATCGGACCGCGACTTCGCCATCGAATTCTGTGCCGCCGCCAGCGTGGCGATGATGCACCTGTCGCGGTTTTCCGAAGAGCTGGTGCTGTGGACCAGCGCGCAATTTCAATTCATCGACCTGCCTGACCGCTTCTGCACCGGCAGTTCGATCATGCCGCAAAAGAAAAACCCCGACGTGCCCGAGCTGGTACGCGGCAAAAGTGGCCGAGTGTTCGGCGCCCTGGTCGGCCTTTTGACCTTGATGAAGGGCCAGCCGCTGGCCTACAACAAGGACAACCAAGAAGACAAAGAGCCACTGTTCGACGCGGCCGACACTTTGCGCGACTCACTGCGGGCCTTCGCCGACATGGTGCCGGCCATCAAGCCGCGCCCCCAAGCAATGCGCGAAGCTGCCTTGCGCGGGTTCTCTACCGCCACGGACCTGGCCGACTACCTGGTGCGCAAGGGCCTGCCGTTTCGCGACTGCCACGAAATCGTCGGCCATGCGGTCAAGTACGGAGTAGAAAGCGGCAAGGACTTGGCCGAGATGAACCTGGAAGAGTTGCGCCGCTTCAGCGACAAGATCGACCAGGACGTGTTCGAGGTGCTGACCTTGGAAGGCTCGGTCAACGCCCGTGACCATATCGGGGGCACAGCCCCGGCGCAAGTGCAGGCCGCGGTGATTCGCGGCCAGGCGCTGTTGGCCGCCCGCAGCGCCTGATGAAAACGGCCGGGGTAGCTGCCCCGGCGCCTTCCCCGCCCCAAAGGACCGCCGCATGAGCAGCGAAACCCCCGATGCCGACGAAGACTTCGCCGAAGCCACCTTGACCCAGGCCATCGAGAACCAGATCGAAAGCGGCGAGCCGCCGGCCGCCCTGGCGACGTACAACAAACTGACCCTGGTCGGCTACGAACGTGAAGACATCCTGAACCTCATGGCCCATGTCCTGGCCATGGAAATCGACGCGATGCTCGAACAAGACCGCCCCTTCGACGGCCCCTGGTATGAAAGCGCCTTGCGCACCTTGCCAGAGCTGCCGCAAGCACGCTAAAAAGCAGGCTACACTGGGGGCAGGTGGGGTGTTTCATCGGCGCGCCAAGTGCTGAACCACCCCGCTGGCCCAACAACAAAACCAGGAGCCGCCATGACGCTTGCACCAGACCTGCTTGCCGAATTCGAAATCATCTCCATGTTCAACCTCGCCAACACGCTAGAAGGCCTGAAGGTCCACCAGGATGCCGGCAACCGCCTGATCGACGCGGCCCAGCGCCTGCATGCCAAGGGCCTGACCAGCCAGCCCGATGGTGGCTACCTTACCTCGTTGGGCCTTGAGGCCGCCGAGCACGCCCAAGGGCTTTTAACCATCCTGGCCGAACGGCAGGCGGCATGATGCGGGGCGCCTTGCAGCAGGCAATACCGTTGCTGCATACGGGCCTTTGCCTACTCCAGGCCGGCAACCAGCAGGCGCTGATAGGCACGGGGTAGTGCGCTACACAGCCCGCCCCAAGCGGGCCATGGCCGGCGCCGCGTTCAGGCCGGCGCTTGCCGGCGGGCCTCGGCCAACGCGCAGATCTCACGGCGGCGCTCGTCACTGGCGGCGCGCCATTCGCGGATATGCTCCACGTGGCGCAGGCAGCCCAAGCAGTAGCGGGCTTCGTCGAGCCGGCAAAGGCTCACGCACGGCGACTTCACCGCCGGGCTCACGTTGCTGTAAAGGGGTTTAGCGCGGGCCATCGATCTCATCGAACTCCAACTCGGCGCCGGCTTGCTCCTGGACGATGCGCACGAGCATTTCGCCGAGCAATTCGTCGCTGGAATCGCACATCCACCGTTGGCTGCCATCGTCGTAATCGAAATGAAACCCACCGGAACGGGCCGCCAACCACAGTTGGCGCAGCGCAGGCTGGCGGCTGAAGATGAGTTGGCTGGCGTTTTCGAAGCGCACGGTCAACACACCGCCGGCGTTTTCTACGTCTACATCCAGGTCGCTGTTGTCGAAAACGTCTTCCAGGGCTTGGTGGGTTTCATCTACCAGGTCATGGAAGCGGGCTTCGCTCAAACTCATGTATCCACCTCGGTTGTTGGCACCAGCGCGGCAATGTACGAGCCACGCGGGCCGAATGCAAAGACTATCGCCAGCAAGGCCGCCGAGCGGGCGCCCATTTATTAGGCAACCACGCGGTGCGCCGGTATACTCGGGCGCAATTGCCGGTTTATACAAAGGATTTCCCATGAAGCGCCTGATCGCCTCATTCGCTGCGCTACTTGCCGTTGCCTGCTTGGTGTCTGCCTGCGGCCAAAAAGGCCCGTTGTACCTTCCCGACGATAGCAAAAGCCCGAACGGCGAGCACGGCTCGCATTCGCGCTCGCATTCGTCCTGAAGAGGCGCGCCATGAACGCATTCAACTACCGCGACGGCGAACTGTTCGCGGAAGGCGTAGCGCTCTCGGCCGTCGCCGAGCGTTTCGGCACGCCCACCTACGTCTACTCTCGCGCCCATATCGAACAACAGTACCACAGCTACACCGAGGCCCTGGCCGGCATGGAGCACATGGTGTGCTTCGCGGTGAAGGCCAACTCGAACCTGGCCGTGTTGAACCTGCTTGCGCGCCTGGGCGCAGGCTTCGATATCGTGTCGGGCGGCGAACTGGAGCGCGTGCTGGCCGCCGGCGGGCGGGCCGAGCGCGTGGTGTTCTCCGGCGTGGGCAAAACCCGCGCCGACATGCGCCGCGCGCTAGAAGTCGGCGTGCACTGCTTCAACGTCGAATCCGCCAATGAACTGGAGCGCCTGGCGCAAGTGGCCGCCGAAATGGGCGTGCGCGCGCCCGTGTCGCTGCGCGTTAACCCCGACGTGGATGCCGGCACCCACCCGTACATCTCTACCGGGCTCAAGGAAAACAAATTCGGCGTGTCCATCGCCGAAGCCGAAGCGGTGTACGTGCGTGCTGCGCAACTGGCGAGCCTGGACATCATCGGCGTAGACTGCCACATCGGTTCGCAATTGACCTCGCTGGCACCTTTCATCGATGCCCTGGACCGCCTGCTGCTGCTGGTCGACCGCCTGGCCGCCTGCGGCATCCACCTCAAGCACCTGGACCTCGGCGGCGGCTTGGGCGTGCGCTACCGTAACGAACAGCCGCCGCTGGCAGGCGATTACATCCAAGCCATCCGCCAACGCCTCGAAGGCCGCGACCTTGCGCTGGTGTTCGAGCCGGGCCGCTACATCGTCGCCAACGCTGGCGTGCTGCTGACCCGGGTCGAATACCTCAAGCACACCGAACACAAGAACTTCGCAATCGTCGACGCGGCCATGAACGATCTCATCCGCCCGGCGCTATACCAAGCCTGGATGGACGTGACCGCAGTCGTTCCGCGCCAGGGCCAGGCCAAGGCCTACGACCTGGTGGGCCCGATCTGCGAAACCGGCGATTTTCTCGCCAAAGACCGCGAACTGTCACTCGAAGAAGGCGACCTGCTGGCAGTACATTCGGCCGGCGCCTATGGTTTTGTCATGAGCTCGAACTACAACACCCGCGGGCGCTGCGCCGAAGTGCTGGTAGACGGTGAGCATGCGTTCGAAGTGCGCCGCCGCGAAACCGTGGCTGAACTGTATGCCGGCGAAAGCCTATTGCCGGAGTGAACACATGCTGCTGCGTTTTACCAAGATGCACGGCCTGGGCAATGACTTCATGGTTCTGGACCTTGTCAGCCAACACGCGCATATCACCCCCAAGCACGCGCGCCAATGGGGCGACCGCAACACGGGGGTAGGCTTCGACCAACTGTTGCTCGTCGAAGCGCCGAGCAACCCGGACGTAGACTTTCGCTATCGCATTTTCAATGCCGACGGCTCGGAGGTCGAACAATGCGGCAATGGTGCGCGTTGCTTTGCCCGCTTCGTGCTCGATAAGCGGCTAACCGCCAAGCGGCAGATCCGCGTAGAAACCAAGGGCGGCATCATCGAGCTGCACGTGCAAAATGATGGCCAGGTACGGGTGAACATGGGCCCACCACGCTTCGTACCCGAGCAGGTTCCCTTTCAGGCCCCTGAACAGGCGTTGAGCTATGCCCTGGAGGTCGATGGCCAACGGCTGGACATCGCCGCGCTGTCGATGGGCAACCCGCACGCCGTGACCCGGGTCGATAACGTCGACACCGCCCCGGTGCGGGAGCTGGGGCCGAAAATCGAGCACCACCCGCGCTTCCCGCAGCGCGTCAATGCCGGGTTTTTGCAGGTGCTGGACCGCCAGCATGGCAAGCTGCGGGTGTGGGAGCGCGGCGCCGGGGAAACCCTGGCCTGCGGCACCGGCGCCTGCGCGGCGGCGGTGGCGGCCATCGCCCAAGGCTGGATGGACTCCCCGGTGGAGCTGGAGCTGCCCGGTGGCAAACTCACCCTGGAATGGGCAGGCCCCGACGCGCCGGTATTGATGACGGGCCCGGCCGCACGGGTTTTCGAAGGCCAAGTACGTTTATGAGCGAGTACACCCCATGACCGATAAGCCCCGAGGCTCCGCACGCCAGCCCGCTGAAGACGGTACGCCGCCGGTACCGGGGGCTGAAACGGTCGAACAGTACCTGCAAGCGCATCCGGACTTTTTCGTTGGCCGCGAAGAACTTCTGGCCCAACTGCGCATTCCCCACCAGCGCGGCGACACGGTGTCGCTGGTGGAGCACCAGCTCAAGCTGTTGCGCGAACGCAATATCGACCTGCGAACGCGCCTGGGCCAGTTGATGGACGTGGCGCGCGACAACGACCGCCTGTTCAACAAAACCCGCCGGCTGATCCTTGCGCTGCTCGACGCGGCCAACCTCGAAGAGGTGGTAATGGGCGTCGAAGACAGCCTGCGCCAGGAATTCAAGGTGCCCTATGTGGCGTTGATCCTGTTCAGCGACTTACCTACCCCAGTGGGCCGCTCGCTACCCCTGAGCGAGGCCCAGCAAGCGATCGGTAGCCTATTGGGCGAAGGTAAAGCGGTGAGCGGTACGTTGCGGGCCCATGAGCTGGCTTTCCTGTTCGGCGAGGCGCAGCACCAGGAGGTTGCCTCTACTGCCTTGGTACCGCTGATGCACCATGGCCTGCATGGCATCCTCGCCATCGGTAGCCGCGACCCGCACCATTACAAAGGCGCCGTGGGCACCTTGTTTTTGAGCTATATCGGCGAAGTGCTAGGGCGCGTGCTGCCGCGCTTTGCCCCGAACCTGCGCTCGGTACGCTGAGCATGCAGGCGTGGTTGAACGCCTACTGCGCCTACCTGCGCAGCGAGCGCCAGGCGTCGGCCCATACCGAAGCCGCCTACCGCCGCGACCTGGGCAAGCTCATCGCGCAGTGCGAACACGCCAAAATCGAGCACTGGGAGCAACTGACCACCGCCCAGTTGCGCCGTATCATCGCCCGCCTGCACCAACAGGGGCAGGCCCCCCGCAGCCTCGCCCGGTTGTTGTCTTCCATACGCGGCCTTTATCGCTGGGCCAACCGAGAAGGGCTATGCCCACACAACCCGGCAGTGGGCCTGAGTGCGCCGAAGGGCGAGCGCAAACTGCCCAGGGTGCTGGATGCCGACCGTGCGCAGCAGTTGCTCGACGGCGCGGTGGAAAACGACTTCCTGGCGCGGCGCAACCAGGCCATTCTCGAACTGTTCTATTCGTGCGGCATGCGCCTGTCGGAGCTGTGCGGCCTGGACCTGGACGGCCTCGACCTGGCCGCCGGCCTGGTGCAGGTGGTGGGCAAGGGCAACAAGCACCGTGTGCTGCCAGTCGGGCGAAAGGCCCGCGAGGCACTGCAAGCGTGGCTGCAATTACGCGGCGCGGCCAGCCCAGCGGACCGCGCGCTGTTCGTGAGCCAGCGCGGTCGGCGGCTGGGGGTGCGCGGGGTGCAGTTCGTGGTGGGCAAGGCCGGCGCCCAAGCGCTCGGGCAGCACCTGCACCCACACATGCTTCGCCATTCGTTCGCCAGCCACTTGCTCGAATCGTCGCAAGACCTGCGCGCCGTGCAAGAGCTGCTCGGCCATGCGGACATTTCCACCACGCAGATTTATACCCACCTGGACTTCCAGCACCTGGCCACCGTTTACGACCAGGCCCACCCGCGCGCCCGGCGCAACAAGGAGCGAGAAGGATGAGCATCGATCTGATCACCTTCGACCTGGACGATACGCTCTGGGATACTGCCCCGGTGATCGAAAATGCCGAAATGGTGCTGCGCGAATGGCTGGCCGCACACGCACCGAAGATCGGCCCGTTCCCGCCGCAAGCATTGTTCGCCATCCGCCAACGGCTGGTGGAGGCCGAGCCGGGGCTTAAGCACCGCATCAGCGAATTGCGCCGCCGCGTGCTGTTCCATGGGCTGCATGAAGCGGGCTACGCCGAGAGCGAAGCCCAGGACCTGGCCGAGCGCAGCTTCGAAGTGTTCTTGCACGCCCGCCATCAGGTCGATTTTTTCCCCGAGGTTCACCCTACCCTGGAACTGTTGGCGCAGCGTTATCGGCTGGCGGCGGTGACCAATGGCAACGCCGACGTACGCCGTATGGGGGTGGCCGATTATTTCAGCTTCGCCTTGTGTGCCGAAGACGTGGGCATTGGCAAACCGCACCCGCGGCCGTTCGAAGAGGCCCTGCGGCGTGCCGGCACCGACGCCTCACACGCAGTGCATGTGGGCGACAACCCTAACGATGACATCGCCGGCGCCCAGCAGGCCGGCTTACGCGCCGTGTGGTACAACCCACGGCGCTGCCCATGGGAAGGCGGCGCCGCACCGGATGCGCAAATTGCCAGCCTGGCTGAATTGCCTGCGCTGCTCAGGCGTTGGGAAACCCCCTGATTCACCGGTGAGAAAGCCCGCAGCGACGGCGGGCGAGTGGGTGGCCCCAGAAGAACTGGCGCGTGAATGTTTCAGATGGGGCGGCTACCATATTTGTTATCGGGCTTCTTGGGCGGGTCGGCGACCACATTCGGCTCGACCTCCTGGATGGTACCGCCCCTGGCCAAATACTCCTCCATGGCCCTGGCCAGGGCATCGCGCTCTTTCTGCTTAGCTTCAAGGCTGGGCATCTCGTCGACAGTGACCGCAGCCTTCTTGCCCTTGCCCGCGGGCGTAGGCGCATCGCCGTCGTCAGCGCTGTCTTCGACGGAGACGTCTTCGGCCGCTACTTCCAAGCCGTCATCCGTGTCTTCTTCGCCTACTTCGAGGTCGTCTTGTTCCAGATCATCGTCGCTCATTGTCATACCTCATGACTCGCCAAAGCAGAGTATTTATAGACCAAGCACGCTTGAGATAAAGCACGCCTAAAAAAATTCATATCCCGTGGGGATCAGCGGTCACCCCAGCTCCCCCGACAACGTCGCCAGCACCCGCCGGGCACCGCCATGGTCACGGTGCTCGCCAAGGTAAATGCCTTGCCAGGTGCCCACTGCCAGCCGCCCCGCGTTGACCGGCACGGTCAACTGGCAGCCGAGCAAGCTGGCCTTGAAATGGGCTGGGAGGTCGTCATCGCCTTCGTCGTTGTGCTCGAACCCAGGCTGCCCTTCGGGCACCAAACGGTTGAAGAACCGTTCGAAGTCCCGGCGTACGGCAGGGTCGGCATTTTCGTTGACCGTCAACGATGCAGACGTGTGCTGTAACCACAGGTGCAGCAAACCGATACGGCAGCTTCGCACCTGCGGCAACGCTGCAAGAAGCTCGTCGGTCACCAGATGAAAGCCCCGCGCGCGCGGCTTAAGGGTAATGGTCGTTTGCTGCCACATGGCTTTCTCCCCTCTCTGGGGGCGCATTCTAGCGCGCTCCAGAAAAAAGCAAAGTGCTTGATCTCAAGGTAAAAAATCCTACGTTTTATACGGAATTGGACCCAGCGGTAGCTACGCCCGGCCCCTGCGAAGCGCGGTCACTCAAGCACTGACAAAACGTAGATAAAAAAATGCCCGGCAAGCCGGGCATTTTTTCGCGAGCGGGCAGTTACAGGTTGTAACCGCGCTCGTTGTGTTGCGCCAGGTCCAGGCCAATCGATTCTTCTTCGTCGGTGGCACGCAGGCCCATCACCATATCCAGCACCTTCAGGATGATGAAGGTGACGATAGCGGTGTAGATCACGGTAAAGCCTACCCCCTTGGCTTGCACCCACAGCTGCGCGGCGATGTCGGTAACGGTGCCGAAGCCGCCCAGCGAAGGCGCGGCGAACACGCCCGTGAGCAGTGCACCGAGGATACCGCCAATACCGTGCACGCCGAAGGCGTCCAGCGAGTCATCGTAGCCCAGCTTGCGCTTGAGGGTGGTCGCGCAGAAGAAGCACACCACACCGGCGGCCAGACCAATGATCAGCGCGCCCATCGGGCCTACGGTACCAGCGGCCGGGGTGATGGCCACGAGGCCCGCGACCACACCCGAGGCGATGCCCAGGGCGCTCGGCTTACCGTGGGTGATCCACTCGGCGAACATCCAGCCCAAGGCAGCAGCGGCGGTAGCGATTTGGGTGACCAGCATGGCCATGCCCGCGGTGCCGTTGGCAGCCGCCGCGGAGCCTGCGTTGAAGCCGAACCAGCCCACCCACAACATACCCGCGCCCACCAGCGTGTAACCCAGGTTGTGCGGTGCCATCGGGGTGCTTGGGTAGCCCTTGCGCTTGCCCAATACCAGGCAGGCAACCAAGCCAGCGACACCCGCGTTGATGTGCACCACGGTGCCGCCGGCGAAGTCCAGCACGCCCCAGTCCCACAACAAACCACCGTTACCGCTCCACACCATGTGGGCGATCGGCGCGTACACCAGGGTGAACCACACGCCCATGAATACCAGCATGGCCGAGAACTTCATGCGTTCAGCGAACGCACCGACGATCAGGGCCGGGGTGATGATGGCGAAGGTCATCTGGAAGGTCACGAACACCGCTTCGGGGAACAACGCGGTGGGCGAGGTGATGCTGTCTGGTGTAACGCCCGCCAGGAATGCCTTGGCCAGGCTGCCGACGAAGGAGTTGACGTTGATCACGCCCTGCTCCATGCCGGTGGTGTCGAAGGCCATCGAGTAGCCGTAAACGAACCACAGGATAGAGATCAGGCCGGTGATGGCGAAGCATTGCATCATCACCGAAAGGATGTTCTTGGAGCGCACCATCCCGCCGTAAAACAGCGCGAGACCCGGTATGGTCATGAACAGTACGAGCGCGGTGGAGGTCAACATCCAGGCGGTGTCGCCAGAGTTGAGCACCGGCGCCGCGGCCTCGTCGGCCATGGCCAGGCCTGGCATTACGAGGGACAACAGGGCTCCTAGCCCTGCGAACTGACGCAGAGTCATATTGTTTACTCCTGGGGCTTTTTAGTTATGTGTCGGCTTAGGGCTTTAAATGGCGTCGGTACCGATTTCGCCAGTACGGATACGAATCGCCTGCTCCAGCGGGACCACGAAAATCTTGCCATCGCCGATCTTGCCGGTGTTCGCCGCCTTGCTGATGGCTTCGATGACGCGGTCGAGCTGGTCGTCACCGATGGCGACGTCGATCTTCACCTTAGGCAGGAAATCAACGACATATTCGGCGCCGCGATACAGCTCGGTGTGGCCTTTCTGCCGACCGAAGCCCTTGACCTCGGTAACGGTGATGCCCTGCACGCCGATTTCGGACAGCGACTCGCGAACGTCGTCCAGCTTGAACGGCTTGATGATGGCAGTGACTAGCTTCATGAAACTCTCTCCCGAATTGGTGGACTTGCCCAGGAAAACAAACCCAGCTCAAGTCTAAGCGCAGTGCCTGGCTTTGTAACGCGTTGCCGGTTCCATATCCCGTAACCCGCACCAGAGACCGCTTCTGACGAAACACTTCCCGCTCCGCCTGCGCACTGCATTCGTCTCACGAGACTGCCTCAGTGCATGGGTCAATTGGCACTAAGCAGGTTTCTTGCCACATCTTAATAAACCGCATTTTACAGGCTAGGGGCCGCCCCGCATGGGCCTTGGCCCAGGCCCGCCTCGGCAGGGTTGCACAACATTGGTGCGAAGCGCTCCTGGGCGGAGCGCCAAAACGGTGCGACACCGGCAGCCCAATGAATATAGCCTGCACGTGATAAAATGCTGGCTTTACCGCCAGGAGCCGCCCATGCGCGCCCCCAAAGAATTCATCGATGCCCTCGCCGGCCAGGCTGCACGCTTATTGGACGGCCCCAATGGTAGCACCCGGGCTGAAGCAGAAGGCCAACTGCGCGCGCTGCTGCAAGCCGCCTTCGCCAAGCTCGAATTGGTAAGCCGTGAGGAGTTCGACAGCCAAATGGCCGTGCTTGCCCGCACCCGTACCAAGGTAGACGCCTTGGAGGGCCGCCTGGCCGAACTGGAAGCCAAGGCAGCCGAGCATAACCGTTAAGGTTTGCTGTGGTGTTTATCCCGCAGCGGGCCGCACAATTTTGGTGGCGCCTTTGGCTGCCGGCTCGCATTGCCCAGCCGTAAAACTTATGGGTCAATTCTTGTGCGAACTTCTGAAACACCGCACTAGACTGTTGCCGGTGCCAGCGAATACGGGGTAAGGAATGAACCGCAACGAATTGCGCAAGGCCGATATCAACCTGATGGTCGTGTTCGAAACACTGATGCAAGAGCGCAACGTCACACGCGTGGCCGAGAAGCTTTTTCTAGGCCAGCCCACGGTGAGCGCGGCCTTGAACCGCTTGCGCACGTTGTTCAATGACCCGTTGTTCGTGCGCGTTGGGCACCGTATGGAACCCACCGCGCGCGCCGAGGAAATCATCAAGCACCTTTCGCCGGCGCTCGATGCGATGTCGGTAGCGTTGAGCCTGTCGCAAGATTTCTCCCCATTGGAAAGCACCATGACCTTCCGCCTCGGCCTCTCCGACGACGTGGAATTCGGTTTGCTGCCGCCGCTGCTGCGGGCCCTGCGAACCGAAGCACCGAATGTGGTGGTGGTAGTGCAGCACGTCGATTATTGGCGCATTCCCGACCTGCTGGCCTCGGGCGAAATCACCGTGGGCATCACCCAAACCCGGGGCCTGCCGGCCAACGCCAAGCGCAAGTTGCTGCGGCGCATGCATGCCCGGGTATTGCGGGCCGACAAGTCGGATGCGCCGCTGACCCTCGATGAATACTGCGCGCGCCCCCATGTGCTGGTGTCACATACGGCCAATACCCGGGGTATCGCCGACGAATGGCTCGATGAAATCGGCCGCACGCGCCACGTGGTGCTCTCGGTGCCGCAATTCAGTTCATTGCCGGCGATCCTGGCCGGCACCGACCTGTTGGCGGGTTGCCCCGACTACGCGGCCACGGCCATGCTCGGCTGGGGAGGGCTTTACGCCGAAACCTTACCGTTCGACACGCCGGCACTGGAACTGTCGATGGTGTGGTTGAGCATCTCCGACAGCGACCCGGCCGAGCGCTGGTTACGCTCGCGCTTGGAACTGTACATGGGCGACCACAAGCCCTGATATTTATAGCGATAGCGGCTGTTTCACGCTGCCGGCTGGGTTGAGCGTGCAGCGCCATCAAGGGGGTGGGCCAAGCGGCGTTGGCCCGCCCAATAGCATGAGGCGGGCATTAGCCGGCTGAAGCTGCCTACGGTTACTGGGCGGCGCTGACCATCGCCCGCAGCAGCACCGCACAGCCAGCAGCCAAGTCCCCGGGCGCGGCGTTTTCGATTTCGTTATGGCTGATGCCCCCTTCGCAGGGTACGAAGATCATCCCCGCCGGCCCCAATTCGGCGATGAAGATCGCATCGTGCCCGGCGCCGCTGACGATATCCATATGGCTCAAGCCCAACTGCAGCGCCCCCTCGCGCACGGCATCGACGCAGCGGGTGTCGAAGTCCAGGGGCGGAAAGTCCGCCGTGGGCTCAAGTTCGAAGGCCAGCCCGTTATCCGCACAGGCTTGTTCGATCGCTTGGCGCACGTCATCGACCATTGCCTGCAGTTTGGCGCTGTGCAGGTGGCGAAGGTCGATGGTCATTTTCACCTGGCCCGGAATCACATTGCGCGAGCCGGGGTGAACGCTCAGGCAACCGACCGTGCCGCAGGCGTGAGGCTGGCTGGCATGGGCGACCCGGTTGACCGCGGTGACCACTTGGGCGGCACCAACCAGGGCGTCTTTGCGCAGCGCCATCGGCGTCGGGCCGGCATGGGCTTCCACCCCGCTCAAGGTCAAATCGAACCATTTCTGACCCATGCACCCCATCACAACGCCGAGGGTGGTGTGTTGGTCTTCGAGGATCGGGCCCTGCTCGATATGCGCCTCGAAATACGCACCCACCGGGTGGCCCAGCACGGCGCGGGCACCGGCATAGCCGATGCGTTGCAGTTCTTCCCCCACCGCCAGGCCATGCTCGTCCCGCTTGGCCAGGGTTTCGGCCAAGTCGAATTTCCCGGCGAACACCCCCGAGCCCATCATGCAGGGCGGGAAACGCGAGCCTTCTTCGTTGGTCCACACCACCACTTCGACGGGGGCTTCGGTTTCCACGCCAAGGTCGTTCAGGGTGCGAATAACCTCCAGGCCGGCCATCACCCCGAAGCAGCCATCGAATTTGCCGCCGGTAGGTTGGGTGTCGATATGGCTGCCGGTCATCACCGGCGCGCGCTGTGGGTCC
Source organism: Pseudomonas typographi (assembly GCF_014694385.1). Lineage (GTDB taxonomy): Bacteria > Pseudomonadota > Gammaproteobacteria > Pseudomonadales > Pseudomonadaceae > Aquipseudomonas > Aquipseudomonas typographi. The sequence continues at coordinate 38,961 of NZ_JAAOCA010000017.1, read as the reverse complement.
CGGCCGGGCCTGCGCGCGAAGATGTTGCCAATCCCATCGACCGTGACGGTGCAGCCCGCCGCTTCGCACCATTTTACGAACAGGTCACGGGCCTGGCGGTCCAGGTCGGTCAAGGCCAAGCGGCAGACGCCACCTTTTGCCGTGGCGCCCAACTGCGCAAGGTCCATCAACGATTGCCACAGGCGTTCGCCATTGACCAAGGGCGCAGAGGTGTCGAAGGGGCTTGCGGGGGCGAATTGAGTGTTCATGACGTTCTCCTGTCAGCCATGCCGGTAGCGGCATCCATTGGCGAATCATTTGTGCGGGTGGCGGGTGCTTTAACGGCCAGGCCGTGCCTGCGCCGCGATCCGCACCGCCAGCTTGACCAGGCTCAGATCGCTGCCCTTGGGCCCCATCAGCGAGATACCCAAGGGCGCGCCCTCTTTGCTGGCCAACGGCATATTGAGTTGCGGTGTGCGACACAACACGGAAATGGCCAGCAAGTGATGGGAAGTACGCCGCGCCTCTTCGATTTCGTCGTCCTTGGCGCTGAGCAGCGGCGCAATGTCCGGCACCGTTGGCATGATCAGCACACGGTTGCCCAGCAACTGTTGCCAGCGGCCGGCAAACACCTCGCGCAGCGCGCAGGCATCGGTGTATTGCTCATCGGTCACGGTTTTAGCCCAAGCGAAGCGCGCGGCGACATCGGGGCCGAGAACCAAACCATTGCGCTCGATGAAATCGCCCTGGGCTAGCCATGCTTCGCGGCCCTGGATATAGCGGAACGCCCAGTAGCCATCGTGCAGTGAAGGCAGCTCCCCCTCAAGCTTATGCAACGGCGCGAACGCTGCACCGATCTGCGCCAAGGCCGGGGCCAACGCCTCACGGGAGGCGCCGGGTATCAGGGCAAACAGCTCGTCACTGATCACCCCTTGCGGCTGCTCCGGCAAGGGCGACGTGTCTTCGCCCAGCAGGCATTGGCCCACCCGCCCGAACAGCTCGGGGTCGCGGGTGAAATACCCGGCGGTGTCCATGCTTTCGCACAGGGCCTGGGTATTTTCGAGGGATACGCGGCCGTGGCTCGGGCGTAGGCCGAACAGCCCGCAATAGCTGGCGGGTGTGCGCACCGAGCCGCCGGTATCGGTGCCCATGGCAAAATCGCACAGGCCATTGGACACCGCTGAGGCTGACCCCGAAGACGACCCGCCGGGGATCCGCTCGGGGGCCGCACCGTTGCGCGGCGTACCGTAATGCGCGTTCTTCCCACTCATGGAGAAGGCCATCTCATTGGTGTGGGCCTTGCCGACCAGTTCGGCACCGGCATCGAGCAAACGTTGAATCACTGGCGCGGTGCTGCGCTTGATCCCGGACATCGCCAAAACATGGGGGTTGCCGCCGCCGGTAGGGTAACCGGCAACGTCGAACAGGTCTTTGGCGGCAAAGGTATAACCGGCCAGCGGGCCGCTGGGGGCATGGGCGACTTCGGCGGCCGGGTAAGGCATGAAGGCAAAAGCAGAGTCAGTCATTGCAGGCACTCGCAGAGGGTTAGATAGGCAGCCGGTTCCAGTGATGGCAACACACGGAATGGTCGGCGAGAACGGCCTCGATCGCCGGTACCTCGCTACGGCACAGGTCGCTCGCTTGTGGGCAGCGAGGGGCAAATGCACAACCGGCAGGCAGATTCGCCAGGTCTGGCGGCGCGCCAGGGATACTGACCAGCCGCTCGCCTTTGCGCAGGCCATCCTTGGGGCGGGTCCCGAGCAGTACCCGGGTGTAGGGGTGCTGTGGGTTGTTCAGCAGTTCGGCCAATGGCGCTTGTTCGACAATGCGCCCGCCGTACATCACCGCGATCCGGTCGGCCACTTCCACCGCGGCGGCGATGTCGTGCGTCACGAAAATAATCGACAGCCCCAGGGCCTGCTGTAATTCCCGTAGCAGGATCAAGATCTGGATCTGCACCGTCGCGTCCAGTGCGGTGGTCGGCTCGTCCGCCAGCAGCAGCTTTGGCTGGCAGGCCAGCGCCAGGGCGATCATCGCCCGCTGGCGCATGCCGCCGGACATCTCGTGAGGGTAGGCGTCCAGGCGTTGCTCCGGGCTTGGAATTCGCACGCTACGCAGGGCCTCCAGGGCCGCCTCGCGGGCGGCGGCCCTGGGCATTGGCCGGTGGCGGCGCAGCGTTTCGATAATCTGCTGGCCGATGGTGTATACCGGGTCCAATGCCAACAGCGGCTCTTGGAAAATCATCGCCGCCACCGGCCCGCGCAGCGCTTGCAGTTGGCGGCGAGACAACGCCATAAGGTTTTGCCCGGCGATTTCTATCCGGCCCTCGATACGGGTGGAGCGCTCGGCGTGCAGGCGCATCAAGGCACGCAGCGTCACGCTTTTGCCCGAACCGGATTCGCCGATCAGCGCCAACACCTCGCCCCGCGCCACCGATAGGTTCACCCCGTTAACGGCCGCCAGGGTCTGCCCACCGCGCTTGAAACGCACCTTGAGGTCTTGCACGGCAACCATGGGTTGTTCGCTCATGCCGAAGCTCCTGTGTAGATCAACCCGGCGGGCGGGCTTTGGCTATGGCCGGCCCCCGGCTGCACCATCAGGCACGCGGCATAATGGTGATCGCCGGTGGTGGTCAACTGCGGTGCAGCCTGCGCGCATACAGCTTCGGCATGGGGGCAACGGGTGTGAAAGCGGCACCCCGGCGGCGGGTCGATCGGGCTGGGCGGGTCGCCCGACAGTGGCGAAACCCGCGTGCGGTTGCCCGGGTCCATGGACGGCATGGAGGTCAGCAGCGCTTGGGTGTACGGGTGTTGCGCCGCGCTAAACAGCGCCTGGGTGGGGCCAACTTCGACGATTTCGCCGAGATACATGACCATGATCCGGTCAGACAAATAGCGCACCACATGCAGGTCGTGGCTGATGAACACGTAGGTCAGTTGCAGGCTGGCCTTGAGGTCGAGCAACAGGTTCAATACCTGGGCTTCCACCGATTTATCCAAGGCCGACACCGCTTCATCAAGGATCACCAGGCGCGGCTCCACGGCCAGGGCGCGGGCGATATTGACCCGCTGGCGTTGCCCGCCAGACAGCTCGTGGGCATAACGCCCGGCAAAACGGGTGGGTTCCAGGCCCACCCGGCCCAATAGGTCACGGGCACGCTGTAACGCCTCGCGCTGGCTGACACCATGCACCGACGGCCCAAACGCCACCGCTTGTTCCATGGTCAGGCGCGGGTTAAGTGACGAGTAGCTGTCTTGGAACACCATCTGCACCTGGCGCCGGTATTCGCGCAGCGGCAACTGATGGCCGCCGACGGCCATGGCGTCGAACACCAGCTCGCCGCTGTCCTGTTGGATCAACTGCATCAGCAGCCGGGCAGTGGTGGATTTACCGCAGCCCGACTCCCCCACCACACCGAGGGTTTCGCCCTTGCGCACGACGAAGTCGATGCCATCGACCGCACGGACCACGCGGCGCTTGCCCAGCCCTCCCTTGGTGGGGAAGTGCTTGAGCAGTTTTTCCACCCTCAACAGGGGTTGCGCCGGGCCGCCAATATCGCGTTGGGTCATGGTCAACTCCGCACGGCCATGGCCGCCCGCAAGCGGTCGGCCAGCACGTTGAAAGAGATCGAGGTGATGAAAATCATCGCCCCCGGCAGGGCCGACACCCAGGGCTGGGTATAAATGGCGGTGCGCAGGGTGTTGAGCATCAGGCCCCACTCCGGTTCTGGTGGGGTAACGCCCAACCCCAGGAACGACAGGCCCGATGCGAGAATCATCGATACCGAAATCAAACCGGTGGTGAACACAAAGATCGGCCCCAGTACATTGCCCAGCACCTGGCTTCGGATGATGGTGAACGCACCGGCGCCGGAGGCCCGCGCCGCTTCGATGTAATCGCGGTTGCGCACCTGGGTCGTCACGCTTTCGGCGATCCGCGCCACCTGGGGCACGAACACCAGGGTCAGGGAGATCAGTGCGTTGTTCACCCCGGCCCCCAGGGCCCCGGAAAACGCTATCGCCAGCAACACCGATGGGAACGCGTAGAACACATCGACGGTGCGCATGATCAGGCTGTTCAACCAGCCGCCGAAATACCCCGCCACCACGCCGATGGCACCGCCAATGAAAAAGGCGAACACCACCGGAGTAATGCCCATGAACAGCGACAAGCGCGTACCCAGCATCAAGCGTGACAGCATGTCGCGCCCCAACTCGTCGGTGCCCAACGGGAAGCCCTCCGTACCGATAGGCTTGAGGCGCTTGAACATCGAAGTGGTGAACGGGTCGCCCGGCACGGCCCACGGGCCCAATACCGCCAGGGCCAGCAACGCCAGTATCACAGCGGCCACCGCCAAGGCTATCGGGTCGCGACACACCCGGTTGAACACTTCACCCCAGTAACCCGGTGAGCGTTCGACCGGGGCTATGGCCGGCGCGGCAGGCCGCAGCATCGATAGGTTCATGCTCAGCCCCTTTTGATACGTGGATCGAGCAGCGTCTGCAGGATATCCACCAGCAGATTAAGCACGACGAAAAACAAGGCCAGTACCCAGATGGTGCCCTGCAATAACGGCAGGTCGCGCTGGAAGATGGCTGAGTTGAGCAGCAAGCCGGTACCGGGCCAGGCGAATACGGTTTCCACCAGAATCGAGCCGCCCATGAGGTAGCCGATTTGCAAGCCCATGACCGCCATGGCGGTGGGCGCGGCATTCTTCACCACGTGCCGGAACAGCCCCCACTCCCCAAGGCCCTTGGCGCGCAAGCCAACGATGAACTCCTGGGCGAGAATTTCCGCCACCTGCGCCCGCACGGTGCGGGCGATGATGCCGGTTGGAATCACCGACAAGGTAATGGCGGGCAGGACCATGAATTGCAAATGCGCCCAATCCCACGCCCAGGCCGATTGGCCCATGGGGCCACCACCGGTTGCCGGCAGCCAACCCAATTGCGAGGAAAACACGATGACCATCAGCATACCGAGCCAGTAATGCGGCACGCTCACGCCGATGGCGGAACAGGCCGAGGCGAGCTTGTCGAGCCAACTGCCCTGAAAATAACCGCCCACAAAGCCGAACAGGCTGCCGAACATAAAGCCGATCACGGTCGCCAACACCGCTAGGCGCAATGAATAGCCCACCGCATTGAACACCTCGCTGGCCACGGAACGGCCGCTGGCGATAGACATGCCGAGGTCGCCATGGAGCGCATGCCAAAGCCACAGGCCGAATTGCACGGGTAACGGCTTATCGAAACCATACGCCTTGACCAGTTGCTCGCGCAGCGCCTCGGAGGCGTCCGGTGGCATCACCGACACCAGCGGGTCGCCAGGCGCGAGGTGCACAAGCATGAAACACACCAGCGCCACGCCCAGCAGAATCGGGGTCGCCAACAGCAGGCGACGAAAGGTATAGGCAAGCATGGGCTTCCTCCCTCGGGTCAATCACGGTTCGGCCATCACTGCAGGGGTGCAACTACCGACCTGGATGAAACCTGCAGGCCGTTTTCAGTCCTGCTTGGAAACCAGGGCCAAGTCGATAAACCAGCTTTGCGGCTGAACCACGCCGGTGACCTTCGGCGAAATGGCGCGGGGGCCTACGTCGTGGGCGACGTAGAGAAACGGAACTTCATCGACGATGGCGGCATGCAGCTTGGCGGCCGCTTCGTCCAGCGCCTTGGGGTCGAAGGCGTTACGCACCGCGGTGATCAATTGCTCCACTTGTGGCGACTTGAAGTAACCCCAGTTGTTGGATACCGGCGGGAACGCCTTCTCGCTGGCGAAGCGCACCATGCCAAAGTAAGGGTCCATGACCGCGGAACTGACATTGATCGCATTGGCGCCCTGGGCGGCCGGGTCTTTGGCACCCAAGCGCCAGCCGCTGAACAGCGTATTCCATTCGGTGACCGCGATTTCTACATCGAAGTAGCAGCTTTTCAGGCTCTGCTGGATGTACTCGTTCATGGGCAGCGGTTGCATCTGCCCGGAGCCCGAGGCTGAGGTCAGCACCTTGACCTTGATCGGGTGGTCCTTGCTGAAGCCTGCATCGGCCATGAGTTTTTGCGCCGCGGCGGGGTCGTATTTGATCTTGAAATCGGGGTTGCCATACCACGGCGAATCTTTCTCGTAGGTGCCGGTGGCCTCTTGCATGTAGCCGCCCAGGTACGCCTTCAGCTCGCTGCGATCCAGGCACAGGTTGGCGGCTTGGCGCACCCGTTTGTCGAGCCAGGGCGAGCCGGGGGCAAACGAAAACTGCCAGGGCCACAAGTGCGGTTGGCCATTGGCGTAGATCTTGAAGCCCTTGCTCTTAAACTGGTCCATGGCATCCGGCGCCGGCGCTTCGATCCAGTCCACCTGGCCCGATAACAACGCCGCGGTACGGGCATTGGCCTCAGGCAAGGGGATCAACACCACGTGGTCGACCTTGGGCACGCGCTTGGGGTCCCAGTAGCCGGGGTTTTTATCCAGCACCAACTCTTGGCGCGGCACCATACGGTCCATTTTGAACGGCCCGGTACCCACCGAGTGGCTGGCGAAGGCGGTCCAGGCCAGCTTCGAGCGCTCGGCCGGGTCGGTGACAGCGGCCGGCACCGCCGCGAAGTCTTTTTGCCAAGCGGTCGGCGAGGCGATGAACAGGTTGGTCAGGTTGTAAGGCAGTACGGCATCGGGCTCACTGGTCGTCACTTCAACGGTCAGGTCATCGATTTTGCGCGCGCCGGTCAAGGTGGGCATGCGCGACAATGTCAGGCCGATTTGCCCTGGCGCATATTGCGGGGCTTGCTTGTCGAGCACCTTATTGACGTTCCACACCACGGCATCGGCATTGAATGCAGTGCCGTCGTGAAACGTCACACCGGGGCGCAATTTGAACACCCATGTTTTGTGGTCGTCGGGCTTTACCGCCCATTCAGTCGCCAGCCCAGGCACCAGGGTGCTGGGTTTCTCGCCTTGTGACAGGTCCCACTCCACCAGCGAGTCGAACATGGTGATCCCGGTGAAGCGGTTACCCTCATAGCCTTGGTCCGGCTGGCCGTGGGTCAAGGGGATGTCCGCCGCGGTCATGGCGATACGCAACGTGCTTTCGGCCTCGGCGGCCAAGGGTGAAAACGCGGCGACAGCCAGGGAAGCGGCCAATGCCAGGCGGGTAAAGCTACGTGCGCAGGTGACTGAAGCATGCGTCATGGCGGATCCCCATCGGTCAGGTAAGGCGACGGTCAGGGCTGAGGCAATGCACATACCAACTTTTTCCGCCCTAACCTGTGGCTTTCTGAGTTTTCGCAAAATTAACTGGTTTATCAGGTAGATATAGCGCTTTAAAAAACGCCAAAAAAATTTACCCAAACGTTTGCGTAGCGTTGGGCAGCGGTTTGTGCAAGCTTTTGGTACGCGACGCTCCATCGTGGCGCAACCAGCGTGTTTTAGCGTGGTGGCCCTGAAGTTTGCACACGAGGCGCCCCGGTAAATGCGGCTGGGTGCAGCCCGCCCCTGAGCCCTCATTGAGGTTGAGCGTGAAGGTAAGCCTGTGCAGCCGCGCTACTAAATGCGAGCATTGCGCCCTGCTAACCCGCGCTTTCAGGCATACCCCATGAACAGACGCCCGGCCACGCTTCGCGCTATCGCCCAGCAACTCAATGTGCATGTTTCGACGGTTTCACGGGTGCTCAATGGCACGCTGGATCACGCCGGGCGCGCGGCATCCAAAGAAACCATCGAGCGCATTCGCACCCTGGCGGCCAGCCTGGATTACCAACCCAACACCCACGCCCGAACCCTCAAGACCCGCCACAGCCACGAGATCGCCGTGCTGGTTCCCAGGCTTTCGGACATCGTGCTAGCAACGATCTACGAAGGCATCGACGAAGCCGCCAGTGCCTCGCGCTATACGGCATTCGTGGCCAACACCCTCGACCGCCCCGAACGCCAACGGGAACGCGCCGAGCGCGCGCTGGCGCGCAACGTCGAGGGCCTGATCATCAGCGATGTGCATTGCACGGCGCAGCCGGGTTTTCTCGAAGAGCTGGAAGAGCGCCAGGTGCCGTTCGTGCTGGTGAGCCGGCGGCGCGGCGAACATTGTTCGGTCACGTCGGACGACGAGATGGGAGGGCGCTTGGTCGCCGAGCATTTATTTGCCCAAGGCCATACCCGCGTGGCGGTGATCGCCGGCGAGCCGCACAGCAGCAACGCGCGGGAGCGTACCACCAGCTTTGTCGAGTATTACCGCGAGCGCGGCGTAGCAATCGCCGCCGAGCGGGTTATCCCAGGGCATTTCGATACCGAGGCCGGCTTCAGCATCGCAGAACGCTTGTTGACCCATCCACAGCCGCCGACCGCCATCTTCGCCGTGAATGACTTCCTCGCCATCGGCCTGTTCGGCGCCATGCGTAATCGCGGCCTAGTGGCCGGGCGCGATATCGCGGTGGTCGGTTACAACGACACGCCCCTGGCCGCGCACCTGCAATTGACCAGCATCAGCACCCACATGCACGCCCAGGGCGTGCGTGCGGTGGCCATGCTGCTCAAGCGAATCGCCGGTGAGCCGGTGCAGTCCTATCGGTTCCCGGCCTTGCTGAAGGTCCGTGCCAGCAGCCTTTGCCGGCCCTGAGGTTACCCGGTTGCACGGTTGCTTTGGCAACGCTGGGCGGCGCCGCTCAGGCCTGGCGCAGCGGCTGTGCCACGGGCCGGGGCCGGGAGCGCACGGCGAACAGTACCACCAGCATGCCCGCGCCAGCCACGCTCGCGGCGGTGAGGAAGGCTGACGCGTAGCCACCACCCAGTTGCACCAACAGGCCGGTGAGCGACGGTGAAGCGATGCCGGCCAGGTTCGCCAACAGGTGAACGAAACCGCCGGTGCCGCCGACGCGGTTCTTCGGCACGATGTCTTGTATCAAGGCCCAGCAGATTTGCGGGGTCACGAACAGGAACACACTCGATACGGTAATGCAGGCCACCGCCGCCTCCAGGGAAGACACCTGGTTCACCCACAGTACGCACAGTGCCGCCACGCCCAAGCCCAGGGTGAGCATGATCTTGCGCGCCACGATAACGTTATTCAGGCGCTTGGCCAGCCAATCGGTGACCGCGCCACCGCCCATAAAGCCCACGGCGGCGCCCAGCCAAGGGATGGTGCCAACGATGCTCATGCTTTTCACATCCAGGTGCTGGGCATCCATTAGGTAGCTGGGCAACCAGGTCAGGAAAAAGTACAGCACGTAGTTGAAGCAGAAGAACGCCAGCGCCACCGCCAGCACCGGGGCGGAGAAAATATAATGGGCCAGGCCCTTGCCGTCGTCGGTTTCGATCCCGGTTTCGGTCACCGCCTCGGCGCGGCTGCGCTCGATCAACTGGCGCTCGGCGGCGCTGACGCTGGGGTGGTCGGCCGGTTGGTCACGGAACCAACGCAACCAGGCGGCCAGCCAGGCCAAGCCCAGCACAGCGATGACCACGAACGACACCCGCCAGCCGAAGTGCAGCGCCACCAACCCTACCACCGGTGACGCCAACGCCGCCCCCAAAGGCTGGCCACAGTTGGTGAAGCCGATGGCGCGGCCCGCTTCTTCACGGGGGAACCAGTTGGTGATCGCCTTGTTGGTGGTGGTGCCCATCGGCCCCTCACCCATGCCGAACACCACCCGGTACACCAACAGTTGGCCATAACCGGTGATGGTCGCGGTTAGGCCGCAAAATATCGACCACGTGCCAGCCGCCCAGCCGAACACCTTACGCGGGCCGAAGCGGTCTGCCGCCCACCCGCCGATAAAACACAGGGCGCAATAGCCGATGAAAAAACTGCTGAAGATAAACCCCATATGCAGGTCATCGACGTGCAGTTCAGCTTTGACCATGGGCGCCACCACCGACAGGGCGGCGCGGTCCAGGTAGTTGAGCATACCCGCGCCGAACAACAGCGCGGCGATCCGCCAGCGGTACTGAGTGAACATGGTAAAGCCCTTTATTTTTGGAATCGGCAAGGCCACGGGAGGGGGTTAGGCCACCCGGGCGTGAGCAATGCAATAACGCGCCATCACGTCTGCGTCCGGGGCGAAGCCCAAGCCCGGGCGCTCCGGTAGGCTCAGGCGCGGGGTGAACGCAAGCTGCGGATACAACAGCGCTTCGAACTCGATGAACGGCACCTCCACCGCCACCTGCGCCGGCAATAGCGTGCACAGGTGCGCCACGGCAAGCAGCCCAGGGCCGAAGTAGAAGCAATGCGGTACCACCTGTACGCCATAGCCCTGCGCCAAGGCGAAGACTTCAAGCATGGCGGTGATGCCACCGACCTTGGCCACGCTAGGTTGTATGATGTCTACCGCGCGCTGATCGAGCAGGGCGCGGATGCCATTCACTCCGGCGGCATTCTCGCCGGCCGCCAACGGCACACCTTCCCGGCGCACCTGGGCCAAGCCATGGGCATCATCGGGTGGCCATACAGGCTCCTCGAGCCAGGTCAAACCGAGCTCACGTAATTGCCGCGCGGTGGCAGCGGCCTGCTCCACCGACCATGGGCAGTTCACATCGACCATCAACTGCCCGGCCTCGGCTGGCAACGCCTGGCGGGCCGCGGCGATCGCCGGGTACTCGGTTTCGTGCAGCTTCACCTTGGTAAAGCCGGCCTCGCGCGCACGGCTCACGTGCAAGGCAACGGTTTGCGGATCGTTGCCATAACTGACCAAGCTGGCATACAGCTCCAATTCCCGCGGCTGGCCACCGAGGTACTGCCACAACGGCTGGCCCGCCTGCTGCGCGGCCAAGTCCCATAGGGCGATGTCCATGCCGGCCAGGGCATAGGCGACCGGCCCGCTGCTGCCGAACCCGTGCAGGGCCTTGCGCGCCGCCTCCATCGCCCGGGCACGCTCAGTGATGTGCACACCGATAAACTGTGGGCTAACGAGGGTTTTCAGGGCTTCGAAGGTGACCGGGTTCGAACCGTGGCCGAATGCCTCGCCCCATCCGACGTGGCCGGTATCGGTGTGAACCTTGACGATCAGGCTTTCCATGCGGCTGTGGCGGGGCGAAGCGGCATTGAAGGCATCGTCATCTTGCACCGCACCCACATGGCGGCGGGCGCCGGCGGTGAACGGTACGCTGAGGCGCAACAGCTCTACGGCAATGATTTTCATACGAGCAGGTCTTTTTGAAATATTTGGAAACCAGTCCTCATACGTTATCGTACAAGCAGCGGCGTGCCAACCTTGTTTACCAAGGCCGGCACCGGCTCAGGGTGCTGCAGGCAGGTCGCTGATGAAGTGGTTTGGACGTTGCGGCTCCCTTTTGAAGGCGCCTTTTGCTGCCGGCTCCTTTCCGATAACACCGTTGCGCCGCCAATTGGTGCGAACGTCGAACACCCTCCACTAGCATGCCTCGACGCCATCAGCGGGTGGACCAACCCCCGGGTCGAAATAGGCCACCAGGTTGCCCATGATCACTCCAACGTCGTTCTGCCCCTGCGAACTCGGCAGCGCACCCAGCCAGCAAACCGAACCTACGGCGAAAACGATGCCCCCGGCGGGGGTGTTGCGTAACGTCATGTGGGCGACCAGTGCGTGGCGCTCAGCAGGGTCGTATAGCTCGCCGTCTTCCCACACGTAACCGTCCAGGAACGGGCCGGCTTCTGCCAGTAACTTCGTTTGCGCGGGGGTGCCCCATTTGTCGCTGACCCGGTCGATTTCATAGCCCGCTGGCCCCCCGAGCAGCAATCCCGGTGCGTCGATGTGGTCGCTTTGCACACCACGGAACAGCCATGCCAGCTCTGCTGAATAACTGGCCGGGCGCCGTTTGTAGGGCAGCGCGTGGGTAAACCCCATGCCGGTGGAACCAATGCCCGTGAGCCGGTGCTCTGGCTTACCTCGCCACCGCCAGAGCCCCCCAGCCTCACCCGTCAGGGACACATGGCCTTCGCCGGGCCTGCCTTCCCAGGTGCGCGTGCCGGTAACCCCGCGCCGCACCTCGATCCCGCGGCTGCTCGCCGCCGTAGCCCAATAGAAGCCGTTCCCTCCCAGGTAGGCGAGCGAGCCGCCCGCTTCCAAATGGGTGTGAAGCGCCTCATGCATTGGGCGCGTCCAATATTCCGGGTGGCTGCCGGTGAACAGCGCTTGGTAGCCCGCGAGTGCGGCATAACCTTCCCGATCAAGGTCGTGGTCAGTGATCACGTCGACCTGGGCGCCGCCTCTGGCGAAAAAGCGCAAGGCGTGCAGGTCTAGCGGAAAACCATGCGGGCCGCCACATAACGGGTAAATGTAATCGGGCCTTACGGTGACCCACGGCTTAGGCGAGCTGGCCCAACTGACCCCTGAACCATCTTGATGCCGGTCGTACAGGCTCAACCATCCGTTATCCTGGGCGAACCTGTGCCCACGATCCTCTGCAAGCCACGGGAAAAGCGCCTCGGGCAGCGCTTCGTTGGCATAGGCCTGATAGGTGAACGTGGGCAGTAGAAACACAATCTTCGCCGCCGGCGCCGCAGCCCTCACCACGAATGGAAATGTTTCGGCCAAAGCCCCATGGGATAAGGTCAGCCCATATACGCCGGGCGTAGCGTCGGCAGCGACTTCAAGCAGATAACTCGCCGGCCAGTCAAAGGGCGGTTGGTCATCTTCGTGCAGGTGCACCGCGGCATAGTGATCGGGGGCCAGGCGCGGATCGTGAACGGTACCGTCCCAGTGCGGCCCGGTAACCGCGAACGTGGGTGCCCCGTTAACACGAAGCGCGCAACGGGCCCCGCTGCTGTCCGGGATAGCCAGCGTGGGTTGGAAGGGGAAATCCCACCGGGATTCGCCGGTTTCGTCGGCGTATCGGATATGGGCTATTTTGGCGTTGATACCGGGCGTCGATGCGCGGTTGTCGCTTCCTAGAACAACCTTGCCCACTGCCGCAAAAGGCCCTGCCAATTCAAAGGAACAAACCCCTTGGAACGGAAGGGTAACTGAAGCAACAACCCGTTGGGCTGTACCCACCAAACACAGCCGAACCCACTGCAATAAAGGAACCTGCGGGCCAACGGCTTCGGTACCCGCATGCCTGAGGCAAAGGTTCCCCTCGGCGGTAATGAATAGCCCAAAGGCCTCAGTGCCGATCACACACCGCTCGGCCAGCGAATAAAGCTCAAGCTGGAATTCCAGCTGCCAGGGCGCCTTTTGCGCGCCGATATCGAGCTCTAACCAAGAGCCGGCCGTGGCCTGCTGGATACCGAGGTCTGCCAGTTGGGTGACTGCGCAAACGGCGCTGGCTTCGTTCCGGTCCAGCGCGGTAATCGACACCGCTGGCCGCGCGCACAGGGACGATGCATGGAACGACAAGGTAGCCCCGGCCGTGACCGACAGGGAAGCGAAGTATCCAACCGCGAACATCGAATCATGGTTCAGCACCCGCCTCATTACCCTGCCCTCGCTGTTGTCTCATTCACCTAAGGCGGCTGGCAACTGCCTGCAATAGCAGGCCTTGCACCGCCAAAAGGGTGCGCCCCTCCGAGCATCAGCCCGCGGCTCAGATACCGGCCAAGTACCCGCCATCCACGTACAACACCTGCCCGGTGATGTAGCTTGCCGCCGCAGAACTCAGGAAAATGGCAGCGCCCGAAAGGTCATCCAGCCTGCCGAGCCTGCCCAACGGTACCTTCTGGCGCATGGTGTTTTGCCATTGCGGATCGTCGTAGAACACCTGGGTCATGTCCGTCTCGAAGTAACCTGGGCCGATAGCATTGACCCTGATACCCAAAGGCGCCCATTCCGTGGCAAGGCCCCGTGTCATGCCCAGCAACCCCGATTTGGATGAGCCATAGGGCACAGCGCCTGGCACGCCAACGGCGCTTGTGAGCGAGCAAAGGTTCAAGATCGACCCGCCCTTGCCGAGCATCAGCTTTGCCGCCCCCTGGGCGCAGAAGAATGCCCCCTTCAGGTTCACGTCCACGATCGCATCCCACGTGGCTTCATCGACCTCCAGCGAGCCCTTGAGCCTTTCTACGCCGGCGTTGTTAACCAGCACATCGAGGGCACCGAACTCTCCCTCGATGAAACGAAACGCCGCGGTGATGGACTGCAGGTCCGCAACATCCATCGACACCACCGTACATTCACCGCCGGTGGCCACAATCTCTTGTTGAAGGTTCTCGAGCTTGCGCGTGTCCCGCGCCGCCGCTATGACCGCAGCGCCCCCGCCGGAAAACGCCAACGCGAGCGCACGCCCGATGCCCCGCGAGGCGCCGGTAATGAGGACCTTTTGGCCTGATACCGAAAACGATGTAGCCATGCCCAGTCCCTCCCCACGGCGTGATAAACCTAGGCAATTGCCGAAAACAGGCGGCTGAACTGGTCAGCCCCTGCAACCGGCTCGCTGCCGGCGCTGATGGCAATGGCCAGCCCCAATGCGGAGCTGTCGGGCGTATGCCCGCCATTGCCACCGGCGCGTAGGTCCAGTACCAGCGTCGGGCAGCAGAACAATGCCAGGCGCATCACCCGTTGCCAATTCAGCGGTAACAGGTTCCGGGCTTTCAGCTCGGCAATGAGCGGCTTCCAGTATTCGCGGGCCTTGCTCGCCAAAAAAGCCTCGCGAAGCGGCGAAAGGTCCCAGTCAAAGTCGACATGTATGCGGCCGCCCTCTATGCGGGTGTAGACCTTGTAACGCTCAGCGACGCGCGCGGGCTCGTACAACCACAATGGGTGCGCAAAGATGTTATGAAAGGTCGCTTTGATTTCTGCAAGCAGTGCGGGGATATGGCGCCCCGCAAAGGCGGGATCGAAGCTGACCAGCCGTGCTTCGCCCTGGGTGTCTTCGAACCAGACATTCGCGTTATGGGCATCGCCATGGGCCGTGACCACACCGTGGCCAGCCAGCTTTGCCGGGGCCAATACGTCGCCGGCTTCCAAGAACAGCTCTTCAAGCGTGCGGTTGTATTCCAGCCCGTTGATCACCCACTTCAGCGCCTTGAGCACGTCCCAGCTCACTTCGGCCCCCGGGAAGGTGAACCGCTGGCCTACGTAGTTGCGATAAACGCGACCGCCGAGGCCATCGCGTAACTCCGGGGTGGCGAGCCGGTGATGGAATAACTGATGTACCGGCTCCTTGACCACGGCCGCGGGGTTTCCCACCTTCAGCGTGCGCAGCGCAATATCGAGCGCCTCCTTGTCGTAGCACGCTTGCGCGCGGACAACACGCTCCATGTGCTGCCAGCCGGCCGCTTCTTCGATGTTGCGGCACACATCCGCGAGCCGTAGGTCTTCCCGGAGCCCATAGAACAGAATCTGCCGCCCCGGCTCACCACAAGCGTAAACCGGCACATCCACGCGGTACCCCGCGGCCCGGAGCAATTCAGCGTTGTAATACTCTTCAATGGTTTTATCTTCGCCTTCTTCATTGTGATATTTGAAGAAGAAGTGACGGCCGTCCACTAACGTGGCTACGCCATTCAATGAATTCAGGCTGTACTGATCGCGGTTGATCTTCAGGTCTATTGCCTGGGTGCCAATAACCTCTGTCACCAACTCAAGCAGCTTGGTACGGGCACCGCCCCAATCACCCTGCTTGGCCAACGCTCTGGCTTGGGCTGCCAACGGTTCGGAGGGCTCACGCATCTCGGCTTCCTTCAATAAAATCGATAGGCCACCACGCCATACTTATCGGTGCATATACCTGGCAGGGCGTGCGCCTTTGTGTGGGTTATTGGCCGTTGCGAATGATCTCTTTACGCAACGGCGAAACCGCCAAGGCGTGAGCGCTGAAGCCTTCGTATAGGGCGAACCCATGGGCCTGTTCGGCCAGCTCATCGTAGCCGGCGCGGGTCACATAACCCACCGAGATGCGTTTCATGTAGTCGAACACCGAGAGCGGGCCAGCGGTTTTGGCGGCGCCATTGGTTGGAAGCACCGCATTGGGCCCCAGCACGAAGTTCCCGAGCGTGACGGGGGTGTAATTGCCCAACAGGATCTCACCCGCATTGCGAATGCGCGTCATCACCGCCATCGGCTCTTCTGCAAGAATCTCCAAGTGCTCAGGGGCGTACTCGTTTACCCAGTCGACGGCGGTGTCAAAGTGGTTGGTGAGCACAATGCCTCCATGCTCACCGCACAGCACGGCCTGTGAAAACTCGGCCCGTTGCGGATCGAGCATGGCCCACAAACCGGGCAGTGCGGCCATCACGCCTTCGGCCACCGCGCGGCTATTGGTAACCAAATAAGCCGAAGAGTCCGGGCCGTGCTCGGACTCGATGATCAAGTCCAACGCCGCCAGGCTTGGGTTAGCGGTGTGATCCGCCAGCACCACACTTTCGCTGGGCCCGGCCGGGGTGCCGGGGTCGATCAGGTGCGACAACTGCCGCTTGGCGCTGACCACCCACGGCGAGCCGGGGCCGACGACCTTCAGGCATTTCGGAACGGTTTGGGTGCCATAGGCCACGGCCGCCACGCCTTGCGCACCACCACATTTGTAGACTTCTTCGATGCCCACCAGGCGCGCGGCTACCAACGTCGCATCGTCAACGGTGCCATCCGGGCCGGGCGGGGTGATCACTATCGGCCGGGGCACGCCCGCCACGATGGCCGGAATCGCCGTCATCAACAGCACACTGGGGAAAGACCCTTTACCCCGGGGCACATAGCACGCTACCGAATCGATAGGTACATGGCGATCACCGGCAAAGGCGCCCGGGCGCATTTCTTTCAGCCACATGTCTTCTGGCTTCTGGGCGGTATGGAAGGCGCGAATATTGTCGGCAGCGTAGCGAATCGAGTCGACCACCTTCGGGTCCATGCGCGCCAAGGCGGCGTCGAACTCGTGTGGCTCGGCGCGAATCGACAGGGTGCTAGCGGTGACCCGATCGAAATCCTTGGCAAAGCGGACCAAGGCCGCATCGCCTTCGGTACGCACCGCCTCGATAATCGGCTTAACCTTCTCGGCGAAGAACGAAAGGTCGGCTTCGGTACGCTTGAACAGGTTAGGCGGCAGCACGTCAACGGTGGTGAGGTCGTGAAAGGTCGGTTGTTTCATACAACACTCCAAACGTGTCGGTTATCGGTAAGGCACGGTCCCAATTTTGCAGCCAACGCCTGAAACACCACACTAGGCTTGGGCCGTCGTATCCTGGCGAATCAGGCCAAGCACATGCCGCTGGATGTTCAGAAATTCGGGCAGTTCACAGGTAGCCTCAACCCGTGGGCGATGTAATGGAACATCGATAATTTCTTTAATGTGCCCAACACCCATCACCACGACCCGGTCGGAAAGGTAAACCGCTTCCTCGACATCATGCGTAACAAACATCACGGTCAACCGGTGGGCTTCCCACACCTGGGTCAACAATGCTTGCATCTGCCGCCGGGTCATTGCATCCAACGCACCGAAGGGTTCATCCATCAATAATATTTTAGGGCGGTAGGACAGCGCCCGAGCAATTGCCACCCGCTGCTTCATGCCACCGGACAATTCACTGGGGTAGGCGTGTGCGAAAGCGCTTAAATTAACCAGGGCCAGATGTTCAAGGGCGATCTCTTTACAGGCCTTGGCACTGTTACCCGCAGCCTTGAGTGCAAACTCAATATTACCCAACGCCGTCAGCCAGGGCAGCAAGGTGTAGGCTTGGAATACAACGCCGCGGTCCATTCCGGCGCCCTGGATGGGCTGCCCATCCACGGTCACATTGCCGCCTTCGAAGTCTTCGAGGCCAGCGGCGATAGACAGCAGGGTACTTTTGCCACACCCGGAGGTGCCGACGACCGAAACGAACTCGTTGTCGGCCAGCGTTAGACTAATTCCGTTGAGCACCTGCTTCACCTTGTTGTTGATGGTGAAACTTTTTTGAAGGTTGTGGATGGCTAACGTACTCACGGCCGCTTCCTATTGTAACGGAACAATACTTTCTCTCCGGCACGCATCGCTTGGTCGGTGATCAAACCGAGAATGCCCAGGAATAGGATGTAACCGATGATGGTATCGGTTTGGAAAAAGCGCTGGGAGACGGTGATTCGGTAACCCAGGCCAGAAGTAGACGCAACCAGTTCGGCCAACACCAGCCAGGTCCAGGCCCACCCCAGGCTTACGCGCAAGGCGTCCCAAATGCCTGGCATCGCGCTCGGCAGCACGATCTTCCACAGAATCTTCTGGTCGCTCATGCCCAGGGTTCTACCCAGGCCAATGAAATCGGCCGGTACACGCTTTACCGCGTCCATGACCATCAGCACTTGCTGAAAGAATGTGCCCAACCAAATGATCAGAAACTTTTGGAAGTCCCCAGTGCCGCTCCATAAAATAGTCAGCGGTACGAAAGCGACCACTGGCATATACCGCACGAAATCCACAAAGGGCTCAATGGCTGCCTTCCAAAAACCGTAGGTACCCGCTAACGTTCCAAACAGTATGGCCATCACAGAAGAAACCAAAAAGGCGACACTGATCCGGTAAATACTCACCTCAAGGTCAGTCCACAAGGTTCCGTCCGCTGCCAACTGCGCCATTTTCGCCAACACGGCATTGGGCGCTGGCAGGAAAATAGGCGGCACAATGCCGAGCACACTGAATACCCACCACGCCACGGCGATCACAACGAACACCGATACCGCAATGCCGAGATAGGCTGCCCTGGTTGGCTGGCGGCCAATCACAAAAAGAGTTCCCCGTTTGTGACGTTTTGGTGCGACGGTATCGACCACTGCGCCTTTCCCTCTATCGATTTCGACGTCACTCATCACTGCCTCGCCCGCCTCACTCATTTACCCGGGGTGGATAGCGCACGCTTTTGCCTATGCGCTATCCCGCCCGCCATGGTAGCCAGTGACCAACCCGGGTGAACCGAGTGTGTTGTCCGAGAAGCTCGCACCACAGTTGCCGAGTGGCTGTGATCGCCTGCCAACACCGCGCGGCAGCGACATTCACGGGTCAACTCGTGCGAACTTCTGAAATACCGCACTAGTTTTTCTGCCTTACGAATTGGCCGTCGATCAGGGTATTAGCATCGACTGGCTTTTGTGGGCTGACCAGTTGGGCCTCGATCGCCGCCTTCAGTACCATGGGAAACGTCTTTTCCTTGAACACACCTTCCAACTCGCTGGTGTTCTGCGCGAAGTCGTAATACTCGACACCGTCGAAAGCGCTCGCCAGGTCTTCCGGGCTTGCCCCTACTGCCTTGGCGATCACGGCTCGGTCGGACGCGGTATTGGCGCGGTAATGGGTGACTGCATCACCCCACGCATTGACCAAGGCCTGGACCTGGCCAGGGCGCTTGCTGATCACGTCTTCACGTATCACCAATACATCGCTGATGATGCCGGGCTGGTCTTTGCCGCTGAACAGTACGTTGAGCTTGGCATTCTGCTGGTGGGCGGCAGTCAGGTAAGGCTCATAGGTCACCGCGACCGGTACCCGGCCTGCTATCAATGCGCTGCCGGCGTTACTCGCGGGCATCGGAACCGGCTTGATATCAACCCATTGCAAGCCAGCTTTGGCCAGGGCGGCATGGAGCAGAATGTCGCTGGTCGTACCCTCTTCAAAGGCAATTTCCTTGCCCTTGAGGTCTTGCACACGCTTGATGTCGGGCGCCGCGATAACCGCATCTGCCGTCATGCTCTGGTCTAGCAACATCACGATTTTTACTGGCAAGCCCGCCGAAACCATGCCCATGGCGGTGTGGGTAGCGATCGTCGCGGCATCGAGCTGCCCGCTTGCCAGGCCGGCGTTGATGTCTTTGTCTTCGTTGAAGTTGACCAGCTCAACTTTTTCCAAGCCGCGCTTGGCGAAGAAGCCTTGCGCCGCGGCCACATGCATCGGGCCGTAGCCTAGCCAGGGTTCCACACCCAGCTTGAGCGCACCGGGCTCAACGCTGGGCTGGGCGGCCCAAGTCGCCGCGGCTACCGTTAGCGTACACGCGCCGAGCAGAAACCTGACCGCATTTTTCAGCAACTGATTCATGTTGTTTCTCACTTATGGTTGGAAAGCACGGTTCGCCCGGCTGTTCGTGCAGGCTTGCGCAGCAGGGCGCCCCAAGCCACCGAGAAGAGGCTGCCTAGCCTTAACACGTATATACATGTAAGCACGCAGCGTGCCTGATCGCCTTGTTGCTGTGGAAAACCTCCAGCGCCCTGTTCACCCGGGGCCCCCTGCTAGGCGGGCTGACCTGCTAGGGCCGCCAGGCAAGCCGTTTGCGCGGGGAAATCGCCTCAAAATAGGGCCGCGTACGTAACGCCCTGTGCGATCGGAGTGCAGGGATTGGTAACACCTTACGCGCGAGCGCCCTGTCGCTTTCACCTTAAAGGCTTATAAGTACAGGCGGGAATGGCACGGCCCGCGTTTGGTCTATATATTGCTTATCCTGTATATACATGCACACCTGACCTGGGCCATTTTAAGGTACATCGTAATGACGCAAGCTCTGCTCCTGAAACCGGGCCACCTTACCCTCGCTCAACTGCGTACCCTCTTCACCGAGCAAGCGCCTATTGAGCTGGACCCTGCCTGCCATGCCGACATCCGGCGCAGCATTCGCACCGTGGCCGAGATCATTGCGAACGAGCGTACCGTTTATGGCATTAACACCGGGTTCGGGCTGCTAGCGCGCACATCCATTCCGACGCAGTCGCTGACCAAGCTGCAGCGTAACCTGTTGCTCTCTCACAGTACGGGTACGGGCCCTATTTTGGATGATGCGACCGTGGGGCTGGTCATGGCACTGAAGGTCGCCTCGCTGGCCCGTGGCTATTCCGGCGTGTCCTTCGAGGTGATCGATGCGCTGACCAAGCTGTACAACGCCAAGGTATTTCCATGCATACCGTCGAAAGGGTCGGTGGGCGCCTCCGGTGACCTCGCCCCTCTCGCGCACATGTCGTGTGCGCTTATCGGTGTGGGTACGGTGCGCTGTGCAGGCCGCGAAATGCCTGCCGTCGAGGGCCTTGCGATGGCCGGGCTCAAGCCCTTGGAGCTGGGGCCAAAAGAAGGGTTGGCGCTGATCAACGGCACCCAGGTGTCAACAGCCCTGGCTTTGCGCGGCCTGTTCGCCACCGAGAAGCTGTTCAGCGCCGCCGTTGTGGCCGGCAGCATGACGGTGGAGGCGCTGAAAGGCTCTTATGTGCCCTTCGACCCCCGTATCCAGGCCGTGCGCGGCCAAGTGGGCCAGGCGTTGGTGGCCGGGCTATATCGGTCGTTGCTGGACGAAAGCGAAATACACAATTCCCACGAGCTTTGCACGCGGGTACAAGACCCTTACTCCTTACGCTGCCAACCGCAAGTCATGGGCGCTTGCCTGGACCATATCCGTTTCGCCGCCGATATTTTCTTGCGTGAGGCCAACGCGGTGTCGGACAACCCGCTGGTGTTCTCCGCCGACGGTGACGTGTTGTCGGGCGGTAACTTCCATGCAGAGCCCGTCGCCATGGCGGCCGATACCCTCGCCTTGGCCATTGCGGAAATAGGCGCGCTCTCCGAGCGGCGTATGGCGCAACTGGTAGACCCTGCCCTGTCCGGCTTGCCGGCATTCCTGGTGAAAGAAGGCGGCCTTAATTCGGGCTTCATGATCGCCCAGGTAACCACCGCGGCGCTGGCCTCGGAAAACAAGACGCTGGCCCACCCGGCCTCGGTGGACAGCCTGCCGACCTCGGCAAACCAGGAAGACCACGTATCGATGGCAACGTTTGCCGCCCGGCGCCTTGAAGACATGGCCGGTAACAGTGCTGCAGTGGTCGCCATCGAGGCGCTTGCCGCGGCCCAGGGCATCGATTTTCATGCACCGCTCAACACCACCAAGAAGCTGGCCGAAGTGATGGCGATGATTCGCAGCGAAGTGGCTACCTACGACGAGGACCGCTATTTCGCCCCGGATATCGTCGTCGCCCGCAACTGGGTTGAAAGCGGCGCGTTCACCCGCTGGGTCTGCGTACAAAGCCTTTACGCTTAAGCCGTAGCCGTAGCTGCGTAGCAAAGCAGCGGGCCTTCCAACCGCGTGGAGCCATGGTGCATGAGACGTTTCTACCAAGGGCGCGACCTTTCCCGGGTGCATACCATTGAAGAACTGGCGTGGATCGCAAAGCGTTGCTTGCCCTATTTCGCGTGGGAATACTTGGCCGGTGGCGCAGAGGCCGAACTGACCCTGGCGGATAACCGGCGCGACTTCGACCGCCTTGGGCTGTTGCCCAGAACCTTGCGCGGAATAGATGCACCGGCCCTTGAGACTCGGTTGTTTGGCCAGGCAACCGCTATGCCTATGGCGATCGCGCCTACCGGCTATAACGCCATGCTGTATCGCAATGCCGATATTCATTTGGCCCGGGCCGCGACCGAGGCGGGTATACCCTTCTGCATGAGCACGGTATCAACCAGCTCAATGGAAGAGGTAGTAGCACACGTACCGGGGGTTAACCTCTGGTTCCAGCTTTACTGCCTTAACGACCCAGCGATTCAAGAAGACCTGCTCAAGCGCGCGCAAAGCCTGCAAGTTTCCACGCTGCTGTTAACCAGTGATGCGGTAACGCTTGGCAACCGAGAGTGGGACAAGCGCAATTTCATCCGCCCGCGGCAATTGTCGCTGCGAAATAAACTGGACGTGCTCCGGCACCCCGCCTGGATACGGCGGGCTTTGTGGCCGTCGGGTATGCCGAGCCTTGGCAACCTGAACCCTTACCTGCCTGCCCACGCCAGGACCGCCGCCGGGGCGGCGCACTTTATCGGCCAGGCGATGGACGCCACATTGGACTGGAATGCGTTGGCGAAGCTGCGCGATCGATGGCCCGGGAACCTGGTGCTTAAAGGCGTGCTGCACCCGGGCGATGCAGAGCGCGCGTTAGCCCTCGGGCTTGACGGTATCGTGGTGACCAACCATGGCGGGCGGCAACTCGATGGCAGCCCTTCCTCGATTCGGGCCCTGGCGGGCATCCGTTCAGCGGTAAAAGGCAAGATGCAGATTCTGTTCGACAGCGGTGTGCGCAGGGGCACCGATGTGGCCAAAGCACTTGCCTTAGGTGCGGACGCCGTGCTGGTGGGGCGCCCGACGCTATATGGCGTAGCGGCCGCGGGCCAGCAGGGGGCTGCAAAAGCGTTGTGTATTCTGGCCGAAGAGTTGAAACGAACCATGATCCTATTGGGTAGCAGCCGCTTGGATGAGCTCAATGAGGATCAACTGTTCGACCGAATGGGCGCCTTCTACGGCACAGAGCCACCAGTGGCCGCTATCGACAAAAGACCATGCGAGTGGCCCATCATGCAATGAGGCGTACGTTGAATTTGCACCGTGGCGAGCACTACCCCTGACGGCCCAGGCGGGCGCAGGCGGCGGCCCGCAACCCTCAGGAACCGAAAACGCCCTCCAATCTATAGCGGCTACCAGGGTAAAGCAGGCGGGCAAAAGTAGCTGGCTGTTTTCCCGACCAAGTCGTGCGCTTGATCAGCAAGCAAGGCTCGCTACGTTTGACTTTCAATACCTTAGCTTCGTAAGGCTCGGCGAGAATCGCCTCTACAACATGTTTAGCTTCGGTCACAGGCGACAGCTGCATCAGATAGACGTAGGGCGTTTCCCGCTTGAAATTCTGCTTCAGGTAATCTGGCGCGAACGTGGGGTGAACGAACCGGTCTTCGATTTGCACCGGCAAGTCGTTTTCGAAGTGCACCAGCAGCGAGTGGTAAACGTGGAAACCTTCAGCTACCGACAATGCTGCAGCCACCTCTGGCGGCGCCGCAAGCGTATCCAGCGCCATCACCTGCGCGCGGTGTATATGCCCACGGGCGGCAATCTCATCGGCGATGTTGTGGATTTCGAAGAGCGCGGTTTGCCCTTTGGCTTCAGCGACAAAGGTGCCCACACCTTGCATTCGAACCAACAGGCCTTCGGCGGTAAGCTCGCGCAACGCACGGTTGATGGTCATCCGGCTTAAGCCCAGTTGCGCTACCAGCTCGCTCTCGGACGGGACCCGCTGGTGTACCGCCCAAGCACCACTGGCGATTTGCGCCGTGATCATCTGCTTCACCCGCTCGTATTGGGGCGCCGGCGGCGCATCCCACTGCGGCGTCAAGCCTTTTGCAACCCTGCTTTGCGACGACATCCCACGCTCCCGAACAGGTGAATAGCTATTGCTGTTCAGTTTACTGAGCCTTTTCGGGAGCTGTATATACATGTAAAACGCCCAAGCGCCGACGGCCATTAAGCCTGCATTTTTAATGGAGCATGCTTTCGCTGCCGGGTGTGCGCGCAATGTTTGGGCCAGGGCGGCGCTTCGCCTTTCTATCTCAGACCCGTACTGTTTGCACTGAACTGGGTCCTCGACTCAACTGGCGTAATCCAGCGGGTCGCCAAGCAAGTGGCGCGCTTCATCAAAATGCGCAAACCCTGATTCGGTGAAGCGCTCCCAATCCCGCGCGGTTTGCTCGGCAACGCCATCTGGCAATTCACGCAATGGTTGCCCGGTCGCATAGGCGAGCGTCAAGGTCCGGCAGGCGCGCTCCAGGTGGTAGATCGTATCGAAGGCTTCGGCAATGCTTTGCCCCGCAACCAGCACGCCGTGGTTGCCCATCAGCAGTATCGGTTGCTGGGCCAGCAAACGGGACAAGCGCAGGCCTTCGTCGGCGGCATCGGCCATGCCGTTGTAGTGTTGATCGATGACCACCCGCCGATGGAAGCGAGCGGTCGTTTGGTCGATTGCCTTGATGCGCGGGTCAGCCAGACAAGATAACGCCGTCGCGTAGGGCGTATGCAGGTGCAATAGGCAACGCAGCTGTGGCAACCGTGCGTGGAGCGTGCCATGAATGCTCCATGCCGTAGGGTCTGGCGCATCGGGCCGGTGCATCACTTCAGTGTCGCGGGCATCGAGCGACAACAGATCACTGGCACGCATACGAGCAAAGTGGCGCCACTTGGGATTAAGCAGGAAGCGCTGCCCGTCTTCCGATAATGCCACGCTGAAATGATTGGCCACGCCTTCGTGCCAATCCAATTGCGCAACCATCCGGAAGGTCGCCGCCAATTGCACCCGCAACTGCCATTCTTCAGGGTCGTAGTGCGTCGCTATCATTGAGCACTGCCTTATCGTCAATGAAGGTATCGGGGCCGTCGTGTTTGCCGTGCCCACGGTGAGCTACATGGGCATGCATACGCTCGGTGATCTGCTTCGGCGTGCGGATGGTCTGCTGGCAATGGTGCAGGAATTCGCGGGTTGGGCCCGTCAGTTCGTTGGCTCCATGCCAGGCCATGACGGTGCGCGACGGCGTCATGCGGTCGCTCAGGGGCACTGTCACCACTTCCTTGCCGTCGAACGTCTGGGAGTTGGCCGGTTCAGTGACCAGTACCGAAATCCCCAGGCCATGGCCGACCAAACCTCTCACCATATCCAGCGAAGGTGCCTTGTAGGCCACTCGGGGAGACACCCCGGCCTTTTCGAACAGGCTTAGGAAGTATTCATTGCTGGGCCAGATATCCAAAAGCACCAGCGGATCATTGGCCAGCATCGACAACGAAATGGCCGAGTGCTCCGCCAGGCGGTGGCCCTGGGGCAACACGGCATGGGCGAACAGATCAGGCAGAAGCGCCACATGCTCGATCACGCTGGGCAAACCCTGGACGTAGCAGATCGCGATGTCATAAATACCGGAGCGCAGCCCTTCGATGATCCGCTCCTGCGAACCGACATGCAGGCGAATGGAAACGTCGGGGAAACGTTGCTGGAACGAGGCGATCAGGTGCGGCGCGTACAGCGGGGCGAGGGTGTCGAAGCAGGCAAGGGAAATCTCGCCAGCGATCAGGCAGGTTTCACCGTACGCTTTTTGCTCGAACTCTCGTGAGTGCCGCAGCAGGTGGACCGCGTGTAAATAAAATCGGCGGCCAACCGCCGTGGGTGACAGGCCCGAAGAACGATGGCGCAGAAACAGTTTCATGCCGAAGCTCGTCTCAAGGTCCTTGATCGCCACTGAAATCGAAGGTTCGGAGATATTGATGTGGCGCGCGGCCTGGGCCACTCCACCGTTCTCGACCGTGGCCACGAAATAGCGCAATTGCCGAAGAGAATAGGTCGCCATCGTTTTTGCCCTCGGTCGGTACACATCAGCGCGAGCCACCATAGGCCGCACCCAGCAGGATTTAAAACAATAAAAATCCTAATTGGCAATGCGGAAAATTCGATTCCGCTTGGGTGTCTCCAGCGCTTTGCAGGCTGTTATGCTCGGCCCCGCAACATTCCCGCCGCCGGACTCTCGAGGCTAACGAGAGCCGGTGGTGCGAAGGCCGGCCGCTTGCACCTTCCCCTACTGCTGACTCATTCCCTTCTTTCCTTGGATCGAATATGAAAAAGCAGTTGAATGCCTCGCTGATGATTTCTCTGGCTGCCGCATTGTTCAGCGCCAGCCCGATGACCCAAGCCGCTTCGCAGGAAATCGCCGTGATGGCCTGGGGCACCACCTGGGAGCAAGGGTTGCAGGTGGTCGCCGACAAATTCGAAAAGCAAACCGGCATTCATGTGGTTCCGGTGACGCAGTCGGGCTCCGCCGATGGCTATGCGCGGCTGCAGTCGATGCAGGATGCGCCCAAGATCGATATCTGGTTTTCGACGTCTAGCCTCGCGGCCCGTGTGACCCCGGATAAAAAACTCTTTGCGCCGATTCCCGACGCGGCCCTGAGCAACGTTAGCGCCTTGATTCCCGGTGCAAAGGCACCGACCTGGGTCGCGGCCTATTACTATCCGCTGTCGATCATCTACCGGCCCACCTTGGTTACCCATCCGATCACCGCCTGGGCCGACCTGTGGAAACCGGAGTTCAAAGACAGCCTTGCGGTGCCGGATGTGCAGACGTATCAGGCGCGGATGCTGATGGTTTCGGCGCTGACCCATGGTGGCAGCATTGATAATGTCGATCCCGGCTTCACCGCGCTGAAGCAATTGCGCCCCAACATCGCCATGTTCTATGGGTCAGATTCCGATTCGCGCCGGGCCCTCGCCCAGGGTGAAGTTTCGGTGTTGATCGGCCCACCGTCCCAGGCAAAACCGTTGAGCGATGCAGGTGTCGATGTGACCGTGGTCAGCCCGAAACCGGCGCCGGTGATGTTCGATGTGATGACGTTGGTGAACACGCCCAAGCAAGCCATGGCGCTCAAGTTCATCGACTTCGTGCTGTCGGCCGAATCGCAGTCGACGATCTCTACGCTGTACAACATGGGTCCGGTGAATCACAACGTGAAGGCTGCACCGGAACTGGCGGCGGTGTTACCCAAGGAGTCAGATCAGGTCAGCTTCGATGAAGCCAAGATCAACGACCACGTAGCACAATGGAATGAACGCTTCAACGCAGAGATCAGCCGGTGACCCTGGCGTTGGCGACACCGGCCTTGGAGCTGGTGGGGCTGCGCAAGCAATATGGCGAGCACCTTGCTGTAGGCAACGTCTCGCTGGCGGTGCCCAACGGCTCGCTGTTGACCTTGCTGGGCCCCTCAGGCTGCGGCAAGAGCACCTTGCTGCGCATGATTGCCGGGTTCATCCGCCCTGACAGCGGGTCGATCAGCATCGAAGGCCGCGACGTGACGGCTTTGCTGCCTGAGCATCGTCCGACGGCCATGGTGTTTCAGAGCTACGCCCTGTTCCCGCACATGTCGGTGTTCGACAACGTCGCCTTTGGCCTGAAGCTGCGTAAGCTAACATCGGCGCAATTGCGGGCGAAGGTCGAGGCTACACTGGCGCTGGTTCGAATGGAGTCATTTGCCGGGCGTTATCCTGCCGAATTGTCGGGGGGCCAGCAGCAGCGGGTTGCCCTGGCCCGCTGCCTGGTGATCGAGCCGCAAATTCTGCTGCTCGATGAGCCCTTCGGCGCATTGGATCGCCACCTGCGTGAAGAGATGCAAGTGGAGCTGCGCAAGCTCCAGCGGCAACTGGGCATCACCATGTTGGTGGTGACTCACGATCAGGACGAAGCCTTTATCCTCTCAGATTTCGTGGCGGTGATGAACGGCGGCCGCATCGAGCAATTTGCCGCACCCGCCGACCTTTACGACCGCCCTGCCACATGCTTCGTTGCCCGTTTCATGGGGATTCCCAACCTATTGCCGGGTGCTGTGGCCCACCATGAAGGCAAGCTACTGTTTCGCCATGAAAATGGTGAGTGCATTGAACTCAATCATGGCGGTGGCATGCTCGCTGGCGAACCCGCGCACCTGGCCCTCAGGCCGGAAACCCTACGGCTTGTGGACCCCGTTTCTGAACACGTGGACCTGGTCGGCACCCTGGTGTTCGCGACCCTGATCGGCAGCCGCCTGCAATACGAAGTCGATCTGGGCTGGGCCACCGTGCAGGTGGTCATGCCCCGCGCGGACCAGACCTGGCAACCCGGTGAATGGGTAGGCATCGCTATCGACCGCCGCCACGCCATAGTGCTCAGCGCATGAAGGCCGGGGCACGGGTGTTACTGCTGCCCGCGGCGGCCTTGATGGCGATTTTTTTCGGTGCGTTTCTGGTGTTCGCGGCGGTCGGGATGCTGAGCTGCGCCCCTGGCACACCGGGTTACAGCGCCCCGCTGACCTTGGGCAATTACCTGCGCTTTTTTAGCGACCCGGCGGGGCTCAGGATTTTGGGTTGGACGGTCGTTTTTTCGTTGTCACTGACGGCGGCTACGATCGTTGCGGGTTACCCATTTGCCTACTTGATTGCGCGTACGCGCTGGGCCTGGGTGCGCAACCTTTTACTGGGCGTGCTGCTGGTGACTTTTCTGTGCGGCAGCATCAGCCGCGCCTATGGCTGGTTGATTCTCCTGGGCAGGCGCGGCCTGGTGAACGAAGCGCTGATGTGGACTGGCCTGATAGACCATCCACTGGCGCTGATCTACAACGTCAGCGGGGTCTTCATCGCGCTGCTGCATTTCACCCTGCCGTACTTCGTGCTGACGGTATTCGGCGCCATTCGGGCGGTGCCGTCACAGGTCGAGGAATCAGCGAGGGACTTGGGCGCCAGCGCCTTACGGGTGTTTTTCCAAATCACCGTGCCCTTGACCTTACCCGCTATCGTCGGCGGCGCGACGCTGGCGTTTTCCCTGGCCATCAGCGCGTTCGCCTTTCCATTGCTGCTCGGCGGGGGCCGGGTACGGCTGATCTCCAACTACATCTACGACCAACTCTTCGTGGCCTTCGACCTCCCCTTCGCGGCCGCCGTGTCGTCGCTGTTTCTGCTGGTGGCGTTGGTGATTCTGTGGGGGTTCTTCGCCGTCGAGCGCTGGGCGACACGGGCTGTTTATCGGAGGGCCGGCTGATGAGGCATTACCTGGGCAAGGCGCTGTGGCTACTGTTCGGCGTGGCGATACTGAGCTTTCTGTTGTTGCCGGTGGTTTTCACCGCCGTGTACTCAGTGGGTGAATCGCGCTACTTCCAGTTTCCCCCTCAAGCATGGTCCCTGCAGTGGTATATGGCGTTCTTTCGTGCGCAGAAGTTCTACGATGCGCTGATCAACAGCGCGATCCTCGCATTGGTGGTGACCCCGCTGTGCCTGCTGGCGGCCCTGCCCACTGCCCATGCACTGGCGCGCTACCGCTTCCCTGGCCAGCGGTGGATTGATGCGCTGGTGCTATCGCCATTGATCGTGCCAGGCGTGATCACCGGTGTGGCACTGCTCAGCCTGTTCCGCATCCTGCATCAGGACATCGGCCTGGTGCGCATGAGCGTAGCGATGATCGTGGTGTGCTTTCCCTACGGCTTACGCGCCCTGGCGGCGAATTATCAGGGCGTCGACCCAGCGACCGAAGAGGCCGCGCGGGATCTGGGCTATGGCCCTTTGCGCACATGGTGGGCCATCACTTTGCCGCAGTTGCGTACAGGGCTACTGGCCGGCGCGGTGTTCGTCTTCGTCGAGGTCATCGATAACTTTTCGGTGAACGTGTTCTTGGTGGATCTGCACAGCAACACGCTGCCGATTGCCGCCTACCAGCATATCCGCGACGTCGATGACCCTCTGGTGGCGGTGATGTCGACCCTCTTGTCGATTCTGTCGGTGCTGTTGGTGCTGGGCTTCAGCCGGATGATGGGGCTGGAGCGAATGTTCAAGAGCCGTTGACCCGCATCGGAAAATCCAAAGTGGGGCTTCGTTTGTTTGAGTTTGACCCAGGCCAGTTGCCACAGCACCATCCAGTGACATCGAGCAGGGCCACCGGTACCTTTATGAAACAGCAACTTTCCCGCACTTTAACCCCAAGTTATTGCGACATCGGCGCATTTATCAACGCTATGGGTGGCGCAGTAACCGGTGTCGGCATTGTCGCCACCGATGGCCCGGGCGGGCGTTTTGGGGTCACGGTCAGCTCGATGGCCTCGGTCTCTGCCGAACCGCCGATGCTCTTGGTCTGTGTGCGCGCCAGCAGCCCCAGCGCCCAAGCGGTGAAGGCCAACGGGCGTTTTACGCTGAACCTTTTGCACGCCGCCCAGGCGCACCTCGCTGACGCCTTTGCCGGCCGGCCCCGCACGGGCGCAGCTTATGACTTCAGCGACCCGGCCTGGGTCAGCGACGCAGACCAGGCGCCACGGCTGGAAGGCGCCTGCGCGAGCTTTGTCTGCGAATTGGAATCGGCGCAGCAGGCGGGCAGCCATTTGATACTGATCGGCACGGTTTCGGCGTGCTACCACCAGCCCCAGCCACCGCTGCTTTATTGCGGGCGCCGCTACGGTGTGCCGGCCTCTTTCTAATTCAATGCTAAACGCTAAAAAAGGATAAACACCTATGTTGCGCACGGGCGAGCAGTACCGGGATTCGATTCGCGATGGCCGACGCATCTGGATTGATGGCGAACGGGTCAACGACGTAACTGAACACCCCGCATTCAAGCCGATGATCGATGTGCGTAGCCGCATCTATGACATGCAGCATGAGGCGGCCACCCGCGCCACCATGGTCACCCGTGACCGTGACGGTGATGAAGTGCCGGTGGGCCTGGCGCTGCCCTGGACCCAGGATGACTTGCGCGCCAAGCGCCGCGCTGTGGATGCCGTGCTCGACGACGTCGGGGGCGTGGTATCACGGGTCGGCGACGAAACCATTGGCGAGATGTGGTCGCTGCATGACGGCCTGGATGTGCTCAAGGGCATCGACGCGCACTACGCAGACAACATCGAGCCGCATATCCAGCGCATCCTCAAGCAAGACGTATTCCACGTATCGGCCAACACCGACCCCAAGGGCGACCGCTCCAAGCGCCCCCAAGATCAGGACCCGGACATGCTGTTGCATGTGGTGCGGGAAACCGATGCCGGGATCGTTGTGCGCGGCGCTAAGTATGAAACGGCTGCGGCCTACGCCAACCAGGCTTTCGTCAAACCGACCATTGCCAACTGGGGCGATGCCAAGCTGTCGGAATATGCCGTTGGGTTCATTTCAGACTTCAGCGCGCCCAATATGCGTTTCATCTGCCGGTCAGGTTTCGCCGGGCGTGGCTCGGTGGAGGACTACCCGCTGTCGAACCGCTTTGATGAAGTGGACACCCTGGTCATCTATGACGATGTATTAGTGCCGTGGGAGAACGTGCTGTTCAACCAGCATACGGCGGCCGCCGGCTTCATTCGCAATACCTTGCACCGTTATGCAGCCTTCCCTTTCCTGCAACGGCTCGAGCGCTATGCCGACATGCTGGTCGGCGCGGCGTTGCTCAATGTGCGACAGACCGGCCTGGAAAAGCAGCAGGCCGTGCAGGAAAAACTCACCCAATTGGCCTGCTATCGGGAAACCATCAACGCGCACCTGACTGCCTCCATTAGTGAGGCACAGACCAGCCCCAGCGGGCTGTGCATGCACAATCAGTCGCTGGTTTACGCCGGCCGCATGTTCGGTTGCGCCCAGTTGCCGCAGATGATGCACCTGGCCCGTGAGCTGTGCGGCGGGCAGATTTGCGTAACGCCCTCTGCTGCGGCCTTCGAAGACCCGGAAACCGCCGATTGGCTGAAGAAGTACTACTCGGTGAACGCCAATTGGCAGGCGGCCGACCGCCGCCGTTTGCTGGCCTTCGCGCGGGATTTACTCAACTCCGATTACGCCGGCCATCGCCTGACCTTTCACCTTTTCGCCCAAAGCCCACCGTATGCCCAGTCGGGTGCGGTTTACCGCAATTTCGATTGGGAAAACTCTGCAGCCATCGTCGAGAAAGCCGCGCGATTGTCGCCAGCCATTCATGGCGCTCAAGGCGTTTGAGAGGAAACGAGCAATGACTTTTAGCCTTGTAGCGCGCTGCGCCAGCACCGGCATGCTGGGTGTCGCGGTCTGTTCATCCTCGCCGGCAGTGGCGGCGCGCTGTGCCTATGCCCGGGCGGGCATTGGTGCGGTGCTGACGCAGAATTTCACCGATCCGAGCCTGGGCGAGCGTGGCCTTGAATTGATGTCACTCGGTGCCAGCGCCACGCAGGCCATAGAGATTCTGGCGCGCACGGCGAGTGACCCGGCCTACCGCCAATTGGCAGCCATCGGCCCGCTCGGTGCCCCGGCAACCCACACCGGTGGGCTGTGCCTGCAAGCCACGGCGTCGGCCATCGGCATCGACTGCGCCGCGGTGGGCAACTGGCTGGCCGCCGGCGATATTGCGCAGCGCATGGTTGAGGCCTTCACCGCCAGCCAGGGCCATCTGGCCCATCGATTGCTGATAGCCATGCGTGCCGGGCTTGAAGCCGGCGGTGAAATCGAAGCAGTGCATTCTGCCGGGTTGAAAGTAATGCATGAGCAACCATGGCCCATCGCCGACCTGCGTATCGACTGGACCGAGGCGTGCCCGATCACCGAACTCGAAGGCCTTTGGGCACTCTGGGAGCCGCGCATGCCGCTGTATTTGGCGCGCGCCCTGCAACCGGCGGCCGCCCCGGCCGAGGACCTAGCATGACTGCGCGCCTTAGCGACGTTCCAGTACCCGACAGCGTTTCCATTTTGCGAAGCCTGGTGGGGTTTCCCACTGTCAGCCCGGCCAGTAACCTGAACCTGATCGACTACATGGCGCAGTTTCTCGCCGATTACGGCATCGCCAGTGCTCGGGTACTGAGCGAAGACGGAAAAAAAGCCAACTTCCATGCCACAGTTGGGCCCGCCGACGCCGCTGGCGTTGTGCTGTCTGGGCATACGGACGTAGTACCCAGCGAAGGCCAGGCGTGGCAGGCGGACCCGTTCGTATTACGCGTCACCGATGACCGCGCGATTGGCCGTGGCGCCGTGGACATGAAGGGGTTTATCGCCTGCGCGTTGCGCTGTGCCGCACTGGCCAGTACCCGGAAACTGAGCCGCCCGCTGATTCTTGCATTCAGCCACGACGAAGAAATCGGTTGTGTCGGCGTACGCCGGTTGTTGCCGGCCCTGGCGCAAATGCCAGTGCGGCCGCTGTTGTGCATCGTCGGCGAGCCCACCACCATGGGTGTAGTGACGGCCCACAAAGGCAAGGTCATGGGGCAGATCCGCTGCACCGGCCTTGAGGGGCATTCCAGCGAGCCGGAAAAAGGCGTCAACGCCATTCACTTGGCCGCTGAAATGGTGGCCGCATCGCGATCGGTACAAGCGCGCTTCAGCCAAGTTCCGTATCGCGACGCCACGTTCAATGTGCCGTACTCCACTTTGCATTTGGGGAGGATTCAAGGCGGGACCAGCGTCAACATCATCCCCCGCGACTGCGTTATCGACTTCGAGATTCGCAACCTGCCCACCGTTGACCCCAAGCCCATGCTCGATGCACTGGCCGGCGACGCCGCGCGCATCGTCGGCCCTTATCGCCGGCTTGCCGAACAAGTCGCGGTGAACATTCATATTCACAATGAATACCCAGGCCTGGACATCGACGATAACGACCCGGCGGTAGGTTTCGTGCAATCGCTGTGTGGCAACCCGGGCAGCCGCAAGGTCGCCTACGGAACCGAAGCCGGCCTGTTTCGCAACGTGTTAGGCCTGCCAACGGTTGTTTGTGGCCCCGGCAGCGTCGACCAGGCCCACAAGCCAGAAGAATTCGTGACCCTTAGCCAACTGCACGCTTGCGATGTTTTTCTCGAGCGCCTGCTGGACCGGCTGGCTGAAGGTTTCAACCTTTGAACGCGACCCAACGTGCATGCACAGGAGCCTTTGATGCCTAACATCCAGGACATTCTCGCGCGGGTGACCCGCGACGAGTTGATTGACATTGTGAGTGAGCTGGTAGCGATCCCGAGTTTCAAGGGTGAGGAAACACCGCTGGCATTGCATGTCGCGGCATGGTGCAAGGCGCGTGGCTACGATGTGGAACTCGACGAAGTCGAGCCCGGCCGCATGCAGGTGATTGCCACCCTCAAGGGCACCGGCGGCGGGCGTAGCCTGATGTTCAACGGCCACCTGGACATCAACTCCCTGACCCGTGGCTGGGAGCGGGACCCCTGGACGTGTTGGGTCGAAGGCGACCGCTTGTACGGCCATGGCGCGCAAAACATGAAAGGCGGCTTGGGCACCTTCATGGTAGCGGCCGAGGCCGTACGCCGCAGTGGTGTGCCACTGGCAGGTGACTTGGTGCTGGCGTTCGTGGTGGGTGAAACGCAAGGCGGCGAAGGCATGCACCACTTGATGGAACGTGGTTTTCGCACCGATATGGCGGTGATCACCGAACCCTTTGGCGCCGACAACATTGCCACGATTCACAGTGGCATCATGCACTTTGCTATTCACGTGATCGGCCGGTCCGGGCACCTCAGCCAGCGCGAAAACACCGTGCATGCCGTGAACAAAATGGCGTTGGTGCTACAGCGCCTGGAACACATGAGCTTCACTGCCGCGCCCTATCCGCCACTGCCGGCATTGCCACGGCTCAATGTCGGCAGCATCCTCGGCGGGCGCGGCGAGCATTACCTGTCGGAACCACCGTATGTGCCGGACATGTGCACGATCGTTGTCGATGTGCACTTCGTCCCCGGCCAGAGCGTGGAAAGCGTATTGGCCGACGTGCAGCGTGAATTGGACGCGATCAAGGCCGAAGACCCCGACTTCGTCTCTTCCATTGAAATGCCGCCACCGGCCTTCATCAAAGGGCGCCGACGCTTGGTGATGGAGCCGGTGGATGTCGCGCAGGGCGCTGACATCGTGCAATCGCTGGCCAACAGCTACAAAATCATCACCGGAAAGCCCCCAGCCCAAATTGGCGCGATCTTGCCAGCGTCCTACTCTGCCTGCGACACCGCCTGGTTGTGCAAGGCCGGTATCAGCGCCGTGAACTACGGCCCAACCGCTGCATTTGCCGCTGCAGGCCCCGAAGGCGCCTACGTGGTAATCAGCGAAATGGAAACCGTGGCCAAGGTGCTTGTGCTGACCGCCGTGGATGTCTGTAATTCCACTCAGCCATCGGGTTCGGCGCAGGCGTTAGGCTAATGCGGGCAAGCCTCGCAGGTAGCGCCCTATTTCACGCTTTGATAACACCCAGACATACATTTCAAAGCCGCCCGGCACGCATTCTTCCTATGCTTCGGCGACGATCGTCCCCCCAAGGAGCCAAGGATGCCCCTCGCCATCGCCTACAGCCGCGCCCAGGTCGGGGTTGGTGCGCCCGCCGTAATGGTCGAGGCGCATTTGGCCAACGGCCTGCCCTCGCTGACCCTGGTCGGCCTACCCGAAGCCTCGGTAAAAGAAAGCAAAGACCGCGTGCGCAGTGCCATCGTGAACTCCGGCCTGGCGTTCCCGGCACAGCGCATCACCCTTAACCTGGCCCCAGCCGACTTGCCCAAAGACGGCGGCCGTTTCGACCTGCCCATTGCCTTGGGCATCCTCGCCAGCAGCGGGCAGGTTCCCTTGAAGGCGCTCGAAGGCATTGAATGCCTCGGCGAGCTGGCACTGTCCGGCGCGATCCGGCCGGTGCAAGGGGTGCTACCCGCCGCACTGGCGGCCCGCGATGCCGGGCGCATGCTGGTAGTGCCCAAGGAGAACGCCGAAGAAGCGTCGCTGGCCAGCGGCTTGAAGGTACTGGCCAGCGAGCACTTGGTGGAGCTGGTGGCGCATTTCAACGAACAGCAAACGCTGCCACTATTTCGCGCCAACGGCCTGCTGCTGGTGGCCAAACCGTACCCGGACCTTGCCGAGGTGCAGGGCCAGGTAGCGGCCAAGCGCGCGTTGGTGGTGGCCGCCGCGGGTGCGCACAACCTGCTGTTCAGTGGCCCGCCGGGCACCGGCAAAACCCTGCTTGCCAGCCGCCTGCCCGGCCTGCTGCCGCCGTTGTGCGAGCCTGAGGCACTGGAGGTGGCGGCGATCCAGTCGGTCACCAGCCACGTGCCATTGAGCAGTTGGCCGCAGCGGCCGTTTCGCCACCCGCACCATTCGGCCTCCGCGGCGGCCTTGGTGGGCGGCGGCAGCCGGCCGCAGCCGGGGGAGATCACCTTGGCCCACCATGGCGTACTGTTTCTCGACGAGTTGCCCGAATTCGACCGCAAGGTGCTGGAGGTGCTGCGCGAGCCGCTGGAGTCCGGTGAAATCATCATCGCCCGCGCCCGGGATAAAACCCGCTTTCCGGCGCGCTTCCAGTTGGTGGCAGCGATGAACCCCTGCCCCTGCGGTTACCTGGGCGACACCACTGGCCGCTGCCGCTGCGGGCCAGACCAAATCGAACGCTACCGCAACAAACTTTCCGGCCCGCTGCTCGACCGTATCGACCTGCATTTGACCGTAGCCCGCGAAAGCACCAGCCTCAACCCGCGCCTGGGCAGCGGCGAGAACACCGCCGCGG
Source organism: Pseudomonas typographi (assembly GCF_014694385.1). GTDB lineage: Bacteria > Pseudomonadota > Gammaproteobacteria > Pseudomonadales > Pseudomonadaceae > Aquipseudomonas > Aquipseudomonas typographi. The sequence goes on along the minus strand of NZ_JAAOCA010000017.1, from coordinate 2,379 downwards.
CTGCTGCACGGGTCGCCGCCGCGCGGGATCGGCAATTGGCCCGCCAGGGCTGCGCCAATGCGTTTCTCGGCCTGCCGGGTTTGCGGGAGCACTGCCAATTACGGCCGGCGGACGAACAGTGGCTGGAAGCCGCGTGTGAGCGGCTTACGCTTTCGTTGCGGGCCGCACACCGGTTGCTGAAGGTGGCGCGCACGTTAGCCGACCTCGACGGGCACGCGGCCATTGCCCGTGAGCATGTGGCAGAGGCGCTGCAGTATCGGCCGGCAGCGGGGTAAGGCGGCGTGCGGCAACGCCGCCTGGCCACAACAGGCACCGCCAAAATGGTGCGGCCAGCGCCTGAAGAACACTACAGCCGAGCGGGTGTGCCATTGTCTCGACTCATAGGTCATCCAGGCTCACCAAGATGGCCTGTCCATCGGCACGGGCCATGGCGATTTTGACCGGCTTGTTGCCCTCTAGGCGCTCCATCATGGGCCCGTACCACTCGGGCGGAAACCCAGTAGCCGGTGACGCGATTAGCGTTGCACACGGCAACCGGCGCACCACCAGCACCGGCCATTATTCCTGGGCGGATTTTTCTTTAGTTCAACCCGCTGGCGACCCTGTCGGCAAAAAAACTGCGCCACGGGCCTCTTCCTCATGTCAACCACGCCCACAGCAGCAACGTCCCCACCAACCCCACCACCGAGACAATCGTCTGCAGCACCGACCATACCCAGATCGTTTGCTTAAGCTGCAGGCCGAAGTACTCACGCACCATCCAGAAGCCGGCGTCGTTCACGTGGCAGAAGAACACCGAGCCCGCACCAATGGCCAGGGCCACCAGTGAGCTTTGGGTGGCGGCCAGCCCGGCCATCATGGGGGCCAGGATGCCGGCCGTGGTGGTGGTGGCCACGGTGGCTGAACCTGTCGCCTGGCGCAGGGCCACGGCGATCAACCAGGCCAGCAGCAGGTAGGGCATATGGGCGCCTTCGGCCACTTTGCTGATGGTTTGGCTTACACCCGCCTCGAGCAAGGTTTGCTTCAGGCCACCGCCGGCGCCAATGGTGAGCAACAGCGCCGCGATGGGCGCCAGGCTTTTGCGCAGCGTATGCCCCACTTGGTCCCGCCCCATGCCGTTGGCCCAGCCCAGCAGCACCACCGCCGCCAGCACGGCCAGCCCCAATGCGACCAAGGGCTCGCCGAGAAACTTCAACACCAGCGCCAGGTTGCTCTCGGCGGGCAGGGCAACCTTGGCCAAGGTGCTGCCCAACATCAGCACCACCGGCAATAAGATAATCCCCAACGAAACGGCAAAGCCCGGCGGGTGTGCCGCCTGCGGCCTGGCGCTGAACAGTTCGCCCAGCTCGGCGGGCACCGCCACCTGCAGCCGCCGTGACAGCCATAGGCCGTAGACCGGGCCGGCCAGAATCACCGCCGGCACGGCAAGCGTGAACCCCAGCAGCATGGTCAGGCCGAGGTCTGCATGCAACGCGCTCACCGCGATCAGCGGGCCGGGGTGGGGCGGCATCAAGGCATGCAGGGTGGTCATCCCGGCGAGCGCCGGAATGGCGATTTTCAACAGCGGCTGGTTCGACTGGCGCGCCATCACGAAGATGATCGGCACCATCATCACCAAGCCCACTTCAAAGAACAGTGGCAAGCCGATGATCATCGCCACCAGCGCCATCACCCACGGCAATGCGCGGCCCTTGCCTAACTTCAGCAGGGTGCTGGCAATGCGGTCGGCGGCGCCGGTTTCAGCCATCAGCGCACCCAGCATGGCACCCAGGGCAATGATGATCCCCGCCTCGCCGAGGATACCGCCCGCGCCCTTGCTGAAGGCCTTGGCCACTTCTTCCGGGGCCAACCCGGCACCGATACCGGCGATGAACGTTCCCACCAAGATCGACAAGAAAGGCGGCAGCCGGGTCCAACTGATCAATACGATGATGCTGGCGATGGCCAACACACAGCACACGATCAAGCGGCTGTCATGGGCCAGCCAGGCGACGTGGGATAGCTCCACGGGGTACTCCTTTGTTATTGGCGTGAATACCGCTGCAACATTCAGTTGCAAAACCCACCGAGAGTACCGGAGCGAGGCTTTCACCAGGCTGTCAGCCGTGCCCCCGCCCCATGAAATGTTCTTCAGCCAGGATCCAACGCCATCATGGCCCTGGCAAAGCGGGCCGACGCAACTTGCAGGCTTTTCCTACGGCGGTTTCAGAATCGCCCGGCAGCCGAGACGCGTACGACTCTCATAGCAAGGCGGCTATCGCGCTTTCGGCGCCTCTCCGGCTGTCTCTTAGACTCATCGCCTAGCCCACGCGACCGATAGTGGTCTCGTATGCCTGCTTCTGGTTGATAATAAAATGGGTTACAAGCAATGGTTCCGCC
>NZ_JAAOCA010000179.1 GCF_014694385.1 Pseudomonas typographi | reverse complement strand
CCGACTTCGCGGCGAACAGCCGGGTGGGCGATGCCTTCCTTGGTCCTGACGGCAACTGGTATGAAGTGGCCAATATCGCCAGCGCTACGGTGCTGTCGATCTTGCCGGCCTACCAGGGCGCGAGCGTCGATGCTGGGAGCTACGCCCTAGCGCCCATGCAGGGTTACGTGAAGGACTCGGCGGACCAGTTACGTTCGCTGGTGAGTCAGTTCGGCAGCCTGGCCGCAGATCCCTCGATTAACGCGCTTGAGGCGC
>NZ_JAAOCA010000178.1 GCF_014694385.1 Pseudomonas typographi | reverse complement strand
CGAGGGTTTACTACACGGTTGACTTTGGCTTTCCGCAAGACGAATACCTGTTGATAAACAACTTCGGGATGCCTATGAATGCCGGTAGCGCCATTCCCAGGAACCTCTATTGTTGGTGGGATTTTCCTAACAGCAAGCTTTATGCAATAACGGCTGCTTCTTCGAACCCGACCGCATTCTTTCTTCCCGCGTTATTCGCAAAGATGAACGCTTAACTTTCAAGGACACTGCGCATGCCCTGGTACAGATCGGGCA
>NZ_JAAOCA010000177.1 GCF_014694385.1 Pseudomonas typographi | reverse complement strand
GAGGCGGTGAGGCTTATACGGCCCCATCATCGCTGGCCAAGGAGCTCGAAGCGCGGGGCCTGTGCGAAATTGTCGAAGACAGCGAGCCTACCGAAGAAAAGGCCGGCAAGAAGACCACCGCCAAGCCTAAGGAATGACCCATGAGTGTCATCGACATCGAGCTGGCCATGAAACACCTGTTGGCGGAAGACGAAGACAAAGCGTTGGTGCAGGCGCAGCTCGACGCGGCAGAGGAGGCAGCCATGCAGTTCTTGA
>NZ_JAAOCA010000176.1 GCF_014694385.1 Pseudomonas typographi | reverse complement strand
TGGTGGCCGGGACGGCCGTCGAATACCAGAACCCCTATTCCGAGATGCGCAGGACCGACGATTCCAACCAACTGACCGTCCAACCTATCGTGGCCAGCGGCACGCTCCAGCTTCGGGAGGCCTTCTGATGGCGACCGTGTTTCCTTTCAGCCAGGCGGTGGTGGATATCCTCAGCCAGGGCAAGTTCATGATCGTCTACGCCTGCCAGCTCGACTTTGCGGACGGCATGGTGCTGGCGCACACCGGCACCGGCGA
>NZ_JAAOCA010000175.1 GCF_014694385.1 Pseudomonas typographi | reverse complement strand
GGCTATACGGTGAACTACGTCGTCGAGCTGTCGACCGATGGCGCCGATTATCAGCCGGTGATAACCACGTCGTTCAGCGGCAAGACCACTTCGGGCTATCAGCGCTCGCACCGCATCGACCTGCCCGAGGCGGAAGAAGGGTGGACGATCCGCGTCCGGCGCACTACCGCGGACTCGACCAGCTCGAGTATTCAGGCCACCACCACGGTCGTCAGCTACACCGAGGTCATCGACGCCAAGCTGCAGTACCCCTAC
>NZ_JAAOCA010000174.1 GCF_014694385.1 Pseudomonas typographi | reverse complement strand
CGCCCGTCGGCACGCCCCCAGACTGCGATACGGTACCCAGGATGGCCGCGACCGCAGCAGAACCTAGACCCAGCGCCGATCTCTGGTTCGCCTGGCTGTTCGCCGCCAGCAATGTCCTGGCCTGCGCCGGGAAATCGGCCAGCGCCATGGCGTCGGCCGCAGTGAAGTAGGCCAGTTTGTCGGCAGCACCGGTGAGCGCCTCAAGCGCGTTAATCGAGGGATCTGCGGCCAGGCTGCCGAACTGACTCACCAGCG
>NZ_JAAOCA010000173.1 GCF_014694385.1 Pseudomonas typographi | reverse complement strand
CGAGGGTTTACTACACGGTTGACTTTGGCTTTCCGCAAGACGAATACCTGTTGATAAACAACTTCGGGATGCCTATGAATGCCGGTAGCGCCATTCCCAGGAACCTCTATTGTTGGTGGGATTTTCCCAACAGCAAGCTTTATGCAATAACGGCTGCTTCTTCGAACCCGACCGCATTCTTTCTTCCCGCGTTATTCGCAAAGATGAACGCTTAACTTTCAAGGACACTGCGCATGCCCTGGTACAGATCGGGCA
>NZ_JAAOCA010000172.1 GCF_014694385.1 Pseudomonas typographi | reverse complement strand
GAGGCCACGACTTCGCTGCCAGCGTAATAGGCCATGCCCCGAAAGATGCTGGCCAGGTCTTGTAGCACCTGCAGGGCATCGGCGCGCGATTGCAGGAAGAGGTTGCAGGTAAAGCGAGGTTCGGTACCGCCTTTGCCATCGTCGACCAGTTCATCGCAGTACTGAGCGATCTGGTACAGCGCCCACTTGTCCACCTGGGCATCGCTGATGAAGCGGCCCAGGCCGTAGCGGTCGTTCAGGATGACGTCGCGGTAG
>NZ_JAAOCA010000171.1 GCF_014694385.1 Pseudomonas typographi | reverse complement strand
CCGCCGTGCCGCCCTGGCGGACGGTGATCGCATAGCCAGTCACGATGCCCGTCGGGGGCGTCCAGGACAGTACGCCCTGGGTCACTTCGGCCGTATCGTCCTGAATCCAGGCCAGGTCCGTGGGCGACCCCAGGCCGCCGGCGGGGAGGCTGATGAAGCCGATGGGATTGTAGGGCTGGCCCACGGCATCGTCGTAGATGGCCGGGTCGTACTGCGCCAGCGTGATGGTGCATCCTTCCGTGACGCCCATCGTCC
>NZ_JAAOCA010000170.1 GCF_014694385.1 Pseudomonas typographi | reverse complement strand
TCAGGCCCGAGTAATACAGGCCGTTGCCAGTTGCGTTATTGGCCGTCGCGCCAGAAGAGACGCCCCAGCAAATTTGGGTGCCATCGGCAAACCGAACATAGTTGCCTGCCGAGTTGCTTCCCTGCTCAATAATCGCGCCCGTCGGCACGCCCCCAGACTGCGATACGGTACCCAGGATGGCCGCGACCGCAGCAGAACCTAGACCCAGCGCCGATCTCTGGTTCGCCTGGCTGTTCGCCGCCAGCAATGTCCTGG
>NZ_JAAOCA010000016.1 GCF_014694385.1 Pseudomonas typographi | reverse complement strand
AGTGTGCGTAGTAGCAAGATCGGGTGACTTCAAATACCGAGCACAACAGATCAACCGGCTCCTCGGAGCGAAGCTGATCGACTAACGCGAGCGCTCGTGTTCCTCGGCCATCAAGAGCGCGGTAGCCCTTTTTAAGATCGACTTTTCCCGTTCCAGACGATTGATTCGGGCTTCCAATTCTTGGATTTTTTGCTGCTCAGGTGTCAACGCCTTGCTGGTCGGCGTGACGCCGCCACGTTCTTGCTGGAGCTGGTTTACCCAACGACGCAAGGCCGACTCAACCAGCCCAAGCGAACGGGCTGCCTCGGTATGGCTGTAGCCTTGGTCGAGCACCAGGCACGCAGCCTCGCGCTTGAACTCAGGGGTAAAGGTACGACGTTGCTTGGTCATCAGACACCTCTCTGTGGCGAGCATTCTCGCCTAAATGGGTGTCCGGTTTCATTAGACCACTACACGCGAGCTTTTCCATTCCAGGCGTATTCAGCAGGGAGGCAAGCCGTAGCCATCAGCCATGGGCTTCGCCGAGGCCATTACGAAGTGATCGCTAGTTCGAGCATATTCGCCTTCAGGCCATCGGTGCTGGACTCACTACCTGTTTCCCAGCTAGCGACTGTCAGCTCGGGCGAGCCGAAGTGACGCCGTACAGATCATCCCCATAGGCGAGAGTGCGCGCTACGGTCGGGTGAGTGTGCCAGCGGAAGCCGACGAGCCAGAGTAGGCACATAGCGGCAACCTGATACGGGAAGCCAACGACAGCATAAATGCCAGCGTAATCGCTGGCGTTTATGCCTTCCGGTCAAGTCGATGGACGCCCTTGCTCGCACCACTTTTCCCACTCACCGAGCTGCTCACTGTTCACAGGTGCATCTTCACCCGCTTCAGCATGGAATTGCTTGGCATAGTCGGCGACACAGCTGTCATTCTTGCTATCGTCTGTTGAGGTAGGCACCGAGTAGTAGACATTGTCACGGTATTCACCTGAGCTTCTGAGCCTTCCGTCCTCATACCACTCGTTTGTGGTGCCGTCCGGTAAGCCGTCCCTGTAGTGTGCCTCCTTGATGAGCTGACCTGTGGTCGGATCCCATGCCCTCACGACGCCATTGATCTGTCCATTCTCGTATGGGACTTCCGCGGTTTTACGTCCATCGGGTGACCAGGCTTCAATGGTCCCCACGTAAAAGCCTTTCTCAGCCTTGGCCCGATAGGTGAGTTGTCCCGTTTTCTCATCCCAGCGCTGGTTCAGGCCATCGATGACGCCCGCCCGGAAATCTACTTGCTGAATCAGCTTTCCAGTATTCGGGCTGAACTGCTGGAACTGCCCGTCCGTTCTGTCATCCTTGAAGGAGGCCTTTGTTAAGACGTTGTCGTGCCTCCCCCAGACAGTGAACCCTCCGTCCATGAGTCCGGACTTGTAATGGGCCTGGTAGCGAAGCGTTGAGGTACCTGGCTCATAGCAACTCACCTCTCCATTTAAGAATCCATCCTTCAGGCCTCCATTACAGACCAGTTCAAGCGTTCGGATCGATTCGTCCGTACGCTTCAACTCATCCAGGGTCCCGACCAGGCCCGACAGAATACCTACAAGGTCATTCGAGCGTCGGATAAGTGACTGCGGAAAATTGGTGAGGTCCCCACTGAAGGGCTTGTTCTCACCTTTCTCGAAGACCTTCCCATTCGAAATTTCCGCATTGCGATAGTCCAGCGTCGAATCACCGCAAGCCGAGAGCAATGCGGCTACCGCCACGATAGATACCGCGTTCCTGTATGCCATCTGAACCTTTCCCTATTTATAGAAGTCACCCTTTTAAGGTGAGTCTCGACTCATTGGGTCCTTCATGTCAACGGGTGGTTGTTCAACCATTTAGGTTGACTGAAGGAGCGGCTGTGTGACCGATATTGACGAAAAAGCTGTTGCTGAGGCAGTTGGCAAAGCGATAGCACGACGCAGAAGCAATAGCGGACTGACTCAGGAGCAGGTTGCCGAAACGCTCGGTGTCGGTAACGAAGCAGTGTCTCGAATGGAGAGGGGCATTGTCATTCCGAACGTTGTTCGGCTTTATCAAATAGCCGCTGCACTCGGTTGTGAAGCTTCTGAGCTGCTTAGCGAAGCAAGCCCGCATACGGATGATCAGGGGCGACGTATTTCAGCGTTGCTACAGCAGCTAGATGAAGCGGATCGGCATCTGGTTATCGGGATAGTCGAGCAATTGGCTGCTCGACTGAGGGCTGCCAGGTAGGCTTGCTCATGGCGCTCGGGGGCATCAGTGGTGAAATCAAGAGGCTACTTTCTCTGAATGCTTGTATCGATCCAACGCTAGGACTGGAGATTCAGTCACATAGCTACGTATGAGCCTTTACTCAAAGCCTTGTAGGTGCTCAGTTCGATGTACCGCAGATAACAAACGGCGCGGAGTGGTCAGTTCGCCGCTGGCGGTGCTGGCCAAGGGCATGAGTCGCGACGTGCCATTGATGTTGGGGACCTCAAAGTCCGAGCAAGCATTTTTTCGGTCCGACCAAATCGCCTGAGGCGCCGGTGCTCCCGTGGGATCTTGCCACTCTGGCGCCGGAGCGCTTCGCGCCGATTTTTGCCCAATACAAGAAATTGTACCCACAACTCGACGCTCAAAGCTTACGGTATCAGGCGCTCACCGCCGAGTCCTATTGGATTCCATCGCAGCGTTTGATCGAGGCCCGTGCGCGGACAGGCGCCAAAAGCTGGCTGTATCGGTTCGACATGCTGCCTTGGCAAGGTGTGCACGCCGAGTTCTCAGTGCACGGCTCGGAGCTGGCATTGGTATTCGACAACGTGCAGGATTCCACAGTGCCAGCGCTCGGCCCGGTGGGTGAGCGTGGTCGCCGGCTACCAGTAGAAAAGCATCGGCGACCAGCTCAGCGGCGACCTCGACAACACCGCCTACAGCCTCAAGGCCACCTACCCCACAAGGCCCACGCCTTCACCCTGGCGCGCCAGCAAATCAATGGCCGCGGCAAGTTTTCCTATGGCCTGGACGGCGGTGATACCAACTACCTGGCCAACTATATCCAGTACCTGGACGGCACCCGCGAGGATGGAACCTCTTGGTAGGCCCGCTACGACTATGACTTCTCCAGCATCGGCGCGTCGGGCCTGAGCTTCATGGGCCGCTACGTGAAGGGCACGGACATCAAGACCACTGACACCGACGACGGCAAGGCTTGGGAGAGTGACCTGCAGGTCAGCTACGTGGTGCAGGGCGGGCCGGTGAAGGGCCTGATGATGCGCGTGCGCCAGGTGACCTACCGCAGCGATGTCACTGCCAACGCCAATGAAGTGCGGGTGATCACGGAGTACCCGATCTCGATTTTCTGATGGTTCAACCGCTGTAAGAAATGCCCGGTGCGCTCCGCCGAGTCGCATTTTCCTTGGCCGCTCCCCGTGATGGGAGTGGTTTTTTCTTCACACGACACTGGCTATTAAGTGCTGTTGTGTGAACAATAATCCTTCTCAAAAACATATGGAAATGCTCTTGTGGCGAACCAACTGCGTCCCTATTCCCAACTGGTCCTGCTAACAGGCTGCATCACTTTATCCCTCGCGCATGCCGACGATGCGCCTACCGTTCTGCCTGCCACTAGCATCGACGCCAAGAGTCTGGCTCGGGACGATAGCTACACGCGTCCGACCGCCTCGACTGCCAGCAAGTCGGAAACCCCGCTAAAGGACGAAGCTCAGGCCGTCAATGTAGTGTCTCGCCAGACCATAGACGACTACCAGGTCAAAAGCCTCGACGATGCCATGAAGTTTGGCAGCGGCGTGTCACAGACCAACACTCTGGGCAACTCCCGCGATGCCTTCATCAAGCGCGGCTTCGGTGCCAGCTCCGACGGCTCGATTCTGCAGGATGGCGTGCGCTCGATGCTTGGCCGCAACGTCAGCGCTACCACTGATCACGTCGAAGTGCTCAAAGGGCCGGCCTCTTTGCTCTATGGCGCGATCGACCCCGGCGGCTTGATCAACGTGGTCAGCAAGCAGCCACAATTTACCCGCTCCACCACCCTGAGCGGCTCAAGTTTCAGCGAAGGCGGTGGCACTGCCGGCTTCGATACGACGGGGCAGATCGGCGACAGCAACTTTGCCTACCGCCTGATCGGCGAACGCCAGCACGAAGATTACTGGCGCAATTACGGGACCAACGAGCACAGCCTGTTCGCCCCATCCTTGGCCTGGATCGGCGACCGGGCGAGCCTGTCGCTGGCCTACACGCACAACGACTACTCAGGCCCGTTCGACTGAGGTACCGTGTTCGTCAACGGCAAGCCGGCAGACATCAGCTACCGCAAGCGCCTTGACGAAACATGGGCCAAGGCCCACGGCACCACCGAGACCGCTATTGCCAAGTTCGAATATCAGCTCAATGATGATTGGAAGACCCGTGCCACCTATGCCTGGAACAATGACCGCTACAGCCAGGCCATTGCCCAGCCGGGCACCCTCAGAAATGGTGTACTGACACGCGCGGCCAACGGCGCCGAGTACGATTACGAAACCCGTTATTCTGCTCTCGATTTCATCGGCCAGCAGCAACTCTTCGGTCAGCGCCACGATCTGCTGGTGGGTATAGATCACGAAGCCCAGGACAAATATCGCGGTTCTACCTATCGCAATGCCGGCACCACCTCGATCTCCATTGCCAACCCTGTCTATGGCACCTTGGCGCCGCCGAGCACCGTCAGTGCAGTGCAAAGCGACGCGCGTAACGAACTGACGTCGACCTCGGTGTACCTCAAGGACAACTGGCATCTGAACGACCGCTGGATTGCCGTGTTTGGTGGCCGCCTGCAGCATTTCGACCAGTACGGCGACCAGGGCCTTGGTGCGTCCTACAGCCTGTTGCGCGACGACAACGACGACATCTTCATTCCGTTCGCGGGGCTGGTGTATCAAGCCACGGAAAGCCTGTCGTTGTACGGCAATTTCAGCCGCTCGTTCGTCCCCAATACCGACGTCGCCGACGACGGCAAGACCTTCGCGCCCGAGGAGGGGCGCAGCTATGAAGTGGGCGCGAAATACACGCCCTCCAACGAGCTGAGCGTGAACCTTGCCGTCTACGATATCGTCAAGAAAAACGTCGTCACCGCGACCACCCTGGCCGATGGCAGCAGTGCCTCGGAGCTGGCCGGCAAGGTCGGCTCCCGCGGTCTGGAGCTGGACGTGACTGGCCGCCTGGCGCCACGCTGGTACCTGGTCGGCACCTATGCCTACACCCATACCGAAATCCTCGAAGATCCGGATGACCAAGGCAATCGTCTGAACAACGCGCCCATGCATACCGCGAGCCTGTACTTGACCCATCACTTGGCGGTTCCCCAAGAGGTGGGCCAGTGGCATGCCGGCGCAGGTGCACGCTATGTGGGCGAGCGTCCAGGTGACAACGACAACAGCTTCTGGATGGCCAGCTACACCGTAGCCGACGCCTTTCTGCGCTGGGATTTGCCGACCGGAGGCTACAAGACCCGCCTTCAGTTGAACCTGAACAATGTGTTCGACAAGCACTACTACCCGTCAAACACTGGCACTGGGCAATTGCAGGTCAATGAGGGGGAGCCGAGGACTGCGCGTTTGACTGCCAGCGTGACGTTCTAGGCCCGAGTCTGGCTTTTCGATACAGTGTTTTCATGACCTCCTGCAACCTGGGTAAGCATGTCGTGCTCCGTGCTTGGCATTGCGAGCGGAGCGGGCGCTACTGTCACAGCCCGACTACAGAAACTGCGCCAACCGTTGTAAGTGGTGTAGCACCCAGGGATTAAGAGTGAGCAACATGCGTAATACAACCTTGAATGAAGGAAGCGGTTGCGGGCCAGTATTGGTTTGCCTGCCGGGGGCGATGTGTTCCCCACGGGTGTTTGAGAACGCGGCGCAGCGCAGTGGGCTTCCTGCGATCGGGCTCGGCTGGCTGGAGGGCAGTGGGCCCTTTGATCTGCACTCGATAGCTTCGCGCGTCAGCAATGCAATTGCCGACTTGCCCTCGGTCATTCTCGTGGGGCATTCACTCGGCACTTCGATTGCCATGCTCGTCGCACTGCGCGAATCGCAGGCCGGTTCCACCCGCATCAAGGGGCTCGTGCTGTCCAACAGTGGCGCAAATACCCACGGTCACGGCGACATCGCCAAGTTGATCGACCGAATAGGGCATGACTGGGGGGTAGCATTTTGGGACGCGTTCGTTGCGCGCTGCTTTCGAACGTTGCCGGCTTCACCGTTGCTGGAGCAAGTGCGTGCCTATCCACAGCGGTTGGATAACGGCCGCGTAATCGAAGTCCTTCTCAGCCAGCAAACGATCGATTTTGTCCCTGTTCTGCACACCCTGCCGCGTGTGCCCACCGCTATTGTCCATGGGTAGCACGATCCAGCGCGGACACTGCCTCACGCCCATGAGATGGCGAGGGGGATTGCCTGGGCCACGCTTCATGTCATGGACACGGGGCACACGTCCTGTGCAGAGGATGCCGCAAGCTTCGCGAGCGTACTGCGCGACATCGCTCTGGCCGGCACCTGAGCATCAAGCCCCGCAACAGCAGCTGGATGCCGCCGAAGCGGCACGGCTGCCGCACCAGCAGTTCATGCGTTTGGGCCATCAGTCGAGGTCGGGTAACACCGGCAACTCCCGGTTGCGGCTCGAGTCCACAGGATCGTTGAAGGTCGCGGGGGTGATGCGGCGCCGGTCTATCGTCAGGTCAAACACGTCGAAGCGGTTGTAATAACCGGCGATGTCATGAAACTGCTTGGGCTCCACGCAATCGTTCAGATTGAAGGTGGCGTACGCCAGGCCTTCCTCGTTTTGCAGCAGGTCGCCAATCGACGCGCCCGTCGGGTCGAGGAATTGCGTCGCGGCCCGCGGGCTGTTGTGCAGCACCTCGATGGCTTGCGCGTCGCCGCTGGCAGAGAGCAGGTCGATCATCGAGTCATCCATGAAGCCTGCATTCAGGATGCCGAACACCTTGGCTTCAAAGCACTGCGCTCCCGCGCGAATTCTGTTGGCCGCGAGGTTGTCGAAATTCTGGCCGCCGGGCTTGCGCGTCGGCCAGATCGCCGGCCAGGCGGAGATGTGGATCTGCTCGCCTTGCGCCGCGAGGGTGTACTTGGCCAAGGGGTTGGTGTTCTCGCCGCAGATCAGGGTGCCGATCTTGCCGATGCGGGTGTCGGCCACTCGCAGCCCGTGACCATCGCCGGGCGCCCACACCATCTTTTCATAGAAGGTCGGCACCAGTTTACGATGATGGTTGAGCAGGGTGCCTTGTTCGCTGATCAGCACGTTCGAGTTCCAGATGCAGCCGACGCTGGCCGGAGTCGCCTCACTGAACCCAAGGGAAACGAGGATGCCATGGCGCCGAGCGGCGCAGCGGATGGCGGTGATCTCCGGGCCGTCGATCATCACGCTGTTCTCGACCATCAACTTGAACCAGTCATGGTTATAGATGGGCGCCCATAGTGCCGCCCAGACCGGAAAGCCCGGGATGAAGGACTCGGGAAACACCACCAGTTCAGCGCCATTGGCGGCCGCTTCGGCGATGAAGGCGCAGGCCTTGTCGACACAGGCGGCCTTGTTCATATACACGGACGCGGCGTGGGCAGCGGCGACTTTTACGGTAGGCAGGGACATGATGGAAACCTTGATGAATTAGTGTTGAGCCGCTTGCGCGACGCCCAGGCCGGTCTCGCGGCGCACGGCAAACTCCACCCAGCGCGACTGCGACAGCTGGCTGGGGAACAGCAGCGAAAACAGAATGACCAGGGCAAAACCGAGCGGGATGGAGATCAGTCCTGGGTTGCGCAGCTGTACCAGTGGCTCGCGTAGGCCGATGAGGCTGGTGGCCGAGTCCGGGATCAGGCTGGCGGTTTGCTGTTGCTTGGTTACATCGCTGAGCAATTGCTCACGCTCCGCGGCGGTGGCAACCAGCGCGCCCTTGTCGATCAGGTCGATCTTGGTTTGGGATTTGGCGGCAGCCGCCAGCGCCACCTGTTTTTGCTGCAGCGGGTAGGTCATGTTCGGCGACACCAGCACCAGGCCGATGGACAGCACCGTGCCGCCCAGCAAGCCCGCGACCACGCCAGCGGTGCTGCAGCGGCGCCAGTACAGGGTCAGCAGCAGTGCCGGCAGGTTGGCCGACGCGGCAACCGCGTAGCCAAGCCCGACCAGTTGCGCGACGTTCTGGCCCTTGGCCGAAATGCCCACGCAGATGGCGATGATCGCGATCGCCAATGTTGCCAGGCGGGCCGCGGTGGCCTGCTCGCGCTCGGTGGCCTTGCCTTGGCGCACGGCGCCCACATAGACGTCATGGGCCAGGGTGGAGGCCGCTGCCAGCGTCAGCCCGGCGACCACCGCGACGATGGTCGCGAAGGACACGGCGGCCACGAACGCCAGCATCAGGTTGCCGAGCAAGCTATCGGCGCCACCGCCCAGGAACTGGGCCAGCATCGGCGCGGCGAGGTTGCCGCCCTTGTCCATGGCGGTAATCGCGAAAGGCCCCAGGTGCAGCGCGGCGGAGAAACCGATGACGATGATGAACAGATGGCACAGGCCGATCAGCAGCATGGCGGTCAGCGCCGAAGTGCGGGCACTTTGTGCGTCTCGCACGGTAAAGAAGCGCATCAGGATATGGGGCATGGCGGCGGTGCCGAGCACCAGTGCCAAGCTCAGGGAGATCTGTTCGAGCGGGTTCTTCAGGTACAGCCCAGGCTCCATGAAGCGCTGCCCGGCTTGTTCGGCCGAGAGTTGGGAAACGCCGTTGAGCAGGGTGCCGAGCACATGTTTCTGCACGGCCGAACTGCCGACCAGGTCGCCGAAGAAGGCACTGACGTTGAAGCCATAAGGGGCCCAGCTCAGGACCACCAGCAGGAAGCAGAAGGCAATCAGCAAGGTGGCCTTGAGGATCTGCACCGAGGTGGTGGCCCGCATGCCGCCAAACAGCACGTAGACCAGCATCAGCACGCCCACCGACACCACCGATATCTCGAACGGAATACCGATAAGCGCAGCGATGATCACGGCGCCGCCGACGATCTGCGGCACCATATAAAACAACGCCACCAATACACTGGAAATCGCCACGGCGAACTTCGAGGCGCGGAAGTTATTACGGAACGCCAGCACATCGCCCAAGGTGTATTTACCCAGGTTGCGGCAAGGCTCGGCGATCAATAGCAGTACGGGGATGAAGGATACGAAGAAACCGATGACATAAGTGATACCGTCCAGCCCGTAGATGGCGATAAGACCGGAGACCCCCAGGAATGCCGCTGCTGACAGGTAATCACCGGCAATGGCGAGGCCGTTGATCCGGCCGGACAACGCACCGCCCGCGGTATAGAAATCCTTCACCGAACTGTTCTTGCGCGCAGCCCAGAAGGTAATCCCGAGGGTGATCAGAAACAGCGCGGCGAACACGCCGAAGGTCAGTGGCCGGTTGGCTTCGGAGACCAGCGTGGCGGCGTGGCCCTGGCTGGCCGTGAGCAAGCCGGCCAGCGCGACGCAGGCCTTGAAGAGCGTCGAGCTGCGCAGGGCGGCCAAACGGTTAGTGCGGTTGATTTTGGTCATGATTGACGCTCACAGAAGCTTCGGAAACCAGGGCGGCGGACATCGCGTCGATGTTCTTCAAGCGCCAGGCATAAAAAATGGCGATCGCGGCGCCGAAGAAATATTGCCCGACCAGATACACCAGGCCGACATTGATCGCGCCATAAATCTTATAAGAGAGAAATTCGGGGAAATAGGCGGAAAACAACGGGATGGCGAAGTACACCGCCATGCTGATCAGCATAAGCGTCGAGACTAGCCGGCGCCGTCGCTTGACCAGTATTGCAAAGTTCGGGTGCTCGAATATGGCACCCCAGATGGAGTCTTGTTTCATTGAGTGCGCCTCGGTCGGGTAGGTGGCGAACTCAGTTTAAAGTACGGGCCCAGACTGCCAAGCCGTAATGCAACAACGCCTATTGCAAAGCTGCATCACCGAAACGGTGCTTGAAATGAAGAAGTGCTGTGCGATGGTGCAAGAAGGTGGGCGTGTTGATTTGTAGGTCGCGCGGCGTTAGCCGAGGCTGAATAACTGGTCATTACGAAACAGCCGCGACAGGTGCTCCAGCATGGTCTTGATTCGTGGTACGTAACGCAGGTCTTGATGGACGCTCAGCCATAGATCACGGGTGACCTTGGCGCCATTGAGCTGGATTTTGCGCAGGCCAAAGCGTTCGGCATGGGCGAAGGAGGGCAGCATCACCAGCCCTGCGCCGGCGCTGGCGGCAAACATCTGCGCGAGCATGCTGTTGGAATGGAACACGAGTCTGGGCGCTGCAATCAGCTCATCGAGCCATTTGACCGCCTTGATCTGCACCAACTCTTCGATGTAGCCGACGAACAGGTGGTTCTCCAGGGTCTCCCGCGACGGGGTGCCGTGAGCCAGCAGGTAGTCGTCGCTACCGTACAGGTTCAATTCGAACTGCCCGACCCGTTCGGTGTGAAAACCCTGGCCCGAGGGCTCGAAGAAGCCCAGGAAGATATCCGCTTCGCGCCGGGTGACCTGCAGTTGGTGGGTCGAGGTGACCAACTCCAGGGTGACGTTGGGGTGCAGCAACTGCAGCTTTGGCACCTGCTGGGTCAGGTAGAGCGAGGCCAGGCCTTCCATGGTGCCGACTCGGACCCTGCCGGACACCGTGTTGGTGCCCGAGGACAATTGCTCCAGCAGCCCGGAAAACCCGTTGCCCATCAACTCCACCTGCGCGAGCAGGCGGGCGCCTTGGTCATTTAGCTGCAAGCCTGAGCTGCTGCGTTCGAAGACGCTGAAGCCCAGGGCGTATTCCAGCTGATTGATTCTGCGGCTAACGGTCGACTGGTCGATCTTCAGTTGCTTGCCCGCCCGCGAAAGGTTCTGGCACCGGGCGACGTGCATGAAGATCCGTAGGTCATCCCAGCTTAGATTTTCCGGCTTCATGGTGTGCTCGTTGGCGGAAGGAAGGAGGTATTCTGGGCTGCTATGTAGCCAACCTCAAGCATACGGTGCTGGAAATCCACCCAAGTTATCCCGCACTCGTCGCCAATAAATATGGCACAAATCAGTGCGTCCCTCGTAGGCATATAAGCATCGAAGTCATATGCGCGCACCGGATCAGTGCAAGATGGCTAAGTGTGAGAAAAGATTTAAGTTCAGGGTTGCGCAAGCCAACTCGATGTGATTATTCTTGCGCCATCACCGAGTTGGGTAGTTGCTCGGCGACAATAGATTGGACCGCCCCCCTTGCTTAAGGCCGCTGTTCAATCCGCCATACGGACATTGCTGTCCAAGATGGCAACGGCAAAGTAGCCCGTAAGTCTCCAAGAGGCCTACGGTATTTTTTTTGCCCAGAATCCGACAACGACGTCGGCACTAAATGATTTCTTCGAGCTGTTGGTCGAGGAGCCTGTGCCGTACTTCAGTCATGTTGTCGTGACCGATTCCAGCACAAGTGCTTCGGCTCCGGACCCAGGTCTGGAACGACAGCGTTTCGCGGGAGATGACTCTCGCGTACCGATCACTTGCATGCTGGAGTTTCGTATGAGTAGACATGGTCACAATCATTCCCCTTCTCCTTCGCAGTTGTCGCTGCGCGTCAAGGCGCTGGAGTCGTTACTGGTCGAAAAAGGCTACTTCGAATCCGCTGCGCTGGACCGTATCGTCGAGACCTTCGAGCACAAGGTCGGCCCCCGCAACGGCGCGAAAGTGATTGCCAAGGCCTGGGTCGATCCCGCTTACAAGCAGCGCTTGCTGGCAGACAGCACTGCAGCCATCGCTGAACTGGGCTATTCCGGTGCCCAGGGCGAGGACATGGTGGTGGTGGAAAACACTCCCACCGTGCACAACCTAGTGGTTTGCACGCTGTGCTCCTGCTATCCATGGCCGACCCTCGGCTTGCCGCCGACCTGGTACAAGATGCCGCCGTTTCGCTCGCGCGCAGTGATAGATCCGCGCGGCTTGCTCAAGGATGAATTCGACCTTGAGATCGCGGCCAATGTGCAGTTGCGCGTATGGGACAGCAACGCTGAATTGCGTTACCTGGTCATGCCGATGCGCCCAGCAGGGACCGAAGGCTACAGCGAAGAGCAACTGGCCGAGCTGGTGACCCGTGATTCCATGATCGGAGTGGGTCTCGCCCTGGCCGCCACTGCCTGAGACCCCGAGAGGAGTTAGCTAATGAATGGTGCACATGATCTGGGCGGTATGCACGGCCTCGGGCCAGTCAACCCCTATCCCGAAGAGCCACTGTTTCACGAAGAGTGGGAGCGCCGCATCTTTGCCATGTACGTTGCCACGCTGTTTGTCGGTATCTACGCCATCGACGAATTGCGCAAGAACATCGAGGTGATGCATCCCACCCACTATCTCGACTCGACCTATTACGAACACTGGGCGTACTGCGTGGAGAAATCCTTGATCGACCGCGATGTGATCAGCGAAGCGCAAGTGCTCGAACGCATGAACCAATTGGCAGGGGAGGCCGCCTGATGCCGACATTGACCGTAGACCAAGTAGACGCGCGCATCCTCAAGGGCGGCTCTTGCCGCTCCCAGGAGGTCGTCGACGCGGGCTTTGCCGCCGGTGACAGCGTGATCGCCCTGAACATCAACCCGGCCACCCATACCCGTTTGCCCCGTTACATCCGTGGCAAACGCGGCACGGTAGCGTTCGATCACGGTGTGTTCGTGTTTCCGGACACGCTCGCCGAGCGTCAGGGCGAGCAGCCGCAGCACTGCTACAGCGTGTGTTTCACGTTCCAGGAATTATGGGGGCCGCAGGCATCGGCGATCGACTGTCTGTACATCGACATGTTCGAAAGCTACATCGAGCACATCGAGGGGGCGCAGCCATGAGCGACGTCGACCTGAACCTGCTGCCGGCGCGCTACAAAGACATCGAAGGGCCGGTATTTCGCGAGCCTTGGGAAGCCCAGGCGTTCGCCATGACCCTGAAGCTGCACGAAGCCGGGCATTTTACTTGGGTTGAGTGGGCCGATTACCTCAGCCACGAAGTCAGCCATGGCAGCGCTGACGCCGACGGCGGCAGTGATTACTACCGTCTTTGGGTCAATGCGTTGGAGCGCCTGGTGGAGCACAAGCAGCTCTTGAGCGATCACGATCTTCACGGTCGCACCGAGTACCTGGTGGCAAACCCGGTACCCCATGTACATGTCGCCAAGCGCGATCCCATTTTTGTTTGCTGATCGTCGGAGTTAGTCGCATGACCTATTACACTCGCCACAGCAGTACCCATGCGCACACTGACTTGTCGGTCGTCGCGCGTGTCACGCAATTGGGCATGGCTGCCCTGTTGGGGTTGTTCATCGTCGGTATGGTGGGGTTCGCCCACATCGAAGCGGTACACAACGCCGCCCACGATGTACGCCACTCCCTGGCGTTTCCTTGCCATTGAGTGAGCACCTTCGGCGGGTGCCATGGGGACCCGCTGAAGTAATGGCTACACGCAAAACACGCTCCCGTTGAATACATGATTGACAGGGCATCGAGTGCTTCGGTATCGGCCCTGCGGGTACCCTGTGCCCGCGATTTGGATTCTGCCCCTGACCGCGTTAGCAAGGAGGCCACTATGGCCACCCTCATACAGAATACCGTTGAAGCGCCGCCGCCCTGGCGCGGCGTGATGGGCCGGCATCCGGCCTGTTTTACCCTGATGTTGTACATTGTGATGTATGGGATGTACGCAATGTTCGATAGCAAGGCGCTGTCCAGCTACACCTTCACCAACTTGATCAACAATGCCAGCCCGCTTGCGTTGGCGGCGGCAGGCCAGACGCTGGTGGTGTTGGCGCGCGGCTTCGACCTGTCCATTGTCGGCACCTTGTCCATTGCCAACGTGATCATGGCGGTATTGCCGCTGGACGGGCCATGGGGGGCCCTGGCCAGCTTCGCCATCTGTGTCGGCGTCGGTGCCTTGGTGGGCAGCGCCAGTGGTTACCTGGTGGCCTATCGCGGGGTGCAGTCGGTGGCCGCCACCTTGGGCGTGATGATCATTTGCCAAGGTATCGCGCTGCTGATCTTGCCAGCCCCTGGCGGCATGGTGGCGGAGTGGGTCAGCGACGAAATGACCTCCACCCTGTTCTCCCTCGTGCCTGCCTCGATCATCCTGCCGGTCATCGTTGCCGGTCTTTGGATGCTGCTGGGCAAGACCGACCTGGGGACCGCGCTGTACGCGGTGGGGGCTGACCAGGCCGCCGCCGAGCTGTCGGGCATCCCGGTCAAGCGGACCCGCTTGCTGGCTTATGTGATGGCGGGGGCCCTGTATGGCGTCGCCGGCTTCATGCTCAGCGCGCAGACGGCTACTGGCGATCCCAATGCCGGCATGCCATTCCTGCTGCTGTCGTTTGCCGCCGTGGCATTGGGGGGCACCAGCCTTGCCGGCGGGCAGGGTGGCCTGATCGGCAGCCTGATCGGCGCCGCCACCTTGATGCTGATGCAGAAGGTGCTGTTCTCCGGCGGCGTTTCCTCATTCTACATCGGCTTGTTTCAGGGTGTGTTGCTTATCGTCGCGATCGTCATCGGTCGCTTGATCAATCGCAGCCGTACAGGAGATCGCCCATGAATGCCTCACCAGAAACGCTACCGTCCGCCCTGGCGGTGGTTGACCAGCGCGCCGCAGCGAAAACCAATCCCGAAACCGTCACGGCGATCATGCTGTTGCTGGCGACCGTGCTGCTGATATTCGGCTCGAAGCTGATCAGCCCCGCGCTAGGTTCATGGGAGCAGGTGCTGACGATTCTTACCCTGGGCTCGTTCCTGCTGGTGGCAGCCTTCGGTCAAGGCCTGGTGATTCTGACGGGGGGGCTGGACCTGTCGGTGCCGGGCACCTTCATGCTCGGTGGTGTGCTCTCGGCGGCCTGGATCGGCAGCGGCGACGTGCACCTGTGGTTCTTCCTGCCGACCATCCTGCTGCTGGGCGGGGTGGTCGGTGCGGCCAATGGGCTGGGGGTCGTGCTGCTCAAAGTGCCGCCTTTCATCATGACCATGGGCATGAGCATCATCGTCGGCTCGATCGCCCTGGGTTACACCGGTGGGAGCACCTTGGGCGCGGCGCCAACCCTGCTCAAGGCGTTGATGAAGGGTGACACTCTGGGCGTGCCCAACATCGTGTTGCTGATCCTGGTGTTCTCGATAGCGGGCTGGTTGCTGCAAAGCCGGACCCACTTCGGACGCAACCTCTATGCCGTGGGCTGCAGCCCAGCCGCCGCGAGGATCGCGGGCATTCCCATCACGCGCACACTGGTGCTGGTCTATGCGCTCAGCGGTATCGCTTCGGCCTTCGCTGGCGCCTTGCTCACCGGCTACTCCAACGGCGCGACATTGCGAATGGGCGATGCCTACCTGCTGCCCACAGTGGCTGCCGTGATCCTGGGCGGAGCTTCGATTCTGGGCGGCTCCGGCAGCTTCATCAATACCCTGTGCGGGGTGTTGTTCCTGTCCACGGTCGAATCGGTCATCGCCGCTACGGGGCTGGACCAAGGATGGCGGTTGATCATCTCCGGGACCATCATCGTCCTGGCGATATTGATCCAGCAGGCACAAGCGTCGGGTGCCAGGCCGGGCCTCAGCCGCTTGTTCAAACGGTCTTCGGGCCAGCCGAAGTCATAAAAAACCAGCAGCAATCGAGCATCAATCTGCCGAACTGAACGCACTGTTCAATCACTTTCGCTGTATGGGGATACTTAAGATGATTCAATCGATGACTCGTCGGTGGCACGCGCTCGCCCTGACTTTGACCATTGCCGCCGGTGCAGTATTCATGGCTCCGGTGCATGCGGACGAACCAAAGAAGTTCAAGATCTACCTCAGCTTGAGTTACAGCGGCAACAACTGGATGAGTGAGACCGCCAACATCATCAAGGCGCTGGCAAAAACACCGCCCTATGACAAGTTGGTGGATTTGAAGGAAGTGATCTCCGGCACCGACCCACAGGCGCAGATCGCCGCCTATGAAAGCATGATCGATGCCGGTGCCGACGGCGTGATCAGTTTCCCGATTTCGCCCACGGCGCTCAACCGCGTGGTCAAGCGTGGTTGCGAGCGAGGTGTGAAGTTTTTCATGTATGACTCGACCGTCACCGAGAGCTGCGCTTACAACGTGAGCTATATCTCGGCGGGCTTCGGGGAAAACACCGCGCAGGCGCTGGTCAACGAACTAGGCGGGAAGGGCAAGATCTTCATGGTGCGCGGTGTACCTGGCACCTCCGTGGACAAGCGCCACGCCGACGGCGCCAAAGCCATTTTCGCCAAGTACCCGGGGATCGAAGTGGTCTCCGAGTACTACGGCATGTGGGACGACCGTATCGCTCAACAGGAAACCGCCAAGGCGTTGGCTGCTCACCCCGATGTAGACGGAATCTGGTCTGAGCTGGGCGAAGCAGGAACATTGAATGCCGTGGCTGATCGCGGCGGCAAGATGGTACCAATCGTGGGCGAAAACATGAACGGCTTCCGCCTTGGTTTCCTCAACCCCGATTACCAGAAGCGTGGCCTGCAGGGTGTGTCTTCCGGGTCGCCACCCGCGACCGCAGGCTACGCGTTCAAGCTGATGATGGAAATCCTTACCGGCAAGCGCAAGCAGGAGCCGGTCAGCATCGAGTACCCATTGCCATGGGCCACTTCCGAGCAGATCAAGCTGTGCAACGGCAGCAAGATCGAGAATGGCTGCAACGTATTCGACGCTTCGCTAGTACCACAAGGTTTCTCGACCGTGATTCATGACGACGTGCTGCTGCCCGAGATCGACCTGCGCGCGGCGCTGGAAGGCAAGCCGGTGGACGGCATGACCATCCAGCCGCTACCTGCCGCGATTCACCAGGCGCCACCGGAGCCGGGCATCAACTGCCAGCGCTGCGAAGCCCCCGCCGACCATTACAAGCTTACTGTCGTGCAACCCACCGTCGCGGGTCAGTAATCGCGGCTTGATGAGCGCCGGGCGCGCCCGGCGTACAGGAGATGAACATGCCTGATGCAACTGCAGCGACCCTACAAATGCAGGGGATTTCCAAATCCTACGGTGCCACTGTCGCTTTGGAAAATGTCACGCTGACCATTGGCCCCGGCGAGGTTCAGGCCCTGCTGGGGGAGAACGGGGCGGGTAAATCCACCCTGGTCAAGATCCTGAGCGGGGTCGTGCGCCCGGACAGTGGCACCTTGCGCTTGAATGGCGAGGTCTATGCGCCGGGCAGCATTTTGCAGGCCCGCCGATCCGGCGTGACGACGGCATTTCAGGAGTTGAGCCTGGTGCAGAACTTGAGCGTGGCACAGAACCTGTTTTTGCCTTCTGCGCTCAAGGGCATTGCCGGTTTGTCCTCGACCAAAGCCATGCACGCCGCTGCGCGAGATATTCTCGAGCGCTACGGTATTGGCCACCTAGGCGTGGCGACCCAGGTCTCGGAGCTGGCGCTGGCGGAGCGTCAACGCCTGGAAATCGTGCGGGCCATGCAGTTCAAGCCGTCGTTGCTGGTATTGGATGAGCCCACCGCGGCCCTGGCCGACGTGCAATGGCTGTTTCGCCTGGTACGCGAGCTGCAGGTGCAAGGCACGGCGATTCTGTATATCTCCCACCGTCTGGCCGAGATCCGCGAGCTGGCCCAGCGCGCGACCATTCTGCGCAGTGGCCGCAGCGTCAGTACGGTCGACCTCGGCGCTGCCTCCGACGGCGATATATTCGAAATGATGGCCGGCCACGGTGTGGTGCGCAGCACTGTGGTACCACTCAAGCGTGCCAGTCGGCCCAGGCCGGTGCTGGTGGTCAATGACCTGGAAGGCTGTAACGTCAAGGGCGTTTCGCTGACCGTGGGCGAAGGTGAGATCGTCGGCATGGCGGGCCTCGAAGGCCAGGGGCAGCGGGAGTTATTCCGCCTGCTTGCGGGGGACGGCCAACCCAAGGCCGGGCAGATTCTGCTCAACGGCAAGTTGCTGCGCTTGACCTGCCCGCGCGATGCCTTGCGGGCTCCGGGCGGCATTGCCTTCGTACCCGAAGAGCGCAAGGTGGAAGGTATCTTCGCCAGCTTGAGCTCGGCCAATAACATCACCCTGCCGGTACTCGATCGCCTGTCGACCGTGGGGCTGGTGTCGCCACACCGCGAAGCGCGCGCGGCGAAGGCGCCGGCCAAAGAGGTCGATCTCAGCGACCGTTATCTTAATTTTCGCATCGGCAATCTTTCCGGTGGGAATCAACAGAAGGCAATCATCGCCCGAGCCTTGCTCAGTGGCGCCAAGACCTTGCTGTTGTTCGACCCCACCCGGGGTGTCGATGTCGCGACCAAGGAGGCCATCTACCACGCGATACGCCGCCATGCCGCCAACGGCGGCAGTGTGCTGGTGTACTCCTCCGAATTGCCCGAGCTGATCGCTCTGAGCGAGCGTTGCCTGGTGATGTACGGCTCGCGGATCGTGGCCGACGTTGCCGGCTCGGACATGCGCGAAAGCTATCTGGTCGGCCTGCTGACCGGTAACGCCCAGGTCGCCGACGCTGTTTCCCATTGATTGTCGAGTGCGCATCATGAATGAACAAACACAGTACACCGCTGCGGCGGTGCAATTCGAACCGCTGATGTTCGAGAAGGCGCGCAACATCGAGCGCCTCTCGGAACTGGTGATCGACGCGGCCCGCCAGGGCGCGAAGTTGATCGCTACCCCGGAAATGGGTATTACTGGCTATTGCTGGCTGGACCGTGAAGAAGTCCGGCCGATGGTCGAGACCATTCCCGGCCCGACCACCGAACATTTTCACCAGATTGCCCGCGAGCATGATTGCTACATCGTGATCGGCCTGCCGGAAGTCGATCCGCTGACTGGGCTGTACTACAACAGTGCCGCCCTGATCGGCCCGCAGGGCGTGGTCGGTACCCACCGCAAGACGCACCCTTATATCGCCGAGCCCAAATGGGCCGTGTCCGGTGACAAGGGCCACCAGGTATTCGATACGCCCATTGGCCGCATCGCGGTACTGATCTGCATGGACATCCACTTCATCGAGACCGCGCGCCTGGCCGGTGTAGGCCAAGCCGACGTGATCTGCCATATCAGCGCGTGGCTGGCGGAGCGTGCGCCGGCACCTTATTGGATCAGCCGGGCCATGGAGAACCATTGCTACCTGCTGGAAAGCAATCGTTGGGGCCTGGAGCGGACGGTACAGTTCAGTGGTGGCAGTTGCCTGATCGAGCCCGATGGCAAGGTCGCAGCCACGCGCGACACCGGCGATGGCCTGGTGCTGGGTGAGATCGACCTGAGCCGAACCCGTGCCCGGCCTCGTCTGGTCAAGGGGCAAGCGGTGTTCCAGGATCGCCGGCCACAGCTGTATGCGACGCTGATGACCGATACCTACAGCTGGAACCCCAGCGATTTTTTCCCCCTGTACGGCATGAATCCGTTGTCGCCGGGAAAGGCATCGCACATCGCCGTTGCGCAGATGGCGCCAAGCGAAGAGGTCGAACAGAACCTGCAGGCGATCGAACGGCTGGTGGCGCAGGCCAGCGCCGAGCAGCGATGCGACGTTCTGGTGTTTCCAGAAAGAGCCCTTACCGGCCTGCAAGACCGGGGCACCAACAGCCTGCCAGTACCGGGCGCCGTGACCGACAAGCTAGTCGCATTGGCGACCAGGTATCGTCTGCATATCGTCGTTGGCCTGGCTGAACTGGCCGGCACGCGGCGCTACAACAGCGCCATACTGGTGGGGCCCGAGGGGCTGGTCGGCACTTACCGACAGATTCATCTGCGCCAGGAAGATTGTGCCTGGGCCACGCCTGGCGAGCGCTGGGCGAGCTTCGATATCCCTGCGGGACGCCTGGGCCTGTTGATTGGTTACGACGCCTATTTCCCAGAAGCGGGGCGGGTGTTGAGCCTCAGCGGTTGCGACCTGATCGCGGTACCCAGTGCCGAGCGCGAAGGGTTTTTCAGCGCGCACCCGGGCAGTGAAATTCGGCAGAATTATCCGATCCCTACCGGCGCGGATCCTTTGCACTGGCACCACTACCGGGTGCGCGCCGGGGAGAACAATGTTTACCTGGCGTTTGCCAATGTGGCGTCAGCGGCGTTGAATTACCCGGGGGCCAGCGGTGTGTTCGGGCCCGATACCTTCGAGTTTCCGCGTCGTGAAGCGATAGTCGCACGGGGAGCATCGCTTGCGGTACTGGCTGTGGATACGTCGAGCCAGCAGCCTGGCATGTTCACCCGCACGGTGCGCCGCAAGGATCTGGTCTCGATGCGGTTGCCCCATCACTATGTGCCACTGGTCCTGTCGAATAGCAGCGAAAGTGAATGACGACAGTTATATGTGCCCTTTATTGGTGCTGAAAAAGCCATTTAAACATTCGCTGCATTGATATGGCTCGGTCGGCGGTAGTCTTGATTAATTTCGCGGAAAATAGTTGCCCGGGATATTACATCAAGCGTTGCGGTCGACTCGCGCTGCGCTCACACTTGTCGATGTATTCCAGTCAGCCGTCCGATAAGGTCGGCTCTGTTTGAAGAGGATGACATGACGTCGGAAACATGGCGAGTCGGTGTACTATTCTCCACCTCCGGTATTACCGCAGCGGTGGAGCGCACCCAACGAAACGCAACCCTTCTGGCGATTGAGCAGATTAATGCCAATGGTGGCATCGATGGTCGCCTGATCGAGCCTATCGCATATAACCCTGGGTCAGATCCCAAGCAATACCGCGACCAGGCGGAGCTTTTGTGTGACCAGCACAAGGTGTCGGTCATTTTTGGCTGCTATATGTCCAGCTCGCGCAAGGCTGCGTTGCCAATTATCGAGGCCCGCGGCGCACTGTTGTTCTATCCAACGCTGTATGAAGGTTTTGAATACTCGCCCCACTGTATCTACACCGGGCCGGCGCCGAATCAGAACTCCGTGCAGTTGGTCAATTATGTCAGCCAGAAATTTGGTAACCGTATCGCGATGATCGGTTCCAACTACGTATACCCCTACGAGTCGAATAGAGTGATTGCCGACTTGTTCACTCAGACCGGTGGGCGCGTGCTGCATGAACAGTATGTGCCGCTGACCGCCACTGCTGACGTGTTCGCCAGGATCATCGAGCAAGTGGCAAAGCTGCAGCCAGATGCTATTTATTCGACGGTGGTCGGTGATGGCATCGCATTGTTCTATCAGGCTTACCGCGCTGCCGGCCTGGACCCGGCGACCATGCCGATCATCAGCTTGTCCACTTCCGAAGCAGAGGTCGCGCAGATGGCACCGGGCACGGCCGTTGGCCACATTACCGCCTCGCCTTATTTCGAGGGCCTGCGCACGCCACAAAGCGAGGCGTTCGTCGCGGCATATCGGGCCCGCTTCGGTGCGGATGCGCGGATTACCGCGTGCGCGGAAGCTGCCTATTTTCAGGTGTATCTCTATGCCTTGGGGGTAGCCCGCGCACAGACCGATCGTTTTGCCTTGCTGTTGCCCCACCTGCATGACCTTGAATTCGATGCCCCGCAAGGTCGGGTCAAGATCGATGGCGCGACCAACCATACCCATGTCTGGTCGCGGGTCGGGCAAGTCAATGCACAGGGCTTGTTCGATGTGGTGGACGAGCCGGGTGTGCGGGTTGCGCCAGACCCGTACATGCTCAAATACAGCCTGGATGCGGAAACGCCCTTGGCCGTGCGCCTTAACTTCCAGCCCATGGGGTCATGACTTTGAGAATTCTTCATGATTTGCGCGGGCTGAAGGTGTTGGTGATTCACCCCTTCGACGAGGCCGGGCTGTCGCTCACCGACCACCTGCGCCGCATCGGTTGCATGGTGTTCCCCGTGTGGCCAGTCCCAACGGAGTTGCCGCATCCGGCGGAGATTGTATTTCTGACGATAGACAACGAGTTTCGCCCGGATATCGAGCAGTTGCTCAAATCCTTTCGGGACCCAAAGCCAATGGTGCTGGCGATGATCAGCTACGAAAACCCCACCACCTTGCAGATGGTTCTGGAGAGCGGCGCCATTGGTATTGTCGAGCGGCCGGTCAAGCCATTTGGCCTGCTGGGGCATTTGGCACTGGCGCGGCATATCTGGCTGGAGCAGCAGGTCCAGGCCAAGGAAATCACCAAACTCAGGCGAAAGATGGCGGGGGAGCGCCGCCTTGCCAAGGCGAAGACCATCTTGATGGCTGCCAAGC
Organism: Pseudomonas typographi; assembly: GCF_014694385.1. Lineage (GTDB taxonomy): Bacteria > Pseudomonadota > Gammaproteobacteria > Pseudomonadales > Pseudomonadaceae > Aquipseudomonas > Aquipseudomonas typographi. The sequence goes on along the minus strand of NZ_JAAOCA010000016.1, from coordinate 102,011 downwards.
GGCTGACAGAAGAACAGGCGCACCAATACATACGGCAACAAGCAATGGCCAAGCGCCAAGCCATTGAAGAAGTGGCGAACATGATTATTCAGGCAGAGGATTTATTGCGCTCCTGATCGATTTATCTGCGGCATGTAAATACAACTTTCAGATTTTTCCAATTATCGAGGGCTCTCGACATGAAGCTTTTCAGGGGTATCGTATTGACTGCAGTTTTAGCCGGGGCACTGGCGGGAACAGTAATGACCGGCGCTCACCATCTATGGACGGTGCCGTTGATTCTTGAAGCTGAAGTCTATGAAGACCAGGCACCGGCGCCGGCGCACGAACATTCTCCAACGGGTGGCCAAGCGCATGCCGCCGTGGCTGAGCCGGCACATGAACACAGTCACGAGGGGTGGAAACCTGAAGATGGGTTTTCTCGCACGGCCTTCACCTGGTTGGCCGATGTGCTCGCGGCGATCGGCTTTGGCGTGTTGCTGGTCACCGCATCGGAGGCTTTTGGCGGGATTCGCAGTCGTCGCCACGGCCTGCTCTGGGGCGGCGCAGGTGGCTTGATCTTCATCGTCGCGCCCCTGTCTGGTCTGCCGCCCGAGCTTCCGGGCATGCCGGCAGCAGCGCTGGAGCCACGTCAGCTCTGGTGGTTGGCCACCGCGGCCTGCACTGCGGCGGGCCTAGGTTTGCTGGCGTTCAAGCGCCGCCCGCTGACATCCGTCATCGCCGTTCTACTGCTGGTGGTGCCGCATTTTATCTGGGTCCCGCAAGCGGGCTCCCATGAAACAGCGATACCGTTGCAGTTGCTGCGTGACTTTCAAGCCGGCTCGGTAGTGATCGGAGTGGCTTTCTGGCTGTTGCTGGGAGTGCTGGTCGCTCAATTTCGTGGGTTGTTCGTGTCGCCAGACGTTTCCCGACGTTAAGGGCCAGGGTGGCAGAAATCGCTGCAAACTGAAACGCCCGATGCAGTGCATCGGGCGTTTTCCATTCAGGTCTGGATAGGGCGCTACAACGGCCGTTCCCTAGGTATTCGGCGCCCGATCAAGTCGATGACTTTCACCACAGAGGAGGCATTTGCAAAGGATGATGCCACGCGCGCTCATTCGCCCCGTGACAGTTCCTGCGACCGCACGGCGGCCGCAGTGGCCGCCCTCAGAACCAGGGCGCGAAGCGTTTGGTCCTGATCGAATACCTCGATTGCCGCGGCGGTCGTGCCGTTGGGAGAAGTCACGGCCAGTCGCAAGGCCGCGAAGTCAGCCTCGGGCCTGCGCTGCAACGACGCAGCGCCAAACGCCGTATCGGCTGCCAGCCGGCGTGCCAGTTCCGCAGGCAGACCTAGGGCCACCCCAGCCTGGGCCAATGCTTCGCTGAACAGATGGTAATAGGCTGGGCCACTTCCGGACAGCGCAGTCACGGCGTCGAGCTGTGTTTCCCGGTCAACCCAATGGGCGCTGCCCACGGCGGCGAACAAGCGACCAACCAGCTGATGTTGCGCTACGGTGAGTCGGCTGCCGCCGAACAGTCCGGTGCAACCCGCACCCACTAGCACTGGAGTGTTGGGCATCGCCCGCACAACGGGGCAACGACCCTGGAGCGCCTGTTCCAGCACGGCCAGGGGGATGCCAGCAGCCACCGAAATCACAACCGCCTGGGCGCAGAGCGCTTCCCCGAGGCCGGCCAAGGCGCTAGCGACCAGCGCCGGTTTGACAGCGACCAGGATAATGTCGAAAGGTTCTGGTGGCACCGCTTCCAGGGTAGGGTAGACCAAGGTTTGCTCACAGTTGGGCAATCCCGGATCCACGGCTATCACCTGCTCGACGAGGTCCGCCTCGCGCCACGCATTGCCAATGGCACTGCCCATCCGACCATAGCCGAGAAATAACGCTTTCATCGGGATTACCCCTTTTAGTGATGGTGAGACGCCCAAAGGCGTTTGTGTATTCAGGTTGCGGGTAAGTGTTACTTCGCCGGGATCACTGGCGCGATGTAAGTAAAGGTCGACATCAGCAGGGTGGCGAGCAGGATCATGATGGGGAAGTGCACCATGAACTGCATGACCGTATAACCGATCAAGTCTTTCGAGCGTAGCCGCAGGATCCCTAGCAATGGCAGCATCCAGAACGGGTTGAGAAAGTTCGGCAAGGACTCGGCGATGTTATAGACCATCAGCGTCCAGCCCAGATGAGCGTGCAAGTCGTTTGCCGCGGACATTATGTAAGGTGCTTCGATCACCCACTTGCCGCCCGCAGAGGGAATGAAGAAGCCCAGCACAGCCGAATAACCACTGACCAGGAACGAGAACGTGCCAGGGTCATTGGCGAAACTCACGAACCAATGCGCGATGGCGTCCGACAGCGAATGTCCATCCGCGCCCATCACCTTGGTCAACATGAAGCCAATGCCACCATAAAATGGAAACTGCAGGAGCACGCCGGAAATGCTCGGCATGGCTTTGACGAAGCTTTCCAAAAAGCTTCTTGCGCGCCAATGCAACAGCAAGCCCAGTAGCAGGAACACGAAGTTATAGGTATTCAATTGCGACAGGCTGATCAGTGGGTTGCCGCTTTTGAAGGTCTCCCACAGCCAGCCCGAAGCCAGCGCCAACACGACCAGGGTCAATATCGGCGAGAACTCGAAATAGTCGCCTGGCCGTTGGCGCTTCAAGGCGGGCAGGCTGTCTTCGCCCAGGTCGATGCCAAGGTCCTGTGCGGTTTTTACCTGGCTGTCACTGGGTGATGTCAGGTAGCAGACCAGCGCCGAGATCAGCGTCAATACCGTGATCACTACCAGGTTTTGCCAGGTCAGAATCGTCTGGTCGAAACCAATCACACCGGTGATGGGCATGAGTGAGGTCGGAATACTGGCAGGAGTGGCCTGGAACTGCGCCGCGGAAGAGCTCATGCCAAGGGTGAAGCCGCAACCCAGGCTCAGATAGGCAGCGGCTCCAGCCGCGCGGTAGTCCAGGCGCAGGTTTGTGCGACGTGCCATCTCTCGGACAAGCAGGCCGCAGAAAATCAGCGCCAGCCCCCAGTTGATCAACGACAGCAGCAAGCTCAATACGCCGGTCATGACCACCGCGCTACGCGAGGTTTTAGGCACGGCGGCCAGCTTGCGCAGGCATTTGGCAACGGGTGGGGACATCGCCAGCACATAACCGCTGATCGCCACCAACGCCATTTGCATGGTGAAGGGAATGATGCTCCAGAACCCTTCGGAAAAGGCCTTGCTGATTGCCAGCGGCTGTCCGCCATTGGCCAAGGCGGCCAGTGCGACGACCGCGCAAGCCGCTACGACAAAGACATACGCATCGGGAAACCAGCGTTCCGCGTAGTAGACAATCCGTTGTGAGAATCTTTCGATCAATCCTATTTTGGCCTGCGCTTCATAACCGGACTTATGGCTTAACGTCGACATCGAATACCTCATTGGCCTTTGTACAAGGCCTGGCTTGCATATGGATAGTTATCGTCTCAAGACGAGGGGCGTAAGGGGGACTGCACGGCAGGTCAAACATCTGTCACTTGGGCCGTCATACGGTGAGAGGTGCGCCACTGTTCCTGACACTACTTGCACCGAACAGCTTTCACACTGGCCGACACGGCAACCGCTGGGCAGGGCAATAGCCGCCTTGTCCGCGGCATCTAGCAAGGTGCCGACCTCGGGCTTCCAAGTGAAACTTTCTTCTTCACCTTCTATTTGCACGGTTTGCGGACCAAGCCCGCTGGGTACCGTTGTCTGGACGCTAAAGGTTTCATCAAAGACCTCGTAGTCGGCGAGGCCCCGGCCATAGAGGCCTTGTCGTGTGGTTTCCAGAAATGAGGGCGACCCGCATAGATAGGCGAGCGGGCGGGCTGCGAGCAGTGCATCGTCAAGCCAGGCGAAGTCGATGCGGCCGGTGTAGTCGTAGTGCGTACCCTGTTCGTCGTCAGCCAGCGGGTCCCAGTAGACAGTGATCGACTCTACCCTGGGGCAGGCGCGAGTCAGCGCGCGTAAGCGAGCCGCGAGCGGGTGAAAATGACTGTTCCGGCAGATATTGATCAGCAACACCCGGGGAGGGCTCTGGGCGCTCGCCAGCAACGCTTCCAGATAGCCGACGAAGGGCGTTATGCCGATCCCGCTGCCGATCAACACCAAAGGTCGAGATGACTCGGTCGGAAGGGTGAATACCCCACTCGGTTCCGACAGCATGACCGTGCTGCCGACTGCCAGCTGATGCAGGCGCGCGGACATCGAGGTTGCTGGCAGGGCGTCGGCATTGGCAAGGCGCACGCCGAGTTCCAGAGCCCCTGGTTGCTTGTTCGAACCGATCAACGAATAGCTGCGCTTGAGGGGGCCATCGGGCAACTGCACGGTGACGTGCTGACCGGGCAAAAAGTCCGGCAATGGCGCGCCGTCCATGGGTTGGAAGACCAAGTGCATGACATCTTTCGATACCAGGGTTTTGGACGACAGGCGCATTGCCTTGGTACCAGACCATCGCCCTTGATTCAGATCCGCCGCGGCGCTGATCCGGCAGTTGACCGCACGCAAGGGGACGGAGCCACTGGTGGGATCGCGATGCCGGTCTTCAAGGATGGCGTTGATGTTGGCCGAACCGTCGCCCAGGCGCCTGGACGCCGACAGGCCCAGCGGTTCGCAAGCCTGCCACCAGCCAAAGTCGGCGATAGCGACTTTTTCATGGAGCCGCGCATCCAGCTTCGCCTGCAGGTGGACGTAGCCTGTGGGGGTATCGACGCGCACCCAGTCGCCCTCGGCGATGCCGCTGGCTCGGGCAAGCTGGGCGGATATCTGCACCTGGGGAGCCGGAGCCTTGCGTCGTAGCGAGGCGATATGGCGGTGCGAGGTGTGCACATACCAACCGGATTTAGCCGTGGACAGTACGACCGGGAACGCCGAGTCGGCGCTGTTGCTGTACGGCGACCCAAAGGGCTCCACGAACGTGGGTAATGCCGGTTGACCGATCTTCAGCAGGGCCTCGCAGTAGAGCTCGACGCGCCCGGTGGGGGTATTGAACCCCTTGGGCGCACCGTCACCGTCCAGTGCTCGATACTTTTCGTATGCGAACGGTTGGGGAAAGCGCAGGCCCTCAGGATGGGCCCGAAGTTCATCGACCGTGATGCCCAGGGGCTCGAGTTGGTAGTTCCAGGCGGCGTCGATGGAGCCGTCGAAGAAGGCCTTCTGCAACCCGAGCCGTTGCGCCAGACTGAAGGCAATCTCCATGTCGGAGCGGCATTGCCCCAAGGTCGGGAGCATCTTGGGACGCAACTGTATGTGCTCGACCGCGGCCTGGGATATCTCGAAGCCGCAGCGCAACGCCTCGCGCTCCCACGGCATGCTTGCGGGAAGCACGATGTCGGCGTTCTCGGCGGTAGGGTTCATGTACATATCGACATGGACATGGAATTCGAGCGACTGCAGGGCTTGCTGGTTTCTGGCTGTTTCGGCCTGCGACACGAGCAGGTTGGTGCCGAAGGACATGAGATCGGTGACCCTGTAGGGATCACCCTGCAACACTGCCTTGGCAAAATCTCGGGAAGTGATCCAGCCCAGGCGTGGCGGCCCTAGCGGTAGCTCCTTGAGGCCTAGGGCCTTGGCGCGTTGGCTGGCATCCAGCAGCGCGTCATACTGGTTCATGACTCGCCATGGCGGTGCCACGGTCCAGAGATTTCCGCCCTGGCGATCACAGGCGCCAGTCAGCGCATAGAGGGTGCCTATCGCCCGTTCGGTCTGCGATGCGTTGGAATGCTGCCCGACACCGGTCCAGGCGTGGTAGGCCAGCTTCGGAGCGTCGCAGAACAGCTCATTGAAAGCTTCGACCTTGTGTTGGTCGATCCAGGTGAGCTTCGCGACGTATTCGGCGTCGTAGACGGCGACCGAGCGCTCCAGCAGCAGCAACACGCTGGCATAATGTGTCAGCTGACCGTTTGCGGTAATCAGGCTGCCTTCTGCGCGCAGGTCAGCCTGTTCAAGCCGGGATGGTGCGGGGCAGGGGATCGCCTTGTTCTCGCAGGAGCTGAAAACCAGCGGAGAGTCGCTCGTGTCGCCGAGGTCGGTACCGCGCAGCAGCAGACCGGTGCCGAGGTCGACAAGAAACGGCGCGCTGGTCCATTGGTTGACGAACTCGACATCAAAGCGGTTGCTGCTCAGCAAATGCCTGATCGCACCCAGTGCCAAGGCGGCATCGGCACCTGGCCGGACGTTCATCCACAGGTCAGCTTGTTCGCCAGAACCGTCCATCTTGGGATCGACTACCACCAGTTTGGCCCCGCGTTGGCGCGCAGCTGCGATCCGCGTGGCCTGCGCCAACCAGGTCCGTGCCGGGTTATGCCCCCACAGCACCACCGTATCAGCGTGGTCCACGTCGGGTACGCCGATGCCGCGCCCGAAGGTCAGGGCGTGGGCGTAGTCCTTGTGCCAGCCGCACACCTCGACGGCATAGATGAGGTTGGGGCTACCGAAGCAGCGGATGAACCGCTCGACCCATTCGTAGCTGTCCACCATGGGCGTTCCGCTCGGCGTGGTCACGGCGAAGGCAACGGCCTCAGCGCCTCGAGCCGCCCGAGTCTTGGTCAGGCGATTGGCGATGGTGCTCAGGGCGTCATCCCAGGAGATCTCGACCCAACCGGGATCGACGGCGCCGCGCGGTGCGCAGCGCTTCATGGGGTGGGTCAGGCGAAGCGGGCTGCGCACATGCTCGGGGGCGGAGCGACCCTTTGCGCACAGCGCACCACCGGTTGGATGCTCCGGATCAGGGGTTACTTTTATCAGTCGGCCATTCTCGACCTGGTTGATCGAGCCGCACCTGGATCGACACAGGGTGCAATAGCCTCGGAATTTTTCTGCCATCAACGATTCCATGAATACGTATGCGCCAAAAGAGTAGCGCGTCACACATTACATGGTAAGCATGAATCATGCCTATTGGCGACCTACGTAAATGAGCACTAGCCAACGGAAGCGGGCCAAAATTGTGCGGTGGGCCGAAAAATGACGAGATGGGTGCGCTGATAGGGTGCGCGCTACCTGGTGCGCGCGATTCCATAAGTTTTGGCTGTCGCTATTGCCGATTGGCAGGGGGCGGGAGGGAAGAAGCTGCCCCTTATTGACTGGCGCCGATCATAGGGGGCTATTCGCGACCCTGTACGATCTGGCTGTTGCCTTCCAGTGCGTTCAGGAAGATCGGTTGCCAGTCGAGGATGTGCTGTTGGATCAGCTTGCAGGCTTGAGCATTTTGGCCATTGACCAACAACCGTATCAGTTCGAAGTGCTCTTCGACGGATTTTTGCTGACGCTCCAGCCCTGCTTGCGTCTCGATTCCATACAAACGCATGTTATCGCGCAACTCCATGATGATCTGCGCCAGTTTCGGATTGTTCGCCAGCATGATCAGTCGATCATGAAAATCTCGGTCGCTGGAAATATAGCCAACGGTGTCCAGGTTACGAACCGCCTCCGCCACACGTTCTGCCAAAGCGTTCAACTGGTCGGCTTGTTCGGCAGTACAACTATCGATCAGTGATAAGGCGAACGCTTCCAGCTGCGCGCGGATAGCGAAGATGTCCTTGAGCTCCTTGGGAGAAGTTTCACGCACCTGGAAGCCCCTGTTGCGTCGAGGCTCGATCAGGCCCGCGTTACTGAGTTCCAGCAACGCTTCTCGGATAGGCGTGGTGGAAACGCCAAATTGCTTGGACAGAGAAGGGACCGTGAGTAGCTGATTTGAGGGGATTTGGCCGGAGACGATGCGAATGCGGATGTATTGCAGGATTGATTCGCGCAAGTTGGCCTCTGACTGACCGACAGGGTTCCAATCCTGGCCTATTGGCGATGTATATGGCTGCGATGACACTCACTGGACTCCTGGCTGCTTGCGGTGACCGATTGTACTGCTTATCACGCGTTGAAATGTAGGTCCCGCCTTAGCACCTCCACGCAAAAGTCCACGAAGGAGCGCACTTTGGCCGAGGCGCGGCGCCCCTCCACGTAGACGATATGAACGGGCTCAGGTGAAATCTCGAACGGTTCCAGAACGCACTTGAGCCTTCCCGCCAGTAAATGCTCATTGATCTGGTAAGACGGCACCTGGGTCAGCCCCCAATGATCTTGCACCGCCCGGATGGCGGCATTGAAAGACGTGACGCTCAATCTGGTGCTGACATCCACCCAATGGTCCTTTCCATCAATCCGGAACGGCCATTAAGGTGCTCGTTCGGCGGTGGCAGTCGAGATGGTCAAATGCTGCCGCAGCTCGTCTGGGTGTTGCGGCGCACCGTGCGTTGCCAGGTAGGTGCTCGAGGCACAGACCATCCGGCGCACGCTCCCTACGGGAATTGCCGTCAGGGTTGAATCAGGTAGCGCGCCGATTCGTACAGCGACATCGATGCCTTCATCCAGCATATGCACCACGCGGTCAACCAGGACGGCACGAATATCTATCAACGGGTACTGGCTTAAAAACCGGGTGAGCACAGGGGTTACGTGCAGGGCTCCGAACATCTGCGGCGCTGTGACTGTGAGCAACCCGCTCGGTTGCGCATGCGCTCCGCATGCTGCGCTTTCCGCTGCGTCAAGATCGGCAAGCAACCGGCGGCAATCGAGCGCGAAGCGCTCCCCAGCTTCGGTCAGTCGAAGGCTTCGCGTGGTGCGCACTACCAGCAGAACCCCCAAACGCCGTTCGAGCCTCGACAATGCCCGGGTCACTGTAGCGGTTGATAAACCAAAATGACGCGCAACGCTAGCGAGGCTTGCCCGTTCGGCCAGCGCGGCGAAAAGGGTCATGTCTTGAATCCGGTCCATGGGCCTCCTGACCGCTTGTGGGGAAGGTAGTGTCGACGTAGCGAATTATTCTACCGGTATTGCGTCATCTGCAATGGTCAATTGTTGTTGTTAGTTATTCTTGACAGGTATAGCAATGATTAGAATCGGTCGTAACCCCACACACCGAGTCCAGATCATGAATAATCTCGATCCACGTAACGCCGCCGTTATTGCTTCAGGATCGGCAACCGTCAGTCGTCGCAACGTTCTACTCGCTTCAGCAGCAGGTGCGGTGTGCGCCCTCACTTCATCGGTCGTTATCGCAGCGCCGCGCTCCGGTGACGAGGTGAGGGGAGGTGCAACCGATAACGCGTTCCGTACTACGTTCCATACCCAGAAAGTCGGCGAGGTAGAGGTCTTTTACCGCGAAGCTGGCCCCAAAGATGCCCCCGTGATCCTGCTACTTCACGGGTTCCCTACGTCTAGCCATATGTTCCGTAACTTAATGCCGCTGCTGGCAACACAATACCGTTTGATTGCACCGGATTTGCCGGGATTCGGAAACACCAAAGCGCCGCCTCGTGGTCAGTTCGACTACACCTTCGAGAATCTCTATTAAGTGATAGAAGGATTCACCGAGGCCTTGGGGCTGGAAAAATACAGCCTCTATGCGTTTGACTATGGCGCCCCCACCGGTTTTCGCCTTGCAGCGGCCAACCCGCACAAGGTGTCTGCAATCATCAGCCAGAACGGCAACGCGTATCTTGAAGGCTTCAGCGATCAGTGGGATGCCTGGCAAGCCTATTGGCGGGACCCGTCAACGGCCAACCGCGAAGCGTGTCGCGCCTCGCTGTCGCCGGACACTATCCGGGATTGGCAATACGGTACGGGCGCCGATCCGGCGAAGCTTTCTCCGGACGGCTACAACCTCGACATCTTCTACATGGCCCGCCCCGGGGCAGAAGAAATTCAACTCGATCTGATTCTCGATTACCGCACCAATGTGGCAGCGTATCCAGCTTTTCAAGAATATTTCCGTAAGTACCAGCCGCCCTTGCTGGCGGTCTGGGGCGAGCATGATCCCGCCTTCATCCCGCCAGGCGCATATGCGTATCGTCGGGATATCCCATCGGCGCAAGTGCATCTTTTGGATGCCGGTCACTTCGCTCTGGAAACCCACGGGCCAGAAGTGGCTGAGTACATCCGTGATTTCCTATCGCATAAGCTGCCTAATTCGTGAGTCAAGGGCAAAAAAAATGAGCTCGCCCGGCCAGTAGACCGGGCGATCTGAAGCTGCTGGGAACCCGTTCCTGCAAGCCCGTTCAGCCACAAAGCAAATTCTGATGATAGGACAGCCTTTTAAGTTGCTTCTGCCTCATTTGACGTCGCTGTAAATGGCCTTAGCTACAATAGACCTAGCGCTTAGGTCTTCCGTTTGAGGTAGCTGACTTGATACTGTTTCTGTGCTTCTTATAAGCGCCTCAAGGTGTTGCCCTAGTCGACGCCACGCGTCTTCCATTTCTGACTGGTAGCTGTGGCGCTGGTAAGTGCGTTTGATTTTGTTCTCTTCTAAGTGATTGAGGCAACGCTCAGCTACCTCGGGCAAAACTCCCAGAGCAGTCATCATTGTTGCGCCGGTTCGTCGAAGGTCATGGGGCGTCCATTTTCCACCAGGCAGCAGTAGGGCTTTTGAGTTGGCGCTCCTGCCGGCAATGATGCTGTCTTCCGTCAGCCTCTGCCGGTCACCAAGCTGCTTTGTAACCGTCTTGGAGCTGACTGCGCCGTTATTGGTGACGTTGGGATAGCACCATGCGAGCGCGGAGTTTATTGCGTAAACACGCTTAAACTGGGCCAGCGCCAACTCAGACAAGGACACCGTGTGAGTCTTGCCGTTTTTGCTGTGTTCAGCCGGGATCAGCCAAGTCTTGCGTTCGAAGTCTATGTGCTCCCATCGAGCAGAAAGTAGCTCTCCAACCCTGCAGCAGGTCGAAAGCGCAATCCAGATTGCTGCCTCAGTTGTCTTCAGCAACCCGGCGTTCGGCGCTTTTTTTGCTAGCAGCTTGATCTCGTCGTTCGACAGTACTCGATCCCGCTCTACATCCTTACCACCAATTTTTGCTTTACGGAGCGTTGCTGTTGGATCGTGATCTATCAGATCGCGGTCAAGCGCAAACCGAAACATCTGGCGTAATAAGCTGAAAATCAGCTTCGCCATCCGGTTCACACCTCGTGCGAGGAGTGCGTCAGTGACCTCGGTGATGTGGCTTTTCTTTATGTCCGCCACTGCGATAGATCCCAAGATGGGTAACACGTCTTTTCGAAACATTCTGCGAACCTCAGCGCCTTGATCTTTACGGTTCACCAAGTCTATTTTCGCCCATTGTTCAAATAGCCCTTCCACGGACTTTCTGGACGAAAGGGCGAGCTGATGCGCAACGGCTGCAGCTTTCTCGATTTCCGCCCGGGAAATAGCTGCGGCTCTGGCTTCAGTTTTCGCTAGCTCTTCAGCTTCGAGATGCTCGCGAATATCCTTTATCCCCGATTTATGCAGGCTAGCAAGCTCCATCGCTTTTTGACGCGCTTCTGATAGTGTCATAGTTGCGCCGTCGCCACCCGGGCCGTAGGTGCCAATGGGAAGGGAGTAGCGCTTCGATTGACCGTTGGTGTACTGAAAATAGAAAAGGCGATCACCACCCGGGGTGATTCGAGCGAGCAGGGTGCCATGCCCCCAGATCGCCACCTCGCTCAGCCATTTGTGGGTCGCCCCAGGCTTGGCTTTCATCGCTTTGTCCGTAAGGTTTGCCATGGGCACACGCTGGTAGTGAATTGGTAGTGAATTAGGATTGGCTGCAGAGGGATCTTATCGGATGCTATCGGACAGCGAAACGGCTAAGATGCTCGTATTCATTGGGTTTAGTTTGGAAGATTGAATCTCTTGGGATGTGGCTGGACGGCGATTTACCCTTATGGGGTGCAAGGGGTCGAGTGTTCGAATCACTCCGTCCCGACCAATATATTCAATGACTTAGCCCGGTTTCGAGAGATCCGGGCTTTTTCATGTGCGTGAGTTTTGAGTGACTTCTCTGTTTATCATGCCCGCTTCCTCTCTGAAATGTCAGAACCGGCCCGGGGGAAGTCGGTAGCTGACTGCTGGATCTACGCCAGGCTGCACAGACTATTGAAGCCTCGGCACTGGGATGCGCTGTCGCTAAGTACAGTACGCACCGCGTGCCGCGAGGTCCGGGCTATCGCCAAACGGCACCCGTTGATCGCGAGCCACGCGCCGAAGCTGTTCGTGATCGATGCGGTGATGGCCTGGGCCATTCCTAGGCTGCTCAGTGCTCAAGTAAACGCTTCACCGATATGATCGTGCTGCCCCAGGAATTCTGGGGTGTGAACTGCTAGGGCCCCGAGGCCCACCCGGAGCGAACCCGGCGGCGGTGGTGGAAGGGGGGCGAGGTGCACTTAAAGGTATGATGCGCGAGGCATCTAAACGCTGCGGGAAAGCTCTTGGACTATGAAGGGCACTTTTTCGCAGAGCCAGCTTGACATCACATGGCCGTATGACCGACGATTTCGCCATCCTGTTATTTTTGTTCACATCGGGGATAGACCCCATGGCCTCGCCAGAGAAATCTGCCGGGGCTTCGTCATATCTGGCTATTGGAGACGGATATGACGAGAGCACAAAGGCGCCACGACACCCGCCGTATCAAAGCGCGGTTCTACGCCAAGCAGAAAGTTCATGAGTGTTGGAGCACTACCGAGCGGAACGCCGGCCTGTTCGCCAACCATGGCAAGATTTGCTCATGCTGGACGTGTGGGAATCCACGCAAGTTGGGTGAACTGACGATGCAAGAGAAACGGGCCGACTTGAGCGAGGTCTTCGACTGAGTAAAGCCTCGCCTCTTGCGGCCATTTTTCAGTCACATAATGTGCAGCCTTCATCCGAAGGTGGCGTGTTGTGAAAGACGCATTGGTACTTGTAAAAGGAAAGGCCCGCGGAAAGTCTTCATCGGCCAGCTCGCGCTTGACCGAGCGCTCAGTGAGGCTGACGCACCCGAATCGTCGATATGGGAGATGGACGAGTGGGATGCACGATCAAAACGCCTGTTGCATCTTTCTACCGATTTTCATATCAACGATTTTGCAATAGCCGCTGACGACTACCGAGAAGGCCCGGAGGCCGCCAGCGCGGCCCTTGGGCGGCTCGGACCAGCTTGTCAGGTGTATCTCAGCACATTTGAAGACTTGTTTGGAGAGTCCCTTGTAGATAAATTCATGGATCCATGCTATCGATGGGGCGTTAATTTACCTGCTTGTTGCAGATCGATAATCAGCACGTCGGCGTTGCTGCACCGAAATCCAGGTCCGTATGTAGTGGTCAACTGATCCCGGACACTGAATTGAGCTTTTCCTCGGCAACGGCAGGCGCCAAGCCCTCGTTGAACTGATGTGGTCGCCGCCAGTTGTACCGCTCCATCAGAAAACGACTGATATCTTGTTTAGCCAACGCGGCGCTCATGTAGCCCACCGTCGGTATCCATTCAGTTTTCAGGCTGCGAAATAGCCGCTCCATTGGCGCGTTGTCGTGGCAGTTGCCGCGCCGACTCATGCTCTGTGTGAAACGGTATCGCCATAGTCTCTGGCGGAAACTCCGGCTGCCGTATTGGCTGCCCTGATCGCTGTGAAACAGCACATTCTGGGGCCGGCCACGCTGCTCATAGGCCATATCCAATGCCTTGATCACCAGGTCAGCGTCAGGCTTGGCTGAGAACGCCCAGCCTACGACCCGGCGCGCATAAAGATCGATTACGGCCGCTAGATAGTGCCATCGACCTTCGGCCCAAACATACGTGATGTCACCGCACCAGACCTTGTTGGGGGATGCCACGCTGAACTCTCGATCAAGTACGTTCGGGATATCAGGTCGCTCCACGGTGGCCTTTTTGTAGGCATGGGAGCCCGGTTGTTTGCTGATCAGGTTCATCTCGCGCATCAACTTACGTACCTTGAATCGCCCGATTTGCATGCCGTCCTCTTTCATCATCAGCATGATGCTTCGACTGCCCGCAGCGCTTCGGCTTTGGGTAAACAATTCGCTCACGCGGCTGCGCAAAATCACCCGTTCGGCATCAGGGGATCGGCGTTTTCGACAGTGTGCGTAGTAGCAAGATCGGGTGACTTCAAATAGCGAGCACAACAGATCAACCGGCTCCTCGGAGCGAAGCTGATCGATTAACGCGAGCGCTCGTGCTCCTCGGCCATCAAGAGCGCTGTAGCCTTTTTAGGATCGATTTTTCCCGTTCCAGCCGATTGATTCGGGCTTCCCGTTCTTGGATTTTTTGCTGCTCAGGCGTCAACGCCTTGCTGGCCGGGGTAACACCGCCGCGTTCTTGCTGGAGCTGGCTGACCCACCGACGCAATGCTGACTCGACCAACCCGACCGATCGAGCTGCCTCGATATGACTGTAGCCCTGGTCTAGCACCAGGCTGGCGGCTTCACGTTTGAATTCGGGAGTAAAGGTACGGCGTTGCTTGGTCATCGGACACCTCTCTATGGCGAGCATTCTCGCCTAAATGGGTGTCCGGTTTGATTAGACCACTACACACCTTGCTCATGGGGACCGGTGCTAGCTCGATCAGGCGTTCGGCCAAGGCGATGCTCGAGGGGTGCGATTTGTGCTCGAACGTATGATAGAAGGGCAGGCTCTGCAGTTGCTGGTGGGCAGGCGTCCACCAACCGCTGCTCGCTGAAACCCGGGGCCACGCTCCATAGGCCGGACATGGCCTCCAGATAACGCTTGCGCTGGTCGTCGATGACGAACACCCCGTCGCCACGCTCGATGATCAATGGCCCCTGCGCTTCGTGCGCACGGGCATGGGCGAAGGAATGCAGCTGAAAATGCACATCTCTTGTCGTTAGCGAATCATTCGAGCCCGGCATTCACATTTCCTGATTGAGCATAGCGTTGACCAGGCACGTGCGAGTGAGCACGTGCGCGAGCGGCTGGCGATCAGTCCAGTTCGAGGACCTTGGCCAGTTCGACGTAGTCCAGGCTCCACAAGGTGCCGCCACCGAGTTTCTCGTTGTGCTGCGAACGGAAGCCGGTCAGTTGCTGGCCGCGCTTGCTCAGCGTGCGGGCCATCTCCAGCGGTACGGCGAACGGGTAGGCTTCTTCGGGAACCAGCCAGCCGGGGCAGAACGCCAGGGCCAAGGCGCGGCGCGGGCGGTTGGAGACGTTGGCGCCACCGCCATGCACGACCTTGCCGGAATACAGGAACGCGTCGCCTTTTTCCATCACCACCGGGATGGTCGCGCTGTTCTCAATGCGCTCGCGATCGTTGAAGTTGGGCCAGGCCTGGCTACCCGGAATGATACGCGTGGCACCCATCTCTTCGGTGTACTCGGACAGCGCCACCAAGCAGTTACACATGACCTCCGGACCGGTTGGGCCGAGGCTGCGGAATACCGGGTAGTTTTCCAGGTCGCGGTGCAGGTATTGACGTTTTTCGCCTGGCTGGATCTCGATGATCTGCGCGGCGTTCATCCAGTAGGCATCGCTGGTTTCGAGCATCATGGTGTCGATGTACGACAGCAGAATGTCGTGGTCCAGCATCTCTTCGCGAAAGGTCTTGCTCCGGCGGATCAACTGGGTCACGCGCTTGGTCTTCTTGCCGGTGAACTCCTGCATCCATTGCGGGCAAGTGCTGTTGCCCGAGGCCCAGTCGGCGACGATCGGGTCCATCTCGGCATTGAAGCGGTCGACCTGGGCGCTGAACAGGCCCTTGATGATCACGCCGCCGTCTTCGTCGATGATCTGCTTGACGATCTCGGGGGCGGTACCTGCGGGGACTTCACGCAGTTGAGTCAGGGTGGGCGCTTGGGCTTGGATCTGGGGGGCGGGCATGAGGTTCTCCAGTCGTATGGGACGCTGAGTGACTTGCGCGATGTCGCAAGGCATGGACCGATAGTAGGACCGGCCAATGGGGCCAAACAGGTGGACAGAGGCCATTTATCTGCGCTTTGACGGCCACCGCCAGATTTGGCTGGTGTGCACAGAAGTTTGGCCACCGCGAACCTGTCCGCCGTTGCCGCGCGCCCGCACCATCTGCTGAAAAAGGCCGGCGTGATGCCCGGTTCGCCCATTGCAGGAGATGCCCATGCGTAGCGATATCAGCTTCAAGACCACCGACGGCCTGATCTTGAAAGGTTGGCTATATGTGCCGGCAGGCGCGGCAGGCCAGCACCCGGTGATCGTCATGGCCCATGGCTTTACCGCGGTCAAGGAGCAGTACCTGGATCGTTATGCTGAGCTGTTCGCGCAAAACGGCTTCGCGGTGCTGGTCTTCGACAACCGCAATTTCGGCGCCAGCGAAGGCCTGCCGCGCCAGGAGGCCGATCCGCAGTTGCAGGTGCGCGATTACCGCGACGCCATCACCTATGTCAGCAGCCTGGACAACATCGATGCATCGCGCATCGGCGTGTGGGGCTCGAGCTACAGCGGCGGCCACGTATTGCAGGTGGCGGCGTTCGACCGTCGGGTCAAATGCGTATCGTCCCAGGTGCCGGCCATCAGCGGCTCGGCCGATGTGCGCATGGCCGTGCGCCCTGACTTGATGCCCGGCCTGATCGAAGCCTTCGAGGCCGATCGCGCCGCCCGTTACGCCGGCGAAGAGCCGCTGCTGATGGAGGTGGTGGCCGAGGACCCGAAAGCCGATTGCGCCTTGCCTGGCCAGGACTGCTACGATTTCTTCACCCAGAGCGGCGATACCGTGGCTCCGGCCTGGCGCAACGAGGTCACGCTCAAGAGCATCGAGCTGCTCAACGAGTACGAGCCCGGTTATGCCATCGACCGCATCAGTCCGACGCCACTGCAACTGATCGTCGCCCTCAAGGACACCGTCACGGTGCCGGATGCCGCGCTCAAGGCGTACGAAACAGCCTTGATGCCCAAGCACCTGGTGCTGCTGAACTGCGGTCACTTCGATCCGTACCTGAGTGAATTCAAAGCCTCCAGCGGCGCTGCCTTGGAGTGGTTCAAGCGCCACCTGTAACCCTTTACTAAAACCCGGTCCGCGCGCCGTACTCAAGACAGCTTCAAGGAATCCCACTATGTCCGCTGCAAAATGGCCCGAAAACCACAGTCGCTCCAAAGCCCTCTACGACCGCGCCACCAAGGTCATGCCAGGTGGCATCACCCGCATCCTGCCCTGGCAGGAGCCGTTCCCGGTCTATGCCGGCAGTGGCTCGGGTGCCTATGTCACTGATGTAGACGGTACGCGCCGGCTCGACCTGCTGAACAACTTCGCGTCCTTGATCCACGGCCATGCACACCCGGCGATCGTCGCGGCAATCCAGGAGCAGGTCACCAAGGGCACCGCCTTCACGCTGCCGACCGAGCCCGAAGTGGCCCTGGCCGAAACCGTGTGCGAACGCGCCGAGAGCTTTGAATGGATTCGCTTCTCCAACTCCGGTACCGAAGCGGTGATGTGCGCGATCAAGGCGGCACGGGCGTTCACTGGCCGCTCGAAAATCGTCAAATGCGAAGGCGTTTACCACGGCTCGTACGACTATGCCGAAGTGAGCCTGGACTCGTCCCCGGAAAACTGGGGCGATGACCCCAAGTCCACGGGCTATTCCAAGGGCGTGCCCGAAGGCGTCAAGAACGACGTGGTGGTGATTCCGTTCAATGACGTCGAAGCGGCCGAGCGCATCATCCTCGCCAACCGCTACGCCATCGCCGCGATCCTGATCGACCCGGCACCGAGCTACTTCGGTTTCGTTCCGGTCACCCAGGAATTCATCCAGATGATCCGCCGTGTGTCGACCGAGATCGGCGCCGTGTTCATCCTCGATGAAGTGATCACCTTCCGCGTCCACCGCGGCGGCGCGCAGACGCGCTTCAACATCAAGCCGGACCTCACCGTGTTGGCGAAGATCATCGGTGGTGGCTTCCCGGTGGGCGCCGTAGCCGGCCTGCGCTCGTTCATGCAGGTGTTCGATCACCGCGAGGGCAAGCCGTTGCTGCCGTGGAGCGGTACCTTCACTGCCAACCCGATCACCATGACCGCGGGCAAGATCTGCCTCGACCTGTATACCCAGGCCGAATCCGATCGCCTGGACGTGCTGGGTGATCGCCTGCGCGCCGGAGTTACCGAAGCGTTCGCCAAGGCCGGTTTCCCGGGTCAGGTTACCGGTTTCTCCTCGATGTTCATGGTGTTCGGTCATCAGCGCGAAATCGCTGATTACCGCAGCGGCTATTCCAGCGAGGAGGAGTCCAAGTGGGTGACACGCCTGCAGCGCAATCTGGTGCTCGAGGGCTATCACATCGCCAAGACCGGCAAGGCGTTCCTGTCGACGGTCATGACCGAAGCGGACGTCGATGGCTTTATCGCCGCAACCGAGCATGCCGCGCGTCAGGCGGTCAAGGAAGCTGCCGAGGGCTGATGGCTCGGCAATGAAAAAAGAGGCGCTGCCCTTCGGTAGCGCCGCTTTTTTATGCTCGACAATGAAAGAGTTTCGCGTGCAGAACTCGCTCCCGCGGTTGAGCGGTGTACACCGGTGGGAGCGGGCTCTGCCCGCGAAACTTCGGCTTATAGGCGATTTACTGAGCGGTATAGGCGCCGTCCACCGTCAGCAGTGAACCGGTCATCCACTGGGCGTCTTCGGAGGCGAGGAAGGTCACCGCCTTGGCGACGTCCTGAACGTTGCCGATACGCGGCCAGGGCGTGAGGTTTTCGAGCAGTGTCCTGATCTCCGGATCGTCCAGTTCCTGGCGCACCATGGCCGTGGCGAGAAAGCCCGGGCACACGGCGTTGACGTTGATCTTGTGCGCGGCGAAGTCCACCGCCAGTTGCCGGGTCAGGTTGTTGACCGCGCCCTTGGAGGCGCAGTAGGACGCCTCCTGGGCCAGGCCCACTAGGCCGCCGATCGAAGAGATATTGACGATCTTGCCGCGGGTACCGGTGTCGCTGACGTCCTGCTTCATCATCTGGGTGATCGCGAACTTGCAGCCCAGCCAAGTGCCCTTGGTATTGACGTTCATGGTCAGGTCGTAATCGGCTTCGGTTTCTTCGACAATGGTCTTGAGCTCCACCGCCACGCCAGCGTTGTTGATCATGATGTCCAGGCGCCCGAAGCGCTCGACGGCGGCCGCTACGAGCCCTTCCATGTCAGCGTAGCGAGAGACGTCGGCCTTGATGAAGATGGCTTCACCGCCGTTGTCACGGATCAGTTGATCGGTGTCGAAGTGCCGGTCGCTCTCGAAACCTTCCGGACGGGCACTGCTTTTGAGGTCGGAGCACACCAGGCGGGCGCCTTCGGCCGCCAGCGCCAGGGAAATAGCGCGGCCGTTGCCGGAACTGGAACCCGTGACAATGGCTATTTTATTGTTGAATCGCATTGAGTCGCCTCCATCGGCAAGCAGGGGTTGAACAGAGGGAAACTCCCTCGTGCAAGGTGTCTCGCCTAAGAGTCTAAAAAGCCCCTGCGGGCATTAACAGGTGCGAAACGGACAACGCGTACACGCTGTTGGAAATGGCTGGGGAGGTCGCCGGGCGAAGCGAAATTGGCCGCTGGAAACCTGTTGAACAGCGGCGCTGCGACGTTAGCCTTGGGCCGTTCCGTTCTGTTTTCGAGGCCCTGAAATCATGTCGCATCCCGCAGACAGTTCACTTAAACGCGACACCCTGGACACCAAGGATCTGGTGCTGCTGGTGCTGGCCGCAGTCGCGCCCATGGGCATCGTGGTGTCGCTGACCACGCTGTCCATCGCCCTAGGTACCGGCGCCGGTACGCCTGGCACCTACATCGTCGCGGCGCTAATCTTTTCGGTGTTCGCCGTGGGCTATTTGAAGATGAGCCAGCGCATCACCAACGCCGGGGCGTTCTACGCCTATATCAGCGCCGGCTTCGGCGAGCGGGCAGGGCGCATCGCCGCCTGGCTGGCGGTGATGACTTACAACGCGATTACCATCGGCACCTTCGGCAGCCTGTCGTTCTTCAGCAGCCTGGTGCTCAAGGACCTGACCGGCATCGACATCGGTTGGCAGTGGTTCGGCGTGTTATGGCTGGCCGCGACCTTGATACTGGGCTACCTCGATGTCGGTGCCAGCGCCAAGGTGCTGGCTATCGCCCTGTTGCTGGAGGTGATCAGCTTATTCGCCTTCGACTTGGCGGTGCTGTGGGACAAAGGCTTTCACGGCTTCTCCCTGGAGGTGTTCAATCCCTCCCTGGTGCTGGGCAGCGGCGCGGGCCTGAGCTTGATCCTCGGGCTGGGCTCGTTCATCGGTTTCGAGGCAACGGTGATCTACGGGGAAGAGGCCCGCGATGCACGGCGCACGGTGTCGCGCGCGACCTATATCGCCATTGCCCTGATCGCGGTGTTCTACCTGACCACTACCTGGGCGATGGTCTCTGCGGCGGGTGTCGAACAGGCCAAGGCCACTGCGGCGGCCGATCCGGCGTCGTTCCTGTTCATCATCAACACGCAATACGTCGGCACCCTGGCGACGCAGGTCATGCAGGTGCTGGTGATCACCAGTCTGTTCGCCGGCTTCCTGGCGTTACACATGAGCGCGGCGCGCTATCACTTTTCGCTGGCGCGCAGCGGCATCCTGCCGGCATGGATGGGCAAGACTCACCCCAAATATCACTCGCCGTTCAACGGCACGGTGGTGCAACTGGCGTTGGTGGCGGGCGTGACTGTGGCCTTTGTCGCCGCGGGTCAGCACCCGTATCTGCAGATGGGCGTGGCGCTGTTCGGTATGGGCGTGCTGGGCATCGTGTTGTTGCAGTGTCTGACCAGCTTTGCGGTCTTTCGCTATTTTCGGCGCGAGCCTTTTGGTGAGCCGCTATGGAGCACAGCGATCGCGCCGTTGCTGGGTGGGGTGAGCATGCTGGTGGCGTTCTTGATGATGATCGACAACTACGCGGTAATGACGGGCAGTGATCAGTGGTGGATCAATCATCTGCCGCTGGTGTTCCTGCTCGCTCCGGTGCTGGGATTGGCGGGTTCGATGGCAGCGGGCAAAGCGCAGGTGGCCCAGTCCTGATCGAGCAAGGTACCTGAGGCGAGGGAGCAAACATCCTCGCCGTAAATCGATGCGACAGCGCAATTTAGTGCAGTTTTTGCCGTCCCTTTCGCGACCAGAACTCGCTCCCGCATTGGCAGGGTGTGCACCTATGGGAGTGGGCTCTGCCCGCAAAGGGGCCGTTACCGTCAGCGCGAAACCTTCGCTCGATCGGCAATAAACCCCGCCGCCTCGGCCAGCAACCGTCGGCCGCTCTCGATCCTGCCGGCGTTGGTCATTACCCCATGGGCATGGCGGGGCAGGTGGTGATGCACCACCGCCGTACCCGCCCTGGCCGCCGCGGCGGCATAGGCGATGCCCTCATCCGCAAGCGGGTCATGCCCCGCCGTAAGGATGAACAGATCCGGCTGCGTGCGCCCCTCGGCATGCAGCAGTGGCGATAGCCGCGCGTCACTCAGGTTCTGACCTGCGGGCACATACTGCTCCCGGAACCAGTACATCGACTTGGCCGTCAGCGAGAAACCGTCAGTGATCCGTTGATACGAGCCGTGGCTGGCGGTCAGGTCGGTGACCGGATAGAACAGCACCTGCGCCTTGAACGCGATCCCCTCGACCTGATACGCCGGATGGTTGGCCAGCACTGTGGCCATGTTGCCGCCGGCGCTGTCCCCGGCCACCACGGCGTTGTCCAGATCCAGCCGCAGAGCGCTGGCATTGTCGCGTACGAACTGTAGCGCCGCCCGGCAGTCGTCCAGCGGCGCGGGAAAGGGATGCTCCGGCGCCAGGCGATAATCCACCGCCACCACACTGGCGCCGGACTGGTTGGCCAAGCTGCGACAGAGACTGTCGTGGCTGTCGAGGTTGCCGATCACCCAACCGCCGCCATGGATGAACAACACCCATGGGGTCAGCGTGTCGGCAGCGCTGCCTGCCGGGCGATATAGGCGCAAGGCGGCATTGCCTTGGATGACCGGATAGGCCAGCGTACTGACTTCGGCGACCGCTTCCCAGGCCACCCCATTGGCGGAGCAGACCTTGAGGTAGTTGGCCCGAGCATCGGCCAGAGGGACATCCTTGAAGGACACCTCGCCGTTGTCGCGAAATGCGCGGACCAGGTCCACCGCATCGGCGGCGACCAGGTCCAGTGCAATGCGTTGCCTCATGAGACGACCTCGCTGTAAAAACCCAACAGATGGTAGTCGCTCGCGCGCCAGTCGGTGGCCAGAGCGCGGTATTCATCCACGGTGCCCGACCAGTTATTGATTACCTTGCCGGCGGCATTCTTGTACCAGCTGGAGCAATCGGAGGAGAACGCTGAAGACTGCATGTTTGTCTGCAGCGCGTCATTGTAGGCACTGAAGGCTTCTTCGGTGACGTCCAAAGCCGGTGCTTCAAGGCACTGCACGGCCTGGATGATGTAGCGCTGCTGGATTTCCAGCATGGTGATGATCGAGTTGTGGTTCAGGTTGGTGTTCGGGCCATAGATCATGAACAGGTTGGGGAATCCCGGTACGGTCATGCCCAGGTAGGCTTCGGCCCCGTTCTGCCAGCGCTGGTGCAGGGTCTGGCCGTTACGGCCGATCACTTGAAGGTCGCCCTGAAAGGCCTGGCTCTCGAAGCCGGTGCCGAAGATCACCACGTCGAATTCATGCAGGGTGCCGTTCTTGTCGACGATGCCCTGGGGCGCGAAGTGGTCGATGGCGGTGGTTTCGAGGCTGACGTTGCTGCGTATCAAGGCCGGGTAGTAGTCGTCGGAGCGCAGGATGCGCTTGCAGGCGAACTCGTAGTCGGGGGTGAGCTTGGCGCGCAGCTCGGCGTCCGGCACCTGGGCGGCGAGGTGACCGCTGGCTATTTTGATGCCTTCCTGCTGCGCGTCGGTGCCGTGGCGGGTGCGGGCAAAACCGTTCTCGCGAAAGGCGTGCAGGTCGCGGCGGCTCTCGTGGAACAACTCGGGTCTGGCGCTATAGGCATCGAGCTGTTCCTGGGTGAAGACGATCTGGTTGCGCGGCATGATCCAGTTGGCGCTGCGTTGGAACACGGTCAACTGTGCGGCCTCCTTCGCCACTTCTGGCACGTACTGCACGGCGCTGGCGGCGGCGCCGATGCTGGCGACTTTCTTACCGGCCAGTTGTGCATCGTCCGGCCATTGTGCGGAGTGGAAGTACTGCCCGGCGAAGCTGTCCAGGCCCTTGAAGGCGGGGATCGCCGGCTTGTTCAACTGACCCCAGGCGGGGACGAAGAAGCGCCCTTGCAGGTGCGAGCCGTCGGCCAGTACAAAGGCCCAGCGCTGGGCGCTGTCATCCCAGCGCGCCTCGGTCAGTTCGCTGTTCAACTGAACGTGCGGCAGCACTTCGTAATGTGCGGCCAGGGCGTCCATGTAGCGCAACAGCTCATCGCGCTCGGCGTACATCTTGCTGACCCGCAGGTGCGGGAAAAAACTGTAGCAGTACAGGTGGGATTCGGTGTCGCAGGCCGCGCCGGGGTAGGCGTTGTCGCGCCACACGCCGCCGATGCGGTTGCCGCGCTCGAGCACCATGAAGTTGTCGATGCCCTGCATTTTCAGTTGGGCGGCCATGCCCAGGCCGCCGAAGCCGGCACCCAGGATAACGATGTCGTAGGTCGATTGTGCTGCGTTCAACATGAGCTTGGTCCTTGTTTTTAGACGCTGGAAGAAGTCGAAGCGCCTGGGTTAGAAGGCGGCCTGGTAGAGCGCCAGCGCATCGGCTTCGCACAGCTCTACGGGGTTGTTCTGCAGTAGGCGTTCCTGCTTCATGGCATCGCTGGCCAGCAGCGCCAGGCTGTCCTCGGTGACCTTGACGTCCCGCAGGCGGCGCGGCGCACCGGAGCGATTCATCAGGTCATCCATGAACGCCACGAAGCCTGTCGCGCGGTCAGTGACGGTGCCGTCGCTGGGGCCCAGCAGCACGTCGGCCAGCTCGGCATACAACGGCGCGGCGGCGCTGAGGTTGAAGCGCAATACCGGGCCGAGCATCAGTGCGTTGGAGAGGCCATGGGGGATGTGGTAATGGCCGCCCAGCGGATAGGCCAAGGCATGCACGGCGGCCACTGGCGCGTTGGCGAAGGCCTGGCCGGCCAGGGTTGCGCCCAGCAGCATGGCTTCGCGTGCCGGGCGATTGTTGCCGTCTTCGCAGGTGGCTACCAGGTTGTTCGCCAGCAGCCGCAGGGCTTCGCGGGCGAGGGCGTCGGAGAGTGGATTCTTGCGACGGCGGCTGGTGTAGGCCTCGATAGCGTGCACCATGGCGTCGATGCCAGTGGCGGCGGTGATCAGCGCTGGCAGGCCGGTGGTCAGCTCGGCGTCGAGGATGACTTTGTCGGCGTACAACTGCTGCGCCACGACGCCCATCTTGGTGGTTTCGCCGGTGGTCAGGATGGTGATGTTGGTGACCTCCGAACCGGTACCTGCAGTGGTCGGGATCTGCACCAGCGGTAAGCGGCTGCCCTTGACCTGGCCGATGCCGTAGAGATCGGCCAGCTGCTGGCTCGAAGGGATGAGCACGGCGGCGAGCTTGGCGATGTCCATGGATGAGCCGCCCCCCAGGCCCAGTACCAGGTCGACGTTGGCGGCGCGCGCCTGGCCGACGCAATCGTGCAGCACCGACTCGGGCGGATCGGCGACCACGTCGTCGAAGACGCTCAGGGTGAAGCCGGCCTTTAGCAGCGAAGCCTTGGCGGCATCCAGCAGGCCGTTGCTGTGCAGGAACTTGTCGGTGACAATCAGCAAGTTGCGCGACTCGGTCCAGCTGCCGAGAATCTCGCCGACGCGCCGCGCAGCACCCCATTCGGTGACGATTGAGGCGACGGTATCGAAGGTAAACGGCTTGAAGGTACTCATGGGCTCGGTTCCATAGCAGGCAGTCAGGTAAAGGAGGGATCTGGCTTTACACCGAATAGCGCGACAAGGTCTCGCCGCCATCGATGCGGATCAGGTCGCCATGAATATAACTGGAGCGCTCCGAGGCCAAAAAAACCGCCAGGTCGGCAACGTCATCGATTTCGCCCCAGCGCTTGAGTGGGATGGTCTCGGCGAAGTCATCGGCGTACCCCGGTTGCTCCATCAGGGCGCGGGTGAGGGCGGTCTTGGCATAGGTAGGGCAAATGCCATTGACGCGAATGCCATGGTGACCGTATTCGATCGCCAGGCAACGGGTCATGTTGGCCTGGGCCGCCTTGGAAATGTTGTACACCGACTGCCAAGGGTGGCCGCCCAAGCCGGCGGTGGACACCAAATTGATGATATTGCCGCCACCGCCTTGAGCGAGGAACGCGGTCACGGCCGCCTGGGCGCCGAAGAAGGTGCCTTTGACGTTGACGTTCAGGCACAGGTCGAGTTCTTCCTCGCTAAAATCATGGATCAACTTGCCGTCGCGGTAGACGCCGGCGTTGTTGATTATCACGTCGATGCGGCCAAATCGCTCGGTCGCGGCCTGCACCAGGCGGGTCAGGTCGTCGCGACGGGTCACGTCGCACGGTTGAAAGAGGGCCTGGCCGCCGCGCTGGCCGATCAGTTGGCTGGTGGTCAGTTCAGGCTGTTCGTCGAAGCCGTTGGGATTGCTGGCCTCGGCGATATCGCCGATCACCAGATGGGCACCTTCGGCGGCCAGTTTGAGAGCGATGCCGCGGCCCAGGCCGGTGCTCGCACCGGTGATCACCACGACTTTGCCTGCCAGTTTCATGTCCATCGATGTGTTCCTTGTAGGGAGTGATGCGTGGTAGGGGCTGCGTAGGCGGCCTTAACCGACCGCGGCCATGCTCTGTTCGGCCCAGGCAGCCGGCGAGTGCAGCGGTACGCTGCTGCTATTGCCATGGCCGAAGCGCAAGGCATATTTGCCGCCGTTGTTGAGCACCCGGTACTCGCGCGGCGAGCGGCCGGTCCAACGCTTGAAGGCGTGGCGGAAGTTCGCGGCATCGCTGTAGTTGAGCAGCTCGGAAATCGCCTCGGTGGTCATCGGCGTGTTGAGCAGATACCGAATGGCCAACTTCTTGCGCACTTCCACCAGCAGGGCGTTGTACGAGGTGCCCAGCGCGTCGAGGCGACGGCGCAGGGTGCGCGGCGACAGATGCAGGCGATCGGCGATATCCGACAGCGAGGCGATGCATTGGCCAGAGGCCAGCAGCAGGTTCTGCACTTGATAGCTGAGGTCGTATTTCTGCACCACTTCGCGCATCTGTGCCTGGCACGTGGCCTTGCAACTGGCATGGGTGATGCTGCTGGCCTGGGCCAATTTGGCGTCGAGCCAATGCCCGGCGAAGCGGATGGCAGTGCGCTGGCAATTGAAGCGCACGTCGATACCCAGGCTGTCGCTAACGCGGACTTGTTCATCGGCCGGGGCGTCGATTGCCAGGTCGATGCCTTCGCATTGGAAGCCCAGGCCGAGGATGTCCTGCAGCAAGGTAAGGAGCTTGGAGGTTTCCAGGTAGTACCAGAAGCCTTGCTGGTTGTTGCTCAAGCCATACTGATCGTTGAGTTCGAGGCGCGCGCTGTCGTCATCGTCATTGATGTGCAGGCCGAGCTTGAAGTTCATCAGCAGTCCGAACTGCGCGGCAACGGTCAGCGCTTCACGCAGGGTGGCGCTGCTGAGCAGGGCGAAGCCGACGATGCCGTAGGAGGTCAGGTGCAGGCGCTTGCCTGTTTCCAGACCCAGCAACGGGTTGTTGCAGCTGCGATGGAGGGCGCCATGGATCAGCGCGTGCTGATTGAGCGAGATTCTGCTCTGAGGGTTATGCAGATCGGCCAGGGTCAGGCCGCCGACTGCCAGGCATTGGCCAAGCTGGTGCTCGTCACAGCCGCTGGCATTGGCGGCGGCGAGGATTTCCGCGGTGGAGAAAATCTTGTCGTCGCACGTTACAGGTGTAGTGTCGATCAGTCCCATCATGCAGCCCTCACAGCGATAATCACGCAAATGGATCGCGCCGAGGCGCAATCGAGAGGAGATATCCACATCGAATTCAACCTGGAGAAACGCATTCCAAATTCGACGCATTGGCTTGGGCAGGCCGGGGAGCTCCGTGTACGAACAAGGCATCGATAGGGGATGCCACGCCGATACAAGCGGATACATTGAAAACAGCGAAAAAAGGTGTTTCTGCACGCTTCGGGGCAACGCTTTCACAACGGGTCTTTGACCTCATTTTTTATCTCCTGACCTTTCGGGTCCGGCACGCGGAACCCTGTTTTTGTTGGTCTATCAGGTAGGAATTGCGTCTGCACCCAAGACCGAGGGGAGCGCCAGGCGATCACATAGGTCGAGTGACCGATTAGATTCGGTCAATCGACCTAGGTCAAGTGACAAATATGCGTTTCTGACAAAAAAAGCTCACTTTTCGGAGTGAGCTTTTCGTTGATGCACAGCGGCGTTCAGGAGGGAGGCAGAGCCGGGATGTCACTGAGGAGCTGCGTGAGGGGTTATCCGCAGACTGTTTCGGGGCGGTGTTCCAGCGTGGCGCCACAGTCGCTGCCCAGATAGGTCAACGAGGCGCCGAGGCTGCGGCACAGTGGCTTGAGGCGCTCGTACACACGCCGCGGGCCGGCGCATACCAGCTCGCAGTCGCTCCGGCCGATGCTGTCGGCCTGGCCACTGAGGCTGATCTCCAGATAGTCGATGTGCTCGCTGTGCGCCCACTCGCCCATGGAGCGCGCCGAGGAGGCCGGGCGTGTCTGGGTGGTGTTGAAGCTGATCAGCGCCTTGCCGTGCAGGCCGAAGGTGGTTTCCGGGCTGCACAGCCGCGCGCTCATCAGCAGTTGGTCGCGGAAGCAGGTGATCACCACGTCGCTGCTCTCGACGGCCTGTTCAAGGTTGCGCAGCAGGGTGAAGCCCTCGCAGGGCGCCACCAGGTTGTTGCGCAGAGGGTCCAGGCCGGCCACTGCAAAGCCCTGCTGCGACAGCGTGCGGGCAATGCTGCTGCCGAAGTGATCGAGGCCGATGATGGCGACGCGCTGAGGGTGAAGCGGGCGGGCTGCAATGGTCATGATGAAGCGCTCTGTGGTTGGACGTTGTTCAGGGTTGCATGGCTTTGTAGACGGCGGCGATATCCTGATCGCCCATGCTGGCGGCCTGGGCCAGGCGGCAGTAACTCAGGTAGGCATCGGTGCTGGCGTGGGGCACCTTGGCGCTCACCAGGGCATCGAGGACCACTTCCTGGCCGGCGACGTGGACATCCACCGAGGCCTGTTCGCCCCCGTATTCGCCCGCGGTGATGCGGTCGGCGGCAGTGTCGATGCCGTCCACCAGCATGTCGGTCATGATCGACGACAGATGCTTGAAGTCATCCACCGAAACCCCAGCGGATGAAGCCAGCACCGTGCCTTCGAGCCAGGCGGCGAAGGCGCCGAAATAGAAGGCGTAAAGCGCCAGGTAGGTCGGGGTACAGGCTTGCGGGTCGGCGCCCAGGTAGTGGGGATTGCCGGCCAGGATTTTCAGGGTCAGTTGGTGTTCTTCCCAGGCTTGCGGGTGGCCGGAATACAGAATCGCGGTCTTTGCCGCGCCGATATCCTTGGGATAGCAGAGGATGCCGCCATCCAGGTATCGCGCGTTGTGCTCGTCGGCCCAGCGCGCAAGGCGTTCGACGTCGGCGACGGTACCGGTGCTCATGTTGACGAGGGTCTTGCCACCCAGATCGAAGGTCGGCCCAAGGCTCGACAGCACGGTCTCGGAGGTTGCCTTGTCGATCATGCAGATGACGATCAGGTCGCTGGCCTGCAGTGCTGATTGCACGTCTACAGCCAGGATCGCACCCGCTTTTACCACAGGTGCCGCGCGTTCCGCGTTGCGGTTCCATACGGTCACCGCACAACCGGATTGCAGCAGCGTTTGAGCGAGCACGCCGCCCATGGCACCGAGGCCCAGAACGCTGACGGAAGGATTGGTTCGGGACATGGACATTCCTCTGCGAGTGGGTGGCGGCGGCCTTGGGGCCGCCGCTGGATGGCGGCTCGGGTCAGACCTTTGCCGGGGTGTCGTAGTCAACCGCAGTACCCAACCACCCGTCCCAGCGCTTGGTCCAGTACAGGTTGTGCAGTTGGGTGGTCAGTTCACCCGGGCCAGCTTTGCCGCCCAGCACGCGGTCGTCGACGCTGTTGATCGGCATCACGCCACCGGCAGTGGAGGTCAGGAAAGCCTCGTCGGCATTGAGCAGTTGCTCGACGTGCACTCGCTCGACGTGCAGCGGCAGGCCCAGCTCCTTGGCCAGCTCCAGGGTGGTCTTGCGGGTGATGCCTTCCAGGCAGCCGGAATCCGGGGTGTACAGCGCACTGTCCTTGATGAAGAAGATGTTCGAGCCCGGCGCTTCGGTCAGGTAGCCGTCGGCATCGCACAGGATCGACCATTCTTTTTGCGCCGCCTGGGCTTCGAACAGAGACAGCTTGAGATCCATCCAGTGGAAGTTCTTGGCGGTAGGATCGACCGCTTTCGGTGGGATACGGATGAATAGTTTGCTGACCATGACATCGATGCCGCGGGCGCGCTGTTCGTCGTCGGAGATGAACACGTACGGCACCACGAAGGCATAAAAACGGTTTTCGTAGGCGACCGGATTGATGCGGTCGTTGCCATCGGGCATGAAGCCGCGGGTCACGGCCCACCATACGTAAGCTTCCTTGGTCCCAGCCTGTTTGATCAGGTTCTCGAGGATCTCGATGGTTTCGGCTTTGCTGTAGGGGTTGGTCAACTGGAACTTGCGGCAGGCGTTTTCGAAGCGCTCCAGGTGATCTTCAAGGCGGAACAGATAACCCTTGCTGACGCTGACCACGTCGTAGCAGGCGTCGGCCTGGGTGAACCCCAGATCGGATATCGGGATGCCGGCGTTGTCGATGTCGACATAGGTGCCGTGGATGAAAGCCGAACCGTGACCGTACTTGGGATCGTGCGCCAACCGGACGTGCGCCGGGTCGTTCAACATGATGTGGTCTGCTTTGATGATAGTCATCGCTCGCTCTCTCTTCAGTGGATGGAATCATGCCCCTCGGCGCTGCGTACGGGCCGCTTGTCTGCGGGGCTGTGTCAGGGGCCATATTAGGTGCCCGATGGCGACGGCCAACAGGTGAGCAGGGGCCAACTTAGCAAGGGGGGGCGGCCAGCGTGGTGGTTGGCCGAGGTGTCCCGCCAGGGTCATTTTGTTGGCCGCAAATCACCTTTTGCGCAGGCGGGGGGATGCCTAGAGTCTTGGCATGCCGGCGCACTGGCGTCGACGCAAAGCACCTGAACGCATACCACTTGAAGGGAAATCCACCATGAAACATTCGAACGTGACGTTCATCGGTCTTGGGCAAATGGGCGCGGCATTGGTACCACCCTTTATCGACGCAGGCCTGCAGGTCACGGTATGGAACCGCTCGATCGCCAAGGCCGAACCCTTGGTGGCCCTGGGCGCGGTGGCGCAGGCCAGTTTCGTCAAGGCGCTCAAGGCCTCCGAACTGATCATCGTGTGCCTATCCGATTACGCCAGCACCAACGACCTGTTCCTGCAGGACGACATCGCGCCGTTGCTCAAGGGCAAAACTCTGGTGCAGTTCACCACCGGTGACGCCCGACAGGCCCTGGCAGGTGCCCAGTGGGCAGCGGAGATCGGCCTGGATTACCTGGACGGCGCGATCATGGATTACCCCACCAAGGTCGGCACCGCTGAATGCATGCTGCTGGTCTCGGGGCCCAAGGCGGTGTGGGACAGCTGTGACCAGGAGATGATGCTGCTGGGCGGGCGCATGACGTATGTGGGTGAAAATCCTGGCTCGTCCAATGTGCTCGACGGCACCCTGCTGACCATGTACTACGGCAACACCTTCGCCTTGATGCAAAGCGCGGCGATGCTTCAGGCCGAGCACCTCGATATCAACGATTTCGCCACGGCGTTGCAAGCGTTCAAACCGGTGATCGAAAGCGCCTGGAAGCGCACCATCGACGCCATCGACCGTCAGGATTACTCCGGCAACGAAGCGTCGATCCATGTGCATTCCCTGGGTGTGCAGTCGTTGGTCGATCGGGCCAAGAACATGGGTATCGAACATAGCCTGTTGAAGTTGTTTTCGGGTTACGTAGACCAGGCCGTGAGCAAGGGTCACGAGGCGGACGAACTACCGGCCGCTTATGAGGGCTTTCGTCCGAGCTGACCTTGCACCTTGTGCAGAATGGCCGTTATGCACCTGTTGGCCATCCTCGGCACGGGCATAATCCGCCCACGCCAGATGCGCGCTCTGGAATACGGGCGCCACTGTCTGCCAGAACAATAATGATTCCTTGGAAATCCTGCCTTCTTCAGTTTCAGGAGCACCCTATGCGTGACGCATCCAGCTTTCATCTACTGGGCGATCATCCTTTCTTGATTGACGAATCCATTGGCGATCTCGACCTCGACCTGGTGAAAAGCCTGGTCGCGTTGGACTCCCCCGAGAATATGCTGGACGAGACCCGCCAGCCGACCGGTTCGATTCTCGTCACGGCTGCCAGCTGGTTCGTCGTCGGCATCATGCTGTGGGCCTTGGTGGGCTTCATCTACCTCTGATGGCAAACCACATCACTTCATCGCCATTGGTCCCGGCTTCACGCTGGACGGCGACCTGGCGCGCGGCAATGCAATCCTTGAATGACCCACTGGTCGCCTATCCCTATGTGGTGCCGCGGCTCGACGGGGTGACCTTGCGACAGTTGGTGAAACTGCGCAGCTCAGGCAGTGCCTTGCGAGTGTGGCTTTCCAATGAATATGGCTTGCGGCCTATCCATATTGGCGCCGCGTACATGGCCCCGGCAGGTGCTGACGGCGGCCATGCCGGCCCTGGCAGAGCAATCACTTTTGCGGGTAGCGCCGGGATCGTTATCGCAGCGGGCACCCAATGGGTCTCTGACCCTGTCGAGCTGTCGTCAGACGCTGATTCCACCTGGTTGGTCAGTCTGTATATCGAGCGTGCCGATGAAGCGGCCAGAACGCTGCATCGTCAAGGCAGCGAAACCGCTTGGTTGTCGGCGCCTGGCAATTTTGTCGCGCACCAGGCCTTCGAGCCTGAGCAGATACTGGATTGTCGTTACATCCTGTCAGGTGTGGATGTACTGGATTCGACCACGCCTTCCGTGCTGGTCGCCATAGGTGACTCGCTCACCGACGGCGACGGCAGTACTCCCGACAGCTATGGCCGCTGGACCGACCAGGCGGTCACGCGCCTGCGTGCGCTTTCGCCGGCGAGCCTGTGTGTGGTCAACCAGGGAATCAGCGGTGGTCGCTTGTTGTATGGCGGCTACGGCGACGCGCTATTGGCCCGATTCGACCGTGATGTGCTGGCGGTTTCGGGCGTGACCGCGGTGTTCGTATTGTGCGGCCTGAACGACCTGTATATGCCGGGTGTCTTGCGCGCGCCTGGGGAGCAGATCGACGCCAAGATCCTCTGCGCCGCGTTGGCGCAAGTGCGTGACCGGGCCAGAGGACGCGGCCTGAAGGTCTACGCGGGTACCTTGACGCCGACCGGCGGAACCACCGGCTTGTTCGATTATTTCTCGGCCACCGGTGAGTCGCATCGGCAAGCAGTGAACCACTGGTTGCGTAATACCGCGGGCTTCGATGGCGTCGCTGATTTCGATGCTGCCTTGAGTGATCCGCGCGACCCGACCCGGCTGGCTGCAAGATTCGATTGCGGTGACCACCTGCACCTCAACAACTCCGGCTACAGGGCCATGGCAGATACGGTGGTGGCCATGTTGCAACGCTGAAGATCGGCTGTTTTTTTACGTTCGTAATGGGGAAGTAGATGAGTCATTCGGATACAGAGGTGAGCGGGGTCACTACGCGCGAGGCTCTGGCAGGGCGCTTGCCGATTCAAAGGAGTGATCGCCTGTACAAGGGCTTCGGCACCCTGGTTGCCGCATGCGTGGCGATCGGCGCCGCCAGTTTCAACTACCTGTTCGGCGCCTCTATTGCCTATATCGGTAATACCAGCATCGGCATCCTCGGCTATCTGATCGGTTTGATCGTCGGACTGGCGCCGGTCTACGTCGCCTCAGGACTGATCAGTTACCGCCTCGGCGTCGATCCGGTGGACGCATCCAAAAGCTCGATGGGCACCCGCGGTTCGTCGCTGCTGCTGGCGTTGATCCTGGTCACCACGCTGGGCTGGTCCTTTGTGCTGATCGCCATGACCGGGCAGGTTGCCGGCCGGTTGCAGCAGATCCTGTTCAATCCCGGTGGCGAGATCGACAACGGCTTCGTTGCCGCCGTTTCGGTGGCGATGCTGCTGCTGGTTTGGCTGCTGCTGAAGAAAGGCCCGGCGATGATCGCCTTGCTGACGCGCTTCACGTCTCCGGCGATCCTGATCATCGCCTGCGTGCTGCTGTATCTGATCACCCGCGATGTCAGCTTGGTCGACCTGCTGCACACCAATGTCGATCCCAAGCAGGCCTATGCCACCGATCCGCTCTTGCAACTGGCCTATGGTGTCGAGTTCGGGGCGTCCAACGCGCTGACCAGCGTGCCGTTCTTCGGTGGCATCGCGCGGCTGATCCACAAGCGCAAACACCTCATCACCCCCTCGCTGGTTGGTGCCGGGGTCATCGGCGCCGGGTTCACCTCGGCGGTTGGTGCGCTGGCGGCCATTGCCACCGGCTCGACCGAACCTGCCGAATGGGTGGTCAAGACCGCGGGTAACGGCCTGGGCACGGTGATCGTGTCGTTGTTGCTGCTGGCTAACCTGGGCACTTTGCTCAGCTTCTTCTACTTTGCCGGGGTGTCGGTGCAGCAGGTCCGCTTCTTCGCCAGGATGCGTTGGGATCTGATCGTCGCCATCTTGCTGCTGCCAGGGCTGGTGGTCGCGTTCAATACTCAATGGCTGATCAGTCACGTGATGAATTGGCTGGCCTACAACAGTGCGATGTTCATCGGTATCGCTGCCGTGATGCTCACCGATTACGTGCTGCTGCGCCGTCAGGTGGTGTTGCCGGCCCACCTGTTCGTCAAGGACAAGCAGAGCGCCTACTGGTTCTGGGGTGGGGTCAACTGGGTGGCGATGCTGATCATCGTGCTGGGCGTGGTCGTGTACCTGATGCTGTTCGATCCGTTGTCGCTGCAGGTCGGGCCGACGTTCCGTTATGTGGGGGCGTCCATTCCGACGCTGGCGATCTGTATCACGGCGTACTACGTGCTGATGCGCCTGGTGATCGCCACGAGCTATCGCGGCGGTTATCGCAACGCCAAGCAACTGGCCGAGAAGAAGGTAAGGGTAGGGTTGTAAGCATCAGTTGCCCAGAGCTCCAAACGACAAAGGCGTTCATATGAACGCCTTTGTTATTTATGCGCAAACCATACGGCGCCGAGCCCGGATTGATCAGGCGTGGGCGTGGACCCGTGCGCCGGTATTGGCGCCGGGAAGGGTGAAGGCGGGCGGCATGCTCCAGTGGATCTCGCGGTTCTGCGAGCGGAAGGCCCGCGGTGCGGTACCGGTCCAGCGCTTGAAGGCGTGACGGAAGTTGGCGGCATCGCTGTAGCTGAGCTTCTCGGAAATCGCCTCGGTGGTCAGAGGTGTGTCGAGCAGGTAGCGGATGGCGAGTTTCTTGCGCACGTCTTCGAGGATCGAATTGTAGGAACTGCCGACGGCTTCAAGCTTGCGCCGCAGGGTGCGCGGCGACAGGTGCAGGCGCGAGGCGACTTCGGGCAGTGGCGGGATGCGGCTGGGCGAGCCCAGCAGCATCTTCTGGATCTGGTAGCAGAGGTCGTAGCGCTGGCTGAGCTCACGCAGCTGCGCGCTGCACAGGGCCTTGCACGACTGGTGGGTCATGGCGTGGCATTGGGGCAGCGGCTGGTCGACATAGTGGCTGCTGAAACTGATGCAGTTGTCCAGGCAGTTGACCTGCACTGGGACACCCAGGGCCTGGGAAATACCCTGGGCATCGCCCGGCTCGGCGTTGAGGTTGAGGCGCAGGGCGTGGGCCTTGAAGCCGTGGCCGAGCATGTCACCGAGCAGGGTGAGGATCTTAGCGCTCTCGAGCAGGGTGGAAAAGTATTTCTCGGTGCCCAGCAAGGCGAAGTTCTCGCGCAGGTACAGGTGGGCGACCTCGCCCTCCACCTGCAGATGCAGCTGGTGCTTGAGGTTGGCCAGCAGCCCGAAGTGATTGGCGATGTCCAGGGCTTCATGCAGCGAGGCGCTGCTGAGCAGGGTAAAACCGAGCATCCCGTAGGCGGTCAGGTGCATCTGTTGGCCTACCCGCAGGGCCAGTAGCGGATCCTGACGGTCATGGCAGCAGCCGGTAAGGGTACCCAGCCATTGGCTCAGGGACAGGCGGGTAGCGGGGTCGTCCAGCGCCTCGGCGTGCACCCCGTTGAGTGCCAGCACCGGCATCAGGGACGCGCGCCCGTCACTATGGCGGGCCAGCAGCGCCTGCAGTTCGACGGTGGAGAAGACGCGGTCTTCCGGAGTGATGGGTGACGCTTGCACTGACACCATTGTACGGCCCTCATCGGCTAGCCAAGTCGTTCCAGGGCAACGCGCAATGGCGGCTGCGGTTGGAACAGTTGCAGGTGACGCGGTCTTGGCAGGCCGGGGATCATGGATGCAATGCAAGGACAATGCGGTAGGTCGGTACGTGTCGCTGCGCCTGAATTTGTGTCGATCAGGTCGTGCGACCTATAAAGCACGGTCGATTG
This sequence comes from Pseudomonas typographi, assembly GCF_014694385.1. Taxonomy (GTDB): domain Bacteria; phylum Pseudomonadota; class Gammaproteobacteria; order Pseudomonadales; family Pseudomonadaceae; genus Aquipseudomonas; species Aquipseudomonas typographi. Next base: position 66,593 of record NZ_JAAOCA010000016.1, on the reverse strand, counting down.
ACCTAAGTCAACTTTTTCATTGCCTCTCTGTCGTGGGGGTCGCGGATAGACATGTCCGACCAACCGCGCCGGTTTCGGCGCGGTTCGCCCGGCTATATGCTCGGCGGGACGGATTGCCGGGTAGCACAAATGATCCCCCAAAATGACCCTTCGGCACCTGTTTGGCCAACGCGCCGGGCCCTACTTTTAGCACCCACGAGGTCCCGGTTGCGGGGCCGAGTCATCAGCTGCACGCGGGACCGGGCGCTGGCGCCGCATCCCCAACTACCTCTCAGGGTCAACAGAAGGGTTATCCGGTGAGTACGACAAACAATCTCTCCAATCTCCACCCAGACGGTGTGCCGAGGATGGCCACTGAAAACATCAGCCAGGTGTTCACACCCGGCGCCGGTGCGTCCTTGGATGGCCATCGCGCGGTCGACCTGGTCAACCACGGCCTTGAAGGCGACATGGGGCTGTTCCGGCTGATGGGCGCGGTGCTGGCCTTTGCGGCGCCGCTGGTGACCGTGGCTGGCTATATTTCCATCATCGTCATGTTCGGCGGCATCGGCGCCCCGGCGGTGTACCTGTCCGGGCTGGTGCTGGTAGGCATCTTTGCCGCCGGCTTTACCGCCATGAGTCGCTTCCTGCCCAATCCGGGCGCCTACTACGCCTACATCACTGCCGGCCTGGGCCGGGTGGCGGGGCTGGGTTCGGCGTTCCTGGCGGTGTTCACCTACCTGATGATGTCGGCCTGTACCTACACCTTCTTCGGCATCTCGGCCTCGACCCTAGTGGCGAGCACCCTGGGCGGGCCGGTGATCGAGTGGTACTGGTACGCCATCGCCATCTGGGCGATCGTCGGCTACTGCGGTTACCTGAAACTCGAGGTATCGTCGCACCTTCTGGTGGTGGCCATGGTCATCGAGCTGGTGGTGATCTCGGTATTCGATCTCGCAGTGCTGATCAACGGCGGGCCGGAAGGGCGCTCCATGGAGCCTTTCACCTGGCACGCTTTGACCGGCGGCCAGTTCGGCCTGGCCATGCTGTTCGCGGTGCTGTGCTTCAACGGCTTTGAAGCGACCGCGGTTTTCCGCGAAGAAACCAAGAACCCCGAGCGCACCATTCCGCGGGCCACCGGCCTGGTGGTGGCGCTGATCGGCTTGTTCTTCGCCGCCTCCGCCTGGGTGATGGTGACGGCCTACGGTGTGAGCAATGCGATGGCAGTGGCCACCAACAACACCGTCGGCATGTTCCCGGACGCCATGGGCAAGTACGTCGGTCAGTTCGGCGTCAACCTCGCCGCGGTGCTGGTGGTGACTTCGATCTTCGCCGGCCTGCTGTGCATGCAGAACATCATGTCGCGCTATCTGTACTCGCTGGGCATGGACGGTGCGCTTCCCAAGGTACTGGCCAAGGTACACCCACGCAACAAATCGCCGTACATGGGCTCCCTGGTGGCAACCATCATCGTTGCCTTGCTGGAAGTGCCGTTCATTTTCAACGGCGCCGATCCGGCCACGCTCTACGCGCATCAATCCGGTGTGGGCGCTTACGGCTACCTGACCTTGATGCTGATCACCAGCGTGGCGATTGCGGCCTACTTCCTGCGCAAACCGACGCCAGTGAAAGTCTCCAAGCTGCGTACCTTCGTCGCGCCGGTGGCTGCGGCTCTGGGCCTGGGCTACGTATTCTTTCTGGCCGTAACGAACTTCGAGACCCTGGTCGGAGTCACCGGCGACGCTGCGGTGTTCATGCAATTCGGGATCTGGGCGGTACCGGTCGTCGGCATGCTGCTGGCGCTGTACCTGCGGGCCGCCAAGCCGGCTTCCTACCGCCGCATCGGTCGTCAAGACCTGTAGAACCCGAACATCGGCAAACCAGATCGGCTGCCCTAATAATTAGGTCGATTGACCTTGGTTTGCCCGGTTTAGTACACTTCAAGCAATCTGGGCGGCGAACCGGCAACAGCACCCCTTGCCGCAGGGTTGCGCCACCCGTTCTGCGGCAGGCATTCTGTGTTACCGGCTACTGGTTTGGAGTACGTCAATGTTGAGTGAAGCTTCGCGCGCCGAGTCGCTGTTCGAGCGTACTGCCAGCCCTCGCGAAAAGAAACGCGTGCAGCGCATCGAAGACATTATCGATACCGCCGCTATGATTTTCGTGCGCGATGGTTATGCGCAGTTTTCCGCGCGCCGGGTCGCCAGCGAGATGGGCATCAGCCTGAGCAACCTTCAACATTACTGCGGCACCACCGAAAATCTCTTGCTGTCGATGATCCGCGCCAAGATCGAGGTTTTCGTGACGCAGTTCGTCGCCATCGCCAGTGACACCTCGCGCACCGCTGAAGAGCGTCTGGTCGACGTGATAGAGCAAGACATGGAAGCGGCGCGCGATCCGTGGATCGCCTCGTTTTCCTTCCAGAGCTGGGCCTTGGCCGAGCACGATCACGCTGTCGGCGAACACCTGACTGTCATCTACGAGACATTCTGCCGGGTGATGGGGCAGTTGATTCAGGAGGTGAATCCACAACTGACCAAAGCTCGGGCAGATGTCTTTGCGGTGTTGATCGCTTCGCAAATAGAAGGGCTGCTGTTCTACCACAAGCACACCAACGCCCTGTCGCAGAATTGGCAAGAAACCGTCGATACCACCGTTGCCATGTGGCTGACGATGATTCGCGCCGGTTGACCTGATCCGGTCGGCCATCACTCCCCGCTTTTAGGTCACTGCTCACCTGTTGGTACCGCTAGCCCACGCTTTATGCTCACGGCCGAATCGGACTCCCGGGTGTGCACCATGGCTACTTCTCACCAGTACATCGACCGCCTGGCAACCTTGCACTTCATTACCTTGGTCAATGCCTTCGTCGCTGAGTCGAGGCATGCGACCGAGAGCATGTTGCAGGGCACTCAGTTGGTTGCCGATGATTTGCGCACCGGCAACAAGCTGATTTCGGTAGAACAGGAATGCATGATCCTGCGCAACGCCCAGCGCCTGACCCAGGCACAGCATCTGGGCCTGGAACTGGGGCACCGATGCCGGCTGGCTGCCTATGGCGTGTTCGGTTTTACCTTGTTGTCGAGCCGCGACCTGCGCTCGGCCCTCGAGCTGTTTTTCGAATACCCGTTGCCACTGGGCACCGGCTTCGAACTGCGCCTGGTGCAGGAGCAAGGCAGCGCCTGGCTGAATGTCGATGCGACCTTCGACATCGAAGACGAGTTGCGCGGGCTGGCGATCGAGTTCTCGCTTACGGCGCTGCAGTGCGTCATGGCCGATCTGCTGTATCAGCCGTTGCCGCTGACGGCAATCAATATCGGCTTTGCCAGGGCGCCCGAGGGCGCGCCGTACCAGCGGTACTTCGATTGCCCGGTGACGTTCGACGTGTCCCGCCCCACCAGCCTGGCTTTCGATGCTGCGTGGCTGGAGCAGCCTTTACCCTGTGCCAACGCCACTGCGCATAACGAGATGAAAGCTCATTGTTCGGTGCTCAAATCCCATCTGGAAAGCCCGCGGGATTTTCTCGCCAGCGTCAAATCGGCTATCTGCGCCGGCTTTGATACCTCACCGTCGTTGAGCAACGTCGCCACCTCCATGGCCTGTTCCAGCAAGACCTTGCAGCGCCACTTGCGCGCGGCTGGCACCAGCTTCAACGAACTGCTTTGCGAGGCGCGTTATCAGCGCGCCCAGGAGTTGTTGTTGCGGCAGATACCGGTGGCTCGGATCGCCGAGAACCTGGGTTTCAGTGAAGCCGCGGCGTTTCGCCGGGCGTTCCGGCGCTGGAGTGGTTGCACGCCGTCGCAATACCGTTTGCAGGTCAAACACTGAATCAGCGGTGTCTTCGACGATCCCCTTTTTTGACCTGTTTGCGCCTTCAGCCCACTGCCCCCAGCCCCGACAATCGGTCTCAAGCGGCCAGCATCGGTCGCGGTTTCGATCACGCCAATGGGGAGAGCAGTGATGAAGTATGCAGCAGGTTTTATCGCGGCCGGGGTAGGGGCGCTGTACGCGAGTTCGAGTTTTGCGCTCGATAGTTTCCAGATCGGCGATGTGCTGATCGAGCCCAGCGTCACGGTAGGCGCGGCCTATCTCTACGACAAACATCAGGCCTTTGGCGGACGCACCAGCTACATCGGCTTGCCGGTGGACCGTACCTCCAGCCGCTTCGAAGGCTTCGTGCTCCCGGGCTTCAAGATCGCTGGCCCGCAAACGGCGTACGGCAGCTTCTTCGGTGGCGTCTCGGCAGTCGGCGCAATGACCCGCGGTGGCAGCGATGCCGCCGGCCTGACCCATGACGATCCGGAGCGCGCCAGCCTGGAAACGGCCTTCGTCGGCTGGAAAAGCGGTGATGTGTTCTCTGGCTTGGGCAAAGACGCGATCACTTTGAGCGCTGGCAAGCAGACCTTCATGGTCGGCGACGGCTTTCTGGTGGGCGACGGCCATGCCGACCAGGGCAAGGACGGCGCTGCCTGGATCGGGCCGCGCACTTCGTTCAGCAACACCCTGATCGCTCAGCTCAACACCGGCAAGGTGCACGCCGACCTGTTCGACCTGCGCGCCAACGCCAACACCGATTACTTCGATTACCACGAACACCTGCGCTTGCGCGGTGCCAACCTGGAGTGGCGTGACACTCTGGGCACGCTGGGCGCCACTTACCTGCGCACTGTGGACGCCGACAACGCCGCGCGCGATGGCCTGAATGTGTACGACGTACGCGCCAAGGGCACACCGTTCACCGCAGTGCCACAGCTTGGCCTGGCCGGTGAGTACGTCTGGGAAAAAGGCGGCGATACCAGCAAGTCCGGCCAAGGCTGGTATGCCCAGGCCAGCTACGCCTTCACTAACGTGCCTTGGACCCCGACCCTTACCTACCGTCGCTCCCAGTACAGCGATGACTACGATCCGTTGACCTACGGTTACGGGGGTCAATACGGAGACTGGTATCAGGGCGAAATCGTTGGCGAATACATGCTGTTCAACAGCAACGTCGATATCGACCTGCTCAAGTTGGCCGTGGCACCACGCCAGGATCTGACCGTCGGTCTAATGGCCTACAAGTTCCAGTTCGACAAGAAGCCGGACGGCATTACTAGCCGTGATTTCGCCAAGGAAATCGACCTGTATGCCAACTGGACCGTCACGCCTGCGGTCACGCTGAGTGCCGTGTATGGCCTGGCCACACCGGGTGACGGCGCCAAGCAGGCATTCGGCAACAATGCTCGCTCCAATCTGTTCGAGACCCTGGTGACCTGGACCTTCTGATCCGTACGACTGGCCACGCGGGCGTGCTGTCCGTGTGGCCGTTATTCACCTGTTAATGTCTGGCGCCAACCTGTCCGCCCCTCTGGCGCCACACTATATTCCCTCCAACGAATCCATTCACTTGCGCACCAGGCGCTGCGCGGTTAACCGATCCGCAAGGAACCCATCATGTCCAAGGCTTCCCTCGTTACTCTGCCAGGCAATGCGTCCGTCGAGCAGGTGGTTGAAATCATCGAGCGTGATGGCGGCGTCATCGTTGCCGATTTCATGACCGGCACGGCGTTCCAGGAGCTCAAGCAACAGATCGATGCCGCGTTGGATACGTCCACCTTTGGTCACGAGAACTTTTTCGTTGGCACCTCGACCCGCCGCGCCAGCCGCTTGTTCGCACGCGCCCCGCGCATGGTCGATGTGGTCATGCACCCGCTGTATCTGGGTGCGGCACGCAAGATCCTGCAAAAGCCGGTATCAGTATGGTTTGGCCACGAGCGCACTACCGTGACCCCGCAGATCCAGATCGGCATGACCCAGGCCATCGAGATCCATCCGGGCCAGGGCAAGCAGCCGTTGCATCGTGACGATACCAGCTTCCTCTGGCGCCACCCGCAATATGGCCGCGAGGCGCGTCTGCAGATCATGCTGGCGATGACCGAGTTCACTGAAAAAACCGGTGCCACCAAGGTCATCCCGGGCAGCCACAAGTGGGATGACGAGCGTCGCCCCGAGCCTGAGGAAACCGTTGATGCGGAAATGACAGTGGGTTCGGCTCTGCTGTTCATCGGCTCCACCTACCATGGCGGCGGCACCAACAGTAGCGACGAAGCGCGTCAGGGCCTGACCATGGGCATCGACTTGGGCTGCGTGCGTCAGGAAGAGAACCAGTACCTGTCGGTGCCTTTCGACATTCTCAAGGGCTTGCCCGAAGAAGTGCAGCGGTTGTTGGGTTGGGATGCTGGCGAGAACTTCATGGGCTGGGTCGAGCAGGGTGGCAAGATGGTCAGCCCGCACACGCATTTGCAGTCCGAGGATGTTCTGCGTTCTCTCGGGCTTGTGGGTGGTATGCACTGACGGTTTGATCGAAGGCAGCCTGCGGGCTGCCTTTTTTTTGGTCAGGGCATGTGTTTGTTGTTTGGATGGGGGGGTGCTTTCGAGCCGACCTTAGTGTCGCCGCCGCTGCATTGGCCCTTCGCTGGGGCTCAGGGTTCCCGCGCTTCGGCACGCTTGCACAGGGCACGCCGCGGTGGGCCTTCCATGGCCCAGCGCTGCTTACCCGGCATCTGAAGTACGACCCCGAGGCCGACTCGAAAGTAAAACAGTAACAGGTGTGTTGTCTGCTCACCTTTAAAAAGCCGTTCCCGTGCAAGCAGGACCACACCCCAATCCCAAAGCCCCCACCACGTGCTTGACCACCGCCTTGGCAAAAAAGCACCGGCCATAAAGAAGGCGCCACGAGGGCGCCTGGAGGTAATCACCTGTACCAAGGGCAAAGCCAGGTGAGCCAGGCATGCGAGTGGAGCGCTGGTAAGACGCAGCATCTGCCGGGCATCGACGATAATCGATGGGGCTATTTTAGGGCCGGCTGTGCGCGGGCACAGGGGCGCAGCGGCCAATAGCCCTTTAAGCGTTCCGGGAACACACCTTCCGAACTCCAGCATTAAGGGCAATGTTGCCCGCGTATTTTTTAGCGGACGCGATCGCCCTTATCGCTAGGATTTCCATGCGCCAATGAAGCTCTTACCCCAAACCCTTCAAGGCCCAGGTCGTGCAGGAATGCCTGCAACCGGGCGCAACGGTTTCCAGTGTTGCCATCAGACACGGCATCAACGCGGGGCTGTTGGCCCACGTGATGGTGGCCAAATTCGCCGATCATCTTCCGTTTTATCGGCAGGAAAAGATCTTTGGCAGGGCTGGCCTGGCTATCCCGCGCTCTACGCTGGCTCAGTGGGTGGGCCAAACCGGCTTACAGTTGCAACCGCTAGTTGTGCGCTGCGCGAGGCGGTGCTAGCTCAGCGGGTCGTGCACGCCGATGAGACACCCGTGCAGATGCTGGCGCCTGGTGAGAAGAAAACGCACCGAGCCTACGTCTGGGCCTACTGCACTACACCGTTTTCGGCACTGAAGGCCGTGGTCTACGACTTCAGCCCCAGCCCTGCTGGCGAACATGCGCGTAACTTCCTGGGCACGTGGAACGGCAAGCAAACGCTGGGTAGCGCTGCCGCGCTACCTTGATGATGGTGCTGTGCCCGCCGACAACAATGCGGTGGAGAACCAGATCAGACCGTGGGCGCGGGGTCGTTCGAACGGGCTCTTCGCAGGATCACTGCGACGCGGTAAACGGGCAGCGGCGATCATGAGTCTGATCCAGTCGGCACGCATAGGCTGTTTGATGAGGTAGGCCTGCAAGACTTATACGGTACGCGTGTTGGCCCATATGCCCACCTTACAGATGTGCTGGCGCTGCTGGCCCCGCAGCAGGGCCGTGAGGCTGATCCTAAGCGTCTGCTCAAGCGCTTGGTCAGGGTTCAACCATTGTTCACAAATAATGATGCCGGCCACCCGGAAAGAACCTGGAGCAGCCGTTCAATTTCAGCGTCAGAGGTGAAGTAATGGGGGGTCAAGCGAAGCAACACGTTATGGCTGCGGGCCTGCAGTGCCCATCTTGCGTATTGCTGTGTGATGAGGTTGGCGTTGATTCCGGCTGCCTCTAGGGTTTTTAGCAGGGGGTTGGCACTGGATTCGTCGATGCGGAACGTCATTAACGCGCTGGGGCGCGCCGATGGCAGGGCTTGAAGCGCGGGACTGCTTTGCAGCGCTGCGGCGATTTTTTCCCGGATCAACTGGTTGTGAGCCGCCACCCGCTTCGGGCCGACCGCCAGGAGGTAATCACAGGCTGCTTTCAGCGCAAGGCGTGTTCCGGGACTGAATTCATAGGTTTCAAACCGACGCGCGTCTGGATAAGGCAAGCACTTTTGCTTCGACTGCCACACGGCACTGGCAATATCCAACACTGGCGGCGCGCCCAGCATGGCCAGGGCGCGGTCCGAGAGATAAAGCACGCTTATGCCCTTTGGACCGCGCAACCATTTGCGCGCCGGGAATACCAGCACGTCGCAACCATTGTCTTGAACGTTAACGGGTAATTGCCCGACCGCCTGGCTGGCGTCGATGAACAACAGCCCGTCACGGTGCTGCACCGCCGCGGCGATACCTTGCGTCTGCGTGATGCTCCCGTCGATGGGGTTCACTGCTTGTAGCGCAACCACTGGCAGGCTGTTGGCGTTGGCGTTGGCGCTGGAAAGCCGTTCCACCGTTTGTGCAGATGCGGGCGTCTCCTGGTCGTACAGAATATGCAGGCTGGCGATCCTGCCTTGGCTGCGGGCGTACAACAGATTCATCGCGTTGGCGCCCCATTCGTGTTCCGTGGTTATCACTTCGACCGGCCTTGCACCGTCGTAGGCCGCTGCTAGGGCGAGTGCCCAGCCGCGAGAGGTTGAATCCAGGAAGGCGATTTGATGTTCCTGTGCACCGATCAAGCGCGCGACGGATTGGCGGGTCTGGGCCAGTTCGTCTTTGAACAGGTGCAGCGACCGAAAGGTACCGTGTCGCTCTTCGGCGTCAAGCCAGCGACGTTGCGCCTCGAACACGGAAAAGGGTGGCAGGCTTGAGGACCCATGTGCAAAGTGCGCCCACCTGCCATACGCCGGCGTGTCAGCACGAAATCGCAACAGCTCGGAATCGTTGAAGAGGCTTTGCATGATCGGCTTACTCCTCGGTTGCGACGGTGGTTTCTATTGCACTGAAGCCACTCAGCTTAAGCCCCTGGTGTGATGTTTCAGATGTTGGCTGCAGCCTTTTGACGGTGCCTTTTGGCCTGCATTGCTGCGCCTCGCCATAGCGCTAACCCTGCAGGGTCCGTCACGGCGCCTTGCCCGACAGCAATATTCACACGCCGGTTCTTGTGCGAACTTTTCAAACACCACATTAGTTCATGATCCGGGAGCGCTAGGTATTGGCTGGCGCCATGTCGTGCTTGCGCCACGCCAATCGAATCATCGGTGTTGCTACAGTACTGCGATCATTCCAATGCCACCCAATGATCGGCCGCCACCGCGGCAAACTGCTGCGGGGGCGCCACGAAGCCTGCCTGCTTGATGGGGTCGGGGCGCTCCAATTCCTTGAGCAGTTTCTTGAAGTCGCGCCGGTGGCCAACCTTCGGCACCGGCACTGCGGCCAACAGGCGCTGGGTATAAGGGTGCTGCGGGTTATGCAGCACCTTGTCGCGTGGCCCGATCTCGACAATGCGCCCGCCGTACATCACCGCCACGCGATGGCAAATTCGTTCCACTACCGCCATGTCATGGGAAATGAACAGATAACTCAAACGGTGTTCGGCGCGCAGCCGCTCGAGCAGTTCCAGTACCTGGGCCTGAACCGACACATCCAGCGCCGATACTGACTCGTCGGCAATTATTACCTTGGGGTTCAACGCCAAGGCCCGGGCGATGCAAATGCGCTGGCGCTGGCCACCGGAGAACTGGTGAGGGTAGCGCTCGAGGGCATCGCGCGGCAGGTCGACCTGTTGCAACAGTTGTGCGACCCTCTCGCGACGCTCGGGCTCGGCCATGCGGTCGTGGATCAACAACGGTTCGCCGACCAGATCGAACACTGATTTACGCGGGTTGAGGGCGGCATAGGGGTCTTGAAAGACCATCTGTACGTCGCGGCGCACCCGTTGCAGTGCGGTGCCTTGCAAGCCGTTGAGCTCTTGCCCCAGCAGCTTCACGCTGCCCTGGTAGGCCAGCATGTTCATCAACGCTTTGCCGGTGCTGGATTTGCCGCAGCCGCTTTCGCCTACCAAGCCCAGAGTTTCGCCCAGGTGCAGGTCGAAACTCACACCCTCTACGGCATGGACGGTGCGGGGGCGTTCGAACCAGCCGTGGCGCAAGGCGAAGCGCACGCTGAGGTCTTTTACCCCCAGCACCACCGGTTGTTCGCCCAACACCGCCGGTGCCGGCGCGCTGCCCAGCACGGGGACGGCGGCCAACAGTTTGCGCGTGTAGGTAGCTTGGGGCGCCGTGAACACCTGCTGCAGGGTGCCACGCTCTTCCATGCGGCCCTGGTTCATCACCACCACCTGGTCGGCCATTTCGGCGACCACGCCCATGTCGTGGGTGATCAGCAACAGGCTGGTATTGAACTGCTGCTGTAGCTCGCGCATCAGCTCCAGGATCTGCGCCTGGATGGTCACGTCCAGGGCGGTAGTCGGCTCGTCGGCGATCAGCACCTCGGGCTGGCAGAGCATGGCCATGGCGATCATCACCCGCTGGCGCATGCCCCCAGACAATTCGTGAGGGTACTGCGCCAGGCGTTTGTCGACCTGGGGCATGCGCACCGCATCGAGCACGGCCCGGCAGCGTTGGCGTACCTCGCTGCGGCTGAGGGCCTCGTGCCGGCGCAGTGTCTCGGCCAATTGCTGGCCCACGGTCAGCAAGGGGTTGAGCGACGTCATCGGCTCTTGGAAGATCATCCCGATGCGCTTGCCGCGCAAGGCTTGCCGTTCACCTTCGGGCAGGCTCAGCAGGTCACGATGGTCGAACAAAATGGCGCCGCTCGGCACGCTCGCGGCCTTGGGCAGCAAACCCATGATCGCCAGTGAAGTCAGCGACTTGCCGCTGCCCGACTCGCCGGCGATACCCAAGGTGCGGCCCGGGTACAGGGCGAAGCTCAGCTCGTCGACCACCCGGCGGCGCGATTCGCCACCGCCGACGTCGATGCAAAGGCGTTCCACCGAAAGGCTGGGCATGTACTCGGGCATCAGTTGAACACCACGTTGGGAAAGTAGAACGACACCACCCAGTTGGGCAAGTCGACGACTTCGCTGATGCGCAGGTCACCGCACACCGAGCACAGCATGTAGGCTTGCTCGGCGGGCATGCCGTGCTCACGGCACAACCAGTCGATGGTATTGGCCACCGCCTGGCGGGCGGCTTGCATCAAGTCCGGGCCGATACCGGTAAAGGCTTCATAGCCGGCGCTGTCCAGGTGCCGGGTGACCGGGCCGGGCGTGCTGAAGCGTGGCGTGGCCAGCGGCGTTTGCTTGATCAGGTCAAGCTTGACCACCACGTCCATGGCGCTCTCGATGGCGGTGCCGCAGACCTCGCCATCGCCCTGGGCAGCGTGGGTGTCGCCGATGGAAAACAGCGCGCCGGCGACTTCAACCGGCAGATACAGCACACTGCCCGCGGCCAGGTCCCGAATGTCCAGGTTGCCGCCGACCCGCCGTGGCGGCACGATCGAATGCAAGCCAGGCTCGGCCGGCGCCACACCGATCGTGCCGGCAAACGGTTTGAGCGGCACCTTGGCGAACGGGCCGAAGGCGGCAGGGGCGAGGGTGTGCGTGTCGTAGTGCCACAGCGCCAGGGCGGGTGTTTTAAACTGGTCGGCCAGCAGGCCGAAGCCGGGTATGTTGGCCGTCCAGCCGAAGCCGCCGGGCTTGAAGCTGTCCAAGGTAATTTTGAGGATGTCACCGGGCTCGGCGCCTTCGACGAAGATCGGGCCGGTGACCGGATTGATCTGCTCGAAAGGCATCGTGCTGACATCATCGACCTGCGATTGGGCAGTGAAGTAGCCGTTGGACGAATCACGGCAGTTCATCTGCAAGGTGGTGCCGGGCGCGACGCGCTCGACGGGGGTGAAGGCGTGGTCCCAGCCGAAGTGGCTGTTGGCGCTGTGAATGGTCTTGACCAGGCAGTTCTGGCACATGTGAGCGGTCCTCGTTGCAGTGGTGGCGATGGCCTATTGCGCAGGTGCGGTGCGAACAGGCCACGGCAGGGCTCACTTCACCCAGATGTAGTCATAGTTGACCGGAATGTGAACCGGGTCGACGTACAGCGCGTCGTCCCCGCCCAGGCGCTGGGAGCGCACGGTAAAACGTTGCTCGTTGAAGATCGGCACCCAGGGGGCGTCGGCCATTGCGTCGGTGAAGATGGTCTTCCACGCCTCGGTGCGCTCGGCTTGTTGGTCCGGGCGCGCCATGGCGTCAGCCTTGGCCGCACGCTCATCCAACGCCTTGTTGCAGTACAGCGACCAGTTCCAGCCGCCGTCCACCGCGCCCGAGCAACCCAGGATCGGCCCATAGAAGTTCGATGGATCGGGGAAGTCGGCAATCCAGGCCATACCGCCAGACCACACCATCGGCGCCTGGTCTTTCGAGCTGCCGGCGGCGATCACGTTGGCCTGGGCCAGCGATTTGATCTGCACCCGAATGCCGACCTTGGCCAGGTCTTGCTGAATCGACTGGGCAATACGCGGTTGCGGGTCGGTGTTCATCACGTAAAGTTCGGTGTCGAAGCCCTTGGCGAAGCCGGCGTCGGCGAGCAGTTTCTTCGCCCCTTCGACGTCGTAGGGCAGCCCCTTGTACTGAGGGTCGTAGCCTGGCATCGCCGGCGGTAACGGCTGGTTGGCAGGCACCGCGCGGCCATTGATGATGCGTACGATGCGTTCCTTGCTGATGGCCATGTTCACTGCCTGGCGAACCTTGAGGTTATCGAACGGGGGCAGGGTGGTTTTCAGGGTCACATAGCCGGTTTGTAACTGGTTGCCGGTCACCAGCAATTGCTTGGATGCCGGGTCATTCTTGAACTGCAGGAACTGTGCGGGTGGCACGCCGTCGCCAGCGATATCCACCTCGCCCTTCTGCAACCGCAGCAGCGCTACGGTAGGGTCTTGGCCAATCTCGAAGGTGATGCTGTCGATATAAGGCAAGCCCTTCTGGAAATAGTCAGGGTTTTTCACCAGTTCCAGCTTTTGCCCCAATTTCCACTCGGCCAGCTTGAAGGCGCCGCTGCCTACCGGGTGCTTGCCGAAGTCCGCGCCCCATTGCTCGACTGCTTCTTTGGGAACGATCGAGGCGAAGTTGAGCGCCATCACATGCAGGAAGGTGGCGTTCGGTGTGTTAAGGGTAATGCTGAGGTGTTGGTCGTCGAGTACCTTAACCCCGCTCAGGGTTTGGCTCTTGCCGCTGGCCATGTCGTCATAGCCGACAATCGAGCTGAAAAAGCCCGCGCCTGGGCTTTGCGTCTTCGGGTTGGCCGTGCGTTCCAGCGAGTATTTGACGTCACTGGCCACCAGCTCGCGGCCGTTCTGGAACTTCACGCCTTTTTTCAGGGTAAAGCTGTACACCGTACCGTCGGCCGACACGCTGTAATCGTCGGCCAGGCTTTTGACCAGTTCGGTGGTACCGGGCTTGTAGTCCATCAGGCGCCCGAACAGGCTCTTGATCATCGACCAGTTCTGCCAGTCGTAGCCGATGGCCGGGTCCAGTGTCGCGACATCGTTCTGGTAGGTCACGACCACGTTGCCGCCGCTTTTGGGCGTGTCGGCCCACAGCGGCGTGGTGAACAGTGTGGCCGCCACGGCTAGGGTCAGCGCTTTGATCTTCATGATTTGCCCCATTGTGTTGGTAGGTTCAGTGCTGCTTGATGTCGATGCGCGGGTCTACCAGCGGTATCACCAGGTCTGCCAGCAGGTTGCCGAGCACGATGGCGACCGCCGACAGCGTGGTGACGCCGACGATGACTGGAATATCGATCTGCTGGATGGACTGCCAGGCCAGTTGGCCGATGCCCGGCCAGCCGAACACCGACTCGACCACCACCAGGCCGCCCATGAATACGCCAATATCGATGCCGATCATCGGGATCACCGGGACGATGGCGTTGGGCAGTACGTGCACGAAGATGACCCGGGCGCGGCTGAGGCCCTTGGCCCGCGCGGTGCGGATGAAGTCCTGATGCAGAACCTCTATCATCGAGGAGCGGACCATGCGCGAATACCAGCCGCTGCCCAACAGCCCCAAGGTCAAAGCCGGCAGTGCCAGGTGGCTGATGCCGCCATAGCCGCCCAGCGGGAACCAACCCAGTTGCACCGCGAAAAAATACAAAAACAGCATGGCGGCGATGAACTGCGGTGCCGAGACACCGACAAAGGAAAACGCCATTAGGAGCTTGTCGGCAACGCTGTCTCGCCTGAGGGCGGCGAACATGCCCAGGCTAATGCCGATCAGCAACTCGCAACCGATCCCGGCGCCCATCAGTTCCAGCGAAGGGCGCAAGCGCGCACCGATCAATTCGCTGACGCTGGTGCGCTGGATGTAGGAACGGCCCAGGTCGCCCTGGAGCAGGTGCCCCAGGTAACCGAGGTATTGCTGGTAGAAGGGTTGGTTCAGGCCGAGCTGCGCGCGGATCGCCGCCACGACCTCCGGGGTGGCGCTGCGCCCGGCGATTTGCCTCGCGGGGTCGGCCGGCAGCAGGAACAGCAGCAGGTAGGTGATGAAGGTCACGCCCAGCAAAATCAACAGCGCATAGGCGACCCGGCGGCAGATGAACGGTAGCATCAGCGACGCCCCTTGAGTGTGGGGTCGAGTTCGTCGCGCAGGGCGTCGCCGACCACGTTGAAGGCCAATGACAGCAAGATGATCGCCGCCCCCGGAATGAACACCAGCCATGGGGCCGAGGTGAAATAGGTCTGGCTTTCGAAAATGATGTTGCCCCAGCTGGGCGTGGGCGGCTGCACGCCTACCCCCAGATAGGACAACGTGGCTTCCAGCAGCACGGTGGTGGAGATGCCCAGCGTTGCCCACACCAGGATGGTGGGCAGCAGATGCGGCAACAGGTGCGAGAACAGGATGCGCAGCGAACTCGCACCAAGGGTTCGCTCGACCGCGACGAAGTCGCGGGCGCTCAGGGCGACGGTTTCGGCATAAATGACCCGGGCGATCTGTACCCAGTTCACCATCGCAATGACCATGGCGACGATCCACACACTGGGCTGGAATATCGCCGACAGCGCTATGGCCAGCAGCAGTGCGGGGAAGGCCATCATCAGGTCCGTCAAGCGCATCAGCGCACTGCCCAGCCAGCCGCGTACGAACCCGGCGGTCAAGCCCACCAGCGTGCCGATCAACACCGCCAGGCCGTTGGCCAGCACGCCGATGAACAGCGAGGTGCGAGCACCGAATATCAGCCGCGAGAGCAGGTCGCGGCCGAGTAGGTCGGTGCCCATCCAGTAGGGGGTGGCAGGCGCTAGAGGCGCGCCTTCCAGCGACAGCCCCTCGACGAATTGTTCGTCCGGGTCGAAGGGGCTCAACCAGGGCGCCAGTACCGCCAGCAACACCACGGCAACGATGAATAGCAGTGATAGCGCCACAGCAGGCCGGCGCAGCAGCGCCTTGAGGGTGGTCATGCACGGCCCTCATCGCGCACCGCGAGGATGTCGATGCACAACGCCTCGATGGGCCGGTTGAGCTGCATCGACAGGCTGCGCAAACGTTCGTAGGCGGTCGCTTCGTCGATGTGTTGGCTGACGATCATACGTGCCAGCGCCTGGGCCAGCACGGGCCGTTGTGCCAAGCGCCGGTGCAGTTCGGCGAGTTGTTCGGCGTCCGCCCGTTGCCGGTCACGCAGCCCTACCGCCATCATCAGCGTGGTGTACACCGAGCCTTGGGTGATGGGCTTGTTGAGCAAGGCGGTCGCACCCAATTGCAGCGCCCGATGGATCTGCGAGAGCGTTTCGTGTGCGCTGAGCGCGATGATCGGAATGGCAGCGGCATTGAGTGCCTGCACCGTTATCGGGCTGGCGAAATGCTCGATCTCGAGAATGGCGGCGAAGCAACCCTCGGTGTCGCAAGGCGCGTCCTGATGCAGAGCCTGCCCATGGATGCCCAGGCGTTGCAGGCTTTTGCCAAGGCTGGCCTGGCTACGCTCGTCACAGTCGATCAACAGCAAGTGGCCTTTTTCCAGCGAGGGAAATACACGTGCTTTCATTTGACGATCCTCAAGCGTGCTGCGCTGGCGTACCGCGTGACCATGCCGGCCTGCAGATCCGTAACGGTCAGATAAGGGTCGGCTGCCAGGGGCTGTGCCGCCGAATGCAAAACATGGAAGCGCCCTTCGCGCAGCTCGGCGATATGGCTGGCCAGCGCGCTGTGATGGTTGCGCGGCGATAGGCTGAGGGTGCCGAGCACGCTGCCCATGGGGTGGCGGAAAAGGTGCGCGCAGATGGCCGCAGGGGTTGGGTCGGCGCAGGCCTGTAGGGCATCGGCGAACAGTTGCAATGCTGCATAGGCCCCCGTGTAGTAATGCGAGCAGCAGCGCGGGCCATGGCGCTGCTGGCGGGCGCAGAATGCCGGGTTCAGTGTTTCGAAAAAAGGCCCACACGAGAGCAGGCGCAAGGCGTGCATGGGCCCCACCGCGCCAAGTTCGGCTTCGGTCAGGTTGCAACTGAGCACTGGCAGGCGCAGCCCTTGCCCGGCACACGCTCGGTCCAGTTGCTGAAGGAACGCATAGGACGACTCACCCACCAGGTTGTTGAGTACGAACGCCGGGCGCTCTTGCATCAGCGCCTCGATCAACGCCTCAAAGCCGGTGGCGCCTAGGTGCCAGTATTTTTCGCCTAATACTTGGGCACCATTGGCCTCCAGCACTTCGCGGGCAATCCGGTTGCTTTCCCAGCCCCACACATAATTGGAGCCCAGCAGGAACGCCCGGCGGCCGAAATGGGCCAGGGCATAGCGCAATAACGGCAGCAACGTCTGGTTGGGGCAGCCACCTAAGTACAGCACGTTCTCGCTGCTTTCATAGCCTTCATAGGGGCTGGAGTACCAAAGCAGGGCGCCATGCTGGTCGAGGTCGGGAATGATTTCCTTGCGGCTGGCTGAAAGCGTGGTGCCGAAGATATGCCGCACCCCGGCGGCCAGTAGTTGCTCGGTACCGCGGCTGTACGCGGCCGGCTCGCCCTTGGGGTCAACCACGAGGGCTTCGAGGCGAACGCGGCGGTGGGCATCGGCGTTGATTTCCGCCAGCGCATCCTCCAACCCCTGCAATGCGCTGCGGCCCATGCGGCGATAGGTACCTTCGGTGGACAACAGAAAGCCGACAGGGACCACGGGGCGAGCATCCCGCATAACCACCTCCATAAAAAAAGCCCGATCGACCCGGCAAGGGGTTGATCAGGCTTCGATACCTGGCGCGGTCGAGCGCGCATATGTTGGCAAGGCTTACAGACTCAAGTCCGGCTTGCAGGATGGCAGAAAATATACAATAAGCGTGCCATGGCGGGCGAGCGGCTTTATAAGCGTCTGTATCATCGCAGGGCCGCTTGCGCCGCCCTGTAATGGCGCCATTGCCACGCTTGTGCATCAAACAAGTGCCAACCCGATCTGTGCATCGGGGGTATGCGCTCGCCATTCTGGGAACGGCCTCAGATACAAAGAGAGTATTACGCCCTGCCACCCGGCATGGCCTAAGGCCCGCCAACACGTACCTTCACAAACCGATGATTTATTCTGAGGCTGAATTAAATTCGGCCTGGGATGAAAAGGCTTCGTTTGTCAAGGCGGTGGGCACTCGCGACGATAGAGCCATCCCCAACAAGAACGTGAGGTTAGCCCTATGGACACTGTTCTCAAACTTGAGCCTACCGCCAACGGTAAACCGCGAATCTCGATTTACCAGCCTGAGCAAGAAGGCCTTATCTTTCCAGAAATGCCTGACTTCACAAGCTTTGAGCAAGAGCGCCAATACCGTAAGCAGCACTTGGTTGCCGCTTGCCGCGCATTTGCCGCGCACAGCCTGGACTATGGGTTTGCTGGCCACCTTACCGTGCGAGATCCCGAGTTTCCAGAGCTGTACTGGACGAACCCCATGGCTGTTCATTTTTCCAAGGTCAAGCTGTCGAACCTGATTTTAGCCGACCACCAGGGTAAGGTGGTCCAAGGCGAATACGCGATCAACCGCGCAGGTTTCGTTCTGCACGCGGCGGTACACGAAGAGCATCCGGACATTGTTGCGATGTGCCACGCCCATACCATTTATGGGGGCGCTTGGGCAGCAACCGGCCGGCCTTTGTTGCCCATCACTCAGGATGCCGCGGTCTTTTTTGAAGACCATGTGGTGATCACCGCTGAAGCCGGGGCCGTTGCGGTTGAAACCAAAGCGGGCAACTCGGTGTGCGGTTCGTTTAAGAACGTACGGGCCGCGATTCACCAGAACCACGGTTTGTTGACCGCGAGCCGGCATAGCATTGACGAGGCGGCGTTTTGGTTCATCGCTTTGGAGCGCTGCTGCCAGCAACAACTGCTGATCGAGGCCGCGGGTATCGAGCCCAAGCTCGTAACCCCGGAGCGTGCTCGCTACAGCCGGGAGAATGTCGGCAGCCCATACATCGGCTGGCTTCACTTCCAAGCGCTGTACGACAAGATCGCTACCGAACAGCCAGACATGTTCTCGTAATACCCCAGCGGGGTGCCGCTCCTACGGCGGTGCCCCACGCCTGGATCTGTTCTGCCGTGGTAATCCAAAACAATAAATACCAGGAGATAGGCAAATGCCTGAGGTGCTCAACGCTTCGTATGCGGCCGAAAAAGAAAGTACTGAAGCTCACCTATACGCCAGAGTGACGCTGAGACTCGTACCGTTTTTATTTCTTTGCTACGTGTTCGCCTACCTGGATAGGGTGAACGTGGGTTTTGCCAAGTTACAGATGCTGGACGAGTTAGGTTTCAGTGAAACGGTCTATGGCTTGGGCGCCGGTATCTTTTTCTTGGGCTACTTCATCTTCGAGGTGCCCAGCAATATTATGCTTCACAAGGTCGGTGCGCGGCGCTGGATCGCCAGGATCATGGTGAGTTGGGGCGTGCTATCGGCCTGTATGGTATTCGTGCACACCGCCAGCCTGTTCTACGTCCTGCGATTTTTCCTGGGCGTGGCAGAGGCAGGCTTTTTTCCTGGCATCATCGTTTACCTCACGTATTGGTTCCCGCCCTCGCGGCGCGGCAAAATCACCGCGATGTTCTTGACCGGTATCCCCATGGCAGGCGTGCTCGGTGGGCCGTTGTCTGGCTGGATCATGGCGTCGACCCATGGCATGCAAGGGTACTCGGCATGGCAATGGCTGTTTTTCCTAGAAGCCATTCCGGCCATCATTGCGGGGATCTCTGTGTTTTTTTACCTGCGCGATAACCCGGCGGACGCGAAATGGCTTAACGCGGATGAAAAAGCCACATTGGTGCGAAACTTGGAGGTGGAAGGTAATCCTGCCCATCATCACCAGTCGGCGTTTAGTGTGTTCCGCAATCCGAGGGTGTGGGTACTTTGCCTGTGTTACTTCGGCATTATGATGGGGCTCAATGGAATCACGTTCTGGCTGCCGTCACTGATCAGGAATTCGGGTGTTCAAGACGCTGCGGCGGTATCGCTGCTAACCACTATCCCCTATGCGTGTGCGACCGTCGCCATGATCATGACCGGCCGCCACTCAGACATTCGTGCAGAGCGCCGCTGGCATGCCGCCGTGCCGGCGATATTGGGTGCTTTGGGGTTGGTACTGGCAACCCTCGCCAACCACAACCCCCTCTTCACCGTTGCGTTTTTGTCTCTGGGCGCGATGGGGGTGATGACCGGGATGAGTCAATTCTGGTGCCTGCCTCCGGCTTTCCTGGGCGGTGTGGCCGCTGCCGCGGGTATCGCGATGATCAACTCGGTCGGCAACCTGGCCGGCTTTCTCAGCCCTTACCTGATCGGGTGGGTGAAAGACCTGACCGGGTCCACCAGCATCGCACTCTACTGCATTGGTTTTGCATTGGTGTGCGCGGCGATCATATGTTTGCTGATGCCCAAGGTTATGGTGAACCGCTGAGCACGTGGCCGGTTTATGACGTTGCGATTTGCTTCATTAACCACGCCTTGAATCGCTCTATTTTGCGGCTGCCTTTCATGGCGGCGCGGTAGCACAAGAAGTGCATTTGCCGTTGTAACGGTGGCTGTTGACCGCTCAGGGCGATCAGGCTGCCGTTTTTTAGCTCCACTTCGGCCAGGCGGACCGATTCGAGCGCTATGCCCAAGCCATCAGCCGCTGCGGACAACACCAGGGCAGCTCGATCGAACGAGAGCCCTCTGAGGTTCGCTGGTTCCTGAAGGCCTTCATGCTGGAACCAGTCATTCCAGCCGACAGGGCTTAACTGCGAGTCGATCAGGCACCTGGGTTTGAGCGTCTGGGTATGAAGCATCCGCGAAGCGTCGTAGCAGTGAGGTGAAGCTAGGGGGGCGATCGTTTCCAGGCCGAGGGGCTCAGCGGTAACACCCATTCGCTCGATCGGCCTGCCATAGGTAATCGCCACATCAATCTCTTCGTGGCGCGTCAGCTCCGGTGGCGTGGCGCTGGAGGTCAACCTGATGTGCAGGGGGTTAGGCTCACTGACCAGCCGTGCAAGCCGGGGCGACAGCCATTTTGCCGCAAAGCTGGGCGCGCAATGCACGGACAGCGTCAATAGTTCTGCATTGGGCATCCATGGCGTAAACGCCGATTCCAAACCATCCAAAGCGGCAATCAAGCGCTGGGCCAGCGCCCGGCCTTGGGCGGACAGCTCTACCGAGCGAGCATGCCTTTTAAACAGCTCAACACCCAACGTCGTCTCAAGGTTTCGGATTTGGTGGCTGATAGCGGAGGAAGACAAATGCAGTTCATCTGCAGCCGCGGCAAAGTTTTCGAGCCGGGCCGCAGCCTCGAAGGCACGAATGGATGCATAGTTAGGAATTCTTCTCATTATTATTAAGGTAAGGCTGAATTCGATTCAACGTTGGGTTAATACGCTTCGTTTGTCAATCGCTGGACGGGGGCCGACTATCAAGTACCACACAATAACAATGACGAGGTGGACGCCATGGATCCCTTGCTACGGATCGACCCCGCTGGAAATGGCAGAAGGCGCATTTCTATTTATCAGCCTGAGCAACAAGGCCTGATATTCCCTGAATTACCCGATTTCAAAAACTTCGAAGAAAACAGGCAATACCGTAAAAGGCACCTCGTGGCTGCCTGCCGTGCGTTTGCTATGCACGCGCTCGACTATGGCTTTGCCGGCCATTTGACGGTGCGCGATCCAGAGTTCCCCGAGCTGTACTGGACAAACCCCATGGCTGTGCATTTTTCAAAAGTTAAAATGTCTAACCTTATCCTGGCAGACCACCTGGGCCAGGTAATCGAAGGTCACTATGCGGTCAACCGCGCCGGTTTCGTGCTGCATGCTGCGGTGCATCAAGAGCATCCCGACATTGTCGCTATGTGCCATGCCCATACTATTTATGGCGGTGCCTGGGCCGCCACTGGCCGCCTGCTGCCGCCGATTACTCAAGATGCTGCCGTGTTTTTCGAGGACCACGTCGTCATCACCGCAGAGGCCGGCGCCGTTGCGGTAGAAACCAACGCCGGCCACTCGGTCGCGGGCTATTTCAAAAACGTTCGCGCGGTGATTCATCAAAACCGCGGGCTGCTCACGGCTAGCCGCCATAGTATCGACGAAGCGGCTTTCTGGTTCATCGCACTGGAGCGGTGCTGCCAGCAACAACTGATGATCGAGGCCAGTGGTATCGCCCCCCAGCAGGTGACCCCGGAGCGGGCACGGTACAGCCGGGAAAACGTTGGCAGCTCTTTTATCGGTTGGCTGCACTTCCAACCTATTTATGACCGGATCGTGGCCGAACAGCCTGACCTCTTTTCTTGATGGTGCGGCGGTACCTGCCGTTCAGCCGGTACCGCCGAAGCGCAACTCACAAAGCCTGACAAATAACAACAAGCGTGTGGAGATCTGCTCATGTCCAATGCCCTTGGGGCGACTTACGCCGGTGGCGACACCCGTGCGGAGGCGCCGTTATATGGCCGCGTCACACTTCGGCTCATTCCTTTCCTGTTTATGTGCTATGTATTTGCCTACCTGGACAGGGTTAATATCGGTTTCGCAAAATTACAAATGCTCGATGAGTTAGGGTTCAGCGAAACCGTTTATGGCCTGGGCGCGGGTGTTTTCTTCTTTGGCTATTTCTTATTTGAAGTTCCCAGTAATGTGGTATTGCACAAGGTGGGCGCTCGCCGCTGGATCGCCCGTATCATGATCAGTTGGGGCATCCTCTCGGCCTGTATGATGTTTGTACAGACGCCGACGGTGTTCTATATCATTCGCTTCTTTCTCGGGGTGGCGGAAGCGGGCTTCTTCCCAGGGATCATTCTGTACCTCACCTATTGGTTCCCGCCGTCTCGCCGGGGCCGAATCACCGCGATGTTCATGACCGGTATCCCTATGGCGGGTGTAATTGGCGGGCCGTTGTCTGGCTGGATCATGGCAACCACCCACGGTTGGCATGGCTATTCGGCATGGCAATGGCTGTTTTTGCTGGAGGCGATTCCATCGACCCTTGCCGGTATAGCCGTGCTTTTTTACCTGCAGGATAAGGTCGATGACGCGCGTTGGTTGAGTGCGGCAGAGAAGGAAACACTCAAACGTAACCTCGCCAACGAGGGCGGTGGCGCTGAGGTCCATTCCATGTTCGGCGCATTCCGTAACCGCAGGGTATGGGTCATGAGCGCAGGTTATTTCGGCTTTATGATGGGGCTTTACGGCATCAGCTTCTGGCTACCCTCCCTGATCAAGAGCTCGGGTATCCAGAGTGTGCCAACTGTAGCGCTGCTCACCACCATTCCTTATGCGTGCGCTACGGCCGCTATGATTTTCACCGGCCGAAGTGCCGACAAGCATCGGGAGCGCCGGTGGCACGCAGCGGTACCGGCCCTGCTAGGTGGGTTGGGCTTGGTGCTCAGTACGCTCACGGTTGGCCATCCGCTGATAGCGCTGGTTTTTCTGTCGTTAGCGACCATGGGCATCATCACTGGGCTGTGCCAGTTCTGGTGCTTGCCACCGGCATTCCTGAGCGGCGTGGCGGCCGCGGCGGGGATCGCAATGATCAACTCGATTGGCAGCCTGGCAGGCTTTATCAGCCCTTACATGATCGGCTGGGTCAAGGATATGACCGCGTCTACGAACATTGCGCTTTACTGCATCGCCGGCTCGCTGGTGTTTGCCGCGTGTATCTGCTTGGCATTGCCGAAGGCCATCGTCAACCGCTAGCGTGGTGTTTCAGACGTTCGCACAAGCATTGACCTGTGAATTTGCTGCCCGCCCGGTGCCTCGCCGGGCAACAGCATTCAGGCATCAATCGGTGTGCGAACTTGTGAGGCAGGAATACCTTAAGGCCGGCGCTCTGGGGGCGCCGTCGTTTTTAATTAGGCATTAAGCAATAGGCGAAGCCGTTCAGTGAGGTTTTCCCGCGCATGGGTGGTGTGTACGTCGGTGAGCTCGCCCGCACGCAGTACGTCACCGCAGGCGATGGCTTGGGCGATCGCCTCATGCTCATCCCAGATGGCCTGGCGTTGTTCGGCATACTGCAGCACTGCCCCCATCGCACGGCGTAGATGCACCCAATACACCTGCGCGCTTTGGGCAATCAGCGGGTTGCCGGAGGCTTCATAGATGGCATTGTGAAAGGCCATGTCGGCGTCAATCATCGCCTTGATGTTTTTACCCCGGGACAGTACCCGCCCGCGCTCGATATAGCTACCGTCAAGCTGGAAACATTGGGCCGCGGCCATCTTGGCCGCGAGGTTGTCCAGCGCGCCACGGATCAAATACAGGTTATTGGTCGACTCCACGGTCAGCGGGGTAACCAGCACCCCGCGGCCCGGCGCGTCTTGTACCAGCCCATCTTTCTTGAGCAGCCGTAGCGCCTGCAATACCGGAGAGCGCGAAACCTGCATCTGTTCCGCAATGTCTTCCTGGGTCAGCCGGGTGCCGGGCGCAATGGTGCCGTCGCTGATGGCGTCCAATAGCACCTTGTACACCTCATCGACATAGTCGATGCGCGACTGAACCCGCTTTAGCTTCACCGTCATGGATTGACCTTGCCGAACTGCGGCTTCATCTGTGTAGAGCTGCATTGTCCATGATCTCCTCCGAGGTTCAAATTTTTCCTTGACAGCGCCTGAGTGTAAGTCAAGACTTTGAACTCTGTATACAGAAACCCAAGTACAGAACACAATAATTCGAAAGGGCATGACATGAAGCTTTTTTACGACAAAGACGCCGATCCGAGCCTCCTGCAAGGGCGCCGTATCGCCATCATCGGCTACGGGGCTCAGGGGCACGCCCATGCACAAAATCTGCGAGACAGCGGCCTTGAGGTGGCGGTGGGCCTGCGTGACGGGTCTACTTCGGCGAAAAAAGCCCAGGCCGCCGGGCTGGCGGTAATGTCTGTCGCAGAGGCGGTGATGCAAGCAGACCTGGTGATGTTGCTGATTCCCGACGAGCTCATCGCTGAGGTGTATAAAGCATCAGTTGAACCCTCGCTGCGCAAAGGTGCGACGTTGGCGTTCGCCCACGGTTTCAACATTCACTATGGCCAGGTGAAGCCCCGGGCTGACCTCGATGTGGTCATGGTCGCGCCTAAGGCCCCTGGGCATACCGTGCGCTCAACCTATCGAGAAGGCCATGGTGTCCCGGCGCTTATCGCAGTTGAACAAGACTCGTCGACACACGCACGCGACTGGGCGCTGGCGTATGCCTGCGCCATTGGCTGTGGCAAAGCCGGCATCATCGAAACGAACTTTCGTGAGGAAACCGAAACGGACTTGTTTGGCGAGCAGGCTGTGCTATGCGGTGGCACGGTGGAGCTCATCAAACTTGCTTTCGAGACACTGGTTGAAGGGGGCTACTCGGCTGAACTGGCTTATTTCGAGTGCCTTCACGAGCTCAAACTGATTGTCGACCTGATCTACGAGGGCGGCATCGGTAACATGAATTACAGCATTTCCAATAACGCCGAGTTCGGCGAGTACCTCAGCGGCCCGAAAATCGTACCGCCCCAAACCAAACAGCGGATGCGTGAACTGCTGTCGAGCATTCAATGCGGGGAATATGCAAAAGCCTTCATTTTGGAAAATAAAGCTGGAAACCCCACCCTCACGGCACGTAGAAGCCAACTGCAGCGTCACGCTATCGAGGTGGTTGGCGAACGGCTGCGCGAGATGATGCCGTGGATCAAGGCAGGCGCCTTGGTCGATAAAGCCATCAACTAGCAGTACCCCAGCGGTAAGCAACATTGCGTTCAAACAACATGTATACAGAGTTCAGGACACTGGCCTCATGTATCTGACAATAAGCGAGGCAATGAAATGACCGAGAAACGTGATAAGCATGATGAACAACGCAGCGCCGGTAGCGGTAATCCCTCGACCCAGAAAAAGCTGATCGCTTACGGTGGTTATTACACCAACAAGACCCCGGCACATGACCCAGAGCTGACTGAAACCGGCCCCGGTACCCCCACGGGGGAGTACATGCGGCGGTTCTGGCAACCGGTGTGTATGTCCCTGGAACTGTCGGACACGCCGCGCTTCCTGAAAATCATGGGCGAAGAGCTTGTGGCGTTCCGAGACGGCAGCGGCCAAGTCGGTGTGCTTCACGCCCATTGCGTGCATCGAGGTGCCTCGCTCGAATACGGCGCCATCCAGCAAAAGGGCATCAAATGCTGCTACCACGGTATGGTATTCGACGTAGACGGCGCCTGCTTGCATGTGCCGTTCCCCGCGGGTGAAGAAAAAGATGGCGAGAAGTACGCCTGCTCGATTCGCCAAGGGGCCTACAAAGCCTTCGAACGTCACGGGTTGGTATTCGCCTACATGGGCCCGCCCGAGGAAGAGCCGCCGTTCCCTGAATGGGAGCAAGACTTCACCGTGATGGAGGGCGACGAGTTGGTGCCGTACAGCAACTTCCAGCACTGCAACTGGCTGCAGGTGCAAGACAACGCGGCCGATAACTTTCACCCCACAGCCCTGCACGCGGCTAAGAATGTGGTGGGCGGCAAATTCCAAGGTACCACCTTCGACGAGGTGGGCGCGGCGTCCATGGAAGTCGCGCCGGACATGCAGTTTATTCCGGTGCATCAGGGTCGTAGCTTGGCGTGTGCCGGCGCGCGGCGGGTAAATAATGAGCGCATGTTCCTGCGTATCCAGCACCAGGTGCTTCCAAACCTGAGCCTGCATGCTTACACGTCTGAAGATGGCGCCCGAAAAAAGCTGTTCAGTCGCTTCCACATCATTCGCTGGACGGTACCGGTTGATGACCAGAACAGCAAAATGATCGGCTGGCGGGTAATGGGGCCAGGCATCGATACCCGCGGCGTCGGCGATAAGAGCATGGTCGGTTACGAAACCATCGACTTTCTCGAAGGGCAGGTCGCCATGCGCCGGCCCGAGCGTTTCGGCAAGTATAAACTTGAGGACATTCCGCCGATTCCGTCGAACCACCGTGAGCGCCACGATTACAAGGCCGCGCAGTATGCCCCTGGCGACTATGAAGCGATCATTAGCCAGCGGCCGATTGCCGTGCATGCCCTGGAGAACCCGACCAAGTTCGACGCCGGTCTATACGCCTTTCGCAAGATGCTCCGGGACGCCGTGCGCGGCACTAACGCGCAGGCTGCCGCCCAAGGCTTCGCCCAATGGCTGCGTGACATGCACGGTGCCCCGAACAGCTACTGCACGGGCAACGTTTTCAACATGCCGATTGCGCAAACCAGCGAGCAAGAAGTGGCAAACCGCCGCAAACTCGCCCGCGAGGCCGTGGCGATTCTGACCCAGGCTGACTCACTGCGAGGGCAGGCGCGCGCTGACTTTGTGCGTGAGCGCTTCGAAGCGCTGGAGCAGAGCTTCCAACAACAATAAGAACGAGGCGCCCCGGTCTACCTAAACGGGGCGCCCGCCAGGTGAGAGGTAATGACAATGACATCGCTACAGAGGCCTGGTGTCACCACCTTGGAACTCGTTGTACGCCGTGTGACCTTGGAAGCCAAGGGTATCAACGCCTACGAGTTGGTTGACCCAGAGCGTCGGGCGCTACCACCGTTTACGGCGGGGGCGCATATCGACATCCACCTACCGAACGGGTTGGTGCGCCAATACTCCTTGAGCAACTCACCCGTGGAGCACCACCGGTACGTGATCGGCGTGCTGCGCGATCCCAACGGAAGCGGCGGGTCAGCGGCCGTACATCAATTGCAGGTGGGTGACCTCGTACACGTGAGCGTACCGCGGAACAATTTCGAACTTCAGGCGGGTGCGAATAGATCCATCCTGCTGGCGGGCGGGATTGGCGTAACGCCCCTGAAATCCATGATGCATGCGCTTCACGAACAAGGCGCGGACTACGAACTGCACTATTGCTGCAAAGGGCCCGAGTTCGCGGCGTTCTCGGAGGAAATGCAAGTGCTGATCGAACAGGGCAGGGTACATCTTCACTTCGATGGAGGTGATCCGGCGAAAAGTTTCGACATAAAGACGTTCCTTAGGAATACACCGACCGGCTGCCACGTTTACTACTGCGGCCCAGCGGGCTTCATGCAAGCGTGCAAATACGCAGCATCGCACTGGCCGAGCGGCCGCGTGCATTTCGAGCATTTCAAGGCGCCGGCTAAGCCCACCGCGCCGCAAGCGCCGGCTGAGGAAGGCGCTGATGGCTTCGTCGCCAAGATCGCCAGTAGCGGAGAACAGATTCCGGTGCAGAATGGCCAGAGCCTTGCCCAGGTGCTTCAGGATGCGGGCTATCCCGTCGAAACATCCTGTCAGTCTGGCCTTTGTGGTACCTGCAAGGTGCGCTACCTGGAAGGCGAGGTCGACCATCAGGATTACATCCTCGACGATGCAGAGAAGGGCGAATTCCTTACCACCTGCGTATCGAGGGCCACCTCCAAGCTGCTGGTCTTGGATCTGTAGGGGACCACAATCCATGAACTTACGGCACCTGGAGAGTTTTATTGCGACGGTGGAAAGCAGGTCCATAACCGCGGCGGCCCAGCGGTTGAGGATAGGGCAACCCGCCGTCAGTAAACATTTGAGAGCGCTGGAGCAGGAATGTGGTGCTGCGCTGTTTTGCTCCAAAGCAAACCCGGTGCAGCTAACGCTGGCCGGGCATCGCCTGCTGCGGACCGCGCGCAGAATTATCCGCGCTTGGTCCGGCATCAAGGCGCAAATCCACAAGGGGATTTGAGCGATGTTTGAACGTATGGAATTCCGGTTCAGGCCGGCCAGGAATGTACGCTTCGCCCAGCATCGGCTGCGCAGGCCGGCCGGATTTCATGTAATGACGCCATCCACACAATGATGCCGCCCTGGCGCCGTGACGCCTCATAGCAGGGCTATGGCGAGGTGCGGCAACCCCGCCGGGCAGCAAAAGGCACCATCAAAAGAGTGCGGCCAATTTCTGAAACACCACACTGGCACCGCGCTAACCGTTTATGGCCTAAATGCACAATAACCTGGCCAGCCTGAGCAATGCCTCACCAAATAATAAGCCGCAAAATTGGAACTGAGAATTATTAACATCCGATTGCGGGAGTTTCAACACGGTGGATCATGCTCGAAAAAACGACAGCGCCCTGAAGCCGTCTTTTCAGTGTGTTGGGTTCTTGGCCAGCTTGAAATTCTTTCCTTATCGGCAGGTGCTGTCGCAGTCTGCCCAAGCGCCGCGGCCAATGGTTTTGCTGTTACGCCCGCAGAGGATGCCGGAGCAACAACTTCGTGAATTGCTTACGCGCAACCCGCAGCATGCCACTCGTTGGATTGCCACGGCGGCCCGGGCAGGCTTGCCGGCGGCGCAAGTGGTGTGGGCGCAATTGCTGCTTGAGGGTCGCGGCGTGGAGCGTGACCCCGCCGGTGCATTTACCTGGTTTGCCAAAGCCGCTGCCGCTGGGGATATCGAAGCGTGCAACATGCTCGGGCGCTGCTATGAGCGGGTTGGGGCGTACCAGCAAACCCTAAGCTTGCCACTGACGCCTTCGAAATCGCTGCGCTGGCGGGCCACGCCTGGGGGCGGGTGAACCTCGCTCAGATGCTGATGCGTGCAGGCGACCCTGCCGACCGGCCACGATGCTTTGCGTTGTTTCAAGCGGTCGCTGAAGGCGGGGCGAGCAAGCCGCACCTTAAGGCAATGAATTCGCTGGCCCGCTTGCTGGAGGAAGGATGGGGCACGACGCCGGACCCCGCTGGCGCAGCAAGGTGGTACCTCAAGGCAGCGCGCCTGGGTGATCACTGGGCGCAATACAATCTCGCCACCATCCTGTTTCGCCAAGGTGACGAAGCGATGGCCGAACGCTGGCTGCGAAGTGCCATTGCTATCAGCGATAACGGCTTTCGCCGGCGGATCACGCCGCTGCTGCTGGCCCGATCAGAGCCTGCGCTGCGCCAGATTGGCCTGGAGGCGCTGGAGTGTTGTGCCCAGGGAAACGCGCCCGATGACCTGTACGCCTACGGCGTGGCGCTCGAAGAGGGTATCGCCGGCGCGCGCGACCCTGCTAAAGCGGCGGCGCTCCTCCAGGCAGCGGCAGACCAAGGTCATGCACAAGCCCGACGCCGCATTCAATCGAAGAGCATCTTCGCCGCGGTAGGTCGCTGGGTGGGCAACGCCCTACCCGGTGCACGCCACTTTGCCAAACCCACCGCCCTTTCCAACAATACCCAATGGAAACATCGATGAACGTAAAAACCTTGCGCCCGGCGCTTTCTGGTTTAGGTGCAATTGCCAGTGTTGCCACCGGCGCGTGCTTCGTTGCAAGCGACCCAGCGTATGCCGAGGAGGTGACGTCGGCTCCCAAGGCCGACGATGGAACTGTGGAGATCCCGGCAACCATGATCGAAGGCCAGAGCGAGCCATCGACCAGCGCATTGAAAGCGAACACCGGCCTGGATCGTCTTCCCGATACGCTCCAGAGTACGCCGCAAACGGTCACCGTGGTGCCTCAGGTGGTGATCGAACAGCAGCAGGCGACGACGATCGACCAGGTACTTAAATATGTGCCGGGGGTGACCGTCGCCACCGGCGAGGGCAATGGGGGCATGAATGGGGATGCCTTTCGTATTCGCGGTTTTGACGCCAAGGGCGACATCTATATCGATGGCCTGCGTGATTTTGGTGCTTACGTGCGCGACGACTTTGCAACCGAGAATGTCCAGGTATTCAAGGGCTCATCGTCAGAGAGCTTCGGCAACGGTACCACGGGCGGGGCTATCAACCTGCAAAGCAAGACTGCGCACCTGGGCGATAGCAACACAGTACAAACCACCCTGGGGGGTGGGCCACAAAAGCGTGTCGTCGCCGACGTCAACCACCAACTTGACGGTACCACCGCCCTGCGTATCGTCGGGATGTGGCATGACCAGGACGTGGAAGGCCGCGACCATGTGTATACCAAGCGTTGGGGTGCGCTGGGCTCGCTGGGTTTCGGCCTTGGCACTGACCAGACCTTCACCATTAACTATATGCACCAGCGTGGCGATCGCCGCCCGGACATGGGTGTGCCAATCCCGACGCGGACCGATGGCGGCCGCGCCTACCCGGTTACGGAATACGGGGTGCCGCGATCAAGCTTTTATGGCAAGGAAAGCGACAGGGACGTCACCAAGGTCGACATGTTGACCTTGCGCTACCACAAGGATATTGGCGATTGGCTGACACTGTCCAATGACACCCGCTACGCGCGCTATACCCGGCGCATGGTCTTCACGCCTAACGTATGTATGGACGGCGGCGGCTTTTATGGCTTACCAACCAACACCTGCACCAGTAGCGTTCTCAGTGGGAACCTGAACACGGCTTACACCGTATGGCCGGTATATGGGGATGTACAGAAAAGTTACGGCGGCGAGAACATCACCACAGCGCAGGCTCGCTTCAACACCGGGCCATTGCGCCATGAAATGACAGGCGGATTCGATGTCTATTACCAAAGGAATAAATTCGGCACGATTTCCGGCAGCTCGAACCGAGATGGCGGTACGCTGCTCGACCCGATCTTCGATAACCCCGAAGGTTTTACCCTCAGTGAACGCGACTCAGGCAAGACCCGGGCGCAGAGCTGGGACGTGGGTGTATTCGCCAGCGACAGGGTTTGGCTCACTGACACATTCTCGGTACTCGCCGGCCTGCGCGAAGACAGCTATCACGCAAGGTCAGCCAGTTGGGATACCACGACCGATGGTTTTGCGCCATGGTCCGATGCGACTACCCACTTCCTGAGCCCTAAGGCTTCGCTCATTTGGGAGCCGACGCCGCAGCAAAGCTATTACATCAGCTATGCCCGATCCTTTACGCCGCAGGGCGCCAACCCGACCTACCAAGGCACTGTCTCGCAAAGCGAGCCCAACCTCGAACCCGACAAGAACCGAACGCTCGAAATAGGTGGCAAATGGAGTTTGCTCGATGACGATCTTGGCCTGACCGCCGCCTTGTTTCGGGTGAACAAAAACCGTGGCAGCTACAATGATCCGCTGACCGGCGCCAGCGTCGCTGCCGGCGAAGAAGATCGAGTACAGGGCGTGGAACTTGGCGTTACCGGCAAAATCACCCCGGCCTGGGACGCGCAGGCTTCCTACACCTACATGGACAGCAAGATCCTCGCCTCCACCCCCAGCACCTTTGACCCTGGCGATACCGTCGGTAATCATGTGCCCTATGTTTCCAGGCACAACTTGGCCTTGTGGAGCACCTACAACATCGCGCCGCTGTTTGCATTACCCGGCAAAGTGCTGCTGGGGGGCGGTATGAACTATCGTAGTGCCTATGATGCCGACCCCACGATGCGTTATGGCATCCCCTCAGCGACGACCTTCGACGCCATGGTTTCTTATGAGATCGACCGGTACCGGGTCGCGCTTAACATTACCAATCTCACTGACAAGCTAACGTATAGCTCAGCCTTCTACTACCGGGCAGAAGTGGCGCCGGGCCGTACCGTTGCGCTCAGCACCAGCGTGGAGTTCTGAACCCCCATGTTGATCGAGATCCCCCACGTGCTGACGCCTGAGGAGCTGGACCAGGTTCGCCGCCTGGTCCAAGCAGCCGGGCTGGTCGACGGGCGTGTGACCGCGGGCGAGCTCGCGGCGCAGGCCAAACACAACCTTCAGCTTCCCCAGGGTTGCCAAGCCGCGAAGGAGGCCGGCGAAATCATCCTGAAGGCCCTGGGCCGCAATGCCTTATTCCATAGCGCGGCCCAGCCATTTCGGGTACTGCCCCCTTTGTTCAATCGTTATGACGTCGGCATGCGCTTCGATGCCCATGTTGACGGCGCCGTGCGCGCAGTGCCGGGTGCGGGTATTCGTATGCGTGCCGATTTGTCATCGACGCTTTTTCTGAGCGAGCCGCAAGACTATGAAGGGGGCGAGTTGGTGATCGAGCACAGCTATGGGGCAAGCGCGATCAAGCTTTCAGCGGGTTCGCTGGTCCTCTACCCGGCGGGCAGCCTGCACCGGGTCAACGAGGTCACTCGCGGATCACGCTGGTGCGCCTTTTTCTGGACGCAGTCGATGCTCAAGGATGACGGCTTGCGCACGCTACTCTACGACCTTGATAGGTCCATTATTGAGGTTCGCCAACAATTGGGCCGGGATACCCCTGCGACCCTTTCGCTGACCAGTGTTTACCACAACCTGCTCAGGCGCGCGGCGGAGTTGTGAGCGCGGTGCCGGGTGTTGCCTGCGTAAGGGTAAGTCATGGCCGCCGCCCTCGTCAGCCCACAGCGGGAAAGAGGGTGCCGGGGGCTGGCGGCAAACATCAACGCCAATGCCGCAGGAGCACCCATGCCAGAAAGCCTGTGGCCATCATCATGATCAGGGCTTTTTCTATCCAGCGGCTGCGGTGTGTAGCCATATCGGTCAATGCCCCGGCAAAGGCCATCAGCACCCCGATCACAAACACCACGCTGATATAGCGCCAACCCAGGAACACACCCAGCATCGAGACCAGGATAAGCAGTAGGCCCAGGCCAAACACGGTTGCCGGAACCCATGCACGCCCGCCCTTCACCCCACTATCCCATTCATACAGGCTCTCGGCTCCCGGCCAGCGGTACCGTCCCATGGTCCAAACGTAAGCTTTGTGACTTTGGCGAGCGTCTGCTTTACCGGATCGGCGGCGCAAGCGCCTGGCTGGATAGGCGCCTGTGTTTGGGGTGCGGTGGAGCGAACCAGAGCGCTGCGCGGCAGTTGGGTCGTTTCTTCAAGGTTCGCCGCCGCCTTATCACCCAGTGGCCGGTGCCCGTTCAAGCTAATGGGCCGGTACGAGGCGGCAAACCCTTGCGCGGCGGCGAAAGCTTGCACGGCCGCCAGGGCCTTGAGCCCCGCCACGGGTATTGTTGTAATGTTCATCGGCCAATCATCGCTTCCCGTTAGCAGGCAGTAAAATGGCTGCCTGCCATTACGGGTAGATTAGCATTTGCCCATTTGCACGTACTAAACGGTGGCTCCGAGCCGGCCCTTAGGCGTTGTAATCCAGATAGGTCACTTTGGTGCGCACATAGGTGCGATAACCCTGCTCACCGTCGTCGCCGCCCAACCCCGAACGCTTCCAGCCGGCATGGAAGCCGTTGATTTCCTCCGGGCCGATGCGGTTGATGTAGACCTCGCCGCTTTCCAGTTCATCCACCAGGCGCATGGCGGTGCCCAGGTCCTGGGTGTAGACATAGGCGCTCAAACCGTACTCGCTGGCGTTGGCCCACTCGATAACTTGCTGTTCGGTATCGAACGCCACGATGGGCAGGATGGGCCCGAATACTTCTGCCTTGAGGATCTCGGCATCCGGCGCCACGCCCGTCAGCACCGTGGGGGCAACCCAGTAGCCCTGTTTCAGCGCGGGTGGCAAGGCTTGCGGCCCACCGCAGGCGAGGTGCGCGCCTTGTTCCAGCGCGCGTTTGAGATGGGCGTTGGCGCTGTCGCGTTCCGCTGCACTGACCTTTGGGCCAATATCGGTGCTGTCGGCCTGGGGGTCACCGAGCTGCAATTGCTGCACTTCACGCACCACCGCCTCTACGAAGCGGTCGTGGATGGCGGCATGCACGTAGGTGCGCTCATTGGCGATGCACACTTGGCCGCAGTTGGTCATGCGCGAGGCTACTGCATCCTTTGCCGCGCGCTGCAGGTCGGCGTCCTGCATCACGATAAAGGGTGCCTTGCCGCCCAGCTCCAGCGACACCGGCACAATTTTGTCCGCCGCCGCGTGCAAGATTTGCGAGCCAGCACGGGTGGAGCCGGTCATGGTCACCAGGTGGGTTTGCGGGTGGCGCACCAGGGCCTCGCCAAGGGATTTACCCGGGCCAGTCACCACGTTCACGACGCCGGCGGGGATGCCCGCGCGGTGGCACAGTGTGGCCATGGCCAGTGAGGAAAACGGCGTGTTTTCACTGGGTTTGACCACGATGCAGTTGCCCGCCACGATGGCCGGCGCGACTTTGCGCAGGAACATGGCCAATGGGAAGTTCCACGGGATGATCGCCGCCACCACGCCGTAAGGTTCTTCGCGAATGCTGATGGTGCGCCCCGGCGTGGCGCTGGCCATCACCTGCCCGGTTTGGCGGAACCCAAGGCCGGCATGGTAGCGCAGCATGGTCAGGGCCATCTGCACTTCGGCGCGGGCCTCCTTGATGGGTTTGCCCTGTTCGGTGACCAACAGGCGGGCTAAGC
Organism: Pseudomonas typographi; assembly: GCF_014694385.1. GTDB lineage: Bacteria > Pseudomonadota > Gammaproteobacteria > Pseudomonadales > Pseudomonadaceae > Aquipseudomonas > Aquipseudomonas typographi. Next base: position 31,961 of record NZ_JAAOCA010000016.1, on the reverse strand, counting down.
CCTCGGCGTTTCCCTGCACCTGCTCCAGTAAACGTTGCAGGTACTGGGCTCGCCCCGCCAAACCTTCGCGCGCCCAAGCCTTTTGGGCCGCAGCGGCCACACTGACGGCGTGCTCGGCGGTTTGCGCATCGCCTTCGGCCACTTCACCCATGCGCGCTTCGGTGGCGGGGTTGAGCACTTCCCGGGCCTCGCGGCTCGCTTGCCATTGGCCGCCGATATAGTGAGCCGGTTCACGCGGCAGCAGGGCCTGGATCGAATCTTCGTACATAAGGGGCTCCTAGGTTCATTTAAGGTCTGAATAACCTGGCGCTTACCCTAAGGCTTTGCAGTTATTGTTTAAATTGAAATATATTGAGTAAGATTTTTCGAAAAAGAGAACGGCTAATGCAGCTTTCGCAATTAAGGGCCTTTTGTGCCGTGGCCAGAACCGGTTCGGTGACCGCCGCGGCCCGTGAACTGCACCGTGTGCCTTCCGGCGTTACGCTACGCATCCAGCAACTTGAAGCTGACCTTGACTGCCAGCTGTTCGTGCGTGAAAAGCAGCGGCTGACGCTGTCGCCCTCCGGCCGGGCATTGCTGGAGCGAGCGCAGCAGATCATCGAACTGAGCGACAGCGCCAAGGCGCTGGTGCGGGAGGAGCAGGTGGGCGGCCACCTGACGTTAGGCGCGTTGGACGTCGGCCTGGTGGCGTTCATGCCGCAATTGGTCGGGCAATTTCGCCAACGCCACCCCCAAGTGAGCATGGACGTGCGCAGCGATGTCTCGGAAGTGCTGATGGGGCAAGTGGCTGAAGGTGTGCTGGATATCGCCCTGACCGACGGCCCCGTGCAATCGCCAGCGCTGGACAGCCGCTACGCGTTTTCCGACGACTTGGTATTGATCACCGAGAAGGCGCACCCTGCCGTGCACAGCGCCAGCGAGCTGCGTTGCCGCGAGGTCTACGGTTTTCGCCAAAACTGCTCGTTTCGCCTGCGCCTGGATCGTTGGTTACAGGTCTCTGGCGGCGAGGGGCTGCAACTGATCGAGATGGAGTCTTACCACACCATGCTGGCCTGCGTGACCGCGGGCGCAGGGGCCGCCTGGGTGCCGCGGGCAATGCTCAATACGTTGCCCGGCCGCGCGGCGGTGCGGGTGCATTCGCTCGGCCAGGCTGGCCGCTCGGAGCTGTATTTTGTGTGGCGCGGCGGGCACCTGACAGGTAATGCACAACGGCTGCTGGACCTGCACAACGGCGATGCGCAGCAACGTTACTGAGTGGCTACGCTCAGGCGGGCCACCCGCCGCGGGTTGTCAGGTCGGCGAGCCGGCCCGGCGGCGCTGGCCCGGCTTGGTCAGTTCGGTGATGCTCATAGTCAGTAGCGGGCTGGCCAGGGCGAAGTACGAACTGTCGATGCCATACGGGTTTCCAGCCAAAAACCACGCTATGGTGCTGACCACCGACAACACGATACCCGCCAGTGCGCCCTTGGGCGTGCCGAACCGTGGCGCGTAAAAACACATCAGTATCAGCACCGCCAACGCCGCCCGCAGCGCCTTGCCAAGGAAGGCGATCAACAGCAGTTTATCGGCGAACATGGCCAAAATCAGCGGTAGCAAACCCAGCACCAGTATGGCCACGCGAATAAACACCCCCGACTTGCGATCATCCTGTTGTGGGTTGAACAACGGGTTGTAGAAGTCTTTCATCAGCAACGTGGCCGAGGCCAGGGTGCCCGCTGAAATACCACCGAACAACGCCCCCGCCAGGCCGATCACCACCAGGCTCGCGGCCAACGTCGGCATGTGGGTGACCAACACCGGCAGTGCGTCGATGGATTTGATACCGGGATAGAGCAGGGCGCTGCACATGCCGATCATCGCCGTGGCGATCCCGAACGGGATCATCAGGCCCGACACATACAGGCAGGCGCGCTTGGCGGTCTTGTCATCGTCGCTGCTGACCAGCGCCTGAATCACATACTGCGTGGCGAAGATCGAACCGATACCGCCGATCATCCACGCCAGAATCTGCCCCAAGCCCACGGCGTTCCAATCGAACATGGCCGTGGGCAACTGTGCTTGCAATGCATCGATACCACCCGCCGAACGCAGGGCGAAGATCAACGCCACCAGGATGCCGAGGTATTTGATCAGGGCATGAATGAAGTTGGTGTATACCACCGAGCGCATGCCGCCCAGGCTTACATAAAACACCGTAACAACGCCCACCAGTATGATTGCTAGGTTTTTGTCTATGCCCAGCACGGCGGCCAACACCGCGCCACCGCTGGCGTACAGTGCGACGCAGACGATGCTCAGGGCAAAGATGGTCAGCCCCGAAGCGGCATAGCGCACGCGCTCACCATAGTTCCGGGCAAGGATCGCCGAGATCGTGTTAAGCCCGGTTTCCTTGTACTTTTTCGCCAGCACGAACGCCAGCAGCAGAAAACCCAGCGACAGCGCAACCAAGTTCCACGCGGCCGAAATGCCGATTTCGAAGCCTTTTTGCGCGGTACCAATACTGACCGAGCTGCCGATGAATTCTGACAGCAGCAATGCGCCGACCAAATACGCGGGGAAGCTGCGGCCGCCGCCGGTAAAGCCTTCGCTGCTTTTGGCGTGCTTGCGCACCGCATAGCCGACGAGGGTCATGATCACGAAGTACACGACGGTGAGGCTGAGGATGACGCTTATTCTTGTATTCATCTGTTCTCCGGCTGGTTTTTATGGTTATTGGCTTGCGTTAGGCTACCGCCCTACAGTGTGCAGTGGTAGCGTTACCATTAAAACTTGTTTTTAAAATCGCTGGGTCCCGTTTAGGTTGTCTGGTGTGAAACCATGGGTTAATGTTAGCATCAAATGGTAACGCTACCATTACTGGTGAATTGTCAGGATAAAAATAATGTCCAGAATTACGTGTGTACGAACGCTGCGCCTGCCCGAGCGGCCCAAGCTGATATGGCTGGAGATCGAGACCGACGAGGGCCTGATCGGGCTCGGCGAAACCTTTCGCGGTGCCGCCACCGTCGAAGCGGCCGTGCATGAGCTGATCGCCCCGGGCTTGATCGGCCGCGACTCGCGGCACATCGAAGGGATTTCGTTGGAACTGACCACGCCCTACGTGGGTTATCACAGCGCCAGTGCCGAAATCCGTGCGGCCAGTGCGGTAGACATCGCCTTGTGGGACCTCAAAGGCCAACGCCACGGCATTCCCATCCATGAGGCGCTGGGCGGCGCCTGCCGCGACCGCATCCGCGTGTACAACACCTGCGCCGGTTACGAATTCAATACCCAGCAAGGTGCCCGCCGCGAGATCACCGCAGCAGACCTTGCCCAGGGCCCCTATGACGACCAGTTGGCCTTCAGCCGCGACGCTGGTGCCCTGGCTGTCAGCTTGGTAGAAGAGGGCTATACGGCCATGAAAATCTGGCCGTTCGATCGGTTCGCGCGCCAAGCCGGTGCCAATACCATCAGCCTGGCCGAGGTAAAGCAGGGTACCGAAGCGTTCCGCCAGATTCGCCAGGCGGTGGGCGACCGTATCGAAATCATGTGCGAGTTGCACAGCCTCTGGGACACTACCGCGGCGCTGCGCATCTGCCAGGCATTGGAGGAGTTCGAGCCCTACTGGGTCGAAGACCCTTTGTGCAAGATGGACGACGCCCAGGCGCTGGCAGACCTGCGCAACCGCACCCGTGTGCCGATCTGCGCCAGTGAAACGCTCGGCGGCAGCGTGGCCTACCGCGACCTGCTGGCAGCAGGCAGCATGGATTATCTGATGCTCGACCTGGTGTGGTGTGGTGGTTTCACCGAGGCGCGCAAAATCGCTGCGCTGGCGCAGGCCTACAACAAACCCTTGGCACCCCACGACTGCACCGGGCCGGTAGCGTTGTTCGCCGGCTTGCAGATTGGCCTGCATGCGCCCACGGCGGTGTTGCAGGAAGTGGTCAGGGCTTCCCTGTCGACATGGTACGGCGAGTTGGTGACTCAGTTGCCTGACATCAGCGGTGGTTTCGCCGCGGCACCCACGCGGCCAGGCCTGGGTACCGCCCTGCGCCCGGAAGTGAAGCAACGCAGCGACGCGATCATTCGGGAGACCCGCCACTGATCGACCGTCGGCACGCAGGCCTCGGTCGCCGCCCAGGCCCGCACTGGCAGCCACCCCCGGACCCCGAGAACACAATGAAAAAAATAGCGTCTCTTCGCCGCTTTATCGCCGAGCATCGCCGTTACGAGGTGATCGCCCTGCTGTTCATCATGATGGTCATCAATCAGGGCGACCGCGCCACGCTGTCTGTGGCCGGCGCCAGCGTGGCCCAGGAAGTGGGCTTGAACCACGCCGAAATGGGCTGGCTGTTCTCGGCCTTTGCCTGGGCCTACATGCTGCTGCAACTGCCCGGCGGGCTGGCCATCGACCGCTTCGGCAGCGTCAAGGTACTGGGCGCCGCCATCATCGCTTGGTCGTTGTTTACCGCGGCCATCGGCAGCGTTTCGCTGATGCCGCTGGGCCTGGCGTTTTTTGCGGTATTTACATTGCGCTTTCTGGTGGGGGCGGCCGAGGCGCCGTGTTTTCCGGCCAACAGCAAGATTGTCTCGATGTGGTTCCCTACCGCCGAGCGCGGCACCGCCACGGCGATTTTCAATGCTTCGCAGTACTTCGCCGCGGTCGTGTTCACGCCGCTGTTGGCATGGATTTCGACGCGCTGGGGGTGGCCATGGATTTTCTACGTCATGGGCGCGGCCGGGGTGGCCATGGGCGTGGTGTTCATCTGGCGCATCAAGGCCCCGGTGGACCACGCTACCGTGAGTGCGGTGGAGCTGGATGAGATACGCGCAGGCGGGGCCAACTTGCAGGAACGGCCCGCCTCGGCCGGGCAAAAGCAAAGCTGGCCAGAAACCTGGGCCAGCGCCCGCGACCTGCTGGGCCAGCGGATGTTCTTGGGTATTTACATCGCGCAGTTCTGCATCAGCACGCTGACGTTTTTCTTCCTGACCTGGTTCCCGGTGTACCTGGTGCAGCAGCGCGGGTTGTCGATCCTCAACGCGGGGTTGCTGGCAGCGGTGCCGGCGATCTTCGGCTTCATCGGGGGAATTGGCGGCGGCCTGGTGTCTGACTGGATGTTGCGCAAGGGCATGACCCTGACGCGTGCGCGTAAGCTGCCGATTTTTATCGGCATGGCGCTGTCGATGAGCATGATCCTGTGCAATTACGTGCAAACAGATGTGCTGGTGGTGCTGTTCATGGCCCTGGCGTTTTTTGGCAAGGGCATGGGCGCCTTGGGCTGGGCGATTATTTCCGATGTGTCGCCCAAGCGCAGCGCCGGTATGAACGGCGCGATCTTCAACACCTTCGGCAGCGTAGCCGGCATCGTCACCCCGGTGGTGATCGGCTACATGGTGCAATCGATGGGCTCGTTCAACGGCGCACTGGTGTACGTGGCGCTCAATGCGGCGGGGGCGTTCTTCAGTTACCTGTTCATCGTCGGCGAACTGCGCCGCCCCGACGATCATGAAGCCAATACCGACACGCCCCTGCCGGGCGCCGCCTGCCCACCGTCCCAGCGGGCCGTGTGAGGGTTTTGCGTGGCGCAGCCACGCCGTGAAAGCGGCTGGCGGCGCCTCCCTGAGCCCCACAGCCGGCTAACCCGCGCCACACTAGGGGCTGCTGGTGAAACGCCTTCCACGGCTGGGCAATCTGTTGGGCCAAGATGGTTCTCGCTACACCGCAAGTCCGGGTCACGTTGGCGGGGAACAGGATGCCTGGCCGCAAGGGCCCTAGCGGTGCAGGCAGCCCTGCCGGATGGGCGAGGGTGACCACGCTGCGCAGCGCTTCAATCCGCCTCAGGTTTATCGTGGCCTTCCATATCAGCGAGGTATACCCGGCCCGGGCATCGGTATTTGACCTGGTGGCCACCCGCTCGCAATACTCGAACCCACCACACCGTAGCGCACATGAACAGGCGCCTTCCCGTAAAGGGCTCGGCGGGAGCATGCACCGCGCTTGCCGGGTGCCAGGCACCCCCAGAGTTCCCGCATCCTGGGGCCATTGATCACCGCGGTGTCCACGGTGCGGGTCGGCGGCACGTTACTGTTGATGCGGGTGTTGGGCCGCAGGGGCGGGTTGGGCCGGGTATTGATCGGAGAGGGTAGATGAGCCAAGACGTACACGGCGCTACACCGGCGGGCGTAATTGTGATCGGCGCCGGGCTGGTTGGCAGCGCGGTCGCTTACGGGCTGGCGCGCGCCGGCGTGGACACCGTGGTGCTGGATCAAGGCGATAATGCGTTTCGCGCCTCGCGCGGTAATTTCGGTTTGGTCTGGGTCCAGGGCAAGGGCTACGATCTGCCGGATTACGCGCGCTGGACTCGCTCCTCGGCCACCCGCTGGCCGGCGCTTGCCGAAGCGCTGCTGGCTGATAGCGGCATCGACGTGCAGTGCAAGCAGCCGGGCGGTTTTCACATGTGCTTCAGCGACGATGAGCTACTGGAGCGGCAGGCGCGCTTGCACAGGCTGCAGAATGCGCTAGGCGATTACCCGTTCCAGATGCTCGATGCCGCTGAATTGAAGACACGCCTGCCGCTGATCGGGCCCGCTGTGGTGGGTGCCAGCTACTCGCCCCAAGACGGCCACGTCAACCCGCTTAAACTGCTGCGCGCCTTGCATGCCTCGGCGCAGGCCCAGGGCGCGCGCCTCCACGGCGGTGTGCAGGTCGATCGCATCGACTGCGCACCCGGTGAGTTTTGCGTAAGTGCCGGCCCGCGCCGCTTCGTCGCGCCGCGCATCGTGCTGGCCGCTGGGCTGGGCAACCCGGGCCTGGCGCGGCAGGTCGGGCTGCAGGCGCCAGTGGCGCCCAATCGCGGCCAGGTGCTGATCAGCGAACGTGTGCGGCCGTTTCTCGCTTACCCCACCATCAACGTGCGCCAGACCGACGAAGGCACCGTGCAATTGGGCGACTCCATGGAGGAGGTGGATTTCGACGACGGCACCACCACACCCGTATTGGCCGCCATCGCCCGGCGCGCGGTGGCCACGTTCCCGTTGCTGCAAGGTGTGGGCCTGGTTCGGGCCTGGGCGGCCTTGCGGGTCATGAGCCCCGACGGCTACCCCATCTATCAACAGTCCAACGCCCACCCCGGGGCCTTCGTGGTTACGTGCCACAGTGGCGTAACCCTGGCGGCCGCCCACGCACTGCGCATCGCGCCGTGGATTCTGGGCGGCGCCCAACCCGACGAACTCGGTGTGTTCACCGGCGAGCGTTTTCTGCCCGACAAGGTGTTTTCCCATGCCCACTGACCCGCTGTTTCAACCGGTCGCCAGTGAAGCCCGATCGCCGCGCACCGTGAGCCTGAGCTTCAACGACCAACCCCTCATGGTACCTGCCGGCAGTACCGTTGCAGCGGCATTGCTGATGTCTGGCATCAATCGTTTTCGCGCCACGCCGGTCAGTGAGGCACCCCGTGCGCCTTACTGCATGATGGGTGTGTGCTTCGATTGCCTGGTCACTGTCGACGGCGTGCCCAACCGCCAGAGCTGCCTGGTCGAAGTGGCGGCCGGCATGCGTATTCTCGCCCAAGAAGGCGCCCGGGATCTGCTGTTACAACCGGCGAACATAGCGCCCGGGGAGGTGCAGCCATGAGCGCTGAAAGCGTGGATGTGGCAGTGGTGGGGGCCGGCCCGGCGGGCATGGCGGGCGCCGTAGCACTGGCCGGCCTTGGCCTGCAGGTGGTGCTGCTGGATGAACAAGGCAGCCCGGGCGGGCAGGTCTATCGGGGCATCACCCTGGCGCCGCTGTCGCGCCGCGACATGCTCGGCGCTGATTACGCACGAGGTAATGAACTGGCTCAGGCCTTGGCGGCATCCGCTGTGCGCTACGAGAAGGGCGCAGCGGTGTGGCAGGTGACCCGGGATCACCAAGTCAGTTACCTGTATGGCGGGCGCTCGCACACGCTGAACGCCAACGCGGTGCTGTTGGCCACCGGGGCCATGGAGCGGCCGTTTCCCATACCCGGATGGACCCTGCCCGGTGTGATGAGCGCGGGTGCCGCACAAATTTTGCTGAAAAGTTCCGGGCTGGCGCCGAGCGAGCCGGTGGTCCTTGCCGGCTGCGGGCCTTTGCTGTACCTGTTGGGCTGGCAATATGTGCGCGCTGGTGTGCCGATCAAGGCGCTGGTCGACACCACCCGCCCTGAAGACTATTGGCACGCCCGCCGGCACCTGTCCGCGGCGCTGCGTGCCTGGCCCTACTTGCGCAAAGGGCTGGAGCTGATGCGCAGCCTGCGCCGCGCCGGCATCGCCCATTACCGTGGCGCCGAACAGTTGGCGGTGGAGGGCACCGAAGCCGCGGCGGCCTTGACCTTCAGCGCGGCCGGCAAACCGGTGCGCCTCGCCACCCGGTGTGTGCTGCTGCATCAGGGCGTGGTGCCGAACATCCAGTTCAGCCAGTCGCTGCGCGCCCGCCACGAATGGGACGCCGGCCAGTTGTGTTTCAGTCCGGTGGTTGATCGCTGGGGCGAGTTGGATGTGCCCGGTATTTTTGTCGCCGGCGATGGCGCCGGCATTGGCGGCGCCCAGGCCGCGGCGCTACAAGGTCGTTTGGCAGCGCTGGGAATCGCCTCGCAGCTCAACGCCCTCAGCACGGCGCAGCGCGACCACCAAGCTGCGCCGCTGCGCGCAACCCTTGCGCGCCACCTGCGAATCCGCCCGTTTCTCGATGCTGTGTATCAACCCAAGGAAGAAAACCGTATCCCGGCCGATGGCGTTATGGTTTGCCGCTGCGAGGAGGTAACCGCTGGGGCGCTTCGCGGCTTCGTCGCGCTAGGCTGTGCCGGGCCGAACCAGGCCAAGGCGTTTGGGCGCTGCGGCATGGGGCCGTGCCAGGGCAGGCTGTGCGGGCTGACCGTGACCGAAGTGATCGCCAAAGCCCGCGGTGTATCCCCGGGCGACGTCGGCTATTACCGCATTCGCCCGCCGATTAAACCGATCACACTGGGCGAGCTGGCTGCTGAATAAACAGACCAATGCCAGGGCGATGTGTTGGTCATCGGCGGCGGCACGTTTAGCCGGCGCGTTGCCAAGCGTATGGCTTCGTGAAAGCCGCTGCGGCTGTGGCACCGTGTACGCTCCAACCCGGTGCAACACGCCTGCGCCCGCGAGGCATTCATGGGCTGGTGCGGTGTCGCTGTTTTCAAGGCCGCATCATCGCCCGCAGATATATTTCGCCCAGTGCCTAACTTAGAGCCAAAACGAATTTAGGCATCGGGCCAACGCCTGCTAGTGTGGCGCGCATTCGCCTACCCACAACCCCTCGGCCACCGTACCTACGGACCCGAACACCCGTTCCGGAGACGTTCGATGGCCAGCCCCCGTTCTACCCCTTTTTCGCGGCGCGCTGTACTTGGCTTGGGTGCCGCAACCCTGGCCAGCCCTATATTGCTTTCGCTGCCCCGGCGCGGCTGGGCCGCTGATGCGCTGGCGAGCCCGAGCAGCGTCGAACCGCAAGGCACGGGCGCGTTCATCAAACTCGACGCGCCACGCAAATTGAAACTGGCCATCAACCTCAATGCGGTGTGCTTGGCACCCGTGGTGGTTGCCCATGGCGAAGGCTTCTTTAACCAGCACAATTTGGACGTGGAATTCGTCAACTTCGGTAACTCCACCGAAGTGCTGCTGGAGGCCATCGCTACCGGCAAGGCCGACGCGGGTATCGGTATGGCGCTGCGCTGGCTCAAGGCGTTGGAACAAGGCTTCGATGTGAAACTCACCGCTGGCACCCATGGCGGCTGCATGCGCCTGCTCAGCGCCGTGAACGGGCAGGTAAACACGCTGGAAGACCTCAAGGGCAAGGCCATCGGCGTCACCGACATGGCCGCGCCAGACCGCAACTTCTTTTCTATCCTGCTCAAGCGCCACGGCGTGGACCCAGTCCAGGACGTGCAGTGGAAGCTGTACCCGGCCGACCTGCTGGGCACCGCGCTGGACAAAGGCGAGGTGCAGGCAGTCAGCGGCAGTGACCCATTTATGTATCGGCTGATCCACGGCGGCCAAGCCCGGGAGCTGTCCACCAACTTGTCGGAGGAATACGCCAACTTGTCCTGCTGCGTGGTCGGCGTGACCGGCAATTTGGTGCGCGACGACCCCCATGTGGCCGCAGCGCTGACCCAGGCCATTCTCGAGGCCCATGATTATGCCGTTAAGCACCCGGAGGCCGTGGCCAAGGGCTTCCAGAAATTCTCACTGAACACCTCCGCGCAAGAGGTGCAGTCGATCCTCCATGACCACACCCATGGCCACCACGCAGTGGGGGCGGCGCTGTCGACCGAGATCGTCACCTACGTCAACGATTTGAAAACCGTGGAGGTGTTCGACGCCAGCACTGACGCGGCGGCGTTCGCCAAGGAGATTACTGCCGATGTCTTCAGTTAAATGGGCCCACAGCGCGGCTGCCGCGCGCCCACGCTTGGCCGCCGTGGGATGGCGGCCTGCGCTGGCGGTGCTGGCATGGCTGGGCGCGGCGCTGCTGACCCGCTTCTATCCCGACGCAACGCGCCATTGGCCCTGGACCGTGGGCCTTGCGAATATCGAACTGGGTATGGCGTTGGCCATAGGCGTGCTGGCGGTACTGGCGCCACGCTCGGTGCGGGTGGCCAAGGGCCTGCGGCATTTGGCGGCGTGGCTGATCGTGCTGGCGCTGCTGCTGGCCGCCTGGGAGTTGCTCACGGCCAAGCTGGGCCGCCTGCCGATGCCGTTCTTTGCGCCGCCGCAAGCGCTGATCGCTGTGTATTTCAACGATTGGGCGCGCTTGCTCGACAGCCTTTGGCATTCGGCCCTGCTATTGGGCAGCGGGGTGTTGCTCGGTGCGGTGTGCGGTTTCATCGCCGGGGTATCGATCGGCTGGTCTAGCGCTATTGGCTACTGGCTGCACCCGGTATTGCGCATTCTCGGCCCCGTGCCGTCTACTGCGCTGTTGCCGCTGTGTTTTTTTCTGTTCCCCAGCAGTTGGAGCGCCAGCGTATTCTTGATCGCGTTGGCAACCTGGTTCCCGGTTACGGTACTGAGCTGGTCGGGCGTGGCCAGTGTCGACAAGGCCTACTATGACGTGGCCCGCACCTTGGGCGCCAAGCCTGGCTTCTTGATATTCCGGGTGGCGATACCAGCGGCCATGCCCCACGTGTTCGTTGGCCTGTTCATGGGCCTGGGGGCGTCTTTCTCCACCTTGGTGGTGGCGGAAATGATGGGCGTCAAGGCCGGCATCGGCTGGTACCTGCAATGGGCCCAAGGCTGGGCCGCCTACGCCAATATGTATGCCGCGCTGCTGCTGATGGCGCTGGCCTGTTCGGGGCTGATCTCGGCGTTGTTCAAGGTGCGGGACCGGCTGTTGGCCTGGCAAAAAGGAGCGGTGAAATGGTAGCCCTGGAGAAACCCCGCAGCGCGGGCCTGGCGCTGCATATCGAGGGCCTCAGCCACGCCTTTGACATAGAAGGCACGCCGTTGCCGGTACTGGAGAACATCAGCTTGAACGTGGCCCCCGGCGAGTTCGTGGCCCTGCTTGGGCCTTCGGGCTGTGGCAAGTCCACACTGCTGCGCCTGGTGGCCGGGCTGGAGCCCGCCGACCAGGGTACGCTGCAGGGCGATGGCCAGCCCATTATTGGGCCGGACCCTAGCCGGGTGGTGGTGTTCCAAGACCCGACGCTCTACCCCTGGCGGCGGGTATGGGACAACGTTGCATTGGGGCTGCAGGCCCAGGGTGTGCTCAAGGGCCAGCGGCAACGGGTCGATGCGGCGCTGGCCAAGGTGCATTTAGGCGATTTCGCGCGCGCCTGGCCACGGCAACTCTCCGGCGGCATGGCCCAGCGGGTGGCGCTGGCGCGGGCGTTGGTCAACGAGCCACGGTTGCTGATCCTCGACGAGCCATTGGGCAAGCTCGACTCCCTCACGCGCATTGCCATGCAGAAAGAGCTGATCGACTTGTGGCAGCGCCAGGGCTATACCGCCTTGATGGTGACCCACGACGTGGAGGAGGCCTTGTTGATGGCCAATCGCATCATCGTGTTCAGCGACCGGCCGGCAAGGGTCAAGTCGCAAATCCTAGTGGAGCGGGGCTATCCCCGGCGGCGCGATGACCCCTACCTGGTGGAACTGCGCACGTCGATCCTGCAGTCGCTGGGGTTAGGCTAGTTGGGGTGTTTCGCAAGTGCGCACGAGGATTGACGCGTGAATGTTGCGGTCGGGCAAGGCGGGCCGGCAGCAAAAGGCACCGTAGGGCGGGGGAGCTGCCTACCAGTCCCTCACCCTCAGCCCCTGCATACATTCGTTCACATCGTCATCGATCAAATTCCCCGCCTTGATACAGGCTTGCAAACTGCGCCGGCTGCCCCGTTGCGCCACCGCCTCGGTATGGGCCTGCCGCGCGAGCGTGCGCCGCGCACCGTCAGCCAGCGGCCCTTGGGTGCCGGCTAATACCTCCAGCGTCGCCCGGTTCACCGGCCCAGCTTTAACGGCGACAGGCTGGGTAGTTTCCACCAGCTGGGTGGCCAGCGGTTTGGGCCCATAAGCCCAGGCGCAGGCCGCCGCCGCACCGATTACCACCACAGCGCAGGCCACGCTGCCTCTAGCCATTGCACCGCGCCCCATGCGCCGTGCGCCGTTCGACGGCGGGGCAAAGCGGGCCTTGAGCCCTAGCACATGGGCGCGCTGCGTGGCCAGGGTAGGTGCCAGCCGGGCGCTGCTTAAGGCCAGCACCAGTGCGTTCACCTCAGCCTCGCTGAACACCACCTGGCGAAACTGCCGGATGTAACGCACAAAGCCGCCACCTTGAGTGACGTGAGCGGGCATGGGCGTTTTGAAGGTGCTGGGGCCAACGAATGCCACCACTGAATGCACTTGATCGCGCGGCAGCCCCAAGGCGGCTTGCAGCGCCTCGGTGTGTTTGTAGTTCTGCCGCAGCGGGTTTTGGAACCTCCGGCTGTGCCGGTAAAGCTTTTGTGTCCATTCAGCCTGGCGTTCGCCGCCGAAAATCCAGCCCCGCAGGTTTTTGGTTTCCACCACGAATACGCCAAAACGCGAGACGAACACATGGTCGACCTGGGTCGTGCCGCCGGGTGTGGGCAGGGTTACGTTGTGCAGCCGTCGATACACGGCGGGCTTCAACGCAATGCGCGCCAGCAGCTTGACCCAGGCTTCGCCCAGCCACCCTTTGGCCATAGGGGTACCCAGCAGCGCGCTGGCCATGGTGAGTACCAATAGCCCCACCCAGGTCCAGGCGGGGAAGAGGGAAGGGAACAGGTGCCAAACGTCCATGGCTGGCCTCATGACGGCGGAGGGTGATGTGCATAGATAGCAGATTGCCAATACACAGGCAACGATTAGGGATCCATTCGCGGCCATGGCCGTTGCGACCAACGAACGGTATACAGCCACGGGGGGCACTGCCGTGTGCACCGTTGGGGAACCACCGATCACCTGGCGCCACACAGGGTCGTTCACTCCAGGTGTGCGCCGCTATGTTCCCTTGCCATCCGCTGTCTTACCGCATCCACTCGCTTCGCCTGGCGCAGTTGTGGGTTCTCGTTACATTTTTGCTGTGTGCTGGCTGCCAGGCCAATGCCCCCGCCGAACTGCCCAGCGCTCGCTCCCCGCGCTTGGTCATTTTAGAGACGCCGCCACCGCGCACGGCGCTGTCGCCGCCCCGCAACCCCGTTGTGGCCCCTGGGCCCAGCGGCGAAGGCATTTGGGCGCGGGTGAGCCGCGGTTCCACATTATCGAAACAGGTCGGCCATAACCGGCGGGTTGATGAACAGGCCAGTTGGCTTATCGACAACCGGCGCTTCCTGGCGCACGCCAGCAGCATGGCGGGCCCTTACCTGCATTTTATTGTGCAAAGCCTGGAGCAGCGTAACCTGCCACCTGAGCTTGCCCTGCTGCCCATGATCGAAAGCGCCTACGACCCTGAGGCGGTGTCGCCGCGCGCGGCGGTTGGCTTGTGGCAGTTCATGCCCGCCACGGCCAGCCATTGTGGACTACGGCAAACGCCGGGGTACGACGGGCGGCGTGACGTACTCGCCTCGACGCTGGCGGCGATGGATTACCTGGCGCGGCTACACGCGATGTTCCAGGGGGATTGGTTACTCGCCCTGGCAGCCTACAACGCGGGCGAAGGCACGGTGGCACGGGCGATGGATGCGAACCGCCGCAGGGGGCTGCCCACGGATTACTGGCACCTGAACCTGCCCCGCGAAACCGATGACTATGTGCCGCGGTTGCTGGCGCTATCCATGCTGATCGGCGCGCCCGAGGCGCACGGGATCGATTTGCAGCAGGTGGCCAACGAGCCCTATTTTGCCAAGGTTGCGCTGCCCCACCCGGTAGATCTACGGCAGTTGGCACAGGCTTCCGGCATCGCCGAAAAGGAGCTTCGGCGCCTGAACCCCGCCTATTTGCACAATACCACCGCAGAAGGCCCCGGCCACTTGTTGGTCCCAATAGCGCAGCAGCGGCCGCTTATGGCCAGCCTGAAGGCTTCCGATGATCTGCCGGCTGCCTCGGCGCTAGCGCCGGCCCAAACCGCTGTCGCGGCGGCCGGGCTCGAATAACCAATCGCCCAGGTCACGCACGGCTGCGCCGCGCCAGGGTGACGGCCCGCCGCCGCCGCGCCAGTGTGGCGAGCCCCAGCGATGCTAAGCCGCTGGCATGGCATAAAAAAACACCTTCGACTTTCCTTACGAAAACCTAAAATTATACAAATTGTATCTTGGACACTACATAAAGAGTGGTTTTGCAAACGTTTGCGCGGCTTTAGACACACTTGTCGTCTAAGATGTTTGCTTCGATACATTATTTTGGCTGCCGCAGGTATATCGAAGGCCGCGCTCGGGAGGGCTGCGCTGCTGAATCGTTATGGCACCGCTATTGTTGAAAGGCGACAGCGCTGCGCCGTTTTACCGGCGGCGCCAAATGCTCGCCCGGCTACGGGGCGCCGTTTTCCCCCCAAAAAACAAGGGGATGCAAACCTCTCATTTAAAAGTTAATGGCACCTGTGCAGAACTTTTTATACGGGCCAAAACAGGCTCGTTTTTGAAGGGGTTTTTAAATAAATTGTTAAGGAAAAGGCGTGTTTGGTTGCCGCGTAATGTTTAAACAGCGGAGTGGTAACGTAACGTAATTTAAAAGAATTAAGCAAATTATAAAGTGTGTAAGGGGCGACGCTGGCGCAGCTTAGTTATTGGCTATTTGGTGTGGTCTAGATAACGTTAAGTTGTAAAGAAGCGCCAGTTTTTAGGTTATTACCAAGCGCGGGCTCATGTGATTATCGGCTTAAGGAAGGTTTTTTAACATACTGTTTTTTCTACATATTATTTATTTATAAGATTTCTATTTGGTTTTTAGAGTACAACGCCTAGAGCGCGAAAATTGAAATGATCGTTTGAATCCACTGCTTGAATTTAGGTGGCGGCAAATTGATATCGCCTAATTATTATTCATTAATTTTCGAGCTGATCCAATTGTTGACGGCTTCGTTGGCACGGCGATACACTGCGAGCGGCCTTCAAGGTGAGGGATGTCAATGAACTATAAAATCGCTTTGCCTGATAATGTTGCCTGCACGCAAGACGGTTCGCCCGACATACACCCCAGCGTATTGAACTCCAGCCACTTGGAGATGGACTTTTTGGTGCACGGGGACACCGGTACTGGAAAAGACACCCTCGCCAAGCAAATCCATGATTTGTCGGGCCGTAAAGGGGCGTTTGTCGGCATCAACTGCGCTGCCATTCCTGAAGCACTTGCCGAGAGCCAATTATTTGGCGCTACGTGCGGTGCTTATACTGGTGCCCAGCGCACGCGCCACGGCTATATCGAGGCGTCTGATGGCGGCACGCTGTATCTTGATGAAATCGACAGCATGCCGTTGCCGTTGCAAGCTAAATGTTTACGTGTGCTTGAGGTGCGCGGGGTCGAGCGCCTGGGGTCTACTGCCTTCGTGCCGGTAGACCTACGGGTAATAGCGTCGACCCAGCGGCCCCTGGGTGCACTGGTGGAACAAGGGCAATTCCGCCGTGACCTGCTGTTTCGTCTGAACATGTTGACGATCAGGTTGCCGGCGCTGCGCACTCAACGTGAGCGAATCCTGCCGTTGTTCGACCAGTTCACCCAAGCCTTGGCGGCAGAGTTGAATCGCCCCGTACCGCCACTGGACAACCGCCTTATCCAACTGCTCCTCAGCCATGCCTGGCCGGGTAATATCCGTGAGCTGAAGTCGGCCGCCAAGCGTTTCGTGCTGGGCTTCCCGCTGTTGGGCGATGGCCAACAGGAGGTGCCCTGGGAGCCCGGCCGGCCAGGCCTGAAGTCGCAACTGCGTGTTATCGAGCGGTTGTTGATCCAGGACGCCCTCAAGCGCCATAAACACAGCCTGGACTCGGTGATCGAGGAGCTTGATATACCCAAACGCACCCTTTACCACCGGATGAAGGCATTGGGCGTTTAATCGAATCCGCCAATCACGAAAAGGAATTGTTCGGCGTTCCGATCGTTCCGTATCGAGGTCAAGCATGGGCGAGTACGATTTGTTGGATGATCAATTAGCGCTCGGCCAGTACCTGGCGAACCTGGATGTGATCGCCCGGAGCCTTCCGGAGCTGGGTATCGACCTGTTGCTGGCGGGGGAAACCGGTTCTGGCAAAGACACCTTGGCCCAACGCATCCACGTGCTGTCTGGGCGCCCGGGGCCTTTCGTGGCGATGAACTGCGCGGCAATCCCTGAGTCGCTGTGCGAAAGCGAACTGTTCGGCGTGGTCAGTGGCGCTTATACCGGCGCTGAACGCTCTCGTATGGGCTACATCGAGGCGGCGCAAGGCGGTACGTTGTACCTGGACGAACTCGACAGCATGCCGTTGGCGCTGCAGCCGAAGTTGTTACGGGTGTTGGAGTCGCGGGTGCTGGAGCGTCTGGGCTCAACGGTGCCGGTACAACTGGATATTTGCGTGATCGCCTCTGCCCAGCGGCCGTTGGACGAACTGGTCGAGCAGGGTGCCTTCAGGCGGGACCTCTACTTCCGGCTTAATGTGCTGACCTTGAAGTTATCGCCGTTGCGGCTTCAACGTGAGCGCATTCTGCCGCTGTTTCACCGCTTCGTTGAGCACACGGCCACCGAGTTGGAACTGCAGGCCGAGCCCATTGATCCGGTGATGTGCCAGGTACTGCTTAATCACGACTGGCCTGGGAACATCCGGGAGCTCAAGTCAGCCGCCAAGCGCTTCGTACTCAGGCTGCCACTGCTGGGCGACGACGATACCGAGCACGGCGCGAGCACGGCGCTCAAATCCCAATTGCGGCTGATCGAGCGGGCGCTGATCCAGGAGTCGCTCAAGCGAAATAAACACTGTATCGATGCGGTCAGCCGTGAGCTGGATATTCCCCGGCGCACGCTCTACCACCGAATGAAAGAGTTGGACGTATGAACCGAACCGGCCAGCTTGGCCCGCCCGGTGGATCAGGCGGGTGGGCCAAGGCAGGTAGGTAGCGGCGATGACGGGCCTCAATGCGCCTTGGGAATGCCGAACTGCTCCAGGGTAGGGTCTACGTTGTGGTCGAACTTCTCTTGCTTTTTGTGTTTGTTCACCGCATCGATAATCGCCTTGATGCCAAAACCGATGGCCATCGCCGCATCGATCGCCCAACCGACCGGGCCGGCAGCCGCGCCCACGGCTTCGGCCGCCGCCAGGCCAGCGGCCTCTCCGGCCACCATGCCGGCCACCCTGCCGGCAACAGAGCCGGCGATGCGGCCGAGCCCCGCCGAGGCATCCTTGGCCACGGCGTTATAGCCCAGCTTGGCGAGTTCTGCGCTGCCCTTGGCACCGTCGTAAATGGTCTTGGCGGCGCCCGCTTTATCGCCGTTCTTCAACTGGTCAGAAAGAGACAACAAACCGGCGACGCCGAAAGCACCGCCCCCGGCAGCCGTTAGCTTGCCGCCCGTGCCCAAACCGGCCGCCGAGGTTTGTTTTTCCACATTGTCACGCAGCTGTGAATACATCTGTTTGCCGGTCATTTTCTGAATGTCGGCATCCTTGGCAAGGGTGCCTGCGTCCTTAAGGTCTTTAAGCACCGAAACGCCCTTGGTAGTGGTGGTCAACGCCTTCATGGTCGCTTCGGCGTAACCGTCTTCAGCGGCAGCCGTAACGCTTTGCCCCAGGGCTGAGTCGTAAGCCTGTTTCTTCGCATCGACCTGGCCCAGTACGTCTTTGGCGTCGGACTTCTGGTCTTGCTTGAGCGCGCTCTCAACCGCCTTGCCCTGAACGAAGCTCTCTTGGTACGAACGGTCGATTTTTTGTTTCAGGTCTGGGCGGTTGTCCAGCACCTGGGCGCTGGTGGGTACGTTGTCCTTCCCCTTCAGGTCGCCTTGCAGCTGAAGCTCTGCATCCAGGCTGCCGAGGGCTTGGCTGTAGTCCACCGGTTTCTGGTCTTCGGGTTTCTTGCCTTCGTTGTCTTTGGCGGCTTGATCCTCGGCAGCTTTCATATCACCTTGCAGTGCCTTGCCACTGAGGAGATCGGCGTGGCGCTGGTCCACGGCCTGGGTCAATGCAGGGTCACCGCCAATGATGTTTTGCTCTTGTTGCGGCACGGCCTTGTTCAGGTACGCCTTCACGTCCGGATCGGCTTGCAGTTGGGCGATTTTTTGTTGCAGGGCTTCGGAGGTCTTCTCCACCTTGCGCAGCTTGCGACCGCCGTCGACTTGCTCCTGGGTTTCTTGCAGCTTGATCATCACAGCGGCCTTCTGCGCCCCGCTGTATTTTGTGGGGTTGTTGAACACGTCTTCGTTGAGCTTGCTGATGTCTACGTCTGCTACGGCATTGCGCGTGGCGGCGTCGCTCATCGTCGAGGCGAACTCGCCGCCATTGGTCGGCGCTTGTTTCTTGATCCAGTCGTCGATGTTTTTAGTGCTGATCTTCTTGTCGGCATTGTGCAACGCTAGGCTTTCGCCTTCGAACCCGCCTTGGTCGAGCATGTGCAGCAAGCCCGGCTGAGAGAACGTCTTGGCGGTTTGCGCCAGCGCCGGCGACAGCCCTGGGTTGCCGGTTTGCAGCCCTTTCAAGGCGTCGCCGGTCACATATTTGTCGACCTTGCCATCCTGGTTCAACGCGCCGGCCTTGGCCAAGGGCTCGTTGGCCCGCAACATCGCCGCGGAGCGCACCATCGCCAAGGATTGTGGGTCGGCGTTGGGGTTGTCCTTCTGGTACTGCTCGATGTCTTTCGAGGCAGCGCCGGCCGCCTTCTCCATGTTCTTGGCAAAGGCGGCGTAATCGTTCTTGGAAATGTTGCCATCTGGCTTGCCGCCATGCTTGCCGGTGTCCAGCGCGGTTTTCAGCGCCGGGTTCGCGTCGATAAAGGCTTTGGCTTGGTCGGCACCCGGCCCGCCTTCGGCGGCCATTTTCGCCGCGGCGATGGGCCGGTTGAGTTCCTTGGCCGCCTGCTCTCGCTGTTCGGGCGGCAAATTGGCCACCAGCGCATCGTATTTTTTTAGCTCCTCGGGCGAGGAGTATTTGGAGTTGTCGAGGAATTCAGCGTCGGCGGCTTTGGGCGCGGTTTGCTGATCGTTCACGGCCGCGCCGCTTTTTGTTTTGTCGGTTTCATCCACCGGCGTGGCCGTGGGTGCGTCGGCAGCCACCTTGCCGGTGGCCGGCTGCGTGGCGCTACCGGCGCTTCGGGGCTGCGCGCTGCCCGCTTGGCCGGACGGTTGCCTGGCCTGGGCGGTGGGCTGTTCGCGGTTCAGCGCCGTGAGCAGTTGCTTGAGTAGCGACACCACATTGTCGCCCGATACGCCGGCCTGCGCCGCCTGCGGCAAAGTGTTCTTGAGCGGGCCGGCGGCGCAGCCGAACTGGATGCCGCCGGCCGACGCCGGCTTTGGCCCCTCGGCCATGGCTTTGTGCAGCACATTCGGCGCTGCTTCGCCGAGGCTGCCGTTGGCGTTGGCATTGGCGATATCGCCCATGCCGGGGGTGGTGTTGGATACGCGCATAGCAGCCTACCT
Source organism: Pseudomonas typographi (assembly GCF_014694385.1). Classification (GTDB taxonomy): domain Bacteria; phylum Pseudomonadota; class Gammaproteobacteria; order Pseudomonadales; family Pseudomonadaceae; genus Aquipseudomonas; species Aquipseudomonas typographi. The sequence goes on along the minus strand of NZ_JAAOCA010000016.1, from coordinate 11,965 downwards.
GTCTATCGAGCCCTAAGTGAGCTGCTGAGTGGCGGGCCAGCCAGGATGGTTCCCACGGCGCAGCCGCGCCAGAGCTAGGCCGCCAGCGTTGGCAAACAGTTTGGCTGCTCAGGGTCGCAACCCTGCCCTAAATTTCTTCGCACTGGATGGAACCGATACGCAGGGCCGCGCCACCTATCGGCACCATGCGATCACGCTGGTATTCATTCCAAACCACAGGGGTACACCTACCATGGTCACTGCTGTTAACAATCCCACCACTGGTTTTACTGGCCTTGTCGACGCCGCCACCTCCACCGTTGGCCAAGCAGTGCAAGGCGGCAATCAGGCCAAGGCCGACGTGAACGACCAACAAGCGATCACCGAAGGCACTGGCGACAGCAAGGCAGTGGACGCGCAGCGCTCCGAAAGCTCCAAGTCGGATGCCAACCAAGCAGCGCTGATCGGCTTGCAAGGCGAAGAAACCCGCCGCAAGCAGACCCAGGACGTGCTCAACGCGATCCAGTCCGGCAAAGAAGATTCGGCGAACAAGAAAATCAGCGCCACCGCCCAGAACGCCAAAGGCATCAGTTTTTGATCGGTTCTCTTCGCCCCGGCTGTATCGCGGGGCGCTACCACCTGGTTGAGGAGGCAACATGAGCAACATGATTTCGAATGCGGGCAGCATTCAAACAACCAATGCGTTGGCGCTGGATTCGAGCCAGGGCACGGAGCAACCCCAAAACCTGAAGGATGTGATCGCGCAACTGACCAAAGAACTGACCAAAGATGGCGGGCTCGACCAAAGCTCGCCTTTGGGCAAAATGGTAGCTGACCACATGCCATTCAAAGGCCTGTTGGGTGATGGCCCGGAGCAAGTGCAAAAAGGTGTCGAAAACCTGATCAAGGACAAACTGGGCGATAATTTCGGGGCCGCCCAATCGGCCGGGGTCGGTGACAGCGGTAGCGGCAATGGCAGTGGCGGGGGCCAGCAGGATTTGATGTCTCAGACGCTCAACGGCTTGGCCAAATCCTCGTTGGACGACCTGCTCACCCAGCAAGGCGACGGTAGCACATTCTCCGACAGCGGCAAGGGCATGCTGAGCAAGGTTGCCGACTTCATGGATGCCAACCCGAGCCAGTTCCCCAAGCCGGATTCCGGCTCTTGGAAGAACGAGCTCGACCAAGGCAATAACGAAAAAGACAACTACCTAAACGGCGATGAAACCAAATCGGTGCGCGCCGCGCTCGACATGCTCGGTAGCCAACTCGACGCCAAGTCGGCCGGCAATAGCGAGGGCGTGCCGCAAAATAGCACCAGCGGCTTGGGCAGTGATGATGGGAGTTCGCAGGGGGTGGGCGAATCCTCCGACTCGTCGCAGGGCGGTAACTCCGTAGAGGACCTGAAGCAACTGCTGGAAAGCCTGCTGAACAAACTTGAGGGCAACAACGGCCAACAAAGCGACGGCATCCCGGAACAATTGCGCGATTTAACCTCCCGCAATAACCAGCAAACCCTGGACAGCAGCGCGTCGCAAACCGCTGACGCGTTGGTACAGGCCCTAGTGCAAGGCGGCGGCGCGCAAAAAAGTGCGCTGAGCTAGTGTGGTATTTCAGAAGTTGGCTGCACCATTTTGACGGCGCCTTAGGCTGCCGGGCTGCGTTGCCGCGCCTCGCCATAGCCCTGCTATGAGGTGTCATGGCGCCTTGCCCGGCAACAAATTCAGGCATCAATTCTCGTGCGAACGCCTGAAACACCACGGTAGGTTGCCCTTTCCTGCTTTCGACACCATGCGGTGGAGGCTTCGTATGACCATTACTTCAGTAGGCAAAAGCAAAGAGCCCAAGGCTGATCTCGACCAGGGCTTGGTCCACGAACCTTCACAGGCGGACGTCGACCTCTTTTCGACGGCGCTGCGCGCGGCAGAGGTGGTAGCGCCGGCGGCGCCTATCCCGGCAGCGCTGGCCGGCGCCTTGGCCGACCGCGTGCAGGCCACCGATAAGCTCTCGCAACAGGCCATGCGCAATATGAAGGCCGCGGTGGCGACCGAAGACCCCACTGACATTACCCAGATGAGCCGAGCCCTGTCGACCTATTCGCTGCAGACCGCCGTGACCACCAAGGTGGTCAACAAAACCGCCCAGACGCTCGATAAGCTCACTAACCTGCAATAGGTACCCGACCGTGAAATGGCCTACCGCAACGCTTTTGGCGCTACTGCTGTGCATGGCGCTGGCCGGGTGCAGCCAACAGACCGATCTGTTCAGCGGGCTTTCCGAGCAGGACGCGAACGATGTGATCGCCTCGTTGGCCGAACAGCACATCGAGGCGCATAAGCGTACTGAAAAAACCGGCGTGGTGATTGCTGTAGACAGCACCGAGATCAACCGCGCCGTGCGCATACTGGACGCGGCGGGATTGCCACGGCGGGCGCGCAGCAGCCTGGGCGACATCTTCAAGAAGGAGGGGGTGATTTCCACCCCGTTGGAAGAGCGCGCCCGGTATATCTACGCCTTGTCTCAAGAATTGGAGGCAACGCTGTCACAAATCGACGGGGTGGTCGTTGCCCGTGTTCACGTGGTGTTGCCCGAACGCGTCGCCCCCGGCGAACCGGTGCAGCCGGCGTCGGCGGCGGTGTTCATCAAACATACCGCCGCGCTCGACCCAGACAGCGTGCGTGGCCGTATCCAGCAAATGGTCGCCAGCAGCATCCCGGGTATGTCGGCAGGCGCCACGCCAGACTCACGCAAATTCTCGTTGGTGTTCGTGCCTGCGGCGGAGTTTCGTGACACCCAGCAGTTGGCGGGTTTCGGTCCATTCCTGGTCGATAGCAGCCAGGTAGCGTTCTGGGGCCGCATGGCCTGGGCCGTGCCGGTGGGGATGGTGGTGCTGTTGGTGCTCGCCATGCTGGCGGTTCGTGCCGATTGGCGCTCAGCCTTGCTGCAGCGCCTATGGCCACGCCGTGGCGGTGGCGCTACCTTGCCGAGCCGGGTCTGATGGCCGCCGGCTCCGGTGAACAGTGGGCACGCTGGTGGTGCGAGGCGTGGAAAGGGGCACACCCCAGTTGGCAGTTACGCTTTGCCGAACAGATCGGGCTGCCGTTGCCGGCCTGCGAGCGATTGGCGCGCTGCCGCCCCGAGGCATTCTTAAGCTTTGCCGGGGTGCTGCCACAACAGCCACCCGAACCGAATGCCAACGCGTTGCATTGGTTGGCCCTGGAGGCTTCGCAACGCCAATTGGCGCTGGCCTTGGTAGGCCGTATCTGCGCCCCTGGGCACGCCGAGCATGGCCCCACTGATGAGCATGGCCCCTGGTGCCGCAGCGTGGCCAAGGCGTTACGCCCGGGCCTATGGCTGGGGGAGGGCGGCGCCGATGCGCGGGTTTTGCTCGGTGCTTGGTTGGGCCCGCACTGCTGGGCGCGGTTACGGCTGTGCTGGCCGGCGCAGCCAGGGGGCGGCGGTGTCGAGGCCGCCATGGCCTTCAGCGCCCAGGTGCATTCCAGGCTTCAAACGCTATGGCCCGCCGTGCTGTGGCGGGTGGCGGCTGGCTAACCCTGAGGCTTTTATATGCTAACCAAGCGCACACTTTCGCTGGGCACGCCGGTGATCGCCGAGCCCATTCTGCGGCACGAAGACATCGCCAATTCGCAGCGGGCGCAAGAAGTGCTCGCCCATGCGCGGGATCAAGCCGAGCGGATTCGTGCTGAGGCGACGCTCGAGGCTCGCCAGCAGATTGACCAGGCGGTGGGCCAATTCTGGGCCGGCGCCAACGCCTTCCTGCAGGGCTTCGATGAGGAGCGGGCAGCCTTCCGCGGTGAGGCGCTGGCCTCGGTCGAGCAACTGCTTAACGTGGCCTTGTCGCGCCTTCTGGACGACACCGACCTGGCCGAGCGAACCCGGGCGCTGTTGCGCGATTTGGCGGCGAGCCAGCCGGTGGACTCGGCGGCCACGCTCAGTTGCCACCCTGACCTGGCGCCTACGGTCGGTGAGTGGTTGTCGCACAGCCGCTTTGCGACGTTGTGGCGCCTGGAAGGCAACAGCGCGATGCCAACCAATGCCCTGAAGCTCAGCCATGCTACCGGCGCCTTCGACGTCGACTGGAACAGGCTGCGCGAGGGGCTTTTGGCGCCATACGCCTAAGGCGCAGAGCGCCGCAACCCGCCTTGCGGGCCCATGTAGCGAGGCACATGGAACCGCAGCGGCGGTCGGCTCCACTCAGGGCCGAACCCCTCAATAAGGAGCAGCGCCATGCTCAGTATGAAATCCCTGCAAAACCGCCTCGACCATGCCTACAAGAATGCCCAGTCCGACATGGACGACGCCGAAATGGTTGCCAGTGAAAGCGGCGATGTCGAAGACATGCGCGCCTTCAACGATGCATCCAGCAAAACCCAGGTCGCCAACACCATCCTCAATGAATCGCTGCGCGCCAAGCACGGCATTACCAAAGCGATCATCGACGGCATCCAGTGAACCACCCGCGAGCCTTCAAACCTGGCCTGGGTAACCCCAGGCCATACCTACCCTTCAATACCTGGCTTCTGGGAGCATGAAATGCGAAAGGCTGTGAAGTGGCTGCCGTGGTTAGTGTTGTTGATCGGCCATCCGGGTTGGGCGGCGGTGCCGGACAGTTGGAAGCATACCGCCTATGCTTACGATGCCCGGCAAACCAGCCTGAACACCGCGCTTGGCGATTTTGCCAAGGAGTTCGGCATCGGCCTGGATATGCCGCCGATGGACGCCGTGGTCGATGGCCGTATTCGTGCCGAAAGCCCGCAGGCATTTCTCGACCGCCTCGGCCAGGAGAACCATTTCCAGTGGTTCGTCTACAACGAAACGTTGTACGTCAGCCCCACCCCCACACAAACCACCGCGCGCATCGAGGTGTCGCCCGATGCCGTCGATGACCTTCAGCAGGCATTGACCGACGTGGGGCTTCTGGACCCACGTTTCGGCTGGGGCGTGTTGCCCGATGAAGGCTTGGTGCTGGTGCGTGGACCGGCCAAATACGTGGAGTTCGTACGGGACTACAGCCGCAAGGTCGAGCCACCGGAAAAGGCCGAAAAGCAGGATATCCTAGTACTGCCACTTAAATATGCCAACGCCGCGGACCGCACCATCCACTACCGCGACCAGCAATTGAACGTGGCGGGCGTGGCCAGCATCCTCCAGGAACTGCTCGAAAGCCGCTCGCGCGGTGAGTCGATCAACGGCGTGAACCTGGCGCAACGCCTGGGTAATAGCGGTGCAGCCAGCGGTGTGGCCGCCAGCAATACCCTGGGGTTCGGTTATGGCGGGAGCAATTCCGACATGGACATGGGCGCGCTGGAACAAGGGCTGGACCAAGTGCTGGGCAGCTCATCGGGCCGCAAGGGCCGTGACGAGAACCGCACCGGCCGGCCGAGGATCCGCGTCAGCGCCGATGTGCGTAACAATGCCGTGCTGATCTACGACCTGCCCAAGCGCAGGGCGATGTACGAGCGGGTGGTCAAACAGCTCGATGTACCGCGCAACGTGATCGAGATCGACGCGGTTATTCTCGACATCGACCGCAACGAATTGGCGCAGTTATCCAGCCGTTGGAATTTCAACGCCGGCAGTGTCAGTGGCGGGGCCAACCTGCTGGACTCCGGGGCCGCATCGACCCTGTTCATTCAGGACGCCGGCAAATTTTCCGCTGACCTTCGCGCCCTCGAGGGCAATGGCGCGGCCTCGATCATTGGCAACCCGTCAATCTTGACGTTGGAGAACCAGCCCGCGGTGATTGACTTCAGCCGCACCGAATACCTCACGGCGATGGGCGAGCGAGTTGCCAACATCGAGCCGATCACCGCTGGCACCAGTTTGCAGGTGATTCCGCGCGCCCTGGAGCGGGGGGACAAATCCCAGGTGCAACTGATCGTAGACATTGAAGACGGGCAAATCGATGTATCCCAGATCAACGACGAGCAACCTGCGGTGCGCAAAGGCAATGTGAGCACCCAGGCGGTGATCGCCGAGCATGGTTCATTGGTGATCGGCGGCTTCCATGGCCTGGAAGCCAATGACAAGATCAACAAGGTGCCGCTGCTGGGTGACATTCCAGTGCTGGGTAAATTGCTCTTTCAGTCGCGTAGCCGCGAATTGAGCCAACGTGAGCGGTTATTCATTCTGACCCCACGCTTGATCGGCGACCAGGTGAACCCGGCGCGCTACGTTGAAAACGGCAACCCGAATGACGTGGATGACCAAATGAACAGGATCAACAACCGCCGCGACGGGTTCGTTCAGCCTACCCGCGGCGATATCGAACGCCTGTTTAGCCAGTTGCTCGATGGTGTGTCGCCAGAGGGCTTCACGCTGTCGGCCGGCATGCCGTTCGAGCCCGACAGCCTGTGCGACCCGGCCAACGGCCTGGTGCTGGACCGCCAGCGCTCGCAGTGGTTCGCCCAAAAAGACAAAGGCTGGGGCGTGGCGGTGGTGGTGGCCAAGAACCAGACCAGCAAACCCTTGCGCATCGATGAAAGCCGCTGCGGTGGGCGCTGGGTCATGGGCGTAGGTGCTTGGCCCCACGCCTGGCTGCAACCGGGCGCGGAAAGCGAAATTTTCATTGCTTTGCGCCAGCCTCAGCAGTCATTGAAGAATGCGGCTCAAAGCCGTCCCTCGCTGCTTCGGAGAGCCACGCCATGAGGCACTGTCGCTGTGTAATCGTTCTTATCGCGCTGGCCACCTTGGCCGGTTGCGCCAGCCGGGAAGGCTGCACCGGCTATGCTTGCAAGCGCCCCGATTCCACCGACCGCCAATTGGTTGTCTGGTGGCCCGCAGATATGCGCCAGGGCCTGAATGACCGCGACCCGGAGGTAGATTTTACCGTGGTCCCGTTGAAGGATTGACTACGGATGATCCGGGTGGCCGAGAAAGAGGCCTTTTACACCCACCTGATGGCAGAACGCGCGGCCACCTGGCCTGTGGCCGCCGGGGTGTTCTTCGCCAGTGCCCGTGAGCACCAGCATTGGGGAATGGCCTTGCAGGTCGAAGGTGCGGTGCTCACGCCCGCGCAACTGCGCCAGGCCTTGGCCCGTCGCTTTGGCGACCCAGAGCGCTACAGCGAGTATTTCCTGTTTCTCGATTCACGGCGCAACTTCGTGATCTGGCACGCCCTACCCGAGCCGCTGGCGGCGGGCATGGCGTTGGATGCCATTCGCAACGCGCAGTTGACCTTGGCCGGGTTGGAGCACCTGCTGCGCTGAGCGGCCTTACTGTCGTTGGCCTAGCGAGGTGTTTCGGACGTTCGCACGAGCATTGACGCGTGCCTGTCGCTGTCTGGCAAGGCGCCGTGGCGCGTCATGGCAGGGCTATGGCGAGGAGCGGCAATGCTGCCCGGCAGCAAAATCCATCGTCGAAATGCATCGGCGAAAGGGTGCAGCCAACTTCTGAGACACCGCACTGTTGGCGCCGGCTCACCATTTGCCAGTGAGCTGCCCTGGCAATCGGAAGAGGGCCAGCGTCGGGCAGGGTAGATGAACGGCTCAAGCTGCTCACCTCATTCCCGGCTTACTCTTCTTCCACTTGGATAACCTCGTCGGTGACTTCATCGAGTTGTTTGACGACCTGGTAGATATGGGCAACAGCCAGCAGGGTAGGGCGCGGGATATAACGCCCGGCTGCGACCTTGTACAGGGTGCGGGCCAGCCAAATGCTTTGCACCACCGGCACCTTCGCCTGCTTGGCCCGCTCGATCAACGCCAGTGCTTCATCGTCCTCGCCTTTGCAGTGGATGCGCGGCAGCGGTGTGTCACCGGGCCGGTAGTACAGCGCGACCGCATAGTGGGTCGGGTTGACCACCAGCATGTCGGCCTCTTCCACCGGCTTGGGAGGCGCCGTGGGTGCCTGGTTCAGCAACTGGTGGGCCAATTGCTTGCGGTGGCCTTTCACATGGGGGTCGCCTTCAGACTGCTTGAACTCGTTCTTGATGTCTTCATGGCTCATGCGCAGCTTTTTGGCGTGGAAGTATTTTTGCATCGCGATGTCCAGCCCGGCCATCACCAGCAGTAACCCCAAGGTGCTGCGCAGGATGTGGCGAAACAACTGCAGCAGCGCATGCCAGTAGGTGGCCAGGTCGGAGTTGGCCAACAAGATCAATGCATTGAGCTCGGGCTTGACCACGGTATACAGCGTGGCGGCAATAGCGCCGGCCTTGAGAATGCTCAACAGCAGGTTGCTGAGGTTCTGGCCCGAGAACATCTGTTTGGCATGGGAGAAGGGGTCGATCTTCTTGATGTCGAATTTCAGCGCCTTGGGGGCGAACAGAAAGCCAATCTGTACCCAACTGCCCACCAAACGCATAAGCACCGCCACCCCCACGCTGCACAGAATGAAGCCGCCCAGCACGGTGGCGCCTTCTGCGGCCAGCTGGCCTACCGCGCTCAAAAATGGCCGGCCGGTGGCCGCCAGCGCCAGGCCCAGCAGGTGTTGCAAGCGCCCCATGCTGTCGTCGGCCAGGCCCAGTGTGACCTCGCTGACCACCATCAGCACCAGCAGCTTGCTCAGGTCCTGGCTTTGCGCAACCTGGCCTTTCTCCCGCGCGTCGCGCAGTTGCTTGGGCGTCGCCTTCTCTGTTTTTTCAGCCATCGCTAAGGCACCCGTATCAAGTGGCCGAGCAGCGCCGGTAAATCCTTGAGCTGCCCGATTTGCCCATTGCCCAGCTCCAACAAGGTGGGCAAGTAAATGAGCAAGAAGGCAAGGCCTGCCATGCTCTTGGCCGGCATCGCCAGGATCGACACGTTCAACTGCTGGGCATAAAGGCCGATGATGGCCAGCGCCGCCTCGATCAGCAGGAGCAGGCCGATGAACGGGGCGGCATAGAGCATCATGTGCTGCAACGTCTGGTTGAGCTGTTCAAGGAACAGGTCGAGGCCGTCGGCGGTCATCACCGGCACCCAGGCGGTGGGCGGCCAGATCAGGTAGCTGTCCCAGATCACTTGGGTAATCAGCGACAACCCCCCCGACAAGATCACCAGCATGATCAGGGTTTCCTGGAACAGCTCGCCCAACGGTGTCGCATCTGGCCCCAACGCGGGGTTCAACTGCCCGCCACTGAGCGCACCGCGCTGGCTGTCGAGCAAAGCACCTACCGAGGCGAACATCCAAAAGGGCGCATAAAGCAACACACCGAGCAGCACCCCCAGCACCGCCTCCTTGAGCAGCAGCCCGGCCACGGCGATGAGGTTTTCCTGCCTGCTCAATGCCTGGCTGATCGACGGCGCCGGAACCAACGCCACCACGATCACCACGGCATACCGCAACGGCCCCTTCAGGTACTTGAAGCAAAAGGCCGGCACTAGGATCATGCACGGCAGCAGGCGGGCCATCGCCAAGCCTATCCCGAGCATCAGCTCGAAGGCATGCTGGGCGTCGAACGGCAAGGGCACCTAATGCGCCCCGCCGGAACGGGCAATCAAATCGAAGGCCATGTTGATGAACTGGATCAGCTCCACGCCAATCCAGCGCCCGGTCATCGCCAAGGTCAGCCCTACCGCCGCCAACTTGATGCCGAACGGTAGCGTTTGGTCCTGGATCTGCATCAGCGCTTGCACCAATGACGTGGCCACGCCCACCAGCACGGCCACGCCCAGTGGCGGCGCGGTGAGCACCACCACCAGGATCATGCCTTGCTTGAACAGCGCCAACGCTTCCATGGCGGCCTCACATATAGGAATAGAACAGGCTGTCGAGCAAGCGTGCCCAGCCGTTGACCAGCACGAACAGCAGCAACTTGAGCGGCAGCGAGATCGTCATGGGCGACACCATTTGCATCCCCAACGCCAGTAGCAGGTTGGAAACGATAAGGTCGATGACGATGAAGGGGATGTAGATCAAAAAGCCAATCTGGAACCCGGCCTGCAGCTCTGACAGCACGAAGGCCGGAATAGCCAGCAACAGGTCGCTCTTGCTGGCCTGGTCGGCCAAGTCCTTGGGCCACATTCGCTGGGTGTTTTCCAGCAGATGGTTGGCAACCTCAGGGTCCGTGTTGCGGGTCATGAAGCGCTGCAGCGGGTCGATCACACCGCTTGCACTGGCCTGTAGTTTCTCGGTGGAGGAGATGTCCAGCGGGTGGGCTTTCACCCGTTGTTGGATTTCATGGGCCACCGGCGCCATCACGAACATCGTGGCGGCCAGGGCGATACCGTACATGGCCATGTTTGGCGGTACCTGCTGAACGCCGATGGCATTGCGGGTGATCAGCAGGGTCATGGCGATCTTGAGAAACGCCGTGCACACGATCAGCAGAAACGGAATCAACGACAGCCCGCCGAGGAACAGCGCGAGCAGAACGGGGTTCATCCCATCCATGATCATGGCAGTGGCGCCGTCCGCGTGATCTGCAAGCCCAGCCGGCCATCGACGTCCACCAACTCGCCTTCGGCCACTACCCGCTCGCCGTGGCACAGGGTCGCGCAACCGGGTGTGACGCCATGGACTTCCAGCACCGTGCCGGCGCTCAACCGGCGCAGTTCGCCGAGATTCAGGGTCAGGTGCCCGCAACGTAGGGTGAGGTCCAGTGGCAGGTGCGCGACGGCGTCCAGCACGTGCGCCGGTTGCGCCTCGAACGGGTCCTGCATGGCCTCTTCGGGCGCTTCGAGGTATTCGGCGCTTTCGCTATGCTCGACATCTTCGGCGTCGCCCTCGGGCCCGCCCGGTTCATGGTCGGCGCCCAGCGCCTGTGGTGCGGCAGCCGGTTCGGCTGCTGGCGCCTGCAGGTCGGCTTCTGCCGCAGGGTCAAGGGTGCTCATGGTGGTCGTTTTCCTCATGGCTCAACGTCAGCAAAAGCCGATGTTCATGGTGGTGGGCGCGCGCGGCCCAGCGCTGGTCAGCCAATTCCACTTGGCCGTGGCCTTCGGTATCGAACAGGCACTGGGGCGGTAGCAGCACGTCGCCAGGGCGTAACGAGGCCAGTTGCTCGGCGGTCAAGGTGGCCCGGCCGAGCACCATGGGGAAAGGCACTGCGAACGTATTGGCCAGCGCGTTATGCTGCCGCTGCCAGCCAGGCGCACTCAGCCAGCGCAGCAGGGTGCCGGGTGTGGCGCCCATATACGCATGCACCTGCTCTTCGCCCCGTTGCACCCGCAGCCGGCACTCGATCAGCGGGCCTTCGGGTGCCGCGCTGGCCAGCGGTTCGATGGGTGCCAAGCTGTGCGCCACCGCTGTACTCAGGTACTGGCTGATAAACGGCCAATACCAACTTTGCGGTTCGCCCTCGACCACCACCGGCTGTTCACCCAGAAGGCTTAGCACCGCGCCGGCATCGCTCAGCCGCAGCGCGCCCACGGCGCTGTTCAACCACAGGCCGGTGGCGGCGCCATGGCCCGCCGGCAGGGCCTCTAAGCTGAGGGTGCCCGCCATGCCCTGGGCGCTGAACGCCAAGCGGGCACCCGCGCCCAGCGCTCGCGTAGCGCTCGCCACCGCGGCGGGGACTTGGCGCAGTGCCAGCGCGGTCATCGTTCAGCCTCGTCCAGCATCGACAATGTCACCGGCTGGCCCAATGCGGCGGCCAATGCGGCCTCACAGTTACGCTGCCGCGGCCGCAAGCGCCTGAGCACATCCCGCCGGGTAAAGCCCAACTCGATGCCCCAATGGCCTTGGCGAGGGCTGGCCCGCACCTGCACTTTGCCCAGGGTCGGCATCAGCAGCGTGACGTCGAGGGTGGCCAGCGGGTCTTTGGCCAGGCGCTGTGCCAGTTCGTCGATCAGTTCGGTGGGCATGTCGTCGTGCTGAACGGGCAGCGCGATCGCGCCGCCGCCCCCCAGGCCTTGATGCTCAGGCCCTTCGCCGACCGGCTGAATCAACTGTGAGAACAACTGGCCATCGGCGCCCAGGCTGGCCTCGGGCTCACGGCCGGGCCCCAGGCTGCGCAGGCGCTCGCTTTCGGCCCGGCGAGGCGCCGCCGGCAACGCTACCGGGCCGCTTTTGCCAGGGGCTGGCGTGGACACGGCGGCGACGGTGGGGC
>NZ_JAAOCA010000169.1 GCF_014694385.1 Pseudomonas typographi | reverse complement strand
AATAGGGGTTCTGGTATTCGACGGCCGTCCCGGCCACCAGCGTCTTGCGGATGCGCTTGTTGAGGTTCACCACGACCTGGCCCTGGCCATCCGAGGTCGCATCGTCGATGACCTCGAACATTTCGCCGGCTACCGTGATGTAGTCGCCCATGGAAAACACCTTCGCGCTCGCGGTAACCCCGCCGATGGTCATCACCAGGGCCTGGGCATTGCCGGACACCACCACCGCGGCGCCGATGGAGTCGGTACGGCGGCGGG
>NZ_JAAOCA010000168.1 GCF_014694385.1 Pseudomonas typographi | reverse complement strand
AGTGTGCGTAGTAGCAAGATCGGGTGACTTCAAATACCGAGCACAACAGATCAACCGGCTCCTCGGAGCGAAGCTGATCGACTAACGCGAGCGCTCGTGTTCCTCGGCCATCAAGAGCGCGGTAGCCTTTTTTAGGATCGACTTTTCCCGTTCCAGACGATTGATTCGGGCTTCCAATTCTTGGATTTTTTGCTGCTCAGGTGTCAACGCCTTGCTGGTCGGCGTGACGCCGCCACGTTCTTGCTGGAGCTGGTTTACCCAA
>NZ_JAAOCA010000167.1 GCF_014694385.1 Pseudomonas typographi | reverse complement strand
TCTGCATAGTCGATGGTCATGGCGCCACCTTCAGGCCAGCGGCCTCGATTGCCATCCGAGCATCATCAATGCCGCTGTCCCAGGACTGCATGTTGGAGTTGGTGGGGTCATTCCATTTGGAAGGAAGAGCCACCACGACAGCAGTGAACGAGCCCCATGAAAGACAGGACACCGTTCCCCCCTTAAGATAAGGGATAGGCAAACGGGTATGTTTATGACTAACAGCAACGATAAGGGTGGCGAGCTGCTCAGCCAGGAACGCCGACGCC
>NZ_JAAOCA010000166.1 GCF_014694385.1 Pseudomonas typographi | reverse complement strand
CCCTCGATGCGCACCAGGTAGATATGCGGCGCCCGCAGGTTCAGCAGTTCATCCAGGGAAATGGCTTTTTCAAGGTGGTCCGTGGCTGGCGAAGGGAAACCCGCTGGCACGCGGAAGGAGTAGACCGGCAGGGTTGCCGAGCTGGGAGAAAGGGGACCAAGAAAGGTGATCATGGAGGCAACCGAATTACTGTACTTATATACAGTTAACCTTTTGTGCCTGGCCGTGGTCAATCAGGTGAAGGGACGAAACGATAGGTGGCAGCCGTGTG
>NZ_JAAOCA010000165.1 GCF_014694385.1 Pseudomonas typographi | reverse complement strand
GCCAGGAGGCGCTTTCCACCGGCTCTTTGACGAATAGCGAGCCTTCCGCGCAGACCGTGCGCTCGTCCAAGGCCCCGATCCGCTTCATTCTCGGCCGGGCCTCCACCGGCGGGGTGCTGGTCTGGGCCCAGGAGCAAAGCGGTAGCCAAGCCGATGGCGAATGGGTGCACCTGGTCTACGTGCTGAGCGAGGGCGCGGTCGATGGCCTTGAAGACATCATGCTCGGCGAAGAGTCGATCAGTACCTATGGCGCCTATGCGACCTATGAGCTG
>NZ_JAAOCA010000164.1 GCF_014694385.1 Pseudomonas typographi | reverse complement strand
CCAGGGCGGCCCCGTGAACAGCCTGGGGCGATTCTTTGCTGGCCCAACCGATCATCCCCTCGGCGTTCCCCATGAAATCGCTGAAGGCATGGTCGAGAGCCTGGCAGAGGATGGCTATGCACAGCAGATCGAGGAGGCTTTCTCGTGAGCCCTCACGTATTGATCGGCAGATACCTCGATGACCTGGAGCGCCTGGATCGGCCGCCCTTTTATGAGGCGATGGTCGAGCAGTGCATAACCCGCATGGAAGGCTCGCGCGCCATCAGCGCGGAAGAATTCA
>NZ_JAAOCA010000163.1 GCF_014694385.1 Pseudomonas typographi | reverse complement strand
GAACGTGCGCATCGAGGACGATGCCCCCACTGCCCGCGACGACAGCGCCAGTGCCAGCGACCACCAGCTTACCGCCACCGGCAATGTGCTCAACAACGACACCCTGGGCGCGGACTACCAGCAAAACTCGGTGACCGCGCAAACCGTGCAAGGCACCTACGGCAGTCTGGTGCTCAATGCCGACGGTACCTACACCTACACGGTGAACACCGACATCAACAAGCTGATCGCCGTGGGTGCCAGCGCCACCGACAGCTTCAGCTACACGGTCACCGACGCCGATGGCGACACCA
>NZ_JAAOCA010000162.1 GCF_014694385.1 Pseudomonas typographi | reverse complement strand
CCAGGTTGCTGATGGCCTGGGTCCAGGGCTGGGCGGCCGTCAGTTCCACCCCTACCGACTGCTCGCTCTCCACCGAGGGAAAGCCGGTGATGTAATCCTGGTCGTGCTCCCCGTAGCGCTGCTCCCAGGTCACGCCGGTGAAATTCAGCGAGCCATCGGCATTGCCCAGCGGCGTTTCGTCCAGGTAGATCGATTGCGCGCCATTCACCAGGCCAACGATGGGGCCCTCGCTGATCGCATCGAGGATGTTGGCGTAGCTGGTGTTGATGAGGCTGTCGGGGCTTTCTACAGGCG
>NZ_JAAOCA010000161.1 GCF_014694385.1 Pseudomonas typographi | reverse complement strand
CTGGCCAGACCAAGACGCTGTTTTCCGATGCGTTCAACAACATGGAAGACGGGATCGTCAATTTTGTGAAGACCGGCAAGCTCTCGTTCAAGGACTTCGCTGATGGCGTGATCGAGGATCTGATTCGCATCCAGGTGCGACAAGCAGCGGCCGGCTTTCTTAGCACTGCGTTCAGTTTCCTCACGGGCGGCAGCGCGGCGCTCGGCGCCAGTGTCATGACCGGTTCCAGCTCGGGCTCTTTGGTAGCGAATGCCAAGGGCGGGGTCTATGACTCTACCAGCCTGTCGGCCTATTCGAACCAGA
>NZ_JAAOCA010000160.1 GCF_014694385.1 Pseudomonas typographi | reverse complement strand
GCACGGTTTCGTGCACGCAAAATTCCACTACGGTGACCGGCACCGGTACCGACTTCGCGGCGAACAGCCGGGTGGGCGATGCCTTCCTTGGTCCTGACGGCAACTGGTATGAAGTGGCCAATATCGCTAGCGCTACGGTGCTGTCGATCTTGCCGGCCTACCAGGGCGCGAGCGTTGATGCTGGGAGCTACGCCCTAGCGCCCATGCAGGGTTACGTGAAGGACTCGGCGGACCAGTTACGTTCGCTGGTGAGTCAGTTCGGCAGCCTGGCCGCAGATCCCTCGATTAACGCGCTTGAGGCGC
>NZ_JAAOCA010000015.1 GCF_014694385.1 Pseudomonas typographi | reverse complement strand
GGATTCATACATTCGCTGGTACAACGAGAAAAGAATCAAGATTTCCCTCGGCGCTCTTAGTCCCATTGAGTATCGTGAGAGCCTGGGTCTCGCGGCATAACCAGTCCAAGTTTTTGTCCGCATCCCCAGTGGCCGATGCCACACTGACCCAACACCAATCGGCAAAAATCCAGCACTGGTGATGTTTCCCAAGTTAGGAGCCTGGGTCAGTGAAGTTTCGGTAACTGGGTCAATCCTGCTCTGGCGTTAACAGAGAGACATCAGCCAGTATCTGATGCATCACTACAACTGGATCCGAACGCATCAATTTAACGATGGGTTGGCCCCGGCGAAAACTGAAGAAAAACTTAAAACCGTGTCCGGGATCAGTTGACCACTACACTAACGAATTTAAGATTGATGGATTATAAATAAACGGCCCAACGGAGGGCCGTTTAACGTCTAGAACGATCAATCTTTATCCACCGCATCCTTTACTTTTCCAACGACCTCTTGGGCTTCACCCTTCTTTTCCTGAATTTTGCCTTTGACCTGGAGCTTCTCATCTCCAGTGACTTTACCTACACCTTGTTTGACGTTACCTACCGCTTGATTCGCCAAGCCTTTGATCTTGTCTGAAGTGCCGCTCATGATTTATCTCCGATAGAAATGGGTGTCGTAGCTCGACCACTATTTACTGCGACATCACAGAGATCTCGCAGTGTCAACCAAAACTTATAACAATTTCTGCCTTGGAAAATTGACCTAGGCTTTCATCCGAAACGTAGACGTCAAATCTGGCGGCGCTTAAGTAGCCACACGACAGCCAATGTAATCCCAGCAACGGCGAAGAGCGTAGTACGGGGTCTGCGTTGAAGGACGGTCGCCCACTCGTCCAGCAGGTCCCCATAGCGCTCCTGCAGTTCTCCTGCAGACTGCCGCGCCTTCCCTTCAAACTGGGTGAGTTTGTCGCCTGTCAGCTCACCCAAGACACCCTGCACCTTGCCGGCGGCTTGTTCCAAAGCGCCTTTAACCTGTTCAGGTTTCATGGTCTCCTCTCAGAAGTAAATATTTCTCGACGTTATTCCGGCGAGAGACCAACACAATTTAAGCGCCCAGAACAGTTTCCGAATGATGCCTTTGCACCAAATTCTCTGGTTCATTTGCACCACTACTCACCGTCTGCTCAACCCCTGACCTGCGAACAGGTGACGCTGCCTGGCCCACACAATCGCCTCCGCTCGGCTGTGGACGCCTAGTTTGGAATAAACCGTCGCCACATGATTTCGAATCGTATTGAGCGCAAGGTTGAGTCGAGCGGCAATTTCTTTATCAGCCAGACCCTCACAAATCAGACCTAGCACCTCCCGCTCGCGCGCCGTCAGATCGGTAAACGATGCGCTGGGTTGGCTGTGAGCATTGACCCGTTTCGCGTTCGCTAGCTTTTCGATCAGTGTCTGGCTGAACCAGGACGCGTCCTTCATAACCGCTTCTATAGCCTCGACAAGCTCAAGCTCAGAGCGTTTGCGTTCGGAAATGTCCATGAAGACAAACAGGTAACAGGCGTTGTCCTGAATAGTCACAGTGTCCGCGGCGAGCACACAGTCCATGATCTCATTGCTCTTCTTGCGGACCTTTAAGTCCCGCCCTTCAATGCGTCCAGTCGTCTCAAGCACATCGAACAGCGGGTCGGTGGCAGTCCCATCGTTTATAAAGGCCATTTCGGTAACTGTCCTGCCAATCAGCTCAGTGGCGGTGAAGCCCAAGGCGGTAAAAAAAGCCTCATTAGCATCCACGATTTGTTGCCGATCTGCAGTGCATACAAAGATGGGCACCGGGGTCAGTCTAAAAGTCTTGGCGAACCGCTCTTCGCTTTGCCTTAAAGCTGTTTCTGCTTTGCGCCTTGTCTCCAGATCAATGAATGAAAAAAGCATGCAGTCTTCTTCGTTCATATCCAGAGGCTGCCCCGCAACGATGACCAATTTAGTGCCGCCCTCGGGCATTTTGAGTTCCGCTTGCATCTGCGGGATGGTTGCGCCCTGGCCTAGTCGCTCAATAGCCAAATCCCTGCGCTCAGCATTTTCCAGTACGTCGACCTCATAAACCGAACGACCGATGACGTCCTCCCTTGAGTGCCCGGTCATTTCGAGAAAACCTTGGTTCACTTTGACAAAGCGCAAATCGCTCAAACGACAAATGACTGCAGGCGCAGGGTTCGCGTTGAAAGTCTTCTCGAAGCGTTGCTCGGCAATGGCCCATTCGGTAGCGTCAGCCATAATCAACACTAGTGATTCAACCGCACCACTGCTGTCTTCAAGTATCAGGCTGCGAACTCGGTGCACTCTGCGGCGCTCGTCCTCATCACCCACTCGACTCACCTCGATAAGGACATCGCTGAATACCTCACCTGCGGCAACTCGGCTGATCGGATATTGGTCAACCTCAAGAAAATGGTTGTTGCGATAACGCAGCGAAAACAGTTCTCGGTAGCAATCGCCGTTGGCGCCTAACTGACTTATGTCATCAACGCCATGCATCCGTAGTGAGGCTTCGTTAGCCCAGATGATCGTTTGGTCAACCTCGATCAGCATCACCCCGTCCGATAACCCCGAGATGATGTGCTGTAACTGGCGACGCTTGGTCTCACGGGCAAGCACGGCTTCTGTCATGTCATCTCCTGGCGATTTACGTACACGCTGAACTTAGGGGTCGAGATATGCAGTCTGTCCGAACTGCTGGGCTAAGCATAGTGGAGCACGCGGCGTTACGGTCGGTGCGAATGCACCAGTTCATACCGTGCAAATGCACCAATACATCCGCTCCATGTATAACCAAACTGATAACTGCTTTGCAACAAAACCTAACGACCGCCATACCATAAAGGCAGTTCATTCATATCCATGCAGGTAGTGCACTGCCCATTGCATTAGAGGAACCGCATATGACTTCAACCTACATAGCTCCTTCAAGCGTTAACAGCGCATCGCCGTTCAGAGTGTCATGGAGCTCGGTGTTTGCCGGTGCGGCCATTACCTTGGTCACGTATCTTGCACTGAGCGTACTGGGCACGGCGATAGGCGCAGGAGCCATAGCCCCGATGGAGCAAGGCAATCCGCTGCGCGGATTCGGAACGGGCGCTGGCGCGTGGCTCTTCGTGAGCACGCTGCTCGCCATTGCTGTAGGCGCGTGGGTGTCCGGCCGTACGGCGCCTGATCGGGGCGGTTTGCATGGCCTGCTGAGCTGGACGATGAGCACCTTATTTACAACTTGGCTAATTGCCTCGCTAGCGGGCTCCTTGGTTGGTACCGCAGGAAATATTGCCGGCAAGGGGCTTTCGCTAGCTGCGGATGGCGTGGCCGCCGCTGCGCCCGGTGTAGGCCAGAAAATCAAACAGCAGTTGGACACAAACGGTATCAGTCTTGACTGGGACGGTTTGAAATCGCAGTTGAATACGACGTTGAAACAGTCCGGCAAGCAAGAGCTTGACCCTTCAAAGCTTGATCAAAAAACCGATGCCGCGGGCGCTGATGCTCAACAGGCGGCAGTTGAGGCATCAAATGATCCGACGCAAGCTGCTGACCAGCTAAAGGGGTGGTTTGATCGTATTCAGAAGTCTGGTGAGCCCGCGCTTAATGCAGCCGACAAAGAAGCTCTCGTAAATATTGTGGCGGCTCGTACTGGGAAAAGCACAGCCGAGGCACAGAAGATCGTTGACAACTACGCTCAGGCTTATCAGGACGCAGTCGCCAAGGTGAATCAACTGAAGGAGCAGGCAGAGCAACAGGCCCGTGAAGCGGCCGATGCTGCAGCCAGGCAGGTCTCAAAGGCCGCATGGGGAACATTTTTCATGTTGCTGCTGGGCGGCGCGCTGAGCTTCGGTATCGCACACTATGCGATAAACTCGCGTCCGCAAGTGGTAGTCGCCGCAGCTTAGAATAGGGTAGTGGCTTCTCAGGCCTATTTAGAAATCGCGCTTGAAGCTGTCCATTCGTATAAGGCGCGCGCTGTTAACGATACGGTTGCAGCGTGCGCTGTCATTACTCCAGGGGTTAGTTCATGGGTCCGAATGAGGCTCATCTGTATTTCTTCACCATGGATTAACTGGGGGAACGATCGTTCGTCCGAGCATCGCTTACGCCGAAGGTGCTAACCGAGATCAGCTACGCGCCTCTGGACCTTCCGGGATACCGACGTCGGAGGAGAGGAAGATACCTCGATCTACGCAGCCTCCTTTAGCACCATCTGAAAAAATGCAACGCCATGAGCCTGGATTTTTGGCGCCGATGTTAATTTGACCGTTCGATTTTTTCAGTAAAATCAGAGTGATGCGCAACAATTCATGTTCCTATTTTTGACCATCGACCTATCAGGCCGGCGTGTTCATAGTATCACCCTAGCCTTTTTCGGCCTCTGAATGTCACCTTGCAGGCTAAGAATATTGCTAGACGTACCCTCCCCGCATCGCAGGGGGGGCTACGAGTTTGTCGGCATTGCCGGTGCCAAGCAATCGCGTGATGCCAAGCAGATGGGTATGTCGGGTCGACGCCTAAAAGCGGCCAATACGTTAGGAATTGATCCGACTGGGATCAATCTCGGCCACCGTCCGCGCGCCGGCGTAGCCCATGCAGCGGTCAAGCTCCTCGTGAAGCAATGCCAGTGTGCGGGCGGCGCCGGCTTCACCACCAGCGGCAAGGCCATACAGCGCAGCGCGGCCGATCAGTACGCCACTGGCGCCCATTGCCAGAGCCTTGAAGATATCACTGCCGCGCGTGATAGCGCCGTCCATGAGGATGGGCACTCTGCCAGCTACTTCAGCAGCCACCTGCGCCAGCAGGGTGATCGGCGCCGCGCTACTATCGAGGTTGCGGGCGCCATGGTTGGACAGCACCAAGCCGTCGACCCCCGCCTGGACGGCAAGTGCCGCGTCTTCTGGGCAACCGATGCCCTTCACGACCAACGGCCCTGCCCAATCTTCGCGAAGGCGCTGCAGGGTGCTCCAGCCCGCGCGGGTATTACGCTCGAACGGCTCGAAACGCGGCAAGCCTTCGCGCAGCCAGTAGCGGCCCATGACACCCAGCAGCCAGCGAGGATGGCCGAGCAGGTCCAAGGCGTTACGGCGGTTGAGCGTGACGGGCAGGCTGAAGCCGTTGCGCCAGTTGTACTCGCGGTTTGGCGCAACCGGAGTATCGACCGTCAGCATCAGGCCGTCATACCCCAGCTTGGAGGCCTTTTGCAACAGCGCACGATTGATCTCGCTGCGCGGTGACAGGTACAGCTGCAACCAGAGCTGGCCCGACGAGTGCCGGCGCACCACCTCCAGCGGAGTGTTGGTCGCCATGGCCAGCGTGTAAGGAATTCCAG
This sequence comes from Pseudomonas typographi, assembly GCF_014694385.1. Lineage (GTDB taxonomy): Bacteria > Pseudomonadota > Gammaproteobacteria > Pseudomonadales > Pseudomonadaceae > Aquipseudomonas > Aquipseudomonas typographi. Next base: position 136,039 of record NZ_JAAOCA010000015.1, on the reverse strand, counting down.
CAGCCGCAGCGGCACGCGCCATCTGCGCTTCGCCCTGATAGCGAAGCAAGCCGGCCGCGCCCGTTGGGGCAATCATCAATGGCATGCTTAGCGTCTGCCCGAACAACTGCACCTGGGTGCTGCGTTGAAACACATCGACCAGCGCCCGAGGCTTGATCTTCACCGCGTCCAACGCCTGGCGGTTGTGATGCAGGGCAACCTCGCCCTCGCTTCCGCGGGCAATGAACTGGTAAAAACCCTTCGGCAGATAGGCTTTTGCGAGACGGCGCAGGTCATCAACGTTCTGTGCGGTTTCCCAACTGTTCATGGAGTGTCTTTCTCTCGCCTGTAAACACTTGTGCACCGAGCCACGATTTTTTATAGAGCATGCGTTAGATCAATACGCTATGAGCCCATGAGGCTCGTCGTACTTACCTAACGAACGGCGTGGCCAGCGATGCCCCAGGAGACCGGGCTTAATAGCCCGATGTCATGTCAACCCGATTTATCAGCGGCTCGCCGCGTCGCACACGACCGATATTATCGATCAGCACGTCCAATGCTCTGGCCGACCCGAATGGCGTTGTCCCCGAAGTGTGCGCGGTGACCAGCACCTGAGGATGACGCCACAACCGCGAGTCTTCAGACAGCGGCTCAGGATCAGTGACATCCAGACCCGCCCCCGCCAGCCTGCCCTCCTCCAGTGCCCGCAGCAATGCCTGAGTGTCCACCACCGGCCCGCGGCCGACGTTGTAGAGGCGGGCTGTCGGGCGAAGTCGGGCCAATCGTGCAGCGCCAAACAGTCCGTGGGTTTCATCAGTGAGGGGCAAGGTGATCGCCACATGGTCGGCCGCGTCCAGCACCGTGTCGAGTTCGTCAAGCCCCACCACCCGCGTAACCCCCGGCGGCGCGGCCGCTGGCCGACGGCGTACCCCGATGACGCACACACCCAGTGCCGCCGCCTTGCTCGCCAGCGCACTGCCAATGGCGCCCAGGCCGACGATCACCAGTGTCTGGCCCTGCAGCTCGAAAACTCCTAGCGGTGCAGCGGCCCAGCGAGCCGCGCGTTGAGCATCGAGCAACAGCGGTAACTGACGGGCAAACGCCAGCATCATTGCCAGCACATGCTCGGCGATCGCCACTGCGCGGGTACCCCGGCAGTTGGTCAGTACTACACCACTGTCGCGAAGCCGCGGTGACAGCCACTCTTCCACACCCGTGCCGATACTGTGGATCCAGCGCACATCCGGTGCGTGGTCCAGCAGGTCGTCGATGGCGGGGGAATCCCAACCCAGCAGGATCGCCTGCGCCCTGCCCAGGCCCAATGAGGGCGCGTTGGCATCCAGCGCATCGAAGTACAGATCAGGAAATGTTTCCCGTAAACGGTGCAACTCCTGGTCCTCCAAAGGCTGGGCCAGCCCGAAATACCGGAGAGGACCTGACGGCGCGGGATGTTTGGATGTAGACGAATGCATGGTGGGCAGTCCGTTCAGGGCCACGCGAGCCAACCCGCGTGGCGAATGCAGATTCAGATATTGCGCGCGGTACGAAGGTTAGCCAGGCTGAGTTCCGAATGGCGGAGTGCAGCTTCTATGGGCGCAAGAGCATCCTTCACTAATTTAGCGTCCAATTGCGGCACCAATCCGGCACCACCGGTTTGGCCCAGTAATTGAGGCAACGCGTGCTTGACTCGATCAAGCAACCAAGTGACGAAGTCGCCATTGGCGGCGCCGTCGAAGCCGACCACATGGTTACTGACCCCCGGCATCAGGTAGTGGTAGTGCTCGAAGCCGGGAAACGCATCGAAGCGCAGGTACTCCTGGCCGGTCGCCGTATCGAAGATATGCAAGGTCGGCCCGCCCAATTCGCCTTCAGGCAGCACTCGCCCCTCGACGCCAAAGGCGATCACGCCGGCAGGATAGTAAGTCGTGTGTTCCTCCACGTGAGGAAAAGGATCACCCGGATAGAGCTTCCCGGCATGGGTCAGGGTGAATCTGTATTCGGTGCCGCCAAAGTATTCCGTGTACTGGGTCATTGCGTGTTCCTCGGTAGGTGTGAAACGCGCCGCGAGGCGCGCCAAATAGATTCATCGCGCACGCCTCAGCCCGCCAGGGGAGCCAGGCCAAGATGCCCGCGCAGGGTCGATGCTTCGTAGGCGGTACGGAAATAACCGGCTTTTTGCAACTCCGGTACGACGCTTTGCAGCACGCTGGTCACGCCCTCGGGCACATGAGAAGGGAGAAACACGAAACCATCCGCAGCCTGCTGGTCGAAATACTCGATCATCTGCCGCGCTACTGTTTTTCCAGATCCCGTCGCCACCCAGTGCCCGGCTGCCAAGGCTTCGATTTCCATCAACTGGCGCAACGTCAGTCGATCTTCCAGGGCAAGGCGCTTGAACACGCCAAAGCGGCTCTGGCGGCGATTGATGTCTTTTTCTTCCCGGAAAATGTCCGCGGGCAAAGGCTCGTCCAACGGTAGCCCGCTGAGGTCGATTTCACCGAGGATCGCTGACAGCAGCAGCCGGCCGTTACCTTCGTGGATGCCTTCGGCGAGCCCTTGGCGGACTTGCTCGGCGGCTTGGTCGGTGTCGGCGACGATCGCATTGAGCCCCACCAGCACTTTGATCGAGTCGGCGTGGCGACCATGGGCCACCGCGCGTTGCTTGATGTCGCGATAAAACGCTTGAGCCTCCTTGAGCGACGGTTGGGCGGTGAAGATGACCTCGGCGAAGCGCGCCGCCAGGTCGCGGCCCTGCTCCGACGACCCGGCTTGCACGAACACTGGCCGGCCCTGGGGTGAGCGCGGCAGGTTCAAAGGCCCCTGGATCTGGAAATGCGGCCCGTTGAAATCGATCCGGTGGATCTTGCTCTCGTCGGCATAGATCCCCGTCTGGGTATCAGCAACGATCGCGTCAGTTTCCCAACTGTTCCAGAGCTGCGACGCCGCCTCGACGAACTCTGCGGCGCGGGCATAACGAACGTCATGATGAGGCAACTCGTCGACGCCGAAATTCTTCTCGCCATAGGCCGAAGTCACGATATTCCACCCCGCCCGCCCGTTGCTCAGGTGATCGAGCGAAGCGAATTGCCGGGCCAGGTTGAAGGGGTGGGAAAACGAGGTCGAGACGGTGCCGATCAGCCCGATCTTGTCCGTCACCGCCGAGAGCGCCGAGAGCAACGTCAGCGCCTCGAGATGATCATCCGGCGCGTAGGTCGCGCCACCCCAACGGCCGATCACATCCGCCTGGAAGATACTGTCCAAACATGCCTGCTCGGCCCAACGAGCGGTGTCGGCGTGCAAGGAGAGCGAGTGCAGCTCTTTGATCCGGCTGTTTTTGTGCCGCCAGGCAGCGTGATGATTACCGATGATGCCTATCTGCAGCATCAAGTGCATGTGTTTGCGCGTGGACATCGGTATGACGGCCTCCTGGTGATTCATGAGTTGAATGTGCAGCGTTAGAAGTAACCCGTTTGTGGGGGCGCGACAGAGTTCAAAAGGTTGTCGCCGACGACCTGGTACTTGTAATCGATGGGGCTGTGATTGGAGACGGTGCGGGCATTGCGCCAATGCCGATCGAGGTTTTGCCCCCGGGTGATAGCCGAGCCGCTGCCGACCCCGAACACCTGGTTGGTCGCATCAAGTACCACGGCCGAGACTGCGGCGTGTACCGACGCCACAAACACTGCCGTGCGCTCCAGCAACGAGACAAGCTCGGCCTCGCCATGGCGGATGGCGCTGTGGGCACGGTCCATCTGCCTCGCCGCCTCGAGCGCACCCGAGCGGGCGAGTGCTACCAGCGAGGCGATCTGGCCGATGCGGCTCTGCACCAGCACATCCTCGCGCGGGATGCTGGCATGACCATGTTGTGCCGGCCGCGCTCGGCCCAGCACGTAGGTGGTGGCGTCATCCAGTGCGGCCTGCGCGATACCGGCCAGCAACGCGAGCAGATACAACTGGCCAAAGGTTGATCGATAGGTAATGGGTGGATCGTTGTAGCTGAGCTCCACTTCCAGTTCGCTGCGGCCCAGCCGCAGGTCATTTAGACGCACAGATCCGCTGGAGGACGCGCGCTGCCCGATACCGTCGAAATCGTCGAGCATCGTGATGCCATCGCGCTCGGCAGGCACCGTCGCCATGCGCGCGACGCCAGCTTCGTCGAGCCCCGATACATACACCCAGTCGGCATGCAGGGCCCCAGTGGTGTAGCTCTTGAGCGCACTGAGGCGGTAGCCCCCATCGACGGGCTGCAAGGCCGAGCGCACATCCATGGGCCGCGGTGAGGTCTTTTCCGAGATCGCCGGGGCGAAGGTTTCACCGCGCGCGATGTGCCCCAGCCATTTGGCCGACAGCGTCTTGGACAGCAGCACGGAGTCGGCGAACCCGAAATGTGACCGCAGGACGTGGGCAACACTGGAGTCGGCCGAGGCCAGGGTGATTACCGAGCGGATCAGCTCTTGGACCGAATAACCCTGCCCGCCATGCTCATGCGCCAGGCGCAGAGCAGTGAAGCCACGGCGCTTCAATTCGGCGATCAGCTCGCGCGGCGACTCACCGGTGCGGTCACGGTCGGCGGCCTGCTCCTTCACGCGTGCGAGCAAATCAGTGTGCTGGTCAAAAAAGTCGCGTTGATGCGGGGTGCTGTCTGACATGATGATTCTCGAGCGACAAATGAAAGTGTAGGAGCGCAATCCAGGCGCACGGTACCTGCGGGCCTGTCATGGCTTGGCGTTAGCTAAGGCTGAACGGCCGTCGACGCATCGAATTCGGTCGTCCACAGTGACCTGACATCAACCTTTTTCTTCAGCGCACCGGCGCCGTAGAACAGGTCCGCGTTGTTTTGCTGCTCGGCCAGGAAACGCTCGGAAATGGGAATGTAGTTCCAGCGATTGGTGGACCAGAAATAGGCAGCGCGTTCCGGGCTCAACTTGAGCGCCGAGGCGATGATGGACTGGGCTTGCTCAGGGTTCTGGTGATACCAAACGTTGTAACGGCCGATCCGCACCAGCAGGTCGGCGATCGCCTGGTGTTTTTCCTGTAGAACCTGTGGCTTGGCGGCCAGGACACCGAGGTCGGGAACACCCGCATCTTCAGCGGTCCACATCACCTTGGCCTTGCCCGATTCGACCTGGGATTTGATGGAGTAGTAATCGCCCGACACCACATCGACGTCGCCCCGGGCGAAGGCCACGGAACCGGCGTAGGCATCGACCATTTGCGCCGGCTTGATGTCCGCGGGCTTGAGGCCGGCCTTGATCAGCGAAGCGTTATAAAGCGCGAACGAGGTACCGCCGAAATTGTAGGCCCAGGTTTTTCCGGCCAGGTCCCTGGGGCTGTTGATGCCCTTGTCCGTGCGCACGGCGGTGACCATGATCGGGTCGGACGACGCATAGCCCCATTGCCAGGCAGCGAAATTGACCAGTTGCCCGCCCTTGACCGACCAGTCCTTGGCCGAGTTGGCTGCCTCGAACACCAAGCCGGTATCACCGATGCAGCCCAGGTCGATGGCATTCGCATACAGCGCGGAGATCTGCTGAGCGGCGCCGGGCAAGATCACCCACTCCAGATCGTAAGGCGTGCCGTCGAACACCCCTGAGGCCTTGGCCAGTTTCGGCGTGGCCGACTCGTACATGGCGATGATCAACTTCTGACGGGGCGGTTGTGCCCAACCCGTGACCGACACGCCGACCGAGCCGGCTATCAGCAGCACGCCGGCCAGCAGGCGCGGCAGTCGACGCGCGTTCATACCGTCACCTGCTGCGCGACGCCAGTGTGCTGGCCTTGATCGACACCCAGATCGCGTAGCAGGCCAGTGCGCAGCCGGCCCAGCACCGCGCTACTGCGATCTCTGGGGCGTGGCTCGGACAGTGCGATATCGCGTTGCACCTTGCCTTCACGCAATACGATGACACGGTCGGCGAGCAATAGCGCCTCGTCGATGTCATGGGTCACCAGCACCACCGTAGGCAGGTGCGCCCGCCACAGTTCATCGACCAGTGCGTGCATTTTGATCCGCGTCAAGGCATCCAACGCGGCGAAGGGCTCGTCGAGCAACAACAACTCCGGTTCGTGAACAAGTGCGCGGGCCAGGGCGACACGCTGAGCTTCGCCCCCGGAAAGATCCTTTGGCCAGGACTGAGCCTTGTCCTGCAACCCGACTTCACGTAGAGCCGACAGCGCCCGCTCCCGCGATGCCGCAGACCAACGATCAGACACCACCACGTTTTTCCATACCCGTTGCCCTGGCACCAGGCGCGGCTCCTGAAAGACCACCGAGTGCACCTTGGGCACCCCTACCGTACCGCCATCGACCCGTTCCAGCCCGGCCAGCAGCCGCAGCAGCGTGGTCTTGCCAGTACCCGAAGGGCCCAGCACCGCGAGGAACTCGCCCGGCGCCAGATCCAGATCGATACCATCGAGCACTGCACGACCGTTATAGATTTTCGAAACGCCTTGCAGCGCTACTCTGGGGGCGAGCGCGCGCGGGCCTATCGCGTCGCTGCCGGCTTGCAACCGTACTGTATTCATGACTCTTCCCTTCCGTACGAGGCGCTATAGCGCGATTTTTGCCCGCCAAGGCAGAGCGAAGTGTTCGGCCAGGCGCCAGAACATATCCAGCAGCACACCGAAGATGGCGTAGACGATGACAATGGCGATCACGATGTCGGAATTCTGCTGCTGGTTGGCCGTCATCAGCAGGTAGCCAATCCCCGAGGAGGCATTGAGTTGCTCCGATACCACCAACGCCAGCAGCGCAGTGGACGACGAATACCTGAGGCCGACGAAAATCGACGGCAAGCTGGTCGGCAAGACGATGCGCAATGCGATGCGAGCGCTGGACAACTTGAACGAACGGGCCATTTCGATGAGTTTCTTGTCGACGTTGCGCGCCCCGCCATAGGTATTGAGGTACACCGGGAAAATGGTCGCCGAAATGATCAACATGACCTTCGAGTACTCACCGATGCCAAACCAGGTGATGAACAGCGGCAGCAGGGCAATGAAAGGAATCGCCCGGAATATCTGCATAGGCGCGTCCACCAACTGCTCGCCCACTTTCAGCAGGCCGGCAAACAACCCAAGAACCAGACCAATGCCCGAGCCGATGAAAAAACCCACAAACGCTCGATAAAGAGAAATGGACAATGCCTGGGCCAGATCGCCATCGCTGACCAGCCCCACGCAGGCCGCAATAACCTGGGCCGGCGACGGCAGCAGGTCGGCGGAAAGCGAACCCGATGCGCTGGCGGTCCACCACAATGCTACGATCAGCAGGACCACTAGCGATCGGACCAATAGCCTCACCGCCGTATCGGTCCATCGCTCACCGCCAGCAAAGGGCGGCGTTGACGGAGTTTCACGTTTGCTGGTTTGGGATAAAGATACGGGTGACATCATTGCTTCCTCAAACGATCGTGATGCGCTACTTGCCTTGGTCGGCGTTCACTTGCAGTGCCTGGCATGGGCGGGGTCGCTCGAAACGTTTCATCCTCAGAAGTCGTAGCGCACCGACGCCTGCACCGATCTGGGCGGGTTGTACATGCTGATGTCCGGAGACGAATAGGTCGTGACGGCGTAAGTGCGATTCAGCAGGTTCTTGGCGTCCAACCCTAAGGTCCAGTGGCCATCCGGCGTGATGTAGTGCGTGCCGGCGTCGACGTAGGTTTGGCTTGGGATCTGTGTATCCGGGGCATTGGAGGCATCGGAATAACTGTTGGCGATAAAGCGCAGCGTTGCGTTGGCGTGCAGCTCACCCGGAATCTGCAGCGGCACCTTGTAGTTGATCCGTGTGCCGCCAGCGAAACGAGGGGTGTTGGGCAAGCGATTGCCTTCGAAGTCCGTCTTCCCCAAGGGATTCAGGAATTGCTGTATACGCGAGTGCTGCAGCGCGCCCCAGATCGACCAGTCGAGGTTGCCGGTCACTCGCGCGTTGGCGTCCACCTCCAACCCATAGATATTCGCCTTGCCGGCGTTCACCGTGGTGGAACCCGGGATGAACACGCCGTCCACGGTGATGCCGTTGAGGACCGCATGAAACTGCTTGTAGTCGCTATAGAACAGCGTGGAATTGACGCTGACACGCCCCCCAAGAAACGTGTTCTTGACCCCGAGTTCATAGGTGGTGACTTTTTCGGGGTCGAGCAAATTGCGCGAAATCGGAAGTGTCGCGGCGGTGGGGCTGTAGCCTCCGGCCGTTTGCCCCTTGGTCATGCTGGCATAGGTGAACAGCTGCGAACTCCAGGCGTATTCGATGCCCAGCTTGGGGGTAACGAAAGTATTGCGTGCATGCAGCTGGCCGCTGTCGTACGTCTGATCCAAAAACTGCAATGACGAGTTGGAGGCATAGCCGCGAGCGCGGTAATCCTGAGTGTCGCGGCCAACCCGCAACCCAGCGGTGAGCCCCAATTTGGAGGTCAGTTTGTAGGTGCCCTGGCCGTAGATACCGAGGTTCTCGTTGTGAATATCGGCACGCTGCTGATTATAGTCCTCCTCGTACCAGGTCGGGCGATTGGAGTGCAGGTTTTCCGACAGGGCCAGGGCACCGACAACATAATTGAAGCGGTCGTAATCGCCCAGCAGCTGGAACTCCTGCGAGCGCTGCTGGTTGTGGACCTTGAAGCCCACGCCAGACACGTCGGTGGGCACCCCGTCCAGAGGAATAGGGGAATTGCCCTGATCCAGGTTGCGGTAGGCGCTGATCGACTTGAGGCTCAGATGCTCGTCGAGGGTCTTGACGACCTTGAGGCTCACGCCGTTACTGGTGTCGTCGATTCGGGGCGAAGTGTTTTCATAGGTCACCCGCGGGTCATGGCCATGCCCGGGATAGTCCCGGGCCACGAACACCGGGCTGTCGGAGTGGTCCACCGCCCAGTCAACGGACAGTACCGCCTCCAGATCGTCAGATGGCGTGAACCGAAGTTTCGCGCGTGCCACGCTGCTGTCCGTACGGTCGACTTTGCGGTCCAGGGTCCGGTTGTGAGTGTAGCCATCGTCCTTGTAGCGGCTCAGGGCAATACTGCCGAACAGCATCTGCGGTACCAGTTCATGGGAGGCGTACAGGCTCAAACCGCGTCCCAGACCGGTAGCACCGGTCGCCTGGACCCAGGCATCGTTGCTTTTGGGATCTCGGGATACGATCTTCACCGCGCCACCACTGCTGCTCTGACCGTACAAGGTCCCCTGCGGGCCGCGCAGTACCTCGATGCGGTCGATGTCGGGGAAACTGCTCAGCAGGCCGTTACCGTACTGGCGGGAAATCCATACGTCATCGACGTACAGGCCCACCGGGCTGGAATAGAGCACCGAGTCGGTGCCGACCCCACGAATGTAGAAACTGCCCCCCGCACTCGTACCCTGCCAGCCACCGGGTGCCAGCAAGCCCGCAGTAGCGGCATTGAGATCGCGCCCCACAGTGACCGCCGAGCGTTGCAATGCCTCGGCGCCAATAACCCCGACCGACACCGGCGTGGTCTGCAGGTTGGTCTCGCGCCGCTCGGCAGTCACCACGACTTCAGGCAGTACATCGGCCGCGTTGGCACTCCGTGTCGGGTTCGAGACGCTTTGGCCAGCACTGAGTACCACGGCCTGTCCATTGCGGGTGCCTTCCAGGCCAGACCCTTGCAACGCCAGCGTGAGCGCTTGCTCGCGGCTCAAGGTCCCGTGGATGGCCGGGGCTTGATGCCCGTCGACCAACGACTGCTGGAAGGAAATCGGCACACCGGTCTGGCGTGAGATCCCCAGCAGTGTGCGGTCCAGCGGTCCGGCCGCGATATCGAATGGCTGAGCGTCGTCAGAACTGCTGTCGATGGTCTGCGCTTGGCCTTGCGCCTGCATCACAGAAGCCAGCCCGACAGCTGCGGACAACGCAGCCAGGGGGTGGCGATGACGAAAATTGAGCCGCATTGCGTATACCCTTTGAAGTGTCTTTAAAGGGTTGTGCAATGAAACCGAATTTTTACAGAGTCAGGGATAGACCGATTGGGCATGACGTTATAACGCTTGCGCCATGCCCCGGCCAGAGGTGATTAGAGCGGCTCGATGCCGACCCAGTACGGGCTGTAATAAGCGACCTTGATCGGCAGAGAGCGCTGCAGCAATTGCAGGGTGCTGTCAGTGTCGTCGAGTGGATAGATACCACTGAGGCGCAGGTGCGCGACCTCAGGCGCGACGCGGATGATGCCTCGTCGATAGGCTCGAAGGCTTTCGATCACTTCACCCAGGGGGCGGTCATGCACCTCGAGCTTGCCCTTGGTCCAGGCACTTTCGGTGCCATCGCTGGCAGCCAGTTCGAGGATGCGCCCGGCATCGAAGCGTGCGCCCTGACCGGCTGAGACCACCTGACGCGCGCCGCCAGCGGTGGCGATTTCGACTTGCGAATGCAAGACCACCAAGCGCGTGGCATCGTCCTCCTGGCGCACCAGAAACCGTGTACCCAGGGCGCGCATACGGCCCTCGGCAGTTTGCACGATGAAGGGCCGCCCGGCATCCTTGAACACATCCACCAGCAGTTCGCCGCGGCGCAGCAGCAGCAAGCGCTGATTGCCGTCGAAACGGGTTTCTACCAGGCTGCGAGCGTTGAGGATCAGGGTGCTGCCATCGATCAGTGTCAGTTGCCGCCGCTCATCGGTGCCGGTACTCAAGTAACCGGGGTTGGGCAGCCAGCCCACATACCTGGCCAGCAGGCTGAGGCCTATCGCGCCCACCCCCAGGCCCAGGCTAGTGCCCAGAAAGCGCCGGCGACCGGACGGCGCATTGAGCGTGTGCAGCAGGTTGTCACGCGGGATAAGCCGAAGCTCCCCGGCACGCATGGCCTGGGCACCCATACTCATGCGGTCGAATACCTCGGCGCGGCGCGCATCACCCGCGCGCCAGTCGGCGAACGCCTGCAGCTCCTGGGGGCTCGCCTCGCCGGACTGCAAGCGGACCATCCACAGTGCGGCTTCATCGATCAGCGCTTCGTTGGGGCGCGACGTGCTCATACCTCCGCCATGGCCAGGTAGCAGCGCTTGAAAGCATCGGCCATGTACTGCTGCACGCGGCTGGTTGAAACCTCGAGGCGTTCGGCGATTTGCGCGTAGCTCAGGCCATCGAGCTGGTGGTACAGGAACGCCGCCTTGACCCGCGACGACAACCCTTCAAGCAGCCGATCGACCTGCAGCAGGGTTTCGATCAAAACCTCCCGTTCCTCTGGCGAGGGGTATACGGCGTCGGGCATCCAGGCCAGAGTCTCGAGATAGGCACGCTCCAGGTCCTGGCGCCGCCACCCGTCGTATATCAACCGCCGGGCAATAGTGGTAAGCAAGGCCCGTGGCTCACGGATGGAGGACGGGTCGGGCAGCGCCAGCACCCGCAGAAAGGTTTCCGATGCGATGTCCTGCGCGCCGTGGGGGCATCCCAACGCGCGCCGCACACTGCCGCATAGCCAGCTGTAGTCACTCTTGAACATCTGAGCGACCAGCGCGAAATCCGACTTGCTGTCAGCCCCCATACCTCACCCTCCCCCCGCTCGCCAAATTGTTGCCACTCGCGCTTGGTCCAACGAAAGCCCGTCCAATTCACGACGTGAACCGAAAACCGCGTTCGCTGATGGCCGACACTTTGCCGAATTGTGCAGGACACTGGAAGGAATTAAAAAAACGCTGAGTCATGCAAAATGACATAAGTAAAATCGGGCGAATGCCAATATCGGCGGTCACACAGGCGCCGCCCAACAAGGTCCCTGCCATGTAGACAAGCCATCGCCTACTTGCGGTAAAGTTCGCCCCGAAGGGCGGACCTTCAACCGATATCGGTAAACGGATAGCCGAGCGTGAACGGGTCGGGCTTCTTGCCATTGAGCACTCGGTTGCCGAGGGTAAAGTACTTCCAGCGCGTGCCGTCGTGAAGGCTATGGGTGCGGCTATTGCGCCAGTGCCGGGAAAAGTTGTGTTCCTCAAGAGCGGAATGGGTCCCGCCCAATTCGAACAGGCGCTGCGCCGCCGTCAAAGCGAATTGTTCGGTCACGATCTTGGCGTGGCAGACCTTGTGCAGCGCATCTACGGCGGCGTGTTCGGTCAATTCGGCATATGCCAGGTCCAACTGAGCGGCGGCGCGCTGCACCAGCGCCTCGGCGATCTCGTCGAGCAGGGTAATTTCCCCGACTGCCCTGATGGTGAAGAAATCCTCGGTGGCGGCCTGGGCATTGCTCCCGCGCGGCGGATGCGCGTGCTCGCGGATGAAGCCTAGGGTATCGCGTACTGCGGCCCGGCCAATGCCCAATTCGATAGCCGAATGCAGTACATGAGCCAGGCCGGACAGCCGCTCATTGGAACCATCACCCTTGCCCTGCGCTTGGAGGATGTCCGCAGGGTCAATGACTACGTCGTCCAAGGTCACCCGGCCACTGGCGGTGGTGCGTTGGCCGATACCTGTCCAGTCATCGAACACCGTGACTCCGGTAGTACGGGTGGGCAGGAAGACAAAACGTCGCTCGTCCGCGAACACCGCAGGCACATAAAACCAGTCCGAATACTGCACCCCGGTGGCGTAGAACTTCTCGCCATTGAGCAGATACCGGCCATGTTCATGGCGAAGGCTGCTCTGGACGAACCCGGCAACATGCTTGGGACCTTCAGCCGAGGCGTTGCCGAACAGATCTCCTTGTTGAATGCGCTCGATAAAAAACGGCCTCCTGGCCGGCAGTGCACTGTGCAGGATCAACCCCACCGCCGACCAGTGCACCAGCGCGACCTGGGCGACCGAGGCATCGGCCTCGGCCAGAATGGCAGTCACTTCAGCAAGGGTCGCCATAGACACATCCGCGCCAGCGTGTTCACGGGGCAACTGCAAGGCGCCGAGCCCGGACTGACGAAATGCCTGCAACGGCTCCCAGGCCAGGATGCGGTGGCGATCGCGCTCAGACTCGCCCTTGCGCAGCTCTTCGGCGAGGCGGCGGGCCCGCTCCAGGATCCGAGCAGGGGAATCGTCGGCCAAGGGAACGGGTTCTGTCGCTTGAACGCTCTGGGTGTAAGTCATCGTGGTTTCCAATCAAAAGGGGGTTGGCAATCAGCCGGCCAGTGGCGCCAGGCCGAGGTGCCCGCGCAGGTTCGAAGCTTCGTAGGCGGTGCGGAAATAACCAGCGTTCTGCAATTCGGGCACCACGTGCTGCAGGACGCTGGTCACGCCTTGCGGTACGTAAGCGGGGAGGAAGACGAAGCCATCGGCTGCGCCCTGGTCGAAATACTCGATCATCCGTCGCGCCACCGTCTGCCCGGAGCCGGTGACCACCCAATGGCCAGCAGACAGGGCCTCGGTCTCGATGAGTTGGCGCATCGTCAGCCGCTCCACTAGGGCCAAGCGCTTGAACACGCCGAAGCGGCTCTGTCGGCGATTGATGTCGTGTTCCTCGACAAAAATCGACGGCGGCAGCGGCTCGTCCAGCGCCAGGCCGGTCAGGTCGGCGCCACCGAGGATCGCCGAGAGCCGTAGCCGCCCGTAGTCCTCCCGCAGGCCTTGAGCAAGCTCGCTGCGCACCTGCTGGGCGGCCTCCTCGGTCGCGCCGACGATGGCGTTGATGCCCACCAGCACCTTGATCTGGTCAGGGGAGCGCCCATAGGCGGCTGCCCTGGACTTAATGTCGTGGTAGAACGCTTTCGCCTCAACCAACGTCGGCTGCGCGGTGAACACGACCTCTGCGACCCGCGCCGCCAGATCGCGGCCCTGCAGCGATGACCCCGCCTGAACTAACACTGGCCGCCCCTGGGGTGAACGCGGAATGTTCAACGGCCCTTGGATACTGAAGTGCGAGCCGCTGAAATCGATGCGGTGGATCTTGCTTTCGTCGGCATAGATACCGGTTTCGGCGTTCGCGATGATGGCGTCGCTTTCCCAGCTGTTCCATAGCTGCGACGCGGCCTCGACGAACTCCGCCGCTTGCGCGTAGCGTTGCTCGTGATGAGAGATCTGGTCGAGGCCGAAGTTCTTTTCACCATAGGCCGAGGTGACGATGTTCCAGCCGGCGCGGCCATTGCTCAGGTGGTCCAGCGAGGCAAACTGGCGGGCCAGATTGAACGGCTGCGAAAACGACGTGGAGGCCGTACCGATCAAGCCGATTTTGTGCGTGACCGCCGACAACGCCGACAGCAAAGTTAACGCCTCTAGGTATCCGTCGGCCGAATAGGTCGCGGTGCCCCAGCGGCCGACCGCGTCAGCCAGAAAAAGGCTATCGAGACAGGCTTGCTCGGCCTCACGCGCAATGTCCGCGTGCAACGAGAGCGAGCGCAGTTCATGCACTCGGCTGTCTTGGTGGCGCCATCCGGCAGGGTGGTTGCCGATGATGCCTATCTGCAGCATCAGGTGCATTTGTCTTGGCTTGGCCATTTGTATCGTGCCTTTGCTGAAGAGGTGAAGCGCCGTTGCCGCCGCGGCTTGCACTAAGGCTGCACGACCGTCGAAGCGCTGAATTGGTTGGTCCAGAGTGCCCTGACGTTGATCTTTTTCTTCAACGCACCCGCGCTGTAGAACAGGTCGGCGACCTTCTGCTGGGCGGCGAGGGACTCGTCGTTGATGGACACGTACTGCCAGCGATTGCTAGCCCAGTAATAGGCCGCCCGCTCGGGGCTCAGCTTGAGCGTCGAGGCGATAATGGCCTGGGCCGCTTGCGGGTTGTCCAGGTACCACTTGTGATAGCGGCCGAAGCGCACCAGCAGGTCAGCTATCGCATCGTGTTTGTCTACCAGCGTCTGCGGCCTGGCCACCAGCACAGCCAGGTTGGGCACCCCGACCTCCTGTGACGTCCACATGACCTTGGCCTTGCCGGCTTCGACCAGGTCTCGGATCGAGTAGTAATCGTCGCTCAGGACGTCGACATCACCGCGCACGAACGCCGAGGACGCCACGTAGGCATCAGTCATCTGCGCCGGTTTGATGTCCTTGGGTGTCAGCCCGGCCTTTACCAGTGAGGCCACGTAGAGCGCATAGGGCGTGCCGCCGAAATTGAATGCCCAGGTCTTGCCCTTCAAATCCTTGGCGTCCTGGATATTGCGGTCGGTACGCACCGCGGTCACCAGGCCGGGCAACAGGTAGTCCCATTGCCAGCTGGCGAAATTGACGAGCTGGGCGCCTTCGGTGTTCCAGTCCCTGGACGAATTGGCCGCCTCGAAATCGATGGCGGTATCGCCGATGTAGGCGACATCGATGGCCTTGGCGTACAGGGCGGTGATCTGCGCCGCCGAACCCGGCAGAATGGCCCACTCCAGATCGAACGAGGCGCCGTCGAAGGCCTTGGAGGCGTCGGCCAGCCGTTGCGTGACCGGTTCGTGCATCGCCACGATCAACTTCTGCCGCGGCGGTTGAGCCCAGCAATTCGCCTGGCCACTCAAGAGGCCCATCACCAGCAACAGCGTGGGCGCGAAACGGGAGCGTAAAAGGGGTTTCATACTTGCACCTGTGCGGTAGGCCGGCCGTTAAAAGAAGTCATAACGCAATGACGCTTGCAGCGATCGCGGCGGGTTGTACAGGTCGATGTTCCAACCCAGCGAAGGAGCATTCAGGTTGGTCACATCAAAGGTGCGGTTGAACAGGTTGCGTGCCTCCAGTGCCACGGTCCAATGGCCATCAGGGGTGTTGTAGTCGACCCCGGCGTCGACGTACGTCTGGGTCGGCACACGGAAGGTATTGGACGGGTCGGAGTAGTTCTTGCCGATATAGCGCACCGTGCTGTTGGCGTGGATTTCGCCGGGGATCTCCACGGGCACTTTATAGTTCAGCCGCGTGCCCCCGCTTACCCTCGGCGCCGAGGGCAGTTCGTTGCCTTTGTAGTTGGTCTCCCCCAGTGGGTTGAGGAATTCCTGGATCTTGGAACGCTGCAGTGCCCCCCAGACCGACCAATCCAGATTGCTGGTCAGGCGCGCGGTGGCGTCGAACTCGAGCCCGTAGATCTTGGCCTTGCCGGCATTGACCGTGGTCGTGCCGGGGATCTCCACGCCGTTGACGACGACGCCGTTGAGGCCCGCGTGGTAATCCTTGTAATTGCTGTAGAACACATCGGCATTGAGCTGCAGACGGTCATCGAAGAACTTGCTCTTAGCGCCGATTTCATAGGATGTGACTTTCTCCGGGTCGAGCAACACCGAGGAGATCGCCTTACTGACCCCTGTCGGGCTATAGCCCCCGGCCTTTTCGCCCTTGGTCACGCTGGCGTAGGTAAACAGGTGGGGACTCCAGGTGTATTCGAGCCCCACTTTCGGCGTGGTGGACGTGCGCTCCATGTGCAGGTTGCCGGTATCGAACACCTGGTCCA
The DNA here is from genome assembly GCF_014694385.1 of Pseudomonas typographi. GTDB lineage: Bacteria > Pseudomonadota > Gammaproteobacteria > Pseudomonadales > Pseudomonadaceae > Aquipseudomonas > Aquipseudomonas typographi. The sequence goes on along the minus strand of NZ_JAAOCA010000015.1, from coordinate 119,781 downwards.
GGTACTGTAATCCCTGGTTGGAATTCCACAGGCGATTGCGGTAATCCTGCTTGTCGCGACTCACTCGCAGCCCCGCGGTCAGGCCGAGCTGGGAGGTCAGCTTGTAGGTGCCTTGGCCGTAGAGACCGAAGTTTTCGTTGCGGATATTCGCCACTTGCCGCGTGTAGGCTTCGTCGTACCAGGAGGGGCGTCCCGCCTGCAGGTTTTCCGACATCGCCAGGGCGCCCAGCACGTAGTTGAAGCGATCGTAGTCACCCAGCAACTGGAACTCTTGCGAGCGCTGGTGATGTTTTACATCGATGTCCCATCCCGCCACGTCGGTTGGCTCGCCGTCCAGAGGCATGGGGTTGGGGTTGAGGTCCAGGCCGCGGTAGGCGGTGATGGACTTCAGGCTGAGGTGCTCATCTAACTTCTTTACGACCTTCAACGTGGCACCGTCACTGGTGTCATGGACGCGGGGATTAGTGTTTTCGTAGGTATCCCGTGGATCATGGCGGGTCCCCGGATAATCGCGGGCGATGCCGGTCGGGCTGTCCGAATGATCCAGTGAGTAGTCCACCGACAGCACTGCCTCGAGGTCCGGCGACGGGGTGAAGCGCAATTTCACCCGGGACACGGTGCTGTCGGAGGCGTCGACGTAGCGGCCCAAGGTATGATTATAGGTATAGCCATCTTCCTTGTACCGGCCGAACGCGATGCTGCCGTAGAGCAAGTCCGGGACCAGCTCATGGGAGGCGTAAAGCTTCACGCCCTGGCCGTCGCGGCTGGCGCCGGTCACCTGCACCCAGGCCGCGTTGCCGGTGGGGTCGCGGGACACTAGCTTGATCGCGCCGCCGCTGCTGCTCTGCCCGTACAAGGTGCCCTGTGGCCCACGGAGCACTTCGACCCGCTCGATGTCGGGAAAGCTCAACTGCAGGCCGTTGCCGAACTGCCGGGAAATCCACACATCATCGACATACAGCGCCACCGCGCTGGGGTACAACGCGCTGTCGGTGCCGACGCCACGGATGTAGAAGCTGCCGCCCGCACTCGATCCTTGCCAACCACTGGGGGCCAGCAGGTTGGGCGATATCGCGTTAAGGTCGCGCCCCAGTGGCTGAACACCCCGTTGCAGCTCTGCGCCGCCCACCACGCCAATGGCCACCGGTGTGGTTTGCAGATCGGAGGCACGGTGTTCCGCCGTTACGGTGACCTTTGGCAGCGCCGGGGTAATACTCGTGGAGTCCGGCTCCGTCGCGGCCGGCTTCACGACGGGCGTGATGACCACCGTCTGATCATGTTGCTCCTCCTGCAAGCCCGAGCCTTGCAGCGCCAGCTTCAGGGCCTGCTCTGGGCTCAGGGCGCCGTGAATTGCCGGAGCCCAATGGGCGTCGACCAGCGTTTGGTCGAAGGAGATAGCAGACCCGATCTGGCGCGAGATACTCAACAGCGTCTGGTCAAGAGGCCCGCTGGCAATGTCGAATTGTTGCACGTCGCCCGCCCCATCGCGGATAGCCTGCGCCTGTGCCGAGCCGAAGGAAGCCAGCGCAATCGCCAGCGAAAGAGTCCCCACGGGGTGGCGGTCGCGATTGATCAGATGCATGGGTGCTACCCTTTGCTGTGTGTGTAAAGGGTTGTGCAACCTGACGCAGGCTTTTATAGAGGGTGAGTTAGATCGTTGAGCTACAAGGTTATAACCCACATGCGACAGTTTTAATTCACATGCAACAGTTTAGGTTCTCAAAAACCAATGGTTGTACCAGTGCACCCAGTCCAGGGTCGCCATTTCAACCGCTTCTCGACTCTTCCAGGACTGACAGTAAATCAGCTCAGTCTTGTACAGCCCGTTGATGGTTTCAGCCAAGGCGTTGTCGTAGCTATCGCCCTTGCTGCCGACCGAGGGCTCGATGCCGGCCTCCACCAGCCGCTCGGTGTAGCGGATTGAGACGTACTGGCTACCACGGTCGCTATGGTGAATCAGACCACCCATGCGGTGCGGCTGACGGGCGTACAGGGCTTGTTCCAGGGCATCGAGCACGAAGTCGGTCTTCATGCCTTCACCGCACCATAGCACTGCCTGTTGGTGTCCCATACGCGCTGGACCTCCAGGCTCAAGGTCTCATCGCGCTGAGCACGGCAACAACGCCGTTGCGGGTTAAGAAGTTGGGCCGCATGCCTGCGGTAACCGGACGGGGCGATCTGCAAGATGCGACAGATCGGCTCGATCCCTAGACGGTCACGGTATTGATCGACAAATGCCCTCGGAACTTGGTGCGGCGGTCGAGCTCCGCCTGGGCAAAATACGCGCTGGCCAGACGCAGGATCTCGTTGGCTTACGCAGCTCGCGGTTCTCGCGTTCCAGGGCCTTGATGCGCTCGCGCTCCTCGCTGGTCTGACCGGGGCGCTGCCCTACGTCGGTCTGATGGCGACGAATCCAGCCATGCAGGGTTTGCGCTACACAGCCAATCTTCGGGGCAATGGCCTCAATGGCCGCCCACTCGGACGGGTAGTCGTTCAGATGCTCCACAACCATTCGCACGGCACGTTCACGGGCTTCAGGGGAGTAGGTCGTCGTCTTTTTCATGGTCTCATCTTCTCAAGAGTTGAGGCCTCCACGAAACCCGGGGCGATTCACTATTCAAAGTCCAGATTTGGATGCCATAGCTGCAGGTGTCCGATCACGCTTGATGGCAGAGTCGGTCTTGCTAGACAGCATCAAGGAATGGTTGAGGAATTTAGCCCTGGCCAGCTACAACAGTGTCACCCTACGTGGATCGGACGACGCCAAATTGCCCAATGTAGGCACGTTCAACTGGGACCTCACCGCACCGAGTTACAGCACCGCGCTGGCCGAGTGGCGGAAGGGCGAACTGACACCTGGATTCATCGCATGCGATGTACTTCTCACTGAAAACGTCAGCGCCACCGCGATAAAGCCATTTCTACACAAGGTCAGAACCCTTGAAGCCTTGAGCAACATTGGTCGCGTCATGTTTATCGTGGTTGGCACACGTTTCGATAACGACGCTTTTTCAGAGCTGAGGTCAGCGGGTGTGATACCCGCTACGCCCGAATCTCTTTTTGGCAAAGAGATAGCTGCAGCCTTCCGTGACTTGATAAAAACCTTGAAAGACGCCGTGCAGGGCGTGGTTGACTCCGCCAAGTTCGACGACGTCATCACCCGACTTGGCAAGCTTGAGGGCGCCTTAGGGAATATGCGGGGCCCTTTCTTCGAGTTGCTCATTGCCTCGAAGCTCATCGCGCTGACGACGAATACGGCAGGCTGCGTGAAAGCGGTGTCGGCGAGTCTGCCGGCATCTTCGAGCAACTCGGCTAGCCGCAGGCCCAGCAGTGTCTCAGCGATTTCGGTCATCTCGCGGAACCTGGGTAGCAGCTCCAGCCCCATTCCGGGAAATTGCGAGCCTTGGCCAGGAAAGGCGATTGCCAGCGCGCCAGGTCGTTCAAAGTTCATGCAGCACCACCTTCGGGCGTGCCGCAGGCTTTTGCCTGCGTGCCACATCGTGGGTTGGGTTCAGCGAAACCAGGCCTTGGATACGCAGGACCGGACTCATGTCCTGAGCAAGAAACTCGAAATCGTGGGTCACGCTCCGGGCGGTTTTTTCGCGGCGCTGGCAGCGCACGTAGGCAATCGCCGCGTGCGGGGACAGCCGCTCGACCCTCTCGGCCATCCAGGGTACCCAGGCCGGACCTGCCCCCCGTCGTCGAGCAGTAGCGCGGCCTGCAGACCGGCGTCGATGATTGCGGGCGACAGTGGGAGAGCGAAGCTGCGCGCGGGCAGTACAGTGGGCCGAGAGCGGAAAATTAAAAGCGCTATCGGCCGCATCTGCGGACCTGCAACACGTCATCAGAACGTCGGCGGCGTATTCACCCAGAGTATCCGCGCGGTCACCCGACCCGGATTGCTGTAGTGATGCTTCTGGTCTGACGGGAACCAGAACGAATCGCCAACTTGGAGCAGGTGACGCTCGTTTTCCACGATCAGTTCCAGGCAGCCATCGAGCACATAGCCCAACTCTTCACCTTCGTGGGTGATCGCGCCGTCGCTGCGAGCGCCCGGCTCGATGATGTGAATATTGACTTCGAGCAGCGCTCCGGTTTGGGCAGGGGCGACCCGTTCCAGTGCGACGCACGGCGAATGATCCGCCTCGCCAAGCCGAATGACTGGCCGTTCGCCTGCGCGGCGCACGATACCTTCGGCCTTGGGGGCTTCGAATAAAGCGCCAATCGTGGTCCCCAACGCAGCGGCCAGCGAATGTAATACCCGCAACGACGGCATCGCCGTGCCCTTCTCGACCTTGGAAATCATGCTCTCGGAACAGGCGGCAATCTCAGCCACGTCCTTGATTCGCAAACCTTTATTCAAGCGCATTGCCCTTAACCGCAAGCCCAGCCCGGCGTCGGCCGCCGCTACACCCGTACTCCCCAGTTTGCTTTCCAACGGCAATTCCCCGCTTCTGACAAATGTGTTGTTGGCACAATTCTAGCTTGAACCTAATTCATGTACATGAATAATACTATTTCGGCACACCAGCACGCATGCACATGAAAGCAGGTGGTCGAGTGATGCTCCGGGCACACACGCGCTTCGATACAAAGGGTGATTCATGAGCAGTTACGAATGGCAGTTCACGATCTTATTTCAGTATTGGCCAATTTTCCTGCGCGGCGCTCTCACCACGCTCGAAATAACCTTCGCCGCCACCGCATTGGGGTTATTGATCGGTTTGCCCGTCGGCGTGCTCAGGCAGGCTAGATCGCGCTGGGTACGCTTGCCGGTCTCGGTTTACGTTGAATCGATCCGGGCCACGCCGGCCCTGGTGCAAATCGTCTGGATTTACTACTGCTTCCCGATTCTGTTCGGCCTGCAGATGAGCGCCGAAGTCACCATGATCGTGGCGCTGGGCATTCACACCGGGGCCTACGTGGCAGAAATCGTCCGCGCCGGGATCAACGCCGTTGATCGGGGCCAGTTCGCGGCGGCCAAGTCCATCGGGATGAGTTCGCTGCTGGCTCTGCGGCGAATCATCCTGCCCCAGGCCGGGCAGAAGATGATCCCGCCCTTCATTAATGAATTCGCAAACATCATGAAGCTGTCGACCCTCGGCTCGACCATTGCCGTCTACGAGTTGTTGCAGGAATCAAACAACCTCATCGCCACGATCTACCGACCGCTGGAGATCTACACATTCCTGGCCCTGGTGTTTTTCCTGATTACCTACCCCTGGATACTTCTATCCCAGCGTTTCGAAGCCCGCCTGCAACGGCGCGCCTGAACACCTCGGAGGGCAACATGTTAAGCGTCAAACACCTGAGCAAATCATATGGCAACTTGGTGATCCTTAAGGACATCAGCGTCGAAATCGGCGCCAACGAGGTCGTCGCGGTAATTGGTCCGAGTGGTTCAGGCAAAAGCACACTGCTCAAATGCCTCAACTTTCTAGAGCCCTACGACGGTGGCGAAGTCCGTTTCGAGGGCACGTTGGTCGGCTATCGGGAACACAGCGCCGGCAAGCACCTGGCCAAGGAAAAAGTCACTAATCTGCTGCGCGCCCGAATAGGCATGGTGTTTCAGAACTTCAATCTGTTTCCTCACATGAGCGTGATCGAAAACCTGTTGGAAGGACCGGTCCAGGTGTTGGGTGAAAACAGGGCCGAGGTCGAGCACCGTGCCCAGGCGTTGCTGCTGAAGGTCGGGCTGCAGGATAAGGCACACGCCAGACCGTCCACGCTATCCGGTGGCCAGCAGCAACGCGCCGCCATCGCCCGCGCCCTGGCCATGCGCCCCCGGCTGATGCTGTTCGACGAGCCGACATCGGCGCTCGATCCGGAGCTGGTCGGCGAAGTGCTGAGTATCATCGCCCAGCTCGCGACAGAAGGCATGCCCATGGTGATCGTCACTCACGAAATGAGCTTCGCCCGTGAAGTCGCCAGCCGGGTGATTTTCATGGAGGGGGGGGAAATCGTCGAAGAAGGGCCTCCCGAAAAGATCTTCAGGCAACCGGACAACCTGCGTACTCAACAATTTCTTTCCCGAGTTCTACATTGAGGTTTTTGATGAAAACACTGATTCGCTTACTCCTTCCGGTGCTGGCACTGGGCTCGACGCTTTGGTTCAGCACCGCACAGGCCACGGGCGAACTGAACAAGATCAACCAAGCCGGCCAACTGCGTATCGGCTATATCCCGTCCCCGCCAGGCGCGGTCAAGGACCCAATTACCGGCGAGCTGAGCGGCTTCTACATTGATGCCATCACCGCGTTGACGGCCGACATGGGCGTCAAGCCGGTGTTCATTGAAACCACTTGGGCCAACTTTGTCGCCGGCCTGCAATCGGGTCAGTTCGACATGTCCATCGCCTCTACCTTCGCCACCGTGAAGCGCGCCATGGCCGTGGACTTTACAACGCCGCTGTTTTACCTGGGCACCGTCGCCGTGGTCAAAAAGGACGATACGCGCTTTACCACCCTCGCCGACATGAATAGCCCCGACGTGAAAATCGCGGTCATCCAGGGTACTGCGGCGGAAAACTACGTGCGCAATAACCTGCCTAAGGCCCGGATCACCGCGTTGAACACCGGCAACCTCACGGCGGGGTTCATGGAAGTTGCCGCCGGCCGGGCGGATGTCAGCTTCGAAGACCAGTTCACCGCCAGCCGGTTCGTCGAACAACAGCCCAGCGTCAAAACCCTGTTCGCGGACAAGCCGGTGAATTTCCTGCCTATTGCCTGGACAGTGAACAAGGGCAACCAAGAGTTGCTGTCGGTGTTGAACATTGGCCTGGGCAACCTACTGATCTCCGGGCAGTGGGACCTGATCGTCGGCAAATACATCCACGGCGGGCGCTTCGTCAATCAGCCGAACCTGCGCGAATTTCCGAAGGCGGCCCAGTAACTCGCCCGTTCAACCGAGCCATTTCCCCGAGGTGATCCATGTCCCATTATCCAACCTGGCCTGAAATCCTGGCGGGCAAGCATTGGCGTACCACGCACTTCCCCCGCATCAAGGAAGACATGCCAACCTTTCTCGGCGTTCCCCACGCTATCCGCGAGGACGATCTACAGGGCGCTGACGTTGTCATCATCGGCGCACCTTTCGCTGCAGGCTGGGGCAGCAAGTACAGCGGCGTAGACAAAGCCGAATGGCTGGCCGCCACTACCCGCGTGCGCCAACAGTCCATCCGTTATCGCGGCGGCTATGTGCAAGAGTTTGACCTGGACATCTTCGAATACCTGAAAGTGGTGGACTATGGCGAAGCCGACATCCCTGTCGAAGCCAGCTACGAAAGCACCGTGGAACGCATCCTTGAAGCACAGGAGGCGGTAGAACGGAAAGTGAAACAGGCCCTGGTGGCAGGCGCTGTCCCGGTGGTCATCGGGCAGAACTCACCCTGCGCTTCCTACGGCGTCGGTCGCCCGGTGGCAGAGCACATCAACGGCCCGATGGGCATGATCAGCCTCGATACCCACTGGGATGCGTGGCCTTATGACTGGGCAACCATGAGCCCGCACATCGCCGGTTCCACTAACTGGAAGGACAAGCTGTTTCGCGATTGCCCCGGCTACGGCATTCCCAATCTGGTGGAAATCGGTGAGCGCGGCATGTTGGAGAGCCCTGAGGTCGTTCGCCACTACGTGAATAACGGCGCCTGCTTCATGCCCATGTGGAAGGTCCGTACGGAGCTGGGCATCGAGGGCGTGATCAAGAATCTGGATCAGGCCTATCAGGGCACTGCGGGGGTGTACGCACACTTCGACATGGACGTGCTCGGCGGTGCGGGCCCTGGCGACGGCGATCTGTTGGGTGAGCTGGCCGAGCCGATGGGCATGACTGACTATGAAGCCATTCGTATTGCGCATGAAATCGGCAAGCGTGGGTGCGATGGGTTTTCGTTCCTGTGCATCCCCCCCGGGTCCGCCGTGCAGTATCGCGTGGTTGTGTACGTGCTCACTTACTTCCTCGCAGGCCTGGCGATGCGCAAGATTGCCAAGGCGCAAAGCGCCGATAAGGAAGCCCCAAATGCCTGAAGATTTGAGCCCGGTCCAAGCCACATGGCGCTCGCCTGAGGCGCCAGCCATTCAAATGCAGCGCTTGTGGGATCGGCATATGGCACTGGCGACATTCGGTGCCTTGGATCAGGGCGGAGTGAACCGCCCTGCTTTCTCGCCAATCGATGCCCAGGCCCGGCTGCGGGTCATTGATTGGGGCGCGCGCATCGGCCTACTGGCATCGCTGGACAGCATTGGCAACCTATTCCTGCGTCGGCCCGGAACACGGCCGGAGCTGGCGCCGGTCTTCACCGGTTCTCATCTGGACACCCAGCCCACCGGTGGCAAATTCGACGGCGCATATGGCGTGCTGGCAGGCCTGGAAATGCTCGAGACTTTTCATGACGCTGGGTGCGAGACCTTGCGCGACATTGTACTGGTGATCTGGGCCAACGAAGAAGGCTCGCGCTTTGCCCCGACAACCATGGGATCAAGCGTGTTCGCCGCAAGCCTTTCGCTTGCCCAGGCACTGCAGGCGCAAGACGAACATGGGGAGCGCTTGAGCGAGGTTTTGCCTACTTTTTTAGACGCCCATGGCCCTTTGCCCGTCGCGCTCGATCTGATTCCGTTTGCCTATGTGGAAGCGCATATCGAGCAAGGGCCGGTGCTGGAGGCCGAGCAACGCGCGCTTGGCATCGTGACAGGCATTCAAGGCCTGCGCTGGTTTGAAATAGAGGTGTGCGGCCAGGAGGCGCATGCAGGCACCACACCAAAAGCTGCGCGCGCCGATGCCCTGCACACGGCCGTCAACCTGGCCCATGCGCTGTTTGAGTACTTCGATGGCATCGGCGATGAAGTCCGCTTTACCATTGGCCGATGGCGAACCGAGCCCGGCTCGCCCAACACGGTACCGGGACGTGTGAAGTTCACCATCGATCTACGGCATCAAAAAGCGGAAAGCCTTGCAGCGTTCAGCCAAGCCATTGAAGATCGGTGCCAGGCCTATCGCGGGGTATGCGAGGTGACTATCGCTCAACTGAGCGAGTCACCCCCCATCGAGTTTTCCGAATCGGTTCAGCATCTACTGGATCAGTCCGCGCAAGTTTGGGGGGTGCCGCGCATGGTATTGATTTCCGGTGCGACACACGATGCCAAATGGCTGAATGCGATGACCCCGAGCGGGATGTTGTTCGTTCCCTGTGAGCACGGCATCAGCCACAATCAACGGGAAAATACCAAGCGGGAGGATCTGGCCGCCGGTGCGCAGGTACTGGCCGAAAGCATTCTGCGCCTTGCTCGGCAGGCCAACTGAGGCGCATGGACCCTTCATGGGTGAGGCGGCTGCGCAATAGAAGTTGCGGGGATGAGATCCCTGTGCCCCGGCGTGTTGAGAGGCAGTAATCAGCCGGAAACAAAGGCTCATACAGGGCGCGCCTCAACACCCTACCCTGGCCGTCCAGTCAATCAATGCCGCGAAACGCGCTCAATGGACGGTGTTATTCGATAGGCAACGAATAAAGGTGCACCAGCAATAGCTTGATCCTAGTAGCGCCGCTACGGGAACCCAACGCCCAAGATTACACGTTGGAAATCATCGATCAGGTTCAGCAAGCTTTTCACCCTCGCTGATCCTGCGCTTTCTCACCCTACGTCAGGTGCACGTGGCGAGCATTGGCAGTCATGGGGTCGCGACAGAAGTCTTGATCGAAACGTTGTCCGAAGCGTGTTCGTATTGATGTCAGGGGGCGGTGCCGAGTACGAGTTTAGGCATCAGCGGCCACATCAATTCACCGAAGGGCTACCGCCTGCGGTTGCCGAGGAAAAACTTAACGCGGTGTTCGGGTTTAGTTGACCGCTAGCGCTGCGACATCACCTCGCTGTGCACGGGTAGCGAAGCTCTTTCTGGATGCTGCTGCAAAAAGTACTTGAGCGCCTGATCCTGGCGGTCCACCACACAGACGTTGATGCTGGCGTAGGGGACGGTGCATTCGCCAAGGGCCAGGAAGCCGCAGCTCATCACGCCATACACCGCCGCCGGTTGGGCGACCGTGGGGCAGCCATAGACCATCTCGCCCAGGTAATTGAGCTGCCCCTGCTTGACGGTAAAACGCAGCGGCCTGGAGTAGGCGCCCATGACCCCTTGGCGATTACCCAGGCGGCTGACCTCATATTCACCGGCGGGCAGCCAGGCCGAGTAATCATCCTGGGCACCCCAGCCATAGGTCTTGCCGTTGCTGGTATCACGGAACTCCAGGTAGGTGCCGTAAAGGCCGCCTTCTATCAGCGCGCCGACTACCAGCCCTGCGTTCTGCGCGTTGTAGGCAGTTGAATCCAATGCCATGGAAGTCGGCATTGGCGTGCAACCGGCCAGCAGTCCAGCCAGGCCGATTGCAACGATGTGGTACGGGCTGAGCATTCCATTACCTCGGGGGAAAAACAGGATCAGATGACATAGTGCTGCGCCCGGGGGCGCTGGACGGCGACGATCACCTTCGTTAGCATAGTGGCTCTTAGCCACTTTCATATCAAGGAAGATACATCAATATGTTCGATTTCTCCCAGTGGCGCGCGCTGGGCGCTGGCAGTCTTGCCGCGATGCTTCTGGGCGGCTGCAGTTTCAATGGCAGCTTTCCGGATGCCAGCGAGCCGGATGCAGCGAAACTGCGCTTTATCAGCAGCAACGAAAACTCGACCCTCGACCTGTTCGATGCCGAGCACTGCGGCGGCCAGAACGCCGGCCTGCTGAATAACCTGCTCGCGGCCAATACCCGCCGGCGCGCCGATATGCACATCGCCGCGCCCGACGATGCCAAGGCCTATCTGGAAGTGCGGTTGCAACCGGGCCATGAGCTGTACGTGCAAGCCAATACCCTGAGCACGGGCAGCGTGTGCACCGTGAGGTTCAACTTTACCCCGCAGAACGGTGGTGAGTACGAAGCGAACTTCCGCTACGTGGGAAACAGCTGCCAGGTGATCCTCAGCCGCTTGCGCGAGATCGACGGCAAGGTGGTGCGCGGGCCGATCGCGCTGGCCAACAAAGGCCTGCCCGGCTGCGCAGGGACCAATTCGATTTTCCCCAAGGCCGCCCAGGCACAGCCGCAGTCAGCGGAGCGAGCGGCGATGATCGCGCAGATCGTCGACGCCAGTGTCATCGCCAAGATGAAGCCCACCGACGGCGAGGCGCCCGCCGTGCGGCAGGCGTTGCTCGACACGCTGATGGACGAACGCAAACGGCGGGTCGGCTTCAGCCTGCCCGATACCTACTGGGCTGAATATCGCCAGAACATGGACCGCTTCGCCAACGAGATGACCAGCGCCCGGGCGGGTTCGTTGCAGCGGTACAAGGATTACTACAGCACCCAACTCGGCCTGCTCGACACACCGACCATCAAGACCTTGCTGCCTGACAGCGAGACGGCCGACCGTAGCAAAGCCATGGCCGCCAACAATACGATGCTGGAGTACCACTACCGAACCCAGCGCGAGTTGCTCAAGGAAACACTCAGCGCCCACCAGGCACGCATGGCCGAACTGGATCAGCGCTTTGATGTGTGCAAGCGCTTTGCGCAGTGCTGGCAGAATTGAGACGGCGGTGCTCGGCCAGCTGGAATGCCCATTCGCTGAGCCGAGTTACCCACCTCAGTGCCTATGACCCAGTGCGCTAACAAGAAGGTCGCCACCACCGCCAGTACCACGGCTGCCGCAATCGCCGGCAGCCCGCACCACGGCACCATCGCCATCTCCAGCACCAGATTGAACCCCAACACCCCCGCCCCGCCAATGGCGTTGCCCCTCACGATCTTGCCCATCTCCTGGCTGCCGCCCTGGACATGCGCGAAGACCGCCAACGGCCAGGCAATGACCGGAACCGACGCCAGCATGCCACTGGCGACCGGCCCCCGCCAACTTGCGCCTTTTTTCCCGTTATCAAGGTTTCCTGAGCGGATAAGCTAGGATGGCCCCCAGATCTGACCTTCCGTGACACGCCAAGCCTCGAATCGGCTGCCGAGCCAAAGGGTGCGCCCGGGTTTCTAAGCCTCGCAGCCCCCAGCTGTGGCGGCGTAGCGCTTTTGTCTTCGGTTGTGGGTGGCGCATGCTGGAACCAGGCGAGCCAACTGTTCCCCTTGGCCCTCAGTGGGCAAGTGCTGGTGATTGAAACCTTGGCGGCGTTGGTTTTTGGGTTTCTATGCGATCGGCATACCTGACGAGTATGAGCTAGTGGCCATTGCGTTGACCGGTGTCGTCTGGTGCCTGAGTTGTCATCGTGCTCCAACTCTCCTGCGCGGCTGCTTAGCTCCTGCGGTACCCCTATGCGCCGCGTTTGGGCAGGGCCAAGGCGCTGGCACGATCAATACCGAGGGATGCGCCGATGATCAGTTGGGGTTTTCCAAAGGGTCTGATCTGGCTATTGAACGGCCAAATTCGTCGGCCGAACAGCAGGATGTGCGGACATGGCATTTTCAAGGGCAGCTACCGGGCCCGAAGCGGTCGGTCATACCCTCCCAAATACCGGCGGCGCCATCCACGAACGCAGAAGTCCCTTGTGTGCCGGGTCGAGAAGAATCGCCCCAGCCTACAACAAGGCGCTTTACTTTGGCGCCGGTGAAGTCAAACAGATCGGCTTCTTTTTAGGGCCTTTGCCGGGCGGGGTATTGTTCACGGCTGGCGGTAGTCATTTGTTGATCAATGCGTGTGCCTTGTGGATCGCGTTGGCTGCGGTGGCTCTGTATCAGGTACATGTTTTACTGCGGGGCAAATCTGCACTCTCCACCACGATCGAGCCCGAACCCACTAACCGCTAGGATGCCTGGAGGAACGCGAGGCACGCAGCCTCTCGCTTGACCTCAGGGGTGAAGGTATGACGTTGCTTGGTCATCAGATACCTCTCTACGGCGAGCATTCTCACCTAAATAGGTGTCCGGTTTCATTAGACCCCTACAGGCAGAACAAAGGCGCCAAAAACGGTTCCGGTCGAAGTTCAGAAGCGGCCCGGTTCTTGAAGGGGCTAGCAGCCAAGAACCTGCATCGATCGCAGCGCCGATGAACACGCAGCCACCTGCGACCTGGCTGCGATTTTTGCCCCCTTCAAGAGCCGCTATGGTCATCGCGCGCCCCAATTTGATGCCCTTCAAGCACCAAGCTCGAGGTGATAATGGCTGCTTACAACCTTCGACAGTTGAAATATTTCGTTACCACCGTTGAATGCGGCAGCGTGGCCGAAGCATCGCGCAAGCTGTACATCGCCCAGCCCTCGGTTTCCACCGCGGTCAAGCACCTTGAAGAGAGTTTCGGCGTGCAGCTATTTATCCGCCACCACGCTCAAGGTGTTTCATTGACCCCCGGCGGGGCGCGGTTCTACCGCAAGGCGCAGGAGTTGTTGCGGGTGGCGCACGAGTTCGAACAGAACGCCTTGGCAGACAACGACGTGGTCGCCGGGCAAATCGATATCGGCTGTTTCGAAACGGTGGCGCCGTTGTACCTGCCACGCCTGATCGCCGGTTTTCATCGGCGCTGGCCGGGGGTGGAAATTCGCATACGCGACGGCGAGCAACAAGAGCTGGTGCAGGCGTTGACTTCTGGCAGTATTGACCTGGCAATGCTTTATGAGCACGACCTGGATAGCACCATTGAAACCGCCCCGCTGATGGCGCCGCAGCAGCCTTACGCATTGCTGCCCGAAGGGCATCGCTTTGCCCATCAGGCCAAGGTGTCACTGAACGATCTGGTGCTCGAACCCATGGTGCTGCTCGATGTGCAACCGAGCCGTACTTACTTCGTCAGCATTTTCGAGGAGCGCGGGCTGGCCCCGAACATTCAGTTCAGCTCGCCCTCCATCGAGATGGTCCGTGGCATGGTCGGGCGTGGGTTCGGGTTTTCTATCCTGGTCACCCGGCCCTATTCCGAATACACCTACGATGGGCAAAAGCTGGTGTGTGTGCCTTTGGCTGAACAGGTGACCGGCTCTGGCCTTTCGGCGGCTTGGTTGCGCCGTGCGCAATTGACCAAACCGGCCCAGTTGTTCGTCGATCATTGCCGCGAGGTATTGGCGCCGAAGGCGCTTGCATTGGCCCAAGCCTGAAGCGCCAGCGGGGGCATTGCCGCTTTATTCATCCCCAGGCACGCCATAGCTGGGCGCTTGGGTGGGGTCCAGCGCGCGGACGATGTAGTCCTGCATTTGCGGGCGGTAAGCCGCCCACAGTTGGGCGAGCTTACCCACAGGGTCCTCGTCTGCCCAATCGACGCGCAGGTCGATGATCGGCCAGGTCAACTCCCCCACCACCACCAACGCGGCCGAATGAACAGGGCCAGCTTCTCCACCGGCCGCCACCGCAGCCTGCATGCCGGCCAGCAGGCGATCAGCCAGTTGGCCACCGCTGGTTTCGAAGGTTCGCACTAGGGCCTCGATCACCGAGGCACCGGCCAACAAGTTGCCCGCGCCGACGCACAACTCGCCGGGCAGTGTGTGATGGCAGCCAAGGGTTTCGCTGCCACTGAAATGCGCCGTTCGCCCCCGGTAATCGATGGCCGCCAGTTGCCGGAACTGGCTATAGCCGTTGCGGGTCAGCGCGCTGTCCAGCGCTTGCGTGGGAGACAGCCCGCAGGCCATGTGTTCCAGTACCTGCGGGCCTAGCGCGGGAAGGGTGATGTTCTGCGTCGAAACCGCCCCCACACCCGGCTGCAACCAAGGGCAACGCGCGCCTACGGCGATGCTGGAAGAGCAGATGGCAATGCCCAGTTGGCCGGTTTCGGCGCAGTGGCCGACGAGGGAAAACGTCATGGTGTGTGTTTCCTGTTCGTTAGGAAATCAGCGGGGCGGGAATCACAGCGATGGCTACCATCGCCATCAACCCTTGCGGTGCTCTAACACTCGAAATGGCCAGCCTTGTGGAAATCGCAGATACACCGTTTAGCCATTTGCCGGCTTACCGATACACCGGCTCCCAGTAATGAGGGATCGACCAAGTGGTGGGCTTGGGATATGACCAAGATCGCGCCCCGCCTCTTCCAGTGACTGCTCGACGTTATTCATTGCGTGTTCGCCTCAGGCTCACGGGTCGCGAGACCTGTGAGATCACCCGCAACATCAGTGCTCAATGGCTTTGACGCCATTGTGTCCATGGCATGGCAGGGGCGAAACAAGGTTTTTTGTGGTGCTTGATAACCAAAAAGATCGCTAGTGTGGATTCTGGGCATCACACCCGCCGCACGTTGAGCGAAGGCAGTGGGGCCTGGCCAGAGCCCAGTTTTTTCCTGCCTTAGGACGATAAAAAACATCGTTTCGCTATCCCCAGGGGGCCAACAGAATGCGCCGACGAGCCACATTCTGTTCTGCCTGTCCGGGTGCGAGCCTGCACCCGGATCTAATTAGGGCCTGGCTTCTCTAAGGCGACCCGGGGGGGAGATCACATTGAGCACGCTGACCCATCTAGCCGCCACATCGCCGGATCAAGGCCGGGCGCACAACCCGAATGCGCAGGGTGCGCCAATCAAACTTCGAGTTGAAGGCCTGGGCAAGCGTTATGGAAACATCGATGCCCTGCATGCGCTCGACCTGGACGTTCGCAGTGGGGAGTTGCTGACGCTGCTAGGTGCATCGGGCTCGGGCAAGACCACGCTGTTGCAGATCATCAGCGGCCTGGTAGCGCCTAGCAGCGGCCGGATAGTGATCGATGGGCGCGACCAGACCCACGCGCCGGCCCATCAGCGGGACATCGGCGTGGTGTTCCAGAATTATGCCCTGTTCCCCCACCTGACTGTTTCACAGAACGTCGGTTTCGCCTTGGACATGCGGGGTGTTTCGCGCGCCGAGAGCCGCCGGCGTATCAACGAGGCGCTGGCGATGGTTGGGCTTGAGGCGATGCATCAGCGGTTTCCTCGGGAGTTGTCTGGCGGGCAGCAGCAACGGGTCGCCTTGGCCCGCTGTTTTATCTACAAGCCCTCGCTGATTCTGATGGATGAACCGCTGTCCGCGCTGGATCGCAAGCTGCGCGAAACCATGCAGATGGAGATCAAGCGGCTGCACCGTGAAACCGGTTCGACCATCATTTTCGTGACCCATGACCAAGATGAAGCCCTGGCGCTGTCTGACCGGATTTGCATGATGCACAACGGTCGCATCGAACAGATCGACACCCCGCAGGCGATGTACGAGCGGCCGAGTACCGTCGCGGTCGCACGGTTCATCGGTATTTCCAATGTGCTTGAGGGCACGGTCATGCAGGGCGACCAGCTTGCAACCGCCGACGCTACGGTTGCGCTGCCAAAAGGGCACGGCTGCCAGCCAGGCACGCCTGGGGCGCTGGTGATTCGCCCGGAGCACCTGAACGTCGTTGCGGCGGATCACGGGGCGCTACGTGGAACGGTTGTCGAGGCGGTTTACGCAGGCGTCGAAACCCGCATTGTGGTGCGGCTGGCTTCGGGAAATTTGATTGTCGTGCGCCGCTTGTCTGGGCAGGCCCCGCTGGGAATTGGCAGCGTCGTCGGCCTCGAGTGGCCAGCGCACCCGCCCCATTTTCTGTCGGTGTGACGCTGCCAGCGCCGCACGCTTTTGCTTCATCAGCCTGCCAAATCATTCGAAAGCCAATCAATTCGGGGACGCAGTGATGTCAGATGCCAAGAACATTTCGCGACGCAATGTGATCAAGGGGGCCGGTGTCGCCACCGCCGCGATAGCGGTCCCCAGCGTGTGGACGGGTAACCGTGCTTTTGGTGCCGAGACGATTACCGTGGCGGATGTTGGTGGCGCCGTGGCACCGGCGATCCGTACCGCATTTTATTTACCGTTCGAAAAAGAAACCGGGATCAAAGTGATCGGGGTTGCCCATGACGCCGACCCGGTCACCCAGTTCAAGCTGCTGGTGGATGCGAAAACCTACATCTGGGACGTGAGCATGGTGACCCAGGACCATGTGGCGCGCCTCACCCAGCCGAAAAATTACCTGGCCGATCTCAATATCCCCGCCGCCAAAGGCCAGGACATTCTGCCGGGCATGCTCACCAACAACTGGTTGGGCTTCTCCGTTTTCGGCATCGTCATGGCCTACAACAAAGAAAAATTCGCCGGCAACCCCCCTACAAGCTGGGCCGATTACTGGAACACCCAAGCTTTCCCCGGGCGGCGCGGGTTGTACAAAAGCCCTTGGGGCGTCTTGGAGCTGGCCCTGCTCGCCGACGGTGTCGCGGGCAAGGACCTGTACCCCCTGGATGTGGACCGCGCCTTCAAAAAGCTCGACCAGATCCGCGGTGATGTCGCGGTGTGGTGGTCTGCCGGCGCGCAGAATACCCAGACGCTGCAAAATGGCGAGGTGGATATTTCCGATACCTGGTCGGCCCGCGGTTACGCGGCCATCGCTTCTGGCGCCCCGTTAAGCTTGCTATGGCAAGGTTTGTATTCGGTTGATGGTTGGTCGATCCCACTGGGGACCCCGAAACTGGACCTGGCACGCAAGTTCGTTGAATTCTGCATGCGCCCCGAGCAGCAGGCGGTGTATTCGTCGCTGATCACCAATGGCCCCAGCAACAAGCGTGCGTTCGAATTCATCGCCCCTGACCGCGCGGGCACCTTGCCGACCGCACCGGCCAACTTCAAGGGCCTCACCGAGCTGGACTCGGTGTGGTGGGGTAACAACTACGACGCTGCCAACGAGCGCTTCCAGGAATGGATGTTGGGCTAAGCCCGCCAGCCACCAACACCCCTTCGATCGAGGAATTTGCACATGAGCAGCACCCGACACATGGCCCTGGCGACGCTGATTCAGGGCACCGGAGCACACCCGGCTTCGTGGATGCAAACCGGTACGCCGGACGATGCGTCCACCAGCATCGAGCATTTCATTGCCATGGCGCAGCTTGCCGAACGGGGTTGTTTCGACATCTTCTTCATCGCCGACACCCCTGCCGCGCGTACCGATAATTTGTACGCGTGGAGCCGCTTCCCGATGTTCATGAACGTGTTCGAACCCATTACCTTGCTCTCGGCGTTGGGCGTTGCCACGCGCCACATCGGCCTCGGCGCCACGGCATCGACCAGCTTCATGGAGCCCTATAACCTGGCACGGCAGTTCGCATCGCTCGACCACATTAGCCACGGCCGGGCGGCCTGGAACGTGGTGACCAGCGCCAACGATTACGCGGCACGCAATTTTGGCCTCGATAAGCTACCCCCTCACGCCGAGCGCTACGACAAGGCCAGGGAATTCATGGAGGTGGTGGAAGCTCTGTGGGACACCTGGGAAGACGATGCCTTCGTCAATGACAAGGCCAATGGCTTGAATTTCATTGCCGAAAAACAGCACCCGGTCAACCACGATGGCAAGTATTTCACCGTGCACGGCGCGCTCAATATCGCCCGCGCGCCCCAAGGCAAACCGGTGATCATTCAGGCCGGTGGTTCGGAAACCGGCAAGGACTTCGCGGCGAAAACGGCCGAGGTGGTGTTCGCCTCAGACCCGACCGTCGAAAAGGGCAAGGCTTTCTACGACGACCTCAAGGGCCGCATGGCCAAGTTTGGCCGTTCTGCTGACGAGTTGAAGATTCTGACCGGGTTGTCGGTGGTGATCGGCGCTACCGCTGAAGAAGCAGAAGCGAAGTACCAACACCTGCAAAGCATGATCCACCCGGATGTTGGCCGTATGCGCCTGGCTCAAGACCTTGAAACCGACCTTTCAGACCTGCCGCTGGACGAGCCGATCCCTGAAGCGCGGATACCAGCGACCTCTAACTTCCATCGCGCCTATTTTGATTACATCGTCAACATGATCCGCGTCGAGAAGCTAACCCTGCGGGAAATGTGCATGCGCTACGAACGGGGCAACGTGACCTTTCGCGGCACCGCCACGCAAGTCGCCGACCATATGCAGGAATGGCTCGACGCCGGTGCAGCCGATGGCTTCATGATGATTTTCCACACCATGCCGGAGGGCATGCAGGACTTCGTCGAGCAGGTCGTGCCGCTGTTGCAGCAACGCGGCCTGATGAAGACCGAATACACCGGCAAAACCCTGCGTGATCATCTAGGCTTGGCGCGGCCCGCCAATCGACACGCATGACCGACCCGGAGGATGCCGCGATGGCAGAGTTGGCGATGCAAACGGCTAAGGCCAAGCCGGCCCGCAAGCCTCAGGTAACCTGGAGTGCGCTTTGGCTGGTGGTCCCGGGCGTACTCTTCCTGGTGGCGTTTTTGCTTTATCCATCGTTCCAACTGCTGCTCGTCAGCCTCAAGGATCCGCGCACCGGTGCCTGGACCCTGACGGCGTTCAGCAAAGTCTTTGCCGGGGGCGTTTATACCCGCACCTTGAGTTCTACCTTTATCGTCGCGTTGCAGACCACCTTGTGGTGCATCTTCGCGGGTTATCCACTGGCCTATTGGCTTGCCCGGTTAAGCCCCCGCCGGCAACGCATGGCAGCTCTTTTCGTGTTGTTGCCGTTCTGGACCAGCGCGTTGGTTAAAAACTTCGCCTGGCTGGTGTTCCTGGGCCGCAACGGGGTTATCAACGATTTGCTGGGCGCCATGGGCTTCACCCCCGCTGAGCTATTGTTCCAGCGTGCGACGGTGGTGTTTGCCATGGTCCATACCATGCTGCCCCTGGCGGTGATGGTGATGCTGCCGACGATGAACCAGATAGAGCGCCAACTGGCCCAGGCCGCCGATACCTTGGGTGCTAGTGCGGCGCAGCAGTTCTGGCGGGTTTACTTGCCGCTCTCGATGCCTGGCGTGGCGGCGGCCGGGCTGCTGGTTTTTATTTCAGCGCTGGGCTTTTTCATCACGCCAACCTTGTTGGGCGGGGCGAGGGATACGATGCTCAGCCAATTGATCATCGTGCAGATCAACCAACTGCAGAACTGGCAAATGGGCGCCGCCATCGCCGTTATGCTGGTGCTTGCCGCCTTGGTCACCTGTTTTATCTATGACCGTACCTTTGGCCTGTCGACGTTATCCGGTGGCTCCAGCGACCGCCTCCAGCATAATGGCTTGATGCGCCGCGCCGGCCTGGGAATCGGATGCGCCATGGGCAATCTCTGCGATGCCCTGGCACGTGGCTACTCTCGCCTATCTGGCGCACGCAACGCGGGCTGGATGTTAGCGGCTTATGCGTGGCTGATCATTGCCGTACTGATCGTGCCCATCCTGGCGTTCATTCCGATGGCATTCACCGGGTCTGATTTTCTGTCGTTTCCACCGCCCAGCCTAAGTTTCAAGTGGTTCGGCCAATACCTCCAGTCACCTTTGTGGGTAGGCTCGACGCTGCGCTCGTTCGGTATCGGCGTTGCTACCGCATCCATTACGCTGCTGCTGGCGACCCTGG
Source organism: Pseudomonas typographi (assembly GCF_014694385.1). GTDB lineage: Bacteria > Pseudomonadota > Gammaproteobacteria > Pseudomonadales > Pseudomonadaceae > Aquipseudomonas > Aquipseudomonas typographi. The sequence goes on along the minus strand of NZ_JAAOCA010000015.1, from coordinate 99,491 downwards.
CGGCGTTCGGTTTGGCGCGCAGCAGAAGCCGCCTCGGCGGGCTGGCATTCTTGCTATTCATGACCCCGATGATCGTTCCGCCGATCGTGATCTCCGTGTCTTTGTTCTACCTTTTTGCGCAAATGTCGCTGGTGGCGACTAACCTGGGCATCATCATTGGGCATACCGTGATCGCCTTGCCCATGGCGTTTGTGGTATTGCTGGCCACGTTCAAACATTACGACTGGCGCCTCGACCAAGCCGCTGCCACGTTAGGCGCCGCGCCGTGGCGGGTGTTCATCAAGGTGACCCTGCCGCTGATCAAGGGCGGGATGTTCGCCGGGCTGGTCACGGCATTTTTGCAGTCGTTCGAAGAACTGACGGTGGCCATGTTCATTGGTGGTGGGGTTAAGACGACGCTGCCTAAACAAATGTGGGATGACATCCTGCTGCAAGTCACACCGACCCTGGCCGCTGCCTCGGTGGTGGTAGTGGTGATAGTCTGTGCCTTGTTCTTCCTCATGGAATACTTCCGCCCCGCAGAGCATCAAGTGAGTGCATCGTGACCGAGCAAATGATTGAGAACCTCCCCGTGACCATCGCGACCTTTCGCGATGCCATGGCCCGGCTGGGTGCCGCCGTGCACGTGGTCACCAGCGCGGGAACCGCGGGGGCGACCGGCTTTACCGCAACGGCGGTGTGCAGCGTGACCGACACACCGCCGACGCTACTGGTGTGTTTGAACCGAAACGCTTCGGCCTATGCCGCTGTAGTGGAAAACGGCGTGCTCTGCGTAAACACCCTGGCATCGACGCAGCAAGCATTGTCGCAGGCGTTCGGCGGCAAGACGCTGATGGCCGAACGTTTCGCCCATGGGCAATGGACAACCTTGCAGACCGGCGCCCCCGTGTTGCATGGCGCGATTGCCAACTTCGATTGCCGCATCGTAAACGTTCTGCAGATTGGCACCCATGACGTGCTGATCTGTGAGGCGGTGGCCATACTCAGTGAAACCGAATCACCTGGCCTGCTGTACGTGGACCGAAACTACCATTCGTTGCACACCCCGAACGCTGGTGATCGCTAAGCGCCGGGGTCCCGCGCTGCGCTTGGGCATGGCCGTCAGGCCCTGAATCGCGGCGTTAAAAGCCCATGGGGGCCGTTACGCCGCAGCCAAAGCCAACTTGCTGCCCGTTGAACACACTGGCGGCCAACACGATTGCCTTATCGGTGCCATCAGCCGCGGGGGTGGGCTGGGTTCACTCGCGCAACGCCCATGTCAGGCGCTCGAGCATGCGATCACAGGCGGCGAGCTGCGCGACGCTGACGAACTCGTCGGGTTTGTGGCCTTGGTCCATACTGCCCGGCCCGCACACCACGGTCGGGATGCCGATGGCGTCGAACAGCCCGCCTTCGGTGCCGAAGGCCACCGTGGTGAACTCGCTGGAATCACAGCACTGGGCGATCAAATTCGCGGCATCGCTATGGGCGTCGGTGGCCAGCCCCGGGTAAGACGACAGCTCGGAAAAGCTGATATCGCTGGCGGCATCGACCGCCTGCATTTTCGGCAATACCTGCTGCTGCGCATAGTGCTGCAATCGCTGCGCAACGTCATGGGCGTTTTGGTCGGGTAGGGTGCGGATCTCGAAATCGAAGCGGCAATCGGCGGGAACGATATTCAGCGCCTTGCCGCCACCGATCAGGCCGGCCTGCACGGTCGTGAAGGGCGGATCGAAGCGTGGGTCTTGTAGATGCTCGGCGCGCAGGCCAGCGCCGATGCGGCCCAGTTCGCCGATGAGGTCGGCCGCATATTCAATGGCGTTCACCCCCTGCGGGGCATAGGCAGAGTGGCAGGCGGCGCCGTGAACATCGCAGCGCATGGCGAGTTTGCCTTTGTGGCCCAATACTGGCTTGAGCTCCGTGGGTTCGCCAATGATGCACAACGCCGGTTTATGCGGGCGTTGCTCCAGTTCGGCGAGCAGGCTGCGTACACCCAGGCAACCGACTTCCTCATCGTAAGACAAGGCGATATGCACCGGCATGCGCAACGGCTCGGCCAGCAGGCCCGGTACGGCGGCGAGCACGCAGGCGATGTAGCCCTTCATGTCGGCCGTGCCGCGGCCGTACAGCTTGCCGTCCTTTTCGCTCAGTTCGAACGGCGGCACCGTCCACGGTTGGCCATCGACCGGCACCACATCGGTGTGGCCAGACAACACCACACCGGGGCGATCGGCCGCGCCAATGGTGGCGAACAGGTTGGCCTTGCTGCGCTCGCCATTGAAGATCAGTTCGCAAGGCACCTCATGCCGGGCGAGGTAATCACGAACGAACTCGATCAGTTGCAGGTTGGACTCGCGGCTGGTGGTGTCGAAACCGATCAGCGCAGCCAATAGCGCCTTGCTGTTCATTCATTCATCTCCTGGCACGCCATAGCTCGGTGCCTGGGTAGGGTCCAGGGCACGGGTGATGTAGTCCTGCATCTGCGGGCGGTAGGCCGCCCACAACTGCGCCAGTGTACCCACCGGGTCTTCGTCGGCCCAGTCAACGCGCAAGTCGACGATGGGCCAGCTCAGGTCGCCCACCACCTTCAGCGCCGCCGAATGCACCGGCCCTGCTTCGCCACCGGCCGCCAGGGCGGCTTGCATGGCGGCGATCAAGCGATCGGCCAATGGCCCGCCCGTGGTTTCAAAGGTCTTTACCAGGGCATCGACGACGGCGGTATCCGCCAGCATGTTGCCGGCGCCCACACATTGCTCCCCGGCCACGGCGTGATGGCAGCCCAGGGTTTGGCTGCCGCTGAAGAACGCGGTATTGCCCTGGTGGTCGATGGCCGTGACTTGGCGGAACTGGCTGTAGCTGTCGTAAGCCGGCACCGTGGCCAGCGCTTGCTCAGGAAGCAGCCCAAGCTCCATCTGCCCCAGCACATGGATACCCAGCGCCGGCAGGGTGATGTTTTGCGTCGACACCGCACCCACCCCGGGGCGCAACCAGGGGCAACGTGCGCCCACGGCAATGCTCGATGAGCTGATGGCGATGCCCAGTTGGCCGGTTTCGGCGCAACGGCCGATGATTGAAAACGTCATGGTGGTCGTCCTGTCTGGTACTTATTCAGCGTCGATGTTCTGCGCGGCTTCGGCCGGCGATCAGCGTGCCCCTTCAACGTTCAGCACGCGGCCCAAGCCAAGGAAACGATTGGCCAGTGTGAGCAAGGTCGCGGTGGCGGCGATATAGACCACCGACAGCGCCGCCAGGGTGGGGTCGGCGAATTCGCGCACATAGTTATACATAGCAACGGGCAAGGTCTGCGTCGCCTGCGTGGTCACGAACAGCGACGCGGTGAACTCATTGAACGAGAGGATAGCGGCAAACAGCCAACCACCGAACAACCCCGGAATCATCAGCGGCACGGTGATGGTCCACACCACGCGCAAGGGCGAAGCCCCCAGGCTCGCGGCGGCCAGCTCGACCCGCTGCTCCAAGTTATGCAGTGACACATACAGGCTGCGCAGCACGAAAGGTAGTACCAGCACGATGTGGCAGAAGATCACCAGTGCGTAGCCACGGCCTAGGTTCAGTTGCGCCACCAGCATCAACAAGCCCAGGCCGATGGTGAAGTGGGGGATGAACAGCGGCGACAGCAGCACCCCTTCGAGGGCGTGCTTGCAGCGAAAATCGTAGCGGTTGATCGCGATGGCCAGGGTGGTGCCGATCACCACCGCCAGGCTCGAGGCCCAGGCGGTGACCACCAGCCCTGCGTAGAAGCCATTGCGAAAATCATCGTAGTGGGCGGCCCGCACGAACCAGCGCAGGGACCAGCCCTTGGGCGGAAAGAACAACACCGAGGTGCTGCTGAACGAAGAGATGATCACCACGATCGTGGGCAGCAGCACGAACAGCAAGATCAACGCGACCAGCAAGCGCCCCGCATGGCCGAGCCATTTGTCACGATGGGAGCGGGTCATATCAATAGCCTCCAGCGCGTTGCAGCGAGCGGGCCATGCGTTTAAGCGCGGCCAGCAACAGCACGGTCAGCACCAGGCCAGCGACACTCAGGGCGGCAGCAAAAGGGAAATTCAGCGACGAAAAGCCCAGTTGGTACACCAGCGTGGCAACGGTGCTGACCTTGCCGCCACCAATCAGCTGCGGCGTGGCAAACGCGCTGAACGTCCAGGCGAATGCCGTGGTAAGGCTGGCCACGATGCCGGGCAGCGACAGCGGTAGGGTCACCGTGAGGAAGGCACGGATCGGCCCCGCACCGAGGCTGGTAGCGGCCTTTTCGTAGGCCGGGTCGATGTGGGAAAGCCCTGTGGCCAGCATCAGTACCATGATCGGCATCGTCACATGGACCAGCGCCAGCACCACCCCGGTCTGGGTAAACATCAGCTGTAAGGGTTTGTCGATCAGGCCCACGGCCAGCAGCACGCTGTTGAGAAAGCCACTGCTGCCCAGCACGATGATCCAGGAATAGGTACGTACTACTTCGCCGAGAAACAGCGGCGTGATAGCGATGATCAAAATGCTCGACTTCAGCCAACCGGCCCGGGTGCGCACCAGCGCATAAGCCAGCGGATAGCTGAGCAGCAGGCCGAACAGCGCGGTTTTGAAGCTCAGCGAAACGGTATTCAGAAACGCCTCGGCATACAGGCTTTTGAACAAGCCTTGGAAGTTGCCGAGCGTGAAGCCGCCCACCTCCAGGGAACCGGGAATGAACGCGCGCACGCTGTATTGCAGCACGGCCAGCATGGCGACCATCAGGCCCAATGCGGTAAGCGCCGAGGGCAACACGAACCACAGTACAAACGCAGGTTTTCGAGTCATGGGTGTTTCCGCAGCGTGCGGCCGGGTGGGCCGGCCGCTGGAATAATAAGCTCACCACGAAGCGGCGCGCGGCTTAATGCGCCATGATGTTCTCCGAGAACCATTTACGCCATTCGGCGGTCTTCTCGGCGCGCAGCTCGGGGTCGATGTTCACGGTCGCGTCCCACTGGGCTTTCGTGGTGAGCATCCCGGGCAGCTTGGCGATCTCCGGGTCGACCGTGGCGTTGGTCACTACCGGGCTGCCGTGGTTGATCTTGGCGATCTTGGCTTGCACTTCGGGCGACAGGGCGATGTTCATGAATGTGTAAGCCAGCGCCGCGTGTTTGCTGCCCTTGTTGATGCCCATGGCGTCGACGCCCAGCACTGCGCCCTCCTTCGGCATCGCCAGCTTGATGTTCACGCCTTCTTCCATCATGTGGTAAGCGTTCATGGACAACATCACCTGCACCGGTGTTTCGCCCGTCGCGATCAACTGCTCGCTGTTGGCGTCGTTGGTGTAGAACGACTTGATGTTGGGTATCAACGCCTTGAGCTTGTCCTGGCCTTTTTCCCAATGCTGCGCGTCGCTGCCGGAAAGCTTGGCCGAGATCGCGATGATATGGCTAGGGTCCCAGTCGGGCAGGGCCAACGTGCCTTTGAGCTCTGGCTTCCAGAGGTCTTCCCAACTGCCGAAGGTCTCACCCTTGGGCACCAGGTCCGGGCGGTAGCCGATGGTGTACACATACCCCCACACGCCGAGGTGGGAGGGGCTCAGCTTGGCCTGTTGCACCAGGTTGGCAGCGTTGGGCAGCTTGCTCATGTCCAGGGTTTCGAACAGGCCATCGTGGGTGTACAGCCAGCCTACGTGTGAGGTGGTGAAGGTGAGGTCGGTTTCGGCGGTGCCGGCCAGCTTGGCCTTGTTGAGGCGGTCGATGGTGCCGCCGGTCACGTACTCGACCTCGACACCGGTTTCCTGGGTGAACTGCTGCCCGATGGCTTCGTCGATCAGGTCTTTGAAACTGCCGCCCCAGGTGCTGACGATCAGCTTATCCGCGGCATTGGCAGTCGCCGCGGCCAGCAGGGCCGTGCTCATTAGGGTCAAGGCAACGGCATGACGCAGCATTTTCTATTCCTTCTGGCGGGTTCGGAGAGGGCAGCCCTGTGGCCAACAGCGGCGCACGCAGGGCGTTAGCGCGATGAACCCATGATGGAACGGCCCGCTGGCTTGGGTAAAACAGCCTTTGCCGGGCTTCTGCATCGGAATTTCCGATGCAGCCCCCCGGGGCTCGTTTGGCTTCGTGCGGCGCCCGTGCCGGTTGCTTCAATAACCGCGAGCCGGGTCGACCTGGTGCAGCACCGCTTCGCCGCGCCCCAACCGCAGGATGTTATCGGCGATCTGCTGCGCCGCCGTGGCGGGGATGGCGATGGAGGCCATGTGCGGGGTGATCAGCACGTTATCCAGCGCCCAGAGTGGATCCTCTGGCGGCAGCGGTTCGTGGTCGAATACGTCCAGCGTAGCCTGGCCGATCTGCCTGCTGGCCAGCGCGGCGGTCAGCGCCTGCTGATCGACCACGGCGCCACGGGACACATTGATCAAGCAACCGCCCTTGGGCAGCAGGGCCAGGCGTTCGGCGTTCAGCAGGCCACGGGTCTGTGCGGTGAGTGGTAACATCACCACCAGAATGTCGCTGCTGGCGAGAAACCCCGCCAGGTTGCCCATCCCGCTTACGCAGGTGACGCCGGCCAGGTGTTTTTCCGAGCGCGACCAGCCGCGCACATCCAGGCCCTGGCGCGCCAGTTCCAGCGCCGCATAAGCACCCAGTTCGCCCAAGCCCAGCACGCCCACCCTGATGCTGGAGGGCACGCGCGGGTGCAGGTAATGCCAACGGCGCTCGCGTTGGGCGCGCTCGAAAGCCGGGATGTCCCGGGCATAGCGCAGCACAGCGAACAGCACGTAGCTGGCCATCATACGGCTCATGTCCGGGTCGCAAATGCGGGTGATGGGCACGGCGGGTAGGTCGTCGCGCCCCACCAGCGAATCCACCCCCGCCCCCAGGTTGATCAGCAGTTTCAAGCGCGGATACCTGCCAAAGAAGCCCTGTGGCGGTTTCCATACCAGCGCGTAGTGCACGCTGGCGGGGTCTTCGACGTCCTGCGCCCGGCAGATATGCACGCCCGGCAGCAGCGGCGCCAACAGCGCCCGCCACTCTTCAAAACGGTCGAGTTCACTGTAGAACACAAAGGTCGAGTTCATGGCTTTTCCTCCAACAGTAGTTCTGCTACCGCCGCCAGCGCCAGCCGATAGCCCAGCGCGCCGAGGCCAGCGATCACCCCGGTGGCGGCCTTGGACACATAGGAGTGATGACGAAAACGCTCACGCTTCCAGATATTGCTCATGTGCGCTTCGATGATGGGGCCGTCGAAGGCCAGCAATGCGTCGAGAATGGGCACAGAGCTGTAGGTCAGGCCGGCCGCGTTGATGATCACGGCGTCGGCATGCAGGCGGGCTTCTTGAATCCAGTCGACCAGTACGCCTTCGTGGTTACTCTGGCGAAAATCCAGTTGCAGCCCCAGTTCGGCGGCGTGGCGCTGGCAGCGGGCTTCGATGCTGGCAAAGCTTTCGCTGCCGTAGGTGCCGCTGCTGTCCAGCCCGTAAAGGTTGGCGTTAGGGCCGTTGAGAAAGTACACGGTACGGGGCATGGCTGGCTCCAGGGCTTCACTCAAAGGGGCGGGTGGCGACCATGGCAGGGTGCTGGTCGAATTCGGCGAACCAGGCGGCCGTAGCGGGGTGGCTGGCGCGCCAGTCGAGGCTGGCAAAGCGGAAATCCAGGTAACCCAGGCCACAGCCGAGGGTGATCAAGCCGATGTCATCGGGCACGCTGCCGTAGCGCGGCGCCTGGGTCTCGATTTCGGCCAGGGCCGCATGGATCTTGGCCATTTGGCCGTCGACCCAGCCACTCCATTGCTTGTCGGCCGGCCGCGCGAAGGCTTCGTAACGGGCCAGCAAGGCCGCGTCCAGCAGCCCATCGCCCAAGGCCTGGCGGGCCAGGCTGAGCCAGCGTTGCCGGCCCTCGCGGGGGAACAGCGAGCCGCCGGCATAGGTATCGAGGTATTCGCAGATCACCCGGCTGTCGTACAACGCCAGGCCGTTAGCGGTCTGCAGCGCCGGCACCTTGGCCAGCGGGTTGAAACTGGCGATGCGCTCGTCGCGCTTGATCGGGTGGGCCGCCGAGTCGAGTTTCTCGATTTGCTCGGCCAGCCCCAGGCAGTGGGCGGTAACCATGACCTTGCGCACGTAGGGGGAGGTCGAGGCGTAATAAAGTTTGAACATCGGAACTCCATGGGGTGATGGGGCGTCGGCGATTCTGCCGGGCGCTACGGCGCCTCGGGGATCAGCAGTACTTTGCCGAGATTAGCGTTGCTTTCCAGCAGGCGGTGCGCATCGGCGGCCTGCTCCAGGGGTAGGCGGGTGTGAATCAGCGGTCGTACCTGGCCGGATGCCAGCCACGGCAGCAGCCCTTCGCGAATGCAGGCCGCCAGGCGGGCCTTCTCCTCGGCACTCTTGGGCCGCAGCGTGGACGACGTGAGGCTCAGGCTTTTGCGCATCAACAGTTGCAGGTCCAATTCGACCTTCGCCCCTTGCAGGAACGACAGGCTGACGTGGCGCCCGCCCGCGGCCATGGCCTCCAGGTTGCGCGCCACGTAAGGGCCGCCAACGTTGTCGAGGACCACATCGACGCCGCGCCCTTCGGTGCATGCTGCGACCACTTCGACGAAGTCTTGGCCATGGCGATCGACCGCACGCCAGACCCCGAGCGCCTGGAGCATGGCGACTTTTTCGGCGCCGCCGGCGGTGGCGATGACCCTGGCGCCAGCGGCGTGGGCGCACTGCACGGCAAAGCTGCCAACGCCGCTGGCGGCGCCATGGATCAATACGGTTTCGCCGGCGCGCAGGCGCCCCAGTTCGAACAGGTTATGCCACACCGTAAAGGCCGCCTCCGGCACACCGGCCGCCTCTTCCAGCGGCAGTTCGGCGGGCACCGGCAGGCAATGGCTGGCCAGCGCGACGCAGTACTGCGCATAACCGCCGCCGTTCAGCAAGGCCATTACCCGATCGCCAGGGGCGAAGCCATGGGCCCCGCTGCCTACGGCCACCACGGTGCCCGCCGCTTCCAGGCCCAACACCTCTGGAGTGCCGGGCGGCATCGGCATGCCGCTGCGCTGCATCAGGTCCGGGCGGTTGACGCCCGCGGCGGCCACGCGAATCAGCAGTTCGCCCGGCTCGGGGCGCGGCATCGGCCGCTCGACGCGCTGCAGCACGCTGGGCGCACCGGGTTCCCGGGCGATAACCGCGCTGATGGTTTCAGCAAGCCGGCTCATGCGGGTTGGCCCGGTAGCGGGTGGCGGGTGGTGGGGGTTAGGTGATCGATAGCGGTCATGGAATGCTCAGCTTCAAGGGGTGGGCGAGGCGCCGGCGGCGAAGGCGCAGAGGCCTTGCGCGTCGAAGCTCAGGCCGGCGGCGGTACCTACGGGCCAGCGGGTCAGCGCGCCGAGCCCGGACTGGCGCACGAACAGGCGGTTCTGGCCCAGGGCAGGGACGTCCAGATGGATATCGACATGGTCACCCTGGAACACATGGGTCACCACGGTGGCGCTGAGCAGTGTGTCCGGGCCCAGCGGGCCCAGGCGAATGTTCTCCGGGCGCAGGTAGATGTCTACCCGCGCGCCGACTTCGGCCTGTACACGCTCGGCGGGCACTCGCAGCACGCTGTCGCCCAGTGCCAGGGTGGCCAGATCGTCGCGGCTCAGGTAGCGACCGGGGAGGATATTGACGTCGCCGACGAAGCTGGCCACGAATGGGTCTTGCGGGTGCCGATAGATCGCATCGGGCGTGCCGATTTGGCGCACATGGCCGGCAGCCATCACCACTACCCGGTCGCTCATGCTCAGGGCTTCGCTCTGGTCATGGGTGACGAACACCGTGGTAACCCCCAGCTTGCGCTGGATGTCCTTCAGTTCGATCTGCATCGACAGGCGCAGGTTTTTATCCAGCGCCGAGAACGGTTCATCGAGCAGCAACACCTTGGGCCGGATCACCAGTGCCCGCGCCAAGGCCACTCGCTGCTGCTGGCCACCGGAGAGCTCGCGTGGTTTGCGCTCGCCGTAGCCTTGCAGCTTGACCAGCGCCAGAGCCTGCTCGACGTGCTGGGCAGTCTCGGCTTTGGCTACGCCGCGCATACGTAACCCGTAGCCGATGTTTTTCGCCACGCTCATGTGCGGGAATAAGGCGTAGTTCTGAAACACGATGCCGATTTCCCGTTGGTAGGGCGGGGTTTCGGTCACCAGTTGGCCGTCGATGAAGATCTCGCCATGGTCGGGCTCGGCAAAGCCGGCCATCAGGTTGAGCAGGGTGGTTTTGCCGCAGCCTGACGGGCCCAGCAGGGTGACGAATTCCCCTTCCTGAATCTTTAACGAAACCTCATGCAGCGCAATCGAATCGCCGAAGCGCTTGAGGACGTTGTCCAGTTGCACGGCGACATTGATCCGGGGTGTGGCGGCGCAGGGCGCGGCCACGGTCGCCGGTTCAAGGCTGTTTATCTGTGCAGTGGCCATGGGCGCTCCGCTAGCAAGGGCGAGTGATTCAGGCGGCGGCCCAGTCATCCGGGATAACGGCAATCACGTCGATTTCCATCAGCCATTCAGGTTGGCCGAGCCCGGAAATCACCAGCCCAGTGGAGATCGGGAACACCCCCTTGAGCCATTTGCCTACCACCTGGTACACGGGCTCGCGATAGCGAGGGTCGATGATGTACGTGGTGGTCTTGACGATATGGGAGAGGTCGGAGCCCGCTTCTTCAAGCAGTTGCTTGACGTTTTTCATGGCTTGCTCGGCCTGCGCCCGCGGGTCGCCAAGGCCGACCAGGTTGCCATCGAAATCGGTGCCGATCTGCCCGCGCACATAGACCGTGTTGCCCGCGCGTACAGCTTGGCACAGGTCGTTGTCCAGCGACTGGTTAGGGTAGGTCTGCTTGGTGTTGAACATGCGGATGCGGGTATGGGTAGGCATGCCGGGCGTCTCTTAAGGGGGTGAATGCTGCAAGCTTCACATTGCCCCCGCTTCGGCGAAACCAGTATTTGCACACGGCATTGGTTAGGAAAAACCAAAGCCTGCGGCCTGCGCTGGGGTGTCGTCGCTGGGGCGGTCTGGCGATACACCGTGAGGGCGGCGGCGCCGCCATCGCAGTGTATCGCTGTAGCGGCTTCAGGATTTCTCGTACGCCATGTACTCGTTCTGCAGCACAATGTGGTCGGCGATATATTTCGCGTCATGCCAGACGCCATAGATAAACGAGGAGGCGCGGTTGACCAGGTTGGGCAGCCCGAGGAAGTAGATCCCGCCTTCTGCGCAGATCCCGCGCTTGTGGAAGGGTTCGCCTTTTTCATCGAAGGCATTGACCTGCAGCCAACTGAAATCGAACTTGAAGCCCGTTGCCCAGAGGATCGTGGTAATGCCCGCTTGCGCCAGGTCCAGGCTCAGCAGCGGGTGGGTCAGGCAGTCCGGGTCAGGCAGCAGCTCCCAGGCTTCGGGTTCCGGCGGGAACGGCAGGCCGTTCTGCTCGATATAGGCATCGGCGTCACGCAGCACGTCGAAGTAAGCCCGGTCACCTTCAGCCACATTGGCCGCCAAGCCGGGTTCGAACTCCATAACACCGTTATGGCAGGCTTTGGTCAGGCCCACCAGGGTAATACCTTGGTGCGCGAGGCGGCGGAAATCCACCGTTTTACCGCCGTCATAGCCGCTGACGGCGAAGGCCACGTGCTTCTTCTTGGGGGTGATACGGACTTCGTCCCACAGGCCCAGAGCACCCAGCCACCAGCAATAGTCGCGGCCGCGGTACGCCCGAGGCGGGCGGTAGTGCTCACCCACCGAAAGGTACACGGTCTTCCCGGCCTTTTGCAGTTCCTCGGCGATCTGCGAACCGGAGGCACCGGCACCCACCACCAGCACAGCGCCCTCGGCCAATTGGCCTGGGTTCTTGTAGGCCGAAGAGTGAAGTTGCTGAACTTTTACCTGCTCGGAGACGATGTTCGGCACGGCTGGGCGCTGAAACGGGCCCGTCGCCGCGACCACGTTGGAGGCTTCGATCACGCCCTGCGAAGTGGTCACCTTGAACCCCGGGCGGCCAACGTGGCGCTCTACCTTGAGCACTTCGACGCCTGTGCGAACCGGCGCCTTCAACATGGCGGCGTACTCTTCGAAATAGTCTGCCATACGCTCTTTGGGCGCAAAGGCATCCGGCGAAATGCCGTTGAATTTCAAGCTGGGGAAGCGATCGTGCCAGGCCGGGCCATTGGCAACCAGCGAGTCCCAGCGTTCCGAACGCCAGCGTTCTGCGATTCGGTTGCGCTCCAAAACCACGTGCGGCACACCCATGAGTGAAAGATGCTCGCTCATCGCGACACCCGCCTGGCCTGCGCCGACCACCAAGGTGTTGATTTTTTCCACTGACATTTGAGTTTCCTAAAGATAATCGACCTTGATCGGTATCGCCGATGCCTGAACACCGACACCACGTCGAGGCACAGGAGCCTTGCGGACCCATTCAGCTACAGCGCCAGTGTGATCAAGCGATGGTTTTATAGGAATTATGCTTTTTGAACGTAGAGCTTAGGAAAAACCGAACCCTGTTGACGCAGGCCGAATCGGAGGATGGCACCTCGTCGAATGCATGGGGGGCCTGAGGCTACCCGGCATGAACCGTGCAACGTCGTTATTCAAAGGCCGGCGCTGTTGTTCGCCGGCTCGCTCAAGATGTGGAGGGCGTGATGCTCAGCCGTATTACCCAGCGCCAGTTGGAATATTTCGTCGCTTCCGGGGAGGCCGGCAGTATCAGCGCCGCGTCGGAACGCATTCATGTGTCATCACCTTCGATCTCCGCGGCGATCACCCACATGGAGGCCGAGCTGGGCGTTCAGTTGTTCATTCGCCATCACGCTCAAGGGGTATCGCTCACGGCAGTGGGGCGGCAGGTGCTGCAAGAGGCCAAGCTCATCCTGGAGCAGATGAGCAACCTTTATACGATTGCCTCTGAATCACTGAATACTGTGCGGGGGCCGCTGCGCATTGGCTGCCTCCATTCACTGGCGCCGATGATCACCCCCGAACTGGTGTTTGGTTTCGGCCGTGCCTTTCCGGGCGTGCGGATCACCCAGGTCGAAGGCGACCACGAGCAATTGCTGGAAAAATTGCGCAGCGCCGAGATTGATATTGCCCTGACCTACGACCTGGCCACCAGTGACGACATCGACTTCCAGCCCCTGGCGAAGTTACCGCCCTACGTGATGGTGGGCGATTATCACCCACTGGCGAACCTGCCGGCAGTGACCATGCAAGACCTGGAAACCCACCCGATGGTGCTGCTGGACATACCCTGGAGCCGGGAATATTTTCTTGGCCTGTTCATCCAGGCCGGCACTACCCCGAATATTGTCATGCGTTCCAGCAACCTTGAAACCGTGCGTGCCATGGTGGGTAACGGTATCGGCTATACCATCGCCAATGCACGCCCAAAGGGTAATGTGTCCCAGGATGGCAAGCGTTTGAGCCGCATTCGCCTGGCCGGCAGCCTGCATCCGTTGCAGTTGGGCTATGCCACGGCCACCAATGCGCAGTTGTCCCGGGTGATGGCGGCGTTTACCGAGCGCTGCCGCATGTTCGTATCCGACCAATACATCCCTGGCATGGCCGCGCCGAGCTTCTTTGATCCACATGCTGTGCGGGCGACCGCCAGTGTCGAGTAAGCCCGGCTTGCACCACTGTCGCTCATGCCTGGCAACCCCTATTGCTTCGGGTTTTCTCGCCCCAGTTGTAAACCAGAAACGAATTTAACCAGCGCCGCCGAGCCGGCAGACTTCAGCCATGAGATGGGCCCAAGGACGATCAGGGACGCGCCGCACCAAGATGTGGCGCCCGCCCCGGGGCCGAATGGATAGTGCGCCATTTAGGGGCGACCCGATGGCGAGCCGGGGCCGGCGCCCAACGCGGCGCAGGGCGCGCTGTGATGCTGCATCGGTTCTGCCTATTCACTGGTCCGGTTAATCCTAATTGACCGCGAGTGCCTCTCTCGATGAATCTCGTTGCCACGGTGCACATCGTGATACGCGGTCAAGTGGGGCGCCCGGTTGCACATTTTGATTTTTATGTTGAGCGCGGCGACGATGACATTTGACTGGAATTACATGTTTGGTTTGCTGTTCGATGCCGAATTCTGGCGAGCGACGTGGACCGTTATCAAGCTGAGTTTCGTGACATGGGTGATCAGTATCGGGCTGGGGTTTTTCGTGGCCCTGGCCAAGCAGTCGAAGCGCCCGTTGCTGAGCGCGCCGGCACGTGCCTATATCTGGCTATTTCGCAGCCTGCCGCTGCTGGTACTGCTGATCTTCGTCTATAACATTCCCCAAGCGTTTCCCGCCACGTCGGTGGTGCTGGGTGATCCGTTCTGGGCCGGCCTGCTGGCCATGGTCTTGTGCGAAACGGCTTATGTGGCAGAGATCCATCGTGGCGGCCTGCTGTCGATTCACAAGGGCCAGGCCGAGGCGGCGCGGGCCCTGGGGCTGAAGTTTCTCGGGACCCAATGGCGTGTGGTGATTCCTCAGGCGCTCAGGGTGGCATTGCCGTCGCTGGCCAACGAATACATTTCGATCGTGAAGCTCAGCTCTTTGGTGTCGGTAATCTCGTTGACCGAGATCCTCATGGTCGGCCAACGGCTTTACTCGCAGAATTTTCTGGTGATGGAAACGATGGCGGCGGTCGCGTTCTATTACGTGCTGATCGTCACGGTGTTCGACTTTTTGCTCAAGCGCCTTGAGAAGTTTCTCGACGTCAACCAGCGCAACGTTTCCCGTGTGCCCGACGCCGAAGTGTTGGCGCTGGCCACCCAACAGCGCGCAGTGGTACAGCGTGCGGCCAGCACCGAGCCGCAAGCCCCGGCGTTGCAGGCTACCCGGTTGCACAAGGCTTATAACGATGTCGAGGTGCTTGGTGCCGTTAGCCTACAGGTTCAGCCCGGCGAAGTGGTCTCGGTGATCGGGCCGTCCGGCTCGGGCAAGACCACGCTGATTCGTTTGCTCAACGGCCTTGAGCAAATCGATAACGGCGATATCCAGATCAATGGCCAGCCCTTCATTCACCTGAGCAAACAGGGCGCGCAGAAACCGCAATACGTGGAGCATGCCGAGCACCGGCTGAACATCGGCATGGTGTTCCAAAGCTTCAACCTGTTCCCGCACCTGACCGTGCTCGACAACCTGCTGATGGCGCCGCGTTACCACCGGCTGGACCGTTTGGACGCCCTCAAGCAACAGGCCTACGCCCTGTTGCACAAGGTGGGCATGCTCGATCACGCCTGGAAGTACCCGCATCAGTTGTCTGGTGGCCAGCAGCAACGTGTGGCCATTGCCCGGGCCTTGATGATGCGCCCGCAAATCATGCTGTTCGACGAACCGACCTCGGCGCTGGACCCGGAGAAAGTCAACGAGGTGTTGCAGGTCATCGAAGCCCTCGCCCAGGAAGGCATCACCATGGTGATCGTCACTCACGAAATGAATTTCGCGTTCAAGGTGTCCGACCGGATCGTGTTCATGGAGAAGGGCCGCGTGGTGTGCGACGACAAGCCCCAGGTGTTGCGCAGCGGCCTCAATCCACGGGTCGAAGCGTTCCTTAAGGATGTCTCGCTGGCGTGATTGTTTATCGTTTCGGGTTTCAAGAAGGAAAGAACATGATCGAGCAATGGCAGGTTGAACAGTTCCACCGGGACGGGTTTCTGGTGGTGGAAGGGGTCCTTGCCGCCGAAGAAGTGGCCGCATTGCAGCACGACTTTGACCAGTGGGTAGCAGAGAGCCGTGGCCACGCGCAGGGCTGGGGCGAAACCCTGGACGGCCGTGCGCGCTTCGATCTGGAAGGCGACCACCGGGCTGACCATCCGTCGCTGCGCCGGGTGAGTTCGCCTACCGAGATTTCGCCCGCTTACCAACGCGCCGCATTGCAGTCACCCATGGCGGCCATTTCGGCGCAGTTGGTCGGCGGCAGTGGTGCGCGCTTTCATCACAGCAAGATCAATTCCAAGCTGCCGCACACCACCACCCAAGTGAAGTGGCACCAGGATTTTTTGTTCACCCCGCACAGTAACGACGACATCGTCACCGCGTTGCTGATGGTCAGCGAGGTGACGCCGCAAAACGGCCCGTTGAACGTCATCCCCGGCAGCCACAAGGGCCCCTTGTGGTCGCATTGGCACGATCAGCGCTTTACCGGCGCGGTGGCTGACCAGGTCGTGGAAACCCAGTGCCAGGCGCCGGTCGCCTGTTTCGGCCCTGCCGGTTCCGTGTGCTTCATGCATACGCGATTGTTGCATGCTTCAAGCCCCAATGAGACCGAACTGCCGCGCACTCTGTTCATCAGCGTTTATGCCGCTGAAGATGCGCTGCCATTTGGCGAAAACCCTTTGCCCAGCGAGCACTCCGGGCTGCTGGTGGCCGGCCGGGAAAGCGGCCTGGTGCGCTGCACGGCCAACCAGATGCGCTTGCCGCAAAAGCCCCGTGGCGCCTCTTTCTTTGTGCAACAGGCTGGGCAAGACGCAGCCACTGCCTAACTTCTATTAACCTTATGGGGATTTACCATGACAGCGTTGCACAAGATCGTTCGCCCTATTGCCCTGAGCCTGGTTGGCGCAGCGGTTGCAATGACCTCGTTGGCCGCTTCGGCCTTCCAACAAGATGGCAAGATCATTGCCGGTTCCGATGTAACGTTCTTCCCTTATGAATACATGGATAACAATCGGCCGGCAGGGTTTGATATCGAGTTTCTCGACGGCCTGGGCAAGGTCATGGGGCGCAAGGTAGAAACCGTCGACACGCGCTTTCCCAACCTGATCACGGGCCTGCAGGGCGGGCGTTTCGACGTTACCAACTCCTCGATGTACATCACCGCTGAACGGGTGAAAGTGATCGACATGATCCCCTACCTGAAAAGCGGCGAATCCATCCTGGCGCTCAAAGATGGCGCGTTCCAACCCAAGCGCCCGGAAGACTTCTGCGGCCACAAGATCGGCTCGATGGCGGCAACCTCCTGGTTGCAGCAGATGCACAAGCTGTCGGATGAATACTGCCTGAAGAATGGCCTGCAACCCATCGCCATCAGCGAATACGCCACCGACCCGCAAACCACCCAGGCAATGCTGGCCCATGCCGTCGAGGCGCAGATCACCGATGCGGCAGTGGCCCGTGGTGTGGTCGACAAGCTGGGCGGGCGCGTGGTGATTTCGTCCGATACCTTGATCTACCCAGTACTGAACGGCTGGGGCGTGAAAAAAGGCAACGACGAGGTCAAGAACGCTTTGGTAGATGCACTGAATAAATACCGCGCCACGCCCGAATATGCGGCGCTGTTGAAGAAGTACAACTTCCAGGCGCCCACCGATGAAGATATCGCGACGCTGATGCCCAAACCCTGATACGGCCCTATAGCGCGTGCCGCACCTCAGCGCGGCACGCCCGGCGGAGAAAGATTCATGGCGTTATCAATCGAAGAGCAGGCCCGCATCGATCTGGCGGCGACCTTTCGTATCGTTGCCCACTTGGGCATGCACGAAGCGGTGGCCAACCATTTCAGTGCTGCAGTCTCTGCAGACGGCAAAAAGTTTTTGATCAACCCGAAGTGGAAACACTTCTCCCGCATTCGCGCCAGTGACCTGCTGCTGCTGGACGCTGACGACCCCGCCTGCGCCGGGCGCCCGGACGTCGACCCGACCGCTTGGTCCATTCACGGGCAGATTCACCAACGCCTGCCGCAAGCCCGGGCGGTGCTGCACTTGCACCCGGTTTACACCACCGCCGTGGCCTGCTTGGCCAACCCGCAGGTGCCGCCGATCGACCAGAACACCGCGCGCTATTTCAACCGCATGGCTGTCGACGAGATGTATGGTGGCATGGCCGACACCGAGGCCGAGGGTGCGCGCCTGGCCGCCTTGCTGGGCGGCAAACGCCGATTGCTGATGGGTAACCACGGGGTGATGGTGATTGCGCCGGACATCGGCGAGGCATTCGATGATATCTGGACGCTGGAGCGCGCTTGCCAGATCCTGGTAACGGCGTGGTCCACCGGCCAACCGTTGCGCCTGTTGGCGGACGAGGTCGCCGAGAAAACCGCCCAGGATTGGGAGAAGATCGCGGATTTTTCCCGCCAGCATTTCGAAGAAATGAAACAGATCATGATCGAAGCCGACGCGTCATTGCTCGACTGACGTTTCCACCGGCCCGGCGCCGGCATCCGTCGGGCGCTGGCGCTGGGGGCCGTTCAACGGTGGAGCAGAATTTCGCGGTTGACCTCGCGGATGTCGGTTCTGCCGCAGAATGCCATGGACAAATCGAGCTCGTTCCTGATCACCTCCAGGGCCGTACTCACCCCTTGCTGGCCAAGGGCGCCCAGCCCATACAGCATGGCGCGGCCGATGTAGGTGCCGCGTGCGCCCAGGGCAACCGCCTTGAGCACATCCTGGCCCGAGCGGATACCGCCATCCAGGTGCACTTCGGCATGCCTGCCCACCGCCTCCACGATCGCCGGCAATGCCGAAATCGATGAGGCCGCGCCATCCAGTTGCCGCCCGCCGTGGTTGGAAACGATGATCGCATCGGCACCGTGCTCCACTGCAAGCCGGGCATCTTCGGGGTCCTGGATGCCCTTGACGATTAGCTTGCCGCCCCAACGCTGCTTGATCCACGCCACATCCTGCCACGATAAACGTGGGTCGAACTGCTCCCGGGTCCAATCGACCAGTGAGCTGATGTTGTCGACGCCCTTGGCGTGGCCAACGATGTTGCCGAACTGACGATTGCGGGTGCGCAGCATGTTCAGGCACCAGCGCGGTTTGCTTGCCATGTTGGCGAGGTTGCGCAGGGTCGGTTTGGGCGGTATCGCCAGCCCGTTCTTTTTGTCCTTGTGCCGCTGGCCGAACACCTGCAGGTCCATGGTGACCACCAGCGCCGAGCAATGAGCATGGCGTGCGCGTTCGATCAAGCCTTCGACGAAGGTTCGATCACGGGTCACGTACACTTGAAACCAGAACGGGTGATGGTCAGTCGCTTGCGCCACCGCTTCGATCGAGCAAATGCTCATGGTCGACAGGGTAAAGGGTACGCCAAAATCCTTCGCGGCACGTGCTGCCAGAATTTCACCGTCGGCGTGCTGCATGCCGGTCAACCCGGTCGGCGCAATGGCCACCGGCATGCTCACCGGCAGGCCCACCATGGTGGTGGCGGTGCTGCGCTGGGTGATATCGAAGGCGACGCGCTGGCGAAACTCCAAGCGCTGAAAGTCCGCTTCATTGGCGCGGTAGGTATATTCGGTCCACGACCCACCGTCGACGTAGTCGTAAAACATGCGCGGCACCCGCTTGCGCGCGAGCCTGCGCAGGTCTTCGATGCAAGTAATTTCGGCCATGAAGCCCCTTGTCGCACGCCGGTGGCTGGGTGAATGGAGTGTTAAGCTTCACACCGCGCCAGGGTTTACGAAACCAGCATTTGCGCCGGGTAATGCTTAGGCAAAAGCGAACCGGCTACGTTGCAGGCTTGATGAGTTGCGGTTGGTGACACCCCGGCGGCTACGTTGCGTTTTGGGTTTGTTGCGCCGCTCGGAGTAGCCTTTCACCGAGGTGTTGCGGCATTCCATGGTCTACGGGTGTCACCCTAACCCTGCCGGGAAAACTCGCCCTGCGCCCTGGCCTTCTCGCTGAGGTTTCTCAAGGTATTCCGAACGTGCTCTACCGGAAGTTCGCCGTGTCGTTGCCAAATAAAGTTTGGTGCGGTGACATGCGTTATGTATGGGGTCAATGGCACAGGCATTATATGGCGGCTGTGATTATCCATTACCCGCCGTGTAGCGGGCTGGGCGGCTCAGCGATTTCGGCACAAGGGTGCGTAGGTGAGGTGATCACCCCAGGGTTGCTTTTGGCTCACCGTTCAAAGCCCGGCTCGGAGCCCCCACTGAGCGTCCGATGAACGTCTGCCATGAGCTTTTCCAGCCAGGGTGGCTGAACTTTGGCATTGAATAGCCGAGCGTAGTCCGGGTGGCTCAGCGGTATATAACCTGCGCGCATGTTTGCCCGATACTGTTGAGGTGAGAGGCCAATATATTTTCGGAATATTCGGGCCAATTGCTGACCGTCGCGCAAGCCCCCGCGGCGGGCGACTTTATCCACCGGTAGGCTGCTGTCGACCAACGCTTGGCGAGCCATTTCCAGCCGCAGCAGCAATAGAAAATAATAAGGAGGGTAGCCCGTCTCGAGTTTGAAATGGCGACGAAAATTTCGTTCGCTCATGCCCAGGCTCCTTGCCGAAAGCGCCATGCTCAAATCCTGGTCCAAATGCCTGAGCCACCACACACAGGCGCGATAAACGGTGGAGTCGGCTCGCATTACCGCTACGCTGAACGCTGTGAGGTCACTCGGTTGCGAAGCGGGCCGATGCCGGTGGCTTTGGAGCGTGTCGAACACCGCTCCGGCGGACTCCTCGCGCAGCATCAGCCGGGCCATATCACCGGTATCGATGCACTCGCTCGTGGTGTGAAACGGGCCGTCTATTTGCAGTCGCCTACCTGGCTCCACGTGTACGGCCGGGAAGCGCGAACGAAGCGCCCCTGCCAAGGCGGAATGGGTCGTGACCCGGCGATTGTTCAATAGCCCCGCAGCTGCCAACCAAAATACCCCGGCACCCAGGGCCAAGATCCGTCGCGCGCGGGGGGAGATTTTTTGTAACCAATCGAGTGTCGAGTGCGGCAGCTCGGCCACTGCATCCCGAGACCCGTGAGCGATCATCAACATGTCGATGTCAATCGGCTTATAGGAACAAATGGCCCGCGTTTCGACCGTAAGGAAGGGCGTAGAGGGTGACATCAGCACACCCCCCTCAAGGGAGTAAACCTGCGCTACATAAATGCCCTTGCGCCCGTGGGCTGTCGCGCGTTCGTTGACCGAGCCAAGAGCCTCTAACAGTTTGACAACGTCACCGACGAAACAACCTGTATAAGCCAGGATAACCACTGGCCGAACACCAGCCTCTATATTGGCGCCTAACGTCACGAGCTCAGACGGAATAACACGGTGTATTAATCTCTTATAGAGCATTCGATTGGCTCCCGATCGCTCAGATCAACCCTCCGAGGTGCAGTGGGCAAACCGAAACATGGCCAGTTTGATTGCATACGTACTTAAGTTGGCGATACCGAGACGGGAAAAGCAGATAGCAACCGATGGGTAGAATCGTTTCAAATAGAATGAGTGAAACGATGATACTCTGAAGGTATAGCGGACTGCCGTCTCGTCACGTTCATATCAGTTTTTACATTGATTGAGTGGTCGACTCTCGCCTATATAAAGTGCACATTGAAACGCTTGCAGCTGCCGATGCTTTCAAAAAAAAAGCCCGGCGAGGGCATTACGGCATACCGGATAATCGTTATAACCTGCATTGCTTTGCACTTTTGACGTTACAAATTGCAATATAGGCACATCGTATCCCCCGGTCAAGCATGAAGCCTTTACCAAAAGGAGACGGCCAGTACGCACTGCCCCGCGGTGCACGATAACCATCGCTCAATGTCGAGCGAGGCAATCATTAATGCTGTGAAACATGCGGGCACGGCCCGCGCTATGACTTTTCAGCGCGTCAGCATAGCGTAGCCGAATCCGGCTGGCAAAAATAAATTCAAGCAACATCGGAAAAACTCAAAGCACACCTGTCGATATCATTCTGTATCAACCTGGTAAGATATAGGATACTTTTTATTTGAACTGATTCAATGGGTTGGGAAGGGCGGGCCCTCCATTTGTACGCTGTGCGGCATGAGCCTGGTCTTGGCCATTTATGCAGCTACTATGGCCGGATATGCAGAGGTTTTTCTATTCCTGAAACAGCCGGCACGGCTAACATGGGCGGGGGAGTTGGTCAGCCAGCCAATCCGGTCGTACTCTACTCGCGCTCTTCAGGTAAAACGCTATGTCCATTAAACTTATCAGCAATGTTGTAGCCGTCTCGGCGCTCGGTCTCGGCGTAATGCTTTCCCTGAATGCGAACGCTGCAACCACTACGGCCGACTTGGCCGTCACGGCATCTGTCGCCGCTGCTTGTACCGTAACAACCGTCCCGCTGGCGTTTAGTACATATACAGGGACTGAGGTTTCCGGCACTGCGGATTTGACCGTTACGTGTACCAATGGAGCGCCCTACACGGTCGGCCTGGGTGAAGGGGGCGGTAGCAACGCGACTACGTCGACGCGCGCGCTCACCAATGGTGCAGACAACGTGACTCTGAACTATGGCCTCTACCAGGAATCAAGTCACTCCACCAATTGGGGCGACGTGGTCGGTACCGATACCGTCGCGGGCACGGGTGACGGTACTGCGCAGCCGATTACGGTCTATGGCGACATCCCGGCTGGCCAAACTACGTCCACGGTCGGCGATTACACCGACACGGTACTTGTTACTATCAACTATTAATAAGGCCGCCAGTGCCCGCGACCCGATATTTCACTTTTTTTATAGCCCTGACGCTCGCGGCAATATGCAGTTTCTCTTCGTGCATTCATGCACAAGCGTTGCAAATCGTACCGATCAGCCAACAACTGGCGCCTGGGCAACGTTCCGCGAGCTTTACCGTGACCAACCAATCCGAGAGCGAAGCGATTATCCAGATACGCAGCTTCGGGTGGGGCCAAACTCCGCAAGGGGATGTTTTTCAAAATACGGACCAACTGGTTATCAGCCCGCCCTTCGCACGCATCGCCCCCGGCCAATCGCAGACCGTGAGGGTTATGCTGCGCGAACACACCGGTGACGCCGAACGGGCCTATCGTATTGTGTTCGACCAACTTCCCGGCAACCTTAACGGCAAGGTTGAAATGGCCCTGCGATTGACCGTGCCGGTGTTTGCCAGCGCTTCGCAAACAGCTAAACCGGATGTGCAGTGGCGCATTGAGTCATCGGCCGGTGTTCCAACCTTGATTGCCGTCAACCATGGCCTGCAGCACGGCAAACTGTTGGGCCTGGAATTGAGCGAAGCCAACGGGCACAACCTTAAATTGCTGAATCAGGGTTTGCCGTATGTGTTAGCTGGCGCCGAGCGGCATTGGCCTATCGCCGCCGCGCAACAGCAGCTCGGCAATGGTGTTCGGGTGCGGTTGAGAACGTCGGGCCCCGGCGGGCCGAAGGAGCAATGGCTCGTCGTCGGCGGCGGCATGTGAATTCGGCCCGCCTGTTGTGCGTGCCGTTGTGTTTTATCGCAACGCTGATGGCATGGTGGGCCAATGTGGCGAACGCCGCCGATACAGGGCGTTCGGCTGAACGGCAAATCTTGTTGCTTAATGTGCTCGTCAACGGCAATAACCGCGACAATGTGTTGGAGTTCACCCAGGTTCAAGGCGCGGTGCTTGTCAATGGCAGCGACCTGGCGAACTTGGGCCTGATTTTACCCGAAAACAGTCAGCAGGGCCTGGTTGACCTAGCCAGTATTCCCGGTTGGTCCTATCAGTTGGACCTTGCGGCGCAGAGCATCCGGTTGCAGATACCCAGTAGCGATTTGGTGCCGCACCGCGTGTCTCGCAAGCGAGCCGGTTTCAGCGATCTGCCGCTGAAAAGCGACCCCGGGGCGATGCTCAATTACGACGCTCAAGCCACTCGCTATGGCGGCCAGATCAGTTCGAGCACGCTGGTAGGCCTGCGTTTTTTCAGTGACCGTGGTGTGTTCGAGACAGACGCCCAGCGCAGCACCAACCCTTATCGGCAAAGCACCGTGCGCCTGGATAGCACTTACACCTATTCCGATGTGGTCAACTTGCGAACTTATAATGTTGGCGATTTCATCAACGGTGGGTTGTCTTGGTCACGGCCCGTGCGCATGGCTGGCGCACAGATAGCCACCAATTTCGGGCTGCGCCCGGACCTGGTCACATTCCCCTTGCCAGGCATCAGTGGCAACGTGGCTGTACCTTCGTCTGTCGATGTATTCGTAAACGGTTTGCACCAATTGACCAGCCGGGTCGACTCCGGGCCGTTTGAGGTGTCTCAACTGCCGGTGAGCAATGGCGGCGGTGATATTTCGATGGTGGTCAAAGACGCCAACGGCCGTGAGGTCAGCCAAACCCTGCCCTTTTACGCGAGCACAGCCTTGTTGCAACCCGGGCTGGGCGATATGTCGGTGGAAGTCGGCTCAGTACGCCGGCACTACGCCAGCGCCTCGAACGACTACAGCGGTGGCGCTGCTTCCGTCAGTTATCGACGAGGCATAACCCCCGTACTGACCCTGGAAAGCCATTTGGAGAGTACATCTGGGTTGGCGATGGGAGGCATCGGTTCAAGTTACTTGGTGGGCAACCTCGGCGTTTTGTCTGCCACGGTGGCTGCCAGCGAACATGCAGGGGGGGCCGGCCTGCAGTATGGGCTGGGCTTCTCTCACGTTACACCCAGCATCAACTATGGCTTTAGTATCTTGCAGGCTGATGGGCAGTTTTCCGATATTGCTTCGGTCAACGGCGATGCCATGCCCCGGACCACCCTGCGTGCGAACCTGGGCATTCCGCTGCCGGGGATCGGATCGTTCGGGCTGGTGTACGCCAAAAAGTTGGTCAATTTGTATGAACTGTATGACTTCGATGATAGGTACGTCACCCAGTCGGAAAGCATCCACACATCCACCCTTTCAGCGACATTTTCAACGCGCCTGCCTTGGAAAACGTTCGGCTTCATCACAACGTTTCATGATTTCGAAGGGGCCAGTGGCAATGGGTTTTTCGTCGGTATTTCGATCCCCATCGGGCAACGGGCGACGGCCAGCGCCAGCAGCAACGTCAGCGGCGGCAAGGCTTATCAAACCGTCCAGGCCCAGCAGAACGCGGTGCAACAAGGCGATGTTGGCTGGCGAGTCGCTCGCCAAACCGGTGACCAGAACCGCCAGACGCTGGGTGTGGAGTACAAAACCCCTTGGGCACTGGTCGGCGCGGAAACCGAAACCGGCGACGATGGCGATGCCTTTCGTGCCAGCGCACGAGGCGCGATCACCACCATGGACGGGCACTTGTTCGCGTCGAACAGTGTCAACGACAGCTTCGCCATTGTGGACACAGACGGCCAGCCAGGTGTGATGGTTTTGCAGGAGAACCGTCCTGTCGGCCGCACTAATGCGTCCGGGATATTGTTCGTCGAAGACCTGCGCGCTTACGAAAGCAACCTGCTGGCCATCGATGCCAACGATGTTCCCATCGACGCTGCACTGGATAATGTCGAACGTCGTGTGCGGCCACGAGATCGCGCGGGCGTGGTGGTCAAGTTCCCTATTTCGCGCAGCTACGGCGCCACACTTCGCCTAGTGGATGAACAGCATCGACCGATAGCGCTCGGCAGCCAGGTCACGCTGAATCATAACGGTGCCCAAGGCGTTGTCGGCTATGACGGCTTGACCTTTTTCGACGGGCTTGCCGCGCACAATGAACTGGTGGTCGAGCCGCCAGGCAAACCCGCATGCCACGTGGCATTCGATTATCAGCCGCAAGCCAACAGCATCCCCGAAATCGGTCCGTTAACCTGTTCGACCGGAGGCCGCCCATGAAACCCTTTGCGTTGTTCATGCTCATCGCGCTATGCAGCGCTAAGGCTTTCGCCTACACCTGCTCGATTGCTGTGACTCCATTAAATTTCGGCGTGGTTGAAGGTGTCGCCGGGCGGCAGCAACAGAGTACGTCCACCATTACCGTTGTTTGCCAAACCGATGCCAGCGCGGCGAACGTCAGTTACGAGATACTCCTCGACGACACCACCGGTAGCGCAAACCGCCGTATGGACTCGGCGGATGGCCACACCGAGTACCAGCTCTATACCTCCAATACCTACCAGCAAGTGTGGGGGGGCGGCGGCAGTGGCGGTACGATTTCCGATAGTTACAGCCTTGCAGCCCATTCTAGCGTTTCGCGCACTTACACCGTCTATGCGCGGATGCACCCCGGGCGTACCGACAGCCCAGGGCTGTATAGCGACGTCGGTGTGGTGCGGTTGGTTTACTGATCCATGCTGGATGTTCGACCGTACCGGTTACGCATTCGGAACACTCCCCGCTGACGTGGCGGGTTTGCTTTCCCCCGTATAAGCCAACCCGAATGCGCCACGCGGCCGAAGGTCGGCCCCGCCTCGCTAAAAGTTATCAACACCGCTTATGCAACTACCCTGCTCAAGCATTGTGCGGGAAGTCCGCGCCTAGGGTTACCGCTTCCCACGCATCGATTTCTTCACCCAGCGATGTCAGGTGCTGGCGGACCATCTCAAGCCCGGGGGCGCCCAATACGAGATGAACGGGCGGGTTTGGGCTGTCGACCGCCGCCAGAATGGCCTCGGCGCCGCGGGTAGGGTCGCCCTGCTGGTGGCCGCTGATCTGGCTCAGGGACTTAAGGCGCGCATGAACGGAATGCTCATACGCGGCAATGGGGTGCTCTGCCGTTTTGAGCGACCTACCGGCCCAGTCGGTGCGGAACGGGCCAGGCGCCACCACCGTGACCTTGATGCCGAGGTCCTTGGCCTCTTTAGCCAGTGCCTCGGAGAAGCCCACCACCGCGAATTTGGTTGCGGCGTAGTAACCCGAACCGGGGTTGCCCACCATGCCGCCTACCGATGAGATGTTCACCACATGCCCCGAGCCCCGCGCGCGCATTCCAGGAAGCACTGCGCGAGTCATGGCGATCAGCCCAAACACGTTGGTTTCGAAGAGCTGGCGGTACGCGTGCTCGTCGCCTTCCTCGATGGCGGCGATGTAGCCATAGCCGGCGTTGTTGATGAGCACATCGACGCCCCCTTCGCTGTTCACCACATCCACCACGGCATGGATGTCTTCCTGCTGGGTTACATCCAATTGCAGCACTTGCACGTTGTCGTGGCCCGCGAACACGTCATTGAGATCGTTGGGGTGGCGGGCCGTGGCGAACACGCGCTCGCCACGGGCAATCAATACTTCAGCCAGGGCTCGGCCGAAACCTGTCGAGCAACCCGTGATAAGCCAATTGCGGGGTGTGGGGGCCATGCTGTTGTCCTCGCTACGACGGGAGATAGGTGGTGTTGGCGCCAGCCCTCCCGGCGCATTGGCCAGGCCGCTGCAGGCAGGGGTAATCACGATGCCGCTTGCGCCGATAGCGACCCCATACACGCTGCCCCATTCGTTAGCAGCGAGCACTCAGGTATGAGCCTGTTTCACCCCAGACGTTTCAATAATCACGGTTTACCGGGCGCTATTTCATGTTGCTCGATGGCGGCTGAAAGGCGGCCCGACACCTCTATTGCGGCGTTAACCTCCGCCGCCTTCGGCATGCCCCGTTGGGTGGCGTAACCGTTGCCGCAGGGTATCGGATACCCTGCGGGCCCACGCCCTGTGGCCTGGAAGCCTCAGCCGCCTGTTTTCAATTACGCCGCCTAGCCGCTGACCGGCACATCCCCCAGGTGATGGAAGCGGCGGTCCATGTACAGCAGTGGCTTTGCCTGAGTGCCGGAATGGACCACCGTGCGCACCTACCCCAAGAAGATGCCATGGGTGTGCCAATCGATGACCTTGGCCACCTGGCAGTCGAAGGCAACCAACGCGTCGGCGCACATGGGGGCGCCGCTGGGCAGCAGGCGCCATTCACCGCCCTGGAAGCGTTCTGCCCGGCGGGCCGAGTTGCTGAACACGTCGGCCAGCGCAACCGCTTGGGTGGTTAATACATTCACGCAAAAGGTGCCTGTGCTTTTGACGATGTCGAACAACGAGGCGTTGCGGTTGAGGCAAATCAGCAGTGTAGGTGGGTCGGCACTGACCGAGGTCACGGCGGTGGCGATCATGCCGCTTAACGCGTTGGCGCGGCTGCTGGTGATCAGGCACACACCGGCCGCGAGCAGGCTCATGCCGGCGCGATAGGCGTCGGCAGTTGCACCCGGGCCGGCAGGGGCGGGTGCAAGGGGTTGATCGGGGCGTGTCATGGGCAATCCTTCAGGTATTTTTAGCGGCCGCCGGGTCAGTTACAGCGTGGGCACCCGGCCTTCGATAGGATGGTGCGGGTCCACCGGGCCTAGGCTCGAACCCTTGCCGGGTGAAACGAGCCGGTCGCAGAACGCTTCGTCTTCTTCAGCCCACGGGCACGCCAGGGCAGCGATTGCATCGTCCCACTGTTCGAAGGTTCTTGGGCCAACCAGGGTGCTGGTGACCTGAGCGTTGCGCATCACCCAGGTTTGCGCCAGGTGGGCCGGCTTGCGCCCGGTGCGTTCGGCATAGGCGGCCAGTTGCGCGGCCACCGCCAGTGATTCGGGTCGCCATTCGGCTTCGAGCATGCGTGGGTCGGCACGGCCGGCGCGGCTGTCGGCGGCGGGTTCGGCACCGGGGCGATACTTGCCGGTGAGAATGCCTCGTGCCAGCGGGCTGTAGCACACCGTGCCAACGCCGAAGTGGGCGGCTGCGGGCAATATCTCGACTTCGGCTTCGCGGTTGACCAGGTTGTACAGCGGTTGCGCCGCCACCGGCCCGCTGATGCCCGCCTCCCGCGCCAGGCGCACGCTTTCGGCCAGGCGCCAGGCCTTGAAATTGGACACGGCGAAATAGCCGATCTTGCCTGCCCGGATCAAATCGGCGAAGGCGAGCACCATTTCCTCCAGCGGGGCTTCGAAGTCGGCCTTGTGCATGTATAGGATGTCGATGTAGTCGGTGCCCAGGCGCCGCAGCGAGCCGTGTACCGCTTCGCGGATCCACTTGCGCGACATACCGCTTTGGTTCGGGCCTTGCCCCATCGGGTTTCCGACCTTGGTGGCGAGCACCCAGCGGTCACGCTCGGCACCAATGGCGCGGCCGACGGTTCGCTCCGACTCGCCCTTGTTGTACATGTCTGCGGTGTCAATGAAGTTGACCCCGGTGTCGCGGGCGTTGGCGATAATGCGCTGGCTCGTCGCCTCGTCGGTGGCACCGCCGAACATCATGGTGCCCAGGCAGATTTCGGAGACTTTGAGCCCACTGCGGCCCAGGTAGCGGTATTGCATGTGCGGTACCCTCGTGGCGGTCAGGATGGAATCACGGCGGTGGTCGCAATCTCGACCAGGAACTCTGGCCTGACCATCTCCAGCTTCACGCAAAAGCGTGCTGGCAACAGGTTCGGAAAGTAGCTCACGTAGATCTCGTTGAACGCGTGGTAATCGTCCAGGTTGCGCAGAAAAATCTGGTTCATGGTCACGTGGTCCATGCTGCTGCCGGCCGCCTCCAGCACCACCTTGATGCTGTCCAGCACCCGTCGCGTCTGCACCTCGATATCGCCTTCACCTACCAGGTGGCCATCGATGGGGTCGGTGGAGAGCATGCCGGCGACATAAACATGGTTGCCGGCTTTGATACCCCAGTTGAGGTGGTTCAGGCCGGTTGCGGTTTTGCCGATGATCCAGCCTGCAGGGTTGATTGCCTGATTCATGTAATGCTCCTATTGTCGGGACAGCGTGTCGGGTTGGTTGGCCCATGGGTTGTGAACGGTCAGCGGCCTTCACCGCGCAAAAATGGCCGGCCCAGGTCGGCAGGCGCAGCGCCCGCCCGGCCCATCGCAATCCAGGCGACCAAGGCAATGGCGAACGGTGTTGCCATCAGCAGCGGCGCGGGAAGCTCGATGCCCAGGTATTGCCCCTGGAACTGCAGCGCTTCGAGCAAGCCCAGGGCTACGGCCACCAGCAGGGCACGCAGCGGCATCCAGCGCGCGAAAATCGCGATGGCGATGGCCAGGTAGCCGCGGCCGGCGGTCATGTTGTCGATAAAGGTGCCGCCGGACGCAACGATGCACAAATAGGCGCCGCCCAGCCCGGCCAACAGCCCGGTAAACACGGCGGCGGAAAATCGCAGGCGCAGTACCGGTTGGCCGGCCGCATCGGCCGCGGCGGCGTTCTCACCCACGGCCCGCAGCAGCAGCCCCAGCCGGGTGAAGCGCAACATCAGCCACAGGGCGACGGCAAGCAGCACCGCGAAGTAGAACACCGGGCTCTGGGAAAACAGCGCGCGGCCGAGCACGGGGATGTCCGACAACCAGGGGAGTTTCATCATCGTCACCGAGCGCAATGCGCCAGCCGGTGGCGCGTCGACCAGCACAAGCTGCCGCACCAGTGACGTTACCCCCAGGGCGAACACGTTGAAACCGATGCCCATCACGATCTGATTGGCGCGTGCCAGCACGGTGCCCAGCGCCAGCACGCAGGCCGCCAGCAGGCCGCCCAGCATGCCCAGCGCCAAGGCGGCAATCGGTGAGCCGGTCGCCGCCAGGCCCACGGCGGAAGCCACGGCGCCGAACAGCATCAGGCCCTCCAGGCCGATGGTGAATACACCGGCGCGCTCCGATACCAGTTCACCCAGGGCGGCGAGCAGCACCGGCACACTGAGCCTTAGGCCACCGGCCAGGAACAGCGCCAGGGTTACCGCGTTGATGTCCATACGGGCCTTCCTTTGGTAAGCATGGCGCCGCTGATCACGGCAAGGAGAAGAATGGGTAGCCCGCTGAGTACGTCGGCCAGCGCCGCCGGGATCGACAGCGTGCTTTGCAGGGCCAGGGCCGCGTTGTTGATCGCCCCGAAGTACAACGAGACGACCAGCGCGCCAAACGGCTCCAGGCCAGCCAGGAAGGCGACCGCGAGGCCTTCGAAACCGAGGCCCGAGGAAAAACCGTCGATCAGGCGATATTGCACGCCCAGCACCTCGAAGGTACCTGCCAGGCCGCCGATGGCGCCTGACAGCGCCATGCTCGTGAGGATCGTGCGCCCGGCCGATTCCCCCTGCAGGCGAACGAACCCTGGGCTTTGCCCGCTTGCGCGCAGCTTCAGGCCAAAGGCGGTGTGCTGCAGCATCACCCAGACGCCGAGGGTGATCAGCACTGCCAGGATCACCCCCATATGCAGGCGGGTGCCCTCGATCAGCGGCAGGAAAAGCCCGTCGCGCGGCAGTTGCGCCGACATGTTGAAGGTCGAGCCTTTGGGCCGCATAGGCCCTTGAACGAGGTATTTTAGCCAGTAGATCGCGATGAAGTTCATCAACAGCGTAACGATGATCTCGTCGGCTCCCCGCCATAATTTCAATACCGCTGGGATCACACCCCAAAGCGCACCACACAGCGCGCCGCAGAGAATGGCCATTGGCAGCAACGCCGGGCCGATATCGCCGAAGGCAAGGAAGGGCAACATGGCGCCGATCGCGCCCATTTGCAGTTGCCCTTCGCCGCCGAGGTTGAACATACCGCCGCGAATCGCCACCAATGCCCCGAGGGCGACCAGCAGCCTGGGCGTCATGAACACCAAGGTGTCGGCGATCGCCCGCGTGTCACCGAACGCGCCTTCGACTGCCACGCGTATCGCCGCCAGCAGCGGGAAGCCGAGGCAGGCGATCAAGCCCAGCCCCAGCAGCAACGAACCGACGAACGCACTGAGCGTTACCCGTAGCGACAGCGGTACGCTGAGCCGGGCCAGCAGCCGGCGTAGGTCGGGGATCAGGCGTTTCGGCTCAGGCATCGACAGGCTCCAGTGGCATTGAATGGGTTGGCTGGCTAAGGGTCATCAGCCGGCCGATGGCCTGCACGGACGCGTTCGCAGCGCTGAGTTCTCCGGTGATGCGGCCGCCGTTCAGCACCACGATGCGGTCCGAGACGCGGATCAGTTCTTCGATGTTCGATGAGATGATCACCACGGTGGTGCCGGCGTCCGCCGCGGTCGCCAGGCGCTGTAACACCGCCAACGCAGCGGCCACATCGAGCCCGCGGGTGGGCTGGTAAACGACCACCACCGAGGCGGCTTCCGCCATGGCGCGGGCCACGACGATTTTCTGCTGGTTGCCGCCAGACAGCGACCGTGCCGGGCTGGCAGGGGAATGGGTGCGGATATCGGCCTCGGCGATCATGGCCTGCGCCTGTTTGCCGATCGCCCGGTGATCGAGCAGGCCCGCGCGGTGGTATTCACCCCGCATGATCTTTGGGTAAAGCAGGTTCTGCGCGACCGAGAGGTCCAGCGATAGCCCTTCGTGGTGGCGGTCTTGAGGCACCAGCGCAACGGTATTGCGTGGGCCGCTGTGTTGCACTAACCCCGCCTCCGGGCGCCGTTGGCCGGCCAGCAGCTCGAACAGTTCGGTCTGGCCATTGCCTTCGACACCCGCGACCCCCACCACTTCCCCGGCATGCAATGCCAGGTCAACTTCGTGCAAGCCCGGTGAGCCGCTGCTGGGCCGAAGCGAAACGCCGGCCAGGCGCATGCGTTCGGCGCCGGCCGTGTGTGGCTGGCCGATGCGCTCGGTGTTGGCCACGGCGTGGCCGACAATGCGCTCTACCAGGTCCGCCGCCGTGGTGCCCGCGATCAGGCCAGTGCCGTTGGTTCTGCCGCGCTTGAGCACGGTGTAGCGCTCGACGTGGGCCAGTACCTCATCGACGTTGTGCGTGACCACGGCCACCGCCGTCCCGCGATCACGAATGCGCCGTAGCGTGGCGTACAGGTTTTCAATCTCTGCCGGCGTCAGAATGGTCGAGGGCTCGTCCAGCAGCAGCACCCGGCTGTCATTGACCAGCGCCTTGAGAATTTCCACCCGCTGTTGTAACGCCAGTGGTAAATGCCCGACCACGGCGGCCGGGTCGAGCTCCACGCCATAGCCTTCCATGAAGGCCCGAACATCGGCGGGCCGCCTGAGCGCCGCGCGGCGCGCGCCCTTGGCCACCAGCGCCAGGTTTTCCGTGACGGTGAAGGGCATTACCAGCTTGAAATGCTGGTGCACCATGCCGATGCCGTGGGCAATGGCGTCGGCCGGCCGCCGATGGACAACCTCCCGGCCCTGCATCAAAACGCCGCCCTCGGTGGGTTCATGGACGCCGTAGAGGATGTTCATCAACGTCGACTTACCCGCGCCGTTTTCACCCAGCAGGGCGTGAATTTCGCCGGCATGGAAGGCCAGCGACACGTTGTCCAGGGCGAGAAAACCGTTGGGGTAGCGCTTCGATACGTGGTCGAGTTCGATGAGCGGGGCGGGCATGATCATTACTCTTCGACGTTGATCTTGCCGGCCTTCAGGTCGTCCATCACCTTCACCACCTTGGCTTGCACGCTTGGGTCAACATGGGCAAAGGGCATGTTCAGCGACCAGCCGCTGGACGCGAGGTTCTCGGTAACGAGGCGGTTGCCGAGTTTGCCCGCCGCGTAGTCTTTGCCGATGTCGGCGTAGGATTTGTTGAAGTTCATCACTGTGGAGGTCACCACCGAGTTGGGGTAGGTTTCCGCCTGGTCGGCATAAGAGCCGATGGTCAGCACCCCTTCTTCATCCGCCGCCTGCTGAATGCCGGCATCGGCGGTGTCGGCCGAGGGAATCACGAAATCCGCACCGCGCGCGATCACCCCCGTGGCGATCTCCTTGGCCCGGGCGACATCGACGAATGAGCCCACATAGGCGGTATCGACCTGCACCTTGGGGTTGACGTAGGCCGCGCCCTTTTTGATGAATTGCATGGTGCGTTCGGAGGAGGGGATGGACTCGCCGCCAATCACCGCGATATGGCCCGATTTGCTCGCCGCCGCGGCCAGTGCGCCTAGCACGAAACCGTACTCATCCCAGTCCACCGACCAGGCCGAATAGTTCGGCAGGTTGCCCGTTGAGCCCTCGTAGGAATAGAGCACGAATTGGGTATTGGGGAACGCCGGTGCCACTTCCTTGATCGCCGCCGAGTAGCCCGACGAGTGCGCGATGATCAGCTTGACCCCGTCTGAGGCCAATTGGCGCAGTGCGGCGGGCGCCGATTCGTAGGAGGTATTCTCCAGGTAACTGGGCTTCATGCCCTGTTGCTCGGCCATCGCCTTGAAGCCTGCGTAGCCTGCCGTATCCCAGGTGCCCTGGGTAACGGTCTGGGTGAACAGCGCGGCCACGCGCGGCGCGTCCGCTGCATGGGCGAACGAAGCACAGTTGATGGCCGCAGCCGCCGTAATAGCCAGCATCGTGTGAGTTTTCATGGTCCAGACTCCTGGTCGCACTGCGACGAAAGGCAGAGGGGGCTTCAGTGATGCAGTCAGTTCAGTGGCAGGATCAATGTCACGTCGATTTCGGCCAGAAGCTCCGGGTCGGCAAGCCCCGCCACCACGATAAAGGTGCTGGCAGGCAATGGATGGCCGGCGAAAAAGGCCGCGCGGGCGCGGTGCAATGCTGGGATCGCCTCCCGCGACAGCGCATAGGTGGTCAGCTTCACCACGGCTTGCGGGCCCACGCCGAGGTCGGCCAAGGCCAGGCCGATGTTTTCCCAGATCTTCAGTGCCTGGGCATCGATATCGCCTTTGCCCACCACCTGGCCTTCGACGTCCCAGGCCACCTGGCCGGTGAGGAATACCGGCTGGCCAGCGCGGACGATGGCGTGGTTGTAATAGCTCTGGCGCTTAAGGCCCGCGGGGTTGAATGGTCCGGATATCATCAGCTCGCCGCCTTTTGCTGCGCGCGTGCATGGGTGTGCACGCCGTTCATTTCGAGCACCTCTAGTACCTCGGTGCCCACCGTTCGCAGGTCGTCGATGAAATCCGGCACGATCACCGTGACGCCGTCAAGCTGCGCCCCTTTGACGATTTCGGCGAGCTTGTTGCCGATGGTTTCCGGCGAGCCCACCAGCGCCGCGCGGGTCATCGAGTTGCGCTGCTCGCCTTGGGAGACGAAGCGCTGGGCCATGGTGTTTTGCTTGAAGCTCTTGTCGCCGGAGTACTCACGCGTTTGGTTGTCGAGCGCGATGGTGTCGACGCCGGCGTCATACAAGGCAACCCGCTCACGGGCCTCGGCATCGGTGGCGCCCGGAACGATGGTGAACAGGCCGTAGGTCTTGAAGCCGGGCTTGCCTTCCTGCGCGGCCAGTTGCTTGGCGCGCAGGCCGGTCTTGATGAAGTCATCGTGGTCGGAGCCGAGCATGAAGCTGCCTGTGCAGTTACGGATGGTGAACAGGAAGCCCCGGTCCGAGGCACCCGCGCAGATGATCGGCGGGGGGCTCGCGGGTTTGGGGTTCGACATGCAGTCGGTCAGTTCGTAATGCTTGCCTTTGTGGTCCACGCGGTCCTCGGCCCACAGGCGCTTGAGCACGGTGAGCCATTCCTCGGCTATTTCGTAGCGCTCGGTGTGGTCCAGGTCCATCCACAGGCCCATCTGCCCCTGGTCGGTGGGGTTGGAGCCCGACACGATATTCAGGCCGAAGCGCCCTTTGGAGATTTGATCGAGCACGGCTGACATCTTGGCCACCACGGCGGGGTGGAAGACCATGGTGTGAACGGTACCCCAAACGCCGATGCGGCGGGTGGCTTCTGCCAGCCCGGCCATGGTCGTGAGGCTTTCCAGGGTCACGTCCCAATGCTTTGACGGGCCACCGTAACCCCGCCATTTGGCCATCGACAGGGCGAAATCGAAGCCCAGGTTTTCCGCCAGCAGGGTGACTTGCTTGTTGTAGTCGTAGGTGGCCGGCAGTTGAGGGCTGGTGGTGGAGGTGATCCAGCCGCCATTGCCTACGGGCAGGAAAACACCCAACTCCACGGTTCTGTGGTCGTTGCCAAGCATGCTCAACTCCTTGCTTCAATAACGGGCAGGTCGGTGTGTGCGAGGCCGATTCTGGAAAGAAAGGCGAGCACGATACGGTTGAAAGTGTCTGTTTCGGTTTCCGAGAAGCTGTGGCCGCCTTGGGCGACTACCTGCAACTGGGCACCGGGGATACCCTCGGCCAGCAGCCGCGACTGGTAGGGCGGGGTAAGGATGTCGTCCTGGGCGCACACCACCCACACGGGAACCTGGATCTTCGCCAACTGCGCACTGGCGTCATGGGCCATGATCGCGTCGATCCGATGCAGCACCGTCTCCCGTGCCGGGAAGTTCGCTACGGAAGCCAGCAACGCCGGCGATAACCTTTCGGCATGGGTACGCACGTGCTCCGGCGGGTACAGAAACAACGCGCTGCCGTGCACGTACTCTTCCAACGAGGTGCCTTCGAGCAGGGCACGGCGCATGCGGAAACACCAATTGAAGTGCGCATCGGACTTCGCCCAGCTCGCATACAACAGCATGCCGGCCAGCAGGTGCGGCGCGCGGGCGGCCAGGCATTGGCCGATGGCGCCGCCGGTGGAGTGGCCGATCAGTACCGGGCGGTCCAGGTGCAACGCCGCAATCAGCGCTTGCAGGTCATCGGCGAGCATCTCGATGCTGTAGGGCCCGGCCGGGTGTTCGGACTTGCCAGCACCACGCTGGTCATAGGTGACCACGGTGAAATCATTCGAAAATGCCTCGACCTGCGGTGCCCAGTAGGCCCCTGTGCCCCCCAACCCAGAGGCGAAAATAAGCGCCGGCCCACTG
Organism: Pseudomonas typographi; assembly: GCF_014694385.1. Lineage (GTDB taxonomy): Bacteria > Pseudomonadota > Gammaproteobacteria > Pseudomonadales > Pseudomonadaceae > Aquipseudomonas > Aquipseudomonas typographi. Next base: position 63,310 of record NZ_JAAOCA010000015.1, on the reverse strand, counting down.
CCATGGATCTCGTAATGAGTCCGGATTCCATTGGTGACGATGCTCGGCATCTCTTGTCCTCTATTCGGGTTCGGGCTGAACGCCAAATGGCGGCATTCACGGATGCCTTTATTGCACAGCGCGACGGCCCGGCCGTAACAGGGATTGCTGCATGGCGTGTTGCCCAAATTAGAACGCCCTCACACCGTTGCGCCGACAGGAAAGCGGCCCTTGAGGAACTTCAAGAAGGCATTGCTGGCATAGCTGGGCACCCGTTCCTGGTGCACGCAAACCGCCGAACGCACGTTTTTGAACGACTCCAGTTCGATGGGGACTGCCTTCAACAGCCCGGCTTCAATTTCGCGGCGCGCTGCAATCTCCGGGCCGATGGTGACGCAGGTGCCCAGCACCGCCGAGGCGCGCAGAATCTCCAGGTTGTTAGCCTCCACGACGATGCGCGGCTTCAAGAGCTTGGACTCCGCTGTGCGGTCGAAAAGCTGACGCAAGCCGAAACTTTGGCGGGGCAGGGCCAAGGGCTTTTTGCACAATTGCTGCAGGCTCACGCTGGGCTCGTTGGCCAGTTCATCGTGCTTGGCCACCAAGCACATTACGGGCTCTTTGCGCTCGGCCACCACTTCGATTTCAAAGCGCAATTCGGGGTTGTAGATGATGCCGATATCGGTTTCATCGCGGATCAACGCTTCGACGATCAAGTCGCTGGAGCAAGTGGTAATACGGAAATCGATGCGCGGGTGCAGCGCAAGAAAGGCGGCTATTGTCTCGGGCAGGAAGTTCGACAGCACACCTTCCATGGCGTGGACTTTCACCTCGCCCTGGTCTAGCGAGCGAAAGGCGGCGATCCCCTCTTGAACACGTTCCAGGTTCCTGAACAGCGTGCGCGTATAGCGCTCTAGCATGACACCGGCGGCCGTGAGCTCGACGCCGTGTTTCGAGCGCTCCAGCAAGGGCGCACCGAACTGATGCTCCAGCAGGGAAATCTGCCGGCTGACCGCCGACGGGGTGACGTGCAGCCGGTCCGCGGCGCGGCGGATGGCCTTGGATCTTGCGACCTCGTTGAAATAGCGAAAAGCGGTGAAGTTCAAGGTTGCCTCCCGAACGGCGTTGGGGTGCTGATGCAGTGCCTGTTGCGATTTGGGCAACAGGTAGGGTGTAGCGGGCCACTTGCCGTGATCTGGATCCGGCAGTGCGGTGGTTTAGCTGAGGGTGAATGGGGCGGCGCGCTGATGATGCCTAGGTGCCGATGCGGCAGTTGCCGTGCACAATCTGTGCCTGGGGGTACGGGGCGGGCCCGCGTCAGCTTGCAGCGGTTGCGCTGAAAAGGGGCATGGCCGGAGGCAGCCACTGAAGGTTGGGTTTGGACACATCAGGCGCAAGCTGAGTTTCGGCAGGGGGTCGCCGACCCAGGCGCGCCGCAAAAGGGGCCGGTGGTAGCGGCTTAGCCGCACGGCGCCCGTTCACGGCGCGGGCGCCCCTGGCTGGGCGCCCGCGCCGTAGGGGTTATTGCGCGTTGTTGGCCCCCAACGCCACTTCGCCAACCCGTTGCTTGTTAAGCGCGGCCCGGGCGTCGCGCACCTGATCGGCCGACACCGCCGGGGCGTTGTTCGACCAGCCATTGCGGACGAAGGTGGCCAGTTCCGCGACCTCGCTATCGCTCATCCGCCCGGCGAAGCCTGGCATCGGCAGCACTGAAGGCGACTGCGCGGTCGACGGCGTTTGCGCACCGGCGAGGATCAGGTGAATCAGCCCGGCCGGTTTCTCGGCATTGACCACAGAGGCGCCATCCAGCCGTGGGAACACCCGGGGGGCGCCTTGGCCAGTGACGAAGTGGCAGGCGCCGCAGTTGTCCAGGTACAGGCGTTGGCCAAGGTTCAGGTCGGTGGCGGCGGTCAGTTGTTTGGCCGTGGCGTCGCTGCGCTCGGCCTGGTACTGATACACCGGCGGCCTGTCCGCAGGTAACGATTGCAGGTAAGCGGCGATGGCGTGTAGGTCTTGGTCGGTCATGTGCGATGTGCTGTTGGCAACCACGTCCTTCATTTCACCGCCCACGGCTGCCGTGCTGTTACGGCCGCTGGCCAGGTACGCCACCAATTCATCCTCGCTCCAGTGCTTCGCCCCACGCAAGGCCGGTACCGCCCAGCCGTTGAGCTCCGCGCCGGTCAAGTAGGCCGGGGTGGTTTCGTCCAGGCCACGCTCTTGCATGGTCAGCGCCCGAGGCGTGTGGCACGAGCCGCAATGGCCCAGGCCCTGCACCAGGTAGGCGCCGCGCTCGATACGTGCATCGGTGCTGGCCTGGCGGGTAGCCTCGGTGTTTTCAGGCGCGGGGGCGAACAGGGTTCGCCAGTACGCCAGTGGCCAGCGGATCGACAGCGGCCAAGGGATATCGTTGGCCTTGTTGGCCTGCTGCACCGGCGCCACGGCCTTGGTGAAGTAGGCGTACAGCGCCTCGGTGTCGGCATTGCTGACCTTGGCGTACGAAGGGAATGGCATCGCCGGGTACAGCGCGCTGCCATCGTGGCCAATGCCCCGGCGTACGGCGCGCTCGAACTCGCCATAGGTCCAGCCGCCAATGCCGGTGCTGGCATCCGGGGTGATGTTGGTGGAGTAGATGGTGCCGATCGGCGATTTGATGCCCAGGCCGCCGGCAAAGGGCTTGCCGCCCAGGCCGGTGTGGCAGGCCACGCAGTCGCCGGCGCGGGCCAGGTACTCGCCCTGCTGGATCAACTCGGGGGTAATGGCTTGTGACATCTGCGCCGAGGCGTCGCCGCTGCGATTGAGCACATAGCTCACCGCCCAGGCCGCCAAGGCCAGGATCACAACGATTGCCAGCACGATCAGCCAGGGGGAACGGCGGGTGTTTGTCATGGCGTCGTTCCTCATACGCTCACCAGTGGGCCGGGGTTCTTCAGGTACTGGTCCTTGATAGCCTGGGCAGCCCACAGGGTCAGCGAGCCGATCATCGAGGTGGGGTTGGCCTGGAAGTTCTGCGGGAAGGCGTTGCCACCGGGCACGAACACGTTGTGTACGTCCCAACTTTGCAGGTAACGGTTCAGCGCGCTGGTTTTCGGCGAGTCGCCCATCACCGCGCCGCCCACGTTGTGGGTAGACACGTACTTGGTGATGTCCCAGTGCGCGTCCAGCCCCAGGTAGCCTTCGCTATAGCTGTCTGGGCCCAGTTCCTGGGTGATGTTGAGCACGATCTTGCGCAGGTATTGCTGCAGCTTCAGTTCGTTCTGCTTCCAGTCGAAGGTGATGCGCAGCAGCGGCAGCCCCCATGGGTCTTTGTAGGTCGGGTCGAGGTCAAGGTAGTGGCCGCGGTAGGACATGCAACTGGTGGTGATGCCGATCTTCATCGAATGGCCGTACCAGTCCACCATGCCGTCTTTCCAACCCTGGCCCCAGCCCGCCGTGCCGGCCGGCAGCGAGGTGCTGATGGGCGTGCCGGTGGATTGGGAACTGTGGATCTTGGCGCCGCCAATGATCCCCAGCGCCGGGCCGTCGAAATTGCCCGGCGACACGTCGTTGAACATCTGCCCGGTCGCGCCAGCGGTGGCGAACGGGTTGAAGTTCTTATCCTTGAAGAACAGCGTGGTGGCGCCGTTGCTGAGGAATGCATAGTTGCGGCCCACGGTGCCCGTGCCGCTGACCGGGTCATAGGCCGGGCCGATTTTCGACAGCAGCATCAACCGCACGTTGACGAACTGGAACGCCGCCAGCACCACGATCTTCGCCGGCTGGAACACTTCGTTGCCCTGGGCGTCGGCGTAGGTGACCCCGCGCGCCGTCTTGCCATCCGGGTGCAGGTCTACCCGCAGCACGTTGGCATGGGTGCGGTAAGAGAAGTTCTCCATGCGCTTGAGCGAATCCAGCACCGCGGTTTGCGGCGAAGCCTTGGAGAAGTTCAGGCAGGGGTACTTGCTGCAGTAGCCGCAGTAGTTGCACGGCGCGATCTGATTACCGTAGGGGTTGGTCCACGCACGCGACACGTTGGCCGAAGGGTTGGGGAACGGGTGGTAACCCAGCTTGCGCGCGGCCTCGGCGAACATGCTGGTATTGAGCGTGTCTTCCAGCGCCGGCAGCGGGAAGGGGCTGGAGCGCGGCCCCTCGAACGGGTCGCCGCCTTCGAGGATGCGGCCCTGCAGGTTGCCGGTGTTGCCAGAGAGGCCACAGATCTTGTCGAACCTGTCCATGTAAGGCTCGATCTCTTCCCAGGTGAAGGGGAAGTCTTGCACCTGCATGCCCTCGCCCAGTTGCCCTGGTTTGTAGGCCTGGTCGGCGTAGGTTTTTAGCTTGATGTCGGTGGGCGTGGGGCGAATCAATACCCCCGTCCAGTGCAGGCCCGAGCCGCCGACGCCGGTGCCGGGTACGAACGCGCCCCACTGGCGGGTAGGTAGCGCGGTATCGTTGAGGTTGTGGCGAACGGTCAGGGCGCCGTCCCTGGGGGTGACCATGATCTTGTTACGCACGCCATAGGCGTATTCGTCGGCCGGTTTCGGGTAGGCGGAATCCGCTTTGTTGCGGTCCTCGCCGCGCTCCAGCGCACGAACCTTCAAGCCTGCTTGGGCGAGTTCGATGCTCATCAGCGAGCCGGCCCAGCCCAGGCCGACGACCACAACGTCGACCTCGTCATTGGTAATGTTTGCCATAAATCTCTCGATAAGTTGAGTCGCAGTAAGCGCGGGTTAGCCGCGTTCGCCGCTGAGGCTGACCGGGCCCAAGGGGTATTTGACGTTGTGCTGGGCGACCCACTCCAGGTAGCTGGCACGCGCACCGGGAAAGCCGATGGCGATCCAGGCCTTCATACCCTTGTTGCCGCCGTAGATGGGGTCGGCTAGGTAGCCTTGCTTGACCAGCGCGAGCAGTTCGCCAAAGAAGAACTTCGAGCCCACGACCTCTTCGCCAAACGCGGTGAAATCCACCTTGCCGGCTTGCAGGTTTTTCAGGGCGTCGGTTTTGGCGGCGGCGTCCAGCGCGGCGAAGTTGGCGCCGTGGGCCTGCTGGCACCAGGCCTGGGCGGCCTTGATGCCGTTGCGATGCACCTGCTGGGGGCGATACGGCAACTGATAGCCCAGGGTGGCGGGCGCCTTGAGGTCGAACGGGCCTTCCAGGTAGATTTCGCTGCCCAGGTCGCCGGCCAATTGTTGGTCGACGAATACCGGCACATTGGTGTCTAGCGCGCCGGGGCCGCGGCCACCGCCCGGTATCAGGCAGTCGCATGCCGCCATGATAAAGGCCCATTCGGCCGCATCGAAAAACACCGGTTTATAGGTTTCGAGGCTCGGTGCCACCATATCCGCCGCGATGGCGGCGCTCAGGCCTTTCACCGAAACGCCCATTGCAGGTAGGGCGATCAAAGAAGAGAGCAAAAACTTTCGTCGGGACGTTTGCGAGGCTAACAACATATTGGGCTCACCTAAGCTGCTTGCAGAACCGGACGACGCAAGATAACGGCCGAGCGCTCTCTAGACGGTGTGCAAGCCCCTTCGGAAAACCAGCCGCCAGCCTGCCCGACCCGCCATGTCACAGGCGAACGTAAGGCGCGGATAGGCCGCATAGGCAGGGAAGGGGTGGCAGGCCTGGGCGGCTGCTCTACTTATGATTGATCACATCGGCGCGGCGGGCTAACACCAGCACGACAGAAAGAGCGCGATACTTGGGTATCGTCTGGCTCATCACGGAGCAGTCATCATACTACCGTTCGTCAAGAATGGCATCGTGAAATTTTTATGGGTGTCAAGCGTGACCGAAAGCCGCAGCGCTTATCTGCTACGGGTGCCGAACTGAAAGGCTAAAAGCGACAGACCAGGCCCTTGTGCATGGTTGCAAACCATCTTGTACGATGACCGAGTGCGTCTCCCAAATCAGCTAATGTGGTGTTTCAGACGTTCATATGAGCGCTGGCGGGTAAGGCTGCTGTGGGGCGAGGCGTTGCGACGAGCCCGACCCAAGCTAAGGCAAGAAGCAGCAATGCGGCCCGGTAGCGCAAGCACCGCTAAAATCGTGCAGCCAAGCGAAGAGGTGCCACATTAGGTTGGCAGTGCCCGGCGACGCGTTGTGAACCCGTTCAGCCCATATCCAGCAGTATCCCCTTGAGATCGGCGGCGGCCCGTAAAACTGCCCGGCTGGGCCCGTCCAACAGATTGTCGCGCAGGTTAAGGGATTCCAGCTTGCCGTGAGATCGATTGATGGCGTCTGCCAGTGCGGTGGCACCCGCCGGGGTTATCTCATTGGCGCTCAAGTTGAGTTTGACCAACGGGCAATGCCCGCTGGCCAATGCCCGCGCGAGGGCACTGGCCCCCTGATCGTTCACGCCGCCCGCAACCAGGTTGAGTATGGCCAGGCGGCAATCCGGATGTTCCAGCATCGAGGCAATCGCCCGGGTGCCCTGTTCGGCGATGCGGTTGGTGGGGCCTAACCCGTGGTTCAGATACAACGCAGAATGGCGACCAATATTTTTTTCCATCGCGGCGGTGATCGCCTGCAGGTCTTCATCGGCCAGGTCGCGAAAGCTGGAAAGGTCCAAAATCGATTTGTCTTCGCCCTGATCGAGCACGTTACGCACAATACTCGCAGCCTGAGCGCTCATGTCGTTCCACTCGTGCTGCAGCTGCGTCGCCCCATGCACCGGGGGTAACGCGTCCAGTTGGGCCTGTGAGAATGGGTTCCAACGCAAATCGATGCTGGCCAACTTAGGCTGGGGCGAGGCGAACAGTGCATTCAACTGCGCCAGGTGGCTGTCGTCGAGCGCTTGGTCGGTCAGGTCTACCGAGACTTTCATCGACGCCGGGCCTCGCTCGGCTATGAGCGGAACGTAAGCAGCGTTGTGCGGGGCAAACCCTTTCAAATGCAGATGGTGCGACGGCGGCGTTTTGAGCAGGGCCTGGAATACGACTTGCTGTTGCTCCTCGGCCAGCATGCTGAATGGCACCTCAATGTGCTTACGCTGGTTCAGCAGATGGCTGACGCTGGTGCGGAACCGGTCGATATCGCCACCTGACCGGCGCGCCAGCCGAGCAATGGCATTGCGGCTCATTGTCAGGCCAACCGAGGGGCGGTCTTGTTCGGCGGTGAATGCGCACTGGGCCCACCCCTTATTGCCCAGGGCCAGGCGGGCTAGCGCTTTGGCTGCCATGGTTTCTGCATGCTGGCGCGAGCACGCCTGCCGTTGAGCGTCAGACAACGTATCCGCAGCAACCTGCTGAACGATTTTCAAACGCAGTTCTGCTGGCAGCTTATGCTCGGTGGCGGTCGGGGCAGGCTCCTCAAATTGCGACCTGCCCAAGTTCATCAAAGAGTTAAAATGCGCGGTGAATCCAACCATATGCCTTCTACCTGTTCACTGCCGAAGAACACCGCCTGGCTATCCGATGGGGCGTGTACAGCCGAAGCCGCACGACCAGCTGCTCCCTCAGAACGCTCAAGCTGCCGTGGTGTGTGGCGGTTTCAGCGAAGTGAGTTCCGCATTTGGGCGCTGTTTTAGAAGTGGGTTAGGTGGGGCCCTAGTGGTTGCCGCTGGGGGCAGAGGATGTAGAGGGTGGCTCCGGCGCCCTGCCATCTGCTGCCCGACAGTGAACACCCCGGGGGGTGTTCGATCTATTTTGTGCACGCTGGGCCTCTGGCCGGAGTGGTTTCCTATCAGGCGCCGGGTTCTCCCAGCAAGGTATTGAACGGGTAAATTTCGCTGGGGTGGAAGGCGATCCGCCGGCCCACCACGGTGACTACCTTGCCGTCGCTGTGGATGCGCAAGCGTTTGCCGCTACGAAACACCAGGGTATGCAGCGTTTCGTCGTTCTCTTGGCAAATACTGTGCTCGGCCAGCTCCAGTAGGTTCAACAGGCCTATCTGTGCGCTGGGGGTGTTGATGGACAAGCAGCTCTCGACCACCGCATCCCCGAGGGTACTTGGCACCGTCGGGAAAAGATTATGTTTGGGCATGGGTTTTTTCACCTTATTGGAAAAGGTGGATTAAACGCCGTCGGCATAAGAGCTGGATGCAGGATAATTCCCCACTTGCTGTAGGAAACTCCTTCAATTGTCTCAAGGCTAAAGAATCGGTGAAATCAGCCGGGCCACCCGCATCCCCAGCTTTTGCAGGCGGTGCGTACGCTCGCTGTCCTGTGCCGTAATTTCCCGTGCCAGGGCGAAGTCGGCATCGAGCATGTGTTCTACCTGGGCGGCAAAGTCAGCGTCCACGGTAATCAACATCACCTCGAAATTCAGGCGGAAAGACCGGTTATCCATGTTGGCGCTGCCAATGGCGCTCACGTGGTCGTCGATCAGTACCACCTTTTGATGGAGAAAGCCCGGGCGGTAGCGGAACATCCGCACGCCCGCGCGTACCGCCTCGAACGCATACAAGCTGGACGCGGCATATACTATCTTGTGGTCAGGCCGGGCCGGCAGCAGGATGCGTACCTCCACGCCACGCAACACCGCCAAGCGCAAGGCCGCGAGCATCGCTTCATCGGGGATGAAGTAAGGGCTGGTGATCCAGATTCGTCGCTTCGCGCTGTGGATGGCTTCGAGAAAAAACAATGCGCAGGTTTCGTTAGGGTCGGCTGGGCCGGTTGCCAATACTTGGCAAAGCACGCCGTCTTCCGGGTAGTGGTCGGGTAGTAACAGCGGTGGAAGCTCCCGGGCCGCCCAGTACCAATCCTCGGCGAACGACTCCTGCAAACTGGCCACGGCCGGGCCGACTACCCACACGTGGGTATCTCGCCAGGGTGAAAGGCGCGGGTCGTCGCCCAGGTATTCGTCGCCCACGTTGAGGCCACCGACAAAGCCCTTTTCGCCATCGACGACGACGATTTTTCGGTGGTTTCGAAAATTGACCTGGAATCGATTGATCAAGCCTTTGCGGGTGGCGAAGGCTTTGATTTTCACGCCGGCCCGCTGCAGCGTGGCGATGTAGGCCGAAGGCAGGGCATGGCTGCCGACTTTGTCGTATAGCACATAGATTTCCACCCCTTCGGCAGCCTTTTCCATCAGGCACGCTTGCAGCCTGCGGCCGATCAGGTCGTCGTGGATGATGAAAAACTGCACCAGCACCACGTGGCGCGCGTCACGTATGGCGCCTAGGATCTCGGTAAAGGTCGCCTCCCCGTTTATCAGCAGGCCCACCCGGTTATTAGCCAGGCAAGGCGTGCGCCCGAGCCTGCGCAATGCGCGCAGCGCGCCATACGCCTCCGACGCCTTCGCCGCGATGGCTTCTTCGATCCATGGCCGCCAGTTAAGGTCGGCGATGGCATTGTGCATCTCCCTATTGGCTTGGCGCCGCGCACGGATGTAAGCATCGAACGCGCTACGGCCGAAGATCAGGTAGGGCACCAACGTAACGTAAGGGATGAAAAACAGCGACATGGCCCAGGCGATGGCGCCTTGGGCGGTGCGTACGGTAAACAGCGCGTGTATCGCGGCGGCGACGCCCAACAGGTGTATAAAGCCAAGCACGTAAACGAGAAAAACGGGTATGTGATAATCCATAAGGTTCCACGCCAGGAAAACGACATTGTGCTGCCTGGGACCATAGCGGGGTTCCGACGCGGCATCTACCCCTGCGCAACGTATTGTTCTTATTCGTGTCAAAGTGCCTGTTGATCACTGGAGGCATTTTCATGCGTTCTCGCGCCGCGGTACTTTTAACCTTGTTGTTGGCGCCCCTGGCCCACGGGCAAATGTTACAACCCGGCTTATGGGAGCTCACCACCAGCAACATGCAAGTCGATGGTAAGCCGCTGCCAGACATGCAGTTTATGCTCGACCAACTGAAGAACCTGGCCCCAGAGCAGCGAACGATGATGGAGCAGGCACTCGCGAACCAGGGTATTACCGTGGGCGGTAACGGCATCCGCTCCTGCCTGACCCCCGAGCAAGTCAAAACCAACGACATCCCTCTGCAAGACCCGAAGTCCGGCTGCACCCAGCAGATCACGGAACGTAAAGGCAACGTGTGGAAATTCCGCTTCAATTGCCCGAAGGCTCAGGGGGCAGGTGAGGCACATTTTCTCAGCGATCGCGAATTCACCACCACCGTATCGGGGACGTTTAATGCCTCTGGCACAAGCCAGCAGGGCAGCATGAATACCCGGGCCTTATGGTTGGGCACCGACTGCGGCGCCGTAAAACCACGCAGTTAACGTTCCACGTGGAACCCTCGCCATAGCGTTACAACATAATTTATAGCGTACCCTGTGCACTGACTCTGGGGTGTTCTACCGGCGCAGTCGGGGTGTGGATAAGTCTGATTGACTACGGGTCACAGCCCTTGGGTCGGGTTGGCGGGAGGGGCGGGTCAGGGTTTTATCCACACGCCCTGGCTCTTCTGCGCGCAGAAGGGTTGCAGGAATCGCTCGTCGGCCGCCACGCCGTAATAATGGATATCTTGCCGGTAAGGCATGTTATCCACATGGGCATTGCTGCAGACCCCGAAAGCCCCGGCGGGGCAGTGTTCGGCATAACTGACAGTGACCTTCTGCCCCTTCAATGAAGGTTTGCAAAAGCCCTCGGCGAACAATTGGCTGGGGATATTTCGGTTTTCCTCGCATACCTTCACGTCCAAGTGGTCAGCCTCGCTGTGGACAATGCAGGCTTGCCCCCAGCATGATGTGCTGATGATGCCGAGAAAAATTATCCACATTCCCCTCATTGCTGTTTACACCTTTTAATGAATACCAAGCTCAGCGACATCACCACGCACCTGATCGCCGGGCCGCTAGGGGCCGGTAAAACCAGCCTGGTCCGCCATTTGCTCGGGCAGAAACCACCTGGGCAGCGCTGGGCGGTTTTAGTCAATGAGTTCGGCCAAGTGGGCCTGGACGCAGCGTTGTTGGCCTGCGACAGCGATGGTATCGCAATTGGGGAAGTGGCTGGGGGGTGCATTTGCTGTGTCAACGGTGCGCCTTTTCAAGTGGCGTTGGCGCGGTTGCTGCGCAAGGCGCGGCCGCACCAGCTATTTATCGAGGCCTCCGGCTTGGGGCACCCATTACCGCTTTTGCGGCAATTGCAGCAGCCGCCCTGGGCTGGGGTGTTGCAGGTGCAGCCGCTGGTGATGCTGCTTGAGGCAGCAGGTGGGGCGGTGCCGGCAGAGGGCTCGGCGGACGCTTATGAAGCGGCCGGGTTGGTGGTGATCAACAAAACCGACCTGGCCACGCCGGGCGACCTGGCGGTAGCTCGCCAGCGGTGGAGCGGCCGAGCGTACCGCTGTGTCAGCCATGGCCAATTACCCTATGGGGCCTTGCCGCTAAGCCGCGTGCCCGCTGTGGATAACGGCCAGGCATTGCCTGCCAGCCTTGAGTGGCCGGCCCCCTTGCCGCCGGTGCCCCGGGTACAAACCCAACAACTGGCTGGTTATTGGTCGATAGGTTGGCAATGGCCCGCCGCGTCTACCCTCAGCACGGGTGCGCTGATTAGCTGCCTACGGGCGTGGCCATGGCAACGCGCCAAAGCAGTTATCCACAGCCGTGGTGGCTGGCTGAGCCTGAACGCCCGCACACCTGCCGAACTGGATTGGGAGCCTTCCCAATGGCGGCGTGACAGCCGGCTAGAGTTGATTTTCGGCGCGCCGCAAGCATGGGACGAGCTGCAGGCCGCCGTAGGGGCTTGCCTAAGCGCTCAAGGTTGACGCTTTTTGTGGTCTTGCCGCCATTGGCTGAGTTCGATGATCTCTGCCGAGGGCTGCGGTTTGATCTCGAACGGATAGGGCGCTAGCTCAATTTGAGCAGAATGGGCACCGAATTGGGTAAGGGTACCGGGGTGGCGCTGCTCACCGGTAACGGTGAACTCGAACGTGTAAAGGCGGGCGAAACGCCGTATACCCTTGGCATCGCGCACCAGGGCGAAGCGTTTGAACGCAACGTTTTCATCCAATAGCTCAAGGTCGAGCTGGGCACAGTGGGCCTTCACCCGGGCCAAAGCCTTTTCCCTCAAGCCATGGTTATGCCAAAGCCAGGCAGCGAAGCCTATGAACAGCATCAGCACCAACAGATTCTCAAGGGTCAACATCTACGAATGCTCCAACTGAACACCTTCAGCTTACCTGCGTCCCAGGCCTGTCGTATAGGCCACTTTTGGCGCCATACTGGCACCCCCCAGTTACCTTTTCTACCGACCTGGATTTACCGATGAAACGCACGCCACACCTGCTCGCTATTCAGTCCCACGTGGTTTTCGGCCATGCCGGAAACAGCGCTGCGGTGTTCGCCATGCAACGCATGGGGGTGAACGTATGGCCGCTCAATACCGTGCAATTTTCCAATCACACTCAGTATGGTCATTGGACGGGCCAAGTGCTCGATTATGAGCAAATTCCTTCGTTGGTCGCTGGCATCGAAGCGATTGGAGAGCTGCCCCAGTGCGATGCCGTACTCAGCGGTTATTTGGGCAACGCGGCCCAGGGCCAGGCCATTCTTGAGGTGGTGCAGCGGGTAAAAGCGGTAAACCCGAAGGCTATCTACCTGTGTGACCCCGTGATGGGCCACCCGGAAAAAAGCTGCATCGTTGCGCCACAGGTGTCTGAGTTCTTGCTTGAAGGGGCATTGCCACGGGCTGATGTGCTATGCCCGAACCAATTGGAGCTCAATACCTTTTGTGGCCGCACGGCGCAAACACTGGCCGATTGCGTGGAAATGGCCCGAAGCCTGCTGGCCCGTGGCCCCAGCATGGTGCTGGTGAAACACCTGTTCTATGGCGAAAAAGACCCGCAGGTATTCGAAATGCTATTGGTCACCGCAGGTGGGGCCTGGCACCTGCGGCGCCCATTGTTGGTGTTTCCAAAAGCCCCAGTCGGCGTGGGTGACCTTACCTCCGGGCTGTTTCTCTCCCGCTTATTGCTCGGCGACAACCCCGTGCAGGCGATGGAAGCCACCGGTGCCGCCGTGCATGAAGTGTTGCTGGAGACTCAGGCCTGTACCACTTACGAGTTGCAACTGGTACGGGCACAAGATCGGATCGTTTACCCGCGCGAGCGTTTTGCCGCGGTCGCGCTCTAGTGGGTGCCAAGCGTTGGCTGCACAATTTCGACGGGGCGTTTTGCTGCTGGGCGGTGCTTTGCCCGGCAACACCCTGCACACGCCTTGTGCGAACTGCTGGGGCACACCCCCACTAGCCGGCCTCGCCGGTATCTTCGGCGCGAAGGTCGCGGTAGCGCTTTTCAAGTTCCTGGCGAATCAGCCGGCGTTGCTGGGCCTGGGCAAAGCGCCGCTTGCCATCGGCATTGTGCGGCTGTAAGGGGGGCACAGGGGCGGGTTTGCGTTGCTCGTCCAAGGCGACCATGGTGAAAAAGCAGCTATTGGCATGGCGAACCGAGCGCTGCTGGATGTTTTCGGTGACCACCTTGATGCCAATTTCCATGGACGTATTGCCTGTGTAGTTCACCGAGGCCAGGAAGGTGACCAGCTCGCCGACGTGGATGGGCTCGCGGAAAATAACCTGATCGACCGACAAGGTGACCACATAACGGCCGGCGTACCGGCTGGCGCAGGCATAGGCCACTTCGTCGAGGTATTTGAGCAGCGTACCGCCGTGTACATTGCCAGAGAAGTTGGCCATGTCCGGCGTCATCAGCACCGTCATCGTTAGCTGTGCGTTTCCAGGTTCCATAATGTGCTCACGGTCAGTTTGATCGACACGCTCTTGTAGGCGCTGGCTAGGGCGTTTTCCCATCCTGCTGTTGCTGACGCCGAACAGCGCTCGCCCGTCACGGCCGGCGGTTCTGTTTTTTGCGTATTGCACAGCGGCTTCGAAGCGAGCCGCAATGTTATCTTGGCGTTTGTAACAGAAGCCGTGGCGGAATAAAGAAGTTTTCACACTGCCCGCCATCGCATTCATTCAGCGCCTATGGGTTCGCTGATTCAGCCTGCCATTTTGCTCGAGTAGTTGGGGATCACGCTATTGCCACCTTGCGCCAATGCTGGGCGAATACAGGGCCCATCGGGTAGCGGGCGACGGTAGTAGGCAAACGGCATTGTTTCGCGGGCTGGCGTTGCTGGTCGTGCTGCTGTTTTAATCGCGGCTTATCGCAAGATCAAGGCGCTGACGATGCTATTGGCTGAAGTGAATGGGCCGGGCACCCTACGCAACGGGGTGCACAGACCGTCGCCAAAATGATCCCCAATAACGGCGCCGAGGTTGGAGGCCTTGTCGGCGGGCATTCGGCCTACCCGCAACGGCTCGCGATCATCGGCCTGGTGGCGGTGCAGTGATGGCGCTGGATGATCCGCTTGCCCGCAGTTGGCACTGCTGGAAACCTTCAGCAATGCCAACTGCGGGCCCTTCACTCACGCACTAAGCCGGCCGGTCAGGACTCTAGCCACACGTCGCGGGCCCAGTCCCATACGCTGTCCCAACTGTCATCGGTCACGGCCCCTTCGTCGGCGTCCCACAGCAACACGGTGCCGGTTTCCTCGACGGCGTAGTAGTTTGCCCCGTCTTGGCACAATGGCACCAGTTCACGCGGTAGGCCAACATCCCAGGCGGTGGCGGCGACTTCAGGCAGGTAGGTATGAGACTTAGGGTCGGTGACCGTCACCGGCTCCAAGGTGCCGTAGATGACGTCACTTACGGTAAGCAAATACTCCTTCATCTCTTCCGGAATGTGGATGAGCAGTAATTCTTGGATCTCTACCAGCAATTCTTCTTCTGGAAGTTCCAGCGGCACGGGCACCGGTTCATTGGCCTCGCGCAACTGTTCGATCACGTCTTCCATGGAAAATGTCCTTCTCGGTTGGTTCTGGCGACTACCAGGGCAGTTTGCCCCGACTACTCATTCCCGATAGTAGAGCAATTTACATAAAGCAAAACCCCGGGGCCGGCCCGGGGTCTGTGAAGCGTGGTTTTTACGCCGAATGGTACCGTGCCGTAGTTCAGACGCCTGGCGGCACAACGTTGGCGCCGGGTTTTGCTGCCGGGGCGCGTTGCGCTTTGCTCGCCCGGCGACACGGTTTACATGCTGACGCTTATGTAAATTACTGAAACATTAGCTGTTCTGGCGTATACCGGCGATCAGCCAAGGCTGGTTTTCACCCGGCGCGCGCTCCATGTTCCAGCTTTCGCTAAAGAATTCGCCCTGGTCGAAACGCGACTCTTTGGAGACGCCGGTGAACGTGAGGGTCGCGATCGTTTTGTCCGCGCGGTCCTCGACACCGTCCACCTGAACCTGCAAGTTATCGATGTAGGTGGCTTGGTAGCCATCGCCCAGTGCGGCGCGCTCCTGCTTCAGCGATTGCAACATGGCTGGGGTGACGAACTCGGCGATCCTGTCCATTTCATTGGCATCCCAATGCTGCTGCAACGCATTGAAGTGCTCACGTGCAGCACCCAGGAACGATTGCTCGTTGAACCAGGCCGGTGCATGGGCGGTTGGGCTGGCGGTGGATGCGGCAGCGCCGCCGAAGGTGCCGGATGCGGAAGTATTGGCCGCTTCGCGCTGGAACGGTACTGGGCCGGCGGCAGTGGCCGCCTGGGGTGGCTGGTGTTGGCGGCGGCGCGCGGCGATGAACCGGAATATCACGAAGGCAATCAGGGCCAATATCAGGAAGTCGAAGAACTGGAAGCCTTCGAAGCCATCCCCCATGAACATCGATGCCAGCAGGCCGCCTGCGGCGATACCTGCCAGCGGGCCCAACCAACGCGAAGCGCCACTGGCCGCCGGGCGCCCGGCCTGGGCGGCACCAGGGGCTGCCGCGGGGGTGGCCGGTGCGGCCTGGCGGGTTTGGTGGGTGGGGGCTGCGCCCATGCTCTTGCCGCCGCCGAAGCGTTTGGCGGTAGCATCCAGGCTCATCGTCAAGCCGATGCACAGCGCCATGGCAATGCTGAGAAAACGTTTCATAGCGGTTTCCACTGTTTGTACGGATAAGCCCCATGTTGCACACAGAGGTAGCCGTAGGCTAGCTGGAGATTGTTTCCGGCTTTTACCAAATGTTTACAAGATATGGCGAATGGGCGGTTTCGAGCGCTGGCGGAACACAGGTTAGCGGCCACCTTTTGCTAGCGGGCGGCATTACCGCTGCTCGCCCGGCAACCCTATTCACCCATCGGTGCTGGTGCGAACGTTCGAAACACGCCACGCGCCCGGCCGCTCAACCTTCCAGCGGCGTCAGCTTGGCATAGCCCAGCATCAGCCACTTGCTGCCTTCATCGAAGTTCACCTGTACCCTCGCCTGGGCCCCTGACCCTTCGAAGTTCATGATTATGCCTTCACCGAACACCGCATGCTGAACGCGTTGGCCCAGGTTGAAGGCCGTTTGCGGGATGCTTGCATTGGCGAACAGGCTGCTGGTGCTGGAGGTGGGTTGGCCATAGGGGCGGCTGACGCTGTTCGACAGGCGTACCTCGCGCAGCAGCTGCGGCGGGATTTCGCGCACGAACCGCGACACCTTGTTATAGGTTTCGCTGCCATAGAGCCTGCGGGTTTCGGCGTAGGTCAGCACCAGGTGCTGCATCGCCCGGGTGATGCCCACGTAGGCCAAGCGCCGCTCTTCCTCGAGCCGGCCGGGTTCTTCCATGCTCATTTTGTGGGGGAACAGGCCTTCTTCCAGCCCCACCAGGAACACATGGGGAAACTCCAGGCCCTTGGCACTGTGCAGGGTCATCAATTGGACGCTGTCTTCGTGTTCGTCGGCCTGGGTGTCGCCGGCTTCAAGCGATGCGTGGCCGAGAAAGGCGGCCAGTAGGGTTTGGTCGTCTTCGGGGTCTTCTTTTTCGAATGCCCGTGCAGCACTGACCAGTTCCTCGAGGTTTTCCACCCGGGCTTGGCCTTTTTCACCTTTCTCGGCTTCGTGGTATTCGATCAGCCCCGACTGCGCGATCACCAATTGGGTCATTTTGTGCAGGGGTAGTTCAAGGGTCTTGGCCGCCAGGTCTTCGACCAGCTCGATGAACGCGGCCAAAGCGTTGGCGGCCCGGCCTTTGCCGGCCGCCGCCAGCTCACCCATGGCTTGCCACATTGAAACTCCCGCCTGGCGGGCATGGGTTCGAATGGCTTCCACGGTTTTTTCGCCGATGCCACGGGGTGGCACGTTGATTACGCGCTCCAGCGCGGCGTCGTTTCCGCGGCCATCGAGCAGGCGCAGGTAAGCCATGGCATTCTTGATTTCGGCGCGCTCGAAAAAGCGCTGGCCACCGTAGATACGGTAGGGAATGCGCTCGCGCAGCAGTGCCTCTTCGAGCACCCGCGATTGTGCGTTGGAACGGTACAAGATGGCAATTTCCCGGCGAGCCAAGCCGGTTTTCAGCGCGCTTTCAATCGTTTCGACCACATAACGTGCCTCGTCCTGCTCGTTATAGGCCGCGTACAGGTGGATAGCCTCGCCTTCGCTGCCGGCGGTCCACAGCTCCTTGCCTAGGCGCCCGCTGTTGTTGGCAATCACCGCATTGGCCGCGCTGAGGATCATGCCGGTGGAGCGGTAGTTTTGCTCCAGGCGAATGAGTTCGGCATCTGGGAAATCGCTGGAGTATTGCTGGATGTTCTCGATTTTGGCCCCGCGCCACCCATAAATGGACTGGTCGTCGTCACCCACCACCATCAAGCTCTCGCCGCCACGGGCCAGCAACTGTAGCCAGGCGTACTGCACGGCATTGGTGTCTTGAAATTCGTCGACCAACACATGGCGAAAGCGCCGCTGATAGTGCTGCAGCAACGTGGGGTGGTCGCGCCAGAGGTCGAGCGCGCGCAGCAGCAGTTCGGAAAAATCGATCACACCGGCGCGCTCGCACGCTTGCTCATACGCTTCGTAGATCGAGCGCATGGTGGTCATGAACAAATCGCCGCTGGGCTGTAGGTTCTGTGGGCGCAGCCCTTCGTCCTTCTGGCCGTTGATGAACCATTGGGCTTGGCGTGCGGGCCACTTGGTATCATCCAGCCCGAGTTCGCGAATCACTCGCTTGACCAACCGCTGCTGGTCGTCGCTGTCGAGGATCTGAAAATTCTGCGACAGCCGCGCCTCCTGCCAGTGGGCGCGCAGCAACCGGTGCGCCAGGCCGTGGAAGGTGCCGACCCACATGCCGGCGGGGCTGATGCCGATCAGTTGTTCAATGCGTTGGCGCATCTCGCTGGCAGCCTTGTTGGTGAAGGTCACCGACAGCAGCGAATGCGGCGAGGCGCCTTCAACCTGCATCAGCCAGGCGATGCGGTGCACCAGCACACGGGTTTTGCCCGAGCCGGCACCGGCAAGAACCAACTGGCGCCCCAGCGAGGCGGCTACCGCCTGGCGTTGGGCATCGTTGAGTGAGTTAAGCAGTAGGGAGACGTCATCGTGCATCGGCGCATTCTAGGGCGCGCGGGCGGCGGCGGCAAACTTGATGGTGGCCGGGGCCGCAGGTAGTGGGCAAAGCGGGCGAACCGCCGGGCGACGATAAGCGCTGCATCGGCTGCACTGGGCGGGGGTGTAGAGCTACCACTTGCGTGGCCCCATAGCCGCGCCGCTATGGGCTTGAGCATGCCCTATAATGTGCCCGGCGGTTTAGCTGGGCCTGGCAACAGGCATGTAGTATAACTACAAAAAAGAGGCCTTTCGGGCCATGCCAGCCATGAGATGAGTTCCTGCCTTTGAACCTTTTGCAGCATATCGCACAGTCACGCCACCTTCTGCGCAAATCCGAGCTGAAGGTGGCCGATCATGTTTTGCATGATCCTGCGGCCGTTATGCACAGTTCGATGGCGGACCTGGCCCACCATGTGGGCATCAGCGAACCGACGATCGTGCGATTTTGCCGCGCAATCGGCTGCGGCGGTTTCCAAGACCTCAAGCTCAAGTTGGCGCAAAGCTTGGCAGCGGGGGCAAGCTTTGGCCAGTTCGCCATCCATGAAGACGACTCGGTCGAAGATTTCAGCCTGAAAATTTTCGACACCACCTTGCATACCCTGATGGAAGTGCGCGAGCAGCTCGACCCGCGGGCCCTGCAACGCGCAATCACCGCCATGGCGCAGGCGCAGCGGGTGGAGTTCTATGGCTTCGGTGCTTCCGGCGCGGTGGCCGCCGATGCCCAGCACAAGTTTTTTCGCTTGTTGCTGAGCGCAGCGGCCTATTCAGACCCGCACATGCAGGCGATGTCGGCGGTCACCCTCAAGCCGGGCGACGTGGCCGTGTGCATTTCGCAGTCCGGCCGTTCCAAGGATTTACTGATTACCGCCAACCTGGTTCGGGAAACCGGCGCCTCGCTGATTACGCTATGCCCCAGCCAAACGCCGCTGGCAGAATTGTCGTCGGTGAACCTGGCGATCGATGTGCACGAAGACACGGAAATCTACACCCCCTTGACGTCGCGTATCGCCCACCTGGTGGTGATCGATGTGCTGGCGATGGGGGTGGCCATGGCCCGCGGGCCGGCGTTGGTAAACCACCTCAAAAGCGTCAAGCGTAGCCTGCGCAGCTTGCGCCTATCGCCCAAGTCGGTGAAATCCCTGGACGACTGAGGCATTGGCCCGTCATGCCGGTGTCATACCGCCGCCCTTAAAGCGTAACGCGCAGGCGCCACCCTGGAGGCCCCGAACTCGAACAGGATGACACCCATGGCGCGTTCCTTCGAAGGGCAAGGCAACCGCAAAACCCGTAAGCAACAAGAAGATACCCGCCGCATGGCGTTGCGCCGTGCGATCGAACGCCGGGAGGATGAACGGCGGCTGCTTGCCCAGCTCAGCGATTTTCCTTGATCGGGCTTATGGCAACGCCCGCCAGCGTTGGGCTGGCGAAGTGTTCAGCCAGGGTGCTGATCTGCTGGCGCTGGCCCCGTATGAAGGCCAGAAAGGCCGTCGCCACCGGTGATTGGCGCTTGGCCTTGGCATTGACCACGCACCAGGTGCGGTAAAGCGGTAACTGCTCCACCGGCAGCTCGGCGAGCACACCGAGGCGCAACTCCAAGCGCAGCGCATGGCGTGTCATCAAGGCAATGCCTAGCCCGGCACTGACGCATTCTTTTTGTGCATCCGCCGAGGCGACCTCCAGCGTTTGGGAAAAATGCACGCGTTTTTCCTTGAAGAACTCGTCGCAGGCTTGGCGGGTGCCAGAGCCTTGCTCCCGAACCAATAAGCAACACGGCTCCAGGTTCTGCAAGCGTAAACGTTTGTGCAGTAGCAACGGGTGGCCCGCTGGCGCCACGGCCACGATCGGGTTGTTCAAGAATGGCAAGAACTCCA
The DNA here is from genome assembly GCF_014694385.1 of Pseudomonas typographi. Lineage (GTDB taxonomy): Bacteria > Pseudomonadota > Gammaproteobacteria > Pseudomonadales > Pseudomonadaceae > Aquipseudomonas > Aquipseudomonas typographi. The sequence goes on along the minus strand of NZ_JAAOCA010000015.1, from coordinate 43,185 downwards.
GGCCCATGTCCTGCGGCACCATCGACATGATGGTGAGGTCGTCGCGGTTGTCCGACAGCCGGCGAATTACCTGGGCGCGGTTGGCTACCGTAAGGTTCAAGCTCACCTCAGGGTGCTCACGCTTGAAGGCGGCGAACAGGTGCGGCACGAAATATTTGGCGCTGGATTCCACCGCCAGTTTCAATTGCCCTTGCAGCGACCCCTGCATATCCGAAAGCTGCATGTCGAAGCTTTCGAGGCGGCCGAAGATGTCGCGGCTGGCATGCTGCAAGGCTTCAGCCGCATCGGTGAGGTACAAGGTCTTGTTCACGTATTCGAACAGCGGCTGGCCGACAACGTCCTCAAGCTGGCGAATTTGCAAACTTACCGCCGGCTGCGTCAGGGACATTTCTTGCGCGGCGCGGCTGTATGAGCGCAAGTCGCACACTTCGTTGAACACCTGCAGTTGGCGCAAGGTGATACGCATCAGGGATTTACGCATTTGTTTGTGTGCTCTTTGGCGGCGTTTCGGACCAACTATAAGTGATTGCTAATGTGTAACCTAACAAAGATTAATTTTAGTTAATTGCTGTACGGGGCTAACGTGGCGGTGCGACAGGTTACTGGCGTTCCGGTCGCGGGCCAGCGCTGCTGGCCCATTTCGATTGCAGATCGAGGGAAGCCCAAGTGATAAGAAAAATCCTCATCGCCAACCGGGGTGAAATTGCCGTCCGAATCGTGCGAGCTTGCGCAGAAATGGGCATTCGCTCCGTTGCGATCTACTCCGAGGCCGACCGCCATGCCCTTCACGTCAAGCGTGCCGACGAGGCGCACAGTATCGGCGCGGAGCCATTGGCCGGGTATTTGAACCCGCGTAAGTTGGTGAATTTGGCGGTGGAAACCGGTTGCGATGCGCTGCATCCGGGTTATGGGTTTCTCTCGGAAAACGCTGAGCTCGCAGACATCTGCGCCCAGCGAGGTATCAAGTTCATCGGCCCAAGCGCCGAGGTTATTCGCCGCATGGGCGACAAAACCGAGGCGCGGCGTAGCATGGTGGCCGCGGGCGTGCCCTGCACGCCGGGCACCGAAGGCAACGTGGCAGACCTTGCAGAGGCATTGGCCGAGGGGGAGCGCATCGGCTACCCGGTGATGCTCAAGGCCACCTCCGGCGGGGGCGGCCGCGGCATCCGCCGGTGCAATAGCCGGGCGGAACTCGAGCAGGCGTTTCCACGGGTGATTTCCGAGGCCACCAAGGCATTCGGCTCGGCCGAGGTGTTTCTGGAAAAATGCATCGTCAACCCCAAGCACATTGAAGCCCAGGTACTGGGCGATAGCTTCGGCAATGTGGTGCACTTGTTCGAGCGTGACTGCTCGATCCAACGGCGCAACCAAAAGCTGATCGAAATTGCCCCCAGCCCCCAGCTAACGCCCGAACAGCGCGCCTATGTGGGCGACCTCGCGGTGCGTGCCGCCAAGGCCGTGGGCTATGAAAACGCAGGCACCGTGGAGTTTCTGCTCGCCGAGGGCGAAGTGTACTTCATGGAAATGAACACCCGCGTGCAGGTCGAGCACACGATCACCGAGGAAATCACCGGGATCGACATCGTCCGTGAACAGATCCGCATCGCCTCCGGCCTGCCGTTGTCGGTCAAACAAGAAGACATCGTCCACCGCGGCTTCGCATTGCAGTTTCGCATCAACGCCGAAGACCCGAAGAACAACTTCTTGCCCAGCTTTGGCAAGATTACCCGCTACTACGCACCCGGCGGCCCAGGGGTGCGCACGGACACGGCGATCTACACCGGCTACACCATTCCCCCTTATTACGACTCGATGTGCCTGAAGCTGGTGGTTTGGGCACTTACCTGGGAAGAAGCCTTGGACCGCGGCCTGCGTGCGCTGGACGACATGCGCGTGCAGGGGGTGAAGACCACGGCCGCGTATTACCAGGAAATCCTGCGTAATGCCGAGTTTCGCAGCGGGCAGTTCAACACCAGTTTCGTCGAGAGCCACCCGGAACTCACCCAATACTCGATCAAGCGCAAACCCGAAGAACTGGCCCTGGCCATCGCCGCTGCCATTGCGGCACATGCAGGCTTATGAATAAGCGGCGGCATGCCGCAAGCGATGGGTTGCAAGTAAAGGCAAGGCGCGCTTTTGCTTGGGCTGGTCGCTTGGCGCGTGTTGCTTAAGAGGAGCTTACAATGTCTAAGAAAATCTTCGTTACCGACACCATCCTGCGTGACGCCCACCAGTCGCTGTTGGCGACCCGCATGCGCACCGAAGACATGCTGCCGATTTGCGATAAGCTCGACAAGGTGGGGTACTGGTCGCTGGAGGTTTGGGGAGGTGCGACGTTCGACACCTGCGTGCGGTTCCTCAAGGAAGACCCATGGGAACGCTTGCGCACGTTACGCGCGGCGCTGCCCAACACCCGCCTGCAAATGTTGCTGCGTGGGCAGAACCTGCTTGGCTACCGCCATTACAGCGACGACGTGGTCAGGGCGTTCGTGACCAAGGCGGCCGATAACGGCATCGATGTATTCCGCATTTTCGACGCCATGAACGACGTGCGTAACCTGCAGGTGGCCGTGGAGGCGGTGAAGGCCGCGGGCAAGCATGCCCAAGGCACCATCGCCTACACCACCAGCCCGGTACACACCATCGACGCGTTCGTTGCCCAGGCCAAGCAGATGCAAGCCATGGGCTGCGATTCGGTGGCGATCAAGGACATGGCCGGCCTGCTGACCCCCTACGCCACGGGGGAACTGGTCAAGGCATTGAAGGCCGAGCAGTCACTGCCGGTGTTCGTGCATGCCCACGACACGGCCGGCTTGGCCGCCATGTGCCAGCTCAAAGCGATCGAGAACGGCGCGGACCATATCGACACGGCGATATCCAGCTTTGCCTGGGGCACCAGCCACCCCGGCACCGAATCGATGGTGGCCGCGCTCAAGGGCACTGAGTTCGACACCGAACTGGACCTGGCGCTGTTGCAGGAAATTGGCTTGTACTTTTATGCGGTGCGCAAGAAGTACCATCAGTTCGAGAGCGAATTCACCTCGGTAGACACCCGGGTGCAGGTCAACCAGGTGCCGGGTGGGATGATTTCCAACCTCGCCAACCAGCTCAAGGAGCAGGGGGCGCTGAACCGGATGGGCGAAGTGCTGGCAGAAATACCACGGGTGCGTGAAGACCTCGGCTACCCGCCACTGGTCACGCCGACATCGCAAATTGTGGGCAGCCAGGCGTTCTTCAATGTGCTGGCGGGCGAACGTTACAAAACCATCACCAATGAGGTGAAGCTGTACCTTCAGGGTCGCTACGGTAAGGCGCCCGGGCACATCAACGAAACATTGCGGCGCCAGGCCATCGGCAGCGAAGAGGTTATTGACGTGCGCCCGGCCGACCTGCTCAAGCCTGAAATGGACGCACTGCGCGCCGACATCGGTGAGCTGGCGCACAACGAAGAGGATGTGCTCACGTTCGCCATGTTCCCCGACATCGGCCGTAAGTTCCTTCAAGAGCGCGCGGCGGGCACGCTCACGCCCGAGCCCCTGCTACCCATCCCCATGCCTGGGGCTGGCGGTGGCGCTACGGCGGCCAGCGGCGGCGGCGTACCCACCGAATTCATCATCGATGTGCACGGCGAAAGTTACCGTGTCGATATCACCGGCGTAGGCGTGAAGGCTGAGGGCAAGCGGCATTTCTACCTGTCGATCGACGGGGTGCCGGAAGAGGTGGTGTTCGAACCCTTGAACGAATTCGTGGCCAGCGCTGGCAATGGCAAGCGCCAGCAAGCGAGCGCCCCCGGGCATGTCAGCACCACCATGCCGGGCAATATCGTCGATGTGTTGGTAACGGTGGGCGACCAGGTCAAGGCGGGCCAGGCCCTGTTGATCACCGAAGCGATGAAAATGGAAACCGAAGTGCAGGCGCCCATTGGCGGCAAGGTGTCGGCCATTCATATCGCCAAGGGCGACCGCGTCAACCCGGGTGAAGTACTGATCGAAATCGACGGCTGAGCCACCGTTTCACTGGTTAACCTCTAGGGGAGCTTCGGCTCCCTTTTTTTTAGGCCGCCGCCTTCCGATAGTAGCGACCTCCGCGCCGCACGATGGCAAATCGGGCGTCTGCGCGACACCCCGCCCCAACGCTTCCTTCACCCCATCGCGCGGCATCGAAGTACGTTTCAGCTCGGTTTGGCTGGATTGGATAATAAATTGACCAATTATCGCAACACGGAAGCCTGTTGCCCCGGTTAGGCTACGTCTGATGATGGTTTGCCGTGCGTCAGCAGATGCCGCTTGGCCAGCCAGCCGGTTTTCGCCAAAGGGAAGAACCCATGAATCCAGTCAGTCCCGCCGAAAAGGCGGGGCCTCGAAAGATGTTCACACATGCCGTTGCCATAGTGGCCATTGCTGCGGTGTTTATTGTGGGCGGTATAGAGGGTACCCGCTACTGGAACGTCGGTCGATTCATCGAATCAACGGATGACGCTTACGTGAAAGCAGACGCCACGATTATTGCGCCAAAAGTCTCTGGTTATGTTGCAGACGTGACCGTGGACGATAACCAGCCAGTGAAGGCGGGCCAGCTCCTTGCGCGCATCGACGACCATGACCTTCGCAATGCCTTGGATGGCGCGACGGCCGATGTTACTGCGGCTATCGCATCGCTTGCCCATCTGGACGCGCAGCTTGCTGCCCAGGGTTCGTTGATCCGCCAAGCTGACGCGAGCGCCACCGCGGCTGCCGCGTCCTTGGACCTGGCCCAACGTAATGATGCCCGACGCCGGACGATGGCACAGGTTGGTTATGGTTCGGTAGAGCAAGCGGACAATGCCTCGACAAGCGCGAAGCAGGGGCGTGCGGAGCTTGATCGGCTGCAGGCTGCGGCACTGACAGCTCGGGACCAGGTCACAATTCTCAGAACGCAGCGGCAGCTTGCGCAAGCCCAATTGGCGGCAGCCGAGGCCGCCAAGCATCAGGCTGAGCTTAACCTTAGCTACGCCGGTATCGTCGCCCCTATCGACGGCACCGTGGGGAACCGCACCGTGCGCAGGGGGCAGTATGTTCAGGCGGGCACCCAGCTCATGGCACTCGTGCCGTTACAGCACGTCTATGTCATCGCCAATTTCAAAGAGACTCAACTCACAGGGGTTGAGCCGGGGCAGAGGGTGCACGTTCGGGTCGATACATTCCCAGGCCACGACATCATCGGCCGAGTCGACACCATCGCCCCCGCCAGCGGCATGGAATTCAGCCTGTTGCCCCCCGACAACGCGACCGGCAATTTCACAAAGATCGTTCAACGTATCCCCGTAAAGATCCTATTCCCGCTCGACGATGCGCTCGTAGGTCACCTCCGGCCGGGTATGTCGGTCGAAGCGTCGATCGATACCAGAGCGCCGGCCTCTGGGCGCATTCAAGGGGAATAACATGGCCAATGCCGCACTTACCGCTACCAGGGCCGCAGAACCGGGCCCCCCGCGCCACGCCGGCGAGGCGCCTGTCTCGGTCAAGACGTGGGTTGCTGTCGTCGGCGCCGCTTTTGGCGCGTTCCTCGCGATCCTGAACATCCAGATCGTCAGTTCCTCGCTGGCCGACATTCAGGGTGCCATCGGCGCGGGGGCGGATGAGGGTGGGTGGATTACCACGGCTTATCTGGTGGCAGAAATCATAGTCATCCCAATGAGTGGCTGGCTTGCGCGCGTATTTTCCGTGCGAACGTATCTGCTTACGAATACGTTCCTGTTTCTGCTCCTGACGGTCGCCTGCGCGTTCACCACCAATTTGGGGCAGATGATAGTGGTTCGCGCACTGCAGGGGTTCGCCGGTGGCGTGCTCATTCCGCTGGCGTTTTCCATCATCATGACCCGGTTGCCGCCCTCCAAGCATCCGATCGGCCTGTCGATCTATTCGATCTCCGCTATCTTCGCGCCCTCGATCGGGCCGGTGATCGGTGGTTTGTGCAACCAGACTTTCGGTTGGCAATCAATTTTCTACGTGAATCTTTTGCCCGGTGCTTTTATGTTCGCGATGCTTTGGTATTCGCTCGATCCCGAGCCACGCCAATTAGGATTATTGCGACGCGGTGACTGGTTAGGCTGCTATTGCGGTCTCGGGAATTGAACGCGAACACGCGGGTTCGGCGGCTGCCATCTTCAATATGATTCGCAATATGGGCGGCGCTATCGGCATTGCCGTGATCCAAACATTTCTAACCAAGCGAACGCAGTTTCACTCCGACGTGCTGACCCCGCAGGTGTCACTGCTTAACGACGCCACGCGCACCCGTTTGAATCAGCTCACGCAGTATTTCCTACAGCATGGCGTCTCCGACGCGGCCTACGCCCAACATAAAGCCATGGTCGCCATCGGGCGCGGCATTCACCGCCAGGCGTCAATCCTCGCCTACAGCGACACGATCATTCTTCAAAGCGCACTTCTCGGGCTGGCGCTGCTCGCGGTTCTGATGCTGAAGAAAACCAGGACGGGTTCTACCGGAGAAGCACATTGACTGTGGACAAGTCGCAACGCTCACATTCCAAGCCCCTTTCAATAGGCCTTAATTACCTACGCGGCACTCCCCCGCCCGCGGCGGTAGGGTTGCTCGTAACGCTGACCCTCGGTGGCTGCACGGTCGGCCCGAGCTATGAGGCGCCCGCCCCACCTAGCGCCCAGGGCTATGTTCAGCAAAACCACGCGGCCAGTTCCCGCGACATTGGCCAGCACGTGTCCATAGGTGAAGCGCTACGTAAGGACTGGTGGGCGTCGCTGGAGTCGCCGCCGCTCAATCAGCTCGTCGAGCAGGCGCTCACCTACAATTGGTCCATCGAGGTTGCCCGAGCAAGCTTGGCCAAAGAGCAAGAAACGATCAAGGTCGCCCGCGGCGGCTTGTTTCCAACCATTGACCTCACAGCCGGTGCCGAGCGCCAGAAGTATGGGGCCTTTGATCAAGGCTCCAGCCTTCCGGTGTTCTCCGCTTACGAAGGCGGCGCGGCGGTCAGCTACGACCTCGATGCATTCGGGGTGCGGCGCGGCCAGGTCGAGTTGGCGTCAGCCAATGCCGAAGTGCAGGAAGAAGTCCTGAATGCCGCCCGCCTGAATATCGCCGGCGACACGGTTCTCGAAGCATTGCAAATCGCCTCGGTCAGGGCCCAGATAAATGTAGTGACAAGTGTGATCGCGTCCGATCAACGAAACCTGGCGTTGGTCGGCAAAGCCTGTGAAGTCGGCGTAGCGACACAGGGCGACGTCACCTCGGCACAAAGCCAGCTCGATCACGATCGCACCTTGCTCCCGCCGCTGCATCAACAACTCAACCTCTCGGAGGATGCGTTGGCGGTGCTTGTAGGCCAATCGCCAGCGACTTGGGCTGCCCCGGACTTCAATCTCGAAGCGTTGACGCTTGTGCAAGACATTCCTTTGGTGGTGCCATCGGAGTTAGTGCGCAGCCGGCCAGACATACGTGCCGCGCAAGCCAGGCTTCATGCCGCCAGCGCTGCGGTAGGCATAGCCACGGCCGATATGTATCCGCACCTCACCTTGAGTTCGGGCATCAGCCAGCAAGGGCTATTCTCCGGCCCTGCCAGCATGGCTTGGAATCTCATCGGCGGCCTGACGGCGCCCGTCTTCAACGGAGGTGCGCTCTCGGCACATCGCCGCGAAATGCAAGACGCTTATCAGGCGGCGTTTGCGCAATACCAGCAAACGGTGCTCGACGCATTCAAACAGGTCGCAGATCACTTACACGGGCTGGCAAACTCCGCTGATGCACTGGTGACCGAGCAGCAGGCACTGCACTCGGCCAGCGACGCGCTCAGGCTGAGCCGGTTGGGATACAGCATGGGCAATACCGGGGTCGTTCAGGTTCTCGATGCACAACGCCTTCAGCAACTTGCAGAGATTCAGCTGGTTCAAGCGCGAACGCAGCGTTATGTACAGACAGTCAACCTATTCCTGGCGGTAGGCGGCGGCATCACCGATCCTCCGCTTGGGTCGCGGGGAAACAGTGCTGCCGAAAGTGATAGCGCTGTCTTGTCCACTTCTGCCGCAAATGGAAGCGATCAGTGAATAAGGCGCAACCATCGAACTACAGCGGCGATGGTCAATGCTGAATACAGCAAGTGCGCAATGGCAGAGAAGGTGGCCCGCTGTGGATATCGAGGCGCTCACCCCTGAGGCAGGGTGGGGTTCACGTTAAGCGAGCCAGATTAACCCTGGTTAGAAAGCATGATGCCCGGGCCAACGTGGGCTTCGCCACCCGTGGTGTTGGCCATTCGATCCGAAAGGTATCGCGCCGGTGGTTTGCCTACGGCTTTACGGAACATGGTGACAAAACCACTCGCGCTCTCGTAGCCCAGGTCTAGCGCCACCGTCTGTACACTGTCACCCTTGGTCAGGCGCTGAAGCGAAAGGATTACATGCAGTTGCCGGCGCCAGCGGCCGAAGCTCATTCCGATTTCGTGCAACAGAAGCCGGCTCATGCTTCGCTCGCTCATCCCGATACGGGTAGCCCAGTCGCCCATCGAGGTTTTGTCAGTAGGGTCGGCCAACAGCATTTCCGCGAGCCGGCATAACCGCGCATCGCGTGGCATGGGCAAATGCAGGCCCTCCACCGGGGCAGCCGCCAGCTCATCCAGCAACGTGGCGATCAGGCGGTCTTCGCGGCCCCCTCGTGCATAGAGCTCAGGGAACCCTGCGGCCGTCAGAATCAACTCGCGTAGCAGCGGTGATACCGCGAGGGTGCAGCAGGTTTTCGGAAGGTCCGGTGCGGCGTTGGGCTCCACGAACAGGCAATAGCATTCTGTTTCTCCGGAGCCGCGTGCCGAATGCGGTAAACCCCCCGGTATCCACACCGCACATTGTGGCGGCACAATCCACACGCCATCTTCGATCTCGCAGTTAAGGACGCCACGCACGGAATAGAAAAGTTGGGCTTTGCGGTGCTGATGCCTCGCCGCTTCCCAGTCTTTGGACACCATTGTGTTACCGACGGCGAAAACAGGCCGAGGGACGCTATCCACATCCTTGGTTACGATCAAATTCTTGCTTATCGCCTTCGACATGCTGGGGGCTTGGCCTTAATCGGGGCGGTTCGTTTGGCGGAATTGCCCGCCATCATTATGAATTTATGCGACGGCGTCCAGCGGCCTACGCGGTCGCATGAAAGCCATTTTGCTTGAACGAAAGGCCATACCCTTATGGAATGGCGCCTTATAGGGGAAAAGGTGTTTCTTCCAATGCCCGCGCAGCGCGCGCCTTCATACGGTGCGGCTATATCTCTAAAATCCGCAGGCCGCGCTGGCGGGCGCGGCGCTTCGAGGAATGCTGCCGGACTGACCGGGATCCGCTAACCGGTATCACTTTTTGATGGCGTACCGTCCGCGCAGCGTTTCCAGGCTGTGTATCTGCTGGCCCTGCTTGAAGTTCGCCTCTGCCAGCCAGGCCTCGAACCCCTGCGCGATGGCTGGCCAATCGCTGTCGCGGATGGAGAACCAGGCGGTGTCGCGGTTGTGGCCCTTGACCACCATATGCTGGCGAAACACCCCCTCGAAGGTAAAGCCGAAGCGCTCGGCAGCGCGCTTGGAGCGTGCGTTTTCATCGTCGCATTTCCATTCCACCCGGCGGTAGCCCAGGCTGAAGATCATATTGCCCAGCAGGTAGATCGCCTCGGTGCCCTTGGGGGTACGCTGCATCGCCGAGGAAAACGCCACGTGGCCTATCTCGATACGGCCATGGGCTGGCACGATCGACATCAAGCTCAGAATGCCCTGTGCTTGGCCGCTTTGTTTATCCACCACGCAATAGCCGAGTGGGTCTGGGCTTACCGCGTAGCCATCGAGCCAGATGTCGAACCTCTCCCGGTCGCCAAAGGGGCCATAGGGCAGGTACTCCCACTGCTTTTCGTCGGCGGCCGGCCCATGGAGCAGTTCCCACAGATCATCCCCGTGGCGCGCCGGCTCGAGCTTTTCCAAGCGCATGAAGCGGCCTTCGATCGTCTTGGCCACAGGGGCCTTCACGGGGTTCCAGTGCAATGCTGTAGGCATTATTGGCTCCTAGGTGGCCTTTACGAAAGGTATGAAACCGTAGTGCTCGGCGCGTTTTCAATGACAGCCGATAACGAAGGCTAGGTTTCAGGGGCAGCGGGTACCGATTCGCCCATCCAATGGCCTTGGCTTGCTGGTATAGGTCGCCATCCGACCGCTGCCTTATGGCGTGGCTGCATCCAGCCCCGCAGACGATTAGATGCCGCGGATAGCAAGAGTTCTTAAGCATTGAACAACCGCGGTAGCAAACCTGATGAGCCTGCCCCGCTGGGCGGCTACCCCGTGCAGCCAACGCAGCGGTAGCCTGCCTGGCTCGCGCGCAGGCCCCCTGGCAGCACGGGTTGGGTGGCGAAGTTTTCATGCCCGGCGGCACAATGTGAAACGGCCCGCAGTTTCATCCACAGCTTCGCCCAGGGTTATCCACAGGTTGGTCTAAAAGGCTGCCTCAGCGCAATTCGCCGCACAGGTCGAGTTCGACCAGGCGGCGGATTTCGCTCGGTGCCAGGCCAATGCCGAGCAGGCCGTGCAGCTTGCCCAGGGCCGCTTCGCGGGTCATGCCGCCGCCACTGAGCACGCCGGCATCGCGCAGGCGGCTGCCGGCTTCGTATACGTCCAGGTCCACGCCGCCCTCATGGCATTGAGTAATGGCGACCACAATGACACCGTTGGCCGTTGCCTGGCGCAGTGCCGCAAGGAAGGCCGGGTTGTCGCTGGGCCCCGTACCGCTGCCATAGCATTCCAGCACCAGCGCCTGCGCACCTTGGCCGACCGCCGCATGCAGCAGCGCGGCGTCAAAGCCCGGCACCAAGGGCAGTACGGCAACGTTGGCCACTTCTTTATGCTGGCGGTAGCTCAACTGCACCGGCAGTGCCTGGGCAGGTGCCGCCCCGCCATTGCGCTGTAACGAGGCAAATGGCCGGCGGCCGTAGCTGCGAATTTTTGCACAGCGGCTCGGTGCGATCAGCTCGCCATGGAAGTACAACTGTACGCCGGGCGGCTGGCCAGCGGCCAGCATGGCCAGGGCACCGTTCACATTCTCCCAAGCATCGCTTTGGGGCACCCCGGCTGGCAGCATGGAGCCTGTGAACAGCACCGGCGCCGGCAGGCCCAGCAGTTGGAAGGCCATCGCCGCCGCGCTGTACGCCAGGGTATCGGTGCCGTGCAGCACCAGCAGCGCATCGCAGCCATCGGTGTCCACCGCTGCGACGATCGCCTCACGCAGTTGTTGCCAATAGGCCGGCGCCATGTTGGCGCTGTCGATCAGCGGCTGCATGGGCTGGAAGCTCCAGGCCGGCACGGCCACTGCCTGCCCCTGCAACTGCGCACGCATGCGCGCTTCGAAGCCTGCTGCCGGCGCCAGGCTGCCGTTGGCGTTCTGCAGCATGCCGATGGTGCCACCGGTATAAAGCACGCGGATGTGGCGAGCCGGTTGAGGGGTATTCATGCACAAGCCTCCGTTGTGAATGCGTCGCCAAGCAGTACCCCCGGTTGCGCCAGCGCCCCTGCGCCGCTCAGCGGCGCCGCGGCGCAGGGGCGGTTTGGGCCGCCTACGGGAGATGGGCGGGCACTATACCTACGAAATACCCACGAACGAAACGAGCGCTTGCCACGAAGTGGCCGGCGCGATTAAAGAGTGACAAAAACTACCGCCCCGCCGGTACGCAGCCCGCGCTTGCGGCCAATGCGCTGGCTCAATCAATGCCCCTCAACACTTCAATGAACGCCTGCAACCCTGCCGGGATATGGCGATGCCCCGGATAATATAAAAACAAGCCGCCGGTTCGGGGGCACCAGTCTTCCAGAACGGTCACCAATTGCGCGGCGGCCAAATGCCGGGCCACCGTGTGCTCCTGCACATAGGCGATGCCCAGCCCTTGAACGGCTGCGTCGGCCATGATTTCTGCATTGTCGAGGGTCAGTTGGCCTTTAACGTCTATTACCAGCGCTTGCCCACGCTTTTCGAATTCCCAACGGTAGGGTTTACCACTGGGCATGCGAATACAGATGCACGGGTGCCGCAACAGATCATCTGGTGCCAATGGCCTGGAGCGGCTCGCCAGGTAGGCCGGCGAAGCGACGGTGACAAAACGCGTATCCGCGCCTATGGGCACCGCGATCATGTCCTGAGGGACGGACTCGGCCAAGCGGATGCCGGCGTCGAAGCCATTGGCGACGATATCGACCAGGCGGCCTTCGGTGACCAGGTCAACCGACATCTGCGGAAAACGCATCAGGAACCTGGGCAGGATGGCCTCCATTAGAATGCGTGCAGCCGGCTCGCTGGCATTGATTCGAAGTGTGCCACTGGGCAATTCGCGAAACTGATTAACCTCTTCCACGGCCAACTCGAATTCACGCAACAGCGGTGCCAACCGCTTGAGCAGTTGCGCACCTGCCGCTGTAACGGCCACGCTCCGCGTGGTGCGGTTAAGCAGGCGCACGCCCAGGTTCGCCTCCAGGGTTCGCATCATGTGGCTCAGGGTAGAAGCCGACAAGCCGAGTTCATCTGCTGCCTTGCGATAGCTTCGGTAGGTGGCAATCGTTGCCAGCGCGCGCAACTCGGAAAGGGAAAGCGGCAGTTTATTCATGGGTGAATTTCATGGGTGCATCCCTGATTGGCTGGATAGTAGCAGCAGTTCAGGGCGCGTAGTGTTTACACCTCGATAGCCAAACTGGCTACGCACGTTGAGGTTAAGCCTATGAACCACACCTGGTTAATCACCGGAAGCTCCTCTGGCATCGGCCGAGCGTTGGTCGAGCAATTGCTGGCGCGCGGCGACCGCGTTGCTGCCACCCTGCGCCACCCGGATGCGTTGAGCGAGCTCAAAGCGCGCTATGGGGAACGGCTATGGGCGGCCCAATTGGACGTGAACAGCACAGTGGCCATCCGCGATGTGGTCCACCGGGCGTTTACCGAGCTGGGCCGCATCGATGTGGTCGTGAACAGTGCCGGGTATGCACTATTTGGCGCGGCGGAGGAAGTCAGCGACGACCAAATCGACCAACAGTTGCGCACGAACCTAGTGGGCTCGATCCAGGTTATCCGTGCGTGCTTACCTTTTTTGCGCGCGCAAGGTGGGGGCCGGGTATTGCAGGTGTCCTCGGAGGGCGGGCAACTCGCTTACCCTAACTTCAGCCTGTACCACGCGAGCAAATGGGCCATTGAAGGTTTTGTCGAATCGGTCGCCCAAGAGGTGGCGCCATTCGGAATCGAATTCACCCTGGTAGAGCCCGGCCCCACACGCACCAACTTTGGCGCGGCGCTGGTTAGCCCCCCGGTGATGGCCGAGTATGAGCACACGCCTGCCGGTGACGTGCGTAGAGCGGTGGCCAGTGGTGCTTTCCCGCTGACGGGCGACCCACAAAAAATGGCCGAAGCGATGCTTGAGGTGGCCGACGCCCAGCCTGCGCCCAGGCGTTTATTGCTCGGTAGCGGTGCCTATGCCCGGGTGCACACAGCGTTGGCTGAGCGATTAGCCGCGCTGGAGCGGCAACGGGAAGTGGCCATGAGCACCGAGATCGATTCAAGCCACCTTTAGGCGGCGTTTATCAGCTGTTGATGTGGCGTCGGCCAGTTCGATCGGCACCGGTGGGCTTTACGCCACGGGCTTCATTTCAGCTTCATAACGCCACACCAGGCGCCGGCAACAGTTGTACCTACACCACCACTGCTGTGCTGAACAGCGTTTGCACATCGATTTTATTGGGGATCAGCTTCAGCTCAAGAAAAACGTCGGCCATGCGTTGCTGTTCTTCGGCAATGGCGGCGCTGAGCGGGACGATGCCATAGCGTCGGCGCTTGGTCGCCAGGTCAAGGATGTTCGGGTCGATGCCCAACTGTGGCGCCAGCAACGCCACGACTTTATCGGGGTTTTGCTCGGCCCACTGGTTGGTCTGCTTGAGCGTTTCGAACAGCAGTGCGAGCGCCTGACGGTGCGGTTCGATAGCCTCGGGGCGGGCTAAATGGAACGTGCGGTTATTCGACAGCCCTGTGCCATCGAACAACAACCGTGACGGCGTGGCCAGTTGCGCCCCGGCGAGGAACGGGTCCCACAAGCCCACGGCGTCGATGCTACCGGCCTGATAGGCGGCCACCGCATCGGAGGCTGTGACGATGTACACCGGCTCGATATCGCTATACGCCAGGCCATGACTTTGCAGAGCCCGGATCAGCGCGTACTGGATGTTGTAGCCTTTGCCCACGCCGACCCGGCGCCCCTTCAAATGGGCCACTTGGGTGATCTGCGAATCCTCCTTGACCAGCAGGCCAATACCTCCCGGGTACGGGCTTTCGGCGGCCAGATAATTAAGGTTCTTCCCCGTGGCCTGCTGGAATACCGACACCGCGTCCGAGGCGTGCCCCACATCGATGGCCCCGGTGTAGAGCGCCTCGACCAATTGCGAACCGCCGGGAAACTCGCGCCACTCGACCTGGATGCCGTGGGGCTGTAGCGCCTTCTCGAACAGGCCGGTGCCCTTGAGGATGTTGAGTGTGTTGAACTTCTGATAGCCGATCCGCAGCGTACTGGCCTCGGCGGCGTGCACCGAGCCAAGTTGCCATGCGGCGGCAAGGCCGATACCCGCCTTGATCACGTTGCGCCGGGAGAGGGCGTTGAGCCGTTTATTGTTACCGTTATCCATGGTGCCGCTCCTTGATAATCCCCTTGGGCGGCAATTTATCATTGCTGGAGGTTATTGAATGGCTGCATATTTATAATTTATTTGCATAAGGCTATGCTTCGCGGGCGTGGGAAGCCTTCGCGAAAAAAAAGGCTCCGGGCGGGGCCCTGGAGCCTTGAAAGGTGAGAGGTGTCTACCCTCTCGACCTGGTGAGGCGGGATGGCGGTCAGCCCTTCAGGGGCACCAACCGCGGTGCGATCATGTTTTCCGGGCGCAGGATGTCGGCGAGCATGGCTTCGTCGAGCAAGCCCTCTTCACGCACCAGTTCCAACACACCGCGGCCGGTTTGCAGCGCGGTGCGGGCCACGCGGGTGGCATTTTCATAGCCGATGTAGGGGTTCAGCGCGGTCACCAGGCCGATGGAGTGCTCGACCAATTCACGGCAGCGTTGTTCGTTGGCGGTAATGCCCACCACGCAATGCTCGCGCAGCATGTCCATGGCCCGTTGCAACAGGCGGATCGAGTCGAAGATTTTGTAAGCGATCAAGGGCTCCATCACGTTGAGTTGCAACTGGCCACCTTCGGCGGCGATGGTCAACGCCAAGTCGTTGCCCATGATCTCGAAGGCGACCATGTTCACCGCTTCCGGGATCACCGGGTTCACCTTGCCAGGCATGATCGAGCTGCCCGGCTGGCGCGCTGGCAGGTTGATTTCGTTGATGCCGGTGCGTGGGCCGCTGGAGAGTAAGCGCAGGTCGTTGCAGATTTTCGAGAGCTTCACCGCAGTACGCTTGAGCATGCCGGAAAACAACACGAAAGCGCCCATGTCGGAGGTGGCTTCGATCAGGTCGGCGGCGGGTACCAGCGGTTGCCCGCTGATGGTCGCCAAGCGCTGTACCGCCAAGTGCTGGTAGCGCGGGTCGGCATTGATGCCCGTACCGATCGCGGTGCCACCCAGGTTCACTTCGGTGAGCAATTCTGGCGCCAGGCTGCGCAGGCGGTTGAGGTCCTCGCCCAAAGTGGTGGCGAAGGCATGGAATTCCTGGCCCAAGGTCATCGGCACGGCGTCTTGCAACTGCGTGCGGCCCATCTTTAATACGTGGGCGAACGCTTCGCCCTTGGCGGCAAAAGCTTGGATCAGGCTGTCGAGGCTGGCCAGCAGGGCATCGTGGCCCAGCAGCAGGCCTAGGCGAATGGCGGTGGGGTAGGCGTCGTTGGTCGACTGCGCCATGTTCACGTCATTATTGGGGTGCAGGTACTGGTACTCACCCTTTTGTTTGCCCATTGCCTCCAGGCCGATGTTGGCGATTACCTCGTTGGCATTCATGTTGGTCGAGGTGCCGGCGCCGCCTTGGATCATGTCGACCACGAACTGCTCGTGGAAATCGCCGCGGATGATGCGGGCGCATGCCTCGCTGATCGCCGCATGCTTGGCTTGCGCCAGATGCCCCAGCTCGTGGTTCGCGTCTGCCGCCGCCTGCTTGACCATCGCCAGGGCAGTGACCAGTTTGGGGTAATGCGACAACGGCACACCCGACAAACGGAAGTTGTTCACCGCTCGAAGGGTTTGAATGCCGTAGTAGGCGCTGGCGGGGACTTCCAGAGCGCCAAGCAGGTCTTTTTCGATGCGCAGTGATGCAGCAGAGGACATGATAGAGATCATCTCGGTGATGGCCCGGGCAATGCCGGAATGCCTATAATACTGAGCTTGTAGCCGCACGCTGGCCAATGCTGTTCCACACTGGCCTATGCACAAACGGCATAATGATCGATGTGACCTTATGCTGCATGCGTGCGTGTGGGGCCACGGTATTACCGGAGTGGGTGATGAACGTTGAAACCAAATGGCTCGAAGATTTCAGCGCGCTGGCCGGTACCCGCAGTTTTTCCCAGGCCGCCGAGCGCCGTTTCGTGACGCAGCCGGCCTTCAGCCGGCGCATCCGTAGCCTTGAGGCCGCGCTCGGGCTGACCCTGGTCAACCGTTCGCGCACCCCCATCGAGCTTACCGAGGCCGGGCAGTTGTTCCTGGTGACGGCGCGCACGGTGGTGGACCAACTGGCCGAAGTGTTGCGCCACTTGCACCACCTTGAAGGCGGCCAGGGTGAGGTGATCCAAGTTGCCGCCGCGCATTCGCTGGCGTTGGGCTTTTTCCCCGGGTGGGTGGCGCAGTTGCGTAACGACGGCCTGCCGATGGCTACCCGGCTGGTCGCCACCAATGTGGGGGATGCCGTGCACGCCCTGCGCGAGGGTGGCTGCGACATCATGCTGGCGTTCTACGACCCGGATTCAGCCATGCAAATGGACCCGGAGATCTTCCCTTCGCTGCACCTGGGCGTCACGGAAATGCTCCCGGTGTGCGCCGTGGGCGCCAACGCCAAACCGCTTTACGACCTTGACAGCGACACCAGTGTGCCGCTGTTGGCCTACAGCGCTGGGGCGTTTCTCGGGCGCTCGGTCAGTGGCCTGCTGCGCCAGCGAAACCTGCGCTACACCACTGTGTACGAAACGGCCATGGCCGATAGCCACAAGGCCATGGCGCTCGAAGGGCTAGGGGTGGCCTGGGTGCCTCGGCTGAGTGTGCGCTCGGAATTGGCCCGGGGCGAATTGGCGGTGTGCGGGGGGCCGCGCTGGCAGGTGCCGCTCGAGATTCGCTTGTACCGATGCGCCCTGATGCGCAAGGCCAATGTGCGGCTGCTGTGGCGCAAGCTGGAAGCCAAGGCCGCGCAGCCCCCTGTAACCGTTTAGCGGGCGCTCGGCCGGCAACCTTTAGGTTAGGCCGTTTTTTCCTACCGTTTGCGGTATACTGCGCGGCCTTTGGCCGGTGGTACACACCGGTCGGCCATCGCCACAAGCCACGCCGGTTTCCCGCGTGGCTTGTTGTTTTTTGACGCGCCGCGCGGCGCCACGATGAAAGAGGCTCGACGATGAGTGCACTGGTTGGCGTGATCATGGGCTCGAAGTCCGATTGGTCCACCCTTAGCCACACCGCCGATATGCTGGAAACGCTCGGCATCCCCTTCGAAGTGAAGGTGGTGTCGGCCCATCGCACCCCCGACCTACTGTTCCAGTATGCCGAACAGGCCGCCGGGCATGGCATCGAGGTCATCATTGCCGGTGCCGGCGGTGCGGCTCACCTGCCAGGCATGTGCGCGGCGAAAACCCACTTGCCGGTGTTGGGCGTGCCCGTGCAGTCGTCGATGCTGTCCGGCGTCGATTCGCTGCTGTCTATCGTGCAGATGCCCGCGGGCGTTCCGGTGGCGACGCTGGCCATCGGCAAGGCTGGGGCGGTCAACGCCGCGTTACTCTCGGCAAGCATCTTGGGTGGCAAGTACCCGCAGTACCACGCGGCGCTCGAGCGGTTCCGCGCCGAACAGACGCAAACCGTGCTGAACAACCCCGACCCGCGCCAGGCCTGAGGTTTTTGATCCATGAAAATCGGTGTTATCGGTGGCGGCCAGTTGGGCCGCATGCTAGCCCTGGCAGGAACCCCGCTGGGCATGAGCTTCGCCTTCCTCGACCCAGCCCCGGATGCCTGTGCGGCTGCCTTGGGCGAGCACTTGCGGGCTGACTACAACGACCAGGCCCACCTGCGCCAGTTGGCCGACGAAGTGGACCTGGTCACCTTCGAATTCGAGAGCGTGCCAGCCGAAACGGTGGCATTCCTGTCGCAATTCGTACCGGTTTTTCCGAGCGCTGAATCCCTACGGGTGGCTCGCGATCGGCTGTTCGAAAAAACCCTGTTCCAAAACCTGAGCATCCCCACCCCGGCCTTCGCCGATATCCAGTCGCAGGCGGGCCTCGAGGCGGCGGTAGCCAACATCGGCCTGCCGGCGGTGCTCAAAACCCGCACCCTGGGTTACGACGGTAAAGGCCAAAAGGTTCTGCGCAGCGGTGCAGACGTCGAAGGCACCTTCGCCGAGCTGGGCAGCGTACCCTGCCTGCTGGAAGGTTTCGTGCCCTTCACGGGCGAAGTGTCGCTGGTGGCGGTGCGCGGCCGTGACGGCGAGACGCGCTTTTACCCGCTGGTGCACAATACCCATGAGAACGGCATCTTGCGCCTGTCGGTGGCCAGTGATGCACACCCGCTGCAGGCCCTGGCCGAAGAGTACGCCGGCCGGGTGCTCGAACACCTTGGCTACGTGGGCGTGCTGGCTTTTGAGTTTTTTGAGGTAGACGGCGGGCTGAAGGCCAATGAAATCGCCCCGCGGGTGCATAACTCCGGGCACTGGACCATCGAAGGCGCCGAGTGCAGCCAGTTCGAGAACCACCTGCGTGCGGTGGCCGGGCTGCCGCTGGGGTCCACCGCCAAAGTGGGCGAAAGCGCGATGGTCAATTTCATCGGCGAAGTGCCCCCGGTCGCCCAGGTGGCTGCCGTAGCCGAT
Source organism: Pseudomonas typographi (assembly GCF_014694385.1). Taxonomy (GTDB): domain Bacteria; phylum Pseudomonadota; class Gammaproteobacteria; order Pseudomonadales; family Pseudomonadaceae; genus Aquipseudomonas; species Aquipseudomonas typographi. The sequence continues at coordinate 24,150 of NZ_JAAOCA010000015.1, read as the reverse complement.
TGCCATTTGCACCACTATGGCAAGGCGTTCAAGGCTGGCCGAAAGGTGGGCCACGCCACGCTGCGCTGTTCAGACAGCGACACGCTGAAAAAGCGCATTGTGCAGGTACAGGCGCTGGTTTAATGGCGGAACCAACCCTTGCCCTTGCTCTCTGATGGCTGAGGCCGCTATACCGCGGCGCAGCCATTGGAGGGGATTCACATGGGTATTATCGGGACTATCGTCATCGGTTTCATCGTTGGCCTGCTGGCCCGCTTTCTCAAGCCCGGCGACGACAGCATGGGCTTTATTCTGACCATTCTGCTGGGTATCGGCGGCTCATTGGTCGCCACCTACGGCGGCCAAGCGCTGGGTATCTACCAGGCCGGCCAAGCTGCCGGTTTCCTCGGTGCGTTGGTCGGTGCGGTCGTGCTGTTAGTGATTTACGGCTTGATCGTCAAGAAGCGCTGAGGCCGCTGCAGCGCCGGTATGGCGTTTCAGGCGTTCGCGTGAGAATTGACGCGTGAATGTTGCTGTCGGGCAAGGCGTCGTGACGCGCCATAGCAGGGCTATGGCGAGGCGCGGCGACGCAGGCCGCCAGCAAAAGCCACTGCCAAATGGTGCAGCCGACTTCTGAAACACCACACCAGGGCCGATGCGGCTTACGCCATGAATGCATCGGCCATGGCGCCTGGGCTATTAGGCGCAGGCGCCCTTTTTTACAGCGGCTCGCTAGCCACCCGGTAGCCCAGCGTATGGCTAGCGCCTGGGGCCAGCGATAGCGCGTCGCCCAGTACATTGGCGATTTCGATGCAGAACATTCGCTGCCAACCGTCGTCGGCCATGTCGGGGAAGGCCATGGCGCGTTCTATCCACGGGTTCCAGATCACTGTGCTGTGTGACCCTTCGGTGTCGATCAGCACGCGGCGGTTCCAGCCACTGTCGGCAATGCTGAGCCGGGCTGGGGTATCGAGGTAAATGCGGTCCGTTTCCCCGGCCACTTCCAGCGGCCCCTGCTGGTTACGGGTTTCCCAATTTTCCAGGGTTTCGATGTAGTTAAGGCCCGCCACCTCGGCAACGTTAACCTGCCGAACATCGCTGACGGCGAAATAGGTATGCAGCGCCTGGCTGATCGCCAGCGGTTGCTCCCCTAGGTTGCGGGTGGTCAGTTGTACGGCAAGGTCGTCACCCAGGGTGAGGGCAAGCCTGAGCTCGGCTTTGTGCGGCCAGCCAGGGAGGCTACCCGCCGCCGCTTGTGGCAGCGACAAATGCAGCGTGGTCTGCGTGCCCGCGTGCTCGAGGTTATCGAGTTGCCAAGGCAGCGCCCTGACCAAGCCATGGGAGGGCGCCGAGCCTTCGCCTTGGTGCATGGCTTGTACGGCCTCGGGGTTCTTGCCAAGGTTGCCGAACCACGGCCAGCACACCGGTACACCGGCGCGGATGGGGGTGCCCGGTGTGAACGTGGCGTGGTCGTTGAGCCAGATCAGCGGCTGTTCGCCTTCGCGCTGATAGCTCAGCACCTGGGCACCTTGCTGGGCCACCAGCAGTTCGGCCTGGCCATTGCGGATGCGCCAGCAGGGCAATTCACCAACGGTTACCGATTCCAGGTCGGGTGTGGGCATGCGAACTTCCTCGTGAGCAGGGGGTGGCGGGTTGACCACGACAGTGCGCCGAAGTTTAGCTGCGCGGTGGCACCCTGCGTGTGCGGCCGCTGCCATCGATGGCCACGAACACGAACGTGGCCTCGGTCACCTTGCGCCATTCGCTGGACAGCGGGTCGTCGCTCCAGACCTCGACCATCATGCGGATCGAGCTGCGGCCGACCTCCAGTGTTTGGGTGTAGAAGGTCAGTTGCGCGCCGACCGCCACCGGCACCAGGAACGCCATGCGGTCGATCGCCACGGTGGCGACCCGGCCGCCCGCCAGCTTGCTCGCCATGGCGGTGCCGGCCAAGTCCATCTGCGCCACCAGCCAGCCGCCAAAGATATCACCGAAACCATTGGTTTCCCGGGGCAGCGCGGTAATCTGCAGGGCCAGGTCGCCCTGAGGGATCGGATCTTCTTGTTCGAGCTCAATCATGCGAGTGCCTCTGAACCAAACTCAAGAAAGGTGGCTGGCTCAGTATATAGAGCCATGCCAAGCCACATAACCGTTCAACCATAGATATATGTGCTTTTTCAAGCAATTTGCTATCTTGCGACACCTGCCGAGCCGTATGCGACTTTTCTGATGACGGATTTCAGCCATGGGTACACGCCTTAGCGCATGAATAGTGCTGCCAGGCAGGGCGCCATGCCGCGCCATAGCAGGGCTATGCTGCGCTGGCAGCGCCGCTGGCAGCAATATTCCTGCGTTGAAACGGTGTAGGCAATGGCTGAACACCTCATCAGGGTCGCGCTATATAGCTATATAAGAGAAGCCAACATGAGTAGTGTGCCTTCCAGCGTCGCGCAGCCTTCGCGCCCGCTGACCCGAAACGATTACAAGACCCTCTCCCTGGCTGCCTTGGGGGGCGCCCTGGAGTTCTACGATTTCGTCATCTTTGTGTTTTTTGCAGCGGTGGTGGGTCAATTGTTCTTCCCCGCCGACATGCCCGACTGGCTACGCCAAGTGCAGACGTTCGGTATATTTGCCGCGGGCTACCTGGCGCGGCCGCTGGGCGGCATCGTCATGGCCCACTTCGGTGACCTGTTGGGGCGCAAGAGGATGTTCACCCTGAGCATTTTCATGATGGCGCTGCCCACCCTGTTGATGGGCCTTCTGCCGACCTATGCCCAGGTCGGCTTGGCTGCACCCATACTGTTGTTGCTTTTACGGGTAATCCAGGGCGCAGCCATCGGTGGCGAAGTGCCTGGCGCCTGGGTATTCGTTTCTGAGCACGTGCCGGGGCGTAACGTTGGTTTCGCCTGCGGCACCCTGACCTGCGGCCTCACTGCCGGCATTTTGCTGGGCTCGTTGGTGGCCACCGCGATCAATAGCCACTACAGCGCCGAACAGGTCGCCGGCTTTGCCTGGCGCATCCCGTTCCTGCTCGGGGGTGTATTCGGCTTGGTCTCGGTATACTTGCGCCGCTGGCTGCACGAAACCCCCGTGTTCACCGAGCTGCAGCAGCGCAAGGCATTGGCCGCCGAGCTGCCCCTGCGGGCGGTGTTGCGCGACCACCTGGGCGCGGTGACGATCTCGATACTGCTGACCTGGCTGTTATCGGCCGCCATCGTGGTGGTTATCCTGATGACCCCCACGCTGCTGCAAAAACTGTTTGGCTTCAGCCCCAAGCAGGCGCTGCAGGCAAACAGCCTAGCCATTGTGTTCCTCAGCATCGGCTGTATCGGCGCGGGCCATTTGGCCGACCGTTTTGGTGCGGGGCGGGTATTTACCTTCGGCAGCCTGGGCCTGGGGGTGTGTACCTGGCTGCTCTATCACGTGCTAGGTGACCACCCGCAATGGTTGTTCCCGCTCTATTCGCTGGCGGGGCTGTTCGTGGGTACCATTGGTGCCGTGCCATACGTGATGGTCAAGGCCTTTCCGCCAGTGGTGCGCTTCAGCGGGCTGTCGTTCTCATACAACCTTTCGTATGCGATTTTTGGTGGGCTCACGCCCATGGTGGTCAGCCTGATGATGAAGACCAACCCGATGGGCCCCGCCGTATACGTTGCCGCGGTATGCGCCATGGGCGTGGTGCTGGGGTTATATTTACTGGCCAAACGGCGCTGAGCAGGGCGAGCCTACTGGCATATCAGGTTCATATGCGTTTCATACAGTGGCCCCGCAGCGCACGCGCGCTGCCAACGCTGTAGCACTTCCAGCTTGCCGGGGGCCCCCAGGGTATGGCGTTCAAGCAGTTCGTGGGTATCCTTACCCTGGCCATGGCGGGCCTGGGCATCGCGCATGCCGAGGTCGACCCGCTGATCCCGACGTATCACACCACCAGTGGTGTGGCCGGCAACCTCAGCAGCGTGGGCTCCGATACCCTGGCCAACTTGGTGAGCCTATGGGCCGAGGCGTTTCGGCACGAATACCCCGGCGTGAACGTGCAGGTGCAGGCTGCGGGTTCTTCGACGGCCCCGCCCGCGCTGACCGCGGGCACCGCCAACCTGGGCCCGATGAGCCGCAAGATGCGCGATGTCGAACTGCAGGCGTTCGAACAAAAGTATGGCTACAAGCCCACTGCCGTGGCGGTAGCGATGGATGCCCTGGCGGTGTTCGTGCACAAGGACAACCCCATTCAGGGCCTGACGCTGGCACAGGTCGACGCGATTTTTTCATCCACCCGCCTGTGCGGCGCCCCCGCGCCGGTGCGCACCTGGGGTGAGCTGGGCGTGGGCGCCGGCTTGGCGGGCACCCCCTTGCAGTTGTACGGGCGCAACTCGGTGTCGGGCACATACGGCTTCTTCAAGGAGCAAGCCCTGTGCAAGGGCGACTTCAAGGCCAATGTGAACGAACAGCCGGGTTCGGCGTCCGTGGTGCAAGCGGTCAGCAGCTCGCTCAATGGCATCGGCTACTCCGGTATTGGCTATCGCACCGCTGGCGTCCGTAGTGTGCCCCTGGCCCGTGACGCGGGCGGGCCCTATGTGGAAGACAGCGAAGCCAACGCGCTCAACGGTCGCTACCCGCTGGCGCGTTATATGTACGTGTACGTGAACAAGGCGCCGGATCGCGCGCTCGCGCCGCTGGAGGCCGAATTCATCAAGCTGGTGTTGTCCCAGGCTGGGCAGCAAATCGTCAGCAAAGACGGTTATATTCCACTGCCGGCTGGGGCCATCGAGCATTCGCTGGCAGAGCTTGGCCTGAGCCCACAGGGCAGCCCCGCCGCCCATTGACGCTACTGTGGTGCGTCAACTTCTGATACGCCACAGTAGGCCCACTGCGCCCAGGCGCTGTAATGTTTCTGTCATATCGGCCGGCTAGGGTGTGTGGATGAATGACCTGACTGATCCTAAAATGGCTCAGGGTTCGCCTGCGCCCCGCATCGACTTCAATGCGCCCGGTTTCCGGCGCAAGCGTCGCCTGCGTGCCTGGGTCGACCGTTTGACCCACGGTTACGTGCTGGTGGGTGGCTTGGCGGTATTAGTGGCCATTACGATGATTTTTTTCTACCTGGCCTACGTGGTGCTGCCGCTGTTCCAAGGTGCGCGGCTGCAGGCAGGGGCGCCGGTAGCACCCGGCTGGTTGCAGGGCGCGGGCAAGCCGCTGCTGCTTACCGTCGAAGAGCAGAACAAGGTGGGCCTGCGGGTATCCGACCAAGGCCAGGCGGTGTTTTTCGACGCGCAAAAAGGCGACGTATTGGCAACGCTAAGCCTGCCGTTGCCAAACGGGGTGCGGTTGGTGTCGATCGCCGGCAGTGAGCCCGGTACGCCTTGGTGGGTGGCGGGGCTGTCCAATGGCCAGGTGTTGCTGATGCGTACCCGCTACACGGCGCCGTACCCACAAAACAGCGCTACCCTCAGCCCAGCGTTGGAGTTCCCTTACGGCCAGGCGCCGTTCACCGTGGACCCCCAAGGCCGGGCCCTCGAACACGTGGCCGTGACAGCGTCCGACAGCAGGCTGTTGCTGGCCGGCGCCAGCGGCGCGCAGGTCAACGTGCTGGCGCTCACCCAAGCCGCTGGGCCCCTGGCCGGGCAACCGCGCCTTGAGCAGGCGCACATCGATTTGCCGCAAATGGCCGAGGCGGTGAAGGCAATTTACCTCGACCCCCGCCAGCAATGGTTGTACGTGCTCAACGGCCGTGCCCAAGCCGATGTGTTCGATTTGCGAACGCGTGCCCTCAACGGCCGTTACAAATTGCTTGAAGACGCCGAGGCGTATGTGACCGCCAGCCAGCAATTGGCCGGTGGTGTGTCGTTGATGATCGGTACGTCCAAGGGCACCCTCAGCCAATGGTTCATGGCCCGCGACGTCGACGGTGAGCCGCGGCTGAGCCATATCCGCGATTTCACCCTGGGTAACCAGCCCATTGCATTTATCCGCGCCGAGCAGCGCCGCAAGGGCTTCCTCGCCCTCGACAGTGCCGGGAGGTTGGGCGTGTTTCATAGCACGGCCCATCGCACATTGCTGGTGCAACAAGTGGCCACCCACGGGGACGCCATGGCGCTGTCGCCGCGTGCCGATTTACTACTGGTCGAGCAAGGCCGCCAGTGGTTGCCGATCGCAGTGCACAACCCGCACCCGGAGGTGTCCTGGAGCGCACTGTGGGAAAAAGTCTGGTACGAAAACTACGACAAACCCGAATACGTGTGGCAGTCCACGGCGGACAACAGCGATTTCGAACCTAAGCTTAGCCTTGCACCGTTAACCTTCGGCACCTTGAAGGCCGCCTTCTATGCCATGTTGCTGGCCGCGCCGCTGGCGGTCGCGGCGGCCATTTACACGGCGTATTTCATGGCCGCGCCGATGCGCCGCAAGGTCAAGCCGGTGATCGAGCTGATGGAAGCCATGCCCACGGTCATTCTGGGGTTCTTTGCCGGCTTGGTGCTGGCGCCCTATGTAGAGGGGCACCTGCCGGGGATCTTCGGCCTGTTGATCGTGACCCCGCTGGGCATATTGCTTGCGGCGCTGGGCTTTAGCCGGTTGCCGGCGCGCTGGCGGCTAGGGCTGCCGGCCGGCTGGGAAAGCGCCCTGTTGGTCCCGGTGATCGTGCTGGTAGGCGGGTTAGCCTTGTGGCTAAGCCCGACTATGGAAACCTGGTGGTTCCAGGGCGACATGCGCCAGTGGCTCAGCCAGAACCTGGGGCTGGGCTTCGACCAGCGCAACGCGCTGGTGGTGGGCCTGGCGATGGGGTTCGCGGTTATCCCGAGCATTTACTCCATTGCCGAGGACGCCATTTTCAGCGTGCCGCGCAGCCTTACCCACGGCTCGTTGGCGCTGGGTGCGACGCCCTGGCAAACCTTGACCCGGTTGGTGCTGCTCACGGCCAGCCCCGGCATTTTTTCGGCCCTGATGATCGGCCTGGGGCGCGCCGTGGGTGAAACCATGATCGTACTGATGGCCACCGGCAATACGCCGATCATGAACATGAACCTGTTCGAGGGCATGCGCACGCTGGCCGCCAACGTGGCCGTGGAAATGCCCGAGTCGGCGACAGGCAGTAGCCACTACCGCGTATTGTTCCTGGCGGCATTGGTATTGCTGTCGTTCACCTTCGCCATGAACACCCTGGCCGAGCTGATCCGCCAGCGGCTTCGCAACAAATACTCGTCGTTGTGACGCCAAGGCAGGCCAGGGTGAAGAACCAAAGCATAAAAGGTTGGATCAAAAGCGGCGCCCCCGGGGTGTGGCTTAGCGCGGGCGCCGTTTCCATCGCGGTGATCATGACCGTGGGCCTGCTGCTGTTGATCGCGGTACGCGGGCTGGGTTACTTCTGGCCGGCTGATGTGCTGCAGGCCAGCTATCAGGTGCCGGGCTCGCCTGCGCAAACGTTGGTGGGCGAAGTGGTGGCGCGCGAACAGGTGCCGCGCGCGCGCCTGCGTGCTACAAGCACCGCAGTGCCGGCCGACGGCCCCTTGACCATGACCCGCGAACTGCTCAAGGTAGGCAACCGCGACGTATACGGTAGCGATTTCGTGTGGGTAGTGGCCGATTGGCTTGCCGACGTGCAGGCCCCCGCCGACCTGCTGGTGCTGCAGCGCCGCGAATGGGGCAATTTCTATGGGCGGCTGCTGGACATCCGTGAGCACGGCCAGGTGGTCGCCCAAGGGGCCGATGCCTGGGCTGAGCTGGCGCCCCGCCTTGAGCGCGTGCGCCACTTGCGCCGCGCGCTAGACCGCCTCGAAGCGCAGGAGCTAAGCGCGATCAACCGCGGTTTGGAAAACGCCCGCTTGCAGGCCCGCAAGCTGCAACTCAGCGGCCGTTTCGATGCGGCCGCCCAGGCCGACCTGGGTGCCGAGCAAAGCGCCCTCAACGCACGCTACGATGAAGCCGAGGCGCGGCTTGAAGCCTTGCGTGCGCAGATCGACCGCGACAGCCTCACGGCCGTCGAAGCCGGTGGCCAGGCCGTGCCCATCAGCCTCGGGCAGGTCGCCCACGCTTACCGCCCCAATGCCATGGGGCCGCTGGCCAAGGCGGGGTTTTACTGCACCCAGTTGTGGGAGTTCCTGAGCAGCGGCCCGCGCGCGGCCAATACCGAGGGCGGTGTATTCCCGGCGATCTTCGGTACGGTGATGCTGACACTGATCATGGCGGTGATCGTGACCCCCTTCGGCGTATTGGCCGCGGTATACCTGCGCGAATACGCGCGCCAGGGGTGGGTCACACGCTTGATTCGCGTTGCGGTGAATAACTTGGCGGGCGTGCCGTCGATTGTTTATGGGGTGTTTGGCCTGGGCTTTTTCGTGTATGTACTGGGCGGCTCGCTGGACCGGCTGTTGTTCCCGGAAGCGCTGCCCGCGCCCACCTTGGGTACGCCGGGGCTGCTGTGGGCATCGCTGACCCTGGCGCTGTTGGCCGTGCCGGTGGTGATCGTGGCTACCGAAGAAGGCCTGGCACGCATCCCGCGCAGCCTGCGCGAAGGCTCCTTGGCATTGGGCGCTACCCGCGCCGAGACACTGTTCAAGGTGGTGTTGCCGATGGCAAGCCCCGCGATGATGACCGGGATGATCCTGGCCATCGCCCGCGCGGCGGGCGAAGTCGCCCCCTTGATGTTGGTCGGGGTGGTGAAGATGGCGCCCTCGCTACCGGTAGATGGCCATTTTCCCTATGTGCACCTGGACCAAAAAATCATGCACCTGGGCTTTCATATCTACGATGTCGGCTTCCAGAGCCCCAATGTCGAAGCGGCGAGGCCCTTGGTGTACGCCACCGCCCTGCTGCTGGTGCTGGTCATCGTGTTGCTGAACCTGGCCGCGGTGGCGCTACGTAACCACCTGCGGGAAAAATACAAGGCGCTCGACAGCTGAGGCTGGCGTGCCCACAAGAGAGCGACCATGGACCGATTCAACTCACCCCAACGCAGCCGGGGGCTGGCCCCGCCCAACCCGCGCACTGCACTGCAGCCGTCGGATATCGCCCTGCAGGTGCTGGGCCTGAACCTCTATTACGGTGCTACCCAGGCGTTGCACGATGTGAACCTGGACATTCCCCGGCAACGGGCCACAGCCTTTATCGGCCCCTCAGGGTGTGGCAAATCAACGCTGCTGCGGGCCTTCAACCGCATGAACGAGTTGGTCGATGGCTGCCGTGTCGACGGCCAGGTCAACTTGGAAGGGCAGAACATCTATGCCAGGGGCCATGACGTGGCCGAGTTGCGCCGCCGCGTGGGGATGGTGTTCCAAAAGCCCAACCCATTTCCCAAGACCGTGTACGAAAACGTGGTCTACGGGTTGCGCATCCAGGGGGTGAACAAAAAGCGCGCACTCGACGAGGCCGTTGAATGGGCGTTGCGTGGCGCGGCGCTGTGGGATGAGGTCAAGGATCGCCTGCACGAGTCCGCCCTGGGGCTTTCCGGTGGGCAGCAGCAGCGGTTGGTGATTGCCCGCACCATCGCGGTACAACCCGAGGTGCTGTTGCTCGACGAGCCATGCTCGGCCCTGGACCCGATTTCCACGCTCAAGGTGGAAGAGCTGATCTACGAATTGAAATCCAAGTACACCATTGTCATCGTCACCCACAACATGCAGCAGGCGGCACGCGTTTCGGACTACACCGCTTTCATGCACCTGGGCAAGCTGGTCGAGTTCGGTGATACCGACAGGTTGTTCACCAACCCGGCGAAGAAACACACGGAAGATTACATCACCGGCCGCTACGGTTGATGGCCGGGTGACCTGGATACGTTGCAGCACCCCTCCACCGGACGCTCCAAAGGGTTTTTGACCATGATTGACAAGCACAGCCTTAATCACCATATCTCCCAGCAATACAACGCCGAGCTCGAGGAGGTTCGCAGCCATCTTCTGGCGATGGGTGGCTTGGTCGAGAAGCAGGTCAACGATGCCGTGACCGCGCTGATCGAGGCCGACTCCGGCCTGGCCCAGCAAGTGCGCGAGATCGATGACGACATCAACCAGATGGAGCGCAGCATCGATGAAGAATGCTTGCGTATCCTGGCGCGCCGGCAGCCGGCCGCCTCGGATCTGCGGCTGATCATCAGCATTTCCAAGTCGGTGATCGACTTGGAGCGGATTGGCGATGAGGCTACCAAGATCGCCCGGCGCGCCATCCAACTGTGCGAGGAAGGCGAGTCGCCACGGGGTTACGTCGAGGTACGCCACATTGGCGGCCAGGTGCGCGCCATGGTCCGCGATGCCCTGGATGCCTTTGCCCGTTTCGACGCCGACCTGGCGCTGTCGGTGGCCCAGTACGACAAAACCATCGACCGTGAGTACAAAAGCGCCCTGCGCGAACTGGTGACCTTCATGATGGAAGACCCGCGCTCGATCTCGCGGGTGCTCAGCGTGATCTGGGTGTTGCGTTCATTGGAGCGTATCGGTGACCATGCGCGCAACATCGCCGAACTGGTGATTTACCTGGTGCAAGGGACAGACGTTCGCCATTTGGGCTTGGAGCGCATGCGCCAGGAAGTGCAACGTGGCACCGACCGGGCTAATGTTTCGCCCGCCGCCGACGATAAATAAGTTTGCCTGTGTTTGCGCGCCCGGCCTCGGCCGGGCGTTTTCGTTCAGGGGGCAGAGGTTGGTGTGGGCCACCCGGCGGTGGCCGCCCGTTTTTTTTGGCACTTGGCCATTATACAGCGCTATGCTGGGCGGGGTTTTTTAGGAGCGGTCGATGGCTAAGGTCAGTGTTCTGGTTGTGGATGATGCGCCGTTCATCCGCGATCTGATGAAAAAGTGTTTGCGCAATGCGTTTCCCGGCATACATACCGAAGACGCGGTCAACGGCCGTAAGGCACAGGCACTGTTGGCCCGCGAACCCTATGACCTCGTGCTGTGCGACTGGGAAATGCCAGAGATGTCCGGCCTGGAGCTGCTCACATGGTTGCGCCAGCAAGAGGGCGGCAAGCATGTACCGTTTATCATGGTGACCAGCCGTGGTGACAAAGACAACGTGGTGCAAGCCATCCATGCCGGCGTATCGGATTACGTCGGTAAGCCGTTCACCAACGAGCAGTTGGTGGCCAAGGTTAAAAAAGCCCTGCACAAGGCCGGCAAGTTGGACGCACTGGCCAGCGCCGCACAGGCCCGGCCCATGGCCAATGCCCTGGCCAATGACTCATTGAATGCCCTAACGGGCGGGCGCCCCGAAACGGCTGCCGCCCCCGCTGCGGCGCGCCCGAGCGCTGCGCCCGTTGCGCGGGCTACGGCCGCTGCCGCCCCGAGTAGCGCGACCGCCAACGGCCGTGGCCAGGCCCAGTTACGTTTGGCCAGCGGTGCTAGCCTGCACGTGGTGATCAAGGGGCTGAGCCTTAAAGAAGCCCTGCTGGTGGCCAAGCGTGGCGAACAACTGCCACACGTCCTGGAACACGCGGTACTCGACCTCGAACAGGGCGAAAACGCCGAAATAGCACGCCTGAACGGTTACCTACATGCCATTACCGCCGTCGAGCCCAAACCTGACAGCGACTGGTTGCAACTGAATTTTCGCTTCGTGGACCAGGATGCGCAAAAGCTCGATTACCTGTCCCGGCTGATCGCCCGCGGCACTACGCTGAAGCACTTCGTGCCAGGTGCGTGACGCTTAGGGGGCCTTGGCAGTTGGTCGCACGCTTTTGCGGCGCATTGCCCGGTAACACATTGGTGCGTCAATGCTTCTGAGGCATTGCCCCCGGGTGCCAGCAGTGCCGCCCTGCCTTGGGGCTTTCAGGCAGCATGGCCATGCCGCTGATGGGCGGCGCTGCTATGCTGGCGGAACCCACCCGCCGTTTTGAACCTCATGCCTCGTAACCTGCTAATTATTTGCCTGGTATTGGCAAGCCTGGGGGCCCAGGCCCGCCCCACGGTGTACAAATACGTCGATGCCAACGGCGTAACCACCTACACCGACAAACCGACCGCCGGTGCCCGGGTGTTTGTGTTCAACGACCGCATGGCCGAGCACCTTGAGCGGCAGGTGCACCTGGACGTAGACACGCCCCACGGCAAAGCGGTGTTCAGCGCACGCAACGAGCTGTATGCCCCGGTGCAAGTGCAACTGCGCTTCAGCGGGCTGGCCAACGTGGCAGGGGCCCCGGCCAGCGTCAGCCGGGTGGTCCCGCCGCGCAGCCGGCTCACCTTGGCCACCTTGGAGGCCCGTGACGCGGGCCAGCCCATGCACTACCAGCCCAACTTCAGCTATTACCTGGGCGACCCCGCGCTGGCGACCCAGGGCTACCGCTACGCCTTACCCTGGTTGGGCGGGCCGTTTCGTATCAGCCAGGGCGCCAATGGCCCCTATAGCCATACCGGGCCCAAGGGCCGTTATGCCATCGACATCGCGATGCCGGAAGGCACCCCCATCGTCGCCGCCCGCGCGGGCGTGGTGGTAAAGGTGGAGAACGACCAAAGTGGCCGGGGCAATGACCCGGCGGGTAATTTTGTGCGGGTGTTGCACGACGACGGGACCATGGCCGTATACCTGCACTTGCTGCGCGGCTCGGTGGTCGTGCGCGAGGGCCAGCCGGTGGCCGTGGGCGAGGCGCTGGCGCGCTCGGGTAATACCGGCAACAGCACCGGGCCGCACTTGCATTTCGTGGTGCAGCGCAATACCGGGTTGGCGTTGGAGTCTATCCCCTACCAATTCGATCAACCGGTCAATGCCCTGCCCAACTTCGCGGTGGGCGGGCGCTAACCTGGTGGGGTGTTTCTGGCGTGGGGCTGCACGCTTTTGGCGATGCTTTTTGCTGCACGGCTGCGTTGCCGCTGCTCGCCCTTCTGAACACCACACCAGGCTCAGGTGCCGAGCTTGAGCACCTTCGCCAGCACGATCTTCGGCCCTTTCATTTTTTTGATGATGATGCGCAGGCCCTCGACCTCTAGCACTTCTTCATCTTCGGGTACGCGCTTGAGGGTTTCGTACACCAGGCCGGCGAGCGTCTCGGCTTCGATATGGTCGAGGTCAACGCCCAGCAGGCGCTCGACCTTGAACAGCGGGGTGTCGCCCCGCACCAGCAGTTTGCCGGGTTGGTAGGCGAGCACCCCGCGTTCGGCTTTGCGGTGCTCATCCTGGATATCGCCGACCAGCACTTCCAGTACATCTTCCATGGTCAGGTACCCGACCACCTTACCATCGGCTTCTTCTACCAAGGCAAAATGCGCTGAACCCTTGCGGAATTGTTCGAGCAGGCGTGACAGCGGCATGTGCTTGGACACGCGCTCCACGGGGCGGATCAGTTCGTCGAGGTCGAAGGCTTCGGGCACGTGGTCGCGGGCGGTCAGTTCCAGCAGCAGGTCTTTAATGTGCAAAAGGCCGATGAACTCGCCTTTTTCCGGGTCGTAGACCGGGAAACGGCTGTACTTGTGGCGGCGAAACTTATCGAGGATGTCTTGCAGGCTGGCGCCATGGTCCAGGCTGATGAGGTCTTCACGGGAATTGGCCCAGTCGACCACTTCAAGCTCGCCCATTTCCACCGCCGAGGCCAACACCCGCATGCCTTGGTCGCTGGGGTCCTGGCCACGGCTGGAGTACAGGATCAGCTTGAGCTCTTCGCGGCTGTACTGGTGCTCATGGTGTGGCCCTGGCTCGCCTTGCCCGGCGATGCGCAGGATGCCGTTGGCGCTGGCATTGAGCACCCAGATAGCCGGGTACATCACCCAGTAGAACAGGTACAACGGCACCGCCGTCCACAGTGACAGCAGCTCCGGCTCGCGGATCGCCCACGACTTCGGCGCCAGCTCGCCCACCACGATGTGCAGGTACGAGATCAGGAAAAACGCTGTGAAAAACGATACCCCCTTGATCAGCTCCGGTGCCTGCACGCCAGCGGCATGCAGCAGTGGTTCGAGCAGGTGGGCGAAGGCCGGCTCACCGACCCAGCCCAGGCCCAGCGACGCCAGGGTGATCCCTAACTGGCAGGCCGACAGGTAGGCGTCGAGTTGGTTGTGTACTGTGCGCAGGATGCGCCCGCGCCAGCCGTTCTGCTCGGCGAGCGATTCGACCTTGGTCGAGCGCAGTTTAACCATGGCGAACTCGGCAGCCACGAAAAAGGCATTGAGCAGCACCAGCAAGAAGGCAAAGATGATCATGCCGAAGTCGGCAAAAAGGGAGGTAAGGCTTAAACCGGGGGAAGGGTCCATGATGGGGCGTGTAAGAATCCGTGTGTAAACATTAGGGGTACGCCACGGGCAAATGGCCCGCGCGAACCTGGCAATTTAGCGATTAGTGCGCCGCTTGCAAAGGGAAAAAACCCGGTATCTGTTCAGGAAGCCGGCGCCGGGGTGGCTATTTGCACCGCTGCGAAGTGGCACGTGAAGGTGCTGCCATGCCCTGGCACGCTGGTGATCGCCAGCTGCGCACGATGGCGCAGCAGCACATGCTTGACGATAGCAAGGCCCAGCCCGGTGCCGCCGGTATCGGCGTTTCGGCTGGAGTCCACCCGGTAGAAGCGCTCGGTCAGGCGCGGGATATGCTGGGCATCGATGCCTAGCCCTGAGTCATTCACGCTCAGGTGCGCGCCGTGGTCATCTTGCCAGGCCCGGATAACGATGCGGCCGTTGTCCGGGGTGTACTTCACCGCATTGAATACCAGGTTGGAAAACGCGCTGCGTAGTTCCGGCTCGCTGCCTTTGAGGTGCAGGCCCGGTTCGGCTTCCACGATGATGCTGTGCGCGCGTGCCCCGGACAGCGCCAAGGCGTCGTTGCGGATTGCCTTGAGCAGCGGCCCCAGGGCTACCGGTTGGTTGTCCGAAGGGTAATCGGTGGCTTCGAGCTTGGCCAACAGCAGCAGGTCGTTGAGCAAGGTTTGCATGCGGCTGCCCTGGGTTTGCATCTGCTGCAGGGCGCGCAGCCATCGCGGGTTGATGCCTTCGCTGTTGTCTAGCAGGGTTTCCAGGTAGCCGGTGATCACGGTCAGCGGCGTGCGCAGTTCATGGGAGACATTGGCCACGAAATCCTTGCGCATTTGCTCGAGCTGGTAAAGCCGCGTGACGTCGCGCACGATCACCAAGTGTTCGTTATTGCCGTAGCGGGTGACCATCACCTGCATACGCAGCCGATCGTGGATGGGCGAGGGCATCTCCAGCGGGTCGGTGTAGTTGCCCCCATGGAAATACTCGAAGAACCGCGGGTTACGCACCAGGTTGGTGATCGGCTGGCCGCCGTCCAGCGGCGATTTGAGCCCCAGCAGTGCTTCGGCGGCGTGGTTCCACCACTGAAGGTTGCCGTCGCTGTCGAGCATGATCACACCGTCGCGCAGCGCCGCGGTGGATTCCTGCACGCGGTCGATGACCGCTTGCAAGCGCTCGCGGGCGCGTTGGTCGCGGCGTTGGATCAGGTAGATGCTGTCGAATACGTCGCCCCATAAGCCACGAGCTTCCGGAGGGGGTTCGCCAGGCGCATGGCCCTGCAGCCAGCGATGCAGGCGCAGCAGTTGGTTGAGGGTCCAGGCCAGGTACAGCCCTAGCCCCGCCGCCAGGCTCCAGCCGATGTGCTGCGTGGCCAACCCGACCAGCAGGCAGGCGGCGACCAATAGCGCCAAATGGCGAACCAGGGCGCGCAGCCAGTTCCGGTTCAATGAGCGCCCACCCCATGCAAAACCTGGTGCGGATAACCCCGCAGGGCGATGGCGCCATTAAACAGCCCTTTTAGCCACGCCGCTCGGCAGCAGGTTACCGCCCGGGTGCAACCCCACATGCGCGTTTCAGTTTTTGGTGGAGAAACGATAGCCAGTGCCCCGCACGGTCTGGACGAGGTTCTCGTAGGCATCGCCCAGGGCCTTGCGCAGGCGGCGGATGTGCACGTCGACGGTGCGCTCTTCGACATAAACGTTGCCGCCCCAAACCTGGTCGAGCAGTTGGCCACGAGTATAGGCGCGTTCCTGGTGGGTCATGAAGAACTGCAACAGGCGGTATTCGGTGGGCCCCATCTCGGCCGGGCGGCCATCGATGGTCACCCGGTGGCTGGCGGGGTCGAGCAGCAGGCCGCCGATTTCGATCGGCGTTTCGCCATCGCTGGCCCCGGCGCGGCGCAGCACCGCCTTCAGGCGCGCGACCAGCTCGCGGGGCGAGAACGGCTTGGTGATGTAGTCGTCGGCACCCACTTCCAGGCCCTGAATTTTGTTGTCTTCCTCACCCTTGGCCGTAAGCATGATGATCGGCGTGCGCGCCGTAAGCTCGTCGCGCTTGAGCCGGCGGGCCAGTTCGATGCCCGAAGTGCCAGGAAGCATCCAATCGAGGAGGATCAAGTCGGGCTTGCGGTCAACGATGATGGCATGGGCGTTTTGTGCATTTTCCGCTTCGAAACACTCATAGCCGGCCATCTCCAACGCGACGGCGATCATTTCGCGGATAGGCGCCTCGTCGTCAACGATGAGAATATTCCTGCCAACCATGCTTTAGCCTCGTTTCAATTCCGTGTTATGCGCAGCATTAGATAACGGAATTATTGCAGCGATGTGACAAAGCGGGCACCGGGTGTGGTGGCTCGGGCGTTGGCAGCATCTTTTGACGCGTGCGAACCGCAGAGCCGCCACACCAGGCGAGGGTGGTTTCAGCGTAAGCCGTAATCGGCGGCGATACCCAGGAAAATCGACAGGCCTGCCCAGTGGTTGTGCAAGAATGCCTCGAAGCACGCCAGCCGCTCGCGGTGGCGGGTTTTCCAGGCCTCCCAGGCAAAGCAGCCCACCGCCCCGGCCACCCCCAGGTAGAACCAGCCACCGAGGCCGAAGCGCGCCCCCGCCAGCAACAGGCAGGCCACAGCCAGGCCCTGGAGGATGGCGATGATCAAGCGGTCGGAGTCGCCGAACAGAATCGCCGTGGATTTAACGCCGATCTTCAGGTCATCTTCGCGGTCGGTCATGGCATAGTAGGTGTCATACGCCACCGTCCACAGCAGGTTGGCCAGGTACAACAGCCAGGCGGCGGCCGGCACATGCCCGGTTTCGGCGGTAAAGGCCATCGGCATGCCCCAGGAATACGCTGCGCCCAGTACCACCTGGGGGTAGTGCGTGTATCGCTTCATGAAGGGGTAGCAAAAGGCGATCAACAACCCGCCGAACGACAACCACACCGTGGCGGCATTAGTGCATAGCACCAGGGCGAAACTGGCGAGTACCAACACCGCGAAGTACACCAGGGCTTCGCGGCCGCGCACTTTGCCGCTGACCAGCGGGCGTTGCTCGGTGCGTTTCACGTGGCCGTCGAACTTGCGGTCGGCGAAGTCGTTGATCACGCAGCCGGCCGCGCGCATCAATACCACGCCCAACGCGAACACCAGCACATTGGCCGGCGCCGGTGAGCCTTCACCGGCCACCCACAGCGCCCACAGGGTGGGCCACAGCAGCAGGTAGATACCGATCGGCTTGTCGAAGCGCGCCAACTGGATAAAATCCCAGCAGCGTGGGTGCAGCCGGTTGAGCGAGCGCAGCAGGTTCACATACATCAAGGGTTCTCTTCGCAGGTGCCGACCGCTCGCCACAGCGCCGGTAAGAACACTTCCATGACCAACACCGCAAGGGCTGCCCGGTCGAACCGCGAGCGGCGCGCCCAGAGGCCATCCGTGGCGACCTCCCGGGGCAGCCAGCCGCGTGGGTAACGGCATACGTCGAAAGGCTGGCGTTGAAACGCCGCATCGCTGAACAGCAACTCGCCCAGCGAGCGGGTGCCCAGCGCGGCCAGGGCAAAGTCGTCGTTTTCCAGGGCTTGGCGCCCTGCCACGCTGCGGGCGAACACCCAGGCTTCGCCACGGCCGCGCAGGAATACCTCGCGCACCCAGCCCTGGCTGGCCGCCGGCAGGCCCAGCGCCAGGCATTCGTCGTCGCGCAGGGTTTGCCAGCCTTCGCGCAGGGGTGTGACGGTGAACCGGTGCGCGGATGCGGCTGTGAGTTTGCGGGTCAGCGAGCTGCTGTCGTACAGCCACTGCCGCACCTGGTCGGTGGCGCCGGTCGCTTCAAGGGCCCAGCTCGCGAGCGATGCATGCAAGGGTTGATGTGGCACGGGGTCAAAGGCATTGGCTAATTGAAGGGGCAGCAGCTTAGCATGTTTGCCATACGGGTTTGGCTCGCAACGGCAAGTGGGTGGTGATGATGAAAAAGTGGCAATGCGTGGTGTGCGATTACATCTTCGATGAGGCCTTGGGGTGGCCTGACGATGGTATTGAGCCCGGCACGCGCTGGGAAGACGTTCCCGAAGATTGGCTATGCCCGGATTGTGGCGTCGGCAAGGGCGACTTCGAAATGGTGGCCATTGGGTGATCGAGCGGGCGCTGGGATAGTTGGCCAAACTGCCTTACTGTTCGTCGGAAACCCCCGCTTTTCCCAGGGTTAAACGCTTCGCCGCCACTGGCGCGGCGCCCTTGGCCGTGCCATTCTCCTGCCTACCAGCCGCGGGCCAGAGCCCGTGGGCTGTGGCGTAGCTGCGGCAAAGCAGCGCGTTATAAAAACAAAAAACCAAACACGAGGTATCACCAATGCGCAAACCCGACCTGGCCAATGCCATCGCCGAAAAGGCCGACCTAACCCGAGACAAAGCCACCCTGGTTCTCAATGCGTTGCTTGAGGAAATCACCGAGAGCGTAAAGCAGGGCAAGAACGTTACGCTGGTGGGCTTCGGCACCTTCGAAAAGCGCCACCGCGGCGGCCGCGCGGGGAAAAACCCACAAACCGGCGAACCCTTGAAAATTCGCGCCAGTAACACGGTAGCCTTCCGGCCTGGCAAGAAGCTCAAGGAGTGCGTGCTGTCCTAAGGCCGGCTTCGCCCAAGCGAACCGGTGGGGCCACCTCGCAACGGCCATACCCCTTCCAGGG
Source organism: Pseudomonas typographi (assembly GCF_014694385.1). Taxonomy (GTDB): domain Bacteria; phylum Pseudomonadota; class Gammaproteobacteria; order Pseudomonadales; family Pseudomonadaceae; genus Aquipseudomonas; species Aquipseudomonas typographi. The sequence goes on along the minus strand of NZ_JAAOCA010000015.1, from coordinate 5,345 downwards.
GTGGCCGTTATGCTCAATGTGCGCCCTGTGGCAAACCCCTCGACGATGCCGTTACGAGGGCATGCTACCCGCCTCAGGTGCAGCCGGTAACCCGAAGCGCTGCAGGCACTGCTCGATCGACCGCTGCTGGGTGGCCTGATACAGGCTCATTTCGTCGATCACCGCACGGCCGAGCGCGGCCTCGAATTCAGCCTGGTTAGCGTTTTGGCCGTACTCGTTTTGTGCATCGTCGCCCAGGTTCGATTGGAAAATACCGGCGGCGCTCACCGGCAAAAAGTCTTCGTACACGATCGGCTCGAACACCACATGCCCATCGCGGACCAGCGCGTCCAGGGTGCGACCATGCCCAGCCGCGGCGGCCAGGCCCCGCTCGGTGGGGCGGTAGCGAAACCACGCCAGGCCCTGGTTGTGCATGTGCTCCAGGTTATCTGGGAATTCGCTGAAATGCTCCCCCAGCAGGCGCATGTAATCGCTGGCGTTGCCTTCGCTGGGCACACCCGCAAGCGCCTCGCGCGAGGTGGCCAGCAGGCGGTCGTAGAGTGCCCGGCCGGCCGGGGTCAGGGCGGCGCCACGCTGTTCGATTTCGCCAAAGCGGGCAGTGTGGCTGCCTTCGGCGCTGCGTTGGTCGGTGAACGCGACCTGCTCCTGCAGTGCCTTGAAGCTGGTTTGGCGCAGCAAAATCGGGTGGCGGCGTGGTGGCGGGCCTTCGATCACCGCTTTGGGCACGATGCCTTTGGCCGGCATGCCCTGCTGAATGCGGTCGATGTCGAGGCTGCGTGGGGTCAGGTGGTTGATGTGGGGCCCCTTGAACGCTACCACGTCGGCGACCAGGCGATGTTGCTCATGCAATGCCCGGTACTGCGCCGAGGTGACGGTAGCTTCATGGTGCCAGCGGAAGGTTTCCAGCGCTTGGCGCACGAACTCATCCGCCTGGGCTGGGTCGAGGCCGCCGGCGGTTTCGTGTTGCTCGATCAGCGCCAGGGCGCCAGGCGTGAAAATCTGCCGGCGGGCGAGAATCTGCGCGGCGGTATCGCGTAACTCGGCGTTGGCGATCAATTCCAGGCGCAGCAACGAGGTGAACACGCGAAACGGGCTCACCTGCAGCGACGCTTCATGCACGGCGCGAAATGCCGTGGAATGCACCGGTACGCCGGCGGGCGTCAGGTCGTAGTAACCCACCGGCTGCATGCCCATCACCGCGAACAGCCGGGCCACGGTGGCCAATTCCTCGGCGGTGCCCACACGGATCGCACCATGGCGCTCGGCGCCAAGCCGCTGCAACTCGCCGCTGCGGCGCAGGGCCTGCGCAACGGCGGGTTGCTCGGCCAGCACGGCCTCGTTGGTAGCGGCCACCAGCTCCAGCAAGGTGCCGTACAGGGGTACTTCCTGCTTGTACATATCCGACATGGCGCGCGAAAACTGTGCGCGGATGGCATCGGGGCTGACAAAACCTGAGGCAGGCATGGTGGGGGCTCCGGCAACGTGGCGTGGGGGTTCATCAAAGCGAGGAAAAACAAGCGGCGCAAGCGAAAAAAAGTCCGGGTGTCATTCCGCAAAGTAGCGAACGTGGGGCGCGAACCATAGCCCCTATAGGCCGTGCTCGCCCATAGAGCATTCCGGCAAGGAATAATATGCTGCCGATTCCTCGCTTGTCGGTGGGGCCTTGGCGGGCCGATACTCGGTGCGATATCACGCGTTTTTTACCTGCTTCTCAGGAGAGCTCCCATGATCGATGGCCTGCTTCAAAGCTTGGGCGTACCGGCTTCGGCCTACCAGAACGGCAACCACCCGGTGCATACCCCCATCGACGGCAGCCAGATCGCTTCAGTGACGCTGCAAGGCAAAGCGGCGGTTGAGCAGGCCCTTGGCCAAGCCCAGTTGGCGTTCGAGCACTGGCGCAATGTGCCGGCGCCGCGCCGTGGTGAGTTGGTGCGGGTGTTCGGCGAAGTGCTGCGCGAGAACAAGGCTGCGCTCGGGGAACTGGTGAGCATCGAGGCGGGCAAGATCACCCAGGAGGGCCAGGGGGAAGTGCAGGAAATGATCGACATTTGCGACTTCGCCGTGGGCCTGTCGCGGCAGCTGTATGGCCTGACCATCGCCTCCGAGCGCCCCGGCCATCACATGCGTGAAACCTGGCACCCGCTGGGTGTGGTGGGGGTGATCAGCGCGTTCAACTTCCCGGTAGCGGTATGGTCTTGGAACACCGCCCTGGCGTTGGTGTGCGGTAACGCGGTGGTGTGGAAACCATCGGAGAAAACCCCGCTGACCGCGCTGGCTTGCCAAGCGCTGCTCGAAAAAGCCCTGCAAAGGTTCGGTGACGCCCCAGTGGGGTTGGCGAGCGTGGTACTGGGCGCCCGTGAAGCGGGCCAAACCCTGGCCGACGACCCCCGTGTGGCGGTGCTCAGCGCCACCGGCAGCACCCGCATGGGCCGCGAAGTGGGCCCGCGCGTGGCCGCCCGCTTTGGCCGCAGCATCCTTGAACTGGGCGGTAATAATGCCATGATCGTCGCCCCCAGCGCCGACCTCGACCTTGCCGTGCGTGGCATCCTGTTCGCCGCTGTGGGCACTGCCGGCCAACGCTGTACCAGCCTGCGCCGGGTGATCGCGCACCACTCGATCAAGGATGAACTGCTAGCCCGGGTCAAGGCCGCCTATGCCAAGGTGCGCATCGGCGACCCGCGACAGAACAACCTGGTCGGGCCGTTGATCGACAAAGCCTCTTTCGAGGCCATGCAAAGCGCCCTCGTCCAAGCCCGTGAAGAAGGCGGGCAGGTATCCGGCGGCGAGCGCCAATTGGCCGAGCAGTACCCCAATGCCTATTACGTCGCCCCTGCCATTGTCGACATGCCGGGGCAAACCGCCGTGGTGCGCCATGAAACCTTTGCGCCGATCCTTTACGTGCTCGGCTATGACAGCTTTGAGCAAGCGCTTAAGCTCAACAACGATGTGCCCCAAGGGCTGTCATCGTGCATTTTCACCACCGACCTGCGCGAAGCCGAGCGTTTCCAGGGCGCGGCGGGCAGCGACTGTGGTATCGCCAACGTCAATATCGGCACCAGCGGTGCGGAAATCGGCGGCGCCTTCGGCGGCGAGAAAGAAACCGGCGGCGGCCGTGAGTCTGGCTCTGATGCCTGGAAGGGCTACATGCGCCGGCAGACCAACACCATCAACTATTCCCGGGAGTTGCCCCTGGCCCAGGGTATCGTCTTCGACTGAGCCCCGGTATCCTCGGTTTGTGCCCGCCCTGGCGGGCACTTTCGTGGGTTAATTCATGCCTTCGCGAGGTCCGCAAAACCAAATGGCCAGCCAACTGCGTCAACAATGTTTGTGGGAACACGTGCTGCCGCCGTCCGCGCCCGGCACCCCGTTGGCTGGGGAAACCACCGCCGAGGTGTGCGTGATCGGTGCGGGGATTACCGGTTTATGCGCGGCGATCCATCTGCTGGAACAGGGCCGCACGGTGGTGGTGATCGATGCGAATCGGGTCGGCCATGGCGGCTCCGGGCGCAATGTGGGGTTGGTAAACGCCGGTACCTGGATCAAGCCCGACGACGTGGAGGCCACGTTAGGCCCGGTGCAGGGTGCGCGCTTGAACAGCGTACTGGGCCAGGCCCCGGCCGAGGTGTTCGCCATGATCGAGCGCCACGGCATCGACTGCCAGGCCCGCAACGAAGGCACCTTGCACATGGCCCATAACCCCGCCGGGGTGGCAGACCTGCGCGCCCGCCACGCGCAATGGAGCCGCCGTGGCGCGGACGTCGAGTTGCTGAGCGGCGGGCGCTGCGAAGAGTACTGCGGCACCGACAAGGTGGCGGCGGCGCTGCTAGACCGCCGTGCCGGCACCCTCAACCCGATGGCCTACGCCCGTGGCCTGGCCGCGGTGGTCGAGCGCCTGGGCGGCAGGTTGTTCCAGCAAAGCGCAGTCACCGGCCTGCAGCGCGAGGGGTTCGGCTGGCGGGCCCATACCGCCGCCGGCAGTGTACTGGCCGATAAAGTGGTGATCTCCACCGGTGCCTATACCGAGGGTGAATGGAGCGTGGTACGCGGCAATTACTTCCGTGGCTATTACTACCAAGTGGCTTCGCGCCCGCTGGAAGGCGCCGCGGCCGAGGGCGTGCTGCCCCACGGCCAGGGCTCGTGGGACACCCGCGCGGTGCTCAGCAGCATCCGCCGCGACAGCGAGGGCCGGCTATTGCTGGGTAGCCTGGGCCGGGTCGACAACAAGCCGGCCTGGTTCATCAAGGCGTGGGCCGACCGTATCCAGCGCCATTACTTTCCCGCGCTGGGCAAGGTGGAATGGGACATGCACTGGACAGGCATGCTCGACTTCACCCCCGACCACCTGATGCGCCTGTATGAACCAGCCGCCGGGCTGGTAGCCGTAACCGGCTACAACGGCCGGGGCAACACCACCGGCACGGTGGTGGGCCGCGCCTTGGCTGAATTCCTGTTGACCGACCGCGCCGAAGACCTGCCCATTCCGTTTTCGGCCAATAAACCGGTCAGCGTGCCGGGGCTGCGCAGTGCATTTTATGAAACCGGGTTTTCGCTGTACCACGCCGGGCAGTGCTTGCGGGTGATTTTGTAAGCGGCAGGTTTGCTCCGCGCCCACGCCGAGGGTATGGCTCTGCGGGGTGGCAGCAACGAGGCAGAGCTATTTTTTAGGTATGAGGCAGGTGGTTGGCCGCCACCCGCCTTGGCCCGGCGAGGTCACCAGGTGTCGTAAGGAATGCCGTATTTCTGAATGTAGGCTTCGCTCTGGGGCTTGAGGGGAAGCGCATAAACGCCGCCCGAGCGGCCGCTATCGGGGCCCAGTTTCGCGACGTCGGCTTGCACCCTCGTGACCTCGATAGGGGCCAAGCAGGGCCCTGAGATCCAGACCTTGGCGATGCCTCCAGGCGCCAGACCGACGGTCAGGCCGTAGCGGTGGTCGATGATCCATTTGCCGTCGAACTCGCGAAATGTTTTTTGCCTTTCACCATCGCGATGTGTGTGGCTTCGGGGATGGGGATGTAAGCTTCGTAGGTTTGTGGTTCGACCAGCGATTGCCAGCGAACGTATATCAGTCGAGGGAGCGCTGCGCCACGTACATGCTTGCCGGCGCCCCAGCCAGGATCGGTAGGCCAGCCCCTTGGGTTGCCTTTCAATCCGGCGGGCCTGCTAATTGACGCAACCCCCGCCATCGCCCTCCGAAAAATCCGGCCCTTGATGTCGACGACATCAGCGGTTTCGATCCAAACGTCCATGTAGTTAGGTGCAAAAAAGCCCAAGCGCCAAGCATCGTAAGGCAGGCCGCTTTGCCCTTTGGTACAGGAAGCGAGTAGCGACGCAACGATTGCCAATAC
>NZ_JAAOCA010000159.1 GCF_014694385.1 Pseudomonas typographi | reverse complement strand
TTCAGACCGTGGCCACCGCCCAGGCCAGTACCGACGGCACACTTTCGACCATGTGGTCGGTGAAGATGCAGCTCACCACCAACGGCCAGTACGTGGCGGCCGGGATTGGGCTGGGGATCGAGAACACTGGCGCGGGCCTGCAAAGCCAGTTCTTGGTATCGGCAGACCGGTTCGCCGTCGTTGGTACCACCGCCGGGGGGACAGTCTTCACGCCCTTTGTGGTCCAGAGCGGCCAGGTGTACATCAGCCAGGCGTTCATCGCCGACGGCACCATCACCAGCGCGAAGATCGGCGATTACATCCAGTCGACGA
>NZ_JAAOCA010000158.1 GCF_014694385.1 Pseudomonas typographi | reverse complement strand
GGCTACCGCGCTCTTGATGGCCGAGGAACACGAGCGCTCGCGTTAGTCGATCAGCTTCGCTCCGAGGAGCCGGTTGATCTGTTGTGCTCGGTATTTGAAGTCACCCGATCTTGCTACTACGCACACTGTCGAAAACGCCGATCCCCTGATGCCGAACGGGTGATTTTGCGCAGCCGCGTGAGCGAATTGTTTACCCAAAGCCGAAGCGCTGCGGGCAGTCGAAGCATCATGCTGATGATGAAAGAGGACGGCATGCAAATCGGGCGATTCAAGGTACGTAAGTTGATGCGCGAGATGAACCTGATCAGCAAACAACCGG
>NZ_JAAOCA010000157.1 GCF_014694385.1 Pseudomonas typographi | reverse complement strand
GAGCGATCTGGTACAGCGCCCACTTGTCCACCTGGGCATCGCTGATGAAGCGGCCCAGGCCGTAGCGGTCGTTCAGGATGACGTCGCGGTAGATCCAGGCCGGGTTATCGGTCCATGCAGACTGGAACGTGCCATCCCAGGTGCCGATGTAACTGCGGGTGCTCGGCGTGTAGTTGCTCGGCACCTGGATGACGCGACCCTTGATACGAAACGCGCGTTCCGGGATCGACGAAAACTGACTGGCGTCGATCTTGATCCCCACCAGCGCGGTGTAGGGGTACTGCAGCTTGGCGTCGATGACCTCGGTGTAGCTGACGACCGTGG
>NZ_JAAOCA010000156.1 GCF_014694385.1 Pseudomonas typographi | reverse complement strand
GCCGGCGGCTCACCGGTTTTGCCGTAAAGCTGGGTGGCTTCCGAATAGGCCCACAGCGAGGCATTGCCGCTCACGCCCACCGCCGATACGCGCGCGGTATAGGTGCCGGTGTAGATCCCGCTTACCTCCATGGCGGCGGTGTAGGTGACGCCGGCATAGATCCAGTCACCCGAATCACGCTTCCACCATACGTTGTAGCTTTGGGCGCCCTTGGGGGCATCCCAGGTGATGCGCATGGTGGCTACGGTCAGGCCTTGCTTCACCGCGTCGAAAGTCGACAGCACGACATTGGTGGGTAGCGCCTGGATCGCACCGGGCAAGGTGGTGG
>NZ_JAAOCA010000155.1 GCF_014694385.1 Pseudomonas typographi | reverse complement strand
AGACCGTGGCCACCGCCCAGGCCAGTACCGACGGCACACTTTCGACCATGTGGTCGGTGAAGATGCAGCTCACCACCAACGGCCAGTACGTGGCGGCCGGGATTGGGCTGGGGATCGAGAACACCGATGCGGGCCTGCAAAGCCAGTTCTTGGTATCGGCGGACCGGTTCGCCGTCGTCGGGACCACCGCCGGGGGGACAGTCTTCACGCCCTTCGTGGTCCAGAGCGGCCAGGTGTACATCAGCCAGGCGTTCATCGCCGACGGCACCATCACCAGCGCGAAGATCGGCGATTACATCCAGTCGACGAACTATGTGGCGGGCTCGACCGGCTGGCGCATGA
>NZ_JAAOCA010000154.1 GCF_014694385.1 Pseudomonas typographi | reverse complement strand
TGTCCATTCAGCGCTCGGGCGGGTCTGCCTGGGTTCCCAAAACTGCATAAGGCGAACCCATGAAGCTGGCCGACTTGAAGAAAAAGGGAGGCGTCATTACCGACGCCTTCGTGAAGAAAACGGTGGAGTGGACTCATACCGTCAAGGGCAAGGAAATCACCGAGAAATTCGATATCCACGTTCGCAAGCACGCCTTCGGTGTGATGGAGGCGATGTTTGTTGGCGGCGAGGCGCAGAAATACCGCAACGCCCGGTACCTGTCCGCGAGCGTGTTTCTCGGCCCTGACGGCGAGGAAGAATTGCCGTTCGACGATGCGGTTAACCTCGACCCCAGCCTGGGTATCGCGCTG
>NZ_JAAOCA010000153.1 GCF_014694385.1 Pseudomonas typographi | reverse complement strand
TCGAGCATTACAACGAGCAGCATCCGCACAGCGCTTTGAAATATCGGTCGCCGAGAGAGTTTAGGCGCTTGGCAGCAGCATCAATTTAACGGGGAGTTGGTGTCCGGTTTGGTAGGGGCAAGTCCAAGCAGCGCGGGAGGCTTGCCATGCTTCCCATGCTGCATACACGCCAAACGACTGGTACGCCCCTGCAGGGTTGCGGCGGACAGAAAGGCCAAAGTTCGCCTCGACCCACGCCTCAAACTCTTCCCGCATTTTCTCGGTGCTCATGCCATCGTCCTCCCGATCTCGGCAGCGGCTCTGACGATGGCGCGGCGCATGGTTATGCATCTATCAGCGGCCCAGTCTTCACTGATAG
>NZ_JAAOCA010000152.1 GCF_014694385.1 Pseudomonas typographi | reverse complement strand
GCATCCCCGGTGAGCGTGACATTAGAACCGATGAGGGCACCGCTGGTATCTTGGTATATCTGCGTCGGATTTAGATACGGATACAGCGCGTCGAAAACTAGGCTGCCTGTCGCGTTGAATACCTGCATCCCGTAGGTCGATCCGCCCGTAGGCGGGACATCGAACAGCCAGTAGCTTATGGCCTGTCCCGGCGAGTAGCTACCGAACCGAAACGTCCACGTTCCGTTACCGTTATTAGTCTGGCTAAGCAAATATGCAAAGTCGCTGGTGCACTTGAATGCTACCACAGGGTCAACGCACGCCAGCGTCAAATCCACGTAGTAGTAAGCCCCCGATGTGCCGGTAGTGACAGAACCTTTGGAT
>NZ_JAAOCA010000151.1 GCF_014694385.1 Pseudomonas typographi | reverse complement strand
CCGTCTACCGCGGCAAGTACACGACTGAGGCGGGCGCCAAGCGCCTGCTCAAGCAAAACCACGGCAGCCTCGAGGCCGCTTGGGATGCGTGCTTCAGCCGGGTATCGCCGGCGTACATACAGCGCGGCGATGTGACGATGTACGACGCCCCAGGCGGCCGAAGCATGGCGGTGTTCTGGGCCAACGAATACTGGTCCGTTGCCGACGATGGAGTAGGGCGCATCGACTGCACGCCGCTGGCGGTCTGGAGAGTTGAGTAATGAGCAGTGCCGTCAAAAAGGTTGCCCAGGTCGCCATTGGCGCGGTTATTGGGTTCGCACAGACCGGCAACCCCATTGGGGCGATTATCGGCGCCGGCCTGGCCTT
>NZ_JAAOCA010000150.1 GCF_014694385.1 Pseudomonas typographi | reverse complement strand
CTCCGGGTCTTTGACCAGGTAGCCGAACACAGTGGCGCCCGTGGGCCGCGACAACGCGCGCTTGAGCTGTTCGGAGAAGTGCTGGCCATGGAAGATGTTGTCGCCCAGCACCAGGCACACCGAGTCGTTGCCGATGAACTGCTCGCCGATCAGGAACGCCTGCGCCAGGCCATCGGGCGCAGGCTGCTCGGCATAGCTGATGTGCACGCCGAACTGGCTGCCATCGCCGAGCAGGTTGCGAAACTGCGGCAGGTCCAGTGGGGTGGAAATCACTAAAATCTCACGGATGCCCGCCAGCATCAGCACCGAGATCGGGTAGTAGATCATCGGCTTGTCATAAACCGGCAGCAACTGCTTGGAGAGGCCGAGGGTGATGGGGTGCAGCC
>NZ_JAAOCA010000014.1 GCF_014694385.1 Pseudomonas typographi | reverse complement strand
GGTGAGGTCGGGGGCGGTGATCTCGGCGGGAGGGGAGGTATTACCCTGAGCGTCGCTTTGCCTGGCCAGCAAGGCTTCGCCGTTTTGTTGCGGGCTGTTCAGCGCCACACGGAAGGTGCCGTCCGCCGCCACTTCAGCGGTGCCCAATAGCGCCCCGGCCTGGCTTGTCACGGTCACGCTGGCGCCGGCTTCGCCAGTGCCTTCCAGTAGCGCGCCGCCGTTTACCAGTTGCAGCGCGGCCGGGGCCAGCGGGGCGGTAGTGTCTGGCGCGGTGAGGCTGGCCACCGGTGAGATGTTTTGCGCGGCATCGGTGAGGGTCACCTGCAACACTTGGCCATTCGCCTGGGGGGCGCCCAGGTTGACCGTGAACGTGCCGTCGGCCGCTACGGTGCCGTCGCCCAACTGTGTGCCGTCGGCAAGCGCCACACGCACGTGGGTGCCGGCATCGCCAGTGCCGCTCAACTGGGCGCCATTGGTCAGCTGTAGGTTGAGCGCCGCGTCTGGCGGTGTGAGATCTGGCGCGGTGACCGAGGTGGGCACGCTCATATTTCCCGAAGCATCGGCTTGCTGCACGCTCAACACTTGCGCATTCACCTGTGGTGGCGCCAGCACTATGCTGAATGTGCCGCCGGCCGACACTTGGGCGGTGCCCAATACAACGCCGGTGGTATCAGTGACCGTGACCGTGGCACCGGGTTCGCCGACGCCGGTTACTTGCGCGCCCGCGGCATTGATCGCCACGCTGCTGAGGGCGCTGGGTGCAGTGGTGTCGGGGGCAAACAGGTTGGCGATGGGCGATACGTTCCCGGCATGGTCGGCTTGCGTCAATGCCAATTGCTGGCCGTTAGCCAGTGGGTTGGCCAATACGAGGGTGAAGTTACCATCGGCGGCCACTTGGGCAGTGCCCTGTACAGTGCCAGCCGTGTCGCGAGCGGTCACCGTGGCACCCGCTTCGCCGTGGCCGCCGAGGCTGCCGCCATCGACGGCCAACGCAAGGTCACTAGGCGCTGCCGGCGGGGTAACGTCGGCCGCTACCAGGTGTGCGGGCAACGAGTTCAATCCGTTTGTGGCGGTGGCGTTAACGCTGAGCACCTCGCCATTGAGTTGGGCACTGGCCAGGCTCACGCTGAAATAGCCGCTGCTATCGACCGATGCCTGGCCTAATAGCTCGCCAGCCGCCCGAACACCCGCACCGTGTTGCCGGCGTCGGCCGTGCCGCTTAGCGTCAGGCCGTCGCTGCTCAAGGCCAGGCCGCTGGGCACGTTGGGCGCGAAGGCACCGGGCGCAACGACAGTGGCGGGCGGCGAGGTATTACCCGCGGCGTCACGCTCCATCACGGTCAGTTGGCTGCCGGCGGTCGCGGCGGTGTCCAGCGTCAGGCTGAAGCGGCCGTCGCTGTCGACGTTGCCGCTGCCGAGCAGGTAGCCGTTGGCATCGCTGACGCTCAGCCCTGCGCCGGCCTCACCGAAGCCGGTCACGGTCAAACCATCGGCCGATACCGCAAGGTCCGTGACGGCCGGTGGCACAGTGGTATCGATGGTCGCGAGAATGGCCGGTGCCGATATATTGCCAGCCGCGTCGGCGGCAATCACTTCCAAGATTTCGCCATTGTTTCGGGGGCTACTCAGCAGGACCTGAAAATGACCATCGGTGCCGGTCAATGTGCTACCGAGCGCCACCGTCGAGGTCACGCACCTCTACTGTGCTGCCGGGTTCGGCCCGCCCACTTAATTCCAAGCCGGTGCTGGCCATGGCCAGCTCAGTGGGCGCTGCCGGCGGGGTAACGTCCAGGGCGTTGAAGGTGACCGTTTCGGCGTGGCCGGCGGCGTCAGCCTGGCTCACCTGAAGCACTTCGCCGTTGAGGTGTGCGGTGTCCAGGCCAACCGAGAAGGTGCCGTCGGCAGCTACTTGCGCGGTGCCGCGCACGCTGCCGTCAAGGCTGCGCACCACTATTGTGGCGCCGGGCTCGCCGTGGCCTGTGAGGGTGAGGCCGTCGGCGCTGATGGCGAGGCCTTGCAGCGCATCGGCGAGCACACCCGGCGTTTGCAGGATGCCGGGTAAGGAAACATTGCCCGCTCCATCGGTGAGTTGCACCTGCAGCGTTTCGCCGTCGGGGGAGGGTGCGGGCAGCGTGATCTGGAACGTGCCATCGCTGCCCACCACGGCACTGCCGAGCAGGTTTCCGGCTGCGTCGCGCACGCTGGCGGTGGTGCCTGCTTCGCCGTTGCCGCTCACGGTCAGCCCGTCGGCGCTCAAGGCCAGTTGGGTAGGGCGCGCGGGCGCGGCCACATCACCGCCGCCATTGCCGCCACCATCGGAATGAATACTACTGGCTGCGGCCACAGCGCCGCCAGCGCCCAGCACACCGAGCCCGGCGATCGCCCATTCAGGGGTGGCGCTGCCTACCACACCGGCGCCGGCGAGCAGTTCGTCGATGGAGGCGAGGGGTTCGAAGGCAAAACCCTTAAAGGCTTGGGCGTCGTAATGGGCTTCCCATAGCGCGCCGTTTTCATTTTCGAACACCATGTCGCTGGTTTGCCCAGCGGTATTGGCCGTGAAAAACTGGCTGACAGTAATGTGTTCGCCACTTTTAAGGGTCAAGAGTAGATCCTGGCCGCTGCGGGTGGCAGTGGCCACCTGCGCGGGCTCCACCGGTACTTTCACCACGCTCGGACCATTTAGCCGCATATCGCCCCATGCCGCTTCGCTGATTTGCTGGGTGGCTTTGTCGGCGACTACGATGTTGTCCATGCTCACTCTCTGTTATCGCGGCTGCCAAACCGCTGTTTTTTTTTGCACTGCGCTTATGGGATATTTGGATCCTCTAGAGGTATAGCAAATGGCCAACTTTTGACCAGTTGCTTCGTAGGCTAATGATTTGAGTGCTAAAAGTGAGCGACCGTTCGGGTTTGCCTGCACACATAAGGATGGGCGTATCGCCCCGAGCTGGCAGGCCAATGAGCCGTCGCCCCTCCGGCTTGGCTCAACCTTCCCTAGCCGCCAGCACCCCGCTCCGGCCGCGTTGGCTCAAGTACTTGCCCGCGGTGATGCCCTTAAGTTCGATCAGCCGGTAGCTGAACCAAGACACACCCACGATTACCGCCAGCAGCGCCAGCAACAGGGCGTTGTCGTAACCGGCAGCGTGCAGTGACAGGTAAGGAGGCGCGCCATCGCTGGGATAAATCACCCAGTGGCTGCCGAGTATCTTGCCGCCCAAGGTGAGCGCCAAGGTGGCGAAGAAGATAACGAAGGCGTGGACCATATAAATCGAATACGACAATTGGCCCAGCATCGCGAACGGGCGCTGGCGCAGCCACGCCGAGAGCGCGCCAGCGTCGAAGGCGAACACCAGGATCACCAGGCAAAACAGCAGGCTCAGCAGGATACCCTTTTGTGGCAGAGGCGCGACCAGGGCCGCCATCACCAGCCCTAGGCTGGCGATCTCCAACGCCGTGAACAGCCAAGGGGCAACTGGCGTGGCGGCGCGCACCGCACAATAAAGCCGGTAGGTGACGGCACCGGCGAAAAAACACGACAAGCCCTGCCATACCAACGGCGTCAGGCCCGCATACCCCACGGCCAGGGCCAGGAACGCGGCCAGTGCCACGCCGGCGAACAGCCTCAGCGCTTGTGTGTGGAATGCCCATAACAGCAGGGCGAAGATCAGGTATGTCCAGTATTCAACGCTGATGCTCCAGGCGGGGTAGTTGAACGACTGTGCGTTGAATGCAGGCCACCAGGCTTGTACCAACAACAGGTTCGGCAGCATCTCTCCCACCGCGCGCTGGCCGGTGAAGCTGGGCTGGTTGAATACCCAGCCGTGCTGCTCGGCCAGTAGTTTCATGACTTCCAGGCCGATGGCCAATACCAGCATGACCACGTGCAATGGATACAGCCGAAAGGTGCGGCTGATCATGAATGCCTTGAGCTGCCGCGCACAGCCCAGCCGTGGGCCATAGGTGTGCAGCATCACGAACCCACTCAGCACGAAGAAAAAGCTCACCAGGTAATGGGCGTTGCGAAAAAACGCCCATTCACCCACGCTCTGGGCGATGTGCAGGTGGTAAACGGCGACGCACATCGCGCACACCCCCCTGAAGCTGTCCAACGCTTGAAATCGTTTCATGATGAGCGCCTCGCGCCCACGGGCGAGCGCCCGGGGGAGTAGTGGGTGGTCGGGATGCAGGGGCGTGCGCGATCGCGCCGCAGCCTCGGTGGCAAAAGATGTACGTTGGGGTATCGCTTCGCCGGCGGCTTACCCGATCAGAGGCTCGCTAACTCGGCCAGGCAGGCCTTCGGCGAGGTGAACCGAGGCTTTGAAATCAAAACGCTCTGTGGTCGATAGACCATCGCCAGTTCGTAGGCGATCAGGGCGCCTTCGCCATACAGCGCCATAAGCGCCACGCCCCGAGGCTGAACCGCGTCGAGGAACAAGCTTGGCATCAGTGCAACGCCCATACCCCCAGCGACCAGCCCCGCGGGGGGGGCATTTGGCGGGCATGTTGCACAACGTTAGGGCTGAACTGCGCCTGGGCACAGGCCTTGAGGATCACTCCATGCGTTCCCGGGCCATGGTGGGCCGGAAACATTACCTACAGGCCCCCCGCCAGTTCGGCCGGGCCCACTTTGTGGCGCCGCGATAGGCGGTGGTGTTGCGGTAGCGCCAGTGCACGAATGGAATGCTACCGCCCTGGGCGCTAGGAAAAAGCGCGTCGTAGTGGCTGCTGTGGGGCTGGAGATGGTGGCGAGAAGCACACGCTAGGGTGCATGTGAGCGCAGTATAGCTGAGCGTTTCATGGTCGGCTATCGGCCACGGGTGCATAGGCCGGCGGTGTCGCTCAATGGCTGTTGCCACAACCTGTAACGTCCTGTGGCGGTTTTGTGGCCCCCAACGGTCCACGCCGGCGAACAGAAGCGTTATGGTACGCCCCGTTTCGCCAGGCCGCGGTGGCAGAGACACGTGAACCGTAGGGGTACTGGCCGGCGTTTTTCCGAACACCATGGGCACGGCATGAGCAAAAGCCTTGAATCACAATGGAGTGTGTTGCTTGCCCGGGGTAACGCAGGCGATCAGCAAGCGTATAGGGCGTTTTTACAGGCTGTTACACCGTACCTTCGCGGCTTGGCACGGCGGCGTTGCAGCCAAGTGGGTGTACCGGCTGACGCCGAAGATGTCGTTCAGGAAATCCTGCTCGCCGTCCACCTCAAGCGTGCGACCTGGGATAGCAAAAGGCCCGTTGGGCCATGGATTTCGACCATTGCGCGCAACAAATTCATCGACTCGATGAGGCGGCGTGGCCGCCACATCGATGTTCCCCTGGAAGAGGTGATCGATACCCTACCTGCCGAGTACCCCCATGAGGGTGAGGACAGCTACACCGTGGAGGCCTTGCTCGAACGGCTCTCGCGCCCGCAACGCGACATCGTGCAGTTGATTTCGCTTGAGGGCAGCACCGTTCGCGACACCGCACAACAGCTCGGCATGTCGGAGGGTGCGGTGCGGGTGGCCCTGCACCGAGCGCTGAAGTCGCTGGCTGCGCTGTATCGCAGCGCACTGGGTTGAGCGCTTAGCGGGGTTTCGCGGGCCGGCTGCTGAGCTTCAGTACCCGCGCTATGGCGGCGTCTAGGGCGACCCGGCCGGGCCCGCCTGCGATCACCACCCACAATGCCGCCGCCCAGGTCGCATGGGTCGGCCAGGCGCCGGGGTAAACGAACACTTGGATCACCACCGCCATGGCCAGCAGCACCCCCGCCGATAGGCGGCTGGCCAGCCCCAATATGAGCAGCACGGAAAAAACGTTCTCGCAAAAGGCTGCCAGGTAGGCGGCAAGGGCCGAATCGATCAGCGGCAGCCGGTATTCGGTTTGGAACAAATAAACGGTGGATTCGGCCAGTTGCCAGCCGTCGAGCTTGGTTTGGCCCGATTGAAAAAACACACCGCCCACGCCAATGCGCGCCAGCAATGCGATCAGGTCATGGGGCGCGAGCCCAACCCGCTGCAGGAACGAACGAAGGGGGGCGGGGCAAAGGCGGCTTTCGCTTGCATACATGGTGAGGTACCTGTGTTGGGTTAGCTGAAGCTGAGAAAAACGCCGGCCTGTAGCGCGCAGACCATTGCGCCTTCGAGGTTGAAGCCGGGGTGCTCGCGCTGCGCTTGCTCGCAGGCTTGCGATAACGTTAGGTGGGCGCCGAGGGCATGCAGAAACATGGCCTGCCCTTCGCCCAAACGATGGCAGACCACGTTCAAATGCGGCCTTGCAACCAGCACATGCTCGCCGCGCCAATGGTCGAGCTCTGCCCAGGGGCGGGCGCCGGTGTTCATTTCCCATAGGGTCAGGATCGGCCAGGCCGAGCGCACCACGCGTGCCGCGGGGTGCAAGGTCAGGCGAAGGCCCAGCAGTTGCTGCGCTGGCACGGCCGCCAGTGCTGCTGCCGCCAGCGGCGGCGCATCGGCGGCGTGGTACGCTTGGCTGCGAGCGGTTTCCAGCCGAACGACGTCGGCCAGATAGGGAACCGAAGCCGCCGGTTCGAAGCCAGCGACGAACGCGGCCAAGCCGTCGCCATAATCGGCCAGCATCGGGGATTGTGGCGCAGACACGTGAATGAATTGCGCCGCCATGGCCTGAAAAAATGCCTCGCCGACCAGTGTATGTGTGACCGGAAAGCGTGAGGCCAGCGCCTGGATCAGGCTGCCGATTACGTTGTTGCGGTAGGCGGCAAAACCGTGGCGCAACTGGCTCTCATTACCCTTGAACAAGTCGCCGGGGTAGTGACCGGCCGGTGCCAACAGTGCCTCGGCGAAGCGGTCGTAGATCGGGGTGCACATCACGGGTTCCTTCTGCGGTAACGGGCCAGGATCGCCTGGGCCTGGCGCACTTCGCGCAGCAGGCAGGGCCAGGCAGGAATGCTCGCGTCCCATTCCACCAGCGTGGGCAAGGGGCCGTGGCGTTCGATCAGGGTTTCATACAGCGCCCAACCGCTATCGGTAACCGGCCTGTCGTGGCTGTCGAGCACCAATGTGTGCCCGTGGTCGTCCACGCTCAGGGCATGCCCGGCAAGGTGAACCTGCGCAACGGCGTGCAGGGGAAACCGGGCCAGATATTGATACGGGTCGAAGCCGTGATTGGCCGCGCACACTTGCACGTTGTTCAGGTCTAGCAACAAGCCACACCCACTTTGGCGCGCCACCTCGGCGAGAAAATCCGTTTCGTGCATATCGCTGTGCGCCATGCGCACATAGGTCGACGGGTTTTCCAACAGCACCGTGCGGCCCAGGGCCTCTTGCAGGTGCGACACATGGCCTACCACCCGAGCCAGGGTGGTGGCGTTGTACGGCAATGGCAGCAGGTCGTTAAGGTAGGTGCTCCCATGCCGTGACCAGGCCAGGTGTTCGGAAACGCTTTCTGGCTGGTAACGGTCGCATAGCGCCTTTAGCCGCCCCAGGTGCTCGGTGTCCAGTGGGCCCGGGCCGCCGAGCGAGAGGGCAACGCCGTGTACCGACAAGGCGTAGTCTTCGCTCAGGCGGCCCAGCCGGGCGTGGGGCGGCCCGCCTGCGCCCATGTAGTTTTCCGCATGGATTTCGAAGAAGCCGACCGGTTGGCGGGCTTGGTCGATGTGCGAGAAGTGCTCGGGTTTGAACGCGGCCCCGGCATCATCAGGCAAGCGCAGGCATGGCATGTTCAGCTCCTTTTGGCTGCCTTAGGCGGGGCCGGGCCCCTGGGTGAGCGAACCGCTGCCGTTGGGCGTCTTGATTTGCGTGCAGGTGCCGGCCGGGACCAGCTTCCAGGCGTTTTTCTGGTAGTCGACCTTGGAGGTGCCGGCGCAGGTGGTGCCGGGCCCTGCCGCGCAGTCGTTCTGCCCCTTCAACGCCACGCCATAGCATTTCTCGGGGGCGGCTGCGTCTGCAGCGTGGGCGGTGGTGGCGAGCACGGCGATGGCCGAGGATAGGGAACCTGCAAGGGCGATAGCCAGGTGGCGAGCATTCATAGGTAAAACTCCACAATGAGTGTTTTCAGGGCAACGGTTGTTGGCCTGCCAGGTACTACGCAGGGGTTGGCCGGCTTGTTACAGCGGCAGAAAAAAATATTCCGCGTTGCCCGGCTAACGCGGCGCCTCTATGCTTTTGCCTTGGTATAACTTTTGCTCAGCACCTTCGGCAGCGGCCACGCGCGTGCCCTGGGCACGTGACTGGTAGAAAAGCAACATGCGAACCGATGACCTGATCTCCCTGCTGGAAGGCTCTGCCGGCTCCGTTGCCCCCCACTGGGTGGCGCGCCGGCTGGGGTGGGCGATAGTGCTCGCCGTGGCAGGGGCGTGCGTATTGATGCTGGGTACGCTGGGTATTCGCCCGGATTTGGCCGAGGCGGCCACCCAGGCGCGTTTTTGGCTCAAGGTGCTGTTCGCGGCGGCCCTGGTGGGCGGTTGCGCGTGGGTGTGCGCCCGCCTGGGGCGCCCCGGGGTTGCACTGGGCGGGGCCTGGCTCGGCATCGCCGTACCGGTGGCGGCGCTGTGGGTGGCCTCGGTAGCTGTGCTGGCAGCTGTCCCGCCAGGCCAGTTATGGCCGCTGCTGGCGGGGCAAACCTGGGCCGTGTGCCCGTTGGCCATTGCATTATTGTCGGTGCCCGGTTTCATCGCCTTGATGCATGCCATGGGCGGCATGGCACCCACCCGTTTGCGCCCGGCGGGTGCGGCGGCCGGGTTACTGGCCGGGGCGGCCGCCACCCTGGTGTACTGCTTGCACTGCCCGGAGATGCAAATTCCCTTTTGGGGGGCTTGGTACGTGCTGGGCATGGCCCTGCCCGCGGTAGCCGGCGCAGCCCTCGGCCCGCGGGTGTTGAAGTGGTAATGCCGGTGCTTATCTTTGGGGGGCCGGGTTCTGGCCCCCCTCAACCCTCGCGATAAGTACCCTGGCAGGCTGCGCGGTTGTAGGCCGCGCGCTGCGACAGCGCTTGCTGCGCCGCCTCGACGTTCGCCGGCTCACCGTTCCAGGCCGTTAACGCCGGTTGTTGCAAGGCGCGCCCGTAGGAAAACGTGAGCGCCCAGGGTAATGGGCGGCCTTGATGCATGGCATTCAAATGCGCACTGGCAAGCTCCGGGGTTTGCCCGCCAGACAAAAACGCAATGCCGGGCACTGCCGCGGGTACGCAGCGCAGCAAGGCGGCCAGCGTCGCTTCGGCTACCGCCTCGACACCCGCCTGTTCGCTGCTATCCGCTCCGCTGGTGACCATGTTCGGCTTAAGCAACATGCCTTCCAGTAACACGCCCTGGGCCGTGAGTTCGGCGAACACCGCATGCAGCGTTCGCTCGGTGACTTCGGCGCAGCGGGCCAGGGAATGGTCGCCGTCCATCAACACTTCCGGCTCGACGATAGGCACCAACCCGGTTTCCTGGCACAGCGCCGCATAACGGGCCAGGGCATGGGCGTTCACAGCGATCGCGGTGTCGCTGGGCGTGTTATGGCCAATGTGAATCACCCCTCGCCACTTGGCGAAGCGGGCGCCGAGTGTGTAATAGCCTTCGAGGCGCTCACGCAAGCCATCCAGCCCTTCGGTGATGGTTTCACCGGGGTGCCCGGCCAGCGGCTTGGCGCCCAAGTCAACCTTGATCCCCGGGATCATCCCAGCCTGGCGAATCAACTCGACGAAGGGCGTACCATCCTGTTTGGCCTGGTGGATGGTCTCATCGAACAGAATCAGCCCGCTCACGCTGTCGCCCAGCCGCGGTGCGGTGATCAGCAACTCCCGATAGGCGCGGCGCATCGGCTCGGTGTCGTCGATCCCTTGCTCGACGAAGCGCTTGCGGCAGGTGGAGCTGCTTTCATCCATGGCCAGAAGGCCTTTATCGTCTGCGACAAGGGCGTGGGTAATATCGAGCAGTGCTTGGGTGTTCATGTTGGGCCCTCTGGGTCAGGTGTGCGCGCCGTGCATACCGACGCATGGTGCATGGGGGTGTGACCATGGCGGCAGGGGGATGTTTCGTGCCATACGAACCGGGAGCACCTCAACGCGAGGGTCAATGTAGACCCTTTAGCCTTGGAACGCTGGGTTTGTGGGCTAGCCTCCCGACCCCCCTGGGTTTAGCGGCTGGCCGACGGTTTGCGTTGCCGGGGAGGGCTCGCCGCTGTGTTGAAGGGGGCCTAACAACTATAAAAAACCTGCAGGGCAGGCGTCTCCCTAGGTGCGGCGACTTACTTGAGCCCTGGCCCGGAGCGGGTGTTGTTGCCCTTGGCCATGCGGTCATACAGCACCACGTTCACCGTGGCGGCCAAATTCATGCAACCGTGCGTGGGAATATAGATGGTGTCTTCGCACCAACTGCGCACGCTTTTATCCAGTGTGCCGTCTTCGGGGCCGAAAATGTACAGCGCGCGGTCCGGGTGGGTGTATTGCGGCAGGGGTCGCGCACCTTCGACCAGTTCGACGGCGACCGGGATGCAGCCCAAGGGAATGATCATCTGCAAGTCATCCACGCCTATCAACGGGATCTCGTAGTGCACGCGCTGGGTGTCAGTGATGAAGTCGCGGGAGCGCGCATAGCGCTTGCCGCTGTAGAACACCGAATTGACCCCGTAGCAACCGGCTGCACGCATCACCGAGCCCACGTTTTCCGGCGACTTTGGGTTGAACAGGCCAATGCAACTGTATCGCTTATTTGCCATGGCGTGGGCCCCTGCGCAAAAAAGCCGGCAGTATAGCCAAACTTCTCGGGTGGTGTGTAGGCGCCGCCGGGGCGGCCCCGGGGCGCCGTTATGTGGCCGGTTTACACGGCTGCCGCGCGGTCGCGTATCTCCACATGCAGCAAATGGTCGTTTTCCGAATAATCCACCGGGCAATCGATCACATGCACGCCCGGCTCGGCCAGGCAGGCTTCGAGCAGCGGCCTGAGGCCCTCGGCGCTGGTGACGCGGTGGCCCTGGGCGCCATAGGCTTGGGCATATTTGACGAAGTCTGGGTTGCCGTAGTCCAGGCCGAAGTCTTCGAAGCCCATTTGGGCTTGTTTCCAGCGAATCATGCCGTAGCCGTCGTCGCGCAGGATAATCACCACCAGGTTCAGCTTCAGGCGCACGGCGGTTTCCAATTCCTGGCTGTTCATCATAAAGCCGCCGTCACCGCACACGGCGATGATAGGTGTGTCGGGGTGCACCAAGCGCGCGGCCATGGCCGAAGGCAGGCCGGCGCCCATGGTCGCCAGGGCGTTGTCGAGCAGCACGGTGTTGGGCATGTGCGCCTTGTAGTTGCGGGCGAACCAGATTTTATAGATGCCGTTGTCCAGCGCCACGATGCCGTCGGAAGGCAGCACACGGCGGACGTCGGCCACCACCCGCTGTGGGTACAGGGGGAAGCGCGCATCGTCGGCCCCTTCGCCGGTTTGCTGTTCGTTGGCCTCGCGGATGGCCAGGATGCGTTCGAAGTCCCAATGCGGCTGCGGCGCCAAGGCTTCGCTGATTTGCCACACGGCGTTGGCCACATCGCCTACTACCTCCACTTGGGGGAAGTACACCGGGTCTACCTCCGCCGAGCGGAAGTTCACGTGGATCACCTCGGTGCCGCCGCGCACCATGAAGAACGGCGGTTTTTCGATCACGTCGTGGCCGATGTTGACGATCAGGTCGGCCGCTTCCAAGGCGCGGTGCACGAAATCGCCGGCAGACAACGCAGCGTTGCCAAGAAAACGAGGGTGGCGCTCGTCTACCACGCCCTTGCCCAGTTGCGTGGTGATGAACGGGATGCCGGTTTTTTCGATCAGTTGGCGCAGTACGCGGGCGGTCATCTTGCGGTTTGCCCCAGCCCCGAGGACCAAAATCGGGCTGCGTGCCGTTTGCAGTTTGCCAACGGCGGCGCGTATGGCTTTTTCTTCGGCAATGGGCCGGCGCGACAGGCTCGGCGGGATGGGCGTGCTGTCGGTGTGCTCGGCGGCGACGTCTTCGGGCAATTCCAGGTGCACCGCGCCGGGCTTTTCTTCCTCGGCCAGGCGCACGGCTTCGCGAATCCGCGAAGGGATGTTGTCGGCCGAGGTCAATTGGTGGGTGTACTTGGTCAGCGGCTGCATCATGCCGCACACATCGAGGATCTGAAAGCGGCCCTGCTTGGATTTCTTGATCGGTTTTTGCCCGGTGATCATCATCATCGGCATGCCGCCCAGGTAGGCGTAAGCGCCGGCGGTGACCAAATTGGTGGCGCCAGGGCCAAGGGTAGACAAGCACACGCCGGTTTTGCCGGTCAGGCGGCCATACGTGGCGGCCATGAACCCGGCCGGCTGTTCGTGGCGGGTGAGGATCAGTTTGATCTTGCGCGAGGTGCGCAGCGATTCGAGCAGGTCGAGGTTCTCTTCGCCGGGAATGCCGAAAACGTATTCCACGCCTTCGTTTTCGAGGCATTGCACAACGATGTCAGCGGCTTTGGCCATGGGGTGGGTCACTCTTGCTCGGTAGAAGGTGGGAGGGTCGCTAAAATAACTCCCCATAGACCGGTTTAGCACCTAAGAGTGCGGCGTGCCGCTGCGCCATTGGTCCCAATAAGGCGGCTGGCCGATGGCTTCGAGCAAAAAGTCGCGAAACAGTTGCACCTTGGCGGCAGATAACGGCTGTGTGGTACACCAGGTTGATCGGCATGGGCTCGGTGTTTTCGCTGCCCTCGTAGCCTTCCGGCACGGGCACCCAATGCCTGGCGGGACCAGCCAGGTGGGGAACAGCATCGAGCCGTGGCCCAGGCGTGCGGCATCTGGGTGTTCTTCACTGCGTGGGCGCGCCACACCACCGAGGCGCAGAACATCCAGGTGAACGCGGCGATGGGCGCCATCTGCTACAGGCCTTGAACGATAGGCGCGGCGTGCGCCACGTGGGCTTGGTGACCGGGCTGCCTGCCGCACATGCCGTTTCGCGAAAGCCAGAGCCGCCTGGACGTGCCGAACTTCTACTACGCGACACCGACCTGGGGCGGCCGATTGAAGTGGTCACCGACATGTCGAAGAGTCGGGCCTTAGGCGTTAGCGCCTACCAGGCCACCGACCAGGCATTTTTTCGCACGTTCGAGCCCCTGCATCGCGAGCGCTTGATTTCCTCACTGTTTTGCCCGGCCTATTAATGTATTTGAAAAGCAAATTTTACAAATGAGTGGCCGGCGCTGATGATCGGCCTACAACAACAGGCTCTTCAGGAGATACCCATGCAACAGGTCGTGATCGTCGCCGCCACCCGTACCGCCATCGGCAGTTTCCAGGGCAGCTTGGCCCAGGTGCCGGCCCCAGAATTGGGCGCGGCGGTGATCCGCCAATTGCTCACCAGTACCGGCGTGGCGCCGGCCCAGGTCGACGAGGTGATCCTAGGCCAGGTGCTCACGGCCGGCAGCGGGCAGAACCCAGCGCGCCAGGCGGCCATCCTGGCCGGGTTACCCGCCCAGGTGCCGGCGCTGACCTTGAACAAGGTGTGTGGCTCAGGCTTGAAAGCCGTTCACTTGGGGGTGCAGGCGATCCGGTGCGGAGATGCCGAGATAGTGATCGCCGGCGGCCAAGAGAACATGAGCTTGGCCCCTTATATATTGCCCGCGGCGCGCACCGGGTTGCGCATGGGCCATGGGCAACTGGTCGATAGTGTGATTCGCGACGGCCTGTGGGATGCCTTCAACGACTACCACATGGGCATCACCGCCGAGAACCTGGCCGAGCAGTACGGTATCGGCCGCGAGCAACAGGACGCCTTCGCCGCCGCTTCCCAGCAAAAGGCCGCGGCGGCCATCGAGGCCGGGTACTTCAAGGGGCAGATTACCCCCATTTCGATACCTCAACGCAAAGGTGAGCCGGTGCTGTTCGACACCGACGAGCAGCCACGGCCCGGTACCGAGGCGGCGGCGCTGGCCAAGCTCAAGCCGGCCTTCAAGAAAGACGGCAGCGTGACGGCCGGCAATGCTTCCAGCCTGAACGACGGCGCCGCCGCAGTGCTGCTGATGAGCGAAGCCCGCGCGCAGGCGCTGGGCTTGCCGGTGCTGGCGCGGGTAGCCGGGTATGCCAGTGCCGGGGTAGACCCGGCCATCATGGGCATCGGCCCGGTACCGGCCACCCGCCGTTGCCTGGAAAAAGCCGGCTGGGCCTTGGGCGAGTTGGACCTGATCGAAGCCAACGAAGCCTTCGCCGCCCAGAGCCTGGCGGTCGCCGCCGAGCTCGAATGGGACATGGCCCGGGTGAACGTTAACGGTGGTGCAATCGCCCTGGGCCACCCGATCGGGGCCTCGGGCTGCCGGGTGCTGGTCACCCTGCTGCACGAAATGGCGCGGCGTGGCGCGGGCAAGGGCCTGGCTACGCTGTGCATCGGCGGCGGCCAGGGCGTAGCCCTGGCGGTGGAGCGCGGCTGAGCCGGCGGGTTCGCCTGCGCTGGCTCATGTGGGTTGGCAGGGCCATGGGCAGGTGATTGTGGCCGCCCCTGTGCCCGGCGAAACGCCGCGGGCACGGATGGCCGAACCGTTTTTACCTGGGTGCGCAACGCGCCACGGCGCAGGCTGTGGCCCGGGCTAACAGATCGCCAACGTGGTGCAGGCCCATGGCGGCGGGCCTGCCGCAAAGGCAGCGGGTGTACGCGATCATGGACTGGCCTTGGCGCCAGGGCGAACAATTGAGCCGAAAAAATGTCATGGATTCAGGCTCATAGGCTGGTGATTTTGCTGCAATGAGCGATTATTGATGCAGGGAATTTAAATGGAGGTAACCATGCTCATCCGCTCGCTGGCCCTGGCCACGTTGTTCGCCGCTTCCACGCCGCTACTGGCGGCCGACAGCGATTCGCCGCTGGCCAAGGACCGTGGCCATTCCCGGGCGGTGGTGGTGATCACCCGAAGCTCCGTCGACCCAGACCTGCAAAACCTTCAAAAGGCCTTGGCAGAGCCCGCCAACCAGAAGGGGTTCGCCCAGCGCAACATGGTGCTGTACACCGTGGCCGACATGATCGGCAAGCGTAATGGCGAAAACCTCGATGCCCAAGCCACCATGGCGTTGATCCGCGACCTGCAGTTGGGCGTGAGCAACGACACCAAAACCCTGTTGTTCGGCAAGGACGGTGAGCGCCGTTTCGAAAAGGACGGCGCCGTGACCCCGGAGGAACTGTTCAGCGCGGTGGACCAACTACCGGCCGAAGAAAAGAACGCGGCCCCGGCTGCTGCCGCGGCGTCGGCTGCCGAGCCAGCAACGGCGCCGGCCGGCAAGCCGGGCAAGGGCGGGAAGAAGGCGGCCGAGCCGCTGGACGACTGAGGCGCAGGCGCTGGGCTAGCCGCGCATAGTACGGGGCAATGGCCTTAAACAGCGCCTAGGGCCCGCCACACAGCGCATAACGTGCCGCGGCAGCCGGTTACGCCGCGCTCACCTCAAACCGCCCCACCAGCGCCTGCAAGGTGCCGGCATCATGCCGCACCTGGGCGGCGCTGGTTTGCAGCACCTCCACGCTCTGGTGCATGTCGGTGGAGGCATGGCCTACTTGCTTGACCGTACTGCCGCAGTCCAGGCTTTTGTCGTTCAGTTGCTGAATCAGCCCGAATAACTGCTCCACCGCCTCATGCAGTTGTGCGTTCTCGGACGGAACGCCGGTGGCCAGGTGCAAGCTGCGGTCCACGTCGCCCACGCCCTGCTGCATAAAGGTCACCGCCTGGCGCGTTTCCCCCTGCAGGCCCTCGATCATCGCGCGGATGTCTGCGGCTACCTTGGCCGTGCGGGTGGCCAGCGTGCGCACTTCATCGGCCACTACCGCAAAGCCCCGCCCATTTTCGCCGGCGCGGGCGGCCTCGATGGCCGCGTTCAAGGCCAGCAGGTTGGTTTGTTGGGTGATGTCGGTGATCAGCGCGGTGAACTGGCCAATCTCGCTCATGCGTTGGTCCAGCGCCTGTACGCTGGCCGCCGAGCGCGCGACCACATCGCGAATCGACTCGGTGCCGGCCTGCACCTGCTCGAACTGCTCACGGGCGCGCAGCACCACGGTATCCATGGCGTGCTTCATGTGTTCGGCGGTCAGCGAGGCCTGCTGGATTTCGCCTAATTGTGACTCGACGATCAGCATCATCCGGTGGATCGCCTCGTTTACCTGCGCGCTGGTGCGCTGGGCGGTATCGCTGCGTTCGAGCATGCGCGCATTGGTGCCGGCTACCCGTTGCGAGGCTTGGATCACCCGGCCCACCACCGTGTCGAGCTGGTCGATGAAGCTGTTGATCCAACGGCCCATATCGCCGCTTTCGTCGCGCCCCAGCAGTTCGGGCGCCAGGCGCTGGCGCAAGTTGCCTTCGCCTTCGGCCAAGGTACGCAACACTTCGGTCATGGCGTTGAGGCGGGCGGCCAAACGGCGTGGCCCCAGCGCGCGAAACACCACCGCAGCGCCCAGCAGCAGGGTGGCCTGCAGGCTATCGATCCATCCCTGTGGCAGGCCGCTCAGGTGCTGCAATGCGTAATTGCAGCCCAAGGCCCCGGCCAGGGTGGCGAGGTACGGGCGCATCAGCGCGTGGCTGAGCGAGCGACGCCGGTACACTTCTTCAAGGTCTGCCTCGCACATCATTCCCCAACGGTCGGCCGAGCCAGGCATTTGGAAGGTCACGCCCGCGCCGACGACCGGGACGTGGCGGTAGTCCGAATAACCTGGGTAGGTCACGAACAGGTTACTGCCATGGGCAATGGTTTCACGCACCCCGGGGTGCAATTGGCCGGTGGCGGGGTCGGTAAAGCGCAGTTCAAGTTCCGTGTGGCGTTGCACACACACGGTGCCAAAGGCGGTGCGTACGCCATTTTTCAGGTTATCGCCGAGGGTGAAGGCATCATCTTCGAAGCGGGAGCGCGACAGCGCCGTACCGGGGGCAATGCGTGGGTCGAATTGCGGGCGCACCATGAACAGGTAATTGTCGCCAGACTCGGGGTAGATATGCCCGGCCTCGCGTTGGATCAAATCGCCCAGTACATCATTTGGCACCCGCGAGCACAGGCACCCGCGGCCCTGGTCGGCCAGGCCAAGGGGTTGGTAGAACATCAGCGTGACTTCATCGTGAAAACGTGAACTGGATGGGCCGATCGACAGCGTGAGGGGGTCTGTGTAAGGGCCATGCAGAAAAGGCTCGCGCAGGCCGCGGGCGAGTGCGGCCGGGTGCAGACCCCGTGCGCCCACGTGCGCCTCGTAGGTAGAGGCCAGCACCGTGCCGTGTGCGTCGGCGACGAACACTTCGCTGGCGTCGGCCCACTGCGCCAATGCACTGGCCAGGGCCGCCCGGTATTCAGCCTGGGGCACGCCCTGCAGGTGGCCTGCCAACTCTGCCAGTTGCTGCCATTGGCTGCTAGCCCATTGCTGCATCAGGCTGATACGGGTGTGTGCGATGGACTCGAACGTGTGTTCGATCACCGGGTACGCTAGGCGGTTAAGCCAGCACGCCCAGCCCTGGGCCCATTTGCCGTTTTTGCCCCACCAGGGCAGCCAGCGGCGTTCAGAGGGCGACAGTTGCATTGACTCGCTGCGTAAAGGCATAGCGGACTCCTCGGTGGATGGCTCACCCAGGCGATTGCAATTACTTTGCCATCATTGCGCAGCCTCCGGCGCAACCATCCAGCGCCGCTACTCGGAAAGCATCGGCATGCTGCCGTGTTATAGGCGAAGGGCGTACCGCCATCGAAGAGCCCGCGTGACGGTTTTCGATCAATGGCGGTGCCCGGTTTTAGCGTCCTCACTTTCACGTCGCCGCTGCCCTTGTGCAGCACAGACAGGCTTCGCCGGAGCGCCAAATGCAATAGCCGGCGAACGTGGGTGGAACCGCCATACGCCTGCAACCACTCACCCCGAATGGGCGCGCTTGTGGGATACCTGTGAAACCGGTTTTTGCGGCTTACTCAACCAGGGGATTAAAGAATGCAAGATATTATCAGGGCAATGAGCGCTTGCTTACCCTTCTGCCATAACCGGTTAACACGGGATGACGAAGAACTGGAAAGTTTACCGCCTGCCGATGTCCAGGCACCTGCGCAGGATATACCGCGGCCGCCGCCTACTGCCATTTCCGCATTTCACGAGATGGTCAATAAGCGGCTTCTTAACCTGCAACAAAGAAGGCAACTGGTCGAGGCGGAATTCCAGCCAGGCTTGGACCAGGAGATACGCGATGCCAAGAATCTAGGCGCCATAGCTGAACAATTGCTCGAGGGCGCCGACCAAACGGACTCTGCAGTGCAGTTGTTCAGTAAAATTTCGACGAACATTCAGCGGCACGAATTATTGCGTTACGATTCAACGGCCTTGCACAATGTTTATGCGCTGGCATCCCATAAGGCTGGCGACTGCGAGTCGATCTGTAAGCTTTACGCATTTGCAGCGTGGGCCGCCGGTTATAAGGATATAGCGCTCAAACAGTTGAAAGGTGATTTCAAATTCGAACTCGATCAAGACGGTGTAATGCCCGGGCGTCGGAAGGGCGACGCATTCAATTTTGTTTTGCATACAGTGTTGCAGGTTAACGACAGCGACGGCCGCCCCGCTTATTTCGATCCTTTATTCGGGCAGTGTGTGGATATCTCAGCCTATGGGCACGACCTGAATCACTATATGGGCGGGGCCGAGGGTTCTACCGCGCATCGGCACGCTGTAATCGATAATGGTGCAGAGGGCACACCTGCGGTGTCACTGACAGTACCGCCGCAGTAGATAGTTCAGCGCATGGCAACCTTACCGCCGATCAGGGCTGGCGGCAGCGCCGCAGGCGCAGGAATGGCAAGCGCATGGCCGCTGCGTGCGCCATGAACTTGAGCGTCCGATTTTTCCGAGCCTTGCTGGCGCCGTTAAGCCGGGTTCGCGCGTTGGACGACATAACCGCAGCGCGCACCCAAACTGTGCCGGCGCGCGCCTATAGGTGATGCGACAGCCCCGAATAAGGGCGTCACGGTCGTCGCCTATTAGAAAATGTCGCGCACGAAAAACTCGACGTCGCCCCTGGGCAGTTTTGACATGCGCCGTACTGGGGCGCTGGGCTATGCCAGCACACGTATTGCCTGGCCCTCGTGCCAAGCCAGAATATTTTCGATCATCTGGCTGTAAAACACCCGGTAGTTGTTTTCCGTGACGTAGCCAATGTGCGGGGTGGCCAGCACATTGGGCAAGGTACGCAGCGGGTGGCCGGCCGGCAGCGGTTCCTGGTCGAACACGTCCAGCGCCGCGCCGCCTAAGCGGCCCTCGTGCAATGCCTCGATCAATGCCGCCTCGTCGACGATGGGCCCACGGGAGGTATTCACCAGCAGTGCACCACGCTTCATCCAACCCAGCGCCTGAGCATCCACCAGGCCGCGGCTGCGTTCACCCAGCACCAAGTGGACCGACAGCAGGTCGGCCTGCTCGAACAAGGCTTGTTTTTCGACCCGCTCCACGCCCACCTTAGCCGCGACCTCGGCGGTGAGGTTCGGGCTCCAGGCGATCACCCTCATGCCGAACGCCTGGGCGTAGCCCGCGACCTTCTGGCCGATGCTGCCCAGGCCCAGCAAGCCCAGCGTACGACCATGAAGGTCGCCGCCAATACCTATTTGCCAGCCCCCGGTTTGTAGCGACAGCACTTCGGCCAATAGCTTACGGTTCAATGCCATCAGCAAGGTCCAGGTCAATTCCGGCGCGGCATGCTTGTAGCTGTCGGTGCCGCACACCGTAATGCCCCGCGCCGCGGCGACCGCCAGGTCGAGGGCGGCATTGCGCATGCCGCCCGTAACCAGCAGTTTCAGGCGCGGCAGGGCGTTGAGTAACTCGGCATCGAACAGGGTGCGCTCACGCATCACGCAGATCACGCTATAGGGTGCCAGGCGCTGGGCCAGGGTGGCGGAGTCGGCCGGGTAGTCATGGAGGAAATCCACCTGGCCCAGGCGCGCCAGTGGTGCCCAATCGACGACATCTTGTGCCACGTCCTGCCAGTCGTCGATGACTGCGATGCGAAGTTCAGACATTGCGCTTGACCCTGATGTAAGGAGTTATTGGGGGGTGTTCAACCAACTCAGCAGTGCTTGGTGAAAGCGTGCCGGTTCTTCCATTTGCGGCGCATGGCCGAGCCCTTCGAACTCCACCAGGGTGGCATGGGGAATGGCCTGGGCGGCCTGTTTGCCCAATTGTTCGTAGTGACCAACCCGGGCCTTGACCTCTTTCGGGGCGATGTCGCTGCCAATGGCGGTGGTGTCTGCAGTGCCGATCAGCAATAAGGTAGGCATCTTCAACTGCGGGAATTCGTAGACCACCGGCTGGGTAAAGATCATGTCGTAGATCAACGCCGAATTCCATGCCACCACGGTATGCCCGGGCCCCTGATTCAGGCCGGCAAGCATGTTCACCCAGCGGTCGTATTCAGGCTTCCAGCGCCCAGCATAATAGGTGGTGCGCTCGTAGTTGCGGATGCCCTCGGCGCTGAGCTTGGTTTCGCGGGCGAACCAGTCGTCTACCGAGCGCCAGGGCACGCCGAGGGCTTTCCAGTCTTCCAGGCCGATGGGGTTGACCATGGCCAGGCGCTGTACCTCATTGGGGTACAGCAGGGCATAGCGCGTGGCGAGCATGCCGCCGGTGGAATGGCCGAGCAAAATCGGGTCTTTCACGTCGATGTCAGCCAGCAGTTGGTGGGTGTTGGCGGCCAACTGCTGGAAGCTGTATTGGTAATGTTCAGGTTTGCTCGAGGTACAAAAGCCGATTTGGTCGGGGGCGATGACCCGGTAGCCGGCGCCGCTGAGCGCAGCAATGGTCGTTTCCCAAGTGGCAGCGCAGAAATTCTTGCCGTGCAGCAGCACCACGGTGTTGCCATTGGGTTTGCCGTTGGCCGCTACATCCATGTAGCCCATCTGCAGCGTTTGGCCCTGGGATTCGAAGCGGTAATGGTGCAGCGTGTAGGGGTAGGCGAAGCCTTGCAGTTCCTGGCCATAGGTGGCGGGGGGCTCATCGGCCAGGGCAGTGCCTGCGCCGAGTAGGCCGGCCAGCAGCAGTGCGCGGGTAAACATCATCGGGCCTTCCTTATCGAAACGGTATGGGCAGGGTGTGGCCTGCCATGTGTTCTGAACGAATACGCACCGCGTTGGTTCAGCCGCGGGCGCGTTATGATGGCGGCAACCCATAGCGAGGATGGCAGTACAGGTCATGGTCGACAAGGACACCATTTCCCTGCACTTGGTGCACGAAGCGCTGCGCCAAGCCGTGCCGGCCGCGCATTGGCCGCGTTGGCTGCAACACGCCGGGATCGCCGCGGACGCCGCCCGTGTACCGGCGGCGAAGTACGCACAATTGTGGCAGGCGCTGGCCGCGCGCTTCGATGACGAATTCTTCGGCATGGACCCGCGCCGGCTGCGCCAGGGCAGCTTGGCCTTCTTCTGCCAGGGTGCCCTTACGCAGCCCACGGTGGAGGCCGCGATGGCGCACAGCTGCCGCTTTATGTCGCTGATGCTCGAGCGCCTGGCCCCGCGTTTGGAGCGCCATGGCAGCGTGGCGGCGCTGCTGATCGACGAAGTGGGCGCGCCGGCGCGGCCGTTTGCCTGCTTTACCCTATGGCTGTTGCTGCATGGCGCTTTGTGCTGGTTCGCCGGCCAGCGGGTGCCGGTGCTGGCGGTGCAACTGCGCGGCCCGGCGCCGGCCTACCTGGACGACTATCGCACCCTGTTTGGCGACAACCTGGCCTTCGACCAGCCGCGCAGCCGCCTATTGTTTGCCGCGCAGTGCCTGGCGCTGCCCATGCGCCGCAGCGAGCAGGAGCTGGCGGTGTTTCTTGACCAAGCCCCTGGCAACCTTTTAGTGAAATACCGCGACCCCGGCAGCTTGGCGCGGCAGGTACGCGGGCTATTGCGCCAATGCGCACCCGCCGATTGGCCGGGCGCCGAAGCGGTGGCACGGCAATTGGGGCTGTCGGTGGCCACGTTGCGCCGGCGTTTGGCCGAGCAGGGCGAAAGCTTCCAGCGCCTTAAAGACCACGAGCGCCAGGCATTGGCGTTATCGCAATTGGCCGATGCGGGGCTGGCGCTCGAAACGGTGGCCGCCCGCCTGGGCTTCGCCGACAGCCGCTCGTTCTACCGCGCGTTTCGCAAGTGGTTCGGCGCCAGCCCGGGCCACTACCGCCAACTGGCGCAGGCTGCCACTGGCCAAACCGCTCAACGGCTTTGAGCGCTGCGGCCATTGCCCAGGCACCGGTGGGGCGTGACCATCGTGGTTTTAGTGTGGTGGCTCAGCAGTGGGCTGCGCCATGTTGGCGGTGCCGCTTGCCGCCGTCGTAGCGCCTTGCCCGGCAGCCTTCACGGTCAATGCTTGTGCGAACGGCTGGGCGTTCCGCTCGATGCAAGGAGCGAGCATGCACATAGAACAACAACATTTCGTGGTCAGCGGCGCAGCCTCTGGCCTTGGGCTGGCCAGCGTGCAGATGCTGGTGCGTGGCGGCGCCCAGGTGCTGATGCTCGACCGCGACGAGTCGGCACTGGCCGCCGCCGCCGAGGCGCTTGGGCAGCCATTCGTGGTGGCCGATGTGGCGGATGCCAGTGAGGCCCAGGCGGCTATCGCGAGTGCCTTGGCGCGTTTCGGTAGCCTGCAGGGCCTGGTCAATTGTGCTGGCATCGTGCGCGCCGAGAAGATCCTGGGGCGCAATGGGCCGCACGGCTTGGGAAGCTTCGCCCAGGTGGTGGCGGTGAACCTGATCGGCACCTTCAATATGCTGCGCCTGGCCGCCGAGGCTATGGCTGCCGGGCCTGCCGACGCCCAGGGCAACCGGGGCGTGGTCATCAACACGGCGTCCGTGGCCGCCTTTGATGGCCAAGTCGGCCAAGCCGCCTACGCTGCCTCCAAAGGCGCCGTGGCCAGCCTCACCCTGCCGGCGGCGCGGGAGCTGGCCCACCATGGCATCCGCGTGGTGGCCATTGCCCCCGGGGTATTTGAAACGCCCATGTTGGCGGGCATGAGCGACGAGGTGCGCGCCGGCCTGTGCGCCGCCGTGCCGTTCCCCCCGCGTTTGGGCAGGCCCGAGGAATACGCGGCGCTGGTGCGCCATATCATCGAAAACGACATGCTCAATGGCGAAGTGATTCGCCTGGACGGCGCACTGCGCATGAGCGCTGGTTAAAGGAGAACCTATGCACACAACAGAGGCAGACCCGGTGGCCATCGTGGCGGCGGCACGTACCCCGATAGGCGGTTTGCAGGGCGAGCTTGCCAGCCTTAGCGCACCTCAGTTGGGCGCTGCGGTAGTGGGCGCGACCTTGGCAAGGGCCGGCTGGGTGGGGCGTGAAGTAGACCAGGTGCTGATGGGCTGCGTATTGCCCGCCGGCCTCGGCCAGGCCCCGGCGCGCCAAGCGGCCTTGGGTGCGGGCTTAAGCAAGGGCACCCCCTGTACCACGCTGAATAAAATGTGCGGCTCGGGTATGCAGGCCGCCATCCTGGGCCATGACCAACTGCTGGCCGGTAGCGCCCGGGTGGTGTTGGCCGGTGGCATGGAAAGCATGAGCAATGCGCCGTACCTGCTGGCCCGTGCGCGGCAGGGTTACCGTATGGGCCATGGCCAGGTTTTGGACCACATGTTTCTCGACGGCCTTGAAGATGCCTATGACAAGGGGCGGCTGATGGGCACCTTCGCCGAAGACTGCGCCGAGCGCCTGGGCCTTAGCCGCCAGGCCCAGGATGAGTTCGCGATCGCCTCGCTTACCCGTGCCCAGCACGCCATCGCCACGGGGTGCTTCGCCGCGGAGATCGTGGCGCTCGACGTGCTGGCCGGCAACGCGCAACGCCAGGTGCGCGACGACGAACAGCCGCCGAAGGCGCGGCTGGACAAAATCCCCGGCCTCAAACCTGCGTTTCGCCCGGGCGGTACGGTCACCGCCGCCAACAGCAGTTCGATTTCCGACGGTGCGGCCGCGCTGCTGTTGATGCGCCAAAGCCAGGCGCGGGCTCAGGGTGTACCAGTGCTGGCCGTGATACGCGGCCACAGTGTGCATGCCGGCGAGCCTGGCCTGTTTCCCACGGCACCGATCGGCGCCATCGAAAAGCTCATGGCGCGCCTGCCGTGGCGCCTGGCCGAGGTAGACCTGTTCGAGATCAACGAGGCCTTCGCGGTGGTGGCCCTGGCGGCGATCCAATCGCTTGGCCTGCCCGCGCATAAGGTTAACGTGAACGGTGGTGCATGCGCCCTGGGCCACCCCATCGGCGCCTCCGGGGCGCGCATCGTGGTGACGTTGCTACATGCCCTGCGCCAGCGCGGCCTGCGGCGGGGCGTGGCGGCGGTGTGTATCGGTGGTGGTGAAGCCACGGCCATGGCCATCGAGGTTCCCGACAGCTAGTGTGGTATCTCAGAGGTTGGCTGCACAATCTTGACGGTGCCTTTTGCTGCCAGGCGGCGTTGCCGTTCCTCGCCATAGCCCTGCTATGCCTTGTCGCGGCGCCTTGCCAAACAGCAACATTTCACACGTGAATGCTTGGCGAACGTCTGAAACACCACACTAGGAGCTGCACCTATGGCCGAATACTCGTGCATCATTGTCGAAACCCATGGTCGCGTGGGGCTGATCACCCTCAACCGGCCGCAGGCGCTCAACGCCATCAATGCGCAACTGGTTGACGAGGCCAACCAGGCGCTGGATGCGTTCGAGTGCGACCCGAACATTGGCTGCATGGTGATTACCGGCTCTGAAAAGGCTTTCGCGGCCGGGGCCGATATCAAGGAAATGGCCGGGTTGGGTTACCCCGATATTTATGTGGGCGACCTGTTCCATGAAGCGGACCGCCTGGCCGCCCGGCGCAAGCCGTTGATTGCGGCGGTGGCCGGCTTCGCTTTGGGCGGCGGTTGTGAATTGGCGATGATGTGCGACTTTATCCTGGCGGCCGACAACGCCCGCTTCGGCCAGCCAGAAATCAACCTTGGGGTGTTGCCCGGCATGGGCGGTACCCAGCGCTTGACCCGGGCGATTGGCAAGGCAAAGGCCATGGAGATGTGCCTGACCGGCCGCTTGATGAACGCCGAGCAAGCCGAGCGTGCGGGCCTGGTGGCGCGCATCGTGCCTGCGGCGCAGTTGCTGCAAGAGGCCCTGAAGGTGGCCACGCTGATCGCCGAAAAATCCCTGCCGGTGGCCATGATGGTCAAGGAAAGTGTGAACCGCGCTTTCGAAGTCAGCCTCAGCGAAGGAGTGCGTTTCGAGCGCCGGGTGTTCCACGCGGCCTTTGCCAGTGAAGACCAAAAAGAGGGCATGGCCGCTTTCGTTGAAAAACGCCCGGCGGCGTTCAAGCACCGTTGACCGTCAGCCTGGGGTGCCCAACAACGTGTGCCACTGGCCGGTTCTGGTGCGCCACGCCAATAGCAGGCACGCCACCAGCGCGCAGCCGGCACCGAAGGCGAACACCGGCAGTGCTTGGCCCTGGCTTACCAGGTAAAGCCCTATGACCGTGGCCGAGGTTTCAGCCCCCGCCCAAACGAACGTTACCAGCGCCATGGCCGCCGCGGGCCGGCCGGGAAACAACGTCACGGCCATGGTTTGGTATACAGGGCCGAAGATCATTTCGCCCACGGTTAAAAACACGATGGCTGTGGCGGCAAGGCCGAGCTGCGCCTTGGCGCCATACAGCGCCAATACGCCCCAAGCCAAGCAGCCATTGGCCGCCAACAGCAGGCGCTGCCGGGTTGAGCCCCGGCTTAGCCGGGTCAGCGGCACCTGTAGCAACACGATCAGCAGGCTACTGGCGGCGAACAGCAAGCCGACCCCCTGTGCACCCAGCAGGGGTTGGGCATGCAGGGGGAATACGTTATAGAACAGGCTGAAGGCAAAAAATGTGAGCCCGTTCAATGCCAGAAACGGGCCCAGGCCCGGGCGCCCCTTCACACCTTGGAAGACGCGCAGCGGGGCCATCGGCTGGGCGCGGGTTTGCGCCCGTGCCGGTTGCAACCATAGGCACAGCAGCACGGTGGGCAGGCAATAGGCCAAGGGGAACAACAGGTAATGTGGGCTGGCATGGTTAAGCACCAACGCTGAGACGTAGGGCGTAATGCCCGCGCTCAGGTTCAGCGCTACGTTCTCCAGCGAGAAAGCGGCCAAGGTATCGGCCCGGGTTTGCCCCGAGGCAATATAAGTGAGCTGTGCCAGGGTCGCCACCGCGCTGGCCATGCCGAACACGGCCGCGCAGGCCAGCCAAAGGCCCAGCGTATAGATGCCCAGGCTGTACAGCCCATGCATGCAGGCCAGGGCCAAGGCGACCAGCCCTTGTGTGGCCAGCATCACCGGCTTGAAGCCGAGCCCGCCCACCCACCTTACGAACAGCAGCGCGCCGGCGCGGTTGGTGAGCGCCAGGGTGCCGGCGATCAGGCTGATATCCACGCTGGCAAAGCCGGTGCCGGACGCCAGCCATACGGCGAAGAACGAGAACAGGATGCTCCAGGTACCCCAGCTGAAAAAACGGATGATGTAGATCGCCATGTCGGTCAGCTCAGGTTATAGGCTGGCTTGAGCCGGCCTTGGTCGGTGAGCAGGGTGATGCCTTTTATGGTCTGCAATACAGTGTCGGCATCGCCGCTGAGTTGGCCAACCCAGGCATGGTCGGAGGTGCCGATGGCGGGCACGGTGTGGCCTTCCACGGCGAACTGGGTGTGGCAGCACTGCGGGGCGGGCACATCGAGCTGTTCCAGCCGGGCCACCACCGGGCTGCCATACCAGATGCCCAGCGTGGGGGCCGGCGCCCTGGCGGGGGCGGCATCGAGCGGGCAGGGCGCCGCACTGCCGAGCAGCGGCAACAGCAGTACGTGGGCTAACAGGTCGGCGGTGTTCACACCGTGGGCGCAAGCGATTTGTTCGAGCATGGTTGCGCCGCCGATACGCCCGGCATTGGCATCGATCAGCCAGGGGCGGCCGTTGGCCTGGATGAATTCGCAGTGGAAATAGCCAAAGCGCAGCCCCGAGCGCTGCGCCAATGCCCGGATGCAGCCCCACCCTAAGTCGCGCACCGCTTCCGGCACATGCTCGCCCACCGGGTAACGGTTGGCGACCTCGGTCAGGCCAAGCCGCGAGCGGCTGGAAATGCCCAGCCCATGAACCTCGCCATCGGCCACGTAGCCTTCGAAACTGAGCAAGCGGCCCGTCAAGGCTTGTTGCAGCAACCATTCGTTTCCGGCCGCGCCCTGCAGGGCGGCCAAGTGCGTGCGCAGGTGGGTGTGCAGATGCCGGGTGGGCAGGTGGGCGGCCCCCAAGCCTCCGGAGGCCAGCGCCGGCTTGGCCACCACCTGCTTGCCCCACTGCGCCAGCGCAGAGAGATCGAGCGTGTCGATTTCACCGGCTTGGAAGCTCAGCGTCGGCGGGCTGTATTCGGGCACCCAGGCTTGGACTTGGCGCTTTGCGCTCAGTTGCGCTAAGCACGGTGGTGGCGTTTGCCAGCCGAAGCATTGCCCCAGCCGCACCACCTGCGGGAATCGCTCGTCGTACAGCGTGGTAATCGCTGAAACGGCCTCGTACCGCGCTGGGTGCAGGCGAATTTCGTCGTAGACGGCCCGTTCGTCTTCAGGGTCTACGTCATACCATTGCAGGCCGCTCACGTAGGGCGCCATCGCCTTGCACAGCGCTGCGCGCCGGCCAAGCACGATAGGGGTATATCCCTGCCGGTGCAGGGCCTGGTCCAGGTATTTGAGCGCCACGTTGCCGATACCGATGATCACGATCGTTTTCATGTTGCCTCTCTGGCCAAGTGCACAAGCGAGTCGAGAAAAGCCGGTTGGAACACGTCGGGGTGAAGGGTCAGCCGCAGCAGTTGCGAAGCCCCAAGGGGTGCGGGCAAGGCCACGCTCACGCCACGTTGCAACCAGTGCGCGTGCCACTGAACCACGGCCTCGGTGCGCGCCAATGGCACGGCGACGAAGTTGGTGGCGGACGGCAGGCAAGGCAGCCCGTGGTGGGCGGCGAAGTCGGCGAAATGCTGGCGCAGTTGGCATGTTTCCCGGCGCAACGCAGCCAGGTGTTCGTGCTCGCCCAGCATGTGTTCGGCAAAATGCAGGGCCACGCCGCTCACCGCATAGTGGATGCGGGCGCGCAGCGCCGGCGCCAGCAGTTCGGGCGCCGCCACCGCGTAGCCTACGCGCAGGCCGGCAAGGCCATACGCTTTCGAGAAACTGCGAAGCCGAACGGTGTTGGGCCAGGGGCCAAGGTCAGGCGTGTGCTCGGCAAAGCCAATGTAGGCTTCATCGAGTATCAGTAGTGTGCCCTCGGGCAACGCCAGGCTAAAGGCGCGCACCCGTTCGAGCGGATGAAAGCGCCCCGTGGGGTTATCGGGGTTGGCCAGGTACACCACCTTTGGACGAAGGCGCCCGGCTGCGTTGGCCAGTGCCTGAAGGTCGATGGCCAGCGAGCGGCCCTGGCCGGCGTAGGCCAGGGTATTGACCACCAAGCCTTGGGCGCGGGCGAAGTAGTCGAACGTGGGGTAGGTACCCTCCATGCACAGCACGGTATCGCCGGGGCCTGCATAGGTTCGCAGCATCAGGGCGATCAGGCTGTCGGCACCGGCATCGACCAGCAGTTGCTCCGGCGCCAGGCTCTGGTCGCGGGCTAGGGCCTGGCGCAAGGCCAGGGCAGCGGGGTCGGGGTATTGGCGGCACCGCTCGAGAAACGCCTGGCCATAGTGCTCGAGCAAAGCGTTCGGGTAACGCGGTAGCGCTTCGTTGCCGCTTAGCCGGCTGCTGATCTGCCGGCCAAGGGTTCTTTCCAACGTGGGCAGGCCGGGGAACGGGTTGTCGATGGCGTACCGCTGTTGCGGCCCGGCTAGCACTGGCTTCACGCACCCTCCTGCGGCGAAATGAGGCTGCGATGGGTACCGTGGCGCAGCAACTGTTGCAGGCACAGCGCGGCTTTCGTGCGTAATTCGGCCAAGGCGGCCTGGGAATAGAACGCCATGTGCGGCGACCAGATCACGCGGTCGCACAGCAGCGCGGTGGGCGGCGCTTCGGTTTCCGTTTCAAGCACGTCCAAGGCCGCGCCGGCGAGGGTGCCGCCCGCCACCGCGGCGGCCAGCGCTTGGGTATCGACCAGGCCGCCACGGGCAGTGTTGACCAACCATTTGCCCTGCATGCGCTGCAATTCTTCGTGGCCCAGCAGGTGCCGGGTGGCGCTGTTCAACGGCGCGTGCAGCGACACCAATTGGCTGGCGGCCAGCAGTGCGCTGAGGTGCTCGAAGCGTTCGATGCCCAGTGCTTTTTCCCAGCCGCTGGGCCGCAACGGGTCGTAGAACCCTACCCGGCAGCCCAACGCCTTGAAGCGCAGCGCCACGGCCGAGCCGATGCGGCCCAGGCCCACCAGCCCCACGAACAGGTCGCGCAGGCGTGGCACGGTGCCCACGGCCCGCCAGTCCCAATTGCCGGCCCGCACCGCGCGGTCACAGGCACCGAGCTTGCGTATCAATGCCAGGGCCAGGGCCAGCGTATGGTCGGCCACCTCTTCGGTGCCGTAGTCGGGCACGTTGGCCACTTGGATACCCTGCTGCCGGGCACGGGGCAGGTCGATGTTGTCGTAGCCGACCGCGGCGCGAACGATGGCGCGGCAACGGCTGAAACGCTGTAGTGCCTGGGCAGGTAGCGGCACCAGGTGCCATGACAGGATGCCGTCGCAATCGAAGGCGTGTTGTGGCAGTTGCCCAGCATCGTCGACGTGGTACAGGGTCACGTCGGCCTCGGCCCCCATTACCCGGCGTTCGAAGTCTGGCGATTGCACATAACTGTGGCGGCGCGAATCCAGGATGATAACGTTCACGGCAGTGCCCTCAGGGTACGCAGCTTATTCGGGGTACACACAAGGCCGCCCCTGCCAATTGGTGAACACCAATGTTTCGTTACCTTCGGCGTCGTGGGTGAGTTGCGTAGCCGGCTGGTTAAGGCCAAGCGGCACGCTGAATTTTCCGTTGCGGTGGGGTACCACGTACTCGGGCACTGCCAAGTTTGAGAGCCTGCGCTTCATCCGGGAAACGATGGCAACGCCGGTGCTGATCGGCGTGCGGTAGCGCTGGGCGCCGGGAGAGAACGGCATGAACTGGTAGAGGTAGTGCGGCAGTACACCCAGGCCATAAAGGCGCATGCACAGGGCTTTCATGCACTCGTAGTCGTCGTTTATGCCCGCCAACAGCGGGATATTGGCGAACAGCAGCGCGACCTTCGATTGCAGGCGCGCGACCGCGTCGCAGAACTGCTCGGTGATTTCCCGTGGGTGGGCGATGTGCAGGCCCACCGCATGCACGCCACCGCTGGCCAGCAGTTGGACCAGTTCGTCGGTGATACGAAACGGGTTGAAGCTCAATGCCCGGGTATGCAGCCGCAGCAACAGGGAGGCGCGTACTTGGCGCAGCGACCCGAGCAACTCGCCCAGGCGGGTGTCCGATAACATCAGCGGCTCGCCGCCACTGAGGATGACTTCCTCAACCTGCGGGTGCGTGCCGATGTAGTCCAAGGTTTGCCGCCATTCGCTTTTTTTCAACCCGGGCTTGGCCGACACCGTCTCAAGCGTGCGCAGGGCTTCGTAACAGAACTGGCAATACGCATGGCATACGTTGGCGCAACGTAGGATCACGCGGTTGTCGTATTTGTGCTGGCAAATGGGCGTGACCATTTCCTCGGCCAGTTCCCAGTTCTCGGCCTGGCCGTCGTAGGCGAAGGCGGCGTCGCCTTCGCCGGGGCCCACGGGAACGACCTGCAACCAGATAGGGTCGTCGGGCAGCGGGCAGCCTCGTGCGTCGGTGCGGATCAGGCCGGCCAGGTAGGGTGTGAGGCCTAGCTTACGTGTACCGAGGTTCTGCGCCAGGTTGCCGAACTGCGCGCTGGTAGCCAAGCCTGGGAAGCGGGTCGCCAGCGCGTGCGGGGTATCGAGGGTGTTGCGCTGTTGCCATTTCCAGTCCTGCCGGTTGGCAGCGGCCTGTGCAGCGGAGGTTGGAACAGACATCTGGGCATCCTGGGTTCGTGTCGGTCGGGCTGCCGGGCTAAGGGCCAGCCACCTCGGTTGCTGCCGATAGTAAGCGCCACGCCAGCACAGCGCCCTGACAGTCGCGTGCTTCAGGCACTAACTGTTCGGCGTGTTTTACCTAACGGCATACGCCGTTTGCCAAAGGGGCCGGGCGCTTGTTAAAAAGGCCCCCATCAAGTATTTGGCTCGGCCATGGGAGCTGGGATGCACGAGGAAACGGACTTCCTCCAGGGGCACAGTGCGCTGTCGCCCCCGGAGAAACTGCTGGCTTCGCTGCGTGAGGCCATCGAACAGGGGCAACTTAAACCCGGGCAGCGTTTGCCCTCCATTCGGCGCACCGTGGCCGAGCGCGGCGTGAGTTTTCACACGGTGGTCAATGCCTATGAACGGCTGCAAGCGTGCGGCTTGATCGATGCGCAGGCTGGAAGAGGCTATTTCGTGCAGCCCCAGGCCGCCCCCGTGGCGCCGGCGGCGCCGGGCTGGATCCGCACCAGCGACCCCCATCAGCTCAAGGCGTTCTGGCGGCTGTTTCACGGTAACGATCACTGCATGAAGCTCGGCTGCGGCTGGTTACCGCCCAGTTGGCGGGATACCGCGAGCCTGGCGCGGGTGGTGCGGCGCACGGCCAATTGTGCGCACAGTTCGCTGGTGGAGTATGGTGACCCGGCTGGGCACTTGCCGCTGCGCCAGGCGTTGGCCGCGCGCCTGGCGCAACAATTGAAGGCGCCACTGGCGGCCGAGCAATTGCTGACCACCTTGGGTGCCACCCAGGCGCTGGACCTGCTGATACGCCACTGCGTGGCCCCCGGTGACCGGGTGCTGGTCGACGACCCCTGCAACAGCAACCTGGTACAACTGCTGCGCCTGCGCGGGGCGCAGGTGATTGGCATCGCCCGCCGGGCCGATGGCCCAGACCTGGAGCAACTGGGTAGCGTGCTCAGGGCCCGCCCGGCGCGGGCGATGTTCGTTAATTCGCGCTTGCACAACCCCACCGGCACCTCGGTGAGCCCGCAAAATGCGTTCGGCCTTTTGCAGTTGGCTCACCAGCACGACCTGCTGATCGTCGAAGACGACGTGTACGGCGATTTCAGCGTAGACCTTTCAAGCCCCTTGCTCAGCCTCGATGGGCTGCGCCGTGTGGTCTACGTCGGCAGTTTCTCCAAGTCGCTGTCGGCGAACCTGCGGGTCGGTTATATCGCCGCGCCGGCCGGGCTGATCGCTGAATTGGCAGACCTCAAGCTGATGACCTGCGTGTCGGTGCCGGGGCTGTGCGAGCGGGTGTTGGGGGCGATTCTCGCCGACGGCACCTACGACCGCCATTTGGGGCGGCTGCGGCGGCGCTTGCAAACGGCGCAGGCACACGCCCAGGCGGCATTTGTGCAATGGGGCTGGGAGCTGTTTTTCCCGGCCCACGAGGGGTTGTTCCTGTGGGTTCGGCACCCGCGTTGGCTGCCGGGCGATAGCCAGGTTAATGCAGCATTCGCCCAGAACATTCTGCTCGCACCGGGTGTGTTGTTCAGTTGCCAAGACCAGCCCAGCCCCTGGATGCGCATCAACGTTGCGCATTTGGAGGTGGCGAAGGCCGCACAAGTGTTTGCATTTTAGTCGGTTCGCACGCGCAGCCCTTCGCTTAGGCAATACCCATACCCGCGCAGGGTTTGCAGGGCGAACGGGGCGCCGAGGTCCGAGAGCTTGCGCCGCAGGTTGCAGATGTGCCGTTCGATCAGCGGCCCACGGTGCGCGCCGCCGTCACCCCACAAGTGCTTTTCGATGGCCTGGCGGCTGATCGCGCCCGGTTGTACCGCCAGCAATGCCAGCAGGCGCTGTTCGGTCACGGTTACACTCTGCTGGCGCGGGCCGCGGCCCAGTAGC
Organism: Pseudomonas typographi; assembly: GCF_014694385.1. Classification (GTDB taxonomy): domain Bacteria; phylum Pseudomonadota; class Gammaproteobacteria; order Pseudomonadales; family Pseudomonadaceae; genus Aquipseudomonas; species Aquipseudomonas typographi. Next base: position 116,664 of record NZ_JAAOCA010000014.1, on the reverse strand, counting down.
AGGCGATTGTTCGACAGCCATAGGCCATTGCCTGGCTCGGCCGCTGGGGGGGCAGGGAAGTGGCGCAGCAGTGCTTGCATGCGTGCATGCAGTTCTTCATGGCTGAACGGCCGTGACAGGCACACGTCGGCACCCTGCTTGAGCGCCTGGATCCGCGCGGCGTGGTCGCCCTCGCTAAGCAATACCAGCACAGCGGCCTGGCCACGCTGCCGCACGCACTGGCGCAGCAGCCGTGGCGCGGGTGCGGCCAGGTCGAGCAGAATGAAATCATATTGGCCGCCGAGCAAGGGCGCGCGTGGGTCCGGCGGCGCGGCGTGCAGTGCCATGCCGTAGTGCTCCAGGGCTTGGGCCAGCGCCGGGTCAACGGCTTGTGCAAGGTACAGAACGTTCATGACACCACCAGGTTCGTGCCGGGGCGGCAGTGCAGGCCCAGGCTGGCGCCGCCCAGGCTGCTGTTGCCGACCTCCAGGGTGAAGCCGTGCAGGTTAACGATAGCGGCAACGATCGACAGTCCCAGGCCGAAGCCGCCCTGGCCGCCGCTTTCGTCGCTGCGGTAAAAGCGCTGGAAGATCGCCTTGCGTTCTTGCTCGGCAATGCCGGGGCCGGAGTCTTCCACCTCGATCACCGGCGCGCCTTGTTCGATGCGTGCGCGCAGCAGCACCTGGCCACCGGCCGGGGTGAACTTGATCGAGTTGCTCAGCAGGTTGCCTATCGCTTCGAACATCAAGGCCCGGTCGCAGTGGATGCTGGGCAATGCCTCGGGCACCTCCAAGCGCAGTTGCACCTCGCCTTCCTCGGCCAGCGGCAGGTAGAAGTCATGCAGCTCATGCAGCAATGGCAGGGGGTCGAGCAGCACGAAGCCGGAGCGGCGTTGCTGGTCTTCGAGCTCGGAGATTCGCAGCAGGCCGCGAAAGCGTGCCATCAGGGTGTCGGTTTCGGCGATTACCTGGTCCAGTTGCAAGGCATGGGCAGAATCGGCAGCGGCTTGCTGTTTGATCCGGTACAGTTGCGCGCGCAGACGGGTCAGCGGGGTACGCAGGTCGTGGGCAATGTTGTCGCACACGCCCTTGACCTCCATCATCAGGCGCTCTATGCGATCGAGCATGGCATTGACGATCACCGCCAGCATGTCCAGTTCATCGCGCCGGTTCGACAGCGGTAAGCGCTTGGCCAGGTCGCCGGCCATGATCGCTTCGGCGCTGGCCTGGATTTGCCGAATCCGCTGCAGCGGCCGTCGCCGCAGCAAGTGCCAGCCCGCTGCGCCGGGCAGGATCGTCAACGACACCCCCCACAACAAGGCGCGCAGGATGATATGGGTGACCTGAAACAGCGAGCCGTTGTCACGCACCAGCACCAACCAGCGCCCGTCGCGGGTGGGCATGGCCACCGCCGCGCAGCTGTCTTGGGGCAGCTTTGGGTCGTTGGTGTCGATGCAGTCGTCCATCTCGTAGATATTGCCGTCCAGCGCCAAGCCCCGCGGAATGCGCTTGAGCTCGCCGCCCAGCGGGTAGAGCTGGTCGTCGAACAGCCCCCAGGCATCGAAGGCGCGATCATCGAAGGCCTCGCTGGCTGCCAGGGCGTCTTCCAGGTCGCGGCCAGCAAAGCGCGAGAACAAATGCTGGCGCTGCATCAGTGACTGCCGGGCGAGGCTGTTGAGGTAGTCGGAGACTTCGAAATACAACACCCCGAGCAGGATGCTGCTCCAGGCCACAAAGAGGAAACTGTACAGCGCCAGCAAGCGGCTGCTGGAGGATCGCCAACCCTTAGAGGGGTTCGGCAATGACATAGCCCGAGCCCCGCACGGTCTTGATCAGCGGGGGCAGGCCCGCCGGGTCGATTTTTTTGCGCAGCCGGCCAATGTGCACGTCGATCAGGTTGGTCCCCGGATCGAAGTGATAGCCCCAGACCTCCTCGAAAATCATCATACGGGTGAGGATTTGCCCGGCATTACGCATCAGAAATTCCAACAGCTTGAACTCGGTAGGCAGCAGGTTCAGTTGCTGCTCGCCACGGCGCGCTTCACGGGTGATCAGGTGCAACTCAAGGTCCGCTACCCGCAGCGTGTTGTCTGCCGTGCTGACCGCTTGTTTGCGGCGCAGCAGCACCTCCACCCGCGCAGCCATCTCGTCGGAGGCAAAGGGTTTGGTCAGGTAATCGTCACCGCCGGCGCGCAGGCCGCGCACACGCTCGTCTACGTCCGACAGCGCGCTGATCATCAGCACCGGGGTGGACACGCCGATGGTGCGCAGGGTGGTTACGATGGCCAAGCCATCGAGCTCCGGTAGCATGCGGTCGAGGGTGATCACGTCATAATCGCCACTGACCGCTTTGACCAGGCCCTCGCGGCCGTTGTCGACCCAATCTACCTCCAGGCCGTGGTTCGTCAGTTCGGCGACGATTTCTTTCGCCGTCACGGCATCGTCTTCGATGGTCAGTACACGTGTCATGGTAAGGGCTACCCGGGGTTCGGCTTCAGACCGTGGCATTGTGCCAAGCTTTAGGCAAGGGCTCTCTGAAGATTATTTCATGTGGCGCTTGGGCACGGCGAAAATGCCCTGTGCTCGATAAAAGCCGCGCTTTGTACGCTTATGTAGCAAACAGGGTACCAAATTGTCCTCAAGCCGGTACCGATAGCGCCGATGGCATGCCTGGGATAATGCCAATTGAAGGAAACCGAGCCATGACCAGCATCAGTAGCACCATTGCCAGTAACCTGCGGGTAAGCACCACCACCGCGGCCACCACCCAGGCCAGCGATGCCAGTACCGACGATACTCAAACGACCACCGATGCCACCTCCAGCACCGACGGCACCACGGCCACTTCCGCCAGCGGCAGTACCCGCCTGGCGGCTGGCGCCGGTGGCGGTGTTGGCGGCGCGTCGAGCAGCGACGATAGCGATGACAGTGATGACAGCGAGTCCGATACCGTCAAGGAACTGAAAAAGGAGATCGCCCAAATCCAGAAAGAACTGCAACAAGCGCAACAGGCGCTGGCCCAAGCGCAGCGGGGCAACAGCAGTGACGCGGCAAAAATGGCGCAGACGGCTTCGGCCCAGGCCCAGGTTTCGACCCTTTCCGGCCAACTCCAAACGCTGACCGGCCAACTCACCCAGGCGCTGACCGACAGCGGTAGCAGCACCTCGGGCTCGATGGTCAGCACCACCGCTTGAGCGACAGCTGGCGCCTTGCCTACGGGTGAGCGCGCCAGGCGTTGTTAGTCTGCCAGTTGCCGGTTTTTTTCGGCCCGATACTGCATGGCGACGGCGGCCGGTTTGTTGCTGCGCCCGGTTTCCACCCAGTTGCGCAGGCGCGTGGCATCGGCGAAGTGGGTGAACTTGCCATAGGCGTCGAGGATCACCATCGCCACAGGGCGGTCGGCCATGCGCGTGACCAGTACCAGGCAATGCCCGGCCTGGTTTGTGAAGCCGGTTTTGGTCAGTTGGATATCCCACTTCTCATTGTTGAGCAGGTGGTCGGTGTTGCGAAAACCCAGCGTATAGCTGGGGTGGCGAAATGCTACGGTTTTTTCGCGGGTGGTCGACAGCTCGCGCAGCATGGGGTACTGGCGGGCGGCGACCAACAGCTTGGAGAGGTCGCGCGCGGTCGAGACATTGTGTTCCGACAGGCCAGTGGGCTCCACGTAACGGGTGTGGGCCATGCCTAACGCCTTGGCTTTGGCGTTCATCGCGGTGATGAAGGCGTTGTAGCCGCCGGGGTAGTGGTGGGCCAGGCTCGCCGCAGCGCGGTTTTCAGACGACATCAGGGCAATCAGCAACATGTCGCGCCGGTCTAGGGTGCTGCCGACCTTTACCCTGGAAAACACGCCTTTCATTTCTTTAGTTTGGCTAATGTCGACGTCGATGTCTTCGCTCATCGATTGCTGGGCATCGAGCACTACGATGGCGGTCATCAACTTGGTCACCGAAGCGATCGGAACGACCAGGTCCGGTTTATTTTCGTAAATGACCTTGCCGGTTTGCAGATCGATCAGCATCGCGCTGCCGGAGGCCAGATGAAGTTGCGAAGGGTCGCGTGCGAGAGTGGAGTCGGTTGCACTGGCCAGCGGGGCGGCGGCGAGGGCAACGAACAAGGTCAAGAAGGACAAGGTTTTTTTCACGAAATACGCACTCGGTAAAAATGAATAAAAAAGAAAGTTCGCGATGAAAAAAGCTGACACATTCTAGGAGTATGGCTATATGCCTGTCGATTGCCCTGATGGGTGAATGTTTTTTCATGCAGGGCGTTTCGTCGGATATAAAAAACCCGCCGTGGCGGCGGGTTCGGGGCATGCGCAGTAGCGTGCGCAGCGGCGGGCGGGAGCAGAGTAGCGCGAATCAGGCCAGTAATGCCCCCTCAAGATGCTCACATAGGGCGCGGGCATCCTCACGGCATAACAAGGGTTTGCTGACGATTTCGCCGTCGCGCACTACGTACCAGCACGCCAATAGGCCCAGGTCACGAATGCGCGCCGGAACGGCGCTGCCAATGACCGACATGATGCTTAGACCTTTCATGGGAACCTCCCCGGGGCAATGGGCTCAATGTAGGGCCCAACGGTGCCGGGGAGAAATCGATGATCTCGATAGGGATCATCGACCGATCATATTGCGCCAGCGGGGCGCACCAGAAGTTCGCAGAAGAATTGAAGCGTGCCTTTTGTTCATGGGCAAGGTGCTCAGCGGCAAAAGGCACGGTCAAACGGTACAGCCAACTTCCGACTACCCCCAGTCGCCACTGTGGCTGTTACCAACGGCCATAGTGGCCATAGTAATAGCCCGGAGGTGGCGGCGGTACCATATACACGGGCGCCGGCTGGTACACCACGGGCGGGGCTACGTACACGGGCTGCGGGGGCGGCGGTGCGGCGTACATCGGTTGCTGCACGTACACAGGTTGCTGCACATACACCGGCGCCGGCCGTGCCACCATGGCACCCAGCAAGGTGCCGCCGATCAGGGCGCCGACTACCGCACCCGGACCAGCGCCAGGGCCGCCGTGGGCGGAAGCGGGGCCTGCCAGGCCGGCAGCGAGCGCCCCGGCCAGCAGGGCGACCTTGGAAAAATGACGGATCATGATGTTTCCTCGTATTACGACACGGCACGATGAGCCCGCTGCGGGATCATGGACTGCCATGCACAATATGACAGCAAAAAGGTAAAAAGCTGCGACAGCGAACCGTAAATTTTGTGTAAGGGCTACGTATCGTTTCACTTACAAAATCAACAGCCTGCTTTAGGATGCTTAGATGCTTAAAGTACCCGACAAAGACACCCAGTTATGCATATCCCTGGCCGGGCGGCCCGGTAACTTCGGTACGCGTTTCCATAACTTTCTCTATGGCCGGCTGAACCTGAACTACCTGTACAAAGCGTTCACCACCCACGACCTGCCGGCCGCTATCTGCGGTATCCGCGCCTTGGGCATTCGCGGTTGTGCGGTATCGATGCCGTTCAAAGAGGCCAGTATCGCCCTGGTAGACGAACTCGACCCCTCCGCGGCGGCGATCGCCTCGATCAATACTATCGTCAATGATGGCGGTTACTTGAGGGCCTACAACACCGATTACCTGGCCATCAGGCAATTGCTACAGCGCCCTGGGCTAGACCCTGCCATGCCCTTTGCCCTGCAAGGCAGCGGCGGCATGGCCAAGGCCGTGGCCTGTGCCCTGCGCGACGCGGCGTTTCGCCGTGGCACCCTGGTGGCCCGCAATGGGCAGGCCGGCCCGGCCTTGGCGCAGCGCTGTGGTTACCACTGGCAGCCGACGCTGGGCGCGCTGCGCCCGGCGCTGTTGGTCAACGTAACCCCCCTGGGCATGGCCGGCGGGCCCGACGCCGACGCCCTGGCCTTCGAAGCCGCCGCCGTCGAGGCTGCCGACTGGGTGTTCGACGTGGTCGCGCTGCCGGCGCGTACGCCAGTGGTCCAACTGGCCGAGCGCCTTGGCAAGCCGGCCATCACCGGCCTGGATGTGGCAACCCTGCAGGCCCTGGAGCAGTTCGTGCTGTACACCGGCGTGCGCCCGGCGCAGGCGCTAGTGGAGGAGGCGGTGGCGTTTGCCCGCGCGGTTTGAATTCAGATAGCAGCAGGTTGCAAGCGCCGTTATGCGGCACAGCGTGTACCGGCAGCGATTACTGATCATCGCCCAAGCGCGCTTCCAACTCCGCCACCCGCGCCTCGAGGGCTTCCAGGCGCTCCAGTATGCCGCCGGCGGCGCGCTCTGGTGCATGGGCCGCACGCGCGGCCATGATTGCCTCGGCCTCGGCCAAGTCGCCCAGGCCGTGGGTGTAGCGGTCTTCGCGCTGGCCGGGTTGGCGGCCGATCAGCACTGCCAAGCTACGGGCGGCCAAGCGCTCCAGTTGGTGAACCACCTGTTCGGCATCGTCGAAGTCATGTAAACGTTGGCTGCGGGTTAGCAGCTCGTTGGGGGTTTGCGGGCCGCGCAGGAACATCAGGCTCAGCAGCGTGAGCTGTGCCGGGGTCAGTTCCAGCGCCTTGTCGAGCCGGTGCTCCCAGCGGTCGGCGCGGCTGCCCATCACCAGCCGAACCATGCCGCGTTGTTCCAGGGCGCGCAAGCTCTGGCCGACTGCGCCCGGGTTCAGTTGGGTAATGGGCTCCCGGCTGGTTTTTTGGTTGCACGCCAATACCAAGGCGTTGAGCGTGAGTGGGTAGGTTTCGGCGCTGGTGGCCTGTTTTTCCACGAGCGCACCAAGCACTCGCACATCGGTGGGGGTCAAGCGCGGCTCGGTAATAGGGGTGGGGGTGTCATTCATGGGCACATACCTGCAGGCGCAAAAGCACTAGTATGGTGTTTCCGAAGTTGGCTGCACAATGTTGGCGGTGCCTTTTGCCGCACGGTCGCGTTACACCTGCTGGCCATCGCCCTGCTATGGCTTGTCACGGCGCCTTGCCCGACAGCAAAACTCACACGTGAATGCTTGTGTGTATTTCTGAAACACGCACTCACTTAGGCTGCGCGCCCATGCCGGGAAAGCGTATTCAAGGTTGGTGGAACAGTTCCCGGCGGGCGCCTTCGTTCAGGGCGACGATGGCCGGGTGGCGGATGCGCCGTTCCACCGAGATCGCGTAGAACGATTCATTCACGCTGTCGGTATGGCCCAGGCAGATCACCCCATATTGGCGGCATACCTGCCCGGCGATGGCCGCGGGGGCCACGAATATACCCGCGCCGGACTCACCGAAGGCCTGCATCAGCGCGCTGTCATCGAATTCGCCGACTACCCTGGGTTGGATGTGTTGCTCGTCGAACCAGCGCAGCAAGCGCTTGCGCACCACGCTGTCGGGGCCAGGAATCAATAGTGGCTGGCCCTGCAAATGTTGCGGAAAACTACCCCGCAGGGCGTTGGCCAGGGCAGGGGTGGCGAAAAAGGCCACGCCGCATTCCCCCAACTTGTGGCTATAGCCCTTGATATCCAGGTGGGCGGGCATGGGGCTGTCGGAAATCACCAGGTCCAGGCGCTGGATGGCCAGGTCGGCCAGCAACCGCTCGAGTTTGTCTTCGCGGCAGGTGATGCGCAGCGGCTCGGGCAACTCCATGGTCGGCGCCAACAAGCGGTAAACGATGGATTTGGGCACCACATCGGCCACGCCTACGCGAAACAGCAGCGGCTGCTCGGCCGGTTGGTGGCGTAGCAACGCTTCAAGTTCGGCGCCGGCCTGGAAGATACGCTCGGCATAGGGTAACGCCTGGCGGCCAGCGTCGGTCAGCTCCAACTGGCGCCCGGCTTTTTGGAACAACGGCACGCCCAAGTGCTGTTCCAGCACGCTAAGCTGGCCGCTGACCGTTTGCGGGGTAAGGTTCAACTGGTCGCAGGCGCGGGCGATCGAGCCGGTGCGCGCGACCCTCCAAAAATAATACAGTTGGCGATAATTGAGCATACGAATACTTCGTTAAAACCGAAGCTTCCTCGCTAAAAATACGAATTTTCAGGAAGTATACGGCTGGCTAGAATCCCACGCCAATCACCCCTACGTCGAGTTTGCCTCATGGATTATTTATTGGAACTCGCCGCGAGCCCCGCGGCTTGGTTAGCCCTGGCCACGCTGGTGGCCATGGAAATCGTACTGGGCATCGATAACCTCATTTTCATCTCTATCCTGACCAACAAGCTGCCTGTGCAATACCGCACCAAGGCCCGGCGTGTCGGCATCAGCATGGCACTGGTGCTGCGCCTGGGGTTGCTCAGCACCGTGGCGTTCATCGTCACGCTCACCGAGCCGGTGTTCCAGGTCGCCGGGCAGGCGTTCTCGTGGAAAGACATGATCCTGATTGCCGGGGGCTTGTTCCTGGTGTGGAAGGCCACCACCGAGATCCACCACAGTGTGGACCCCACGGCCAAGCAGGAAGACAACGCCAGCAATACGGTCGCCCTCGGCTTTGCCGCCGCCATCGGGCAAATCCTGGTGCTGGACCTTGTGTTCTCGATCGACAGTATCGTTACCGCCGTCGGCATGACGGCTCACTTACCGATCATGGTGATCGCCGTAATCGCAGCGGTGCTGGTGATGCTGCTGGCGTCCGAGCCGCTGGCCAAGTTCATCAACGACAACCCCACCGTGGTGATGCTGGCCCTGGGTTTTTTGATCATGATCGGCATGACGCTGATCGCCGAGGGCTTCGGCGCCCATGTGCCTAAGGGCTATATCTATACGGCTATGGCGTTCTCGGCGGCTATCGAGTGCTTGAACATCTGGGCCCGGCGGGCGCGCCAGCGGCGTTCAGGCGGCGGCGAACCATTGGCCTGAGGCGGCTCATTGAGCCCCGGCGGTTCGCCGTGGCGCCTTGCTCGGGGCAGCGGCGTTCTCGGCGGGCGTGGCGGCTGGCCGGTGAGGTGCCCGGCGGTGGTGGCGGGAAATGCGCAGTACCCCCCAGAGCATGGCTGCTGCCGCGAGCAACCAGGCGCCGAGCATCAGGGTGATCGCCATGGTCAGGCTCATCATCAGGCCTCCTGTATGCGACAAACGCTGCCATTACACCTATAGAGCAGCTTAATGGCCCGTATGTTTCATGCATGTGACTGGCGGTAGGCTGTACCTATGCCGCCAGGGTGCCTATTATCTCGGCCAATGAGCCGGGCACCCCCGCCCGGCAGCGGATACGAGAGTTGTGATGGCGCCCCAGTATTCTCCCTTTGCGTACCGGCTGAGGTTGGCCGCCGGGCTTGCCTTGGCGCTGGCCATGGCCGGTTGCAGTTCCAAGCCGGCGCCGCTGGTGCCACCCACCCCAATCGCCGGCCTGCCGGACAAAGTCGAGCTGGGCGGCGTACCGTTCTATCGTGGCCGAGATGACCAAAGCGCCCCCGAAGTGCTGGCCGCTGCGCTGCGCCAGCAGGGCGTAACCGTGACCCCAGGGTTGGTGGAACCGGCCCTCAAGCTCGACCAGCAGCATGGGCAACTCAATGAAGCGATCAGCAATGCCGCCCGTGAATACGGCATGGTGGTGTACCCGTTGGAGCCGAAGCTGGAGGCGCTGATGTTCCAGGTCGCGGCGGGGTTTCCGGTACTGGTGCGGTACGACGAAGGCTCCATGTTCTGGAGCCAGCCACGCTATGCACTGTTGGTGGGCTTTGATCGCTACCACAAAGAAGTGATCCTGCGCGCGGGCGAGCAGCGCCGGCTGCGCATGCCCATCAGCGACTTCACCTCGGCCTGGGCCAAGCAGCAGCATTGGGCAGTGCTGGTGCAGTCTCCCCGCCAGTTGCCGGCCCATGTCGATGCCACACGTTGGCGCGAGGCGGCCGGCAAGCTGGCCCAAGCCGGGCAGGAACAAGCCGCCGCCCAAGCCACCCGCACGCTGGAAGCGCGCTGATCAGACCCCGAGCTTGTCGCGCAGGGTGTAATACCACGCGCCCAGGGCGGTCAGCGGGGCACCCAGCGCGCGCCCGCCCGGGAACGGATAATGCGGCAAGCTGGCAAAGGCGTCGAAGCGCTCGGCCTGGCCACGTAAGGCTTCGGCGAGAATCTTCCCAGCCAGGTGGGTGTAGGTCACGCCATGGCCGCTGCAGCCCTGGGAGTAATACACCGTATCGCCCAGGCGGCCCACTTGCGGCAGGCGCGACAGCGTCAGCAAGAAGTTGCCGGTCCAGGCGAACTCGACCTTGACCTTGGCCAACTGCGGGAACACCTTGAGCAGCTTGGGCCGGATGATCGCCTCGATGTTGGCCGGGTCGCGCGCGCCATACACCACGCCACCGCCGAAGATCAGCCGGTTGTCTGCCGAGAGGCGGTAGTAGTCGAGCAGGTAGTTGCAGTCTTCGACGCAGTAGTCTTGCGGCAGCAGGCTGCGCGCCAATGCTTCGTCCAAGGGCTCGGTAGCGATGACCTGGGTGCCGCAGGGCATCGACTTCGCGGCCAGTTCTGGGACCAAATTGCCCAAGTACGCGTTACCGGCAACGATCACGAACTTGGCGCGCACCTTACCCCTGGCCGTATGCACCACCGGGTTGGCGCCGCGCTCGATGCGGGTGGCCGGTGACTGTTCGAAAATCCGCCCGCCTAATGATTCCACCGCGGCCGCCTCGCCCAGGGCCAGGTTAAGCGGGTGGATGTGGCCGCCGCTCAGGTCGAGCAGGCCCCCTACGTAATGGTCGCTGCCGACCACGTCACGGATGCGAACCCGGTCGAGCAGCTCCAACTGCTGATGGCCGTAGCGTTCCCGCAGGCGTTTTTGTGCTTCGAGGTGGCCCATCTGCTTGGCGCCCAGGGCGGCGAACACGCCACCGTCTTTCAAGTCGCAGGCAATGTTGTAGCGCGCAACCCGTTCACGAATGATGCGCCCACCCTCGAAGGCCATTTCGCCGAACAACTGGGCATGGCGGGCGCCCACGCTGCGTTCGATCACGTCGATATCGCGGCTATAGCTGTTTACAATTTGCCCACCGTTGCGCCCGGAGGCGCCGAAGCCTACGCGGGCAGCTTCGACAATGGCCACGGAAAAGCCCTGCTCGAGCAAGAACAAGGCACTGGAAAGGCCGGTGTAACCTGCCCCGACGATGCACACATCGGCTTGGATATCGGCTTGTAGCTCATCGCGTAGCGGGGCAGGGTTGGCGGACGCCGCATAATAAGACGGTGGGTAGGGTATGTGCGCCATCCGGCAACCTCTGTTTAAAATTATTGACGAATGAGCAAATCGTACCTGAATTTGTAAAACACCGCCAGTTCAGCGCCCGCCCGGGCTATCGGCATAAACAGCTGGTGTATCAGGCAGTTAGGTAAAAAAACCGTTGACAGCCCAGCGGCAGTCCGTAAAATGCCGCCTCACAGCAGGCACATAGCTCAGTTGGTTAGAGCACCACCTTGACATGGTGGGGGTCGTTGGTTCGAGTCCAATTGTGCCTACCAAATCGAAGCCCCGATTAGCGGGCACTGGAAAAGGGCGACCCGATAGGGTCGCCCTTTTGCGTTTGGGAAAGGGACGCGTTGGGGGCCAACCGCCTTGCGGCCTACACCTACCGCACAGGCGTATGCCGCGGCGTCAAGGCTTGCTGCTAGGTTCCTGTGGCGGCTTCTGCGGCTGTTCCTGGTTATAGGGCGTTGCCTGGTTTTTTTCCTTTTGCATCGGCCCCAGGTCCAGGGCGCCATCGGCGCTGCTGGGGTCCGTCTGGCCTTTGGCGGGGTTATCCGGCGCCTGCGGGTTACCCGGCAAGGCCGGTTCGCCGCCGGGGTTACCTTGCAGGGCTGGGGGTTCAGGGCTTGCGGGGCTTACCGGTGCGGTGTCGGCGTGGGCCGAGTAGGAGACAGCAGCCGGCAGCAGCATCAGTGCTGCCAGCGCCACAGCGGGGGCCCGGTTGTTCAATAGGCTGAACATGGTGCTCACCTCATTTGCGTGAATGCCTAGGTGTAGGCCCACGTTTTCATCCGCCAGTTGCCCGTGGTGGACGAACGGGCACTCAGCCGTTGAGCAGTTGCATGGCCTCGTCGCTGTAACGGCCGCCAGCCACCGCGCCACTGGGCGGAAATATCGCCTCCAGTTCCGCAAGCTCCGTAGGGCTGAGCGGTACCTCCACCGCGGCGGCGTTACTTTGCAGGTAACGCCGTTGCTTGGTGCCGGGGATCGGGATAACCCCCTCGCCTTGGGCCAGTACCCACGCCAGCGCCAACTGTGCCGCGCTGATGCCTTTGCGCGCGGCCAGGGCTCTTACATGGTCGACCAACGCCAGGTTGCGGGCGAAGTTCCCACCCTGGAAGCGCGGGCTGAAGCGTCGGTAGTCATCGGCAGCGAAATCCTCCGGGCTGCGCAGCTCACCGGTCAAGAAACCGCGCCCCAGCGGGCTGTACGCTACGAAGGCAATGCCCAGGCGCTGGCACGTGCTCAGCACTTCGTTGTGTTCCGGGTCGCGGGACCACAACGAGTATTCCGACTGCACCGCTGCCAGGGGGTGAACCTTGTGCGCCCGCTCGATGGTGGCGGCGCTGGCTTCGCTGATGCCAATGTGGCGTACCTTGCCGGCGGCCACTAGTTCGGCCATGGCGCCCACGGTGTCTTCGATGGGCACCTGCGGGTCGATACGGTGCTGGTAATACACGTCCAGGTAATCCGTACCCAGGCGCTGAAGGCTGGCGTCGATGGCCTGGCGCACATATTCGGGGCGGCCGTTCACGCCGCGGCTGTGCGGGTCGTCGCTGCGCACGATGCCAAACTTGCTGGCCAGCACTACCTGCTCGCGGCGCCCAACCAGGAACCGCCCCAGCAGTTGCTCGTTAGTGTGCGGGCCATACATGTCGGCGGTGTCGAAGAAATTGATGCCCAGCTCCAGCGCTCGCTCAAGCGTTGCCAGCGCCTCGCCCTCGTCGAGCCCGGTGGTGTAGAAGTCAGACATGCCCATGCAGCCCAGCCCGATGGCCGAAACCTGTGGGCCGTACTGGCCGAGTTGGCGGGTCTTCATCGTGGTGTTCTCCTCGCGTGGGTACTGTGTATAAGCATGGGTATCAGCACTACCTGGGCAGTGTCGCGCTTGAGGTTTTCTGGATAAACCCGGCATTCTTGATTTAACTATTCAGGTTTCACGAATAATGGAGCGTGCCTGTGGATCGGTTGCAAGCGATGCAGGTGTACTGCCGCATCATCGAACTCGGTGGCTTCGGCAAGGCCGCCGACGCCCTGAGCCTGCCCCGTGCCAGCGTGAGCCTGGCCATCCAGCAGCTCGAAAGCCATTTGGGTATGCAGTTGCTGCAGCGCACCACCCGGCGAGTGCGGGCGACGCTGGAGGGGCAGCGCTACTACCAGCGCTGCCAACAGCTGTTGGCCGACCTCGACGACTTGGAAAGCGAAGTGGCTGCGCGCGACGGCGGCCCGCGCGGGGTGCTGCGGGTAGACCTGCCCGCGGCATTCGGGTGCCGCTGGGTGGTGCCGCACCTGGCCGACTTTTACGCGCGCTACCCGAACATGCAACTGGACCTGGGCTTCAACGACCGCCATGTGCACCTGCAACGCGAAGGCGTCGATTGCGCGCTACGCGCCGGCACCGTGGGTGATCCGGGCCTGGTGGCGCGGCCGGTGGCACGGGTGCCGCAGTTGACCTGCGCCAGCCCTGGGTACCTTGCCCGCCACGGCACCCCGCAGCGCTGGGAGGCCCTGCAGCATGGCCACCTGATGGTGAATTTCCCTGCCAGCAACGGGCAGTACTTTCCGTTGGTATTCGAGCGCGGGGCCAAACCGGTGCAGGTAAGCCTGCCGGGGGTGATCAGTGTGGATAACGCCGATGCTTACGTGGGTGCGGCGGTGGCCGGTTTTGGCTTGGTGCAACTGCCGCGCTACCACGTGGAGCAGGCCCTCGAGGCTGGCAGCTTGGTACCGGTGTTGCCGGCCCTGCCGGTGCCACACTGGCCCATCGCGGTAGTGTACCCACCGCACCGGCACCACTCCCCACGGCTGCGGGTGTTCATCGACTGGGTGTTGCAGCGGGTGGCGATCGAAGCCGGCCAAGGCGCGGCGCTGCTGCCGTGTTAGGCGTGCCCCTGCACGTCGTTGAACTGGCAGTATTCTTCCCAACTCATGCCCAGCGCCTCGGCCACTTCGCGGTGGGTTTCCAGGCGCATCACGGCTAATGCCTCCGGGCTTTCGGCGATCAGCTCCAGGGCGTATTCCCAGGCTTGCAGGCCGCGCTCGCCGGCGGCGTCTTCGAACGCCCATTCGATCTGCTGGCGTTGTTCAGGCTCGCTTAGGGCGGCGATTTCTTCGGCCAATTCGGGGTGTTGTGCCAGGTAGCGGTCCAGGGCTGCCTGGTGGCGGTTTTCTTTGGCGATCATCGGGCAACCTCGGCAGGTGGCGAGCAAAGGCGCCATGATGCCACATACCCGGCCGCGCCTTAATGGTAGAATCGGCGCTTTTAACGACCCTCGCGGAGGTCCCGTGCGCAAGTTGATGGTGATCGCCGCCCTGGCGGCCCTGGCCGGTTGTGGCAGCGATATCGAAGAAGCCCACAAAGCAGTGGCGGCACTGCTGCAAAACCCCTCGACGGCCAAGTTCACCAACGTGCGCCCGCTGGCCCACGGTAACGTGTGCGGGCAAGTCCGTGGCAAGGATGCCACTGGTAATTACACCGGCTACCAGAGCTACGTGGCGATCAAGGCCGAAGACGGTTACCACGCGATCATCGATACCGATGGCAATAACCAGGCGGTGCGTACCGTATGCGGCTCGCCGCCGCCGGCAGAACCGGCAGAACCGGCCAGCGCCGCTGCCAGCAATGGCTGGGAAGTGCGCATTGCCGACAGCGCCATGGGGGCGCTTAGCGACATGACCTCACGCCTGCTGGAAAGAGGCTTCGTGGCCAATGTGGCGACCCGCAACGGCAAAACCGAAGTGTACCTGGGGCCTTTTTCGACCCAGGCCGAAGCCGAGGCGAAAAAGGCCGAACTGATGGCCTCGCAAGGCATCGAGTCGGCCGTGGTTCCGCACCCGGCCGAGCCCAAATAAGCCCCTGGGTAGCGTTTCGACCCGGGCCCGCCTGAACGGGTCGAAGCGCTGGCGCCGAGGGGGTTGAATGACTAGACCAGTGGCTTGAGCATGGGTGGCCTGAAGGGCCAGGGTGCTCAGGTGCTGGCGCGGTCGATCAGGGTGAAACCGGTATCGAGGCGCAGCGGCGGCTGGCCGGCATCGCGGCCTTCGAAGCGGGCCAACAAACCATTGGCTACCTCTTCGCCGATACGCCCGCCGTCTACCCGCACGGTAGACAACGGTGGGTGTACCTGCGCCGCGCTGGAGAGGTCGCCAAAGCCCATCACGGCGAGGTCTTGCGGCACGCGCAAGCCGCGGCTGGCCGCTTCGGCCAGCACGCCTTGGGCGATGGTGTCGGAACTGCACACCACCACCTGCGGTGGCTGGGCGCGGCTGAGCAGGCGGCGCAAGCCTTCGCGGCCCACCTCCAGGGTGGCCGGCGGGGTGATCGCCTCCAGCGGCGCAGCTTCCACGCCGTGGCGGCGCAGAGTGTGCAGCACGCTGTGGCAGCGGCGCAGGCCGCGCGGGTCGGCCACGCTGATGATGCCGAAACGTTGGTAGCCCCTGCCCAGCAAATGCTCGGCGATAGCCTGGCCCACGGCTTCGTGGGAGAACCCCACGAGCATGTCCAGCGGCGCCTCGGCCAAGTCCCAGGCCTCCACCACCGGCACCCCGGAGCGGGCCAAGCGTTGCCGGCTGGATTCGGTGTGCAGGGTGCCGGTGAGCACGATGCCATCTGGGCGCCGGCCCAGCACCGCATCCAACAGCTTTTCTTCGCGCTCGGCCGAGTAGCCGGTCAGGCCCAGCAGCGTTTGGTAGCCGGCGAGCGTCAGGCGGTCCATCAGCGCCTGTACGGTGTCGGCGAAAATCGAGTTGGCGATGGTCGGCAAAAAGATGGCCACCAGCCGGCTGCGGTTACTGGCCAGGCTTCCGGCTAATTGGTTGGGCACATAACCGGTTTTTTCCACCGCCGCGAGCACCTTCTGCCGCGCCCTTTCGCTGACGATCTCCGGCCGGTGCAGCGCGCGTGACACGGTGATCGGCGAAACACCGGCAACCTGGGCCACGTCGATCAAGGTGGGGGCATAGGCGCTATTGGGCTCGAGGTGGCTGCGGGTTTTCTTGACCATGGGGGGCGCTGCGGCTGGCGGAGGGCGAAGGTTAACAAAAAAAACCATGGCCTTCATGTGGCCGGTTGCGCTTTGCCCCTGCAACCGGCCTTGGCGCCCGCGGGCGGCGTACCACCGGCTGGCCAGTGATCACCCCCGTTCGCAGCGCTTGAGGTCCACCGCACCCACGAACTCGTTGCCGTGGCCCATCACGCAGGCCACCTGTTGGTTGCGCGCACGCTCCCACGCTTCGACCGGGTAGGTGTTGCTCCAGGCTTGGTACAACCGGGTGTCTTGCTTGGACAAACGCAGGCCGTAACGTTTGCTCATGTAGAAGTAGGTGCGAGCGATCATGCCGCGGATGGAAGGGCGCGGCATCACCTTTTTCGCCTTGAAGTCGACCTGGGTCAGGCACGCGCCGTATTGCCCGCGTTGCTCGGGCAGCCAGCCGAAGCCAAAGTTATTGCGGTCGCCGTTCACCTCGCCGATGCTTGGCACCAGGTTGAACAGGTCGGCTTCGGCGCGCTGGTAGATAGCGTCGTGGCGCGTGCAGTTTTGCCGCCCGCCATGCTGCCAACATTGGCGCTGGTGGCCGATCTGCCAGGCCGGCATGATGTGTTCCCACTCCACCCGCTTGGCGCGGGCGGCGTTTTTGCGGGGGACGTAACCGCAGCTTTGCAGGTCGACGCGGTTGCCGCTGTACTTGCACCCACAATAGAACTCGGTCGATTGCGGGGCGTAGAGCTTCCAGGCAACCTTTTTGGCCTCGGCAAAGGTGCGCGGGGCATCGGCCTGGGCGGCCAGGGCCAGCCATAGCAGGCCGAGCGGGGCGAGGTGGCGCAGGCGCAAGCGGTCAATCATCGCGCTGCACCGTCCAGAACAACTGGATGCCGCCGTCATCGCGCCAGGCCAGTGTTACGTTGTCGTTTTCGCCGATTTCATCGAGCAGGCGCTTCCAGTCTTCGGGCGACTCCTGCGCCTCCCGGAATAACAGGGCACTGCGTGAAGTCTGGGCAGTGGTGGAGTTGATGATTTTCTGAACGCGCAGCCCGAGTTGCTCGTAGCTGCTGGCGGCAAGGTCATTCACGCAAGTGCATCCTTATGTTGCTGTATGGGCGTACAGTATTTATCTGCGCGCCTTTTTGCAACGGGTTGTCGGAAAACTTTCGCTCAGACCGCTAACACGTTGATTTGCTGCACGGTTTAGTTTTTTATTATCCCGGCAGCGGGCTGCCCTGGCCTGGCGGTGCAGCCTGGCGCGGGCGGCAACGGCCCGTTGCCCCCCGCGCCAGCCGCCCGCCCTTGCCCTTAAACCGACCCCGTGCCCACGGCTTCGACCACGCTCAGGCCGTTGCCTTGGCGGCGCACCTGGATTTGCACCGGGATGCGTTCGTGCATTTCTTGCACGTGGGAGATCACCGCGACCTTACGGCCTTGGGCTTGTAGGCTGTCGAGGGCGTCCATCGCCAGTTGCAGCGACTCGGGGTCGAGGCTGCCGAAGCCTTCGTCAATGAACAGCGACTCGATCTTCAGTGTGCTCGACGCCATCGACGCCAGGCCCAGCGCCAAGGCCAGTGACACCAAGAAGGTTTCGCCGCCGGACAGCGAGTGCACCGAGCGGGTTTCGTCGCCCATTTCGGTGTCGACCACCAGTAGCCCCAACAGGCTGCCGCCGCGCCGTAAGCGGTAGCGCTTGACCAGTTGGCGCAGTTGCAGGTTGGCGTGTTGCACCAACATGTCGAGGTTGTATGCCTGGGCGATCTTGCGAAAGCGCTCACCTTCGGCCGAACCGATCAACGCCGACAATCGCCCCCAGCGTTGCATCTGCGCCTGGGCCTCAACAGTACGAGCGAGCAGGGCCTGGTGTTGCTGATGGCGGCGTTGGTCGTCGAGTTGGCGGGCCCGCAGGCTGGCGCAGGTGTGTTCGAGCTGCTCGGTGGTGCTTCGCAGGTGCACCAGTTGCTGTTCCAGGGCCTCCCGTGGCGGCGCGTCAGCGGCTTGGCCCTGGTGCGCTTGCCAGCGTTGTTCACGTTCTTGCAGCAGTGCCTGCGCTTGGGCCAGGGCGGTGTGCGCGCTGTGTTGGCGCCCGCGCAGGGCTTGGGTGTGGGCGTCGTCGCAGGCCAGCAAGCGGGCGAGGGTGGCATCGTCGAGCTGCGGGTGTTGTGCGCGCCATTCGGCCAGGGCTTGGCCGAGGGCCTGGGCATTGGCCTGTTCGCCCGCGACTTGCGCCTGTAGGGCACTGAGTTCGCTGTCCAGGCGTACCCCATCGGTGTGTGCGGCCTGGCAGTGTTCACTGCACTGCGCCAGGGCTTGGCGGGCGCTGGCCACGGCCTGTTCCAACTGCTGTTGCCAGGCGCTGGGGCTTGGCTGGCCGGCCAACAGGCCAGCCAAGCGCTGCTGGGCAGCCTCGCGCTTGGCGTCCAACGCGGCCAGTTGCGCGTGTTGGGCGTTCAATTGTTGTTCGCGAGCCTGTTGCCCGCTGCTGTGCAGTTGTAAGCGTTGCTCGCGTTCGCGGTGTTCCTGTTGCTCGTCGAGCTGCTGGCGCAGTTGTTCAAGGCGCGCCGCCACCCGCTGGTCGAGGGCCATGAACGCCTCGGCGGGGTTGGCCAGCAGGGCGTCGCGTTCGGCTTGTGGCAGTGTTTGGGCCAAGCTTGCCAGTTCTTCATCCAGGCGTTGGCGGTCGCTGGCCAGTTGCTTGAGGTGGTCATCCCATTGCTGCTGGCTGGCCTGGGCGGCCTGCTCTGCTTGGCGTAGGTGTTGCTGCAATTGCCCGGTCTGCTGTTGCCACTGCATCAATTGCGCTTGTTGCTGTTCGTCGCCGGCGATTTGCTGGCCGAGCCGTTCACGGCGCTGCACCAAGCGCGCGCCCTGTTCGGCGGTGGGCAACTGGGCAAGGCGCGCGTACAGCGGCATTTGCTCGAGTTGCACCTGGCAGGCTTGGCGCTGTTGCTGCAGGGGCTGCTCTTGCTCGCGCAGCTGTTTTTGCTGTTCGATCAACCCGGCAACTTCAGCGCGCAACTCGGCCAAGCGGTTGGAGCATTGCTCTACCTGTTGGCGGGCCTGCTGTTCTTCGACCGCATCTTGCCCGGCGATGGCGGCCATCAATGGCTCGGGCTGGTGCCAGGGGTGTTCGAGGCTGCCACACACTGGGCACGGCTGCTCGGGCTGCAGGTGCTGGCGCAGCGCCTCGACGCTGCTATCGCGCGCCAGGCGCTGGCGTTCGATCAAGCGTAGGGTCAGCTCCAGCGCGGCGCTGGCGGTTTCGTGCTGTTTGCGCACCGCCAGGCCTTCGTCGGTGCGCGCTTGGCGTTGTTCGCCCAGGCGTTGTTGCTGCAGGGCCAATTGCGCCAAGCGCAGGTCATAGTCGGCCACCTGCTGCCAGGCGCGCTCCAGGGCTTCGGTGTCGCGCAACTGGGTGCGGTTTTCGGCGAGCAACTGGGTGAGGATGTGCAGCCGTTCGCCCAACTCGTGTGGCTGGCCGCCCGCCTCGCGGTACAGCTCATCCAGGGCCTGTTGCAGCCGCCGCATCTCCCCTGCGGCCTGCTCGGCGGCGTGCTGTAGCGCCGGCCGTTCGCTGTCGCCCTGGGCCAGGCGGGCCGCGATGGCCAGTGCCTGCTGCAAGCGTGGGCGCTGCACTGCCCAGGTATCGGCCAACTGCGCCAGTGCGGTGCTGTGGGCCAGTTGCTCAGCCAATTGCGCCAAGCGTTGCTCGCTGTGAGCCTGGCGCTCGCGCAGTTGCTGCAGGTGCTCGGCATCGCTGGCAACGGCCTGGCGGGCCTGCTCCACGGCCTCGGCCAGGGGGCTGCGATCATGCTCGAGGGTGGCCAGCCCATGGCTTTCGTCGAAGGCTTGGCGCAACGCTGGCGCGGCGGCCTGCTGGGCCTGTTCGGCCTGTTCCACGGCGCTTTGCAAGGCCGCCTGTTGCTGTTGCAAGCCGGCCCAGGCCTCGCGCTGCACCGCCAGGGCTTGGGCATGTTCAGCGTGTTGCGCTTGCCACGTGGCCAATTGTGCTTGGCTGTGCTGCTGGCGGGCGAACAGGTGCCGCTGCGGGGCCAATTGTTCCAACAGGTGCAGGTCGTGGCGTTCGCCGGCCAAACCCTCAAGGGCGGCGCTGGCGGCGGCGCACTCGGCATAGGCCTGGGCCTTGAGTTCGGCCAAGCGGTCGCCTTCGAGGTACCACTGCTGTGCCTGCTCGGCCTGGCGCTGCTGCACGGCAGCGGCCTTCAGCGCGCCGCTGGCCTGGGCCAACTCGGCCTCCAGCGCTTGCCGCGCCTCGGCCTCAAGTGGTGCTACGCCGCGGGCCTCGGCCTGTAGCGCGTCGAGGGCAAGGCGCGTGGCCTTGGCCTTGTCGAATGCACGCCGGCCCAGGCGGGTGTACAGCCCGGTGTCGGTGAGTTTTTCCAGCAGTTCGCTGCGCTCGTTATCGTCGGCCTTGAGGAATGCGCTGAAGTCACTCTGTGCCAGCAACACCGCGCGGGTGAACTGGGCGAAGTTCAGCCCCAGGCGGGTTTCGAGCTGGGTTTTGTATTCGCCTTTCTGGCTGGCCAACAGTTGCTTGGCATCCAGGTCGGTAAGGCTCTGGCGGCTGGCCTGCAACTTGCCGTCGGCCTTGTCACGGGCACGGTTGGCTTCCCAGCGCGCGCGGTAGCGGCGCCCGTCGACGCCGACGAAGTCGACTTCGGCGAAGCCGGCGCCGGTGCCGCGGCGCAGCAGTGTGCGCGGGTCGCTGGTGCCAATCTCGCCCTCGGCGTCTGGCACCTTGGCGCTAGGGGTGATGTCGCCCAATCGCGGTACGGCGCCGAACAACGCCAGGCACAGGGCGTCGAGGATCGTACTCTTGCCCGCGCCGGTGGGGCCGGTGATGGCGAACAGGCCGGCGCTGGCCAAGGGCTCGGCCGTGAAATCGAGGGTCACCGGCCCTGCGAGGGAAGCCAGGTTCTTCAGGCGGATGGCCAGGATTTTCATGTGTCGTCGTCCTCCAGTTGCACTTCCTGCAACAGCAGGGCGAAATCGTTCAGTGCCTGTTCATCGGCCTCGCTGCCGTACTGGTCGTGCCAGGCGCGGGCGAACAGTTCCTGTGGGGTCATTTGGTCCAGTTCGAGCAACGCCCCATCGGCTTCCTGGGCACGGATGCCGCCCTGGTATTCGGCCGCAATGCGCACCAACCGCGCGGCCTTGCCCAGCAGCGCGGTTTCCACCTGCTGGCGCAGGTCGGGTTGGGGCTGGTCGAGGCTAACCCGGACTTCGAGCCATGGCAGGTGCACGTCTTCGGCGAGCAAGCCCGGCGCGGGCAGCTCCGCCAGTTGCGCCAGCACCTGCGGCAACGGTGCCGGGCCCACGCGCTTGAGTTCCACCGCGCGGGGCACGCGCAGGGCGTGTACGTCGACCAGTTTGCCCTTGTCGTCGAAATCGACCTGCAACACCTGGTGTGGGTAGTCGACTTCGGAGAACGACAACGGAATGGGCGAGCCGCTGTAGCGTAAACGAAAGTCTGCGTTGACCCGTTGCGGCTTGTGCAGGTGGCCAAGGGCAACGTAGTCGACGCTGCTGTCGAACAGGCTGGCTGGCAGGGCCTCGGCGCTGCCGATGACCAGGCTGCGTTCGGAATCCAGCGACACGCTGCCGCCGGCCATGTGCGCGTGGCTGATGGCGACCAGGGCTTGGCCACGCTTGCGTTTGGCGTTGGCGGCGGCGATCAGGCGCGCATGCACCGTGGCGATGCCGCTCAGGTAGTCGTCGCCCAGCACGCCGCCGGTGACCTCCGCGGGGCGCAAGAACGGCAGCGCCAAGCACCAGCCCAGCACCTTGCCGCGCTTGCCTGGCAACGGTATCAGCAACCGCTCGGTGTCAAGTTCGCCGTCGTCCAGCCACAGCAGCCGGCCCAAGGCGTGAGCGCGCAAGCGCCGCATCAGCGGTGCCGGCAGTTCGATGCGTGAGCCGGAGTCGTGGTTGCCGGCGATCATCACGATGGTCAGGCTCGGCAATTGCTCGTGGGCGGCCACGATAAATTCGTACAGCCGCTCCTGGGCCTTCAGTGGCGGGTTCACGGTGTCGAAGATGTCGCCGGCCACCAACAGCGCGTCAGGGCGCAGCGCCACCACGCGGCCGAGCAACCATTTAAGAAAACAGGTGTGTTCGTAGTCACGGTCTTGGCCGTGCAGCGATTGGCCCAAGTGCCAATCGGAGGTGTGCAGCAAACGCATGGGCTGTCCGGGAAACTATTGTGGGTACAGCGGTGGCAGGCTGTCGCCACCGCGTGGGCTGGCCCGCTCGCTGGCGGGGATGGTGCCGATGGCGCGCCACAGTTCGGCACCTTGCCAATAACGGCCGGCTTCGCTGTACAACGCGCCGTTGAGTTTGTCCAAGGCCTCGGACAACGGCGCGTAGCGGGCGGCCATGTCGGCCAGGGTTTCGGGTTGCTGGCGGGCCCAGGCATCGAGCGCTTGGCGGGTGGTTTGCGGTTCATTGGTCAGGCACGCACGCTTGAGCTCTTCAAGCAGTTCGCGGGGCGTAGGCCCCGCCGGCGCGGCCTTGGCTACCGCCGGCCGGGTGCGTGCGCGCCACCACAGGGTGAAGCCCAGCGCGGCCAAGGCCAGGGATATGCCGGTCGCCACTTGCCATGGCCACAGCCGCGGCGGGTTGGCCACGGCCGGCGCACCGGGCGCCGGCCCCGGCGGCACATTGGCCGCCTCGGCCACGTGTAACGTGCGTGCGGGCAGGCGGGTGTGCTCCAGGTGGTCTTCGAAGGTGTTCCACCACACCACTTCCAGTGCTGGCAACTCCAAGTTGCCGGCTTGCGAGGGCACCAGCGCCTCGCGTTCGGTACGGCTGCCCACCACGCCGCGCTCGCTGTACTGGTTGCCCAACTGGGGTCGGTCGGGGTAATGGCGCAGGCCCGTGATCTCGGTAACCGGCAGCGGCGGCAACTGGCCGCTGGTAAGGCCCTCGGCCTTGAGGGTCAAGGTGCGGGTCAGCGAATCGCCCACCTGTGCCTGGTCGCTGTCGGGGTTCCACGTTTCCGACAGGCTCAGGCTGCGGGCGGGCAGCCAGGGTTGGTCGGCGGGGTACAGCGCCGGGCGCGGGCGCACGTTCAGCGTCAGCTGCGCCGACGCCACGCGGGCCAAGGCGCCGGGGTGCGGGCTGCCGGTGGCATCCGTTTGCGCCGGGGTGGCGGTGAACACCACCGGGGGGATCAGCATATCGCCGCTGCGTTGCGGGTAAAGGGCGTAACGGGTTTCGATCACCCCATGGCGCACGCCGTTGATGAGTTTTTCGTAGGTGCGCGCAGGGCCCAGTTGCTCCACCCGGGCGTCGTCCACCCGCAGGGGTGACAGGCTGCCGTCGTCGTAGAGCGCCACGGAATGGTACACCCGCAGGGTGAGTACCACCTGCGCCTGTACGTAAGCGCTGCTGGGCTCAAGGCGGCTGTCGATGAACACCGGCGCCAGGTTATCGTGGGGCTCGCTGCCAGCCTGCAGCACCTGGACCACGATCGGCTGGCTGTGCAACTCGCCCAGGGTCAGTGCCGGCAGGGTCAGGGTGCCACGGCTGCGCGGCAGCAAGGTGATGACCCAGCGGGTGGTGCCGGGGCCGTCTTCGGCGAGGGTGGCCAAATGGTTGATTTGGCGCGTGTCGTGCACTTCGAAGTCGGTGGCCAGGGGGCTGAGGTCTGGCTTACCGAATTGGGTGACATCGTTGGTTTCCAGGGTGAGCTGGAACGTTTCGCCTTCGTTCAGGCGCGTGCGGTCGACGCTGGCCAGCAGCACGGCGGCATACGTAGGCAGGGCCAGCCAGGCGAGCAGGGCGCAGAGAACGAGGGCGCATGGCCGGGTCATGGGGGGGTGTCCTGCAGTTGTTGCTGTTCGTACCAAAATTTTTGCCGCAGTAATTCTGACGGATCGTCGGGGATCTGTCTCAGCCATTGTTCCAATGATTGCTGTTGCTCGGCCGCTGAGTCCGGTTCGCCGTTGGTGGCGGCAGTGGCTTCGCTGCCTTCGGCCGCACCGGCGCCCTGTGCTCCGGCAGTGGCGGCGCCGGGGATGTTGGGGTCGGCGACTGCTGCCGTGGGCTGCGAGGCGCCTGCGGGCGCCTCGGCGTGTGTGCCTGGGGTGCCTTGCGCGGGCGCTGCTGCGCCGAGTTGGCCGCCTTCGGTAGGGCCGGCCGTGGCGTTGGCAGCTTTGGCCGGGCCTGCGGCCTGGGCTGCCTCAGCGGCTTTTTGCTGTGCCAGAAGGTGTTGCACCAGGTCGCGGTTCTTCAGCGCCGGGGCGAGGTCCGGCTGGCGCTGCAGCGCTTGCTCATAGGCCTGCAGCGCGGCGGCCAGGTCGCCCGCGCGGGCCAGTGCGGTGCCGCGGTTGTAGTGGTCGCTGGCGCTGTCGCCCTGGCTGAAGCGCTGCGCCGCAGCGCGATAGTCTCCTGCTTCGAACAGCGCTACACCCAGCCAGCGGCGGTCAGTGAAGTGCCGCGCCGCTTCGGCGGGGCGATGGGCTTCGAGCAGGCGCTGGCCTTGTTGGTCGGGGCGCAGCCAAAGGTTTTCCCAGCCGCTGGCCATGGCAGGCCGTGGGCTGGCCAGCAGCAGCGGTAACAGGCACAGCAACCAGCCACGGCGCGCACCCAGGGCCGCGATCAGCAGCAAGGGCAGCAGCAACCAGTAGCCTTGGTCTGCCCAGGCATCCAGGCGCTGGGCCTGGGCACCGCTGCGTGGCCCGCGCGGTGCGTCGAGCAGGCCCAAGGCGCGTAGGTCTTGGTCATCGAGGCGGGCGCCCTGGTAGCTGCCGCCGTGGCGCCGGGCCACCGCTTCGAGGGTGTTGGCATCCAGGCGCGGTAACATAATGGCGCCTTCGGCGTCCTTGAGCAGTTCACCGTTTTCCAGGGTCACCGGTGCGCCATCGCGGCTGCCGACCCCGATAATCAGCAACGGCGGGCTTTGCCGGCCCAGTTGCTGGTCGATGCCTTCGCGCTCGGTGGTGCTCAGTGCCGAGCCAATCAGCAGCAAGCGGCCCTGGCCTTGCCCGGCCTGGGCAATTAAGGCCAGCGCTTTTTGCACGGCAAGGTCGGCGCGCTGGCCGGGCACTGGCATCAGCGACGGTTTCAGCGCGTCGAGCAGGTTGGCGGCCGTGGCCAGGTCGTTGGTCAGCGGCACCAGCACATGGGCGCTTCCGGCGTACACGATAAGCGCCGTTTGCGCCTCGCCACGGCTGCGCAGCAGGTCGAGCAGCTTGCGCCGGGCTTGGCCGAGGCGGTTGGGCGCTACATCGGCGGCGAGCATGTCTGGGGTCAATTGCAGCATTACCACCAGCGGGTCCGCCGGCTTTTGTTCGAAGGCTTCCAAGCGTTGCCAGCCCGGGCCGAGCAGGGCCAGCACGGCCAACGCCCAGCCCAGCCCCAGCAGCACCCACGGCCAGCGCCCGCCGCGGCCATTACCCGCACCCAGCAGTGCTGAATGGAATGCCGCTGGCAACAATGCTTGCCAGCGGCCGGTGCGTTGGCGGCGCCGCCACAGCCTTACGAACAGCCACAGCAGCAGGGGCACGGCCAACAGCCAGCCCAGGCGCAACCCCTGTGGCCACCCCTCGCTCATCCGCGCCTCCGCCACTTCAGTTGCTCACGCCAGCGTGGCACCACCGGCAGGTGCTGGCTGGCACGGTCGAGGCTGCGCTGCCACAGGCTGCGCAAGGGTTGGCGCACGGTTAGCAGCGCGCTCAGCAGCAGCGCCACGCCCAGCGGCCAGGGGTACAACTCGCGCACCGGGCGGGCGCGGGTAGGTTGTTGCTGCACCGGTTCGAGGCGATCCAGGGTGCTGCCGATCGCCTGCAACTCGCCGCCATCGTGGGCGCGGAAGTACCGCCCGCCGGTGAGGGTGGCAATCTCGCCCAGCGCGGCTTCGTCCAGGTCCTGGCTGGGGTTCAGCCCCAACTGGCCATCGCTGCCGGGTGGGGCACCAATGCCGATGGTATAGATGCGCACGTGTTGCTGCGCCGCCAAGCGCGCGGCGGTGGCCGGGGGTACCAGGCCGCCGTTGTTAGCGCCGTCGGTGACCAAGATCATCACCCGGCTTTGTGCCGGGCGGTCGCCCAGGCGTTTCAGGCCCAGGCCGATGGCGTCGCCGATGGCGGTGTGGTTACCGGCCACCCCAATGTGCGCTTCATCCAACCAGGTGCGCACCGTATGCCGGTCGAAGGTCAGCGGTGCTTGCAGGTAGGGCCGTGAGCCGAACAGGATCAGCCCGAGGCGGTCGCCCTCACGGGCTTCGAGAAAATCACCGAGCAATTGCTTGACCATGGCCAAGCGGCTGATGTGTTCACCCTGCCATTGCATGTCGGGGTAGTCCATGGAGCCAGACACATCGACCGCCACCAGCAGGTCGCGGCCACTGGCCGGGATCGGCAACGGTGCGCCAAGCCACTGCGGCCGGGCCGCGGCCAGTAGCAACAACAGCCACACCAGCAGCAGCGGCCACTGCTGGCGCCAACCCGGCAGGTTAAGCCGGGCCTGCCGCCCGCTGCTGCGTTCGAGCTCGTCGATAAAGGCCACCTTAAGCACCGGCTCGCCGCTGTCGGCCACTGGCAACAGCGCGCGCAACACCCAAGGCAGTGGCAGCACGGCAAACAGCCAGGGCCAGGCGAATTCAAACATGTTTGCGTATCCACACGGCCACAGACTGGTTAAGCCCGTCGATGGCTTTATCGTCGAGCTTGCACTCGGGTTTGTAGACCCCCTCGACCAAGACCATCCAGCGCGTTAACCCCGCCGCCGGGCAGCGATTGTCGAGAAACGCCAGCCACTGCCGCCCATTGAGGATATGGCTGTTACTGGCGGGGTAGTGAATGCGGCACAGGCGCTTGAGCAAGGCGTTGAGCTGTTGCAACCAGGCGCCAGCTGGGGCGCCGCCGTAGGGCCGATCCAGCATGGCCAGCTCGATCAGCGCCTCGGTGCGCAACGGGTCTTCCTGCGGCTCGGTCGCTTCGGCTTCTACCACCGGCGCCTGTGCCGGCCGCCAATGCCGGTGGCGCCACGCCAGGCAGGCGCCGGCGATCGCCAACAGCAACAGGGCCCACCAGCCCGGCGCGGGTGGCCACCACGCCACGGCCGGCGGGGTGATCAGCGGTTCGAGCTGCAGGGGGCTGGTCATGGCGCCGGGCCCGGGCGCTGCGGGTTGAGGTAGTCGCACAGTTGGTCGATCGGGTCACGTTCGGTCGACAGCGGCATCATCAGGGTGCCGAATTGGCTGGCCAGGCGCTGCCAGCGCTGCTGGCGCGCCGTGGCTTGGTCGGCATAGGCCTGGCGCACGCTGCTGCGCTGGGTATCGATCTCCAACTGCCGCCCGCCCTGGGCGAAACGCAGCAGCCCGGCCGCCGGCAACGCGTGGTCCAGCGGGTCGCTGATCGGCAGCAGCAGCACGTCGCAGTGCCGCGCCAGCAAGCTCAACTGCTGCTCGGCGGTGGGGTCCAGCGCGCGCTCGTCGCACAGCACCACCGCCAGGCTACCGGGTCGCAGCACCTCCCGTGCACGGCGCAGGGCGCCGCCAAGGGTGCCGGGTTCAGGCAGGGTATCGGCATTGAGTGACTGGTTGACCTTCACCAGACGGTTGAGCAACTGCAGCAAGCTTTGCTTGCTGCGCCGCGGTTTGATTTCGTAATGCTCACGGTCGCCGTACACCAGGCCGCCCACGCGGTCATTGTGTTCCAGCGTGGCCCAGCCGAACAGTGCCGCGACCTGGGCTGCCAGTACCGATTTGAACCGCTCGGTAGAGCCCAGGAACAACTGGCGGCTTTGCTCCACTAGCAGGAACACCGGGCGTTCGCGCTCCTCGTGGAACAGCTTGGTGTGCGGTTCTTGGGCGCGCGCGGTCACGCGCCAGTCGATGTTGCGTACGTCGTCGCCGGCCTGGTACACCCGCACCTGGTCGAAGTCCACGCCGCGGCCGCGCAGCCGCGAGTGGTGCAGGCCCACCAGCGGGCTGCGTTGGCCGGGGCGGGAAAACAACTGCACCTCACGCACGCGGTAGCGCATCTCGATCAACTCGGCCAGGCTCACGCCGATGCCGGGCGGGTGCTGGTGCGTGGCCATGGCGCGCTCAGGCGACCGCGACGACGTCGAGGATGCGCTGGATCACCCGGTCTTGGTCGACCCCGGCGGCCTCGGCCTCGAACGAGAGAATCACCCGGTGGCGCAACACATCGAAAATCATCGCCTGGAGGTCTTCGGGGCTGACGAAATCGCGCCCGGCGAGCCAGGCATGGGCCCGTGCACAGCGGTCCAGGGCAATCGAGCCGCGCGGGCTGGCGCCATAGGCCAGCCACTCGGCCAACTCCGCGTCGTAGCGCGCCGGGGTGCGGGTGGCCATCACCAACTGCACCAGGTACTCCTCCACCGCATCGGCCATGTACAGGCCGAGGATCTCCCGCCTCGCGGCGAAGATCGCCTGTTGCGTAACCCGCCGCTCTGGCTTGGCCTCGCCGCCCAGTGCTTCGCCACGGGCTTGCTGCAAAATTTTGCGCTCCACGTGCGCTTCGGGAAAACCGATTTTCACGTGCATCAGAAACCGGTCGAGTTGGGCTTCGGGCAGCGGGTACGTGCCTTCCTGCTCGATCGGGTTCTGCGTGGCCATCACCAGGAACAGCGGCGACAGGTCATAGGTGCTGCGGCCCACGCTCACCTGGCGCTCGGCCATGGCTTCGAGCAGCGCCGACTGCACCTTGGCCGGGGCGCGGTTGATTTCGTCGGCCAGCACCAAATTGTGGAAGATCGGCCCCTGCTGGAACACGAAACTGCCGGTTTCCGGGCGGTAGATTTCGGTGCCGGTGATGTCGGCCGGCAGCAGGTCGGGGGTGAATTGGATGCGGTGGAACTGCGCCTCGACGCCCTCGGCAAGCTCCTTGATCGCGCGGGTTTTGGCCAAGCCCGGGGCCCCCTCCACGAGCATGTGGCCGTCGGCCAGCAGCACGATCAGCAAACGATCGATAAGCTTGTCTTGGCCATGGATCTGGGTGGCCAAAAAGTTGCGCAGCGCCATAAGCGCTTCACGGTGTTCCATGGGCTGGGGTTTCCTGAATGGGCGCCGGGCCGCCTCGCGGGGCCGGGGGCCACTATGGTAATGCATTCAGGGGGTGGGTGTCGTTGGGCAGTGGGAGATGGGCTTGGCGATGGCGGTTCTTACACACACCGCCCATGACGCTGGGCATCGCTAGGTGCCGCCAGGTTTACCCACTCGCCCCGGTAATGGGCCATCTCACGCATGAGTGGCCGCTGCAGGCCCGGAGGTTTGCCACCCGGCGCATGGTGAGGGCGCTGACATCAAGAAAAATGCCAGTACGACACTTAACATCGCCAGGACCGAAACAGGTTGGTTCCTGATCATCAGTTGGCAGGTAAAAACGTGCGATCACGTAAGGCGTTATTGTCCAGCTCCTTAATAGTTTGCAGCATGCGTTCAGCGCCGGGTGACAACCGGTGGTCCCTGCGAACGATGATTCCATACCGAGCAACAACGGCATCTAACGCTCGGGGCAGATTATCTAGGCGCGCAATGTCCCCCGTGGTACCTCGATAGCTGTCCGCATGCAGAAGCCCCACGGCATCGCTGTTGGCGATAACGGTCAGCAGGGCGTGGATATTGTCACTTTCCATGCCCAGGCGGACGCCATTTGCGCCGAGCGAACGTGCCACCCTCGAAACTTGGTCCCGCGATGCACCGGCCATGGCCATGGGGTAGGCAAAGATATCCTCGCCTTTCAAAGGGGCTGGCTTCTCTAGTAATGGATGACCCCTGCGGCAGAATAGCGCCATTCGTTGGGGCGTGAGCAAGGTGACCTCATAGGCAGGATCGTTGAGAAAAGGAGGCGATGCCGCGACCACAAAATCCAATTGCTTGGATTTCATCCCCTTGTCCAACGTACGCCAGTTGGCGACCTCGAAATGCACCTGCATTCGCGGATGGCGATTGAGAAATTGCGCGATCGCGTGTGGCACGAGTTGCAAGGCAGGCATAGGCCCTGCGCCAATATTTACCTCGCCCATCTCCAGCCGCGCGGTTTGGTTTATTTCGTTCGTCAGGCTGGAGATGCCTTGCAGCACCGTAAGGGCGTGTTGCAGTACCCGCTCACCTTGAGATGTCGGGCGGAAATTACGGCCTGATCGACGATCCACGAGCTGGCAGCCCAGGGTCTCTTCGAGGTTACGGATACTGCGGCTGAAAGCGGGCTGCGTGATTCCGCAGGCCTCCGAAGCCCGGATGAAACTATGGTGCTCGGCCAAGGCGACAAAATGTTCGAGCTGCTTGATATTCATTGCTTTTTCGGCATAGAAGTAAGTCCGACAATGCATTGGAGGTATCCGAGCGGCAGTATTAACCTATTGTTTAATTTCTAAAAATAAGGTTATGAAATATTGTTATTCAAATAAAGAATAACAATCTTCGCTCACATGGGTATCCAATGAAAGCAATCATGGTCATGTTCGATTCATTGAATCGTAGAATGCTTCCCCCTTACGGCTGCGATTGGGTAAATGCGCCGAATTTTACCCGGCTTGCCAAACGCAGCGTCACCTTCGATAACTGTTACGTTGGCAGCATGCCGTGCATGCCGGCGCGCCGTGAGTTGCATACCGGGCGTTACAATTTTTTGCATAGGGGCTGGGGGCCACTGGAGCCTTTTGACGACTCCATGCCGCAAATACTGAGCGAACATAAGGTCTATAGCCATCTGGTCAGTGACCACCAGCATTACTGGGAAGATGGCGGGTCGACTTACCATTCGCGCTATGACAGCTGGGAGTTCTTTCGCGGCCAGGAGGGCGACAAATGGAAGGGCCAAGTTGCGGAGCCCGCGATGCCTCCCACGTTGAAATCGGGAGCGGGCAATCCGCTATGGCGGCAGGATTGGGTCAATCGCCAGCACATGCGGACTGAAGCGGATCACCCCCAGACCAAAACGTTCGATGCTGGCCTGGCGTTCATGACCACCAACGCCGAGGCGGATAATTGGTTTCTGCAAATCGAAACATTCGATCCGCATGAGCCGTTCTACACCTATGATCGCTATTTGGACCCATACCCGGACACTTATAACGGCTTGCATTTCGATTGGCCTGGCTATCAGCCCGTGAGTGAAAAGCCCGAGGAGGTCGAGCATATCCGCTATCGATATGCGGCACTGTTGAGTATGTGCGATCGCTCGTTGGGGCGGGTCATGGACGTGATGGATGAGTTGTCGCTGTGGCAGGACACGCTGCTCATTGTCTGCACTGACCATGGTTATCTGCTGGACGAACATGGATGGTGGGCCAAGGGCGTTCAGCCCTGGTTCAATGAAGTGGCTCATACGCCGTTGTTCGTATGGGACCCTCGTACTGGGGTGCGAGACGAGCGCCGCCAAGCGCTGGTGCAGATGATCGACTTGGCGCCGACCTTATTAGAGTTCTTCGGCCTTGAACCTACGCCTGACATGCAGGGCGTGCCGTTGGCCAAGCGCATTATCGCCGACCAGCCGGCCCGTGCCGGCAACCTGTACGGTACATTCGGTGCCCAGGTCAATGTCACCGACGGGCGATATGTCTATATGCGCGGCCCTGCCGTGCCGGAACAGAACACCCCGCTGTTCGAATACACCCTGATGCCCATGCGTATGCGAGCGCTCATGGAGTTGCCGACCTTGCAACAAGCATCGCTTCATCCGCCGTTTCCGTTTAGCAAAGCGACCCCGACGTTGAAACTCCCGGCCCATTCAGCCTCCCGCCGGGGTGCTGAACGTTATGGCACGTTGCTGTTCGACTTAAAGCAAGACCCTGGGCAGAAGCACCCGTTGCTGGACGATGCTATTGAGTTACGCATGATCGATATGCTCCTTAATATGCTGCGCGCCAACCATGCCCCACCCGAACAGTACGAACGACTCGGCCTTCCACAGCAAGGGCATGCCGACGCCCGCCATTTGCAGGCCCGTGCGCATCACGACCTGGCACTGCAGGCTGAAAAAGGCCCTGATAACCAAATCGCCCGTTGATGATTTTAGGTTTAACCATGACTGAACGCCCCAACTTTATCGTTATTGTCGCCGACCAGTTACGTGCCGACAGCCTGCCTTTTTTGAACGCTTCGACACCGGTCTTGACCCCTTGCCTCGATAAACTGGCCAGGCACGGTGTTAGTTTTGCTGAAGTATTTGGCCAGCACAGCGTATGTTCACCCTCTCGGGTGTCCTTCCTCTCAGGAAAGTATCCACATGTGGCCGGGCACCGAACCTTGCATTACCTGTTGCAACAAGATGAGCCCAACTTCTTGCGCACGTTCAAGGACAACGGCTATCACGTCGTTATCGCCGGCAACCGAGGTGACGCATTAGGCCCGGGGGCCAATGAGCTGTCAGCGCATGAATACGGCAACCTTCCAACGGCCAACGCTGATGAGCATTGGAGCGTGACCGGGCCTGCGCAGTGGGACAAAGGCAATCCCCTGTCGCGCGCCTATTATCGCGGTGAGCGCAGCCAGGAAGATGCTCAGGCCGATGCCGACGAGGCCACCATTCGCACAGCCGAACATTGGGCGGATTCAACCGGTCGTCGCAACACTAGATTGTTGGACAGATTTTAGATACTCATTCAATGCTTCGGCAGGTGTTTTCCAGCCGAGTGTTTTTCGGGGTCTCGTGTTAAGCGCGTGGGCTACTGCCCGGATCTCTTGGGCACTCCAACGAGACAGGTCGGTGCCTTTCGGAAAGTATTGCCGTAAGAGGCCGTTCGTATTTTCGTTTGTGCCGCGCTGCCATGGACTATGTGGATCAGCAAAGAAAACTTTTACTCCGGACTCGAGGGTAAATCGAGCGTGATCCGACAGCTCCTTTCCACGATCCCAGGTCAAAGATCGCCACAGCTCGATGGGAAGATCAGTCACCGACTTCTTCAGTGCGTTGGCCATACTAACAGCCCCATAGCCAGCCAGCGCCGGGCCGTTCTTCGTGCGGGGAATTAGCCCATAACCTTTCTCGCGAGGCAGATGGACGAGCATGGTAAATCGAGTTGAGCGCTCGACCAGAGTTCCAATCGCAGAACGGTTCAGACCGATGATCAGGTCGCCCTCCCAATGCCCGGGTACAGCCCGACCTTCTACCTCAGCAGGGCGACTGGAGATCATGACGTCCTCGCTGACGTGTGCCCACACTTTGGCCTGCGCTCTGGCTCTCGGCACGCGCAATGCTCGTCCTGAGCGCAGGCAGCTCACCAGTTCGCGCTTGAGAGCTCCTCGACCCTGAATGTAGAGTGCCTGATATATGGCTTCAGGAGAGATGCGCATGGATTCATCATCCGGAAAATCGATCTGGAGCCGGTTGGCAATCTGCTCAGGCGACCAGCCATTGACCCATTTACGGTCACTGCGATGCGGTTTATTTCGGCCTTTGAAGGGCGCTTGCCGAGGCCCAGAAATCTCACGACCATCGGCGTCTTGAACCTTGCCCTCAAGGCGATCGCGTACGTACTGGTGCAGTCGCGGGTTGGTGACCAGTTTCGCTGGTTTCGGCCTCTTGGCCACCAGTTCTGCCTTCCATTGCGCTACTGACGCTCGATATTCAAGCCGACCGCAACGGGTAGCAGCATTTCGTGTCAGCTCCCGTGAAATTGTCGATGGGCTTCGTCCAAGACGACGGGCGATCTCACGAACGCCAACACTTTGCGCTCGAAGCAGCCCAATCTCTTCTCGCTCTGCGAACGATAAGTATCGTCCTGATATGTGATTCGACATGAATAATGGCATCCCACCTCGATGACGGAACCAGCGTGTACCTACCGCTGTTGATACGCCAACGGCATGTGCTGCCTTTTCGCTAGTGATGCCTGTTGCAATCTGCACCCAAAATAGCCGCTCGATCTCATTACGAAGTGAGGGTGCACCTGGAGAACGCATCGCTCCCCGGCCCGTCAATTTTTGCATCCATCCTGCGGGTAGTCCCATAAACACCTCGATCAAGGTGTTGCGACGACCGGTTGAATCCGCCTTGGTTGCGCAACCCGCCCAGCTCGCCGTGGATCCTGTTCGTACCGCTATTTTTCCCGCATCCACCTTTCGAAGTAGAGCAGCCTTGGTTTTCGATGTACCAACGAGAAGCGATAGCGTTGCCCAACTCCGCCAGCGGGCCTCAGCCACGCTTTCTTTCGGAACTGATTCGTGAGCATGGCTGGGATAACCTTAGCGAGGCGCAGTGGCGTGAAATCAAAGCTGTCTATTTTGGAATGATCTCGCGGTTGGACAGCCATGTGGGCCGCCTGATGGACGCCAATACTTCAAAAAATACCATTACGGCGTTCTTCGCTGACCATGGCGAATACCTGGGCGATTACGGCGCCATAGAAAAATGGCCATCGGGGGTCAATGAATGCTTGGTGCGCATTCCGCTGCTCATTTCTGGTCCAGGTTTAGCTTCCGGGACCAAGAGCAATGCACTGATTGAACTGATCGACGTTTTCCCGACCTTGCTCGAACTTGCCGGTATTGATCGGGCGCGACAACACACGCATTTCGGGCGCAGTTTTGTTGCCTGCCTGGCGGATCCTGCCCGCGAGCATCGCCACGAAGTTTTCACCGAGGGTGGTTTCACGACCGAGGAGGTCAAACGCCTGCACACGGCGCCTTACCCTTACGACTTGAAATCTACCTTGCCGCGCCGGGTGCCGACATCGGCCGGTAAGGTGGTTGCGATCCGCAACCGGGAGTGGACGTACGTCTGGCGCCTTTATGAGGGCGCCGAATTGTATAACCGTATTGATGACCCTCAAGAACTCAACAATCTGTTCGGGCAGGTGCAGTATGCGTCGATCGAGTCGGAGTTGCGTGAGCGATTGTTGCGCTGGCTGGTGGAAACCGCGGACGTTTTGCCGGACCAGTTGGGGGCTCGCAGGCCCGACGTCGAACTACCACGGCCCGGGCAGTGGCACCCTTGACGCCATGTTCAGTAGCCCCTTAAACAATACCGGGCCATGAAGCATGCTCCAGAACCAGTGGGCGCTGTGTTTTAGGGTTCGCTGGCGGCGCAACGGAACCCTAAGTGGGCCGAGCTCATGCCAGGCGCGCAATGGGTGCGTGCTGCCAGCCGATACCGATTGCAATAGGATGCGTGGCACAGGTACGAGCCGCCTTTGATGACCCGGCTTTCGCCCAGATCGGGACCCTGTGGATTGACGCGGGTATGGGGTGCTTGCTCGCAATGCCAACGCGCAGACCAGTAATCGGAGCACCATTCCCAGACGTTTCCAGAGCAATTGTAGAGGCCGTAATCGTTGGCAGAAAAAGCATCGACTGGCGCTGTGGTGAAGTATCCGTCAGTGCAGTCGTTGTGGGAGGGGAAGGCACCCTGCCAGATGTTGCAATGGTGCTTACCTTCCTGGTGCAGGTCATCGCCCCATGGATAACGACTGCTGGGCAGCCCTCCACGCGCCGCTTTTTCCCATTCGGCTTCGGTGGGTAGGCGTTTACCGGCCCAGGCGGCATAGGCCTGGGCATCTTCCCAGGCCACATGGACGACTGGATGATTATCCAGCCCCTCCAGGCTTGAGGCCGGGCCTTGCGGGCAGCGCCAGTGAGCGCCATCGACTGCCAGCCACCAAGGGCTATCAAGCGGCCGCCAAAGATCGCGGCGTGGTTGCAGGCTCTTGGTCAGGGCAAGATGAAACACGCATGACCAGCCTACCTGTTCCGCCACTGTGCAATAGCCGGTGGCCTGAACGAACCGTGCAAATTCCCGATTGCTCACACAGCAAGCATCGATCCAGAACCCATCGAGTTGCACGACGCGCACCGGGCCCTCTCCGTCATCCGGCCAACCATCCGCATCCTGCGCGCCCATGACGAAATCGCCCGCGTTGATGCGGCACATCGCTACCCGGGAAAACTCAGGGCATGGCATGGGCGCTTTGACGTGGGCCGCAGGCGAATCACGTCTGAGACTCGGCAGGCAGCAAGACGTTGGACGGGACATTTGAACTCCGCAAGGGGCGCCGCTCGGGCGCTATGGAAGGTGTTTGCGACAAAACTAATGACAACTCGCAGGTGATGCAAGCCAGTACCGATTTGGTGGTAAACAATGCCGAACAGGTATCGAAACTATGAACTTGGCGACATTGCTCGATCGGCGCTGATGCGCTGAGAATCCGACTCCGGTTCCCCGGCCATCCCCGCTCGGGAATAGTCGTTATCAAGCAGTGCGCCTCGTACAAGGAATTTCCATGGTTCATCCCCGTCGCTTGCGTCACGATCCCTTGACGCAGAAAACGCCGCTGGTCATGGCGCTAGCCCTGGCGTCTGTATCGTTGATGTCACACGCCGCAGATGCAGAGCCCGGGCAGGATGGCCAGGCGCCCATAGCCGGAACGGATACCCGCCTGGACAAAGTGACGGTCAACGCCCGCCGTCGCGAAGAGCGTGCGCAGGATGTCCCTACGCCAATAACCGTCCTGGACTCGCAGACGCTGGAAAACCAGCGCATTTATCGGATTCAGGATCTCCAACAATTGGCTCCCAGTACCAACGTTGCTTATCAGCATGCGCGTCAGGCCAGTGTTTCCATCCGCGGCCTTGGCAACAACCCGGCCAACGATGGCCTGGAAGGCAGCGTCGGGCTTTATTTGGATAACGTATATCTAGGCCGACCGGGTATGGCTGTGTTCGATTTGCTGGACGTCGAACAAGTCGATGTATTGCGGGGCCCTCAAGGCACTCTTTTTGGCAAAAACACGACAGCGGGCGTGCTCAATATCAGCACCCGCAAGCCTTCTTTTACCCCTGAGCGAAGCATTGAAACCTCGGTGGGTGAGCACGGTTATGTTCAGACCAAAGGCTCTATCTCCGGCCCGCTTAACGATCGACTGGCTGGGCGCTTATCGTTG
Source organism: Pseudomonas typographi (assembly GCF_014694385.1). Lineage (GTDB taxonomy): Bacteria > Pseudomonadota > Gammaproteobacteria > Pseudomonadales > Pseudomonadaceae > Aquipseudomonas > Aquipseudomonas typographi. The sequence continues at coordinate 79,726 of NZ_JAAOCA010000014.1, read as the reverse complement.
TACCGCACGCGCGAAGACGGTGATACGCGAAACATTTTCGACGGCCATGACGTCAACGGTGGGGCCCGCGAAGGCATGAGGGGCCAACTGCTCTGGAACATAAACGACGATCTGAACGTGCGGTTTATTGGCGATTACAACCAGGAAAAGTCCACCTACGGCTCGCCCACGCTTTATAGCGTGGGGCCCTACATCAATGGCAGCAACCGCTTCCTGCAGCGTGTCGCCTCCGCTGGCGGTACCTTGGCCAGTGGCAACCGAAAGGTCAATTTCGATGGCGATAGCACCAAGACCACGTTCCAGGGCGGCGCTTCAGTCGAGGTCAACTGGCGTGCGCCAAGTGACTTTACGCTCACCTCCATCACCGCCTACCGCTGGTGGGATTTCACGCCGAACAACGATGATGGGCTGGACATCTCGGTATACCGAAACAATGGCGTCGCGGTCAAAGATAAACAGTACTCACAAGAAATAAGGCTGGCGTCACCCATAGGCGATGCCTACGACTACGTGGTCGGAGCCTATTATTATCGCCAGGTGCTGAATAACTACGGAGCCACCCTTTATGGTTCCGATGCAGATAACTTTCTCGGTACTGCCCAGGGCGCACTGGCCAACGTCGATAGCTTCACAAACGGCCATATCACCACCAACAGTTATGCCTTGTTTGGGCAGCTCACCTTGCATCTGGCGCCGCGCCTCGATTTGGCGTTGGGTGTGCGCGGTACTTACGAAGAAAAGGACGCCTGGGTCCAACGGCAGGCCCCGACCGGGGGCGCCAGCGTCAGCGGAGCGGCAGCCACCGCGCGCCAGGCACAACTCGGTGCCTTCGATTCCGGCGATTTGAGCCAATACAGTTTCAGCCCTTCGACCATGGCCTCACTCAGTTATCGTTTCAATGATCAACTGCTGGGCTACACCACGCTCAGCCACGGCGAAAAGTCTGGGGGAGTTAACTTGGCGGTGGGCAGCGCACGCACCGCTGGGGCGGGCTCTTTGCTGATCGGTAGCGAACGGTCAAACAATTTGGAGGTAGGGTTAAAAAGCACCCTGTTCGATCAGCGCTTGCTGCTCAATGCCAACCTTTTCTTGACCCGGGTGACCGGCTATCAAGCCACTGCCTATGACCCGGACGTCCGTGCGAACTACCTCACCAATGCCGGTGCGGTAAGGTCGCGGGGCGCCGAGTTGGATGCCACTTGGCAGCCCAATCGCAATTGGACGGTGAATGCCAACGCATCGTACAACGACGTGCGTTACACCTCCTACAAGAACGCCTCTTGTGCACCGGAAATAAGTTACGCCACTGGCGCGGCCGAGTGTGACCTCTCGGGCGCAACGGTACCTGGCGCCTCAAAGTGGATCGCTAACCTCAATACCCACTACCAGTGGTTTCTCGAAGGCGGGCTGCAGCCCTATGTCAACGCCAGTTATGCTTTCCGTTCTCACACCGTAGGGACGCTCGATAATTCTGAATATAGTGAAATCCCTTCATACGCGGTGGTTAACCTTTCGACCGGCCTGCGGGGCGATCTTTACCAAGGCCAGTGGGATGTCTCGCTGTGGCTGAAGAACGCTTTCGACAAAACCTATGCCACCTACGTTTGGGGCGGCTCCAATGGCAGCTATAACGCTAGCCTGGGTGATTCCCGAACGCTCGGCATGACGGCCCGTTACGATTTCTGAGGCGCTGTGTTTCGTTGCAATAGCGAGGCGCGGCGGCACATTCATAAAAGGAACATCACCTTGGTCAGAGAAAAACACCTCGGTTTTTGGTTGAGCCTGCTGATACTCGCTGGGTGTCTGGGCCCATCGTTGAGTCAAGCCAAGCCTGCCGAGCTTAAGGAAATACGTATCGCCGTACCGGACGTTAGCGCGAGCAATCGCAGCACCGGTGCCGGTGTAACCGTCGTTCTGGAAAATCAGCATTTGCTGGAGAAGGCGTTCGCCGATGATGGTATCGCCATCAAATGGCTGTACTTCAAAGGCGTTGGCCCAGCGATTAACGAGGCTTATGCCAATGGCCAGGTCGACTTTGCCTACATCGGCGACCTAGCAGCCATCATCGGTAAATCGGGCGGCCTGGATACCCGCTTGCTCAGCGCAACGACGCGCGGCATCCCGGGGTACCTGGCCGTTGTCCCCGGGTCGGCGATCCATCGCTTGGCCGATTTGAAGGGTAAGCGGGTCGGCGTTAGCAAAGGCACCTCCAACCATTTGTCTTTCGATTCGGCCCTGGCCAGCCAAGGGCTGACCGAGAAGGATATCCAACTCATCAATCTAGACGCACATGCCGCATCGGCAGCCCTGTCTGCCCGGCAATTAGACGCGATCTGGGGCCCTTCGACCTTGTTGGCGTTGCAGAAGAGTGGCTCGGCCGATATCGCCGTGGACTCCAGCCACTTCCCTGACGGGGCGGGGCAGTTTCAAGGGGTACTGGTTGCGCGCGGGGGGTTCGTTGACGACTACCCTGAGGTCACTCAGCGTTTTCTCCAGGTTCAGCGTAAAGCCTTTGAGTGGCTGCGAAGCGGTGAGCATGATGAGGAATATAGCCAGATATTTACCGAGCTCTCTGGTTACCCTAGAACATTCGACCCCTTAAATGGCCTCGATTTCAAGACGACCTTCAACCCCGACCTCGATGCGGATTTTCTCCAGCGGTTGCAAGCCAGCGTTGACCTGGCTTATCGCCTGAAGTTGATCCGCCGGACGTTCTCCGTACAAGAGTGGGCCGTTGCGCAATAAGTGATACGTGGGCTATCAAGCCCATTGTCTCTTTCGAGCACATTGCAAAGTGCTGCGTGCTGGAAGACGGTGTATACATGACGTTGATCTGAGCATCATGCAGGGCGGGTTCGTAGCCATCCTCGGCGCCAGCGTCGCCCCTGCTGCCATTAGTAGAATTGGGGCAGACCCTTACGGCGAACGATTGGCTTGGACGGGCGGTTTTCTTCGAATCGCTCCACCCAAGGGTTCGTAGCGGTTATGAATTCCAAGCGTGACGCCTGGAGCCGTTATACGCGTTGACCCGCGAGGGCAGTTACCGCCCACTGCCGATCCGTGTGCAAGAAGCCCCGACGTCTTCAATCGCTTACTCGTGTTGAGCGGCCGGAATGCTTAACGAGGCCAGTCGTTTTGGTGATAAGCACGCACCTGCACGTATGTGGAATTTACTAAATTCAATTCAAGTCAGCCCCTTTGCAACCGCGCCACTAAATGCGCACTGATCGCCTCGGTCTTGAGCACCAGCACGTCGCTTTGCAGGGTATCGAGCACCGCCTCGGCGGTATTGCCGATCAGCGCCCCGGCGATGCCATCGCGGGCGACGGTGCCGATCACCGTGACCACCGCATCCAATTGCTCGGCCACGAACGGGATCAGGGCGTCGGCTGGGCCCTGGGCGATGTGCAGGGCTTCGTCATCGATGTCGAAATGCGCTTGCAGGCTCTGGTAGCGCTCGCGGTAAGGTTCGAGCACTTCGCTGGCGGCCTGGAACAGCGGTATTGCCGCCAAGGTCGGGGCAGGGTGGGCGCTGACCAGGTGCAGCGAGCCCTTGGCCAATTCGGCGATCTGGAACGCTTGGTCGATGATCTGTTCTTGCAGCGCGCGGTGGGTGGTGTCGGCGTTGCCGATGTCTACCGCGGCCAACACCACCCCACCGGTCCAGAAACGGTCGTGTTTGACCATCAGCACCGTGCAGGGGCAGTAGCGCAGCAGTTTCCAGTCTTCCGGGGCAATCAACTTCAGCGGCCCGTCCGGGAGGTGTTGCTTGATCACCAAATCGCAGCCTTCGGCTTGCTGCACTGAGAGGATGGTTTCGTGCAGGCTGGCCTCCCAGGCCTGTTCGCTGGTCACGCTGTAGCCATTATCGACCAGTTGCGCCTTGAGCCCAGCCAACAAAGCGGTGCGGTCATGCTGGCGGTCGCACACCAGTAGGTGCATGTGCGCGCCCGTGGCCTTGGCGATCAGCCGCGCACGGCGCAGGGCCAGGCTTTGCCCGTGTTCGTCACCCAGTACCACCAGTAACCGGCCGATCTCGTACATGCCCGTGCCCTCGTTCGTCGACCCTATCAGCGTAGCCGCTGTGCCGGTATAATCCGCCGTTTTTTCCAGCCAGAGATGGCCCATGCTGAGTGAAATCCACGCATTTCTAGGATGCCGCACGCCACAGGCGTGGGTGCACGCCGCATTGGCCAACGTGGCCACGCTGCTGATCGACCACAAGAATTGCGAGTACAAGGCCGCCGCCACGGCGATGAGCCTGATCGCCAAATACAACAGCCACCTGGACCTGGTCAACATGATGTCGCGCCTGGCGCGCGAAGAACTGGTGCATCACGAGCAGGTGCTGCGCCTCATGAAGCGGCGCAAGGTTGAACCACTGCCGCTGTCGGCCGGGCGTTATGCGTCGGGGCTGCGTAAATGCGTGCGCGCCCACGAACCGGTGAAGCTGGTCGATACCCTGGTGGTAGGCGCCTTTATCGAAGCCCGCAGTTGTGAGCGCTTCGAGGCGCTGGTGCCGCACCTGGATGAAGACCTGGGCACGTTCTACCACGGGCTGCTCAAAAGCGAGGCCCGGCACTACCAAGGTTACCTGAAGCTTGCGCACCAATACGGCGATGCCACCGACATCGCCCGCACGATAGAGCGGGTTCGCAGTGCCGAGGCGCAACTGATCGAAACGCCAGATACCGAGTTTCGCTTTCATAGTGGGACGCCCAGTTAGGGACGCCCAGTTAGGGACGACCTTTAGGGATGCCGGGTTAGGGCTGCCCAGGTAAGTCCACCCGCGCGCCGGGCCCACTCGCAGACCGCCCAGCGTACCCCGCGCCCATGGCCGCGAAATGGCATTGCCCGGCGCTTCCCCGCCCGGACGCCCCCCGTAAACCCTTGCCAGCATCTGTCACTTGACAATAACTGCCTAGGCAGTAATATCCCGACACACTCCTGCCTAGACAGTTATTGCAAAGCATCGCGATGCCGCACATTACCCCCCAAACCTTTTATGACAGCCAGATCGGCATGCTTTTGGGCCGCAGCGCCATTCTCAAAGACCGCTTGCTGGATAAGCACCTGGAGGCGTACGGCCTCACGGCCGCACAGTTCAAGGTGCTGATCATCATGGCGCGCTGGAACGTCGACACCCCGGCTGAGTTGTGCCGGCACCTGGCGCTGGACAGCGGTTCGATGACGCGGATGCTCGGCCGCTTGGAGCAAAAGCAATTGATCGTACGCCGGCGCAGCGACACCGACCGGCGCCAAGTGCACATTGTGCTCGCGGCCGCCGGGCAAGCGCTGGCCCAGCGTTTCCCGCACATCGGCGCGGCGGCGATGAACGAGTTTGTCGGGGTGCTTGAAAGTAGTGAATTGACAGAGCTCGAACGTATCTTAAGCAAAATACTGACCCACGCCGGCGACCGCGCGGTTTGCTGGTCCCCAGGTGACATCGATAAATGAACCTGCTTGCCGCCTTACCCCGATTCACCCCGTTGTACCTGGCCCTTGCCCTGGCCGGTTGCGCCAACTACCAGGGGCTGCACACCACCGCCGAGCTCGCCGACCCCGCCAGCTTGCAGGCCGGGCAAACCCTGGGTGGGGTGAAGCTTAGCCCGGCGGCTTGGCCACGGGAAGATTGGTGGGCAGCGCTGGGCGACCCGCAACTGGACGGCTTGATCCGCGAAGCCCTGCGCGATAACCCAGACATGCAGGTGGCCAGCGCCCGCGCCCACCAGGCCGCTGCCGCTGCCGCCCAGGCCAATGCCGAGCGCATGCCGCAAGTGGATGCCGATGCCGGGGTGACCCGCTCGCGGATTTCTCGCTACCAAGACCCCCTGGGGCAGGGCGATACCTACGGCACCTTGCGCAGCGCCGAGTTGGCCTTCAATTACACCTTCGACCTGTGGGGCGGCCAGCGTGCCGCCTGGGAGGCCGCGCTTGGCCAAGCCCGTGCCGCCGAAGTCGACCGCCAGGCTGCACGCTTGACCCTGGCCGCCGACGTGGCCCAGGCCTACAGCGACCTGGCCCAGGCCTATGTGATCAACGACCTGGCCCAGGATGATCTCAAGCGCACCGGCCAGTTGCTTGACCTGGGCAGGCGCCGGCTGGCCTCGGGCATCGACAGCGAATTCCAGTTGCAACAAACCGAAAGCTTGCAGGCCACTTCGCAGGCACAGGCGGTGAGCGCCGAGAAGCAACTGCGCAGTGCCCGCATCGCCTTGGCCGTGTTGCTTGGTAAAGGCCCGGACCGGGCTGGGGACGTCGCGCGCCCCCGCGTGCTGCAACCGGCCGCGGTGCAGTTGCCCTCGACCCTGCCGGCCGACCTGCTGGGCCGGCGCCCTGACTTGGTGGCGGCGAAATGGCGGGTGGAGGCGGCGGCCAAGGACATTGACGTGGCCAAAACGCGCTTTTACCCCAACCTAAACCTGAGTGCGGCCGCCGGTATCCAGTCGCTGCTGGGCGATGCGTTGTTTGGCAGTCCCAGCAAGTTCTGGAACGTGGGCCCCGCGGTGTCGTTGCCAATTTTCGACGGTGGGCGCTTGCGCGCCGGCCTGGATGCCCGCGATGCCGACTACGACCTGGCGGTGGCGCAGTACAACAAGGCGCTGAGCCAGGCGCTGGGCGATGTCAGCGATGCCATCAACCAGCTCGACGGCTTGAACCGGCAGATCGCGGCCCAAGCCCATGCCGCCGAAGTGGCGCAACGTTCCTTCGCCACCGCCACCCAGCGTTATTCCTCGGGTATCGGCGACTACGTGGACGTGCTCACCGTGGAGCAGCAATTGCTTCAGGCCCAGCAGCAGCTGGCCAGCCTCGATGCCCAGCGTATAGGCATCTCGATACAACTGATGCAAGCCCTGGGCGGTGGGTTTACCGGCGAGCACCTCGCCAGCGCCCCCACCAATGCCCACGACTAACCTGCAAGGTACTTAAAACCATGGCAACTGCCGAGAACACTGCGGGCGGCAAGCCCGATGATGCCCAAATACAACCGAAGGGCAACACACGCAAGCGCAAGCTATTGCTGCTGATTTTGCTGGTGCTGATCGTGCTCGCGGCAATCGGGGTATGGGTGTGGCACGAGATGTACGGGCGCTGGTACGAAAGCACCGACGATGCCTATGTGAACGGCAACGTGGTGTCGATCACACCGCTGACCGGCGGTACGGTGACCAGCATCCAAGCCGACGACGGTGACTTGGTGCAAGCCGGGCAAACGCTGATCACCTTGGACCCGGCCGATGCCCGCATCGCCCTGCAAAGCGCCCAGGCGAACCTCGCCCGCACCGTGCGCCAGGTACGCGGTTATTACACCAACGTGGATGCGCAGCGGGCCCAGGTGGCCTCGCGCAAGGCCGACGTACAGCGCGCCCAAGACAACTACAACCGGCGTAAGAACCTCGCTGCCGGCGGAGCGATTTCCCAGGAAGAGCTGTCCCATGCCCGGGATGACCTGACCAACGCACAAAGTGCGCTGAATAACGCCGAGCAGCAATTGGCCACCACGTTGGCGCTGGTCGACGACACCGAGATCGCTTCGCACCCAGACGTGCAGGCCGCGGCGGCACAAGTGCGCGACGCGTACCTTGCCCAGGCGCGCACCACCATCGTTGCGCCAGTCACCGGCTACGTGGCCAAGCGCACCGCGCAACTGGGCCAGCGCCTGCAACCGGGGGCCAACACCATGGCGGTGATCCCGCTCGATCAACTTTGGCTCGATGCTAACTTCAAGGAAACCCAATTGCGCGACATGCGCATCGGCCAGCCGGTGACCATCACCGCCGACCTGTATGGTGGCGATGTCGAGTACCGCGGCAGCGTCGAAAGCCTGGGCGCCGGCACCGGCAGCGCGTTCTCGCTGCTGCCGGCGCAGAACGCCACCGGCAACTGGATCAAGATCGTTCAGCGGGTGCCGGTTCGGATCAAGCTCGATGGCGAGCAGCTCAAGCAGCACCCACTGCGCATCGGCCTATCGACCCTGGCCGAGGTGGACCTGCACGACCAAAGCGGTGCCATGCTCGCGCAACAGCCCCCGCAGCAGGCGTCGTTCACCACCGATGTGTACGACAAGCAATTGCTGGATGCCGACGACATGATCGCCCGGCTGATTCGCGACAACAGCGCTGGCGGCAAGGCTGCCCAGCGTTAACCGCACCACCGGCCGCGCACGCGGGGCCAGACCAGGTATGAGCCATGAGTGATAACGGGCAATTTACACCGCCGAGCCTGGTGTTGAGCACCATCGGCCTGTCGCTGGCGACCTTTATGCAGGTGCTGGACACTACCATCGCCAACGTGGCGTTGCCGACCATTTCTGGCAACCTGGGGGTGAGTTCAGACCAAGGCACCTGGGTGATCACCTCGTTCGCGGTGGCCAATGCCATCGCTTTGCCGCTTACCGGCTGGCTGAGCCGGCGAGTGGGGGAGGTGAAGCTGTTCATTTGGTCAACACTGCTGTTTGTAGTCGCCTCGTTCCTGTGCGGTATTTCCACCTCGATGCCCGAGTTGGTGGGCTTTCGCGTGCTGCAGGGCGCGGTGGCCGGGCCGCTGTACCCCATGGCGCAAACGCTGCTGATCGCGGTTTACCCGGCGGCTAAACGGGGCATGGCCTTGGCCTTGCTGGCGATGGTCACGGTGCTGGCGCCCATTGCCGGGCCGATTCTCGGCGGTTGGATCACCGACAGCTACAGCTGGCCGTGGATCTTCTTTATCAACATCCCGATTGGCTTGTTCGCCGCCGTGACCGTACGCCAGCAATTGGCCAAGCGACCGGTGCACACCAGCCGCCAGCCCATGGACTACGTTGGCCTGCTGAGCCTTACGGTCGGGGTGGGCGCGCTGCAGGTGGTGCTCGACAAAGGCAACGACTTGGACTGGTTCGAGTCGCAGTTCATCATCATCGGCAGTGTGATTTCGGCCATTGGGCTGGCGGTGTTCATGATCTGGGAACTCACCGACGAGCACCCGGTGGTGAACCTGCGGCTGTTCGCCAACCGTAACTTCGCCGTGGGTACCCTCGTATTGGTGTTCGGTTACGCGGGTTTTTTCGGCATCAACTTGCTGTTGCCGCAATGGCTGCAAACGCAAATGGGCTACACCGCAACTTGGGCGGGCCTGGGGGTGGCGCCGATTGGGGTGCTACCGGTGATCCTGTCGCCGTTCGTGGGCCGCTACGCGCACAACTTCGACTTACGTGTGCTGGCGGGGCTGTCGTTCACTGCCATAGGCTTATCGTGCTTCATGCGCGCGCAGTTCACCAACGAGATCGACTTTTTGCACATCGCCCTGGTGCAAGGGTTCATGGGTATCGGCATCGCGCTGTTCTTCATGCCGACCTTGAGTATCTTGCTGTCGAACCTGCCACCCAAATTGATCGCCGACGGCTCGGGCCTGGCGACCTTTTTGCGCACCCTGGGGGGCAGCTTCGCGGCGTCGCTCACCACCTGGATCTGGGACCGACGGATGATCATGCACCATGCCTACCTGACCGAAGACGTTACCGTGTACAGCCCCAGCACCCAACAAACGCTGGCGCAAATGGGCGGGCCGGGCAGCCAGGCGTATGCCCAGCTCGAGCAAACGGTGACCGGGCAGGCGTATATGCTGTCTACGGTGGATTACTTCACCCTGCTGGGGTGGATGTTTGCCGCCTTGATCGTATTGGTGTTCATCGCCAAACCGCCGTTCACCGCCAAAGCCGGCCCCGAGTCGTCAGGGCATTGAAGCGCCCGCCGCGGCCTCGGGCGTGGCGAGCAGTTTCAGGCCGCGGGCGAGGGTAGCCTGCGACAGCTCACCCAGGTGGGTGCCGAGCAATTGCCCTTCGGCGCTGTAGAACAACGTGGTAGGCAGGGCCATGGCACCCACCTCGCGGGCGACCGCGCCGCTGGGGTCGAACACGATGTGGTCCAGGGCGAGGCCGGCAGTGGCGGCGAAATTGGCCACCAGCCCAACGCTTTCTCCTTGGTTGATGAATACGAAGCGCACCTGCGGCTGCTGCCGCTGGGCGGCGGCCAGTACGGGCATTTCGCGCCGGCAGGGCGGGCACCAGGTGGCCCAGAGGTTCACCACCATCGGCCGGCCGCGCAGCTCTGCCAGTGTCAGTGTGCTGCCGTCGGCCCGCTGCAGGGCGGTGGCGGGCAGCGGCGTGCCTTTGCCGTAGCGGTCGATGGCACAGCTGGCGCCCAACCACAGCACCAGGCCGCAGGCCGTGGCGGCGAGCAGGCCGCGCTGGGCCTCCGGGCGCCGCCAGGCCAGCCAGGCCGCCGCCAGCAATGCCGCGGCAATTCCAGCCCAGGGTAAAAAACCACCGTCGCGCAGGTCGAGCATCTGCCGCCAATCGCCCTGGTATTGTGGCCAGTAGGCCGCGACGAAGCCCAGCCGGGCGCCGCCCAGTGCTACCAGCAGCAACCACCAGACCAACCCCTGGGAATCGCCATCGTTCGTGCGGCGCCCGCTCAGGTAGGCCACGAACAGCGCCAAGGCGAGGCTGGCGAGCAGGGCCAGGTGGGCCAGCGAGAGGGCAAAGGGGCCGAGCGACAGGCTGAGCATGCAAGCCTCCAGTGTTAGGTTGGCGTTATCATCCGAACGGCCGGTTAAGCTCCCATTAATGGGAACTTGGCGCATAATGCAGCCTTAATGGCTGGCGGTGAGGATCTGCGCCACCCCCGCTTTTCCGAGACTGTTGCATGCACGTACTGCTCTGTGAAGACCACGACCTGATCGCCAGCGGCATCGTTGCCGGGCTCACCGCCCAGGGTGCGGTGGTCGATCGGGTGGGCAGCGCATCGGCCGCCGAGGCGCTAATGCGCGCTGGGCATTTCGATGTGATGGTCCTCGACCTGGGCCTGCCCGACGAAGACGGCCTGAAGCTGCTGCGCCGCCAGCGCCAGGCCGGCAACACCTTGCCGGTGCTGGTGCTCACTGCCCGGGATGCGGTCACCGACCGGGTCGCGGGGCTGGAGGCCGGTGCCGACGACTACCTGCTCAAGCCCTTCGACTTGCGCGAGTTGGCCGCGCGCCTGCACAGCCTGGTACGGCGCACCACCGGCCGCGCCCACAACCGTATCGACCATGGGCCGCTGTGCTACGACCCCAGCACGCGCCAAACCTGGCTGCAAGGCGAGGGGGTCGACCTGTCGCGGCGCGAGCAGGCCATCTTGCATGCGTTGTTGCAAGCCCCGGGGCGGGTGCTCTCGACCGACCAACTCAAAGACTGCGTGTACGGGTTCGACGACGATGTGGAAAGCAATGCGTTGAATGTGCACATCCACCACCTGCGCCGCAAGCTCGGCAACGGCATCGTCGAAACCATACGCGGCCTGGGTTATCGCCTGGGCCCTGCCGGCAAAGGGGCATAAGGGTGAGCCTGCGGCTGCGGCTGTCGTTGGTGCTGGGCGGCGGTTTTATCCTGATCTGGGTACTGGCCTCGGCCTGGATGTTCAGCGACCTGCGCAACCAAATGATGTTTTCGCTCGACCAACGCCTGGTCGCCTCGGCACGCATGGTGGCCGGGCTGCTCGACCAACTGCCGGCGCCGCAGGCCGGCGTTGCGCGTTACCCGGCCAGCCCGTTGACCGTTCCCGACGGCATGGCCTGCAAAATCAGCTCGCTGCGCGGCGAGGTCATCGCCCGCAGCCACACCGGCGCCGAGCAGGGCTTGGCCGACCATTCCGGCTTCCACGACCAAACCATCGAGGGCGAAGGCTGGCGCACCTACACCCTGGACCGCGGCGATGTGCGCATTACCACCGCCGACCGCCACCAGGAACGCGAGGCACTGAACAGTTCAATGTTGCTGGCGGCCTCGGCGCCGGTGGTGGTGGCCTTGTTGGGTAGCCTCGGTATGCTGTGGCTAGGCCTGGGCCGTGGCCTCGCCTCGCTTAACCGTATCCGCGATGCACTGCTGCGGCGCAGCCCCGATTCCCTCGAGCCGCTGGCCATCGAGCCGTTGCCGCGCGAGCTGCAACCCTTGGTCGACAGCCAGAACCAGCTGTTCCAACGCATTGGCCGTACCCTGGCGCGCGAGCGGCGCCTGACCGGCGATGCCGCCCATGAGCTGCGCAGCCCGCTGACCGCCATCAAAACCCACCTGCAGGTGGCCCGCATGACCACCGCCGCCGCCCAGGCGCAAGCCCTGGAGCACGCCGAACAGGCCACCGACCGGCTGCACGGTACGCTGGAGCAGTTGTTGTTGCTGGCGCGGGTGGAGGGCAGTTTGTCGTTCGACGACGGTGTGCAAATGGATGCGGCCCAAGTGGCGCGCACCGCCATCGGCGATGCCTGTGCCGGCGACCGCCAGCGTATATCGCTGCGGCTACCGGCGGGGTTGGCCGGCACCGCCCTGGCGATGCCCTCGGTGTTGGCCATCGCCGCGCTGCGCAACCTGCTCGACAACGCCTTGCGCCACAGCCCGGGCCAGGCCCCGGTAGAGCTGGCAGTGCGTACCGAGGGCGGCTACGCGCTGTTTCAGGTGCGCGACCACGGCCCCGGCATTGCCGCCGAAGACCTCGAACACCTCACTGAACGTTTCTGGCGCGCCAGCACCAGCGCGGGCTGCGGCTTGGGCCTGGCGATTGTGCAAGCGATCGTGCAGCGCTGCGGTGGGCAAGTGCACTTTGCCAGCTTGCCTGACGGCCTGCGCGCCGAGCTCACGCTGCCGTTGCAAGGCTGATAGCGCGGCGGATAACCCACCTTGCTTACAAAATTGGTTTGCCGCCGGTCACTGCATAGCGCCCGCCCGAGATGTAGCTGGCCTCATCCGAGGCCAGCAGCACATACACCGGCGCCAGTTCCACGGGCTGGCCGGGCCGGCCCAATGGGGTTTCCTCGCCAAAGCTGCGCACGGCTTCATCGGGCAGGGTGGTCGGGATCAACGGTGTCCAGATCGGCCCTGGGGCCACGCTGTTCACCCGGATGCCGCGCTCGCCCAGCAGTTGCGCCAGGCCGGCGCTGAAGTTGGCGATCGCTGCCTTGGTGGTGGCATAGGGCAGCAAGGTGGGCTTGGGCATGTCGGAGTTGACCGAGCTGGTATTGATGATCGAGCCACCCTTGGGCATGTGCGGCACGGCGGCTTGGCAAATGCGGAATAGGGCGGTGATGTTGATATCGAACGTGCGTACCCATTCCTCGTCGGGAATGTCCTCGAAGCGTTCGTGGCTCATCTGGAAGGCGGCGTTGTTCACCAGCACGTCGATGCGGCCGAATTGCTCGACGGTCTTGGCCACGATGGCTTGGCATTGGGCTTTTTGCGCCAGGTCACCGGGCAGCAGCAGGCACTGGCGGCCAGCGGTTTCGACCCAACGCGCGGTTTCCTTGGCATCGTCGTGCTCATCCAGGTAGGCGATGGCCACATCCGCGCCTTCACGGGCGAACGCGATGGCCACGGCGCGGCCGATGCCGCTGTCGGCACCGGTGATCAGGGCGACCTTGCCCTGTAAGCGGCCATGGCCCTGGTAGCTCTGTTCGCCGCAATCCGGGTAGGGGTTCATCGCTTTTTGTTCGCCCGGTACGGCTTGTGGTTGGGCGTCGAACGGTGGGCGTGGGTAGTCAGGCATGTGGCTCTCCAGTAGGCAATACGAAAGTGCTTACTAGATCGGAAACACACCTGCCGGCAGGGTTCGAAAAACATGGCGGCGATCGCCCCTGGGCCGCTGGGTGGTATTGGCAGCCAGGGGCGTTCGCCCCGCGCTTAGGCCACCCGCCCCGGCGGCTCTTGGCCGGCGAACACGGCCTCCAGGCTGTCCACCACCATTTGCCCCATGCGGGTACGGGTTTGCACGGTGGCGCTGGCGCGGTGCGGTTGCAGCACCACGGCTTCGTTGCCGTAGAGCTCCGGTGGCACCCGCGGTTCGTCGACGAACACGTCCAGCCCCGCGCCAGCAATGCTCCCGCTCTGCAGCGCGGCGACCAGGTCTGGCTCGTTGACCAGTTTGCCGCGGGCGATGTTGACCAGGTAGCCCTGGGGGCCCAACGCGGCCAGCACCTGGGCGTCGATGATGCCTTCGGCCTGGTCCGCTGCCGCGGCAACCACCAACGCATCGCTCTGCTCGGCCAAGGCCAGCAGGTCGGGTACGAAGCGGTACGGCACGTCGTCCATGGCGCGCAGGTCGGTGTAGGCGATCGGGCAGCCGAAGGCCGAAGCGCGGGTAGCCACCGCCCGGCCGACGCGGCCCAAGCCGACGATGCCGACCCGCATGCCGGAGAATTGCCGCGCAAGGGGCAGTGGCGCCAGCGGCGTGGGGCTTTGCTCCCAAAGCCCGGCGCGCACGAAACGGTCGCCGCTGGGAATGCCACGGCACGCCGCCAGCAGCAAGCCGATGGCGAGGTCCGCGACGTCTTCGGTGAGTGCACCCAAGGTGGCGCTGACCTTGATGCCACGGTCCCGGGCATAGGCCAGGTCTACCGCGTCGGTGCCCACGCCGTTAACGGCGATCACTTCCAGGTTGGGCAACTGTTCCATCAACTCGCGGGTGATGCCGGTGTGGCCACCGGTGATCACCCCGCGTATGCCCGCGGCGTGCGCTTTTAAAAAGGCCGCTTTGTCGGTTTGCTCGAACCAGCGGTGCAGGTCGAAGCGCTCGGCCAGTTGCTCGCGGATTTCGGGGATCAGAATGGCAGACAATTGCAATACGGTGGGTTTCATCAAGGTCTCCCGGCTTAGCCGCGGCCGACAAAGGGCATTTTAGTGGCCATTACGGTCATGTTCAGCACATTGGCCGACAGCGGCAACCCGGCGATATAGCGCACGGCATCGGCCACGTGGCGCACATCGCACATCGGCTCTACGGCGATCTCGCCATTGGCCTGGCGCACGCCACGGGTCATACGTTCGGAGAGTTCGGTCAGGGCGTTGCCGATGTCTACCTGGCTGCACGCGATGTCGAACTCGCGGCCATCCAGGGCCAGGGTTTTGGTCAGGCCCAGTACCGCATGCTTGCTCACGGTGTAGGGCGCGGTGAACGGGCGCGGAGTGTGCGCCGAGATTGAACCATTGTTGATGATGCGCCCGCCCTGGGGCTGCTGGCGGCGCATCAACCCGAAGGCGGCGCGCGCGCAGAGAAAAACCCCAGTCACGTTGGTGTCGATCACGTTGGTCCAGTGCGCCAGGTCCAGTTCGTCCACCGGCACCGCCGGGGCGTTCACGCCGGCGTTGTTGAACAGTAAATCCAAGCGCCCATACGTGCTTTCGATGGTGGCGAACAGGTGCTCGACGCTTTCGGCGTTTCGCACATCGGTGGGTACGGCCAGGGCTTGGCGGCCTTCGGTCAGGGCTTGGTCGGCAAGGGCCTGCAACGGCTCGGCCCGGCGGCCGGCCAGTACCACGGTAAAACCGTCTTCCAGCAGTGCCAGCGCCACGGCGCGGCCAATACCACTGCCGGCACCCGTGACGAGGGCGATAGGGGCAGGTGTGCTCATTGTTGTTCTCCTTGTGGGCGGTTTATACAAAACTAGGGGCGTGGGCCAACGCGTACTTCCAGCGCGCCAACGCCGTCGATGCCGGCTTCGATCAGGTCGCCGGGCTGCAGCGGCGCAACCCCCGGGGGGGTGCCAGTCATGATCAGGTCGCCCGGCTGCAGCCGCAAGTACTGCGACAGCAGGGCGATAGCCTCGGCCACCGGTGTGATCAGTTGGGCCAGGTCGCCGCGCTGGCGTTCCTCACCGTTCACCCGCAGCCAGATAGCGCCCTGGGCGGGGTGGCCGCATTCGGCCACCGGCACCAGCGGGGCGATAGGCGCGGCACCGTCAAAGGCCTTGGCCGCCTCCCACGACTGCCCTTCGGCCTTGGCCCGGGTTTGCAGGTCGCGGCGGGTCATATCCAAGCCTGCGGCATACCCCCATACATGGGCCAGGGCCTGGCTGGCAGGGATGCGAAAGCCACCTTCGGCAATCGCCACGACCAACTCGATCTCATGGCAGAACTCGGCCGTAGCGGGGGGGAAGGGGATCTGCCCGCTGGCGTCGATCACCGCGCTGGCCGGCTTCATGAAATACAACGGCGGCGGCGCTTCTCCCTGTGGTTCGCTGGGGGCGCCCCAATGGTAATTGCGGCCCAGGCACAGTACCCGGTTAACCGGAAAGCGCGCCGGGCTACCGGAGACCGGCAGGGTCACGGTATGAGGGGCAGGGGGGGTAGCGAGCATGGACGTTATTCCTGTTATGGCCCGTTTGCTGTTTATCGTAGGCCACTGTTACGCCGCTGTTTTGCAGTTTTCCACGCTGTGCTTGGACGAATGCGGGCGGGCGATTCCACCGCTGCGGGCAGATTGTCCCTATATATGGGACACACATTTATATATTGAGATAGTCACCCGGTGCGGCGTATAGTTCAAGCCATGCACCCACCCCAAGAACAACCAACAAGGTGAAGTGATGCAGCCTCGATTGATCGCCCTGGACTGGGGCACTTCCTCCTTGCGCGCCTATTGCCTGGGCGCCGCTGGCCAAGTATTGGCGCAGCGCGGCTCCAGCCACGGCATCATGCACCTGCCGGCCGGCAACGATTTCAATGCGGCGTTCGAACAGGCCTGTGGCGATTGGCTGGCCGCCGCGCCCGGAGTGCCGGTGATCGCCTGTGGCATGGTCGGCAGTGCCCAAGGTTGGCGCGAAGTGCCGTACTGCCCGGCACCGGCGCGGGTGGCGGACTTGGGCGAACGGCTGCAAACGGTCACCACCGCCCTGGGCTATACCGTACATTTGGTGCCTGGCGTGCTTCAGCACGGGCGGCTGCCCAATGTGATGCGCGGCGAGGAAACCCAGGTGCTCGGCCTGCTGCGCGGGCTGCCGGCGGCGGCACACGACGAACCCTTGCTGGTGGGCTTGCCCGGCAGCCATAGCAAGTGGGTGAGGGTACGCCAGGGTTGCATCGAGCACTTCGATACCTTCATGACCGGCGAACTCTACGCCGTGGCCTGTGCCCATTCCATCCTTGGCCGAACCCTGCGCCAGGGCGAGCCTTTCGTCGCCGCCGCGTTCGAGCGCGGTGTGACCACGGCGCTGTCGGCCGACGGCGACCTCGGGCCGCTGTCTACCGCCTTCAGTGCCCGCACCCTTGGCCTCACCGGTGTACTCAGCGCGGCCGAGCAGGCCGATTACCTCTCGGGGCTGTTCATCGGCCACGAAGCGCGCGCCTTGGGCGAGGTGACCCACGCGCGCCAGGGCGCGCTGCCCGCCGTGCACCTGATCGGCAGCGAGGCCCTTTGCCGGCGCTACGCGACAGCGCTGCAGTCGGCCGGTTTCGCCGTCGCTGGCGTGGCGGCCCAGGCGACCGAACATGGGCTGTGGGCGGTGGCGCAGGCCGCCGGGCTGGTAGAGCGTCCACCGCATACGTTGCAATTTG
Source organism: Pseudomonas typographi (assembly GCF_014694385.1). Classification (GTDB taxonomy): domain Bacteria; phylum Pseudomonadota; class Gammaproteobacteria; order Pseudomonadales; family Pseudomonadaceae; genus Aquipseudomonas; species Aquipseudomonas typographi. The sequence continues at coordinate 62,394 of NZ_JAAOCA010000014.1, read as the reverse complement.
TTTGATAGGAGGGTTTACCCATGCACCAACAGTCAAGCCTGGAACAGGCGTTGGCCAGCAATGGCTTGATCGCCATCTTGCGCGGGCTCGAGCCGGTTCACGCACAGGCCATCGGCGATGTGCTGTACCAGGAGGGCTTTCGGGTGATTGAAGTACCGCTCAATTCGCCACAACCGTTCGACAGCATTCGCATCCTGCGCCAAAGCCTGCCGGCAGACTGCATCGTTGGCGCCGGCACGGTGATGACCGCCGCCCAAGTGGAGCAGGTCAAGGCGGCCGGGGGCGAGTTGATCGTAATGCCGCACTGCGACCCCCGGGTACTCGATGCAGCCAAGGCCGCCGGCTTATACCTGGCGCCAGGGGTGGGCACCGCTACCGAGGCGTTCAGCGCCCTGGAGCACGGTGCCGACATGCTCAAGCTGTTCCCCGCCGAGGCCATGCCGCCGGCGGTGGTCAAGGCCTTGCTCGCGGTGTTGCCCAAGGGCACCGCGTTGGTGCCGGTGGGCGGGATCACCGCGGAAAACCTTGCAGCCTACGCGGCCGCTGGCGCCAAGGGTTTCGGCCTGGGCTCGGGGTTGTTCACCCCCGGGCTAGGCGCCGAGGGCGTGCGCGAGCGCGCGCGCGGGTACGTACACGCCTGGCGCGCTCTGGGCCAATAACCATCTACGCATCGACAAAAGAGACAAACCGATGAAGATTACCAAGCTCACAACGTTCATCGTTCCACCGCGCTGGTGCTTTTTGAAGGTCGACACCGACGAAGGCGTGGCCGGCTGGGGCGAGCCTGTGGTAGAGGGGCGCGCCCATACCGTGGCGGCCGCCGTCGAGGAACTGGCCGACTACCTGATCGGCAAAGATCCACGCAACATCGAAGATATCTGGACGGTGCTCTACCGGGGCGGCTTCTACCGCGGCGGCGCCGTGCACATGAGCGCGCTGGCCGGCATCGACCAGGCATTGTGGGACATCAAGGGCAAAGCCCTGGGGGTATCGGTCAGCGACTTGCTCGGCGGCCAGGTGCGCGAGCGCATTCGTGTGTACAGCTGGATCGGCGGCGACCGCCCGGCCGACACTGCGCGGGCCGCCAAAGAGGCGGTGGAGCGTGGCTTTACCGCGGTGAAGATGAACGGCACGGAAGAGCTGCAGTTCGTCGACAGCTTCGACAAAGTCGATTTGTGCCTACAGAACGTGGCTGCGGTGCGTGACGCCGTGGGGCCGAACGTGGGCATTGGCGTTGACTTTCACGGCCGGGTGCACAAGCCCATGGCCAAGGTGCTGATCAAGGAATTGGCCGGCTACAACTTGATGTTCATCGAAGAGCCGGTGCTCAGCGAAAACGCCGAAGCGCTCAAAGAGCTGGCACCGCTGTCGAGCACGCCGATTGCCTTGGGTGAGCGCCTGTACTCACGTTGGGATTTCAAGCGCATCCTCGCCGAGGGCTATGTGGATATCATCCAACCGGATGCTTCCCACGCCGGCGGTATTACCGAAACCCGAAAGATCGCCAACATGGCCGAAGCCTACGACGTGGCCCTGGCCCTGCATTGCCCGCTGGGCCCGATCGCCTTGGCCGCGTGCTTGCAACTGGATGCGGTGTGCTACAACGCGTTCATCCAGGAACAAAGCCTGGGTATCCATTACAACGAGAGCAACGACCTGCTCGATTACATCGTAAACCCGGAGGTGTTCGCCTACGACAGCGGCTACGTGAAGATCCCCCGTGGCCCGGGGCTGGGCATCGAGATCAACGAGGCTTACGTGCGCGAACGGGCCGCCGCCGGCCATCGCTGGCGCAACCCGGTCTGGCGGCATGCCGACGGCAGCTTCGCCGAGTGGTAATTCCGTGCCCCGGCATACGGGGCCGTATACAACAAAAAGGTGCACGCCATGACCCGCCCTATGCCTTCCCAGGCCATGCCCGCGGCCCGCGCGGCGCTGGCCACGCCCAGCCGCAAGCGCTTTTTCATCATGCTGTTGTTGTTCATCACGGTGGTGATCAACTACCTGGACCGCAGTAACCTTTCGATCGCTGCCCCGGCTTTGACCAAAGAGTTGGGAATCGACCCGGTACACGCGGGGTTGATTTTTTCGGCGTTCGGCTGGACCTACGCCGCCATGCAGATCCCCGGTGGCTGGCTGGTCGACCGGGTGCCGCCGCGGCTGTTGTATAGCCTGGCGTTGGCCCTGTGGTCGCTGGCCACGGTGTTCCTCGGCATGGCCGGCAGCTTCGTCGCGCTGTTCGTATTACGCCTGGCGGTGGGCGCGCTGGAAGCGCCGGCTTACCCCATCAATAGCCGGGTGGTGACCACCTGGTTCCCCGAGCGCGAGCGCGCCACGGCGATCGGCTTTTACACCAGCGGGCAGTTCGTCGGGCTGGCATTCCTTACACCGGTGCTGGCCTGGCTGCAAGCGAGCTTTGGCTGGCATATGGTGTTCATCGCCACCGGCCTGGTCGGCTTGGGCTGGGCGCTGGTGTGGTACGCGGTATACCGCGAGCCCAAGCAGTTCAAGGGCGCCAATGCGGCCGAGGTGGCCTTGATCGAGCAAGGTGGCGGCCTGGTGGATATGTCCAGCAAAGCCGAGAAAACCCCTTTCCGCTGGAAAGACGTCGCCATCGTGCTCAGCCAGCGCAAGCTGTGGGGTATCTACTTGGGGCAGTTCTGCTTGAACTCCACGCTGTGGTTCTTCCTGACCTGGTTCCCCACGTACCTGGTCAATTACCGCCACATGGATTTCATCAAGTCTGGGCTGCTGGCCTCACTGCCGTTTTTGGCGGCCTTCGCCGGCGTGCTGTGCTCGGGGTTCTTCTCCGATTGGCTGCTGCGCCGTGGCGCCACCCTGGGCTTGGCGCGCAAGCTGCCGATCATTGGCGGCCTGCTGATCTCCACCAGCATCATTGGCGCCAACTATGTGGAGTCTACCCCGGCGGTGGTGGCGTGCCTGGCACTGGCCTTCTTCGGCAACGGCCTGGCCTCGATCACCTGGTCGTTGGTGTCGACCTTGGCGCCGGCGCGCCTGCTGGGCCTCACCGGCGGCATGTTCAATTTCATCGGCAACCTCTCGGCGGTCGTTACCCCGGTGGTGATCGGCTTTTTGGCCACCGGTAATTCCTTCGCGCTGCCTATCGCCTACGTGGCGGCGACGGCGTTGGCCGGGGCGCTGTCTTACATCGTGCTGGTGGGTAAGGTCGAGCGGATAGAGGTCGAGTAGGCGCGGGCGCTAATGAGGGGGTAGCGGGGCCGGTAGGCCGTTGAGTGTGGCCACCAACTGTGGCAGTTCGCGCATGTGCGTGAAGGTGCGTTCCACACCCAATTCCAGCAGGCGCTGGCCATGCCCCGGTGGAATGTGGCTGGCGCCGAGAAAGCCGAGCACGCGCATGCCGGCGGCCAGTGCGGCGGTGGCGCCGGTCACGCTGTCTTCGACCACCAGGCAGCGCCCGGGGCTGGCACCGGCGCCTTTGGCGGCGGCCAGGTACACGTCCGGCGCCGGTTTAGGCAGGGCGACTTGCTCGGCGCTGTATACACCGGCGTTGACCCGCTCGACCAACCCGGCGCGTTTCAGGGCGAATTGCACCCCATCCAAACGGCTGTTGCTGGCCACCGCCAGTGGCAATTCGATAGCCAGCAAGGCGTCACGTACACCGGGGATGGGTTGCACCTCGCTGCGGATCAGCGCTTCGGTATGGGCATGCAAGTTATCGACGAAACCGGCCGGCAGCGGCCGGCCGAAATAGTGCTCCGCCAGCTTGAGGATGTCGCGGCTTTGCAAGCCGAAGGTGCCTTCCAGCACCTGGTTCAGCTCATCGGCTGGGTAAAACTGTGCCAGCGATTGGCGAAGGTTGCGCTCGGCCACGATTTCACTGTCGATCAGCACTCCGTCGCAGTCGCAAATAAGCAGGTCGATCGATGCCATGGTGCCTCCGGCGCTGTGAAAACGTTAGGATAGCGCCTCTTGGCAAGGGTTGCGCAAGGCCCGCCGCCCAGCCGGCGCCAGTTGTGAACATAAGGTTATAGCAATGCCCGACAACGACTCACCCACCGCCGCCCCTACCGGTACCCAAACGCTGCTGCGCGGGCTGGCGGTGGTTCATGCGGTGGCCGCCGGGGCGCGCGACCTTAAAACCATAGGCCAGCACGTGGGCACTACCCGCAGCACCACCCACCGACTGGCCAGCGCACTGGTCGAAGAGCGCTACCTGCGCCTGCTGCCGCAAGTGGGGTACCTGCTAGGGCCCAAGCTGATTGAGCTGGGCTTTCAGGCCCGCGACCAACTGCCCCTGGTGATGTTGGCCGAACCCTGGCTGGCACAATTGTCCGAGCACACCGGCGATACCATTCACCTGGCCGTGCGCGACGGCGACGAGGTGCTTTACCTGCACAAAACCCCTGGGCGGCACGGCCCGGAGATGCGCTCGCGGGTGGGCCACCGCATGCCGCTGATGCGCACCGGCATTGGCAAAGCGCTGCTGCTCGACGCACCCCAGGGTGAATGGCAACGGTTGTTCCAGGCGTGCGAGCGCGCTCCGGCCGCGCAGCCGGCCAACCACCCGCAGCCGGCCTGGGTGCCCTTTTTGGCACGCATGCAGGCGTACGTGGCCGGCCAATACGCGTTCGACCTGGAAGACAACGAACCGTCGATTCGCTGCGTGGCGGCGCCGGTGCGCGATGCTAGCGGGCAGATCGTCGCGGCGATCAGCGTGGCCAGTACCGTGCCGTACATGCCCCTTGAGAAAATGACCGCGTTACTGCCCCAGGTGCAGGCGGCCGCACGGGCGATAAGCGCGGAATTAGGCGCGCATTGAAGCGAACCGGTTTGCTGAAACCACCAGGCTGGGCCACAGTCTCAGAAGCGAATGTTGCGAGAGGTCGCCCATGCAAACACGCGGGTTGTGGTTTTTATTGCTTGCCTGCCTGGCCCGTTTGGCCAGTGCCGAAACACCTTTGCGGATCGAGCACCTGGTGCGTTGTGGCGATTTGCTCGATCATAGCCACCAGCGCTTTTGCCTCTGTGCCCATGGCCTGGACGATCAACCCTTGCACGTGCGCTTCGGCGGCCAAATGCTCACCGCCGAGCGCCAAGGCCAGGGGCTGCAATTCGAAGCGCAGCCTGGCCAGCACAGTGGCCCGCTGCTGCTGGCCCAGGGCGGGCGGTTCAGCAACCCGGTATGGCTGAGCCTGGCCGATAACCACGTGGTGGCCGCGCGCCCCGGCGAAACGGCGCAGAACATGGATGGCCTGAGCACCTATGTGAACCTCGTCAGCGTGATCATTGACGCCCAGGGCGAGGGCCTGCAGCAGGCCCAGGCTCTGGCCCGCAAGTACAGTGCCAGCGTGGTGGCCGCGATCCCAGTGCTGAACACCTATCAGTTGCGCCTGCCCACCCGTGACCTGACCGAACGCGATGCGCTGGTGCTGCGCCTGGGCAGCGAAACTGGCGTAGCGGCGGTGGTGATCGAAGAAGGCGCGGCGGTGGAGCAGGCCCCGCCCGCCCCTGGCCCTGCCCCGGGCGAGGACGAATGGGCGAGTAACCGCTTTGCCGATGCGCTGAATTATTACCGGCGGCGCATCCCCGCCCGTGGTGCGCCGCTGGAGACCGTACCGGTCAAGGTGGGCGTGATTGAGCGCAGCGTGGATTTCGACTCTCCGGATTTCGCCGAGTACCTGGGCGCCTGCGAACTGCCACGCACCTGCGTCTATGCCCGCGATGCGGCCCAGGCGAGCCAGCATGGCTCAAGCGTTGTCGGGGTGCTCGCCGCGCATTGGCAAAAAGGCGGTAATACCGGGCTGTTACGAGGCCTGGACGGGGCCAGCAAGGGCTTTGAAGTGATCGTTGACCGCGATTCGGACGCCGGGGTACTCGCCAACGTGGCGGCCTCGGTCAACCTGGTCGAAGACGGCGCGCGGGTGCTGAACTGGAGTTGGGGCCTCAACCGCATCGGTGCCAAGGCCGTGCAGGGCGGGGATGTCGACAGCGAGGTACATTCGGGCCTGGCCATGAAGGGCTATGAAGCACTGTTGGAAGCCTTTTTCCGCTGGTTGCGGCAAAATCACCCGGATGTGGTGGTGGTGAACTCCGCGGGTAACGGCGGTGCCAGCGCCGACAGCGACGAATACCGCCTGCCGTCGTCATTGGTGACCGACCAACTGCTGGTCGTGGGCGGGCACCAGCGCAGCGACCAGGCGGATATGGCCGTGGGGGCCCCGGGCTACGCGGTCAAACGCGCCTCGTCAAACATCGGCCTGCGTGTAGACATCAGCGCGGCGGCCTGCACCCATGGCGCCACGGATGCTAACGGTGAAGCCGGCACGGTGCATTGCGGCACCTCGTTCGCCACCCCCATGGTCAGCGGCACGGTGGCAGCGATGTTGTCGATCAACCCGGCGCTGACCCCCGAGCAATTGCGCATACTGCTGCGCCGCAGCGCGTTGCCCATTGGCGGCAATTACGATTTCGACTCCGTGGGTGCCGAAAACCTGACCGCGCCCATTCTGCCTTCAGAGCGCAATTTCGACCTCAACCACCCCGATGTGGGCCGCTCGGCGCGGCTGGATATCCAAAAAGCCTTCGACCTGGCGGTGCAGAGCCGCGACAGGCGAAGGTAACGCACGGCAGGCCAACGGCGCGCCTGACGCGGCCGGGGTGGTAGGGGCCCGCCGCGACTGCTTTGCAACCTTTTTTACATGTTCGGGTAATTCGGCCCGCCGGAGCCTTCTGGTGCCACCCAGGTGATGTTTTGCGCCGGGTCCTTGATGTCACAGGTTTTGCAGTGCACGCAGTTTTGTGCGTTGATCTGGAAGCGTTTTTCACCGCCTTCGGCCGCCACCACTTCGTATACCCCCGCCGGGCAGTAACGCTGCGCCGGTTCATCGTAAAGGGGCAGGTTCTGGCTCACCGGGATGCTGGGGTCGGCGAGTTTCAGGTGGCAGGGCTGGTCTTCTTCATGGTTGGTGCTGGACAAGAATACCGAACTCAACTTGTCGAAGCTGAGCTTGCCATCGGGCTTGGGGTAGGTGATTTTTTTCGCATCTTTGGCCGGCTTCAGGCAGGCGTAGTCGGGCTGGGTGTCGTGCAGGGTGAAGGGGAGCTTACCGCCAAACCAATTCTGCTCCACGTAGTTGAAAGCCCCGCCCAGCAGCGCACCATACTTGTGCAAGGCGGCACCGAAGTTGCGGCTTTGGAACAGCTCTTCGTACAACCAGCTTTGCTTGAACGCCTGCGGGTAAGCTTCCAGCACATCGCCGCCCTCGGCACCGGCGAGCAGGTTGGCGGCCACCGCATCGGCGGCGAGCATGCCAGACTTCATTGCGGTGTGGCTGCCCTTGATCTTGGCGAAGTTCAGCGTGCCCAGGTCGCAGCCGATCAGCGCGCCGCCGGGGAATACCATTTTCGGCAACGAGTTCAGCCCGCCCTTGCAGATGGCCCGCGCACCATAGGCCACGCGCTTGCCGCCTTCGAGGTACTGCGCCACCACCGGGTGATGCTTATAGCGTTGGAATTCGTCGAACGGCGACAAGTAGGGGTTGCTGTACGACAGGTCGACGATCAGGCCCACCACCACTTGGTTGTTTTCCAGGTGGTACAGAAACGAGCCGCCCAGGTTGTCGTTGTCCAGCGGCCAGCCGGCGGTGTGCACCACCAGCCCGGGTTGATGCTTGGCCGGGTCGACGTCCCAGATTTCCTTGATGCCAAGGCCATAATGTTGGGCGTCGGCTTCGCTGTCGAGTTGGTAGCGCTTAAGCAACTGCTTGCCGAGGTGGCCGCGGCAACCTTCGGCGAACAGCGTGTACTTGCCGCGCAATTCCATGCCGGGGGTGTAGATGCCGTCTTTGGGCTGGCCCTCGCGGTTCACCCCCATGTCGCCGGTGATGATGCCGCGCACCACGTTAGTGTCGTCGATCAGCACCTCTTGCGCGGCGAAACCGGGGTATACCTCCACGCCCAGGTTCTCGGCCTGCTGCGCCAGCCAGCGGCACAGGTTGCCCAGGGAGATGATGTAGTTACCCTCGTTGTGCATGGTTTTGGGCACGAAGGCATTGGGGACTTTGCTCGCGGCCTGCTCGTTCTTCAGGAAGTAGATATCGTCGCGGGTTACGGGGGTGTTCAGCGGCGCACCGAGGGCCTTCCAGTCGGGGAACAACTCGTTCAGGGCGCGCGGCTCGAACACCGCGCCGGAGAGAATGTGGGCACCGACCTCAGAGCCTTTTTCCACCACGCACACGCTGATTTCTTGGCCGGCTTCGGCGGCCTTTTGCTTCAAGCGGCAAGCGGCGGCCAGCCCTGCTGGGCCCGCTCCGACGACGACGACGTCGAATTCCATGTATTCGCGTTCCACAGGTTCTCTCCTAACACGAGGCTGGTTTTCTATTTTCTAATAAGTATGGGCATACGCTGGGCAACGCTACCCGGCCTGTAGTGTAATGGCCAGGGCACTACAAAACCGCTTGCATAAGCTTGGGCATTATATCTACACCAGAGCCCGGGTCCAAATCAAACGTTTGTTTGAAAGTTGCCCGGCCCAGTAAAATCGTGGCGTGTGGCGGCCATGACTGGCCGGTTCCGCGTATTGACCGAGGGTAGCGATGCGGTCAAGATACGGGCGGTTCGTGCTGGCGCCGTTTGCCGCGCACCGTGGCCGTTTGCCGGTGCGCTGGGGGGCAGGGCTTGTATAGAAGCGTCTGCGCTGCGGGTTTGGCGGGCGGGCGGAATGCCCTGCCCTTGGCAACGCTCCAAGCCTAGGTACCAGCCTTTTTTTTGAGCTGCAGTGCCACCACCGATCGCAGGCCGTGGGCCGTGCGACTTTCTTTCACCGGAGAGTAACGAGGAATCCATGAAGGTTCTTGTAGCTGTCAAACGAGTGGTTGACTATAACGTCAAGGTCCGTGTCAAAGCGGACAACTCCGGCGTCGATCTTGCCAACGTCAAGATGTCGATGAACCCTTTTTGCGAAATCGCCGTGGAAGAGGCTGTGCGCCTGAAGGAGAAGGGCCTGGCCAGCGAAGTGATCGCCGTATCGGTGGGCCCTACCGCCGCCCAGGAGCAACTTCGCACCGCGTTGGCGCTGGGTGCCGACCGGGCAATTTTGGTCGAGTGTGGTGAAGACCTCAGCTCCCTGGCCATCGCCAAGGCGCTCAAGGCCGTGGTCGATAAAGAGCAGCCGCAACTGGTGATCCTCGGCAAGCAGGCGATCGACAGCGACAACAACCAGACCGGGCAAATGCTCGCCGCGCTGACCGGTTACGCCCAGGGCACCTTTGCCTCGAAGGTGGAACTGGCTGGCGACACCGCCAATGTGACCCGCGAGATCGACGGCGGCCTGCAAACCGTCGCGCTCAAGTTGCCGGCGATCGTGACCACCGACTTGCGCCTGAATGAGCCCCGCTACGCAACCCTGCCCAATATCATGAAGGCCAAGAAAAAGCCCCTCGAGGTCTTGACCCCGGCAGACCTGGGCGTTTCCACCGCTTCGACCTACAGCACGGTGAAGGTCGAGGCCCCGGCGGCGCGCAATGCTGGCGTAAAAGTGGCTTCGGTGGCTGAGCTGGTCGACAAACTGAAAAACGAGGCGAAGGTGATCTGATGGCAATCCTGGTAATCGCTGAACACGAAAACGGCGCCCTGGCCGGTGCCACCCTGAACACCGTGGCCGCCGCGCAAAAAATCGGCGGCGACATCCACGTGCTGGTGGCAGGGCAAAGCGTCGATTCCGTGGCCGAGGCCGCCGCGAAGGTGGCGGGCGTGGCCAAGGTGCTCAAGGCCGATAACGCCGCCTATGCCCACCTGCTGCCGGAAAACGTCGCCCCGTTGGTCGTCGAGCTGGCCAGCGGCTACAGCCATGTGCTGGCACCAGCCACCACCAACGGTAAGAACTACCTGCCACGGGTCGCGGCATTGCTCGACGTGGACCAAATTTCCGAGATCATCGCCGTCGAGGCACCCGATACCTTCAAGCGCCCGATCTACGCCGGTAACGCCATTGCCACGGTTAAATCCAATGCCGCAGTGAAGGTGATCAGCGTGCGCACCACCGGTTTCGATCCGGTGGCCGCCGAAGGCGGTTCGGCCACCGTCGAGGCAGTGGCTGCCGCCCACGATGCTGGCCTGTCGAGCTTTGTGGGTGAAGAATTGGCCAAGTCCGACCGCCCGGAACTGGCCGGTGCCAAGATCGTGGTGTCTGGTGGCCGTGGCATGCAGAACGGCGATAACTTCAAGCACCTCTATGCACTGGCCGACAAGCTCGGCGCAGCCGTAGGCGCCTCGCGCGCAGCGGTAGACGCAGGTTTCGTACCCAACGACATGCAAGTGGGCCAAACCGGCAAAATCGTAGCCCCGCAGTTGTACATCGCCGTGGGCATCTCCGGCGCGATCCAGCACCTGGCCGGCATGAGGGACTCCAAGGTGATCGTGGCGATCAACAAAGACGAAGAAGCGCCGATTTTTCAAGTGGCCGATTATGGGCTGGTGGCGGATTTGTTCGAGGCGGTGCCGGAATTGGAGAAATTGGTCTAAATTATTGAGCCGTTGAATAAATAACCCGGGCTTGCCCGGGTTATTTATAGGAGTATCGATACGCTCACAGAGAATTATTTTCTCATTACCCCTGAGTCGAGGCTTTGCCGCGAAGGGTTACAAGACCGAAGCCGTGCATAATCCCGTTTACCTTCGAATAGCCGTATTTGGGCAACGGAACGAGTTGGCTACCGCGGTGCACCGGTGCGTTTGGCCCAGCCCGGTCTAGGGCAGCGGCCTCTTCAGCGAGGGTATTTGACGATATCAGGCGTTCGCACAGTGACAGTGGCGTGTGTGGGGCGCTGGCGGTGAGCGAGGCGACTGACCATGCCGCCGGCGAAGCGAGCAAACAGCGCGACCACCGAACGGAGCGTGGCCATCAGGTGTAGGGTACAACGGTTTATGAAATCAATCATGATAGGTTCTGGTGCGCGTGGGATAGGGGGCACTACCGGGTGCGCGCAAGTGACCACATCCACTTCAACAATCGCGTCATCTAGTCTCTACGCGAACCCGGTAAAACGTCTCACTGGTTGACGATCAACACCTACACCGACAGCTCACAAAGAATGAAGAATTGTTGGGTTTTTTAAGATCTTTTCAACCGCGAGTACTTTGGCTGGAAGAGGAGATGGGACGCTGGGTGAAAGGGTTTCGCTAGTACAGAAAAACGCATCCACGCGCCAGCCTAATAATTTAGGTTCTCTAGCGTTAAGCAGCGCCTGGCTATATTTTTCCTGAACCTTGAGCCGATCGCTAAGTTGTACTCTTTTGTCACGCTGCGGTGGCTCGGTTGAGGGATTTTTGGGGTCGATCATGGACTCCAAGTTAGCCGGATGGTTTGCGGTTCTGTGCACTCTGAGCACCTGCGGCTCGATTTGTAGGTCGAGCCTAGGGAAACGGGTAACAGCAGACTGGTACTCGTAACAATTAATTGCGCTCTTGTGGCCAGCTGTATGAGGCTGAATGTTGCATGTGGCTTGCATTATAGGCATGGCGAGAATCCTTGCTGGTTCGAAAAGGGGCCCGGCGAGGTAGCCCGCTCGGCGCAGGGGCGTTTTACGGCAGCCTCCAGTAACGCGCTTCTAAAAAACGATCGCCGTTGGCTGCAGGGCACGGGCATTCATGCTTGTTGGATTAGGTATGGTATCGAGTAGCGGCGTCAGGACGAAAACTATAATGGACTTCTGTTAGATAATTTTAACGGCGAAGGCTTTAAATAGATGGCTATTAGGTTGGTGGCTGGTGAAGAAGGTGAGATGTGACCAGGTCCATTTTGGTAGTTTTATAAGTTTGAAGGATTGATCGTTCACGCAATGGATTCCGTTTTTGCGGCCTATAGATGATCGTGGGCTTGCTTCTCGGGACGTCACGGAATACGCAAGCGTGGCGACTTCACCCCGGGCAGCTCCGCGGATGGTGGCCCTAGGGCTACAGGCGGCGTAGTTCCGGCGGTACGTAAGAGGTAATCATTATGCAACCATGAGTACCGAGGTTCCAGCGTTGCATCTGAATAGTCGTCTAGAAATTGGAATAACCGCGTGCACACTGCTTCGGCCGCCCTGTCTTCCTGCTTTTGGGATGCAGGCGCTGCCGATGTAGACGACGGCGGATAGATGTGTGGCTTTTGGGTAGGAGAAACACCGCCGTTCACCAGCCGTAGCGATACGCCCTGCGACACCTTTTCGTGATCGAACGAGGTGTTGGCTATTGTTACAGGCTTTATTATACGCATTTTTTATATTGGACTCTCGGCGGGATTCAGTGAGCGGTAACTTAAGTTATTCGGAAAAGCGAAATTATGATGGACTTCTTATTCGCGGCCAATCGTCATGGCCTGCCAAGCAAAATCGATATGGCTTGCTTGAGTTTTTCACGGTCGGCTGGAGATAAAGCGCTTACAGCTTTGTAAAGGCTGGAATGCCGCGCACGCCCGGGCGGAATATTGAGACCTTGCTTGAGGGCCAGTAGCCTTGCTGTACCTTTGCCCAATTGTACCTCCGTGATCGTATTAATGATGATAGAGTCTTGATCAGTGCTTTTTCGAAGAATGTTCACCACGTCATCACGGGCTTGTTCGCTTTGCGTGAGCCGCTGTAGTTCCGAAAATATACCATTGAGTTCTGCATCTTCTGTGGCCAGCGCTACGATAGCGCTTCGGAGGGACTCGTCGCTATACCCTAGCGCCGGAGTATTGTTGGTTGCACGCCGCAGTTCGATCAGCGCCTGGCGTTCCAGCTTTTTTATACGGTCAGATGAGGACCGTTCGCGGTGTTTTAGAAGTGGTCTAAATGTTGCAGCGCTTTGGCTTGCCCCAGTGAGTGCGGTGGATGGGGCCTGATCGACGTGGGGTTGCGTTTCGGCGATCGGCGCAAACGCATGTGCCGGCGAGGGCGAGACAGTTATATGCATTATGAAAGTTACCTGTAGTGTGTTTTCAAAATGGTAGCTTCAACGGTTAAGGGGCTCACGGCAATAAAAAATCGCCCATTGGCCATAGATAGGCATTTGGGACTAATCTTAGCCCTTCAATTGCGGCGGCATCACGCTAGGGTGCCAGGCCAGTGGCGGAATAATCTTGCCGGTACCGTGCAGGTTGTTTATACCTGGCGATTCACACGCGAATTGACGCGTGAACTCCTGAAACGCCATACCAGGAGGTGGTGTAACTCATCATGGCCTTGGCCATTGAGCTTGCCGTTTAGTTGATCACGGCCGACAGCTTGGCCTACGGATTATCGCTGGCTGCCTCGAAGGCTTCCAACTGCATGTAGCGCCTTTGCAGGCACCATTCGTCGTTCTGCTCCAGCAACATCGCACCCACCAGCCTGGTGATCGCCGGATCGTTAGGAAAGATACCCACGACATCGGTGCGCCGCTTGATCTCGGCGTTCAGCCGTTCCAGCGGGCTTGTGCTGTGCAGTTGCTGACGGTGAGCCTCCGGGAAGGCCATATGCGCCAACACTTCATCTTCGCAACCGTCCATTAGCGCCGCGATTTTCGGATACTTCTCGCGTAACTGATCGGCCAACAGACGCCATTGTTGATGGCATCAGCGCGACTGTCCTAAGCAAAGACTGTGCGCAGTAACGCCGCCACCATGCTGCGCTGGCCCTTGCCGACGTGGGCCATCGCATTGCGCATGAAATGCACGCGGCAGCGCTGCCAAGTCGCGTGGAAGACCTTGGCGACAGCTGCCTTGAGGCCTTCGTGAGCGTCAGAGATCACCAGCTTTACCCCGCGCAAGCCACGGCGCATCAGGCTGCGCAGGAAGTCCGTCCAGAACGGCTCAGCTTCGGAAGGGCCAACCCGCATGCCCAGAATTTCCCGTCCGCCATTGGTGCTCACGGCCACGGCGATTATGACCGCGACCGAAACGATGCGGCCTGCCTCCCGCACTTTAACGTAGGTAGCGTCGATCCAGAGGTACGGCCAGTCGCCTTCAAGTGGTCGATCCAGGAACGCATTGACGCGCTCATCGATCTCGCCCGCGAGTCTGGATACCTGGCTTTTCGAGATGCCAGTCATGCCCATGGCCTTGACCAACTCGGTCAATGCGATAGTGGGCTTGGTCATCGTGGTTTCTCTGGTGAGTGTTTGGTCTTCGCAAACTCAACAGTAGCCAAGAACCACGATGACCCTCCTCTTTCGCCCGCAGGGCGCGTTCGGTTGGTTCAGTTACACCACTTCCCGGGACACGATCTGCGCCGCCAGCGTTCATGGCTAACGGGTGCTGGCGCGGTAGCCATCGGCAAGCAGTTGCAGTGTCGCGTCGTTACCCAACCTTTGGCTCAGGCAGCGCAACCGCTCGTATGTTTGTTGGGGCCGTGTGCATTGTTTGGTAATCATTGCAAAGTGTATGGTCGCCGGCCAATCCGGTTTCAGCATGCGTGTCGCGTTTGGGCCCACGGACGCGACCAACTCACGCAGGTTTTCGGGCCTCGAGCTTTTCATCAATGTGAGAATGAGACGATACAGCTCAATGCTGTCTTGCAAGGCTTGGCTTTCAGCCGATGATTTTGGCAGGCTTAGGGCGGAAGCTTGTCCTAGGCGTTTTAGTGCAACCTGAAGCTGGGCTGTCGCGATTTGCTGGTTGCGGTGATCGTAAAACAAATCTAGTTCGACGATCTGCCGTGCCGCCTTGGCCACTGCCAACGCGGCACCGGTGGCTAATGCCGTCGGCACGCTTGGCGGCTGGCTTTCATTCTCCTGATCAGCCACAGGTAAAACTGAGCCGAATGCTTCGTCTTCGTCTTCGGCGGGCTCTGGCGTCGGGGTGTACTTCGCGACATTTCGGCTGGCGTCAGGAGCCAGCGGGCAATCGGGCGTAGCGGGTATCGGCCAAGCATCCGGCAATGACGTTGCGCTGTAAGATTTGGGGGCCTGTGTCGGGGATAAAAGCGCCGATTGATGGCGTGCTGTGAACAATGGGCCAGTAATGCCCGGTTGCGCGTTTAACGCCTCTATTAGTCGGGTGTTAATTTCCGTGCGCGGCAGACGTTCTAGGCGTGCCAAAAGCTGCGCTTCGATTGCCTTGATATTCACCGGGTGATAGTTGAACAGGTGCGCGCCTCTGTCGTCCAAGCTGTTGATGAGCGAGTCAAGCGAGGTAATCACGCCCGCGGGTGGTAACGCATACCGCTTGCGGGCAGCCTGTAGCTGCGTGAACAGGTAACCTTCGCCAAAACGCTCAACCTGCGCATGCAAACTTTCACGTAAAGTTGTGCATACCCGGGGGGACTTCATAAGTTGCTGCCAGGCACTTCCGTTGATGGAGCGGGGCTCCAAAATAACGCGGGCTTTATCAGCGTCGAGCTCGTTGAATAGGCGTATCAAGCGCTCCTTATGAACGGGCGGCAATGTGATGAGGGGTTGATTAGGCGGTTGGAATCGAGCACTGGTATTCCGGGCCTTGAACAGCTTAGAAAGCCTGAAGACACTTAGCCGCTCGCGAACCTGGCTGATACGGGGCGCTGACTGGCAAAGTGTACTGGTCAATCGAGCGAGCATAGCGATTCAATGCCATGGTTATTATGGGTGTGGGCTAATACTTGTGTTGGCGCGCGTTTTGCGCTTGCAGATAGCGCTCATGGGGCCAGGCCGTTTTGTATCAATATGCTTGCGCCGCGCGAGCCTCACGGTTTTGCTGGATGCCTTGGATGAGCAGATGACCCAGCTATGGATCCTGTCCGGTCCAGTAAACCACCATAGGTAGACGATAAAAGGTATTGATAGGCACACATGCAGGGCCATCAACGGGCCCGGCTGTGAGGCTTCTGCAAACCGCTTACTCGCCCAGCGAAGGGCGGAGCACCCAAAGGCTGGACCCGCCCAAAGGTCGCTTTTTGATAGCGTGGGGCCAATTTCCCCACCTAGCCTGCGCCTTGGTTAGCAAAGGAACGCTCAACACCATGCTTCGTTTTCCCCCATCCCCCTGCAACGGATTTTGTGCCCCGCAAACGGACGGCCCAGCACGCAATACCAAGCGGGAACTCGTTTCAATCAACCAAGGGATCGACTCGCTCTCGCCACTGCCCCATTTGCCGCGACGCTGTTCCACCCAGTTAGTAACCCTCGAAGAGGGTGAGGACGACATTGAAGTTGTCGTGGCGCAGGTAGCACCTAGCAAGTCCTCTTGTATCGTTTGCCAGCGCCGCTCCTCGGCGCATGCAGCCGAGGTGAAAGCCATCAAGTTTCCATCAGGATTGCCGCCCAAGGACAGTTGATCATCCTGGCCCACGTTCACGAATGGGCCAACCCCATGGCAAGCAGTATCTGCCTTCCTACCACAACGCTCGCACATTGCTGCATGGCGGCCGCCCATGCGGACCACGTTGTGCTGGCCAGCACAACCCAGGCGCCGTTGCGCTTGGGCTGCCGTGCCAGTGGCCGGCAGTGGCAGGCGCCTGCGGGCGCACGGGGGCTGCTGGTGATGCACCCGCAGCTCTATGTGGCGCAGGGCGATGCATGGGTGCAGCCCTTGGCAAACGCAGGGCTGGCCAAACTGCAATTTTTTATCGACCAAGGGCTGCCGCTGCCCTGCCATCCTGAAGGCAACCAGCCCTCCTTCGGCTTATGGGGCGAGCACGTACCTGAGCAAGGCGGCGATGGGCTCACCCGCTGGTACCTGGCCAAGGCTGTCGAGGGGGGTGGTGACTATGCAGCCTTCGCCCAAGCCTTGCGCAACACCGAGAGCTACCGCTTGGTGGCGTTCCTCAGCGACAGCCGCAATGCCCAAGAAAAACTAAACGTGCTAGCGCGGCGCTACGGCGTGTCGGTGTCGCATTTTCGCAGGCTATGCCGCACCGCGATCGGAGGCACCGTGAAAACCGAACTGCGCGAATGGCGTACCGCCCGCGCGTTGCTCACCCTCGCCCAGGGGGCCACCTCCCTAACGGAGGTGGCCCTGGAACTGGGCTATGCCTCTTCGTCGCATTTTTCAAAGGAAATCAGAGAGCTGGTGGGCGTGGTGCCCAGTCGCTTGAGCGATATCACCCGTTTATCCAGCAAGTGAGTAAATGATGATTACGATCCGGTACTGCCTGTTGGCCCTTGTAATGGGCATCTTCACGCCTGCGCCTCTGATGGCCGCCCAGCCCACCCAGGGGGCAGAAGGGTATGTGGCGCGCCAAGAGAGCCTGCGCGGCTTTTTCGAAATGCTCTCAGCGCCGCTTGGCAAGCCCATCATCGTGAGCAAAACCGCGGCCAAACGCACGGTGACCGGTAACTTCGCCCTGAGCGAGCCGCAGAAAACCCTGGAGCGCATCAGCCGCCAAATGGGCTTGATCTGGTACAGCGATGGCCAGTCGATTTACCTGTACGAAGCGGCTGAGGCCAAGCGGGCGGTGATTTCACTCAACACCATCACCGTGGCCAAACTGGAATCGTTCTTGCGTCGCTCGGGGCTGCTCGATGCGCGTTACCCGCTGCGCACCGATGGCCAGCGCACACTGTATGTGGCTGGGCCGCCCATTTACGTCGACCTGGTCAGCCAGGCGGCGGCGTTCATGGACAGCCAGAGCGCCGACCTGCAACTGGGGCAGCAGCGTATTGGCGTAATCCAACTGCGCAACACTTTCGTGGGCGACCGCCAGTACGAGATGCGCGAAGAAAAAATTCTCGTACCGGGCATGGCCACCGTGATCGAGCAACTACTCAGTGGCGAGCAGCGCGGGGTCGATGTGCAGGTCAACCGTGTGGCCGGTGGCGAGCGCCCGCTGTCGATGCCGCCGTTTCCTGGTGAAAACGCCCCCGACGCGGGCGCTACCGCCACAACAGCCAGGGCAATGGCGCGCGACTTGGGCGCCGGTAATATCCGCATCGTTGCTTACCCAGACACCAACAGCCTGCTGGTCAAAGGTTTGCCCGAGCAGGTGCGCTTCATCGAAAACTTGGTGGCCGCGCTGGATGAGTCCAAGCGCCACGTCGAGCTGTCGGTCTGGATCGTCGACCTGCTGCAGGATGACCTCAACCAACTCGGCGTGAACTGGCAAGGCGGGGTGCGGGTGGGCAGCCAATTCGAGGTGTCGTTGAACCGCGGTTCGGTCAGCACCCAGGACGCGGTGTCGTTTCTCGCCGCGGTGTCGGCACTGGAGCAACAAGACCGTGCTCGGGTGGTGTCGCGCCCGGTGGTATTGACCCAGGAAAACGTACCGGCGATTTTCGATAACAACCGTACCTTCTATGCGCCCTTGGTGGGTGAACGCGCGGTAGACCTGCAGCAAGTCACCTACGGCACGCTGGTCAGCGTGTTGCCGCGTATCGGCGCGGCCAACGACATCGAAATGGTGCTGAACATCGAAGATGGCAGTGAAGTCGACAACCCGCGTAGCAACCAAGACGACCAAGACGCCAACCTGCTGCCCACCGTCGGCCGCACGCGCATCAGTACCGTGGCGCGGGTGCCGCACGGCAAAAGCCTGCTGGTGGGTGGCTTCACCCGCGACGAAACCAGCCAACAAACGCGCCGTATCCCCGTGCTTGGGCACATTCCGTTTGTAGGCCGGCTGTTCAGCTACAAGCAAACCCACCGCGCCAATACCGCGCGCGTGTTCCTGATTCAGCCCCGGGAAATTCACGGGCCCTTGGCCGATGACGCCGATCGCTTGGCCAGCGAGGTGTTCGATGAACGCACGCTGAGCGAGCAGGAGAAAGCGGTTTACCGCTCGCTGGAGCGCTGAGATGGCAATCGTCGGAGGTATCTTCACCCCCCCGCGGCCGGCAAGCTTCAAGGCCCCTGAGCTGACTGCCAAAGAGCAGCAACTTCAGCAGGGCCAACTGGACGGGCCGGACGATGACCGCGCACCGGCGGCCCTGGTCGCGCAGTTTGCGCAGAGCAGCGATGAAATGGCTGCCTCGCTGCGTGCGCAGTTTCGCCGGCGTGCAGACCTTGGCGACAAACTCGAGACGCTGGGCGACGCCTTCGAGCGCGTGCTTGAAGACAACGCGGTACCCAAAGCGATGCAGGTGCTCAAGCTGGCCGGGCAAACAGGGCGCACCATCGAGTGGTTGCTACAGCAGGCCCGCCAGCAGTTCCCCGATGAAAGCGATTTGGTGCTGGTGCTCAAGGAATTGCTGCAGCGCGGCAACATGCCCCAGGCCACGCAACAGCGGCTCAATGCGTTGCTCGTGGCCGTGCTGGCCCAGGCAGCGCCCAAGCGGCTGAAGGCTGGTATCAACGTAGCGCTTAAGGCGCGGTTGTTCGGCAAGCGCTTGCGTTTGCGCGCTGCACTGATGCGCGAGACGTATCGGGCGTTTCTCGAGTCGGACGACGACCCGGTCGGCTGTTATGAAGACTGGATCGCGCTGTACGGCGAAGAACACCGCGGCAACATCCTGGATTTCGTCGAAACGGCCTTGCTGACCGATATCGATGCGGTCGACCCCAGTTGCTCGCGCTTGGAGTTCGGGCCATTGATGAGCCGCTTGGGTGAAATCAAGCAATTGCGCTCGGCAGACCTCAACTTTGTGACGTACCTGTTAGGCCAGGCCCCGGTACGCCAATACAACGCTAAAGAAGCGGATTGGCTCGTGTTCATGTTGGGCCTGTTGCGCTACCCGGATGAGGTGACGCAATTGCTGGGCGAGGTCTTCGGCCAGAGCCTGCTCTTGGCCGAGGCCAGGGACCGTGGCGCGGCCTTGCAGTACGTGCGGGCCGCGGCCTGCAGTTTGCCGCCAGGGTTGTTTGGCGATGACGAGGCGCTCAGCCGCGTTGCTGAACAATTTTCCGACCTTGCCAGCACCGTACACCGCCAGGAATCCATCGACCGGCACGCCGCCACCCATCGTTACCAAACGCTCAAGGGCCCTGGAAACTAAGCATGTTCAACACTCTTCTACGCAGCGCCACCTCGCGCCCGGAGCTGATCATCCTGACGCTGATGGTCTTGATCATCGCCATGCTGATCATCCCGTTGCCCACGCAACTGGTGGACTTCCTGATCGCCTTGAACATCGTGATCGCCATCCTGGTGTTCATGGGATCTTTCTATATTTCTCGCATTCTGGATTTCTCCTCGTTCCCGGCGCTGTTGCTGATCACTACGCTGTTTCGCCTGGCGCTGTCGATCAGTACCAGCCGCCTGATCCTCACGCAAGCCGACGCTGGCGACATCATCGCCTCGTTCGGTGAATTCGTGATCGGCGAAAGCCTGGTGGTGGGCTTCGTGGTGTTTTCTATCGTCACCATCGTGCAGTTCATCGTGATCACCAAAGGCTCGGAACGGGTCGCGGAAGTGGCGGCGCGGTTCTCCCTAGACGGCATGCCAGGCAAGCAGATGAGCATCGACGGCGACCTCAAGGCCGGCGCCATCGATGCTCAACAAGCCGGCGAGAAGCGCAGTATCCTGGAGCGGGAAAGCCAGTTGTACGGCTCGTTCGACGGTGCGATGAAGTTCATCAAGGGTGATGCGATCGCCGGGATCATCATCATCTTCGTTAACTTTCTCGGTGGCATGGCCATCGGCATCGGCCAGTTGGGCATGGACGTATCCACCGCGATGTCGACCTACACCCTGCTCACCATCGGTGACGGCCTGGTCGCGCAGATCCCGGCCCTGCTGATTGCCATCGGTGCGGGTTTTATCGTCACCCGCGTCAGCGGCGACGACGACAACCTGGGCCGCAACATGGTCCGGCAGATGCTCAGTAACCCCTTCGTGCTCGGCGTCACCTGCCTGATGGCATTGGCCGTGGGGGTGTTGCCAGGGTTCCCACTGCTGGTGTTCGCGATTATTGCCGGCGCATTGGTGGCGCTGCTGTGGTTTCGCCACCGCGCCTCGCGCAACAGCAACGCCGCCGCCCCCAGCGCCGCCGCGGGCGACCCGCAGGCCGTGCCGGAGCCGGCCGATGGGTTGTTGCAGAACGTAGACGAGTTGGCCACCGAAACCGTGCCGCTGATGCTGGTGGTGCCGGCCAAGGAGCACGATGCGCTGGATAAGGCCAACGTGGCCGAGCGCTTACGCAGCCAGTTCTTTCTTGACTACGGGGTGCGCATTCCGCAGCTGCATGTGCGCGCCAGCGAACTGTTGCCCGCCGGGCAAGTCGCGGTATTGATCAACGAAGTGCGCGCCGACCAGTTCGATATTTTCTTCGACCGCCTGCGCCTGGTCACTTATACGCCGGAACTGGACTCGTTGGACTTCGACATCTGCCAGGGCGTGGACACTCATCGCCAGCCCAACCACTGGTGCCTGGCCACCGACAAAGACACCTTGGTCGCCATGGGCTACCAGGTACGCCAGGCTTACGACGAACTCTACCGCTGCCTGGTGCTGTTGTTGGCCCGTAACGTTCAAGAGTTTTTCGGCGTGCAAGAAACCAAAACGCTGCTCGACGAACTCGAGGCGCGTTACCCCGATTTGGTCAAGGAGGTTTACCGCCACGCTACGGTGCAGAAGATTTGCGAAATCCTCCAGCGGCTGCTGAGCGAACGCATTTCGGTGCGCAACATGAAGTTGATTCTCGAAGCGTTGGCCCAATGGGGCAGCCGGGAAAAAGACACCATCGCCCTGTGCGAGCACGTGCGTGCTTCGCTGGCGCGCTATATCAGCAACAAGTTCGCCCATGGCAACGAGCTGCGGGTGCTGATGCTTTCGCCCGACTACGAAGAGGCGCTGCGCAAAGGCGTGCGGCAAACCTCGGCGGGCAGCTTCCTGAACGTGGAGCCCGGCGTGGCCGACGACCTGCTCGACCGCCTGGCCTTGGCACTGGAGGGCTTGAGCGTGGCCCAAAAAGACTTGGTGCTGCTGTGCTCGGTCGACATCCGCCGTTACCTGAAGAAATTCGTAGAACACCGCTTCCGCGAGCTGGACGTGATCTCGTACGGCGAGGTCTCCGAGACGGTGTCCATCAATGTACTTAGAACTTTGTAAGGAGTGTGAAATGCCCCCTATCGATATCGCCCAGTTGGTGCGCGACGCACTCAAAGCCAGCGGCTGCAACGACCAGCAAATCGGTAGTTTCGACGGCCACAGCACCATTGAATTGGAATTCAATGGCATACCCAGCGTGCATATCGCGGGGTTAGAGACGGGCGTATGGTTTTGGGCGCGCATCGCCGAGCTGACGCCAGCCATTCTCCAGAGCAGTGCCGAGCACTTGCTGGGCTTCATCATGCATGGCTTTGGCCCGGCGCGAACCGAACAGTTGCAAGTCGCCGATATCGACGGCTGGCTGGAGCTGCGCGTGCTGCTCAGTGACGCCAGCACCGGCGACGCCGAAAGCATGGCTCAGGCGATCGAAGCCTTTGTGCACAGTATCGACGAGCTGCAGGAGTTGTTGCGCCGATGAGCGACCCGCTGCTGGGCCGCACGGCCGCGCACCCTTTACGCCTGGACGGGCCGCTGATCGAAGCGGCGCTGCGCCACGCCGTGGGCGGCGAGCTGTGCGAGATACGTAGGCACTGGCGCGACGAACAGGCCTGCGCCCGTGCCCAAGTAATCGGGTTTCGCGGCGATACCGTGCTGCTCAGCCTGCTGGGCCAGGCCCAGGGCTTGTCGCGCGAGTCGTTGATCGTGCCGACCGGCGCCAGGCTCACGCTGCATTGCAGCCGGCAGATGCTCGGCAGTGTAGTGGATGCCCGCGGCCGTATCGTCGAGCAGTTGGCACCGCTGGTAGCCGAGCACGGCCGCGATTGCTTGGTCGATGCCACGCCACTGGATTACCGCCAGCGCAAACCCATTGCCCAGGTGTTGCCCACCGGCATCAGGGTGGTCGATGCACTGCTGACCTGTGGCGTTGGCCAGCGTATCGGTATTTTCGCCGCGGCGGGTGCGGGTAAAACCTCGTTGATGAACATGCTGATCGAACACGCGCAGGCCGACGTGTTCGTGATCGGCCTGGTCGGCGAGCGGGGCCGCGAGGTGACCGAATTCATCGAGCACCTGCGCGCATCACCCCAGCGCGGGCGCTGCGTGGTGGTCTATGCCACCTCCGACCTGTCGTCGGTCGACCGCTGTAATGCAGCACTGCAGGCGACCACCATCGCCGAGTATTTCCGCGATGAAGGCGCGCGCGTGGTGCTGATGCTCGACTCGATGACCCGGTACGCCCGTGCCCGCCGCGACCTGGCCTTGGCCGCGGGCGAGGCGCCGGCGCGGCGGGGCTACCCGGCGTCGGTGTTCGATGCGTTGCCGAAGATGCTCGAACGCCCCGGCAATACCGCCACCGGCAGCATCACGGCCTTCTACACGGTGTTGCTCGAAAGCGACGATGACCCCGACCCGATAGCCGAAGAGATCCGCTCGATCCTCGATGGGCACATCTACCTGGATCGCAAGCTAGCAGCGCGTGGCCACTACCCGGCCATAGACGTGTTACGCAGCGCCAGCCGGGTGGCGGCGCAGGTGACCGCCCCCGCCGCCCACGCCCTGGCCAGCCGTGCCCGTGACGTGCTGGGGCGGCTGCAAGACCTGCAACTGTTCATCGACCTGGGTGAATACCGGCCCGGCGAGAACCCCGCCAACGACCATGCCATGCAGTGCCGTACGGCGCTGGAGCAATGGCAACGGCAAGCGTTAGACGATGGAACGAAGTTCGAGCGGGCTCTGGAGGCGTTGCATGAAATCCTTCAATGATGTCGGCCGCTTGATGCGCCTGGGCAGCGAGCGCTTGCGTGGCGCCGAGCGGGCCCTGCGCGATACCTATCGGCAGTTGGCCCCACTGGATGAGGAACTGCAGGCGCTGCAGGCCCAAGCCGAGGGTTTGCAGAGCATGCTGGCCAGCGGCGGGCTGCAAGGCATCACCCTCGACCAGGGGCAACTGTTTGCCGCGCTGCGCCAGCAGGCAGTGATTCGCCGGCGCATCGACCTGTTGGCGATAGACCGTGCCCGGGCCGAGCAAGAGCGCAGCCATGCCCTGGCGATGCTCGCCCAACAACAGCGCGAACGGCAACGCCTGCACAGCAAGCAAGAGAAATACCGCGTGATCGAGGGCCGCCTGCGGCAGCGGCTGCGCGCCCGCCAAGGGCGCCTGGAAGAAATCGAAACCGAAGACCTGATAATGAGTACACGATAATGTTATCGATACAGCCACCCACCGCCTCGTTGGAGGCGCTGCCGCCTGAAGAGGAAGGCGCGCCAGTGATGCCGCCGGTCGAGACGATGCCGGATGTGCAGGACATGCCTGCCCTGGCTGAGTTGCTGGCGGCGCTGCTCCCACCGTTGGCCCCGCCGCTACCCCCGCTGCGCCTCGCATCGGCCGGCCCGAATCCCGCAGGGCCTTCACAATCGCTGCCCGCCGCCAGTGCGCTGTTCAACCACCAGCAGGCCGTGCCGGCTTTGCCTGCCCAGCCAGGGGTGGCACGCGGGCAGCTCGCCACGCCGGGCCTTATGGCTGCCTTGCCCCGGGGCAAGGTTGCACTGCCCACCGCTACGGCGACCGCCAACGGTACCGCCGCCATTGCAGCGGGGCAAACCCAACCAGCGCCGCGGCAGGCCGTGGCGCCAACGCCGCTGCAGGTCGCGGCGCCAACGCCGCTGCAGGTCGCGGCACCAATGCCGCTACAGGTCGCGGCACCAATGCCGCTACAGGTCGCGGCACTAACGCCGCTACAGGTCGCGGCACCAATGCCGCAACAGATCGCAGCGCCAGCGCCGCCGCAGGTGGCAGCGCCGGCACCGATACCGGCCCCCGCCACGGCCCCGCTGCCGAGCGTGGCGGTCACCGCGCCGCCCGCATTTGGCGAAGGCGAACCGGCACCTAGCGACGAAGCCGGCGCGCCGCATGCAGACGCCACGCCCCGTACGCTGGCATTGGGCGGGTTCGAACCCAAGCCGTTGGCGGTCGCGCCTGCCGCGCCGGCCCTACCGCGCGGTGCCGCAATGGCAATGCCAGCACCGTCTGTGCCCGAGCCGACCGTTAAAGACAGCAGGGCCGGCTACCTGCATGTGCCGTTCAATAACGGCACCCTGGCGGGCGAATTGGTGATCAGCAAAGACCCAGCCGGCATTGGCACAGGGTTGCTGATCGACACCAGCCCCAAACTGGCCGAGCACTTGCGCCACCACCTGCCGGCCAGCGACGCGAACTGGTCGTTGCGTGACGAGCAACACCCTGGGCACGGGCGCGAACAGCCCTCCAGGGACGACGACGAGCAACCCCAAGAGCGTCGCTACCCGCTGCCTGACGAGGAGACGCAGGCATGACCGGGCTGGGGCTGCGCACGCTTGAGCTGCAGGCTTATCGACGCGGCCAGTGGGTGCGCCACTGGCTGCGCCAAGGCACCAACGTGGAATGGGCGGCCCCGCCGGCAGGCGATGCCTGGCTAAGCTTTCGCGCAGTGGGCGGGCCGGCGCCCTGGGCCGGAATGGTCGCGCGCGATCCCTGGCTGCGCCACCAGTGGCCGGCGCTGCCGGCCTTTCTTGCACAGGGCTACCACGCCAAGGCGTCACTGGCGCTGTTCGCCAGCCTGCCACGGCCGGTAGAAACGGGCCTTGCCGAACTCGACTACCAAAGCCTGCAAGCGCTGCAGTGGCTACCAGCCGCACAGGTGCCGCGCGAGCCGTTGCCCCTGCTGCATACCGCCAGCGGCCCTGTGTGGCTGACGCAACTGCCGGCCTATGCGGGGCAGGGCCGCCAGCCGCTGCCAACGTGGCTGCGGCAGTGCGCACAGCCGCTGCGGTTAAGCCTGGGCACTAGCCGCATGCCGGCCCGCCAATGGGCGCGCTTGCGTGCCGAAGACATCGCCCTGATCGGGCACCTACAACCGCGAATGTATTGGGGGGGCCGCTGTATTGGCGCGTTCACCCTTGAAAAGGAGGGCCTGATGACGCAGCTACAAACCCCAACCGCCGCCCCGCAATGTGACGAAGCGGCCTTCGACCCTTGCAAGGTCACCGTGGAGTTCATACTCCACCGCAGCCCACTCTCGCTGGCTGAACTGAGTGAATGGGAGCCGGGGCACCTGATCGAGTTGCCCGAGGGGGCGGTCGAACGGGTCGAGTTGGTAGTGGCGGGGCGCACGGTGGGCCGAGGCGAATTGGTACGCCTCGAAGGCCGCCTGGGTATCCAAATACACGCCCTGCACGGCGGTGCCCCCGATGAATGATGTATCGATGATCGGCCTGCTGGCCGTCGCTTCGCTGTTCCCCTTCCTGGTCGCTGCCGGCACCTGCTACCTGAAGTTCTCCATCGTGTTCGTGATCGTGCGCAACGCCTTGGGTTTGCAGCAGGTGCCGTCGAACATGGTGCTCAATGCCGTGGCATTGATGTTGGCCATGTTCGTGATGAGCCCGATTTTGCAGCAGCTGTATGACTACCAGCAGGAGCACCGGGTCGATTTCGCAAGCTTGGAGTCGGTGGTGGAGTTCGCCGAAGGCGGCTTGGACGGTTACAAGGCCTATTTGGCACGGTACACCGACCCGGAGTTGGCTGGATTTTTCGAGCGGGCGCAACATGCGCAGGCGCACCAGGACGACCCGAACGCCGCTGCGCCCAGCGAGGCCTTAGAGGTGCTGGAGCCTTCGTTGTTTGCCTTGTTGCCCGCTTACGCGCTCAGCGAAATCAAGGCCGCGTTCAAAATCGGTTTTTATCTCTACTTACCGTTCGTAGTGGTCGATTTGGTCATTTCCAGCATCTTGCTGGCGCTGGGCATGATGATGATGAGCCCGGTGATCATCTCCGTGCCGATCAAACTCGTGCTGTTCGTGGCGCTGGACGGTTGGGCGCTGCTCTCCACTGGGTTGGTGGAGCAATACCTGGCCGTGCCGGGGGGTTAGGGCATGAACGATATCGTCTTCGCCGGTAACAAAACGCTTTACCTGATTTTGCTGCTGGTGGCCTGGCCGATCATCGTCGCCACGGTGGTCGGCCTGCTGGTGGGCCTGGTGCAAACCGTTACGCAGTTGCAGGAGCAAACTTTGCCGTTCGGCTTCAAGCTGTTGGCGGTTGGCATCTGCTTGTTCTTGCTCTCGGGCTGGTACGGGCAAACCTTGCTGCAGTTCAGCCGAGACATGCTAAGCCTGGCGCTGGGCTGATGCGATGAATGTCAGCCTGTTTTTCGACTTGCACGCCTGGTTGGCCGGCGCACTGCTGTGCATGGCTCGGCTGGCGCCGGTGTTCTTCATGTTGCCGTTTCTCAACGGCGGTGTGCTCACCGGGGCGCCGCGTACGGTGGTCATCATGCTGGTCGGCATGGCCCTATGGCCCTACACCGGTGCCGACCTGCCGGCCTTGAACAGCCTAGGGTACCTGCTCGCGGTGCTGCGCGAAGGCGCGGTGGGGCTGGCCATCGCCTGCTTGCTCGGCTGGCCGTTCTGGGTGATGCATGCGGTGGGCAACCTGATCGACAACCAACGCGGCGCGATGCTGAGCAATACCGTAGACCCGGCCAACGGCAACGATACCTCCGAGCTTGCCAACTTCTTGCAACTGATGGCCGCGGCGCTGTACCTGCAAGGCGGCGGCATGTTGTTGGTGCTGGAAACCCTGGCCCACAGTTACCGCCTGTGCACGCCAGACGAAGGTTGTGACTTTCAGTTAAGCGCAGTGATCGACATGCTCGATGCACTGGTGGTCAAGACCATCTTGGTGAGCGCGCCGGTGGTGGCGATGCTGCTGCTCAGCGAGGCGCTGCTGGGCTTGCTGGCGCGCTTCGCGCCGCAGATGAACGCGTTTTCGGTGTCGTTGACCATCAAGAGCGCGATCGCCTTCGTGGTGCTGTTGCTGTACCTGGGTGCGTACATCCCCGAAGAGGTGCTGCGCATGGGCCAACGCGCGTGGGCCCTGCCACAATGGCTGGCCGGCCCGGAGGGCGATTGAATGTCGGCAGCCAGTAAAACCGAAAAACCCACCCCCAAGAAGCTGCGGGACGCGGCCAAGAAGGGCCAGACCTTCAAGGCACGGGACATGACCACCACCTGCCTGATGGGCGTGGGGGTGCTGTACATTGCCCACGATGGCGCGCTGCTGGAAGTGATGGAGGTATACAAACGTGCCATTGCCGGTGGCTTCAGCGCACCGATGGCCGATTACTTGCGCCAGCTCGGCACCTTGCTGCTGCGGTTGATCCTACCGTTGGTGGTGGTGTGTTTCATCGCGGCGGCGATCCCCACGCTAATCCAGACTGGCCTGCGTTTGGCCACCGAAGCGTTCAAGCTCAACCTCAACGCGATCAACCCGGTCAACGGTTTCAAAAGGCTGTTCAGCCTGCGCACGGTGAAGGACACGGTCAAGGCGCTGTTGTACCTGTGTTGTTTCGCCGTGGCCTTTTGGGTGCTATGGGGCACCCAGCGTGGGTTGTTGTTCGGCCAAGTGCACACCCGCATAAGTAGCTTGTTTCCGATTTGGGGCACGCTGCTGCAAACCGTGGTGTGGGTGTTCCTGGCGTGCATCGCGCTGATCGTGGTGCTCGATGCGCTGGCCGAATATTGGCTGTTCATCAAAGACCAGAAAATGGACAAACACGCAGTCAAGCGCGAATACAAAGAGCAAGAAGGCAGCCCAGAGACGACGTCGCGCCGGCGCGATCTGCACATGGAGTTGCTCAGTGAACAGGTTAAATCCGATATCCGCAATTCCCGGGTGATCGTCGCCAACCCCACGCACATTGCCGTGGGTATTTACTTTCGCCCGGAGGTGACCGTGATGCCGTTCATTTCGTTGATCGAAACCAACCAACGCGCCCTGGCCGTGCGTGCCTACGCCAAGCAGGTAGGCGTACCGGTGGTCAACGACATCGCGCTGGCGCGGCGCCTGTTCAAAACCCACCCACGCTACAGCTTCGTGCAATTGAGCGAAATCGAAGCGGTGGTGCGCCTGCTGGCCTGGGTGGCCGAAGTTGAACAGGCCGGCATGCACTAGCCGGCCGCCGGTGCGAAACGCTCATCCGTCGCCATATGAGCGTTTCGTTGCGGTGAGCGCGGCGGCCACGTTGGTTTAATCATTGGGTCAGCCGAGCTGGCCCGCCGTTTTCAGGAATGCACAGCAATGAACGAAAGCACTACCGATGAACTGGTCGATGTGACCGCCGAGATGGTCCTGGCGCTGATGCGCGGGGAACCCATGAGTGCGGTGGTAGGCCTGAGCCAGGGCGATATGGACGAGATGTACGCACACGCCCATCGCTTTTACCAGCGGGGGCAATTGAACGAAGCGGAGCGTTTTTTTCACTTCTTGTGCATCTACGACATGCGCAACCCGGACTACTGGTTCGGCCTCGCGGCGGTCAAGCAACTCAAAGGCGAGCACCAGAACGCCATCGACCTTTATGTGGTGGCCTTCACCCAAGGCCGCGACGACTACCGGCCGATGTTCTACACCGGCCAATGCCACTTGGCGCTGGGCCGGCTCGGTAAAGCCAAATTGTGCTTCGAATACTGCCGCGACGGCCTACCTGAAGGGGCGCTGCGCGACCAGGCGCTGGGGTATCTCAAGGCGCTGGAAGAAATCGAAGCCGATCATTCGGAGGATTAACCTGTATGCTCACAACCATCAATACCGCCAGGCCCGTTGGCCCTACAGCCGCCAGCGCGGGCGATCGCCCAGCATTGGAACAGGCGGCGCGCAAGGCGACCTATACACCCCAATTGCAACAGATGGCCGACACCACGCTGTTGGCTGGCATACAAAACAGCCAGTTCGCGGGCCAGGCTGAAGGTCTGCCCCCGGGCAGCCCTGAATTGCCGCCGCCATCGCACGTGCTGCCACGGGCAACGGAGCGGGTCCGGCAGGGTTTCGAAAAGCTGATGCTCAAGCTGATCGCCCTGCTTGGCGAGGTATCCGAAGGCAGCGCCAGTGCCCGCTTGGAGATACTGAAAAAAATGAGCCAATCGGCCACCGAAGCGGCTCGCCAGCACGCCGAGCGTTACGCCGAGGCCGTCAAGGCATTGGAAGCCGCCCTCGACGGCGCGCAGCAGACCGAAGCCAAGCTCGAGGCCGCCCGTGAGCGCCTGGCCCAGGCGCAGAACGACGTGGCCGCGGCGCGTGCCCAGCTCGAGGGGCTGGAGCCGGGCACCCCGGAGTACAAGGCCGCTCAGGCCGCACTTGAGCGCCAGCAACAACAACTGCTGGCGATACAAAAGGGCGCCGAGCAAGCCAAGCTGGAACACCGTGCTGCCACTGACGTGGCGGGCAAGGCCGCCGTGGCAGCAGACGAAATCGCCAAACAGGCGTTGGAGGCCGCGGGTTCGGGGCGTTGGTCAAGCGAGTTGGAAGGCACCGCCAAAAAAGAGATCAGCGCCGGTGCCAGGCTGGTCGCCTTAATGTTGCGCTTTTCGGAGCTAATGGGCGAAACCCAAGACAAAAAACTCGAAAGTGACGTCGCGTTGTTCAAGGAACTTCAGGCTGCGCGCCAAGCTGAAATGAACCGTAAGGCCGAAGAGTACGCCAAGGAAATGGAAAAAGCCGCCAAGGCCGCCAAGGCCGCTAATTGCATCGGCAAGGTGGTGATGGCGGTCACGGCGGTGGCGGGCGTGGTGGCTACGCTTGCCACCGGAGGCTTGGCCGCTGGCGCCTTCGTGGCTGTGTTGGCCGCTGCCACGCCGCTGCTCGATAAAGCCCTCAAACCGGTGACAGATGGTTTGATGCAGGCCTTGGGCCCGGTGCTCGAAGGCTTGATGAAGGCGGTTTCAGGCCTGCTCCAAGACATGGGCGTGGATGCCAGCACGGCGATGTTGGTAGCGTCCGTGGCGGTCAGTGTGGCCCTGGCGGCGGCGGTGATGGCCGCAGTCAGCTTGCTCAGCGCCGGGGCCGGCTCCGCCATTGCGCAAAAGGTTATGGCCAAGGTCGGTGATGTCACCAGCAAGCTCGTCGACAAATTGATGAACTCGATCATGGGCCAGATGCTGCAAGGGGCCACCAGCAAGCTCGGCCAGCAAGCGCTGGTGCGCCAATTGCAAACGCTGTTGCGGCCGATGATGCAAAAGGTCGCCGCTAATGTGAGCGGGCCGGCCGGCAAAACCATGCTGCAAGACGCCCAAACGGCGCTCTCCGTGACCCAGGTCGGGGGCACCGCTGCAAAGGGCGGTATGGACGGCCGCGCGGCGCAACACCAAGTTGGTGGGAGCGAGGCGACGGGCCGGATCCTGGAGCTGGAACAGGCTAGCAAGACCGTTCAGCGGGCACTCAAAGATGCGGTGGAAAACAACAGCCAGTCGGTCGAGACGATGCGAGACGTGATGAATAGCATGTCATCGCAATTGGCCCATACCCAGGGCACCAGCGTGCAGATGGCGAGAAACGTCGCCAATAGCCGAGCTCTTTAACTCACTTCTATAAGGACCACGACCATGACTTTTTCTATCAATTCGATGTCGATCGACCTGGCGCACTTTCCCGATGCCCCCGCAGCGGGCGAAGCCGGCGAGCGGAGCGACAAAGCTCGCGAGCGAAGCCACCAACACGAAACGCCACGCAAGGCGGTGGATGCCCAGGCGGTGCCCGTCGCCAGCCAACTGTTGAGCGCGCCTTCGGTGGCCGCCCCTTGGGCCGATGTGGCCACAGCGCCCCCAGCTAGCATCCGCACGGCGCAACAGCCCGCGCCTGAAACCGCCGCCCTGCAACCGGGCACCCCGGCGGCAGGCGAGGGCGCCACGGCATTGGAACGCATGCGCGACACCGTGGAAGCGCTCAAGCAGGCCATTGCCCAGTTGCCTGAAGCTGAGCAGAAAACGCTGGCCGAGGAGGTCGAGCGTGCAAAAGACGAAGCGTTGAAAAGCGCTGTCGACATGAAGTTCGACCCCTCGAAGTTTGGCCAGAATATCGAGGTGCTGTACGGCATCATGCAAGCGATGCAATCGATGATACAAACCATGCGCCAACTCAATGGCCAACTGGCAATTCTGGCCAAGGAGATGGCCCATAGCGCGGCCAAAAGCGGTGTTTCCGCTGCGCAGGCGAATTATGTCGGCGCGATCGTCACCGCGGTATTCGCCGTAGGCCTGGCCTCCGGCTCGCTGGCGCTGCACAGCCGGTCCAGCCAGCTATCGCATAAAGATTTGAAACACAACCGCATACCGGCCCAACGCGAGCGTGAGGCGGCGAGGGCCCATCGAGATATCGTGGATGGCAGCAATGTGGATGCGGCAAACCGCACGCAGCTCTCGCAAACGTCGCGAGCGCTGTCGGATAACGGGGCAAACCTAGACCTGAACTCGCAGCGCTACGCTATTCAAATTGCCCAGAAGAGCGCGCAAGGTCAGGTCGTGGGAGGGTTGGCCATGCCCCTCGCCGCCCTGGGCGGCGCCACTCAGCAGCCGGTTGCCGCCCAACATCAGGGCGAGGTGGAAAAGCGCAAAGCCGACCAGAATGCGCTTAATGACTCGGCCCGGGAAGCCGGCAGCGAAGCAGACAAAGCCCAAGAGGCGTTCAAGGACGCGGTACGCACCGTGCAGACCGCTGAACAAAACACCCTCGCGGTGATGAATTCCATCGCTAGCCAGCGCGCATGAGGTAAACCCCGATGCCTGACATATCGCTAAGCCGACCGGTCGCCGTGCGTAACGTTACCCCGGAACCCGTCGAGAAACTCGCCGAAGCTGCGATACCGCATGCCAGCGTTGAAGCCAGCGCGCAGGGGGCGCCGCAAAGCCCTCTGGAGCGGCAACTGGGCCGCATCCTGGATAACGCCAAACGGATAACATTGGCGCCATTGCCCGAACCACCCGCCGGCTTTACCAAAGAGGGGGTCGAGAATAACGGAGGCAGCGCGGCAGGCGAGTATAGCCGCGCGCAAGAGCGTATTAAAACGCAGACGGAACGCAACAAGCGCTATATCGCTGATACGCGCGCCGGCCTAGCGGAGAACCGCCCTAAATTCGAGCAACGCAGCCATGGGTTGCGCAGCTTTGCCGACACCGTGCTGGCCAGCCTGTCAACCGAAGCAAGGCAGCTACTGGGCCGCGGGGCCGCCGCCAGCGCCGGCTTACCTTCGGGGCTGGAGGATAGGCTGCTCAACGTGAACTCGGCACCCGACCCCGATGACTTTTTTGGCAGCCTTCGAGATTTGATCGACTTGATCGGTGCTGAATACCTGGAGATTTACGAAAATCTCGTTCAGAAGTACACCGACTTTTATGAGGAAATCAATGCGGAGCTCATCTCCAAATTAAAGGACTGGGTCGTGAGCGAGCCCAATGGCCGGATTATCCTGAAAGTAGGCAAGCCCGATGACCCCGGTGTCTACGGAATCCTCGAAGCCGTCGAAAAACTTATAACTAAATATGGGACGCCCCCCGAAAGCGTGCTGTACGAAAGCAACAGCCGCGAAGATGCCGAAAAATGGCTGAAAGCGATGGGGTTGCCAGCCGATTGCCTGGTAGACGCCGGGGGCGGGAAGTTCTACGTGACCTTCGACCTGAGCCCGCTCAAGGCCATTAAGGCGCTAACCGGAAACTTGGAGGAGGGGAATCATAACGGGAATATCTACCTCACTGCAGCGGAATTTCAGGCCTATCAAACCGGGTTTTACTCCCATGACAGCGCGATCAAGAATTATCTGCAGATCGCTACGAATAAATATTCCAACGCCAATGCCTATTATGACAACTTCGTTAAAATTTTGTCGCAGCAGTTGAGCCAATTCGCTGAGATGCTTAAAGGCTATTTGAATTGAGGACGGGAATATGCCGAATGTATCAACTCCATTGAATGATGTTCGTGGTTCAAGGCCGACATTACCCATAGATCACGCGGTGAACTGCTTTGCAGGGTTAAACTCGGCTGGCAATAGCGCCGTCAGGTTAGACGATTGCTGCCTGGATTACCTTGCCGGCTTAAAGGGCAAGGCAAGCGTGAACCATGCCGCGTTTCTGGGGCAGTTGAGTGGCCTGCGGGATATCGACGCCAATCAATCGGCGCAACGCCACGTAGCGGTGTTTGGCGTGCTGAACAGCCTGGTTATCAAGGCGGGCGGTGTCGATCGTCAAGAGCAGATCCAGCGCCTGCTCGAAGACGTAAAAGCAGGAAGAGACACTGCACTGGGCCGTGATGGTCACGGTGGAGGCCGCGCCGCGGAGCGACTTCGAAGGGAATTGGTCGAGGCCTTTCAAAAGTGCGCCCCTGTAGATCGCAAAAAAGCAGGGGAGTATTTGGCTAAGACGGTGGCCGACCAAAATGTGGCACAGTTACTTGACAGGCAGCCTGCCCCCACCATCCAAGACCTTAAAACGAGTTACCTTTTTGGTAACGGTTCGATTGATGCCATGAACTTATGGCAGCGGGGGTTGCTGAGTGAGCAGGGTGATAACTTCAGCATTTTTGAACGTCAGCTTTATAAACTACTGGAGCAACCTTTTACCAAGCCTGTCGCAGATTCCGGGACGCGCGGAAGTGTCGATACCAAGGGGGACGACCGTGCTAAATACCCAGGCAGGGGTATCACTGTTACCGTCAACCCTACGTTTAAGAATTTTGGGAATTCCAAGGGCGGCCATGCAGGGCCGCCGGGCCCACAAGGTTTGGTTGGCGAGGCAGGGCCGCAGGGCCCACAAGGTCCGGCTGGTCTGGTTAGCCCCATAGTGCTGGAGAGTCCACCAGGTCCGGTTAGCCCCATAGTTAGCCCCATAGTGCTGGAGAGTCCACCAGGTCCGGTTAGCCCCATAGTTAGCACCATAGTGCTGGAGAGTTCACCAGATCCGGAACCCGCCATAGTGCTGGAGCGTCCACAAGATAAGCCCAATCCCACCCCACCTAATGCCACTAAAAATCTGGATGGAAAGTTTCGCTATGAAGTTAATGAGCTCCCCAGAATCTATAGCACACATTCCACATTTCAATCTACTCACCATGGTAGCTTAGCGTCCGCCCAGCGGATCGGAACCGACCCCACTGGAAAGGATCCATCGTTTATTGGGAAACATAAAAAAGTTCATGCGACGGTTTCCAGTAAGTTGTATATGCATCATTATAAAGTAAACACAAGCTTTGCCGATGCCAACTCAGATGGCACATCACAGGACTCGCCTGCCTCGGTAAAAAGATCGGGTCATAGCAATCCTCAAAGGCAAGGCAGTAGTGTTGAATTAAACTTGGTGCCAACTGAGAGCGCTTGATCCAGTGGCGGGCAGTCAATGCCGCTTTTATGTATAAGGGGCTCCCATCGAGTATGGCCATTGAATACCTTTCGGATAGCTGCCCGGCGGAGCCAGCTGTGTATGCCATCATTGCTGGCCATTTCCGCGTACCGCTCGATACGGTAGCCGCTAGCACCCGCCTGGTCTACGACCTTGGCGCCGACTCGTCTGAGCTGTTGGAGTTGTGCGTCTTGCTCAGCGAGCAGTACCGTTGTGAATTGGACACCCACCTGGTGGGGCGCCTGCGCACCGCTGGTGACGTGTATCAGATGCTCTGCCAAGCCTTCGCGGTGCCCGCCCGCTGAGCCGGGCGGGTTCAACCTGTGGCGCAATCGGTGTTAAGCCTGTTGCGTCTTTTTTTAGCCGGGTTTCTACACGGTGGCCGTTCAGGAACTAAGCCCCGTCTGGTCCTTCGGCAGCTAAAAAGTGTTCAAGACGATTCAGAACGGTGAAAGATATTTCCCGTTCGCCAAAAAAGTTTCAATGCCTGCCCTTCAGACGTTCAAGGCCCTGTGCCAATTTCCGGTGTAAGGCTTTTCTTAGGTGGCGTAATGCCATTGTTGTTTGCCCCGCCTTTTTTTCGATAATGCCCGCTTCGCCCCTTCCCTGGGTCGGCGGCGTGTACACCTGCAGCTCGCTGAGGGGTATGGCTGATGGGCGCGGCCCATCGTAACCCGGTGTTGGCTTAGCGGCTCGCTGAGTGCAGCGCACCGGGTAGCGTTTAGGAGGTTTCTGATAACGATTCGATGGGTGATTCTTTATAGTCTTCGCCCGTTTCCGTATTTCCAAACTCCCATTACATTTGGCAAAGGAGCAATGGCACTCATGGCTGGTGTTGCTGGTTTTTTTATCCAGCGGCGCTATGAATTTGGCGCGCTGGAATTACAAAGCGACGGAACGCTATGGGTAGAAGGTGAACGTATGCATTTGCCCCCCAAAGAACTCAAACTGTTGGAGGCCTTGTTAAGCGCCGGCGGCGCAGTGGTAATGAAAGATGCGTTATTAAACCATGCCTGGCCCGGTATGGAAGTGGGCGAGGACTCACTCACGCGGTGTATTTACTCATTGCGCAGGGCATTTGGGCGTTACAAGAAATACATCGCCACCGTTTACGGAAAAGGTTACCGGCTAACCTGCGAGGTCAAGCACCATGAGGTGCAACCTTCGGTATTGTCCAGTCGCTTGTTACCGCGAAGCTTTTGCCTGAAGCCTGCGGACTACACACCGGCCGGGTTAGCCCAGGCCGCCGAACAGCAGCGGCGGCTGGTAGCCGAAAATGGCCAGAACGCACAGGCCTGGTGTGGCCTGGCCGAAGCGTTGCTGGCCCAGGCGTCGTTGGCCTTATGCGAACACGAAACGCTGGTGGTGCAGATCGACGAGGCTTTGGGTAAGGCCTTGGAGGCGCAACCCGACTACGGCGACGCGCTGGTGCGCCTGGCATTCGTGGCGGGGGCGCAAGGCAGCGTGGCTGCCGCGCACAGCCTGGAACGCGCCGCGGCCGGGTTGCCCTGTACCTCGCAGGCCGATGCGCTGTTTTACCGGGCCTGGTTGCAATGGTGCAACCGCCAGTATGGGGCGGCGGCGGTGCTGCTCGATGAGGCCCTGCGGCTGGCGCCACAGTCTGTGGCGGCTTGGTTATTGCGTTGCCGGGTGGCGTTCGCGTACACACCGGAGGTGGCGTTGGACACGGCCCAGCGTGCGCGCAAGGCGGTGGGCGAGGTGCAACCGGTAATGGCCTGCTGGTACGCCATGGTGCTGGCTTGGCAGGGTAGGCCGCGGGCCGCTTGGCAATGCTTGCGCAACCTGGGTTGTGATGCGCCATTGGCGGGCGAACTGGGGCTATGGCAAGCCTACGTGTTGGCGTGCCACGACCGGGCCGCCGCACGCCAGCGTTTGGCCAGCTGGCAAGAGGCCCAAGCAGGCTGGCCGGTGTCAGCCGAGGAATTGGCGGTACGCCGCGAGCTCAATGGCGATGGGGCGATTATCGCTGAGTGGCGGGCGTTCACCCGCCGTGCACAACCTTGGCAGCGTGCACGCCTTGACGACCCGCGTTTGCGCAACCTGGGCGTGCTGGCGGCCAAGGCTAGCGCATGAAACGCTGGTTACTGGCCGTGCTGCTACTGGCGGCCGGCCCGGTGGTGGCGATGTGTTTCGATACCGCTGGCCAGCGCCATGCCATCGACCCGGCGCTGCTGCAGGCCATCGCCGAGGTCGAGTCCGCCATGCGTGCGAACGCGGTGAACGTCAACGCCGACGGCTCGCGTGACGTGGGGCTGATGCAGATCAACAGCTACCACTTCCCGCGCTTGGCGCGCCAGGGCATTACCGAAGCGCGCCTGCTCAGCGACAGTTGCCTGGCGGTTGAGGTGGGGGCGGGCATTTTGCGTGGTTTCATCCAACGTTACGGCTACAACTGGACAGCCGTAGGCGCCTACAACGCAGGTGGCGGCGCCGGCCGTGAGGCCGCCCGGCGGCGTTATGCGCGCAAGGTATGGCAGCGCTACCAGGCATTGCTCGAACAGCGCCCGGCGTTGAGCGCCGCGACCCGATAATTCGATCAGGATTGGCCATTGGCTGCTCAATATCATGGTCGCAATCAAAGGCGCTCCCGGTGCCTCCGCTTTAACGCATGAGCGAGTGAAACATGCAGGTTTCAGACACACAGGCGTGCGTATTGCGCGTTCTCAATGGGCCGCTGCAAGGTGGCGAATTTTTGCTCTCGCAGCCGGCGACCTTGTTCGTGGTGGGCCCCGCCGAGACGTTCTGCCAGGCCGATGCACCGGCCAGTGTACCGGCTGAGGCGATCTACATTCCGTTGGAGCGGGGCGGTTGTAATTTTGAGGTGCTGCTACGCGCCAATAGCCGGGACGGCTGCTTGCTGCGCGTGCTGGGCGAACAGGGCGGGCAAGAGCGCGCATTGGCCTTCCAGGTGGCCGAACAGGTCGGCGCGTTGCGTATCGCCCTGCGCCCGGAAGGTGAGCCGTGGGCCGAGGGCGTGCTCGATGCGCCCGCCAGCCATGCGCCGCTGCCGGCGGGGCGCCGTGTGGCAAAGCCGCTGGCCTGGCTGCCCGTGAGTGGCGCGCTGCTGCTGGCCGTGGCGCTGGGTATCGGCGCGTGGGCACTGCGCAGTAACCCGGTGGCGGATGTGGAGCAGTTGGTCGCCGGCGCGCCTACGCCCCTAGAGGTGGTGCGTGGCCCGCGCGGCCAAGTGTACGTGTTTGCCGAGCAAGAGCGCGAGGCACGCTGGGCGCGCCAGGTGCTGACCCGCCAAGGGCAGGGCGCCACGCCGGTGTTGTCGCTGCAAGATGAACGCAGCCGGCTGCAGGCGCTATTGGCCGACCGCTACCCGAACCTGGCCTATCACCGCATCGACTTGAGCGATGTGCGCAAGCCCGAGCTGTGGCTGAGCCAGCAGCGCAACCTGTTGACGCCCCAGTTCCAACAAGCGCTGCACAGCCTGTTGCGTGACGCCGCGCCCTACGCCGCGGACGTAAACCTGCGCCAATACGACGACACGGCATTGGTGGCGGCGGCCGAGCGTGGCCTGGCGCGCCTGGCGGTGCCCTACGAGCGCGATGACAAAACCGAATCGGTGACCTTCCGGGTGCAAGGCAACTTGGCCGATACCGAATTGATCGCGGTGCGCGACTACGTCAACGAGTTCTATCGGGCGTGGGGCGACCGCTACGTGCACTTTGCGGTAGAGCTCAAGGATGACTGGCTCAAAGACAAATCCTTCCAGTACGGCCCCCAGGGGTACATCAAACTCACCCCATCGTCCTGGTATTTCCCCAAGCCACAATGAGGAGTAGTACTCATGGCAAACGTATCCGTTCCGGTCCGCTTCGCAAACGATTTTCTCGGCCAGCAGGCCAATGGCTTCGAACAAGGCGCCCAAGAACTCAAGACAGTGCTCGATGATGCCTTGAACGAGCTGCACAGCGACCCCTCCAACCCGGGCCTGCTGGCCGCCTATCAAGCGGCGTTCTCCTCGTACAACGTGTTCCGCAACGCAGCGACCAACACCATCAAGGGCTTCAAGGAAATCGACTCCACGATTATTCAGGCCGCTCGCTGACCCCCCCATGGCGCCGGCCCTGCCGTGCGCCATTCTTTTTTTACAGGAAGGTTCCATGTCAATCCTCGCTATCTCGGATGTTGGCGCAGCCGGCACCCAAATCGCGGCGCTTTCCAACGACTCGATGGCCACCCCCGTGTCCCTTGAGGACCGCCTGCTGGGCGCTTATGCCTCGGCCGGTGTCGAAACCCGCCAGGCCGAAGCGGCGATCCAGGCAATCATCGACAGCCCCGATATTACCCACCCGGAAGTGCTGGCCAAGTTGCAAACCCAGTTGGCGCAGTACAACGTCGATGTCACGTTGCTCAACGCCCTGGTTCGCAAAGCGGTGGGTACGGTAGAAACCTTGTTGCGTGCCTCATGAAAACATTCGCCCTATTGGTGGTGGCGTTGCTGGCGTTGGCTGGTTGCCGCCAACCCGAATTGTTACAGGGCCTGGACCAAATGCAGGCCAACGAAGTGGTTTCGGTACTGCAGCGCAACAACATCGCGGCGAACAAACGCGAAAACGGCAAGCTCGGCTACTCGGTGCAAGTAGGCCAGGCCGACTTCGCGGCGGCGGTAGACCTGATCAACGCCTATGCATTGCCGTCGCGCCCACGCACGGAGGTGGCCGACCTGTTCCCTTCCGATGCGCTGGTCGCGTCTCCGCGCGCGGAAAAGGCCCGGTTGTTCTCAGCGCTGGAGCAACGCCTGGAACAATCGTTGAACACCCTGGATAGCATTACCGCCGCGCGTGTGCACGTCAGCTATGACCTGGACACCGGCGAAGGCGGGCGCAAGGCTGCCCCGATGCACCTGTCGGCATTGGCGGTGTATGAGCGTGACGTCGATCCCCAGGCCCTGGTGAACGATATCAAAAGGTTTTTGCGCAACAGTTTTGCCGGGGTCGAGTACGACAACATTTCCGTGGTGTTGAACAAGCGTACCTTGACCCAGCATGCCGGCCCGGTAACCGCTGCCAGCGCAAGCCCGTGGCCTTTGTTACTCGGCTTGGCCGCTGTGCTGGTGCTGCTGGTTTTCGGCGCCGCCGCATGGTGGCAACGTGAGCGTATCCAGCAGAAGGTGGCTGAGTATGCCAAGCCACGCTGATGCCTGGCGCCAGGTTATCGAGCAGCCTTTGGCCTATCTGCACCCGGCACGATTAAGCGTGCCGCGGGACCTGGACACTCCCCACCTGCGTACCGCGCTGGGCCCGGTGCTGGTCGAGGCGCTGGGGTTGGCGCCAGGGCAGGGGCAGTGGGCCTGCCAACCTGAATGTCGGTGGTGGGTGCAACACTGGCGATGCTTGCCGAGCGCAGCGCACTGGGTAGCGGCGTACCTGCTGTGGCCGCAGTTGGCCTGGGGGGCCGCCCTGCAGGGGCTGAGCCCGGCGCAGCGGCGCTTCGCCACGTTCGCCCTGGGTGCGCGGGCCCCTAGCGGCATAGCGCCGGCGGTGCCGTTGCCGCTTCGCCTGGAAGCCACCGGCCTGCGCTGCCTGCAAGGTGCCGCCGGCGGGCTGCCGGTTGCGTTGCGCCAACGCCTGCCGCTGCAGTTCAGCCCGGCCGCCGAAGCCTTGGCACTGACCTTGCCGGCGCTGCCCGCCGATTTTCGATTACTCGTTCAAGCGGTGAATTATGCTCGATTCTCTCAAAACGCTGGCTGATGCCGGCGAGGAGCCATTGCTCATCAGTGCCCAGGCGCTTGCCAGTGCCCAGCAGCAACGGCGGCTGCAGGCCGAAGCGCAGCGCCGGGCGCGGCAACTGGTAGAGCAGGCCCAGCAGGAGGCGCAAGCGCTGCGCCTGGCGGCGTACCGCGAAGGCTATGTGCAAGGCATCACCCACGCCGCTGCCGATGTGGCCCAGTGGCTGCTCGGTGAACAAGGCTAGGCGCAGCGCATGCGCCAAGAGGCCGCCAATGCCTTGCAAGCGCGGCTTGGCCAATGCTTGCTCAGTGAGCAGTGGGTAAGTTGCTTGGCCGAACATTGGCTGGCCGAGCGCGAGGCTTCGCCCGGCCAATGCCTGGGGCTGTGGTTGCCACGGGCGTGCCAAGCCAGCCATGTAGCGTTACGTGAGCGCCTAAACCAGCATTGGCAAGGGCCGCTGCAGGTGCACTATCACGATCAAGAACGGTTCTTGTTCCGCTTGGGCGACCAGGTGCTGGAACTGGACGTACCCGCCACTGCCGAACGGGAAGCCCTGCAATGGGTACGCCAGCTCGGCCGCTCGGGCACTGGGGCGCGCGCCTTGGATGCCGAGGTGCGCGAACAGGTGCAAGCGTGGTTTGGCCGTTTGCTGGATGAACTCACACCCATTTTGGAGCCTGAACATGATCCCGAGCATTGACCGCAGCCCCACACGTGCCAGCCAGGCCAACGCGGGCACCGTCACCGACCTCGACACGCGTGTGGGCGCTACGGTGCCCTTGCCAGGGCCAGACCCGGAGCTGGAGGC
This sequence comes from Pseudomonas typographi, assembly GCF_014694385.1. Lineage (GTDB taxonomy): Bacteria > Pseudomonadota > Gammaproteobacteria > Pseudomonadales > Pseudomonadaceae > Aquipseudomonas > Aquipseudomonas typographi. The sequence continues at coordinate 20,869 of NZ_JAAOCA010000014.1, read as the reverse complement.
TATCTATTCGCAGTTGTTGGAGCGGGCACCAGAAGGGCGCACCGCCGTTTTAAACTTTTTGAAACAATATGCCAACGGGGATGGAGCGCTTTTGTATAAAACCGCGCAGGGGCAAATGGGCATATTGCAGAAGATGCTGGCGAGCATGAAAAGCCGCGGCGAGGAAGGGCGGCCTGAATACAAGGTACTGTCAGATACCTTTGCCTCTGCCTTTGCCTCCAATGCGCTTATCCAGCAGTTTATGCAAGATGTATTCAGCCCCGAGGCACAAGCCGAACTGGAAGAAGACAGTGGCTGGTGACTCGGCATAATAAAGGTCACGTGCCATGCCTGCAGTATCCGCCTCATACCCCGTTACCGCACTTTACAACATGTATCAAAACGCTTCGCCGCTACAGAGCGTATGGGGCCGTTTAACCAAGGCGGTCAATAGCGCCCAGGTGATAACCGGCCCCTTGCATAACCTCGCCAGCGTGGCGTTGCGTACCGGCATCATCGCCGGTTGTACGGCAGCGTTCGAGGGCTACATTCGCGGTGTGCTGGCCGGGGTGGTCGGTGATGCCGAAGGCGAAGATGCCAACGCTCGATTAGCCAGCCAATGGCTGCTGCTGGTTCCCACCGCACTGAACGCCGTCGGGTTTCTCCGGGATGTGATCCAGAAGCGCGCCACGGGCGCCAGTTGTGCTGGCCGGCTGGCGATGATGGCGTTGAGCGCGTCCAGCGCCGGCACTGTCTTGGCCCTTGCCAATCCGCGCGACTTCGTGGCAAGCACGCTGGCCAGCGCCTTGTATTCCATGCTGCGCGACGGCATTAGTAAGTTCATACCGCTCAAAAGTAACGGTGCCGACCTCCAGCCAATACCCACCGTGATGGCGGCAGGTTCCTTCGCCCTGACTGGGGTGGCGGTGAACGAACTGCAAGGCTGGGTTTTGTCCGGGCTTGGCTCTCCAGCCCCCTGGGTGCAGGTCGCCTTGCCGGCAGCATTCACTGCCGTGCATGCGTCCGTGGACGACTTCGTGCTGATTACCGCCAATGGCGCCAGCGGGCCGTTGCGGATTAGCCCTGCATTCGAAAAGCTCACGCCCAACCGGGTGCTCGACGGCACGTTAACCAACGGCGCCCTGCGCAGCAGCGCACTGGGCGTTATCCAAATGGCGGGGCCGCTTGCGGCCGACGCGGTAGCGCAGTTGGGTGTGGGCCGCATGGCCAGCGCCTCGCTGCCCACGGGGCTGTTGATGTTTACCGTATACCTGCCGTTCGTGGCAGGCACTTTGGCCCGTGACGAGCGCGGGTACGGCAGTGGCGTCGAGCTGATAGCGGTGAGGTCGTTGAGCGAAGAGGGCCGGCCGGGGAGTCAATGCGCGGTAGTATAGTGGCCCACCGAAGATGAATGGCGTACAGTTCGCGGTCCAGCGGCTGCTACAGCTTCGAGCCATCGATGATTCCACCGTTGTTATATCAGCGTGTCGCCCAACAATTGGCCGACGACATCCGCCGGGGCGTTTACCGCCCCGGCGAGAAGGTGCCGTCGGTGCGCAAGCTCAGTGCGCAGCTTAACGTTAGCCATGCCACGGTGCTGCAGGCGTATGCCAGCCTGGAAGACCAGGGCCTGATCCGGGCCCGCCCGCAGTCGGGCTATTACGTGCACCAAACGCCAGCGCTGACAGCCTCGACCCCGGACATCGCCAGGGTCGAGCGCCCGGGGTTGGTCACCCGCAGCAGCATTATCGAGCAGGTGCTGGACGAGTCACGCAAGGAGGGCGTGTTCCCCCTCGGTGCCGCAGTGCCGCACCCCTCTTACCTGCCGGTGCGGGCACTGCACCAGCAATTGGCGCGGGTGACTCGGTTCCAAAGCCAACGGGCCTTCAGCTACATGTTCAGCCCCGGCTATGAGCCGCTGCGGCGGCAGATTGCCATACGCATGCGCGATGCCGGCGTGGTGGTCGACCCCAGCGAGGTGGTAATCACCCACGGCGCGGTGGATGCCCTGCAAATGGCCTTGCGGGTGCTCACCCGCCCCGGCGACCTGATCGCGGCGGAATCGCCCACCTACTATGGCCTGCTGCAGCTGGCGGACCTGTTGGGCCTCAAAGTGATCGAGATCCCCAGCGACTCGGCATTGGGGATCAGCGTGGAGGCTTTGCAATTGGCGGCCAACCAATGGTCGATCAAGGCGCTGGTGTTGTCGGCGCGGCTGAGCAACCCACTGGGCAGCACCATGCCTGAAGAACGGCAAAAACACCTATTGCGCCTGGTGGCGGATTTCAACATTCAGGTGATCGAAGACGACGTGGCCGGCGAGTTGGTATTCGACCCCGGGCGTTACAAGGCGCTGAAGGCTTACGACAAGGCCGGGCTGGTGGTGTACTGCTCGAGTTTTTCCAAAACGCTCGCCCCCGGGCTGCGCATCGGTTGGATGCTGGCTGGCCGGCACCAGGCCGAGGTACAGCGGTTGCAAACGTTCAGCACCCATTCGGCGTGCAGCGTTACGCAAATGGCGGTGGCCGGTTATCTGGAACATGGTGGCTACGACCGCCAACTGCGTTACGTGCGCCAAGAGTTTCGCAAGAACCTCAGTGTTTACCAGTTGGCGGTGCAACAGCATTTTCCGGCCGGCACCCAAATGACCCGCCCGGTCGGTGGCTTCGTGCTGTGGGTAAGCTTGCCGGGCCGGGTCGATACCCAAGAGCTGCACGTGCGTGCCCTGGAGCATGGGCTGTCGATCGCCCCGGGGCTGATTTTCAGCAACACTGAACAATTCAACCACTGCATCCGGCTCAATTGTGGTATTGCATGGAACCACGAAACCGAACAGGCATTGATGACCCTGGGCTGGTTGGCCACCCAATTGTGCCAGGAGGGCGGCCACGGCACGGTTTATTAGCCATTCATGGGGCCTCACTTGCTACCCGCCCGCCCAAGCGAGAGCATAGGGGCTTTGAATTTGCGTTTTGCTTTGGCTGCCTCGCCCATGAAACGACTCAACGTCATCGGCCTGCTGTTGGGCCTTTCGCTTTGCGCGATGGCCGGCGCTGCCACACCAATGCCCGAACCGGGCATTAGGCCGGCCGGCCTTTTACTGGCCGAAGCGGGCCAGGGGCCGGCGACCCAGGCCAAGCGTGTGCCGGCAAAAAAGGCGCCGACCCAACCGCCCGCTGGCAAACAGCCTAAAAAGGCTGCCAACAAAACGCCGGCACGCAAGCAGGCCGATGCTATTGCTAATGAGTTACCCAAGCCTAAGCTGGACTTGACCTTGCCCAAAGGCATGGTCCAAAAGCTCGAACCCCAGGCCAAAATTGACGCCGAAGAGGTGCCCAAGCCAGTATTGCCCAAGCTGTTCGAGCAGAAACCACCCGACGGCTTCGAGCTCAATGGCCGCTTGCTTAGCAACGAGATGGACCTGAACCTGCGCACTGAGGCGCGCAAGGATGTAGACGGCGCGGCGCTGGATTTCAAATTCCCGCAATAAAAAAGGTTCGCTCGGTGGTTTGAAACGGCCGTTTGAGCCGATACTATCGACCGAGCGTGATGCAGGTTGGCTGCACCACGCTCGGTCGTTCCGTTTCATGAGGTCGTCCATGCAATGCCGTTCCGGTTGCGGCGCTTGTTGCACCGCGCCCTCGATCAGTTCCTCGATACCGGGTATGCCCCATGGCAAGCCCGCCGGGGTGCGCTGCGTGCAATTGTTGGAAGACTACCGCTGTGGCCTCTTCGGTGACCCACGCCGCCCCCCGGTGTGTTCGGGCTTTCGGCCAGGGCCCGAGGTGTGCGGTGATGATCGTGAAGCGGCCATCCGCTTGATCGGCTGGCTGGAGGCGGCTACGGCAGCTTGATACGGCTGCGCTTTTGATCTTCTAACAACAAGGAAAACCCATGAGATCGACCCCAAGCATTGCACTGCTGTTCACCCTCGCACTCACGCCGCTTGCCGCCGCCCACGCCGAGGATTGGCAAGTCGCCAAGAGCGAGCAGGGCATTACCGTATCGCTGGCCGACGTACCCGGGTCCAGCTACAAGGCCTACCGCGGGACCACCTTGATCAACGCCAGCCTCGATAAAATCCGCGCCTTGCAGGAGGACCTGCCCAATGCCTGCCGCTGGATACATGAATGCAAGGTATCGAAGCTGCTCAAGTCTCACGGTGCCGAGGCGTGGACCTATACCCAGTTCAACACCCCATGGCCGGTGACGCCCCGTGATTCGGTGGTGCATGTGGTAAGCCGCGAAGCCGCCGATGGCAGCCTGACCCGCACCCTGGAAGGTGTGCCGGGTTATATCCCGGAAGAAAAGGGCTTCGTGCGGGTTACCGAGGTGAAGGGCTTTTGGGCACTGGTGCCTAAAGGGCCCAACAGTACCGAAGTGACCTACCAGGTGCATACCGAGCCAGGCGGTAGCGTGCCGTCATGGGTCGCCAACAAGTTTGTGGTCGACGCGCCGTTCAATACGTTGAAAGGGTTGAAGGCGGCTGCGGAAAAATAGGGCAGCATTTGGCGGTGTTACAAGGGCAGGTCAAACCCTTTAGCACTTGAAACCGCCCCGAGGGGCGGTTTCGATGCTTATTTCCGGTCTTCGAGCCTGACCAGATCGCGCTTGCGCTCGCCGGTATACAACTGGCGAGGGCGGCCGATTTTGTACGGGCTGGAGAGCATTTCTTTCCAGTGCGAGATCCAGCCCACGGTGCGAGCCAGGGCGAAGATCACGGTGAACATGCTGGTCGGGATGCCGATCGCCTTGAGGATGATACCCGAGTAGAAGTCGACGTTCGGGTACAGGTTGCGCTCTTTGAAATACGGGTCGTTACGGGCGATTTCGTCGAGCTTCATCGCCAGTTCCAACTGCGGGTCGTTCTTCACGCCCAGCTCGGCCAGCACTTCGTCGCAGGTTTGCTTCATGACCTTGGCGCGGGGGTCGAAGTTCTTGTACACGCGGTGGCCGAAGCCCATCAGCTTGAACGGATCGTTCTTGTCTTTAGCCTTGGCCAGGTACTTGTCGATGTTGGACACATCGCCAATTTCATCGAGCATGGCCAGTACCGCTTCGTTGGCGCCGCCGTGGGCCGGGCCCCAGAGTGCAGCGATGCCCGCGGCGATACAGGCGAACGGGTTGGCCCCGGAGGAGCCGGCCAGGCGCACGGTAGAGGTGGACGCGTTCTGCTCGTGGTCGGCATGCAGGATGAAAATCCGGTCCATCGCGCGGGCGAGCACCGGGCTGATCGGTTTGATCTCGCACGGTGTGTTGAACATCATATGCAGGAAGTTTTCAGCATACGAAAGGTCGTTGCGCGGGTACAGCATCGGTTGGCCGATGGAGTACTTGTACACCATTGCCGCCAGGGTCGGCATTTTGGCAACCAGGCGGATCGCCGAGATTTCGCGATGCTGCGGGTTCTTGATGTCGAGCGAATCGTGGTAGAACGCCGATAACGCACCGACCACGCCGCACATCACCGCCATGGGGTGGGCGTCGCGGCGAAAGCCATTGAAGAACGTTTTGAGCTGCTCGTGCACCATGGTGTGGTTTTTCACGGTGCTGACGAACGTGGCCTTTTGCTCGGCGTTGGGCAGTTCGCCGTTGAGCAGCAGGTAACAGGTTTCGAGGTAGTCCGATTGTTCGGCCAATTGCTCAATCGGGTAGCCGCGGTGCAGCAGCACGCCCTGCTCGCCGTCGATGTAGGTGATGCTCGATTCGCATGAGGCGGTGGACATGAAACCCGGGTCGAAGGTGAACACCCCCGAGGCGGTCAGTGTACGGACGTCGATGACATCAGGGCCAAGGGTGCCATTTAAAATGGGCAGCTCGACGGGGGCGGCGCCCTCGATGATCAACTGCGCTTTTTTGTCAGCCATATGGCCTCCTATTTTATGCTTCAAATCATCTGACAGACCCCCCACGCAGGGCCCGCACCACTATAGTGGGATAAATACCAAAGTCAATTTGCCAAGTGTTAGCCTTTAGCCGCACGCCAGAGGGCTTTTTTTCTGCTTTTCAACGCCATTTACGCCTTTTACGGGGTGTTTGCAATGCGCCCTTCGGGGCAGTGCTGTGCGTTGTCATTAGTTTCCTAACTGTCTATACTCGGCGTCCGACCGCCAGCGGCTCGCAAAGGCCAGCTTACGTGGTCGTCACTCCCTGGGTGGTGGGTACCTGACCAGTACACTTCCCGACAACTTGCCCTGCTTGCAAGGGGGCTCTTCAGTGTGAAAAAAGCCGTGAATAGCCAACGACCTGTAAACCTCGACCTAAGGACCATCAAACTCCCCGTCACAGCCTACACGTCCATTCTCCACCGCATTTCGGGTGTCATCCTTTTCGTCGGCATTGCCATCGCGCTCTACGCGCTGGGCAAGTCGCTCGGCTCCGAGGATGGCTTCGGCGAGGTGAAGGCGTTCATGACCAGCCCGCTGGTCAAGCTGGTGACGTGGGGCCTGCTTTCTGCCCTGCTGTACCACCTGGTAGCCGGGGTGCGCCACCTGGTGATGGATACGGGCCTCGGCGAAACGCTTGAAGGCGGCAAGCTGGGCTCGAAAATCGTCATCGTCGTCTCGGTGGTGCTCATCGTTCTGGCAGGAGTCTGGGTATGGTAACCAACGTCACAAACCTGTCCCGTTCGGGCCTCTATGACTGGATGGCACAACGGGTGTCTGCGGTCGTGCTCGCGGTTTATTTCATTTTCCTCATCGGATACCTCGTGGTGCACCCGGGCCTCGATTTCGCCCAGTGGCACGCGCTGTTCGCCAACAACTGGATGCGCATCTTCAGCCTGCTGGCCCTGGTCGCCTTGAGCGCCCACGCCTGGGTTGGCATGTGGACCATCTCCACCGACTATCTCACGCCGATGGCGTTGGGTAAGTCGGCGACGGTCGTGCGGTTCCTGTTCCAGGCGGTATGCGGCGTGGTGATGTTCGCTTACTTCGTCTGGGGTGTGCAGATTCTTTGGGGTATTTGATACATGTCTAGCATTCGTACACTGAACTACGACGCCATCATCATCGGTGGCGGCGGCGCCGGCATGCGCGCGGCGCTGCAATTGGCACAAGGCGGCCACAAGACCGCCGTGGTCACCAAGGTGTTCCCGACCCGTTCGCACACCGTGTCCGCCCAGGGCGGCATCACCTGCGCAATCGCCTCGGCCGACCCGAACGACGATTGGCGCTGGCACATGTACGACACCGTGAAGGGGTCGGACTACATCGGTGACCAGGATGCCATCGAATATATGTGCCAAGTGGGGCCACAGGCGGTCTTCGAGCTGGACCACATGGGCCTGCCATTCTCGCGCACCGAAACCGGCCGTATCTACCAGCGCCCCTTCGGCGGCCAGTCCAAGGACTTCGGCAAGGGCGGCCAGGCGGCGCGCACCTGCGCCGCGGCCGACCGTACCGGCCACGCGCTGTTACACACCCTGTACCAGGCCAACCTGAAGAGCGGCACGACCTTCCTCAACGAATGGTATGCCGTGGACCTGGTGAAGAACCAGGACGGCGCCTTCGTGGGTGTGATTGCCATTTGCATCGAAACCGGCGAAACCGTTTATATCCGCGCCAAGGCCACCGTGCTGGCCACCGGTGGTGCCGGGCGTATCTATGCCTCCACCACCAATGCGTTGATCAACACCGGTGACGGCGTGGGCATGGCCCTGCGTGCCGGCGTGCCGGTGCAAGACATCGAAATGTGGCAGTTCCACCCCACCGGCATCGCCGGCGCCGGTGTGCTGGTCACCGAAGGGTGCCGTGGCGAGGGTGGTTACCTGATCAACGCCAATGGCGAGCGCTTCATGGAGCGCTATGCGCCCAATGCCAAAGACCTGGCCGGCCGCGATGTGGTGGCCCGTTCGATGGTCAAGGAAGTGCTGGCCGGCAATGGCGTGGGCCCTAACAAGGACCACGTACTGCTTAAGCTCGACCACCTCGGCGAGGAAGTGCTGCACAGTCGCTTGCCGGGTATCTGCGAGTTGGCCAAGACCTTCGCCCACGTCGACCCAGTGGTCGCACCGATCCCGGTGATCCCGACTTGCCACTACATGATGGGCGGCGTAGCCACTAACATCCATGGCCAGGCCATCACCATGGGCACCGATGGCGTCGACCACATCATCCCGGGGCTGTTCGCCGTGGGTGAAGTGGCGTGCGTGTCGGTTCACGGGGCCAACCGCCTGGGTGGCAACTCGCTGCTCGACCTGGTGGTGTTCGGCCGCGCGGCCGGCCTGCACCTGGAGAAAGCGCTATCTGACGGTATCGAATACCGCGACGCCAGCGACACCGACATCGACGTGGCACTGTCGCGCTTGGCCGGCCTCAACGAGCGCAACAGCGGCGAAGACGTCGCCAGCCTGCGCCGCGAGCTGCAGAACTGCATGCAGAACTACTTCGGCGTGTTCCGTACCGGCGAATACATGGAAAAAGGCATCGCCCAATTGGCGGGCCTGCGTGAACGTATCGCCAACGTCAAGATCAATGACAAAAGCCAAGGCTTCAACACGGCGCGTATCGAAGCCCTGGAACTGCAAAACCTGCTGGAGGTTGCCGAGGCTACGGCGATCGCCGCCAATACCCGAGAAGAATCCCGGGGCGCGCACGCCCGCGAAGACTTCGAAGACCGTGACGACGAGAACTGGCTGTGCCACACCCTGTACTTCCCTGGGGAGAAACGTGTGGCCAAGCGCTCTGTCAACTTCGCGCCGAAGACCGTACCGGCCTTCGAACCTAAAGTCCGGACTTACTAAGGGTGATCACCATGTTGCAAGTCAGCGTCTATCGTTACAACCCTGACCAGGACTCCGCGCCGGCGATGGTGGATTTCCAGGTCGACACCGGCGGCAAGGACTTGATGGTCCTGGACGTGCTGGCCTTGATCAAAGAGCAGGACGAAGGGTTCTCCTACCGCCGTTCCTGCCGCGAAGGCGTGTGCGGTTCCGACGGCATGAACATCAACGGCAAGAACGGCCTGGCGTGTATCACGCCGCTGTCTGCCGTGGTCAAGGGCGACAAGCTGGTGCTCCGCCCACTGCCAGGTTTGCCGGTCATACGTGACCTGGTGGTCGATATGAGCATCTTCTATAAGCAGTACGAGAAGGTGAAGCCATTCTTGCAGAACGACACGCCGGCTCCGGCCATCGAGCGCCTGCAAACACCGGAAGAGCGCGAAAAGCTCGACGGCTTGTACGAGTGCATCCTGTGCGCTTGCTGCTCGACGTCTTGCCCGTCCTTCTGGTGGAACCCAGACAAGTTCCTGGGCCCGGCTGCACTGCTGCAGGCCTATCGCTTTTTGGCCGACAGCCGTGATACCCGCACCAGCGAGCGCCTGGCGTCATTGGATGACCCGTTCTCGGTATTCCGCTGCCGCGGCATCATGAACTGCGTGAGCGTGTGCCCCAAGGGGTTGAACCCCACTAAGGCCATCGGCCACGTGCGTAACATGTTGTTGTCTAGCGGTATCTGATCCACCGCAGCACCGCAGCACCGCAGCACCGCAGCACCGCAGCACCGCAGTGTGCCGTGTTTCGGGCCTTGGCCCGCGCCATGGCGAAATCGGGCAGGGCCCACGGGCCTTTGCCTTTACTTTGAAGCAATGAGACCAGCAGGGGCAGCCGGGCTGGTACCCGGAACATCTGTGGGATCCTTGGTGGCTTGCGGCACGCGAGCGCGCTGTGGTTCACGCCGGTGGTGGCCCCTAACCGAGGGTGACCAAGCATGCAAGAAAGCGTGATGCAGCGCATGTGGAACAGCGCCTACCTTTCAGGTGGTAACGCGGCCTATGTGGAAGAGCTCTATGAGCTTTACCTGCACGACCCTAACGCTGTGCCAGAAGAGTGGCGCACTTACTTCCAGAAATTGCCCGCCGACGGCAGCACCGCTCCCGATGTTTCGCACTCGACCGTTCGCGACCATTTCGTATTGCTGGCGAAGAACCAGCGCCGCGCACAGCCGGTGTCTGCCGGTAGCGTGAGCAGCGAGCATGAGAAAAAGCAGGTTGAAGTACTTCGAATGATCCAGGCCTTCCGGCTGCGTGGCCACCAGGCTGCCCAACTGGACCCGTTGGGGTTGTGGAAACGGCCCGCGCCGGCCGACCTGTCGATCAATCATTACGGCATGACCAATGCCGATCTAGACACGACCTTCCGTACCGGCGACCTGTTCATCGGTAAGGAAGAAGCGAGCCTACGTGAAATTTACGAGGCCTTGCAGCAGACATATTGCCGCACCATCGGCGCCGAATTCATTCACATCGTCGATTCCGAGCAGCGTAGCTGGTTCCAGCAGCGCCTCGAGAGCGTGCGTGGCCGGCCGGTATTCTCGCCCGAGGTGCAGACCCACATACTCGAGCGCGTCACCGCCGCCGAGGGCCTGGAAAAATACCTGGGCACCAAGTACCCCGGCACCAAGCGTTTCGGCCTGGAAGGCGGCGAAAGCTTGATCCCGATGCTCGATGAGATCATCCAGCGCTCCGGCTCTTACGGTTCGAAAGAAATCGTCATCGGCATGGCCCACCGCGGGCGCCTGAACGTGCTGGTCAACACCCTGGGCAAGAACCCACGTGAGCTGTTCGACGAGTTCGAAGGCAAGAAAAAGGTCGAGCTGGGCTCCGGTGACGTGAAGTACCACCAGGGCTTCTCCTCCAACGTGATGACCGGTGGCGGCGAAGTGCACTTGGCGATGGCGTTCAACCCGTCCCACCTGGAGATCGTTTCGCCGGTGGTGGAAGGGTCCGTGCGCGCCCGCCAAGACCGCCGCAACGATGCGAATGGCGACAAGGTGGTGCCGATTTCCATTCACGGCGACGCTGCCTTCGCGGGCCAGGGTGTGGTGATGGAAACCTTCCAGATGTCGCAAACCCGCGGCTTCAAAACGGGCGGTACCATCCACATCGTGGTCAACAACCAGGTGGGTTTCACCATCAGCAACCCGCTGGATGCGCGCTCTACCGAGTACGCCACCGACGTTGCCAAGATGATCCAGGCGCCGATCCTGCACGTGAATGGCGATGACCCGGAAGCGGTGCTGTTCATTACCCAACTGGCCGTCGACTACCGCATGCAGTACAAGCGCGATGTGGTCATAGACCTGGTGTGCTACCGCCGCCGCGGCCACAACGAGGCCGACGAGCCGAGCGGCACCCAACCGCTGATGTACCAGCAGATCGCCAAGCAGCGCACCACCCGCGAATTGTTCGCCGAACGCCTGGTTCAAGCCGGTGCCGTGACCACCGAGGCCGTTCAGGCCCAGGTAGACGAGTACCGCAACGCGCTGGATAACGGCTTGCACGTGGTCAAGAGCCTGGTCAAGGAGCCGAACAAGGAACTGTTCGTAGACTGGCGCCCCTACCTGGGCCACTCCTGGACGGCCCGCCACGATACCCGTTTCGACCTCAAGACCCTGCAGGAACTGTCGGCCAAGCTGCTGGAAATTCCCGAGGGGCTGGTGGTGCAGCGGCAAGTGGCGAAGATCCTCGAAGACCGCCAGAAGATGCAGGCCGGCGGCTTGCCGATCAACTGGGGCTACGCCGAAACCATGGCTTACGCCACCTTGCTGTTCGAAGGCCACCCCATCCGCCTTACCGGCCAGGACGTAGGCCGCGGCACCTTCTCGCACCGCCATGCAGTGCTGCACAACCAGAAGGATGAAAGCACCTACGTACCGATGAACCACCTGTACAGTGGCCAGCCGGCCTTTGACCTGTACGACTCGTTCCTCTCCGAGGAAGCGGTGCTGGCCTTCGAATACGGTTACTCGACCACTTCGCCGAACGCGCTGGTGATTTGGGAAGCCCAGTTCGGTGACTTCGCCAACGGCGCGCAGGTGGTGATCGACCAGTTCATCACCAGCGGCGAGCATAAGTGGGGCCGCCTGTGTGGCTTGACCATGCTGTTGCCACATGGCTACGAAGGGCAGGGCGCCGAGCACTCGTCGGCGCGCTTGGAACGCTACCTGCAGTTGTGCGCCGAGCACAACATCCAGGTGTGCGTGCCGACCACCCCGGCACAGATCTACCACTTGCTGCGCCGCCAGGTCATCCGCCCGCTGCGCAAACCGCTGATCGTGCTCACGCCCAAGTCGCTGCTGCGCCACAAACTGGCGATATCCACCCTGGAGGACTTGGCCGAAGGCTCGTTCCAGACCATCATCCCGGAGATCGACAATATCGCCCCGGCGAAGGTCGAGCGCTTGGTGCTGTGCAGCGGCAAGGTGTACTACGACCTGTTGGAGAAACGCCGGGCCGAAGGCCGCGACGACACCGCCATTTTGCGCATCGAGCAACTGTACCCGTTCCCGGAAGACGACTTGGTCGAAATCCTCGCGCCGTACACCAGCCTCAAGCACGTGGTGTGGTGCCAGGAAGAGCCGATGAACCAAGGTGCCTGGTATCAAAGCCAGCATCATTTCCGCCGTATCCTGGCAGGCCACAACAAGGGCCTGTTCCTGGAATACGCCGGGCGCGATGCGTCGGCCGCGCCGGCCTGCGGTTACGCTTCGATGCACGCCGAGCAGCAGGAAAAACTGCTGCGCGATGCCTTTACCGTTTAAGGCCTTCGAGCCAACGAAACCGAATTTAAGGAACCACTGAGAATGGCTATCGAGATCAAAGCCCCCACTTTCCCGGAATCGGTTGCCGATGGCACCGTTGCCACCTGGCACAAGAAACCGGGCGAGGCCGTTAAGCGTGACGAGCTGATTGTCGACATCGAAACCGACAAGGTTGTACTGGAAGTGCTCGCCACCGCTGACGGCGTACTGGGCGCGATCGTCAAGAACGAAGGCGACACTGTTCTGTCCGACGAGCTGCTGGGTTCGATCGAAGCGGGCGGCGCCGCGGCACCGGCGGCGGCGCCTTCGGCTGCCGCCCCCGCTACCGACGCCCCCGCCGCCGCGCCTGCTGCCGCCGCGCCTGCCACTGAGGACGACACCCTCGGCGCACCCGCGGCGCGCAAGCTGGCCGAGGAAAACGGCATTGCCCTGTCGAGCATCAAGGGCACGGGTAAAGATGGCCGCGTGACCAAGGAAGACGTGGTCGCTGCCATCGAAGCGAAGAAGAGCGCCCCCCAGGCCCCGGCCGCCAAGCCCGCCGCTGCTGCCGCCGCACCTTCGGTACAAGGCAGCGGCGACCGCACCGAGAAGCGCGTGCCGATGACCCGCCTGCGTGCGAAGATCGCCGAACGGTTGGTCGAGGCACAGTCGAACATGGCGATGCTGACCACCTTCAACGAGGTCGACATGACCGAAGTGATGGCGCTGCGCTCGAAGTACAAGGACCTGTTCGAGAAGAGCCACAATGGTGTGCGCCTGGGCTTCATGTCGTTCTTCGTCAAGGCCGCTACCGAGGCGCTTAAGCGTTACCCGGCGGTGAACGCGTCGATTGACGGCAACGACATCGTTTATCACGGTTATGCCGACGTCGGCGTGGCCGTGTCCAGCGATCGCGGCTTGGTGGTGCCGGTGCTGCGCAATGCCGAGCTGATGAGCCTGGCCGAGATCGAGAATGGCATCGCCACCTTCGGCAAGAAGGCCCGCGACGGCAAACTGTCGATGGAAGAAATGACCGGTGGCACCTTCACCATTACCAACGGTGGTACCTTCGGTTCGATGATGTCGACCCCGATCGTCAACCCGCCGCAGGCCGCGATCCTGGGCATGCACAACATCCTCCAGCGCCCGATGGCCATCAATGGCCAAGTGGTGATTCGGCCGATGATGTACTTGGCATTGTCTTACGATCACCGCTTGATCGATGGCAAGGAAGCGGTCACGTTCCTTGTTACTATCAAGAACCTGCTGGAAGACCCGGCTCGTCTGCTGCTGGATATTTAAAACGCAGCTGCAAGCGACAAGCGGCACGCTTCGGCAGAAGCCTGTGCCAGCGCTTGCAGCGTAAAGCTTGCAGCTTGTAGCACTAAGGATCCTTTATGACTCAGAAATTCGACGTAGTAGTGATCGGTGCCGGCCCTGGTGGGTACGTGGCGGCGATCAAGGCCGCCCAACTGGGCCTGAAAACCGCCTGCATCGAGAAATACACCGACAAGGATGGCAAGCTCGCCTTGGGCGGTACCTGCCTCAACGTCGGTTGCATTCCCTCCAAGGCGCTGCTCGACAGCTCCTGGAAGTACAAGGAAGCGAAAGAAAGCTTCAACGTCCACGGCATCTCCACCGGCGAGGTGAAGATGGACGTGGGCACGATGATCGGCCGCAAGGCCGGTATCGTGAAAAACCTCACCAGCGGCGTGGCCACCTTGTTCAAGGCCAACGGCGTGACTTCCATCGAGGGCCACGGCAAACTGCTGGCCGGCAAGAAGGTCGAAGTGACCAAGCCGGACGGTACCACCGAGGTGATCGAGGCCGACAACGTGATCCTGGCCTCAGGTTCCCGCCCGATCGACATTCCGCCCGCCCCGGTTGACCAAAAGGTCATCGTCGATTCCACCGGTGCCTTGGAATTCGCCTCTGTGCCTCAGCGCCTGGGTGTGATCGGTGCTGGCGTCATCGGCCTGGAGCTGGGCTCGGTTTGGTCTCGCCTGGGTGCTCAAGTGACCGTGCTCGAAGCTCTGGACACCTTCCTGATGGCTGCCGATGCCGCCGTGTCCAAGGAAGCCTATAAAACCCTGACCAAGCAGGGCCTGGATATCAAGCTGGGTGCCCGCGTGACCGGTTCGAAGGTCAACGGCGAAGAAGTCGAAGTGACCTACACCGACGCCAATGGCGAACAGAAGATCACGTTCGACAAGCTGATCGTGGCCGTCGGCCGCCGCCCGGTGACCGCCGACCTGCTGGCGTCGGACAGCGGCGTGGACATCGACGAGCGCGGCTTTATCTTCGTCGATGACTACTGTGCCACCAGCGTACCGGGCGTTTATGCCATCGGTGACGTGGTGCGCGGCCTGATGCTGGCGCACAAGGCGTCGGAAGAAGGCGTGATGGTCGTCGAGCGCATCAAGGGCCATAAAGCCACCATGAGCTACGACTTGATCCCGTCGGTGATCTACACTCACCCGGAAATTGCTTGGGTGGGCAAGACCGAACAGTCACTGAAGGCCGAGGGCATTGAAGTGAATGTGGGCACCTTCCCGTTCGCTGCCAGCGGCCGTGCCATGGCCGCCAACGACACCGGCGGTTTCGTCAAGGTTATCGCCGATGCCAAGACCGACCGCGTACTGGGTGTACACGTGATCGGCCCTAGCGCTGCAGAATTGGTGCAGGAAGGCGCCATCGCGATGGAGTTCGGCACCAGTGCCGAAGACCTCGGGATGATGGTGTTCTCCCACCCCACGTTGTCCGAGGCGCTGCACGAGGCAGCCCTGGCCGTGAATGGCGGTGCCATCCACGTGGCCAACCGCAAGAAGCGTTAACACAATAAGAAACCAACGGCGCACTGCCCGTCGTAAGCCCAGGGCTTACCGCGGAATGTACGCCGGACGCGACCTTGTAGAGCAGCAGGGCGCCGAGTGAGCGACGCGACCCCGGTGCCCGAACCGCTTTTGCAATAAGCAGTCACAGGTGGCGCGGCACCCCTCCATTGGGGCGCAGCGCCGAGAGCGCAGTACCTAACGAAGACGGTAAAAAGCATGAATCTTCACGAGTATCAGGGTAAGCAGCTGTTCGCTGAGTACGGCCTGCCGGTATCCAAGGGCTACGCGGTAGACACCCCGGAAGCCGCCGCAGAGGCGTGCGACAAAATCGGCGGCACCGAATGGGTGGTCAAAGCCCAGGTCCACGCGGGTGGCCGCGGTAAAGCCGGTGGCGTAAAACTGGTCAAGAGCAAAGAAGACGCCAAGGCATTTGCCCTCCAGTGGTTGGGCAAGCGCCTGGTGACTTACCAGACCGATGCCAATGGCCAGCCAGTCACTAAGATCCTGGTCGAGTCGTGCACTGACATCGCCAAGGAACTGTACCTGGGCGCGGTGGTGGATCGTTCCAGCCGTCGTATCGTGTTCATGGCTTCCACCGAGGGCGGTGTCGACATCGAAACCGTTGCCCATAACACCCCCGAGAAAATTCTCAAGGCCACCATCGACCCGCTGGTCGGCGCACAGCCGTACCAAGGCCGTGAACTGGCCTTCAAACTGGGCCTGGAAGGCAACCAGATCAAGCAGTTCACCCAGATCTTCGTGGGCCTTGCCAAGCTGTTCAAGGACTACGACCTGGCCCTGCTGGAAATCAACCCGCTGGTGATCAAGGCCGATGGCAACCTGCATTGCCTGGACGCCAAGATCAACATCGACAGCAACGCCGTGTACCGCCAGCCAAAACTGCGCGAGTTCCACGACCCGTCGCAAGATGACCCGCGCGAAGCCCACGCCGCCAAGTTCGAACTGAACTACGTGGCCCTGGAAGGCAACATCGGCTGCATGGTCAACGGCGCGGGCCTGGCCATGGGCACCATGGACATCGTCAACCTGCACGGTGGCAAACCGGCCAACTTCCTCGACGTAGGTGGCGGTGCCACCAAGGAACGTGTGACCGAAGCGTTCAAGATTATCCTGTCCGACAGCAATGTGAAGGCCGTTCTGGTCAACATCTTCGGCGGTATCGTTCGCTGCGACATGATTGCCGAAGGCATCATCGGCGCGGTGAAGGAAGTGGGCGTGAAAGTGCCGGTAGTCGTTCGCCTTGAGGGCAACAATGCTGAACTGGGCGCCAAAGTACTCGCGGAAAGCGGTCTGAACATCATCGCGGCTACCAGCCTGACCGACGCTGCGCAACAAGTCGTCAAAGCCGCGGAGGGCAAGTAATGAGCGTCCTGATCAATAAAGACACCAAGGTCATTTGCCAGGGCTTCACCGGCTCGCAAGGCACCTTCCACTCCGAACAGGCCATCGCCTACGGCACCAAGATGGTCGGCGGCGTAACCCCGGGCAAGGGTGGGAGCACCCACCTGGGCTTGCCGGTGTTCAACACCGTCAAGGAAGCCGTGGAAGCCACCGGTGCAGAAGCCTCGGTGATCTACGTACCGGCCCCGTTCTGCAAGGACTCGATCCTCGAAGCGGCCAATGGCGGCATCAAGCTGATCGTGTGCATCACCGAAGGTATCCCCACCCTCGACATGCTCGACGCCAAGGTCAAGTGCGACGAACTGGGCGTGCGCCTGATCGGCCCGAACTGCCCTGGGGTGATCACCCCAGGCGAGTGCAAGATCGGCATCATGCCTGGCCACATCCACTTGCCAGGCAAGGTCGGTATCGTTTCCCGTTCCGGCACCCTGACCTACGAAGCGGTCAAGCAGACCACCGACGCCGGCTTCGGCCAGTCGACCTGCGTGGGCATCGGCGGTGACCCGATCCCGGGTTCGACCTTCATCGACATCCTGAAGCTGTTCCAGGAAGACCCGAAAACCGAAGCCATCGTGATGATCGGTGAAATCGGTGGTTCGGCCGAAGAAGAAGCCGCGGCCTACATCAAGGCCAACGTGACCAAGCCGGTGGTGAGCTACATCGCTGGTGTGACCGCACCGCCCGGCAAACGCATGGGCCATGCGGGCGCGATCATCTCCGGTGGTAAAGGCACCGCCGACGAGAAGTTCGCCGCCCTGCAAGACGCCGGCGTGAAAACCGTCCGCTCCTTGGCCGACATCGGCAAGGCGCTGTCGGAACTGACCGGCTGGCCGGTCAAGTAAGGGTTAGCCCTTATGCTGCACAAAGGCCACCTTCGGGTGGCCTTTGCCGTTGTTGAGCACAAGAAACGGGAGGCGCCAATGCCCAGGCTTGGTTAGCCTGCAGCTTATAGCCGACGCCTCGAGGACATTTGCCATGCCGCCCCCCACACGCCGCGCCCAGCATGCCCGCCTGGTGGTCGAAGCCTGCCGGCAGATCGACCGGGCCGAAGCCCCCCCGCGCCTCGACGCGCTGGCCGAACGGGCCGGGTTGAGCCCGGCGCATTTTCACCGGCTGTTCAAGGCGCACACCGGCCTGACACCCAAGGCTTACGCCGATGCCGCCCGTGCGCGCCGCGCCCGTGACGGCTTGGCCGACCCTTCGCGCAGTGTGACCGCCGCCGCTTACGACGCAGGCTTCAACGCCCACAGCCGCTTTTATGCCAGCAGCCAACCGCGCTTGGGCATGCCGCCGAAGCAATTTCGCCAAGGCGGGGCAGGGGTGCACATCCGCTTTGCCTTGGCCGCGTGTTCCCTGGGCACGATCCTGGTCGCCGAAAGCGACAAAGGCATCTGCGCCATTCTGCTGGGCGACGAGCCGGAGCGTTTGCTGGAGCAGCTGCAAGACAGCTTCCCTCGTGCCGAGTTGATCGGTGCCGACCCCGGGTTCGAACAGCGGGTGGCGCAAGTGGTGGGTTTCGTCGAGGCGCCGCGCTTGGGCCTGGCCTTGCCGTTAGACATCCGCGGCACGGCCTTTCAGGAACGGGTGTGGCAGGCCCTGCGCGACATCCCGCCCGGCGAAACCGCCAGTTACACACAGGTGGCCGAACGTATCGGCCAGCCCGGCGCGGTGCGCGCCGTGGCCCAGGCCTGTGGCGCCAACCGCCTGGCGGTGGCGGTGCCCTGCCACCGGGTGGTGCGCCACGACGGGGCGTTGGCAGGGTACCGCTGGGGGGTAGAGCGTAAGCGGGCATTGCTGGGCAAGGAAAACGCGGTGCAGCCGGAACCCGTATCCAGCGCTCAGCCTTCCAATGCCGACGCCTCCAACAGCTCCCGCGTATAAGGGTGCTGCGGCGCCTCGAACACTTGGTCGCTGGGCCCATGCTCCACCACCTGACCATCCTTGACCACGATCACGTCATGGGCCAGGGCGCGCACCACGGCCAGGTCATGGCTGATGAACAGATACGTCAACCCATGGTGCTCCTGCAGCTGGCGCAGTAACGCTACCACCTGCTTTTGCACGGTGCGGTCCAGTGCCGAGGTGGGTTCGTCGAGCAACATCAGCGCCGGCTTGAGCACCAGCGCGCGGGCGATGGCGATGCGTTGGCGCTGGCCGCCGGAGAACTCGTGCGGGTAGCGGTGCCGGCTGGCCGGGTCCAGCCCCACTTCTTCCAGGGCCTGGACCACCAGCCGCTCACGCTCGGCAGCGTTTGCACTGGAGTGCACCTCCAGGCCCTCGCTGATGATCTGCGCCACCGACAGGCGCGGGCTGAGGCTGCCGAAGGGGTCTTGAAACACCACTTGCATGCGCTTGCGCCATGGCCGCAGCTGTTTTTCGCTCAGCCCCTCCAACGCCTGCCCCTCGAAGCGAATGCGCCCTTCGGCGGGCAGCAGGCGCAGGATTGCTTGGCCCAAGGTGGATTTACCCGAACCGGATTCGCCCACGATCCCCAGGGTTTTACCGCGCTGCACACTCAGGCTGATGCCATCCACCGCCTTGATCGCGTGCAGCGGCTTGCGCCACCAGCCGCCGCCCAGCAGGTACCACACCTTGAGCTGTTCTACCTGCAGCACCACCTCGCGGGTATCCCGGGGCAGCGCCGTGCCGGCAGGCTCGGCATCCAGCAACAGGCGGCTGTAGGGGTGCTGCGGCGCTTTGAACAACTGCGCGCAGGGTGCCTGCTCTACCACCTGGCCTTGTTTCATCACGCACACGCGCTGGGCGATGCGCCGCACCAGGTTGAGGTCGTGGCTGATCAACAGCAACGACATGCCCAGGCGCTGCTGCAGTGATTTGAGCAGCAGCAGGATTTTGCGCTGCACGGTCACGTCCAGCGCCGTGGTCGGTTCGTCTGCGATCAGCAGGTCTGGCTCGCAGGCCAGGGCCATGGCGATCATCACCCGCTGGCGCTGCCCACCGCTGAGTTGGTGGGGGTAGGCCTTGAGCCGTTGCCGGGCGTGCGGGATACCGACCAACTCGAGCAGTTCCAGGGTACGCGCGGTGGCGGCCTTGCCAGACAACCCCTTGTGTACCAACAAGGTTTCGCCGATTTGCCGTTGCACCGTGTGCAACGGATTGAGCGAGGTCATCGGCTCCTGGAAGATCATCGCCACCCGGTTACCACGCAGGTGGCGCAGAATGCGCGGGCCCGCCCCGAGCAGTTCCTGCCCGCGGTAGCGGATGCTGCCTTCGCAGGTGCAGGCGGCGGTCGGCAGCAGTTGCAAGATCGAGTGGGCGGTTACCGATTTGCCGGAACCGGACTCCCCCACCAAGGCCAGGCACTCTCCTTCGAAAATATCCAGGCTTACCCCGCTCAACGCCGGTTGCCCGGCGAAGGCCACATGCAAGTCGCGGATTTGGATCAAGGCTTCGCTCATGGGGGCTCCGTCAGCGGCGAGGGTCGAAGGCGTCGCGCAGCGCCTCGCCAATGAATACCAGCAGGGTCAGCAGCAGGGCCAGGGTGAAAAAGGCCGTAAGGCCCAGCCAGGGGGCTTGTAGGTTTTCCTTGCCCTGGGCGACCAACTCGCCCAATGACGCGCTGCCAGCGGGCATGCCAAAACCGAGAAAATCCAACGCCGTGAGCGTGGAAATCGCACCGGTTAGGATGAACGGCAAATAGCTCAGGGTGGCGGTCATCGCATTGGGCAGGATGTGCCGCACGATCACCCGGCGGGTGGGCAGGCCCAGCGCACGGGCGGCTTTCACATACTCAAGGTTGCGCCCACGCAGGAACTCGGCGCGTACCACATCGACCAGCGCCAACCAGTTGAACAGCGCCATGATCCCCAACAACCACCAAAAATTCGGCTCGACGAAGCCGGATAAAATGATCAACAGGTACAGCACCGGCAAGCCTGACCACACCTCCAGCAGGCGTTGGCCGAACAGGTCGACCCAACCGCCGTAGTAGCCCTGCAGGGCCCCGGCGGCGATACCGATCAGCGAGCTGATCAAGGTAAGCGCTAGCGCAAACAGCACCGAAACGCGGGTGCCATAGAGCACACGCGCCAGTACGTCGCGGGCCTGGTTGTCGGTGCCCAGCCAATTCTGTGTGGTGGGCGGGCTCGGGGC
>NZ_JAAOCA010000149.1 GCF_014694385.1 Pseudomonas typographi | reverse complement strand
CTCCGGGTCTTTGACCAGGTAGCCGAACACAGTGGCGCCCGTGGGCCGCGACAACGCGCGCTTGAGCTGTTCGGAGAAGTGCTGGCCATGGAAGATGTTGTCGCCCAGCACCAGGCACACCGAGTCGGTGCCGATGAATTGCTCGCCGATCAGGAACGCCTGCGCCAGGCCATCCGGCGCAGGCTGCTCGGCATAGCTGAGGTGCACGCCGAACTGGCTGCCATCGCCGAGCAGGTTGCGAAACTGCGGCAGGTCCAGCGGGGTGGAAATCACTAAAATCTCACGGATGCCCGCCAGCATCAGCACCGAGATCGGGTAGTAGATCATCGGCTTGTCATAAACCGGCAGCAACTGCTTGGAGAGGCCGAGGGTGATGGGGTGCAGCC
>NZ_JAAOCA010000148.1 GCF_014694385.1 Pseudomonas typographi | reverse complement strand
GCTGGTACTGGTCGACTCACCGCCTCAACGAACTGGCCGATGCCGGCGACTTCGAGGCCATTACCCGGCGCATAAACGGCGGGCTGAACGGCCAGGATGACCGCCTGGCGCTCTATGACCAATCGCTAAAGGTGCTGGCATGACTGAAACCCAATTGAAGTGGCTCGGCTATGGCGGCGCGCTGCTGCTGGCCTGCGCCTTAGGCTTCGCCGCGGCGTGGATCTGGCAGGCCAATGCCTACAAGGCGAAGCTCGCCGCCCAGGATGCCGCGCATCAGTCCGACCTCACTACCATCGCCAACGCTGCCGCCGCACAATCCCGCACCGCGCTGGAGAAGCAGCAGCAGGCCGAACAGGCGCTGGCCGACCTCGATACCAAACGAACCAAGGAGAAGGCCGATG
>NZ_JAAOCA010000147.1 GCF_014694385.1 Pseudomonas typographi | reverse complement strand
AGCTTTCCGCGGTGGAGGCGGGCACCCGCGAGGTGCCGACGCTGGAAGCGTTCCTGGCCGAACTGCCTGTGCTCGAGGTGCCGGCATGACGCTCGATCCCGGCAAGTTCGCCGCTGGCGTGGCCACCTGCCAGGTTAGCCGGTGGGAGTTCACGCTGCTGGAGCCGCTGGTGTTCAACGACCCGGTGCACGGGATGCTCGAAGTCCCGGCCGGCTTCACCAGCGACCTGGCCTCTATCCGCATCCTGCGTGAGGTCTGCCGCTGGGGTGCCATTGGCGCGCTGATTGCCGGTGCGGTGCTGACGTTCGTCTCCTGGCTGGCGCCGCTGCTCTGGATCATCGCCGTGGGCGCTCTGGCGCTGTATGGCATCTGCGCCGGCTACGGCATGCGCCCGGCGATTCTGCACGACCAGCTTTATG
>NZ_JAAOCA010000146.1 GCF_014694385.1 Pseudomonas typographi | reverse complement strand
GTATCCCCGCCGCGCGCTGGGTCGAGGCCGACAACGTGGGCCCCGATGCGCTTCATGTGCTTGGCGATCTGCTTGCGCGCCAGCGATACCTTGACGGTCTTGATCAGCGGCTTGTGGCCGACCTTTTGGAAAGCCAGGTCGGGGGTGGCGGGGTATTCCTGGTTGAACCAGTCTTCATCACCTGCAAAGTCCGTGGTGATCTTGGCGGCGCGCCAGGCCATTTGTTCTTCGTCCAGGCCATAGGCTTCCATGTACTCGAAGTCGTCATCGGACATTTCGAAGTCATCGGGCACTTCGCGGCGATATCCCCGCTCGACGAACCAGGGGATGAAAACGGGCATGTAGTCGGACTTACCCTCCACCGCCAGCGTCCAGAACTGGTGGAACAGATTTCCCATGCCGTTGGCGGTTGACTCGATGATGGC
>NZ_JAAOCA010000145.1 GCF_014694385.1 Pseudomonas typographi | reverse complement strand
GCCTGGCGTTTTACACCAACTATTACTACTTCATTCGCTCCCGCAATGCGTATGGGGTCAGTGGATTCCTGAAGGTGCCGGCGTCGACCTCGAACGACGTGAGGGCCTTCCTGGCGGCCCTGGCCGGCCAGATCGGCGAATCCGAACTGAGCCAGGAGATCAACGAAAAGATCGCCGACCTTGCCGACCAGATCGCCGCGCTCGATGGCCTGTCGGCCTACAAGGAAGACCAGACTTACACCACTGGCGACATGGTGGTGGCTGGCGGCCGGATCTACCAAGCCACCCAGGACGTGCCCAAGGAAACCCCGCCGCCTAACGCGGATTACTGGCTGGACGTGGGCCAATCCATCGAAACGGCTAACGGCCTGGCGCAGCAGGTCGAGCAGAACACCACCAAGATCACCGACCTTGAATCGGAGGCCAG
>NZ_JAAOCA010000144.1 GCF_014694385.1 Pseudomonas typographi | reverse complement strand
ATCTTATCCGCTGGAACGCTTCACCCTGCACCATTTCGACCTCTACCGCTTCTCGTTCCCCGAAGAATGGGAAGACGCGGGGCTTGACGAACTGTTTGCCGCAAACAGCGTCTGCCTGATCGAATGGCCGCAACAGGGCGGGGAATTTACGCCGCCCGCCGACATCACCGCAACATTGACACACGACGGCGGCGGCAGAAAATGCCTGCTGGCCGCCCATACCGAACGAGGACGCGAAAGCCTGCCGCTATGACCAAACTGACACGAAGACAAATCATCCGCCGCACCGCCGGCACACTGTTCGCCCTAAGCCCCATCGCATCCGCCGTTGCCAAAACGGTACGCGCACCACAATTCACCGCCGCACGGATATGGCCGTCGCACACCTACACCCGCCTGACGCTGGAAAGCACCGCCGCGCTCAAATAC
>NZ_JAAOCA010000143.1 GCF_014694385.1 Pseudomonas typographi | reverse complement strand
GTACCCGGTAGGGCATGAGCAGTGCGCGTGAAGCCAGCGGCAATTCTGCGACCGAGCCATCGGTGATAACCTCTTCGCGGTTGGCGAACAGGTGGCCCAGCTTGAGCAGGCATGCGGCGGTGATCGCCGGATTGATGATCACCCCGTATGCAGTGGCGTCGACCTCTTCCAGGGCATCGGCCAGGGCGCTACGGGCATGCTCGAGCAGACGACACCGCACGCCATGGTCAACCTCGGCATTGGCGACCTCGATCGCTTCAGCATTCGCCGCTTTGGCTTGCTGTATACGGTCCAGGATGCCGGCCTTGGCCAGGTCCAGGGCGGCTTGGTCTGCGAAAAAGCGGCGACTCAAGAACTGCATGGCTGCCTCCTCTGCCGCGTCGAGCTGCGCCTGCACCAACGCTTTGTCTTCGTCTTCCGCCAACAGGTGTTTCATGGCCAG
>NZ_JAAOCA010000142.1 GCF_014694385.1 Pseudomonas typographi | reverse complement strand
GGGTCACCACAACCGCGAACACCGCTGGAAACGTGACCGTGCCCGGGTCCGGCGACCCGTTTTACATAATGAGAGACGGCACCCCAGCGGGGATGTTCTCCAATACGACATACCCTTCAATATCGGTATCTGGCAACACTATTAGTTGGACCGCTGCACAGCAGTCGGTAACAATCATATATGGGGTTTATTGATGGACGGCGGGTTTGAGGCGCGAAACGGCGACAATGTTTTGGTGATCGACTCCCTCTATTCAAACCTCAGCTTGAAATCCAAAGGTTCTGTCACTACCGGCACAACGGGCGCTTACTACTACGTGGATTTGACGCTGGCGTGCGTTGACCCTGTGGTAGCATTCAAGTGCACCAGCGACTTTGCATATTTGCTTAGCCAGACTAATAACGGTAACGGAACGTGGACGTTTCGGTTCGGTAGCTACTCGCCGGGACAGGCCATAAGCTACTGGCTGTTCGATGTCCCGC
>NZ_JAAOCA010000141.1 GCF_014694385.1 Pseudomonas typographi | reverse complement strand
AGCAGCTATGGATACCGCCGGGCTTCGCCCATGGTTTCGTGGTGCTCAGCGATTACGCCGAGTTTTTGTACAAAACCACCGATTACTACAACCCCGCTGCCGAGCGCTGCATCGCCTGGGACGACCCAACCCTGGCCATCGACTGGCAATTGGGCGGCCTGCAGCCGCAGTTGTCGGCCAAAGACCAACAAGGCAAGCGCCTGGGCGAGGCGGAGCTGTTCGAATGAACATCCTCATTACCGGCGAAAATGGCCAGGTAAGCCGTGCCCTGCAAAGCGCCTTGGCCGGGTTGGGTAACGTCAAGGCCCTGGGCAGCCAAGCCCTGGACCTGCGCGACGGTGATGCGATCCGCCGCACCCTGGCCCGTGAGCGCCCGGGCCTGATCATCAACCCGGCCGCGTATACTGCGGTAGACCAAGCCGAGAACGACCGCGACACCGCCTGGGCGATCAATGCCACCGCCCCCGGCATCCTCGCCGAGCAAG
>NZ_JAAOCA010000140.1 GCF_014694385.1 Pseudomonas typographi | reverse complement strand
AGCAGCTATGGATACCGCCGGGCTTCGCCCATGGTTTCGTGGTGCTCAGCGATTACGCCGAGTTTTTGTACAAAACCACCGATTACTACAACCCCGCTGCCGAGCGCTGCATCGCCTGGGACGACCCGGCCCTGGCCATCGACTGGCAATTGGGCGGCCTGCAGCCGCAGTTGTCGGCCAAAGACCAACAAGGCAAGCGCCTGGGCGAGGCGGAGCTGTTCGAATGAACATCCTCATTACCGGCGAAAACGGCCAGGTAAGCCGTGCCCTGCAAAGCGCCTTGGCCGGGTTGGGTAACGTCAAGGCCCTGGGCAGCCAAGCCCTGGACCTGCGCGACGGTGATGCGATCCGCCGCACTCTGGCCCGTGAGCGCCCGGGCCTGATCATCAACCCGGCCGCGTATACTGCGGTAGACCAAGCCGAGAACGACCGCGACACCGCCTGGGCGATCAATGCCACCGCCCCCGGCATCCTCGCCGAGCAAG
>NZ_JAAOCA010000013.1 GCF_014694385.1 Pseudomonas typographi | reverse complement strand
TTCGAGCATTACAACGAGCAGCATCCGCACAGCGCTTTGAAATATCGGTCGCCGAGAGAGTTTAGGCGCTTGGCAGCAGCATCAATTTAACGGGGAGTTGGTGTCCGGTTTGGTAGGGGCAAGTCCAGTAGCAGCAATCATGTGAAATGAGGGCTACCCGACTGCCTCGCTCCACTAAGCATGCGGCCACGTCAACGGTGATGGGAGATTTACCGACGCCGCCCTTCAGAGAGGTGATGCTCAGTACGCGGGCTGCGTGGGAAGCCCTTAGCATCTTGGCAGTGTCCGCCGCCATCGGGATACTCGACCGGTCATAGAAATTTCGAACAACGCTTTTGCCGGGTGTGCGTTGCCCTTGCTCGTAAGACCTCCAGGTTCGCTCACTCACCCCGGCGCACTCAGCTGCTCTGAATCTGGACATGGAATGCGCGAGTCTGGAATTCAGAAGGGCTGCGGCAAATGGGGACATAGCAATTCTCCTTTTCTGTTCGACGAGCGTAAGGGTTTGCCAAATCAGATAACAGCTGGCACGGAGTGCCGCGCCATTCGCCGTAGGTGTGAGGATCCGGAGAGCTTCGCCTTGCCAAGCTAGCGCAGTCACATGCTGTTTACATCCGATTGCCACCGTTGCGGAACCGGCCTCTACATGGACTTGACCGACAACACCTCTACATATCGGTATTTCTTCCTGGCCGTCTTCACTGCTTCTTGCTCTGCCAACAGCTTGCTGAGCGTGTCGGCTTCGTGGATCAGCTCGAACGTTTTGCCTTCAAACTCATTGCCGACACGCAGGGTTACCTGCAGCCTGGGTGTGAAAGCCTTCGCTGTCTTCTTCTTTGCCACTGGCGGCACTGGTTTCACGAAGAAGACTTCTGGAACCGATTCCTGTTCCGGTGGCACAGCCACTTTAGGTGAAGGGTGACTCGAAACAGTCCATCCACATGTTCAGATAGGCACTACTATGTGTGCTGACGACTGGATGGCAGCGAATTCCCACAGACTAAAGACCTTTGCCAGCAGATGCTGAGCGATCGCAGGCGGCGACCCCTTCAACAAATGCCCGCCACTCCCGTTCCAGTCCTGCGGGTGACAACTCAGATCCTCGACTTTCAAATGGGCACTTCACCTAACGCCCTGCGTGTGCGGAAATTCGATATGATGTCGAAACGACAGCTTAGGGGCGCATAGGCCGGGCTGTGATAACCGTGACGAGGGATGTGATGATTGAAGGATACTCAGAGGAAGAGTTTGGCATCACCGTACATGCGCACGTACGCCCGGCAAAGCCCATCAGTTCTATTAAGCTGCTCAAGGGGCGTCATAAGGAGCTTGGCGAAATCCGTCGCGCCTTGTTTGCCAAAGGACGTCACATGTCGCCGATGTCGATTTGACCCAGTTGCCGAAACTTCACTGACCCAGTGTGACTCGTCGCGAATCGTTGTCTGTGCTGGATTTGTGCCGATATTGAGTTGGGTGAGCCTTACGCCGGCACATGGGTCAATTCGGCATCGGCCTCAACAGTGTTGGATCACCTGCTGGATAATTCGGCTGCCTATTTGGCAGAAGGCACCGTTGTCGAGCGGTTCACGACAATTGCTGACCTATTAACCGGCTACTGCCGGCGATGATTAACTCACAACACTGGCTCGCAGGGAGCAGTCAGTGCCCGTGGCCCAAGCTGGTCAGCTGCGGGACGAGTAGGTACTGGGCGTGACCTCATTAACGATCGGGTTTAGGCGTGACCAGATCTTCTCGTTTGTGCCTCTAAAGGCCACACTCCCCCGAGACATGCCCGCAAGGGCCTACTTGATGAATGGGCCCCAGCCGAGCGTTTATGTAGTGATCAGAACAGCGGAATGCTGTAGCTGACGATCAACCGGTTCTGATCCTGGTCGTTGGTGGCGTTGCCACGAAGAGCACCGTTGCGCCAACCGAGTTTGACGCCCTTGAGCGCCCCCTGTTGAACCTGGTAATCGATGGCCAGATCGCGCTCCCATTCCTCCTGGGATTCGTCACTGGTGTTTTTGATGTGATCCCCGGACAGGTAGGAGATGCCGGCGGTCAGTCCCGGCAAACCGAACTGTTTGAAGTTGTAGTCGTACTGGGCGAACGAGGTGCGCTCCCCCGCTCGGGTGAAGTTGAAGATGAGGCGGTCGGTCAACAGGTAGTTGCTGTAGCCACCAGCGCCTTCTCCGGTATTGGCCTGGTTGGGCTGCACGAAGTTGCTGCCCTCGGACACCCGCTGGTGCCCCACCATCAGGCTATGGCCGCCGTGCTTCAGCGTGAACGCCGCGCTCCAGGTGCGGTTGTCGATTTCGCCGCTGCCATCATGGGTATAGCCTCCCACCCGGTAGCCCTCGGCACGGCCCGCCGCCGTACCGTTCGCGCCATCGGCCGAGGAGCGGAAATAACGCACATCGGAAGTCAGCGAGGTATCGGCCCCTAGCGGCGCCACGTGAGTCAAGCCCAGAAAGTGCTGGCCGTAATAATCTTCCATGTTCGCGTAGTAGTACTGCAGCAGCAGGTTGGGCGTGGCTTTCCAGTCCGCGCCGGCAAAGCGGAACTGGTTGCTCTGCGGTAGGATCTTGCCCGACGGTCCACCGACCGCGAACCCCGAGCGGTTGGTGGAACCGCGGCCCACCATGTGTTCGAGCTGGCCCGCCACCAGCGTCACGTCGGATATTTCCTTGGACGTGATGATGCCGCCTTCATACGTTTGCGGGAGGAGTCGGCCGTCGTTGCTCTTGAGTATCGGCAGATTGGGTTGAAGGGTGTTCCCATAGGTCAGCACGGTATTCGAGACTTTCATCTTGGCGGCCGCGCCGCCATGGGACCAATCGTGCCGGGCGCCGCCGTCGCTGTCGTCGGGAATCATGCTGCTGCCCTTATGATCGCCCTTGCCGCCATCCAGGCGCAGACCCAACATAGTCTGGGCGTCCACCCCAAAGCCGACCACGCCTTCGGTGAACCCGGAACGGTAGTTGAACACCGCGCCTTGCCCCCATTCGGCCGTTTTGCCGGTCGCATCGCGCATATCGTTGTTGAAGTAGAAGTTTTTCAAGTCCAGCACGGCTTTGCCATCATCGACAAAGTCCGCCCAGGCAGAAGCGTTCATGCACAGTGTTCCGGCGATGAGCGTGATCGCAGAAGTCGATTTCATGTTTCATGTTCCTTTGGAGTGAACGGTTTTTAACCGCAAGCTCTCGTCGGCGCCAAGTTTCCTTGGGCCGCAACTGTGTCGTGCCGAGGTCGGCTCCGTCTGGAGCTAATGGGTTTATTTATCGGGTTATTGTTTTTATTTAGGGGGGGTCAATACGCATTAGATAAATAGGAACACGCTGTTCAAACTTTCGTGCTTGGCCGCCAACGTGTCTGGTTATAACGTGTCACCTTGCCGCTCTCCAGATCGAAGGCAAGACGCTCTGTCAGCGTCTCCAGCGCTCGGCCATACAGATGAAAATGCAATGCCGGCTTGTCCGACACCACGTGGATGCTGTGGATATCGTCTCCCAGAAACAGCACGGGGTGGCCTGGCCGCACCACGATTTCTCGGTCGACCGCGAGGGTTGCCTGCCCTGGGTCACTGCCGTCATCGGTGCGCCTGTACACACGGTTCAACTCTTCGCCCTCTATGGCGACCACCACTACCCAGGTGCCGTGGTTATGCGGCACGCTCGTCTTGCCTGGGAGCAGCGCCTGCAGGTAAAGAGCGTGTTCCTGGTTTTCCCCTACTTGCAGTTCATAACGCGTGGAAAGCGGTTGATCGGCCGAGGGCAGCGCGAACTCGTCGAAGTTGAAAAGGTCGCGCCGCTTGGCAAGTTTTTCCAACTGTTCGGCCGTGGACTTTAAAATATCCCTGTCGATAGTGGCGTGCCGATGAAGTGCGCGAATGGCTAACAGGGTTTCGGACACAAGTTGTTCACGTTGTTGCTTGAGGCTCATAGAAAACTCCTGAGCGATAGCTTATCTAATCAGTTTTTCCAGGCCGAAATAACGCTCGACCAGCAATACCGCGATAAATGAAATAATCACCATGGCCACCGATATCGCCGCGACCGAAGGGTCGCTGTTATACGACGCATAGCTGAACAATTGCACAGGCAACGTGCTGTAGCCCGCACCGGTGAGGAAAATCGATAACCCCACGTCATCGAACGACACGATGAACGCGAAAATGGCTGCCGCCAGAAGCCCTGGGCGAATCTGCGGCAGGATGATTCTCCAGAACACCTGCCAATGGCTGGCCCCGAGGTTGCGGGCTGCCAGTTCCTGACGGACGTCCAGCCCGCTGAGGCTGGCGATCAGCGTGCGCAGCACGTACGGAATGGTCAGCGCGATGTGCGCAGCCAGAATGCGCGACGGTTGATGGGACCAACCCCAGGCCGAATAGGCGGAAAGAATAGCCAGCGCGCTCAGGATGTGCGGCAGGAAAAGCGGCGACATCAAGGTCCCGATGATCAGCTGTTTTCCGGGGTAAGCCTGGCGAGCCGTTGCCATGGCTGCCGGCAACCCAAGCGCCACGGCGCCCGCCGTGGCGAACAGCGCCAGCACAAGGCTGTTGAACGATGCCCCGAGCAGTTCGGGCTTATCGAGAATCGCCTTGTACCAGCGCAACGAAACCGAATGCTGGGGAAAACTGATGTAGTCCAGTGGGGTGAGCGAAACCAGCGCGACGCACACCAACGGGCCGACGATGAACAGGGTGACCAGGCCAGTCCAGGCGATCAGCCAGACAGGCGTGGAAGCATTCGTGCCTCGCATCATCCGCCCTCCCCGATTCGCTCATGACGGGCGGCGAGCCGGGTCACTGCAGCTACGATCAGCCATACCGTGACGAATAGTACCGCGGCCACCACGGCAGCCTCTTTCCATTCCAGATAATTGATCGCCAGGTCATAGACTTCCGTCGCCATTACTTTGGTTGCCGTGCCGCCCAGCAGCACGGGCACGATGTAGGCGCTGGCGCTCATGGTGAACACCAGCACCGAGCCGGACAGTACGCCCGGCAGGCATAGGGGAAAGATGATGGTGCGCAACACTTGCCAGCGGCTCGCGCCAAGGTTGATCGCGGCCAGCATCAACCGCTCGTCCAGCTTGAGCATGGAGGCGGTGATCGCCAGCAGCATGTAGCCAAAGAACACGTGGGTCAGGCCTATGATGACGCCGACGTCGTTGTACATCAGTGCCACCGGCGCGATGCCCAGCACACCAAGGGTTTTGTTGATGAGCCCGACGGGCCCCAGCAGGATGACCCAGGCCAATGTGCGCACCACTACGCTGGTCAACAGCGGCGACAGCAACAGGATCGCCAGCACCGTTCTCTGCGTCGATGAAAGCCTGCGCATCAGCAGGGCAACAGGGAAGGCCATGACCAGGCACGCCAGGGTGGTTATGGCTGAAATACGCAGCGTACGTTCAAGCAGTCCCCAAGAATAGGCGTCCGCGAAGAACGCTTCGTAAAGCCCGGCCGTGAGCGTCCATCCCCCCGAGTGGACTTGCACGAAACTGCCGGCCAGTATCTGCACGACCGGCGCCAGGAAAAGCGCGGCTATGAAGATCAACGCGGGCATGATCAGCGAAGCGCTGCGCAAACGAGCCGTCGTCATACCGCCCCCGGCAAATCGATCATTCTGTGCAACGGCCAGCAGGCGCGAGTCGTGATGCCGGGTTGCAGGCCCACGGGCCATTGGTGGTCGAGGCATTCGCCCACCAGCGTGGCGCCACCGGACTTCACCTGGAACCTGACAAGGGCTCCCAGGTATTCGATTTTTTCCAGTACACCGCTCATGCCGGCGTATCCGCGAGGCGTCGTTGCATCCGTCGTTATACGCACCTGATTCATGGGGATCACGTAGGAGGATGCCGTGCCAGGGGTTTCCAGGAGCGCCTCGGTGCCCTCGATTTCCAGGAAATGCCGGGCCTCTTTTTGCGCGGGCGTGCCTCGCACGATATTCCTGTGGCCCACGAAGCGCGCGACGAAGGCGGACGCCGGCCGAGTGTAGATCGCCTGGGGCGTGTCGAACTGCTCCAGGCGACCGTTGCCGAGAATCGCGACCCGATCGGAGGTAGTGAACGCTTCTTCGATGTCGTGGGTCACCAGCAGCGTAGTCATCCGGGTCTGATTGTGGATTTCCCGGAAGTTATCCCGCAGCTCTCTCCGGAGGTTAGGGTCCAGGTTGCTCAACGGCTCGTCCAGCAACAACAGCCGAGGCTTGAGAATCAGCGCGCGGGCCAAGGCCACACGCTGCTGCTGCCCACCCGACAACTGCCGGGGGTAACGCTTTTCCAGCCCCTGCAAGCGCACATATTCCAGCGCCTCGCTGACCTGGCGCCGGACCTCACCGTTACCGACCTTGCGCATACGCAAGCCGAACGCTACGTTCTCGAACACGGTCAGGTGCGGAAACAGCGCGTAGCTCTGGAACACCATGGCGGCGCCGCGCCGGTGGCTGGGCCAACGTCGCACGGACTCCCCCTGGATCAGGATGTCTCCGGCATCCGGCTCCGTGAAGCCGGCAATCATGTGCAGCAGGGTGGTCTTGCCGCCCCCGGAAGGACCCAGCAACGAGACGAACTCATGCGGCTTCACCTCCAGAGAAATACCATTGACCGCGGCGTGGCCGTCGAAGCGCTTGGTAAGGCTGCGCAGCGCCAGGAAAGCGCCTTCAGGTGACTGGTTATCGCTTGGCATGTCGAAACTCACTGGCTCAGCGACCGTTCGAGCTTGCGCGTCCAATCGCGGCGATGCTCCACCACGTCGGTGTCGACGATCTTCGGCTGGCGGTCGAGCGTGGCCTGGTCGGGGACGCCCAGTTCGTGCAACTGCTGGGGCACGTCGACGTTGACGTTCACCGGCGAGTAGAACAGCTTGCGCATCAGTTGATCCTGAACCTCGGGGCTGACGAACCAGGCGATGAAGTCTTCGGTCAACGCGGGATGAGGCGCGTTGCGCACGGCGGACACCATGGTGGTGCTGACCACCGCGCCTTCCTTGGGCAACACGAATTTCAAACCGTCGATCCGCTGGGTCAGCGGCAAGGCGCGGATGCTGCTGTTGACCCCCACCAGGAGTTCGCCCAGCAGAATCTTCTCTTCGTGCTTCGCGGCAGCGGGCTCGAGCACCCTGGCGCACTTCGCCAGCTCGGTGAAACGGGCGATGCCTTTGTCGATCTGCGAGACCTGGGCGTTCGCCAGCATCAACACTGCGTTCAGGGTATACACCTGGGTAGCGCGCTCCAGGCCGAGATGGCCGCAGAACTCCTGGCGCGAGAGATCATCCCAACTGGTGGGTGGCGCCCAGCCCTTGTCCTTGAATACGTCCGCCCGGTAATAGATGCCGGTGACGAACGCCCCGATCGCCGCGCCGTCGCCGCCTGCCGCCTTCGCCCGATCGGTGAGCGCGTTCCACGGAATGGCCTTGGAGTCCTTGATCGGCGCCAGCAGTTGCTGGGAGGACGCCACGCCCTGATTTATATCGTCGAACAGGATCAAATCGAATTCTGGCGAATTGCGCGTCGCGGCAAGCTTGGCCACGTTCCCTGGCGCGGTACCGGGCACCCATTCGATGTCGACGTCGTGAGCCTTGCGGAAAGGCTCGAAAACCTGCTTGTAGACCTCATCGAGTTTTCCACCGAAGGACGCCACCACCAGCTTTTGGCGTTCGGCGTGCGCGTTGGAAACAGACAGCAATGTGAAGGCCGACGCCCAGGCCAACAGGCTGGGGATGCGTTTGAAGCGTTTGAGCGAGATAGTCATTCGAAGCAGTCCAGGGAAAACGATTAATGGCGCTTGCCGATCAGCGCGTCGGCCAACGCCAAGGTGCGCGTCTGCGCCAGCGCGGCCGCGGCGGCGTGGTAGGGAGGGTGACCGAAACGGCCGAAACCGTGGTCCGCTCCCGCATGTACGATGATTTCCACCTTCTGGCTCTCGACCGTGGCCTGACGCACCAGGTCGATCAGTTCCCCCGGGGTGCGGTAATCCAACTCTCCGAAATGCAGTTGGGTGGGCGCCTTCACGGCAGTCCCATGCTGGAGGTGGTTTTCCATGCGTGTGGGGTAGTAGCCACTCGCCCCGTCCACCGTGCCGGATGCCGCCAGCAGAAACGCCAGTTCACCGCCGAGGCAATAGCCGACAGCGATGACCGGCGTGCCCTCCGGCAGCTCGGCACGCCACGCGCGTACAATTTCAGCGAGATCATTGGTCGCGACCTCGCGGTCCAGGACGCTGGCCAGTTGGCGTCCCGTTTGCTGGTCGGCCGGGTTGTAGTCGAGTTGCGGGTCGGGTGTCTGCCGCCAGTACAGGTCCGGCACCAGCACCTCGAACCCCAGACCCGCGTAGCGCTCGGCCACCTTGCGGATCCAGCCGTTGAGGTTGTAGATCTCGGGCAACACCAGCACCGCTACACCCCGTGAAACGATGGGAGACGCGGTATAGGCCGTCAGCTTGCCGCTGGGTATTTCGATTTCTCGGGTCGTCATGGTTGGTCGATACCTTGTATGGGGTAAGCGGGCGGATGCGTGACGAACTCAGCGAACTGGCTGCCGTCACGCTGTAACTGAAGCGGGAGCTGGCGCTCCCAGGCGAGGTAGTTGCGCATGGCCTGTTGGTCGCCGTTGCGGCGGTTGGCCGCCCAGTAGAGAAAGTCCACGCGCTGATCACGGGAAAGGCTGCCGGGCTCGGCGGGGCTTAGGTGCAAACCCGCCTCGGCCCACGCCTCGATGCCGCCGCGCACCACCTGGACATTAGGCTGCGCGCCCTGTCGGTGGGCCGCTTCGATCAGGTCGATGGCGGCCAGGTGCGCGCTGTGGCCATCGGACGAGAACAGCACCAAGGCCTCGCCTCGGGCCGCCCGCGCCAGTGCCTCGCCCAGATAGGCGCGGTTGGCCCACTGGCTGCCCGGCGGATGCCTGCGCAGGTAATCCGCGCTGGTGTCGAACACCCAGCCGCTCGCGCCATCCCGGATCAGTATGGCGGCCTGCGTTGCCGTGACCTCGGGAGCACTCGCGACCGCATGTTCGACAGCCAGGTGAACCGCCGCCGCGGCGTCCGCGGTCAGTACCTGATTAATTGGCCGAGACGACGTCCGGGTGCTTTCCAATCGCCAACCCGCGGCATGCGCTCCGGCGATACCTCCCGCCAACACCCCGGTTTGCCAACCCAGTGCCCGCAGGAAGTAGGCAATCTGCACGGCACTCGTTTCATGCTCATCCACCAGCACGACGCGCGCGCCCTGCACGGCAATCCAGCGGTCCGTCGCCTGGAGCAGTTGTTCACCGGGCGCGTTGCGGATTCTCGCCAGGTGCGAGGCTTCGTATTGGCGCGGGGCGCGGACATCCAGTACATATGTGGTGCGCGTGGGGTCGGCGAGCCACTGGCTGACCGTGTCGGGGTCCAGCGTTGGAATGTTCGCCTTGGCTGCCAGGGAACGTGCGCGCTGCCTGCCATAGGCGAGCGCTTCGGCACTTGGGCTGGGCTGGTCATCGAGGGCCCCATACTCCAGCTCCAGCCCGGCGAGCAGCCAGCCATGGTTGCCGTCAGCGAGCGCCGCGATGGGGTTTTCCACTTCGGCTTGCCGCAGTGCCTCGGCGGCGACGATTCCCCGGGTGCGCCCTCCGCAGGCCAGCACCACCAGCGTATCGGGTGAGGAAACCAGGTCCTTGAACCGATCGAGCAGCTCGCCGCCGGGGCACGAACGTGCGCCTGGCACGTGACGGACGCGATGCTCGGCGGGCGTCCTCGGGTCGAGGATCACCAGGTCGTCGCCCCGGGCGCGCCTGGCCAGCAGTTCATCGGGTTGCAGGGTGGGGGTGCCGTAACGCTGCTCCAGCCATTCACCGAACGCTTTACTAGGCACGTAGACGCCTTTGAAGAGCTCGCGCCCTTCCCTTTCCCACGCCACGACACCGCCCTCGACGATGCGCACATCGGCGTAGCCAAGCGTGTGCAGACGCCGGGCCGCGCGCTCAGCGACCGCATGGCCATGGTCGATCAACACTACCGGGCACCGTAGGTTGGGCACCAGGGCTGCCATCACCGACTCCAGCCGGCTGTAGGGCACATTGACCGCCCACAAGGGATGGCCTTGGCCGAACTCCCCTTCCTCGCTCACATCCAGGAAAGCGATTTCCGACCGGCCGAGGTCATGGCGCACATTGGCAAGCCGCCCACACAGCGCTTCGACGGAAAGGTAAAGGTCCATTAGAGAGTCCGACCTCGCGTTTGCGACATCGGTGATAGGGCGGCATGCATCGTATGAACTCTTCCATATGACAAAGGAGGCGCATGGTCGGCAGCCGTTCTGGTCATGTAAAAGAAGGAATAAAAATATGCTTATAAAAAATGTGGGTCGAATCGAGTAAATAAAACTCTATGCTTATTATCTATTTGATTTTAAACAGCTAATCTAAAATCACGGCATTGGCCTAGCCGCCATCCTATAAGCAATGCTAATGGGTTGTCAGGATGGACTAATTGTATTTCGGGCGTTTCGCAGTAGTGCGAATACCTGGCGAACCAGGGGATTCACACTGCCCGGCCGAATCCACAGGTAGTAATGAATGTCGGGTAACGGCGGCAGCCCATCTTTTTCTCCTAGTATGCGCAGGTCATCGCTCAGCAATTGCGCGCTGCGAGGCGTGACGCCGAGCCCGGCCCTGAGCGCGGACTTGATGCCGATGGGGCTTGCCGAGGTATACACCTGGCGCCATCTCAGCCGATGCCGCTCCAGGGCATCGAGCGCGAAACGGCGAAAAATGCTTCGGCCATCGCCCAGGATCAGAGGCAGAGGGAGTTGAGCGTTGTGCACATAATTGGACGCGCACAGCCAAAGCGTGGGCGAGCTGTGCAGCAAAAAGCCTTCGAGGGAACCGTCCTGGCGGGTCGAAAGCGTCATGTCCAGCTCACCTCGGTGCAGCGCCTCCATGAGCTGAGGGCTACGCCCGATGTTGATCTCCAACTGCAAATTGGGCAGGTAACGAACGGTGTGGCTGAGAATCTTCGCCAGCGTCGATTCGGCGATGTCGTGGGGCGAGCCTATCCGCAGCATGCCGCCACTGCTGGCTTCCTGAAGCGCCATCATCGCATCGTCATTGATCGCCAAGAGGTCCTGGGCGTAGCGCAACAGGTGATGCCCATACTCGGTCAGGATCTTGGCCCTCCCCTCCTTCTGGAACAGCGGGCGCCCCAATTGCGCTTCGAGCTTCTGCATTTGCTGGGTGATCGCCGATTGCGTGCGGCCCAGTTGAGTGCCGGTGCCGATAAAAGAGCCGGTTTGTGCGACCGCGACGAAGGTGCGCAGCAGGTTTAGGTCGAAGGTGGGTTTCATGGAATGGCTGGAGGCAGCGCCTGGCAGATGGGAAGAGGGACGAGACGCCTAACCATATCACTTCGCGCAGGGCTTCAGCGCCTCGCCCAGTTCAGGCGCTGAATGCTCACCGCCTCTCGAGAAACCTCGCGCAAAACAGCAACGCCGCCAGCTCAGGCGTCTTCCAAGGCGCGTGGGCGATGGCTGCGTTGCTGGCTGGGTGCTTGGCCGTCCGCAATTGGAAGTTGAATTCGAGATCGGCGAAGCTAAGCGGGTGTAGACAAAATCATGTCGTGAGCTGGCGCGCAAGCATCCGTGCCTCAGCAAGCCAGACCCAAGCCTCGCTCACTGTTGGCGCCGATGTCGATTTGACACAGTTGCCGAAATTTCACTGACCCAGTCTGACTCGTCGCGAATCGTTGTCTGTGCTGGATTTGTGCCGATATTGAGTTGGGTGAGCCTTACGCCGGCACATGGGTCAATTCGGCATCGGCCTCAACAGTAAGCTTCCTTTTACGAAAGCAGCTAAAGGTTGAGAGTCGCCACTGAATGCCGTTCAGCACCGGCTTGAGGATCTCTGATGCCGCTGACGTGAGCGAACGTGATCAATGAATAATTGATTCTGCCGCTCAACGGTGAATTCGGTTATGACTGCCCCTGACCTAGGCTTTAGGTACTTCCATGGAACTGCACCGAATATTGGTGTTGGAAATAGAAAAATTCGAGAACTGGGAAACCTATCGCTCCAATTCCCCGAACAGATCCATTGCTTCAGCGTGCCCACCCAGACATGCAATCTGATCAAGCTCCGACACTTTGGTCAGCAGCTCTCTGCCATCAAAGCCACCTCGCAGCCCACACTGATGTGCTTTAAGGGCCAGCGCCGTCGCGCTCATCGGTTGCTGCCGCGATCCCGGCGGATGCTGCTGAACGTATTCGATTGTCGAGCCGTCTCGGCGGGTTACACTCAGGGTGACCGGTGCAAGATCGCTGCGATTACGCGGATCCACGCGAAGGTGCACCTTACCGACCACCCTGGCGACTTCTGCATCCATCAGGGCATCGGAGGTCAGGTGAGCTAGCGCCATCGGGCCACGCAATAATGCCGAGGCAAGGTGGTAGCGAAGGTTGAACTGTCCCAGCATTTCGAGATCGCCCTGAAGGCTGAACTCGGCGCCCACATAACGGAACATGTAAGGCGAGACGTAGGCGACGATTTCAAGGATGTCGGCCTCGACCAAGGCGTGCTGAAGCTGCAGATGAAGGAGTGCCTCGATCGCCGCCTGACTGCAGGCGGAGACCGGGTAAGGCTTGAGCGAAGTGTCCAGCAGCCGCCAATCGGACCATAGGTGCTGGAACAGAAGCTTGTCGTCACCGGCCTCATACAGAGCACGCAAGCCAAACTGCCCCTCCACCGGGAATCGTGGGCCGGTCACCCCTGCCGCTGCCAGCTGTGCGGCAAAGACGCCGTTGCGCGCCGCAAAAGCAGGCAGTAATCGCCGACTGGCAGCCGACTCCACGCTCGCTTGCTGGGTTCCTCCGGCCTGGCCGATGGACAAGGCGATGCCATGCGCCAACTGTTCAGGCGTCAAGCGCAAGAGGACACCGGCGGACACCGCAGCGCCGATAGAGCCGTACACCGATGTGTGTGACCAGCCGGCGCTGCGGTGGCTGGCGTGGTGTGACAGCCGGCCGACGATTTCACTGCCCGCCACAAATGCCCAGATCAGTTCGGCACCGCTGCGTCCTTGCTGTTCGGCAACGGCCCAGGCCGCTGGCAGGCAAACCGCGTCGGCATGGGCCTTGGCATTTATGCTGCCGTAACCGAGCAGCCCGGCGTGGTAGGCATTCAGGAAGCTGGCCTCCTGAGGTCCCATACGCGGTAAATCGGAAGCAAACCAGGTTCGACAGGACCCGACGGAAGCGGTGATGGCCGCTCGAACGCCGTTGGCCAAAGGGCTGGACTGTCCAGCGGCGGCGACCAGCAGGCAGTCGCTAATCAGGTGTTTAGCGGCCTCGACGACTTCAATCGGCAAGGCCGTGAAGTCTATTTTTGCCACAGCATGAGCCAGCCGGAAAACAATCGGGTCATCACGCATTTTTCAGCGCTCCCCACCTAAAAATGAACCGAGCCACCAAGCCGAAGTTGCCTCCCGCCATTGACGCCAATACCCCCTCATTAGCCCACTGCCCTCTGTTGATGTGAAGCGTGAAGAGTGCCCTGCTCGAACCCCGTCGTCGAGCGGCGTTGCATGACAAAGTACCGCCGCACTCAACGTTCTAAGCTTATAGCGATACACAGCAGTCAAAAATTGCGAAAAACACTACCTAACTTTATGCAATATCGATATTGGCGATTGCACATAAGGCTCGCTAATTTAGTCGCACCGGACCACCGGATTCCCCGCACTGCCGAACCCGTCACTTGACACGCTTGAACCACAAGCGTCCACGGGCTTGGTTTCTAGTTAAAAACGCGATCACATGCTGACACTTCCCAGTCCGGGAGGTCGATGCCTTGCCTGATGGGAACCTTGGATGTCCTCTGCTCTACCCCGGCGTATGGTCGCTGTAATCCCCTTCGCCGCCGCCCTCGTCTTCAGTGCCTACGTACCGACCACTAACGCCGCGCAGACCGTGCTCAATGCCATCGTGCAGCCTGAACCGGTGGCCCTGAACTCGGCATTCAACACCAACTTTCCCAACGGCGTTGTTGCTAACAATGTCTACGAAGGCCTGGTCAGCTACGACGAAAACATGCAGCCCAAACCCAGTCTGGCCGAGTCGTGGGACATCGCCAAAGATGGTCTGAGCATCACTTTTCATCTGCGTCATGGCGTCAAATGGCACGACGGTAAACCCTTCACTGCTGAAGACGTCAAATACTCAGCCTTGGAAATCTGGAAAAAAGTTCATCCCCGTGGGCGCACCACGTTCGCGGCACTGGAAGATGTCCTCACCCCCGATCAATACACCGCTGTATTCAAACTCAAGCAACCGTCGCTGGTGATCCTTAGCTCCATCAATGCCAATGAGGCACAGATTCTACCCGCGCACCTGTACGCGGATACCGATGTATTACAGAACCCGCACAACATCGACCCGGTCGGCACCGGCCCCTTCAAATTCGTCAAATGGGTGCGCGGTCAGTACATCGAACTGCAACGCAACCCGGACTATTGGGAGGCGGGCAAGCCGAAGGTCGACAAGCTGGTGTTCCGCGTGATTCCTGATGCCAGCTCCCGCTCCGCCGCGCTGGAAACCGGCGAGGTGCTCTATTCGCCATATGACTCGGTGCCATTCAGCGATGTAGAAAGGCTCAGTCAGAACCCAGAACTAGTGGTTGCCAAACGCGGCTATGAGTCGTCCGCCGCTTACGTTTTTCTCGAATTCAACCTGCGCAACCCGATCCTCGCCAACGTCAAGGTCCGTCAGGCCATAGACCACGCCATCGACAAGCAGGCGTTGATCGACGTGGTCTGGTATGGCTTGGGCAAGCCGGCGACCGGCCCAATTCCGTCGTCGCTGAAGAACTTTTACACCACTGACGGCGTGCCGCAATACGCTTTTGACACCGCCCAGGCGGACAAACTGCTGGATGAAGCCGGTTACCCGCGCAAGACTGACGGGATTCGCTTCACCCTGCATATCGATTACCAGCCGTTTCACGAAGGCTTCAAAAATCAGTCCGAGTTCATCCGGCAAAGCCTGAAAAAGGTCGGCATTGATGTTCAGGTGCGCACCCAAGACCTCGCGACCTTCATTAGGCGCGTCTACAACGACTACGACTTCGACATCAATACCGGTCGCTGGGTACCCATGATGGACCCGCAGATCGGCGGCCTGCGCCAGTACTCCTCGGCCAGCATCACCCCCGGCGTGCCCTGGAGCAACGCTTCACGCTACAGCAATCCGGAGATGGACAAGGTCATCTCCGCACTGCAAGGCGAAGTCAATCCCGCGCGACGCAGAGACGACTTCCATCAGTTCCAGCGCATCGCCCAGCGCGACCTGCCAGTGATTCCGCTGTTTGAACAGCAGAATTTCACGGTGTACAGCAAGCGCCTGCAAGGCGTGAGCGTCGAGCCCGACGGCGCGCTGTCATCACTGAAAGACATTTCGATCGCACCCTGACCGCGTGCATCCCCCCCTACTCGGAGGACACATCATGAACCTCGAACTTACCGGCAAGAACGTCGTGATTACCGGCGCCAGCAAGGGTATTGGCCTGGCCGTCGCTCACGCGTTCGCAGCGCAGGGTGCTCGGGTGGCGTTGATCGCGCGCAACCCAGAAACCCTGGAAAACGCGCGCCAACAGTTGCTCGAAAAAGGCCACGAGGCGGCAATCATCAGCGCAGACCTGACTGACCCGATTACCGCCGAGGCTGCAATTGCCGATGCCGAAGCGCTATTGGGCGGGATCGACATCCTGATCAATAGCGCTGGCGCCGCACGCCGCACCGAGCCTGAACTGCTCGACGCCCACGCCTGGCGCGCGGCGCTGGACGCCAAGTTTTTTCCCTACATTCATGCCCAGGATGCTGTGCTGAGCCGACTGCTCGACCGCGCCAAACAGTCAGGCGAACCGTTGTCGGGCGCCGTAATCGTCAATATCGTCGGCACCGGTGGCAAGCAGCCGACGTCCACTCACCTCGCGGGCGGTTCGGCCAACGCCGCTCTCCTGCTCTCGTCAGTGGGATTAGCGAGGCACTACGCCCGTTACGGCATTCGCATCAACGCGATTAATCCGGGTTTCACCTACACCGGGCGGGTCGATCAGGCGATCACCCTGGAGGCCGCGCGCAATGGCATCACTAAGGATGAGGCGTTGCGCGAAGCCGAAGCGCAAATCCCGCTGGGACGTTTCGCCCAGCCCGAGGAAGTCGCCGATCTGGCACTTTTCCTGGCCAGCGCCCGGGCGAGTTTCATCACTGGCGCGGTTGTCCCCATCAACGGCGGCGCGGACCCGGTGATCTGAATGCCAGCCCTCGCCAAATACATGCTGCGAAGGCTCGCGCAGTTGCTGCCGGTGGCGCTGATCATCGTGCTCTGCTCATACATGCTGTTGCGCATGGCACCGGGCGATATGGTCGACGTCATGGCCGGCGAATCGGGCTCGGCAACCCCCGAGTACATGGCGCAATTGCGTGAGCAGTTCGACCTGAATGCGCCTGGGTATGTGTTGTTCGGTCGTTACCTGAATAACCTGGCGCATCTGGATCTGGGCTATTCGTTCCGGAACAACATGCAGGTGGCCGAACTCATTGCCCAGCGCGTGCCGGCGACCCTGACGCTGATGCTGGTTGCTGTGGTCATCGCAGCTGTCTTGGGAATCAGCCTGGGCGCCGTTTCAGCGCGCTACCGTGGGCGATGGCTGGACGAGGTGATCTCCACGCTGTCGACCATCGGCTTCGCCACGCCGGTATTCTGGGTCGGGTTACTCCTCATAGTCGTGTTCTCGATCAACTTGCGCTGGCTTCCCTCGGCAGGCATGCAAACCATTGGCGGAGTCGACGGCTTCTGGCCTTCATTGCTCGACAGACTGCGTTACATGGCACTGCCAGCGCTAAGCCTGTCGTTCTTCTACCTGTCGATTTATGTGCGCATGACTCGCTCGGCCATGCTCGAAGTCTACGGCCTGGATTACGTGCGCACAGCCCGCGCCAAGGGCATCAGTGAATTGTGCATTGCCGTGCGTCATGTGCTGCGCAACGCCTTGTTGCCGCTGGTGACCATCACCGGCCTGCAACTGGGCTCACTGATGGGGGGCTCCATTGTGGTCGAGACGGTATTTTCCTGGCCCGGACTGGGTCGGTTGGCATTCGATGCGGTGTTTCAACGCGACATCAATCTATTGCTCGGTATTTTCCTATGCAGCTCATTCCTGGTGATTCTGATGAACCTGCTGGTGGACCTGCTATACGCGATGCTCGACCCTCGTATCGAGATTCGTTCATGAACCGGATCAAAAGCATCATGCGCGCGCGGTCCATGCTCCTAGGGCTGATCATTCTAGCCCTGATATGCGTCGCAGCATTGTCAGCGAACCTGATCTACCCCGCCGACCCGTTCGATATCGTCGCCCGGGCCAACCTCTGGCCCGGGAGCCCTGGCTATCCGCTGGGCACCGACATGCTCGGGCGTGACATGACCTCGGGCATGCTCCACGCGGCGCGAATCTCGCTGATTGTCGGGGTCGGCGCTGCCGGCCTGTCCGTGGCCCTGGGCACCTTGATCGGCGTTGTTTCCGGTTATTTCGGCGGTTGGGTGGACGACTGCCTGATGCGTCTGACCGAGCTGTTCCAGACCATGCCTAGCTTTCTGTTCGCCATCCTGCTGGTGGTCATTTTGCAGCCGTCGATTGGCAGCATTGTGTTCGCCATCGGCATTACTTCGTGGCCGCAGATTTCGCGGCTGGTGCGCGCCGAAGCCATGCGCGTTCGCCAACAGGACTTCGTCAGTGCAGCGTTGACCATGGGCATTCAGCACCCGGCGATCATCTGGCGGCACATCCTGCCCAACAGCCTGGCGCCAGTGATCGTCGCAGCATCCATCCTCATCGCCCAGGCGATCCTCACCGAAGCCTCACTGTCGTTCCTTGGCCTGGGCGATCCCAGCGTTATCTCTTGGGGAAGCATGGTCGGCGCCGGACGTTCTTCACTGCGCACCGCGTGGTACATGACGGCGGTGCCCGGTGCGGCGATCTTCCTGGCGGTCATGGGTTTCATGTACCTGGGCAACGGTCTGAATGATCTGCTCAACCCTCGAACGGAGGTCAGATGAGTACTCCCTTGCTCGATGTCCGCCACCTGCGTGTGGAGTTCGGCAGTCCCAAAGCACCGCTGATCGCGGTCAACGACCTGTCGTTGCAGGTCAACGCGGGCGAGACGCTCGCGATTGTCGGCGAGTCCGGTTGTGGCAAATCGGTCACCGCCCTGGCATTGACGCGTCTGCTGCACGGCAGCCAGGCGCGCATCAGCGGCTCGGTGAAATACCGTGGCGAGGAGATTTCCACCCTCGATGAGCGCCAGATGCGTGGCATTCGCGGTCGTCACATCGGCATGATTTTCCAGGATCCGATGTCCGCGCTCAACCCAGTCATGAGCGTCGGCGACCAACTGATCGAAGCGATTCAGGCCCATGACAAACTCAGCCGCGTCCAGGCCCGGGCAAGGGCGCAAGAGCTACTGGAAAAGGTGCGCATCCCCGAGCCTCAGAAACGCCTGGACGACTATCCACATCGGTTTTCCGGCGGCATGCGCCAGCGTGTGGTCATTGCCCTGGCGCTGGCCGGCCGCCCCTCCCTGCTGATTGCCGACGAGCCGACCACCGCGCTGGACGTGACGATTCAGGCACAGATCCTCGGCTTGCTCGCCACCCTGCAAAAGGAAATGGGCATGGGCCTGATCCTGATCACCCACGACTTGGGCGTGGTCGCGGAAACCGCCGACCGGGTCATGGTCATGTACGCCGGACGCAAAGTCGAAGAACAACCGGTTCACGGTCTGTTCGCGGCCCCACGACACCCCTACACACAAGGACTGATCGCTGCCCGCCCCGCGCTGCAGATCAACCCGACGGCGCGGCGAGTGCGGCTGCGGGAAATTCCGGGG
The DNA here is from genome assembly GCF_014694385.1 of Pseudomonas typographi. Lineage (GTDB taxonomy): Bacteria > Pseudomonadota > Gammaproteobacteria > Pseudomonadales > Pseudomonadaceae > Aquipseudomonas > Aquipseudomonas typographi. Next base: position 139,740 of record NZ_JAAOCA010000013.1, on the reverse strand, counting down.
ATGGTCCCGATGCTCTCGCAACTGCCCGAAGGCTGCGCGTTCGCCGCGCGTTGCGAGCGGGCCAGCGATGCCTGCCATCAACAACCCGACGCTGTGCGCATCGACACACTGACGTCGGTGGCCTGCCACCATCCTTGGCAAGCGATCGACCATCCGCTACTCCAGCCGCAGAGGGCTCACGCATGAGCGCATTACTGGAAGTGCGCAACCTGTCCGTGCGTTACGCCACGGCGCGGGGTGAACTCAATGCAGTCAGCGCCGTCGACCTGGACTTGGCGGTAGGACAGACCCTTGGCCTGGTCGGCGAATCCGGCTGCGGCAAATCCTCGCTGGGCAAAGCCTTGGTACGCCTTGTCAACCCGTCCGAGGGCGAGATCCGGGTCAACGGCACCGACCTGGCAACGCTGTCCGGCAAACGGCTGAAAGCCAGCCGCCATGACGTGCAGATGGTGTTCCAGGACCCGTCCAGCGCACTGGACCCGCGCCTAAGCATCTTCGACTCGATCGACGAACCACTCAGGGCGCGCGGCGAACTGAGCAAACCACAACGCCAGCAACGGGTTGCCGAACTGATGCGCCAGGTGGGTTTGCACGAGGACTTGGCGTCCCGCCTGCCCCATCAATTGTCCGGTGGCCAGCGTCAGCGCGTGGTCATCGCCCGAGCCTTGGCGCCGCGCCCGGCAATGATCATCTGCGATGAGCCGGTGTCGGCACTGGACGTTTCGCTGCAGGCACAAATTCTCAATCTGCTGTGCGATCTGCAGGAGCAATTGGGGATCGCTTACCTGTTCATCAGTCATGACCTTTCCGTCGTGCAGTACCTGGCGGACCGCATCGCGGTGATGTACCTGGGACAGATCGTCGAGATCGGCGACCGCAGCCCGTTCTGGCAACGTCCGGCACACCCTTACAGCCAGGCACTGATCGCCGCCGTACCGGTGATGGACCCGACACTGAGCCGGGCCGCTGACAAACAGGTCATCGGCGGCGACGTGCCCAGTCCTTATACCCCGCCCAGTGGATGCCGCTTTCACACGCGCTGCCCACAGGTGCATGACCGCTGCAAGGAAGAGCAGCCACGGCTGCAAGCCTTACAAACTGGGCACCACGTTGCCTGCCATCTCTATGATGCCACGACCGGAGCGCCCGCATGACCACCGCATTGCAAGTACCCAACCCGACCTCCATCAGCGCCGAGAAGCAAGCGCGTGAGGACCTGGCTGCCGCCCACCGCCTGGCCGTGTGGCATGACTTCAGCGAAGGTATCTACAACCATTTCAGCCTGGCTGTTCCGGGCACCGATGATCGCTTCCTGCTGCCGGCCTTTGGTCTGCACTGGTCGGAAGTCGGCGCCAGCGACCTGATGGTGGTGGGCTTCGACGGCCGCCTTATTGAAGGCGAGGGCATCATTCAACGTTCGGCGTACTGCATTCATGCGCCGATTCATGCCTCGCACCCCAAGCATGCGGCGGTGTTGCACACCCACATGCCCTACACCGGCGCGTTGACGCGTCTCAAAGACCAGCACTTGCGTGCAATAGGCCATACCGAAGCCCAACTGATCGACCAGATTGCCTATGACGAGGGCTACGACGGCCTCGCACGCCAGCCCGACGAAGGCAAACGTCTCGCCGATGTGCTGGGCGAGAAAACCATCTTGTTCATGGGCAACCATGGCGTGCTGGTCACAGGTCGCAGCGTGGCCGAAGCGTATGACCGGTTGTACACCCTGGAGCGGACCGCCCGCGTGCAGTTGTTCGCGCTCTGGACTGGCCAGCCGGTGCGGGAGCTGAGTCAGGCGCAAGTGGACAAGGTCCAGGACCAGATTCACAACACCCCACTGCATGACGCACCCGGCGTGCAATACAAGCCGGGCTATCAACTGCACTTCGAAGCACTGCGCCGTCTGCTCGACCGCCGTGAACCTGACTACCGGGACTGATAACGTGACCGCCCTACTTTCTAGCGTCGAAAAAACCGTCACCTTCGCGCACCTGCTCAACGCCAGCCAAACCCTCGGCGCAAGCTTCGCCGAAGGTGCCAGCCAGCGTGACCTTGAACGGCTGCTGGCCCACGATGAAATTCGCGCCCTCGCCGACAGCGGGATATTGGCCGCACGCGTCCCGGCCTCTTTCGGCGGCGCAGACCTGAGCGTCAGCCAGCTCACACAACTGCTGGTATTGATCGCCCAGGGTGACCCCAACATTGCCCAGGCTGTGCAGCCGCATTTCTGTGGGGTGGAAAAGCTGCGGATTCACGCCTCTGCCGAGCAACGGCAGCGCTACCTGGGTTTCATCGCCGACGGCGGTGTAATTACCAATGCCTCGGCTGAACGCAGCGGCGCGGTGGTCGGCCAAATCGCTACACGTTTGTCCCAGGACGGCCAGGACTGGCGTCTGCATGGCACCAAGCACTACGCTACGGGCAGCCTGTTCGCGCAGTACTTCTACGTCATCGCCAACACCGATCAAGGACGCGCGCTGGCGCTGGTGCCCACCGAACGCAATGGCGTACAGGTGATCGATGACTGGAACGGCATGGGTCAGCGCACCACCGCCAGCAGCACGGTCGTGTTCGATCATGTCAGCGTCAGCGAGGATGAAATCCTTCACCTGCCGCAGTGGAATACACGCCGCACCTACGAAGGTGCCTTCGCTCAAGTGCTGCATGCGGCCATTGATGTCGGCATTGCACTGGCGGCGTTGGCAGACGCGGTCGATTTTGGGCGCCGTCATGCCCGTGCGGTGCCGGAAGCCAAAGTGGCACGGGCCACCGACGACGTGTTCGTCCAGCAAGCGGTCGGCGAGATGTCGATCCGCGCCCACGCCGCAGAAGCGTTGCTGGACCGGGCTGCGGGTGCCCTCGACCGTGCCGTGACGTTTTTCAAGTCTGGACAGGACGCCGACCAGGCTCTGGGGCTGGCCTCCATCGCCGTGGCCGAAGCCAAGGTCGCCGCCAACGACGCCTCGTTGCACAACAGTGAGGCGCTGTTCCGCGTCGGTGGCGCCTCGGCCACCTTGCAGACGCGCAATCTCGATCGCCACTGGCGCAACGCGCGCACCCACACCACCCACGACCCTGCGGCATGGAAAACTCAGTTGATCGGCGACTTTCTGCTCAACGATCAACTGCCCCCCATCAGCACCAAGATATGAGTCCAGCCATGTCGCTCCCCGTACTTGCACCTCTGCCTGACCAAAGTCCGCTGGGCCAGGCCCTGCGCCAGCCCTTGCTGCTGGGGCTGTTTCTGCCGATCCACAACGGCGGCTGGACCATGTCAGCCTACCCCCGTGTTACCGACTGGACATTCGACTACAACGCCAAGCTCACGCAGCAGGCCGAAGCACTGGGCTTCGATCTGGTGTTCGGACCGGCGCACTGGTTGTCCAAGGGCGGTTTCGGCGGTGACATGCGCTACCGCGAAACGGCCCTCGACGCGATGATAACCGCCGCAGGTCTGGCGGCGATCACTGAGCGCATCCTGCTGATTTCCACCGTGCATGTGTTCTATGGCCCGTGGCACCCGCTGCACCTGGCCAAGTTCGGCGCCACCCTCGACCACATGTCCGGTGGTCGCTGGGGACTGAACGTTGTCACCGGCTTTCGCAAGGATGAATGGGCGATGTTCGGTCAGCAGCAGATCGAACACGACCGACGCTACGAACTGGCCGATGAATACGTCGATATCCTGCGCCAGCTCTGGACACTGGATGAAGACCTGGACTACCACAGCGATCAATGGGAGCTGAACAAGGCCTTCGTCACACCCAAGCCGGTCCATGGGCGGCCTGTGCTGGTCAGCGCCACCAGTTCCGCCGCCGGCATCGCCCATGCTGTGCGCCAGGCCGATCTGATTTTCGTCACCAGCCCGGCCGGTGCCAGTTTCGATGCGGCTGTCGAGGCCCTGCCTGCCATCAACCAACAGGTCAAGCAGGCAGCCCTTGCGGTGGGCCGCGACGTACGCACGCTTGTCAACCCGATGATCATCGCCCGCGACAGCGAGGCCGAGGCGCGCACGGTCTATCAGGCGATCCTGGACCAAGCCGACGACGGCGCCGTCGATGGTTTCTTTCACACCCACGCCACCGGCGACAGCCGCTCCTGGCGCGGTCATCAGCGCGACGAGCGCATTGTCGGCGGCAATATTCAGCTCATTGGCACGCCGGAGCAGATCGTCGAACAGATCATCCAGCTCAAGGCCGCTGGATGCGATGGCCTGCAACTCTGTTTCGTCGATTACCAGAGCGAACTCGCCTATTTCGGCGAGCGGATATTGCCACTGCTTGAACAGGCTGGACTGCGGATCTGACACCCCCTTTCTCAGAGGATTTACCATGAGCACACACCCACCGATTTCCATCAGCACCCTGCAGCAATGGCTGGAAGACGGAGCAGAACTGGCCTTCGTCGACATTCGCGAAGAAGGCATCTTTGGCGAAGCGCACCCGTTGCTGGCAATCAACGTACCGTACAGCGTGCTGGAAACTGAATTCCCGCCTCGAGTGCCACGGCTGACCACCCGTACTGTGTTGCTCGCCGAGCACAATCAACAGGGCCAACGTGCCGCGCACGTGCTCAATGCGCTGGGCTATACCGATGTGCATGTACTCGAAAACGGCATCCTGGCCTGGCAGGCCGCAGGTCTCGCGGTATTCCAGGGCATCAATGTGCCGAGCAAGGCATTCGCCGAATGCGTCGAGCACAGCCTGCACACCCCAGCAATTTCGCCCGAAGACTTGAATCGGTTGATCCACGACAAGGCTGACTACGTGCTGCTGGACAGCCGCACCCTTGAGGAATACCAGCGCTTTCATGTACCGACGGCCATTGGCGTACCCAGTGCCGAACTGCTGTACCGTTTCAACGACCTCGTGCCTTCGCCCGACACCCTGGTGGTGGTCTCCTGTGCCGGGCGCACCCGTGGCATCGTCGGCGCGCAGACGCTGATCAATGGCGGCGTGCCCAACAAGGTCGTGGCGCTGGCGGGAGGCACCCAAGGCTGGCGCCTCAGCGGGCTGAAAACCGTCAATGATGATTCCACTCGTTACCAAGCCATCAGCAACCCGGCCCGCGAAGCAGCTGTAGAGCGCGCTCAGGATTTGGCTGAACGCCACGGGATTACTTCGATCGACGAGCGGACCCTGAGCCAGTGGCAGGCCGACGACAGCCGCACCACTTACGTGTTCGATGTGCGCGACGTCTCGGAATTTGCCTCGGGCCATCGCGCCGATGCGCGCAATGTTGCTGGCGGCCAATTGGTCCAGACGCTCGACCTGTGGGTCGGCACGCGCAACGCGCGCATCGTGCTCAATGATCAAGATGGCGTGCGTGCAACCACCACGGCCCATTGGCTGCAACAATTGGGCTGGGAGGCGAGCGTGCTGATCGGCATCGACCGGGAGGCTTTGGCCCGGCCGCCGGTGCAGGCCGATTGGTCGGGGCTTGAATACATCGACGCCACCACCGCGGCGCTGTGGTTGCAACAGGGTGCTGTCGTGCTGTCTGCCGACCGCAGCGCCGGCTATCAGCAGGTGCGGCCGCACAATGCGCAGTGGGTCAATCGTGCACGCCTCGATGGCCTGCGTAAACAATTCGGCGCAGGCAGGAAGTGGCTGGTGTTCGCGGAAAACATCGCTCTGGCGCGAGGCGTGGTCAAGGACCTGCTGGACCAGAAGTTGGAGGCTTACGTGGTCACCGGCGACGCAGGCCAATGGCGCTCGGCAGCCATCGCGTCGGACAGTCGCGTCGAGGTCCCAGACGATCTGCGCATCGATTATCTGTTTTGGCTGCATGACCGCCATGACGGCAACGCCGAGGCCAGCGCCGCCTACATCGCCTGGGAAGAAGACTTGCCGCGCCAAGTAGGCGACCACGCCAACGCGCGCTTCCGTATCAGGGCCTGAGACACCGATTCACCCGTTATCCCACGACTGCTCTGAGCGCTCCTGCGCAGGATCAGCGGTGGGCGCCTCTCGCGCCCTTGCCCCCTGTGAGTCCATATGGAGTAGCAACACCGTGCCCAGCTATCTTGTGAAAACCCTTTACCTGGCGGCGACGCTGATCACGTTGGTGATCCCCCTCGCCCATGCACAGACTGGCGGCACCCTGACGGCCATCGTGCAACCGGAACCGACGGCGATGACCAGCGCCATCAACAACACCTACGCCAACGGGGTGGTGTCCAGCAACATCTTTGATGGTCTGGTCAGCTATGACGAACGCTTCAATCCGCAGCCTTCGCTGGCCACGTCTTGGGAAACCTCGAACGACGGCCTGACCATCACCTTCCACTTGCGTAATGGCGTGAAATGGCACGACGGTGTGCCGTTCACCTCTGCGGACGTGAAGTACAGCCTCGAAGAAGTCTGGAAAAAACTCCATGCCCGCGGCCGCGTGACCTTCGCCGCCGTGCGCGAAGTGCAGACACCGGACGATTTCACCGTGGTCCTGAAACTCGATCATCCGTCGCCCGTGATCTTCAGCGCGGTCAATGCAGTCGAGGCGCAGATCCTGCCCAAGCACTTGTACGCAGGCACCGACGTCGCCACCAATCCGTACAACGTCAAGCCTGTGGGCACCGGGCCATTTCGCTTCAAGGAGTGGCAGCGAGGTCAATTTATCGCGCTGGAGAAGAACCCGGACTACTGGGACGCCGGCAAACCGAAAGTCGACAAACTGGTGTTCCGCATCATTCCGGACGCCGCGTCGCGCTCCGCTGCGCTGGAAACCGGCGAGGTCCTGTACGCGCCTTACAACCCGGTGCCGCTGGCCGATGTGCAACGACTCAAGGCCCTGCCGGATCTGGTCATCGACACCCATGGCTATGAATGGCAAGCCTCGTACTACTTCATAGAGTTCAACCTGCGCAGACCAGAGCTGGCCGATCTGCGGGTACGCCAGGCCATTGCACAGGCCATCGACCGCAAAGGGCTGATCGACACCGTCTGGTACGGCTTCGGCAAGCCCGCCGACAGCCCGATCGTGTCCTCGGTCACGCGCTTCCATGCCACAGGGTTGCCGCAATACCCGTACGACCCGGCCCGTGCCGAGCAGTTGCTGGACGCCGCCGGTTACCCGCGCAAGGCCGACGGCGTGCGCTTTCGCATCAATCTGGACCACCAGCCGTTCAACGACACCTTCGCCAACAGTGACGAATACGTGCGCCAGAACCTCAAGCGCGTCGGCATCGAAGCAACCGTGCGTAACCAGGACTTGCCGACCTTCCTGCGCAAGGTCTACGGCGAATACGATTTCGATATCAACGGCGGTCAGTTCTCAGGCTATTCCGACCCGCAAATGGGTGTACTGCGGCAGTACTCGTCGAGAACCATCAAGCCCGGTATCCCGTGGGTCAACGCCTCGAACTACCAGAACCCGGAGATGGACAAGCTGATCGAGGCGCTTCAGGTTCAGGGTGACGGCCCAGAGCGGGTCAAGAGCTTCCATGAGTTGCAACTCATCGCCCAGACCGATCTGCCGGTGTTCCCGCTAATCGAACTGGAGAACTTCTCGGTGTATTCCTCCAGGCTGGGTGGCGTGTCGCAAGCGCCGGATGGCGCGCTTTCGTCGCTTAAAAACGTGTGGCTCAAACCATGAGTAAATTGCAGTGGGCGCAGAATATCGATGATCTGCGCACCTTGGCCAAAAGGCGCCTGCCCCGCGGTCTGTTCGAGTTCGTCGCCCGTGGCAGCGAGGACGAAGTCGGCCTGCAGCATAACCGCAGCGTGCTGGATAGCATCAAGATCAAACCGCGTGCGCTGGTGGACGTGAGCCAGCGCAGCACCGCCACGACCCTGCTCGGTCGAGCACAGGGACTTCCGCTGATCGTTGGGCCGACGGGTGCCGCCGGCATGCTCTGGTATCGCGGTGAAGCCGAACTGGCGCGCAGCGCAGCCGACGCCGGCGTGCCCTATGTTCTGGCCATGTCGTCGATCACGCCCATGGAACAGGTGCGCGAGGCGTGCAATGGCGCGCTCTGGTTTCAGTTGTACCTCTCACCGGAAACCGCAACCAGTGACCAGATGATCGACCGCGCCCGTGCAGCGGGCTACGACGCGCTGGTCTTGACGGTTGATACCGTGGTGTCACCCAACCGCGAATACAACTCGCACAATGGTTTCAGCGTGCCGATGCGCCTGAACCGACGCAACGTGCTGGATTTTGCCTGCCACCCAGGATGGCTGTGCGCAGTGATTGCCCGCTACCTGGCGGCAGGTAGCATGCCACGTTTTGAAAACTATCCGCAGGCGATGCGTCACAGTGTCGCCGGTCGCCAGAAGCAACGCTGGGCTCCGGTCAAGCGTGACGAGTCTGCCGATTGGCGCGCCGTGGCACACATCCGCAAGCGCTGGACCGGGCCGCTGATCATCAAGGGTATTGGCTGCGTGGAAGACGCACTCGCTGCCGTGGTCGCCGGTGCCGACGCAGTCATCCTGTCCAACCACGGCGCGCGCAACCTGGACAGTGCCTGCAGCCCTACCCAGTTGCTGCCAGCCGTGATCGCCAGCGTTGCTGGCCGCTGTCCGGTCTGGGTCGACAGCGGCTTTGCGCGGGGTAGCGATGTCTTCAAGGCGCTGGCACTGGGCGCCGAAGCGGTGTTGCTAGGCCGCGCGCCGCTGTACGGGCTAGCGGCAGCGGGATACGCCGGCAGCGCGCGGTGTCTGCAGTTCCTGCGCGAAGAGCTGGACCGCTGCATGGCGTATGCCGGTGTGTCGGACCTGGCAGACATCGGTCTGGACAACCTGCAGGACACTGGTCTGGTGCTCCCCGTGATACCGGTCAGATCCCACCCGAATCCACCACAGAACTTGGCTTGAACCGGCAGCCCTGACCCGTTTCAGAGGGTCATACAGGAGTCGAAATGTCACACACTCAAGGCGCATGGGGCAGCCCACCCACTGCTACGTACGAAGCGCTCGCCGAGCGCTTCGTCCCACCTTCGCACGAATCTGCGCCACTGCCATCGCCAGGGAGCGCGAACGGCGCCTGCCCATAGGGGAGATCGAATGGCTGCGCGAGGCCGGGTTCCTCTCGCTGCGGGTGCCCGTGAGTCATGGCGGCAGCGGATCAGCATCAGCGAACTGTTTGCGCTCCTGGTAGAGCTGGGCGAAGCCGACTCCAACCTGGTGCAGGCATTACGCGGCCATATGGCTTACGTGGAGAACATGCTCTATGCCCCTGCCGGGACGTTCCGTGATCGATGGATGAAACGCCTGGGCGAAAACGTGCTGATCAGCAGCGCTCGCAGCGAAACCGGGGAGGTCGCACTCGGGGCCTACGCGACACAGGTCTATCGCGACGGCGACGAATGGGTACTCAACGGCAGCAAGTTCTACAGCACCGGCTGCCTTTACGCCGACTGGATTGATGTAGGTGCCACCAGTCCCGAAGGTGAAACCATGGCCGTTGCTGTGCGCCGCAATGCCTCGGGCGTAGAGGTGGTGGATGACTGGAACGGTTTCGGCCAAACCCTGACCGCCAGCGGCACCGCGCATTTCACACACGTCAGGGTGGCTAATCAGGAAGTGAAGCTGGACAAGGATCGTTTCGCCTATTCGCCGGCCTTTCTGCAGACCGTACATTTGGCTAACCTTGCGGGCGTTGGCCGGGCCATCGCTGGCGAAACCGCTCAGGCGGTTGCCTCACGCACCCGGACCTTCAGCATCGGCAATGCCTCGCGCGCATCCGCCGATCCGCAGATTCTCCAGGTGATTGGGCAACTGCGCGCGGCGGCCTACAGCGCCGGCGCGATCGTCGCGCAGCTGGGCAGCGCGATCCAGCGGGCCGCGCAGATTGATCCTGGTGTCGCACCTGAGGCGCAGGAACGCGCCGTGGCGATGGCTGAACTGGAGGTTGCGCAGGCGCAGACGATTGTCACCAGCCTGATCATGAACGCAGCCACGCAGCTGTTCGATGCCTTGGGCGCCTCAGCAACACTACTGCCCCAAGGCCTGGACCGCTTCTGGCGCAACGCCCGTACGCTTAGTTCGCATAACCCGAGAGTGTACAAAGATCGTATCGTTGGCGAGTATGCGGTCAACGGCACCCTCCCGCCCAAGCAGTGGAAAGTGGGTGTAGCTGCACGTTAGTCGGTTGCCATTCAGTGCCGCCGAGCCACCAGCGCCAGATCGTGGGGGATATCGATCGCGGCCAAGTTGTACTCTCGAATGGCTCAGCGAATGGACAGACAACTACGAATCGACACGTAATCGTGATAAAGAGCAATTGTGGCGAAATAGAGCATGAACATAAGAGGAACAACCGAAAGTAGATCAAGAGCTCAGTCGACCTTTCTTTTTAGAGGTGACGTCACCGATTCTCAGCCAAACGGTCGCCTCCTGCCGTCCCGCTATTCTTCGCCGTCCGTTTTGGGTCAATTCTGTTGAAAACGTAGCTGCCTTCCCATGGCGCCGGCAGAATTGCTCTGTCAGCGAGCGCGGGAGCAAACAGCATGATGGGACAGTTACCGGGAGGGCAGCAGCGTCTGTTCCACTCGTTCAATCTGGAAGATCACGTCCCGGCTCAACACCTCCTGCGCAACATCGACCAGTGCCTGGATCTCAGTGACTTGCGCGCGCCTACCTGGCGGATTGCTATAGCCCCATCGGGCGCCCCTCGATTGATCCAGAGTTAATAGTGCGCATGCTGGTCGTCGGCTACTGCTATGGCATCCGTTCCGAGCGACGATTGTGCGAAGAGGTGCATCTAAACCTGGCCTATCGCTGGTTCTGCCGGCTGGGCCTGGAAGACGAAGTACCCAATCACTCGACCTTTTCGAAGAATCGCCATGGCCGTTTTCGTGACAGTGGTCTGTTCCGCTGGTTGTTCAATGAGGTGCTGCTGTAGTGGTCTGATGAAACCGGACACCCATTTGGGCGAGAATGCTCGCCATAGAGAGGTGTCCGATGACCAAGCACGCCGTACCTTTACCCCCGAATTCAAACGTGAAGCCGCCAGCCTGGTGCTAGACCAAGGCAACAGCCACATTGAGGCAGCTCGATCGCTCGGGTTGGTTGAATCAGCATTACGTCGGTGGGTCAGCCAGCTCCAGCAGGAGCGTGGCGGCGTCACCCCGACCAGCAAGGCGTTGACACCTGAGCAGCAAAAAATCCAAGAACTGGAAGCCCGAATCAATCGGCTGGAACGGGAAAAGTCGATCCTAAAAAAGGCTACCGCGCTCTGATGGCCGAGGAGCACGATCGCTCGCATTAGTTGATCAGCTTCGCTCCGAGGAGCCGGTTGATCTGTTGTGCTCGGTATTTGAAGTCACCCGATCTTGCTACTACGCCTACTGCCGCAAACGTCGATTTCCGGATGCCGAGCGGGTGGTTTTGCGCAGCCGTGTGAACGAGCTATTTACGCAAAGTCGAAGCGCTGCGGGCAGCCGGAGCATCATGCAGATGATGAAAGAGGACGGCATGCATTGGGCGATTCAAGGTACGTAAGTTGATGCGCGAGATGAATTTGATCAGCAAGCAGCCGGGTTCGCATGCCTACAAAAAGGCTACCGTGGAGCGGCTCGATATCCCGAACGTGCTTGACCGGGAGTTCACCGTTGCGTCCCTAATGAGGTTTGGTGCGGTGATATCACGTACGTTTGGGCTGAGGGTCGCTGGCACTACCTGGCGGCCGTAATCGATCTTTATGCGCGCCGGGTTGTGGGCTGGGCGTTCTCGGCGAAGCCCGACGCCGGCCTATGAGCAGCGTGGCCGGCCTCAAAAGGTGCTGTTCCACAGCGATCAGGGCAGCCAATACGGCAGCCGAAGTTTCCGCCAGAGGCTATGCCGATACCGCTTCAAACAGAGCATCAGCCGGCGCGGCAACTGCCTTGACAACGCGCCTATGGAGCGGCTGTTTCGCAGTCTGAAAACACGACGGTGGGCTACATGAGCGCTGCGTTGGCGGCACCTGCGGTCGCTGAAGAAAAACTTAACGCAGTGTCCGGGATCAGTTGACCACTACACCCCATTCCCAGGCTGAATGCCATTAAATGGGTGATAACGAGCATACAATCGGGCGTTGGCCGCCCTGCCCTGAAGATGTTCGATGAATAACATGCTTCAGCGCAGCCCAAACCCCATCCGCTGGAGCTCTTCAACAAGCGCCTCACGCCCGTGCAGATTCGAAACACTCCGAAGCCTGCTGATCACTTGCTCCGACCACCCAGATGCCTTGAGGCCCTCGCGCTGGTAGAACGCACCCAACTCCTGGTCATATTCCGCGATCGCATCTGGCTCGGCACTGGCTGAATAGGTTTCGTGGTGCAGGACTGCGCTCTGGGGCAGTCTTGGCTTGACCTTGGCTGGCCGATCCGTGGACGGATACCCGACGCAGAGGCCGAACACGGGGTAGACCTGGGGAGGTAATTGGAGCTCCTTGGCAACACCTTCGATGTCATTGCGGATGGCGCCGATGTAAACGCTTCCGAGGCCAAGCGACTCCAGAGCCACCACCGCATTTTGAGCCGCCAGCGCGGCGTCGATGGTTCCTAGCAGCAGGCTCTCAAGGTAAGGCAAGGCCTCCAGTTCAACCTCTTGTTGCTCGGCGATCCGCTGCACCCGGGACAGGTCGGCAAGCCAGACGAAGAACAGCGGAGCTTGGCGAATGTAGGCCTGGTTGCCCGCGAGCGCCGACAACCGAGCCTTTCGATCAGCGTCCTGAACAGCGACGACGCTCCATACCTGCAGGTTCGAGGACGTTGAGGCCGACTGGGCCGCAGCGACCAGCGTTTCGATAATGCCTGGTGGTAAGGGCTGATCAGTGAAGGCCCGAACGCTGCGATGGTCGAGCAATTGGTCAATGGTCTCGTTCCAAATGGCAGGTGCCGAGGCACTCACCGAACCATAACGGGCTGCCAGCTTTGACTGAGCATTGGTTGTCATGTGTGATCTCCAAATAGAGACCGAGGCTAACAAATTGACGGCAGCGCGGCACGCACCCCGTGCGAAGTTTCATATACCATTCGTTCGAGGTTGATCCACACAGGTGAATTTCGTGTTGTCCCCCAAGCCCCTTACCGCCCGCGAGGCCTGCCAAGTTCTACGTGACATCGCCCTTGGCGTGCGCATCATGCGCCGGCTCGGAAACCACTCCTGGGGCGAGATCTACTGCGGCCTGATGACGGTAGATGCAGATGGTTGGGTGATCACGCTCTACAACGATTGCGATACCCTGGACTATTGTGATAGCTGCTACAGCCCCGACGGCCGTGCTTACCTGTTCGATTCGTTCCAGCGGTACGGTACCGACCCCATGGAGCTCTTGAGCACTTGGGAGCTTGCGCAGCTGGAGCGGCTGCTCAGCACTTGTTAGCGTGATATTCGCGTTGGCGAGAACACATTACTTCCACTATTTGCCCGCGAGATTCATCTCATACGGCCTTACTCACCTCATGTGCCGAAGTCGGTGACCGAGCTGGTCGGCTTTCTGAGGCAGCGACTGAGCGCAGGGTTTCTTGCCTGCGGCATTGCTTTTAAAACTGCCTGAACCCTGTGGTTGCCGATCCGTCTATCTCGCCGGTCAGCACCTGCCTGCAAGCTGGGACGTGCGTAAAGTCTCACCGTGGACGTGTCGGCCCTCACCTCCAACGTTGCTATTTAGTTGCGGTAATCACGACCTCAATAAGCGCATTACCCCCCAGATCGGCGACGCCGACAGTAGCCCGCGCAGGAAGATCATCCTTGGCCAGCCAGGTCTTCCAGACAGTATCCATTTGCGGCTTCTGACCCAGGTCAGTGAGGAAAATCGTGGCGCTCAGCAGTTTGCTGTTGTCCGTGCCGGCCACGGCCAGGTACTGATCGATCTTGGTCAGCACCTGCAAGGTTTGCCCGGCCATATCCAAGCTTTCGTCATCGGCGGTTACGCCGCCAAGGAATACCAGTCCATTGCTCTCCACCACGCGATGCATGATGGGCGTCTGTAAATGTCTATCGGTCATTCGATAGTTCTCGGTCAATTTGAGCAGGGTGTGTTTTGGGTGTCAGAGGCCATACACCAGTCACCGCATGGATGGCTGCAGAGGTAGCGGGCAGTCCGGCTATTTCAGCCAGACGCAGAGGTTTGATCGGTGCCCGTAAACGATAGGTGCCGACCTGCGCCGGGCTGATCCGGCCTTCATCGGCCAGCAACTCGACCACCGTCGGGCCGCACAGGCGTCCCTGGCAAGGGCCCATGCCACAGCGGGTAAACGTCTTCAATTGATTAGGTCCGCAGGCGCCGCGTTTGGCGGCTTCACGCACAGTGCCTGCGGTGACTTCCTCGCAACGACAGATCAGAGTCGAGCTGTCTTCAGGCGCTAGGAATGGTTGAGTCGGCAGATAAGCCGCATCGATGAAACGTCGGCCGCGTTGCAGCCACGCGCTGCGTTTGAGCACATCAACTCGCTGCTGCTCAAACTGTTCCGCGCGCTCGGCCCGCAGTTGAGCAAGTACCGCCAACGCCACCGCTCGCCCTGTTTCAGCTGCGGCCAGCGCCCCGACAATCCGGGCACCATCGCCAGCAACGAAGATACCGGCAAGACTGCTGCAGCCCTGCACATCGACCTTGGGCTGGAAGGCACGAATCGACTCGTTCCACTCCAGCGCGCAACCTGCCGAATTAGCCAGGGCAGTGTCGGGAATAATGCCTTGATGCAGCAGCACCAGATCGGCGGTCAGGGTTTCTGTCCCACGTTCGGTTTCAAACCTGACCTGCCTTGCCTTGGCTTCGCCCTCAATCGCGAGATGACGGACACCGCTGACCACGCGCAAGCGCCGGCGCACGCTCATTAGCAGCGACAGCCCTTTGATGACATAGGGCGAGAACAGAAATTGCGGCAAATGTTGCCAGGCTGACCCCATGCCGGGGCCGGTGTCGAGCAGCGCAACGATGTCCGCACCGGCGCCCTGCAATTGCATCGCCAATTGGTAAAGCAGCGGGCCACAGCCAGCAAGAACTACCCGGCCACTGGGAACAAGGCCGGCGGACTTCAAGGCAATCTGCGCGGCGCCCGCGGTCATGACCCCCGGCAGCGCCCAGCCCGGCACGGGCGTCGGACGCTCAAGGGCGCCGGTGGCCAGAATCACCCTGCGCGCCTGTACATGCCTGGATGCACCGCCGAGGGAGACGCCGATTCGCGCGTAAGGCTCATCGTCTCGGGGAGACGCCGGATCCAGGCTCCAGACCCTGGCAGCGGGCGCATAGGTCAACGAACTGGCGAGAAAGGCGTCGGCAATCCGCTTGCCGTCCCAATAAGCTGCCCCCAGATAGTCTCTGCCGGTTTGAGCACGGAGCGTGATCGCACGATAGATCTGCCCGCCCGGTGCCAGGTTTTCATCGAGCACCAGAACACTCAAACCTTCGGCGGCTACTTGCGTCGCGGCAGTCAACCCGGCCGGGCCAGCGCCAACCACGACGACGTCGTAACGGGCGGCGAGTCGGTCGGCATGCTCAATCAGCGAAGCACTCATGACAGAGTGTCCCCCAGCGCATGGCGGCCACCGCGTTGCCGCGTGACCACCATCCCCTCACGCACCTGAACCTGGCAGCCCTGAAGGTTCTGGACCCCGTCGATGACCACCAGGCATTCGAAGCAGGCGCCCATCAAACAATAGGGGCCGCGAGGCTGACCGCTCACGACACTGTCGCGACAGCTGTCGATACCCGCTACCAGCAACGCCAGCGCCACGGTGTCGCCAGGTTCTGCGCTGCAAACACCGCCTTCGAAATGGAAAGACAGAGCCTTATCGCCGGGCGTGACTTTACGAAACATGCAACCTCCGGGCGTGAAATGGCTGCAACCGGGGCTGCAAAACACCGGCTGAAATCTGCGGGGCGATCTCCAGGGCGTGCAGTGCCGTCAGGGTCACGCCAGAGTGGCACAACATGACGAAGGCCCCTGGGTGAGTTTCGGACTGTTGGTAGATTGGCATGCCGTCCGGGGTCTTGACCCTAAAACCGGTCCAGATCCGCACGACGTTCAAGTCTGCAATGACAGGAAATACCCGTGCGGCACGCTCGGCGAGTACCGCGCTGATGCTGTGGTTGACCGCCAACGACCCGGTGTGGGTTTCCTGGCTCTCGCCAATCAGCACACTGCCCTCCCCGGTCTGACGCAGTGCCCCTGACACCGAGGGGAAAAACGGTCTGCATTTTTCAGTGACGATCACCTGGCCCTTGGACCGTACCAAGGGCGCGTACAAACCGACCATGGGCGCCAGGCGTGTGTTGCCCAGGCCCGCCGCCAGAATAATCTTGCGCGCCCGCACTGCCCCCCAGGCTCCCGAAACGGTGAAACCATCGTCTGTGGGTTCGATGAGCTCGACCGGGCGCTGGGGTCGGTAATCCACGCCACGTTTGGTCATTGCCAAGTGCAGTGCATTGAACAGCCGCAGCGAATTGACGTGACCGTCATAGGGACAGAAAGAGGCGCCCACCACGCCCGGCCCAATGTGCGGCAACCGGACTCGGACTTCTTCGCGGTCAAGGATTTCATAGCTGCACAGTTCGCCATGGGTCTGATCCGCGATGGTCGCCATGTTTGCGGTCAGTTGCTCCAGCTCTTGCTCGGACAGGGCGAAGTTGAAGCCGCCGGGTTGCTGCAATTGCAGGTCAATGCCGGTTTCCTCCTGTATTACGGCGGCGAACGCTGGCCAATGCAACGCTGCGTCCCGGGACAGGATGGCGTAATCCGGCTGGCCCACGCCCTTGTCGCTGACCCAGACCAAACCCAGGTTGGCCCGCGATGCCCGTGGATCGAGATCGCCGCCATCGAGCACCAGCACATCGTGCCCCAGCCCGGCCAGGGCCCACGCGAGCGCCGCGCCCATAAGGCCGCCGCCAACGATGACTATTTCCGCTTGCTCCACGCTGTTTCCTTTTGCACCGCGCACGGCCGATGAGTGACTTGCACATACTTTGCGTTTGAGCGAGCATTACGTCAAATTCCGAAAAAAGCATTGCGAATAACTAAATATTATGGAGCCCGCAGATGAACCTGCGACAGGTCGAAGCATTTCGCGCTGTGATGACCACCGGCAGCATGACGGCAGCGGCCGAGTTGATGTCCGTCACGCAACCTGCGGTCAGCCGCCTGATTCGTGATTTCGAGGCGGCGACCAAGCTGCTGCTGTTCGAGCGCCACGGCAACCAGATCATCCCGACTCAAGCGGCGTTTACCCTGATCAAGGAGGTGACTCGCTCATTCGTAGGGCTAGACCGGCTGACGCAGATGGCGGCCGACATCAGTCGTCACTCGGCAGGCTCGCTACGCATCGCCGCCATGCCAGCCCTGGCAAGCGGCATTCTTCCGCGCTTCGTCGCACAGTTCGTCGCCGATAAGCCCAATCTGTATGTCGCCCTGACCGGGTTGATTTCACCTCAAGTGATTGAGAGCGTGGCGTCCGGACAGGCGGATCTGGGATACGCCGACGGTCCGATCGATCGCCCCGGTTTCGACGTAGCCATGCAGCCGATCGCCGCCGTCGTCGCCCTGCCCGACGGGCATCCGCTGGCCGCCAAATCAGTGATTTATCCCGACGACCTCATCGGTCAACGGATGATTGCCCTTGAACCTGGCAGCCTGTTCGCCATGCGCGTCGAAGTAGCGCTTGCGGGGGTGCCGCGTACCGTGACGCTGGAGGCGCTGCTATCGCACACGGCGTTGATCATGGTGGTCGCAGGCGCCGGGATCACCATCATCGACCCCAGCGCTACCCTCGACTTTCTGGGCAAGGGCATCACCATCAGGCCATTCGGTGTGTTCATCGACGCCAGCTTTGCCGAATTGCGCCAGTCGGGTCGAAACCGTTCAGCCATTGTCGACCTGTTCCGGAAGCAATTCATGGAGTGGCACAACGAACTGATCCAGCAGACCGGACAGGACCTTTCGCCGCCTCAGTAGCCCTTGTTTCGATCTATCGCTCCCTTCAACGGTACGCCCGCCCGATGCTGGGTGATCACTTCAAGCACCCGCTCGACAGCGGTTTCAGGGCGGGTCATGCTGGCGACGTGGGGGGTGATGATGATCCTCGGGTCTTTCCAGAATGGATGGTCCGCAGACAAGGGCTCGGGGTCGCAGACATCGAGCACCGCGCCGCGCAACTGCCCCGCGTCCAGCGCCGCCAGCAAATCATCATTGATCAGGTGCGCGCCACGGCCTACGTTGATCAACGCCGCGCCATTGGGCAGTTGCCCGAACAAGCGGCTGTTCAGCAACCCACGTGTCTGATCGGTCAACGGCAGCAGGCAAATCAGGATATCAGTTCGCGCCAGAAACTCTGGCAATTGGCTTTCGCCTGCGAATACCTCCACGCCCTCGATGGCGCCGCCTGAGCGGCTCCAACCGGCCAATGGAAAGCCGAATGGTCGCAGCTGCTGCAAGACGTGTTTTCCCAACATGCCCAGGCCGAGCACGCCGATACGTCGTTGCGCTGCGGGTACGTTGCGCCACTCCCGCCAGATGCCCGCGCGCTGTTGCTGCAGATAGTTCGGCCAGTCACGGTGCAGCGCCAGAACCGCCAGGGTGACGTATTCGGCCATGCCCTGTGCGATGCCCGGCTCGGTCATTCTCACCACCGGGACGTGGGCCGGAATGCCTGTCCAGTCCAGTTGATCGACGCCCGCCCCCACCGAGAACAACAGCTCGAGATTGGGGAAGCGTTCCATCAACCGGGCTGGCGGTTGCCACACTGCAAGATAACGAACATCCTCTGCCGGCCCGGTCTCGGGCCAGACATGAAACGGCAGATCGGGCGCCCGCTCCTTGAACAGCGTCCGCCACTCCTCACCCCGCACCGGTTCAGCCTTGTAGACGAAACTCATACCGGTCAATCCAGCTGGACCCAGACTTTGCGCGTGGTTTCGATGACACGCCAGATGCCCTTGAAACCGGGGCGCATGATGAAGGTGTCGCCGGCCTGAATACGCTTGACCGGCTGCCCTTCTTCCACCAACTCGGAAATGCCGGAGAGGATTGCGCAGTATTCCCAGCTTTCACCCTTAATCGACCAGTAGGCGCCTGGGGTCACTTCCCAAACCCCGGCATTGACCCGGCCATCGGCGCTTTTTTCGATGTCCCAGGTGGTGAATTTCGGATCGCCCTCGACCAGGCGTTCCGGCAAAGGCTCGCCCTTGCGGCCTTCACCCAGGTTGGAAAAATCAAAGTGCGTGAGAAAGCTCATAGAAGTACCTGTACGTTGAATTCGAATAAGGGTTTGTGGAAAAAAATCAGCGCTCGCCCGCTGCCCAGCGGGTGAGTTCGGACGCTGCAAGTTCGCCGTCGATGGAGGCCATGACGCGTTCGCCCATCAACGCCGAGAACTTGAACATCTGCCCGTCGCAGTTGGTGATGACCACGGCCTTGCCATCGTGCTGTACGCGAAACTTGGCCGACGCATCCTTGACGTAGTAGCCGACCGCCATCCGGATCGGACGGTAGGCCGCGGCGTTACGCAGATACGGGGCGAAATGACTAATGACTTCGTAGCCTTCTTCCGGCTCTGCCACGAAGCCCGCCGCATCGGGTGCGCCGGCCCGGCGATGCAAGCCCGAACCGAACTTGAGGCCGGTTCCGTCTACCGGCGTCAGTGCATAGTTGTCACCTATACCCAGGTCGGTCAGGCAGGGTCCGTTGGCCCAGTCGGCCTGAAATTCTGCGGGGGCCTGGACATAACACACCGCCTGGCGCCAGGTCGGCAGATCCGGAATGTGCGGCATCAAACCCGGCAACCAGGCACCGGCAGCGACCACCAGAGCGTCGCCTTCGACAACTTCGCCATCCGCCAGGGTGACGCGGCTCACCCCGGTATCGACATGAGCGACCCGAGTGTGCGGCCGCATCTGCGCGCCATGCCGCGTGACCCATGCAAGCAGGCTGTCAACGATGCGGTCAGCGAACAACACGCCGCCGTCTGCCTGATATAAGCCTTGTGCAGCCTCCGGCAGCGTGAGCTGCGGGCAAAGCCGCTCAGCGCTGGCGCTGTCCATCAGCTCATGGCTGATGCCTAAGCGCTTGAAGGTCGAAACGCTTTGGAAGATCTCATCATTGGCCTCCAGAGAAACACCAAAGGTGCCGGTCGCCACGCAATGGCGCGCATCTATGTCTTGCCACAGTCGCTCCCACGCACCGAACGCCTCGCCGACCATCCGCGTGTAGCCTTCGGCGTCACCGTACTGGTAGCGGATCATTCGGTGCTGGTCATAGGAGGCGGCCTGAGGATTGGGCAGCGACCCTTGCTCCAGGACAGTGACCCGATGACCGCGCTTCAGCGCAGCCCGCGCGCAGGAAAGCCCGACGGCGCCAGCGCCGACGACAATGATATGTTTCATGAAACGACCCTTGAGCAAAGCACGACAGGCGTCGCGCGCACCAATGACATCCCGCGCAAGCGAGAATCAGATATGAATTTTGCGACCGGTTCGTAAACCGCCCGACAAGTACTTCTCCACCTGACGCACCAGCAGCATCGCCAGCAGGTTTATCACCAGATAGAACACCGAGGCGATAACGAATATCTCGATGATGGCGAAGGTTTCACTCATCAGGCGCTTGGCGTAACCAGTGATTTCCAGAACCGTGATCGTCGATGCCAGACTCGACTCCTTAATCACAATGGCCACTTCGTTACCGTACGCTGGCAATGCCTGGCGCAACGCCAGCGGAAAGCGAACCCGGAACAATGCCACCCACCACGACATCCCGCAGGCCTGCGCCGCTTCTACCATGCCTATGGGGATCGACTGAAACGCGCCACGAAAGATTTCCGAGGTGTAGGCAATGGTGTTCAGCACGACGGCGAGAATTGCGCAGTGCAGGCTGCTGCCAACTACCCACCACAACAGCGGGTTATTGCGCACGAACCCCAACTGGCCGAACCCGTAGTAAATGATGAACAGTTGGACCAGCAAGGGCGTGCCGCGAAAAAACGCGCTGAACGCCGAGAAGCACGCTGCCGTTTGCCGGTGACGCGACAACCGCACCAGGCCCACGAAAATGCCCAGGGGCAAACCGATCAACACCCCGAACAAGCCAATGATCAATGTGACCTGAGCACCCTTCAGCAGAAAAGGAATGGCTTGCTGCACCAGTTCCATGTCCATCAGCGTGCCTCCAGAAAGCCGCGATTGAGATGCCGCTCGCAAACCGCGAACAGCCGTTGGCTGACCCAGGTGATCAGCAGAAACACAGCACCGGCGATCAGGTAGAAGACCAGCGGACTGCGCGATATGCCCGCCGCCAACGCGGCCGTGCGCATCAGTTCGCCCAGGCCCACCACAGACACCAACGAGGTATCCTTGATGGTCATCTGCCATACGTTGTTGAGGCCCGGCAGCGCGTTGCGCAGCATCAATGGGAGAACAATGCGCAGGTAAATTGCACTGCGCGGCATGGCCAGCGACTTGGACGCTTCGATCAGCCCCTCTGGAATCGTTTGCAGCGCACCGCGCAAGACTTCAACCGAATACGCACTGGAAATGATACCGATCGCCAGCATGCCCATCAGAAACGGATAAGCACTGCGCACGGCGGCCTGAAAGCCGAAAAACTCGCCGATGCTGTCCACCGCTTGTACCGAGCCAAAGAAGATCAGATAGATGATCAACAGCCCGGGAATGCTGCGCACCACCATCGTATAGCCCAAGACCAGACGCCCTACCACGCGGACTTTGCGCCAGCGAATGATCGCCAGTGGCAACGCGATGATCAGTCCCAGACACATGCCCAGCAGGCCCAACCCCAACGTCACTGCGCTGCCCTTGAGCAAGGAAAGAGCCCAACGCTGCTCGAATAAAAACCGCCATACGTCAGTCATTGCACACCTGCATCAATTCATCACTGCGCGTTCGCAGCCCTCGCCTCAAAGGCAGACGAGGGCATTCACGAACGTCTTATTGCTTGCAGGCGATGGCGTAGTCTTCGTCAAACCACTTCTTGCTGATGGTCGTCAGCTCGCCTTTCTTCGACAGGGAGCACAGTGCGGTATCGACCTTGCTCTGCAATGCGGTGTTGCCCTTACGGATCCCGATGCCCATGCCATAGCCAAGCACGGTCGGATCGTCTGCCTGGCGTACGGCAACTTTCACTCGGGTAAAGCGTGCACCGCCCGGGGTCTTGATGAAGTCGGTCCAAGTCGGGGAGTCGCTGTAGGCGGAGTCGATGCGACCGGCTTCCAGATCCGCCAGCATTTGCGTAGTGGCGTCGTAGGTCTTGACCTCGGAGTTGGGCAAGTGCTTCTGCACGTAGTTGGCGTAAGTGGTGCCGTTGACCACGCCGATGGTCTTGCCATCGAGCATTTTCTCGATCTCGGCAATGGAGCCCACGGAGGCGATCGGCGAATCCTTGGCCACCACGTAATACTGAGGGACGCCGCCGTAAGGAATGGAGTAATCTATCTGTTTCTTGCGCGCTTCGGTGATACCCAGCCCCGACACGATCACGTCGAAACGGTCAGCGTTCAAGGACGGAATCAGCGTGCTGAACGACTGAACGACGAAGCGGCATTTGACTTTCATTTCACTGCACACCGCGTTGGCAATGTCGGCATCGTAGCCAGTCACAGCGCCATTGACGTCCGCCATGCTGTAAGGCGGCGCATCACCCTCGGTACCCACCGTCAAGGTATCTTCGGCGGCGTTGACAGCAGTTGCGATCAAAGCGGTGCCACAAACGAACGCGAGCAAAGTCTTCTTCATCGAGAAATCCCTAAAGTCATTTTCACTGGTGTGGCAGCGGTTCAATGTTGTGAGAGGAATGCCCTGACACGTTCGGATTTGGAGTTATTGAAGACCTCTTCAGGGGTTCCGTCATCCTCGATCACCCCTTGATGCAGAAAAATGATCCGGCTTGAGACTTCACGAGCAAAACGCATTTCATGGGTCACCAGCAAGATGGTGTTGCCCTCTTCAGCGAGTTGGCGGATAACCCGCAGAACCTCGCCAACCAGTTCCGGGTCCAGTGCTGAAGTAGGTTCATCGAACAGCATGATCCCCGGCTGCATCGCCAGTACCCGCGCAATCGCTACCCGCTGCTGTTGTCCACCAGACAGTGCCAAGGGATAGTCGTCACGCTTGTTGGCCATGCCAACCCGAGTCAGGACCTGCATGGCCCTGTCGTCGGCGTCGGCCCGACGCAGTTTTTTCACCCAGATCAGCGCCTCGGTGACATTTTCCAGAACCGTGCGGTGTGGCCAGAGATTGAAGCTCTGAAACACCATGCCCAGTTGCAGGCGGAACGTATCCACCAGGCGCGGGTTGCTCAAACGCGCGGTCCCATCGCTAGCAGTATCGATATGCAGCCCTTGACCATTGACTTCAATGGCGCCCGACGTTGGCATTTCCAGCAGATTCAGACAGCGTAGAAATGTACTTTTACCTGAACCGGAGGAGCCGATCAGCGAGATCACTTCGCCCTGACGCACCTTCAGATCAATGCCCTTAAGAACGGCCACATCACCGAACTGCTTATGCAACGCATCGACTCGCAGAACAATGGGAGGACTGACATCAATGCTCATTACCATTGCCCTTTACTGAATTAAACCTTGTATGTGACCAACAATTTGGAACGCGACCATCATACTGTCAAATGCGGGATTTCTTGCCATGAATAACAAAATGTTATGTACGCCCTTAAAACGGGCAGACATTTCAATTCTGCGAATGAAGGTGCGTCGCGGTAATCTATGCCGCGATGGCGGTCGTGGTGTGCGCTCACGCAAGCGCATCGCTGCCCCTTTACCAAACGGATACGACGGTGAGGCTTGGCTTTGGAACTGGACAGAATCGACGCAAGATTGCTTAGTGAATTGCAGCGCTCCAACCGGGTCTCCAGTGAAGAGCTTGGCGAGCTGGTGGGCTTATCCAGCACCGGTATTCAACGCAGACTCAAGCGTCTGCGCGCACAAGGCATCATCGAAGCGGACATTGCAGTGGTATCGCCCAAGGCCATTGGCCGCGATGTGATGATGCTGGTGCTGGTTTCGCTGGAACGCGAGCGCGCGGACATCATCGACACGTTCAAACAGTCGATTCGCTCCACACCGGAAATCATGAGCGGCTATTACGTCACCGGAGATGCCGACTTCGTCCTGGTGGTGACCACACGCAACATGGAAGAGTACGAACAATTCACCCGGCAGTTCTTCTATAACAATCCCAACATCAAGGGCTTCAAGACGATGGTGGTGATGGACCGGGTAAAGGCAGGTTTCAGCATTCCGATACCGGGCGCCATCGAAGTCAAATAATAAGGCCAGGCCCGAAAACATCCTCTGAATCCATCTACACGCAGAAAAACTGCGAATATCTTCTAAGCACTCAGCATTACTGCGCCAATCGCTGTTGTTACGCAGCATTAGGTAACCAGCTGTTGCCTAAAATAAGTCCATTGCCCGCCCACTCGACGATGAGACTTAGACATGAAACACTTTGCCCTATCGGCGCTTGAGCGACTGCGCTGTCCCGAGCTTCTCGAAACCCGCGCCTTCATTGACGGACAGTGGATAGAGGG
This sequence comes from Pseudomonas typographi, assembly GCF_014694385.1. Taxonomy (GTDB): domain Bacteria; phylum Pseudomonadota; class Gammaproteobacteria; order Pseudomonadales; family Pseudomonadaceae; genus Aquipseudomonas; species Aquipseudomonas typographi. Next base: position 115,256 of record NZ_JAAOCA010000013.1, on the reverse strand, counting down.
CGAATCACGCCTACCAGTGGTTGATCCGGCAACGGGCATGGTCATCGCCCAGGTCGCCCATTGCGACGTGAAGTGGATGGACAAAGCTGTCGATGCTGCGACTCAGGCTTTTGTTCTGTGGCGCGACCGGTTACCTGCAGAACGTGGTGCAATTCTTCGGCGGTGGGCGACACTGTGCCGCGAACATGCGGCTGACCTGGCGACTTTGATGACCGCCGAACAGGGCAAGCCGCTCAATGAATCCCTAGGCGAAATCGAATACGGCGCCGGCTTTCTCGGCTGGTTCGCCGCCGACGGCGAGCGCAGTTACGGTGAGTCGATCCCCAGTCACTTGCCGGGTAGCCAGCTCACTACAAAGATGCAGCCAATCGGCGTCACTGCAGCGATCACGCCGTGGAACTTCCCGATGGCGATGATTACGCGCAAGGCCGGCGCAGCACTCGCTGCCGGTTGCAGCATGATCATCAAGCCCGCGTCGGAGACGCCGCTATCGGCGCTGGCTCTGGCGAAACTGGCAGAGCAGGCGGGCGTGCCTGCGGGTGTGTTCCAGGTCATCACCGGGGATGCGCAAATCCTGTCAGCGCGGCTGATGCAGCGCCCTGAAGTCCGAGCATTCAGCTTTACCGGATCGACCCAAATCGGTCGCCAGCTCCTGGCGCAATCGGCGCAGACCCTGAAAAAGGTATCGCTGGAGCTGGGTGGACACGCGCCTTTCATCGTTTTCGACGATGCCTCGCTGGAGGGAGCAGTAGTCGGCTGCATCGGTGCCAAGTTCGCGACCTCCGGCCAGGATTGTCTTGCCGCCAACCGCATCTACATCCAGCGTGGTTTATACGCACCTTTTGTGCAGGCCTTCAGCGAGGCCACTGCCAGACTCAAGTTGGGTCATGGTCTTGAGGACGGCGTTGACATCGGCCCGATGACGCGACTGTCGGTGGCCAATAAGTGTCGCGACCAGATTGGCAACGCCCTCTCACTCGGCGCCCGCCTGACAGTTGGCGGTGAGGAATGCGGGCTGGGCGCCTCGTTCGTAACACCAACCGTGCTCGCCGACGTGACTGACGAGATGGATATCGCCATCGAGGAAACCTTCGGCCCGGTCGCCGCGTTGCTGCCTTTCGACAGCGAAGAAGAAGTCTTGCGCCGGGCCAACAGTACCGAATATGGGCTGGCCGCCTACGTTTACACCAACGACCTGCGCCGCGCCGCGCGGGTCTCGGACCGTCTGGAATTCGGCATGGTCGCCCTCAATACCGCCAGATTCACCGGCCCACCGATCCCGTTCGGTGGCTGGAAACAATCAGGCCTGGGCCGTGAAGGTTCGCGTCACGGCCTGGCTGAATACATGGAACTTAAATACGTCTGCGTCGGCAGCCTTTAATCCAGTGGAGAACTCTCATGGATAAGCAAACCCAGGATCACATTTCAGCGCTGGACCGTGCATCGGTACTGCATCCGTTCACCCAGCTCAAGGATTTCGCCAGCGGCAAGGCCGGCGATCCGACGATCATCGAAACCGCCAAAGGCATCCGCATTACTGATGCCACCGGCCGTGAATACATCGACGGCTTTGCCGGTTTGTATTGCATGAACGTGGGTTATGGCCGTACCGAAGTGGCGGATGCGATTTCTCGCCAGGCGCACAAACTGGCCTACTACCACTCCTACGCAGCGCATACCACCGAGGACCTGGCTCGCTTGTCCGACCGACTGGTACGCATGGCGCCGGGCAAAATGAGCAAGGTGTTCTATGGCATGTCCGGTTCGGATGCTAATGAGACCCAGGCAAAACTGGTCTGGTACTACAACAACCTGCGCGGCTTGCCGAAGAAGAAAAAAATTATCAGCCGTGAACGCGGTTATCACGGTTGCTCAGTCATCGCCGGCTCCATGACGGGCATGAGCTTTTACCACGATTACATGGATTTGCCAGTGTCCGGCATTCTGCAGGCTGGCGTGCCACACCATTACTGGGGCGCTCAACCTGGCGAAACCGAAGAGCAGTTCTCTGCCCGTCGCGCCGAAGAACTCGAAGCGCTGATCCTGCGCGAAGACCCGGACACCATCGGCGCGTTCATCGCAGAACCCGTGCTCGGCACGGGCGGCATCACCCCACCACCGGCGGGCTATTGGGCAGCGATTCAACCGATTCTGAGGAAGTATGACGTCCTGCTGATCGCTGACGAGGTCATCACGGGATTTGGCCGTACCGGCGCGATGTTCGGTTGTGACCTGTACGGCATAGAACCGGACCTGATCACCGTCGCCAAAGGCTTGACCTCGGCGTACGTGCCGCTATCTGCGGCGATCGTTGGTGAGAAAGTTTACAAGGTGCTAGAAGATGGCGCGGATCGCGTCGGCGCGTTCTCTCATGGCTACACCTACTCAGGCCATCCACTGGGCGTCGCGGCGGCAAACGCAGTGCTGGATATCGTCGAGCGCGAAGACATTCCGGGCAACGCACGGCGGGTGGGCAGCTATTTCCAGCAACGCCTGAAAGAAACCTTCGCCGGCCTGCCGATCGTTGGCGAAGTCCGGGGCGTCGGCCTGATGGCGGCCATCGAATTCGTCGCCGCCCCCGCAACCAAGACCCGATTCAATCCTCTACTGAAAGTAGGCGCTCGTGTATCGAAGGCGGCACGTGACTTGAATCTGATCGCACGCGCCATGCCCCACGGTGACATCTTGGGTTTCGCGCCGCCGCTAGTCACCACCACCGCAGAAATCGACGAGATCGTCGATCTGTCGCACAAAGCAGTGCTCAGCGTAATGCAAGAGCTAAAGGCATGAGGCTAGCCTGTTACGCGTGACAACTTTGGCGCCCTGACTGATATCCGCCTGCATGTATCAATCGCAGCGGGCAAATTGATTCGGGGCGATTCACCCTTCACGTCGGTGGCAGCATGCTGATCGGCATTGGAAATGAGCTCCCAGAGCACGCTCCCCAGAGCTGGAAGCCTGCACGCAGCAATGTCCCTCAATTGTCAGCTTTGTTCATCAGCGCATACGACGACTCGATGAGTGAGGAAAACCAGGATTTAGGTTGTAGCCGAGGGTGCGGATCCGGAGGGCCGAAGTAGAACGGCTTAATGTACTCTCGTTGAGCTTGGGGTTCATATCCGCCGCACGCTTCAAGGTGTTGCCGCAGATCGTGGCGGGGGCCTATCACACGCTCAAGGACATCGACGTGGTACTCAAGGAGATGTCTACCCCGGAGCAAAAGGAGGCGCTGTTATCCAACCGGCTGAACCTGGGCCTGATACGGCCCGACAAGCTGCACCCAGGTATCGAAACCGTTTGCGTGTTGCGCGACCCCTTCGCCCTCGCCTTGCCTTACGACCAGCCGCTGGCCCAGCGTGAACAGTTGACCGTGCAAGACCTGGATCGCCAGCCCTTCATCATGTATTCGCCGTCCGAGGGCCGCTACTCCTTCGAGCTGCTGTCCGGGCTGTTCCGCGCGGCGGGTGTCGAACCCAGTTATGTCCAGTACCTGTACCAGACACATACCATTCTGTCGTTGGTCAGCATCGGGATGGGCATCGCCCTGGTGCCCAGTACGGCCCAGCATCTGCCGTCCGAGCGGATCATCTTCAAGCCGATCGAACTGGGCGGCGCTCACGCAGAGCTGCACCTCGCTTGGCGCAAGGGGGACCCAGACCCTGTGACGCGAAACTTCCGCGCGTACATTCTCGGGCTGAGCCAGGGCGCGGGTTAACGCCGGCCTGCCCGCCCGTTGCTGTATGAGCCTCCCTGCCGAAATAACCCCCGGCCTCAGGGCTGCCGGGCCGCCAGGGAAGGAGGCGGCGACGAAGGCGATGCAGGCGCTTCAAATTGAGCATCGTCGCTGAGCTCGACCCGCTTGATGTCCGGGATGATGAACAGATAGGTCGCCAACCCAAGGATGCAGTGGGCAGCCACATACACCAGTGCCGCTTCATAACCGCCGGTAATACCTACGATGTAGCCGATGACAATGGGCGTGACGATGCTGCCAACGTTGCCCACGGTATTGAATACGGCACCGCTGAGCCCCGTGAGGCGCTTGGGTGATGCGTCGGCGATACAGGCCCAGCCGATGGCCGCGAAACCTTTGCCAAAAAACGCCAGCGCCATCAACGGCACCATCAGCCACAAGGACTCAACGTAGTTGCACAGCACCAGGCTGGCGGCCAGTACAAAGCCCACCAACGCCGGCAGCTTGCGGGCCCAGGTCAACGACATACCCCGTTTGAGCAGGCGGTCGGAGGTAATGCCCGAGAGCAAACCGCCGAGGAAGCCGCACACGGCCGGCAGTACCGAGATAAAGCCCACTTGGAGGATGTCCAGGTGGCGGGCCTGCACCAGGTACATCGGGAACCAGGTGATAAAGAAGTAGGACATGGAAATGATGCAGTACTGCCCCAGATAGATGCCCATCAACATGCGGTTGCGCACTAAATCCTTCAGATACTTCATCTTCGGCGAGCGGTCCGCCCTGCCCTGCTCGTCCATATGCACCAGGCCACCACCCTGCTCGATGTAATCGAACTCGGCTTGGTTGATGCGGGGGTGGTCTTTAGGGGTATGGATGGCCTTGACCCAGCCCATGGCCAGCACAAAACCAACGCCGCCCATGAACACGAACACGTACTTCCAGCCGAAGGCATGCACGATGTAGCCCATGATTGGCGAGAACAGCACCACGGCGAAATACTGCGCCGAAGCGAAGATCGACGTTGCCATGCCCCGCTCCGACGTCGGGAACCAGGAAGCGGCAAGGCGGCCGTTTGCCGGAAATGCCGGTGCCTCGACCAGGCCCAGCATCAGCCGCAGGAAGAACAGCATCATCACCGCGGTGGTGGCCTCGAAACCGCCGACAAACGCCTGCAAAAAGGTCATCGCCGACCACAACAGCAGGCTCATGCCGTAGATTTTTTTCGAGCCGTAACGATCGAGCAGCCAGCCACCGGGAATCTGCCCCAGCACGTAGGCCCAGCCGAACGCTGAAAACACGAAGCCCAGCGCGATGGGTTTGAGGTTCAGATCTGCCGACAGCGAAGCGCCGGCGATCGACAGTGCAGCGCGGTCGGCGTAATTGAGCGACGAGACCACGAACAACATAGCCAGCACGTAAAAGCGGACGTGCGTTCTCTTCTCTATTTGCATCTCCATGTTCACCTTTTATTTTTATTGAAGCGCGCCGGCACTCGCCCTGCCCGGGGGCGAGACGGTCGTAGGTGCGACGATCATGGACGCGAGGATTGTTCCCGTCTAATCCAAATAGGTATTTGATTGATACATGTGTTGGATCAGTGCTACCCAGCAGATCGCCGCCAAGCATTGGCAAAGTGTTCGAGGTCCTCACGCGAACATGGCCAAGGTCGCCGGCAGGCAACAGCGCATGATGGCCGCGTATCAAACGGGTAATTGAGCAAGCGCCTTAACTTACGCGCCGCTATGACCTGACTCGAATCGCGCCCGTAACCCCACGCGAAATTTAGGTGAAAAAAATGTCGAGGAATTGTTAACGGTTGTGTATGTTTCTCATTCGTATCAGTGATACCAATCGTAACTCTCCATTTACCTAGGACATACACCCCTGAACCGCCGCCTTCCCGCCAGCGCGAGCACGGCAAGGTCACGCCGTACACCGGCCTGGTATACGACCTGAACAAGCAGTGGAGCCTCTACACCAGTTGGACGCAGATCTTCAACCCGCAATACAGCACCCTCGGCCTCGACGGTAAACTGCTCGACCCACTTGAGGGCAAGAGCCTCGAAGCGGGTGTGAAGGGCAGCCTGTTGGACGACCGCCTGAACCTGACGGCCGCGGTGTTCAAGACCCAGCAACGCAACGTAGCGGCAGACTACATCCAGGTCGGCTCTCAGTACCTCTACAACACTGCGGACTACAAAAGCCATGGCGTAGAGTTGCAAGCCTCTGGCGAGGCACTGCCGGGCCTGGACCTGATGGCTGGCTACACCTACGTGCCCATCGACGATGACAACGGGGATAAGGCGCGCAAATATGTGCCGACCCATAGCCTGCGGGGCATGGCGACTTACCGCCTGCCGGGCTTGCCACAGGCCAGGGTAGGCACCCGTGTCAGCTGGCAAAGTGCGGTACAGAGCGATTCGTTAAGCTATGTTCGCCAGAACGCCTACGCGCTGGTGGACTTGATGGCCAGCTATGACATCGACCCACACTGGAGCACCTCGCTCAACCTGAACAATGTCACCGACCGCAAATACCTGTTGTCGCTGTATCAAAGTGCGACCAGCGCCAACTATGGCGCGCCACGCAACGTCACCGCGTCGGTCACCTGGAAGTACTGATCCCGCCTCGGTAGTCCATAACCCTACCCATCGCCATCAGGCCAAGCGGGGCCATTCAACGCGAGCAGGGGGCGATTTAGGGGGCATGGCCGCCCCCTCATCGAGGACGTTTACTTTTCGCACGGGCAGGCCTGACGATGCTGTACCCGTTCTTAAAATATGTGCACGTCATCGCGGCGATGTTCCTCTTTGGGTTGGGCATGGGGTTTTACCTCTACCTGATCGCCTATGGCCTGGTGAAGTTGACCAGGTTGCCGCTGTCAAGCGGTTGGCCGGCTCACATCGCGGGGCATTTTCACCCGCGTGGGTGCGCTGTGGTTGTCGGTATTGGTGCTGCAAAAGCACCTGCAGCGGCTAGCCGCGCGTGCCGTTGATACCGGCACGCTACTGGCGAGCCGGTATCAGGCGCTTTACCGCGCCTGGTCTTGGTTGGGCGTGGCTGGGCTCCTGGGCATGTTCGCCATCGTGCTGATGAGGGTCAGCAAGGTGACGATCCGGCAATGGTTGGGGGTGTAGCGAGATACATTGCGCCCACGTTAGGTATTTTTTCGTTGTTTGCGACGAAAACGTCCTGTTCACGACGCGACGGTGGCCTGCGCCTGGAATATTTAGATATGAGGTATATGAATATAGATATTCATATATCGTTTATCGATACAGGTGCCCCGTGGATATAGCCTCGACGCGTGTTGAATGCTTATGGCGCGATGATGCAGGCACTGCCCTCCTCGGCTCGCCACCTCGATTAGTGCCAGCCTTGCATCGCTCCGTGGTGCGGGCAACCGCGCTATGAGCCCGCCCTCTGTCGGTGTGCAAGGCGTGCCCGCCGCCAACCGGCCCGCACCGCGCCGCAGCCGCGGGCGGCTGTTCGACGTGCTGCTCAACCTGCCCGGCGGGCTGATCACCAGCACGCTGATCCTGTTCACCCTGGCCCTGCTGCTGTACTTGAGCCTGCGGGTCAATGACGGCCAATTGTTGGGCAGCGCCTTTACCTTCGCCAACCTCACCCAGGCCGTGGCCGATCCGCTCACGCGTACCGTGCTGTTGCGCTCGATCATGCTTTCGGCCATCGTCACCGTGGTGACCGTGGTACTGGCCTACCCGGTGGCTTATTTCCTCGCCTTCCATGCCGGCAAATACCGCCATGGGCTGCTGTTTATGATCAGCCTGCCGTTCTGGACCAGCTACCTGCTGCGGGTATTTGCCTGGAAGATCGTGCTGGCCTGGAACGGCGTGCTCAACTCGACGCTGATGGGGCTGGGCCTTACCGACGCGCCGCTGGCCGGGCTGCTCAACACCCCAACGGCGGTGGTCATCACCCTCGCCCACGCCTATGCCGCGTTTGCCGTGCTGCCGCTGTATATTTGCCTGCACGGGCTGGCGCGCAACCTGCTGGAAGCCGCGGCCGACCTGGGTGCCAAGCCACACCAGTGCTTTTTCAAGGTGATCCTGCCGTTGTCGATGCCGGGGGTAATGGCCGCCGCGCTGGTGGTGTTCGTACCCACCGTGGGCGATTACGTGACGCCAGCCTTGGTCGGCGGCCCGGCCAGTTCGATGATAGGCACCTTGATCCAAGCGCAGTTCGGCAAGGCCAATGATTGGACCGCCGGTGCCGCCCTAGCGGTGGTCAGCATGCTCGCCATCGCCGTGGTGGTACTGGCCACCCGCGCGCTGGTCAACCGGTGGGTGTTGCCGCGATGACGGCGCGGGTTAGCACGGTGCCGAAACAGCCGCGCAAGGGCCGCTGGCTTGCCCTCTACGTGCTGCTGTACCTGGTGTTTCTGTACCTGCCAACGCTGCTGATCCCGGTGTTCTCGTTCAATGATTCGATTGCCCCGGTATTCCCGCTCAAGGGTTTTACCCTGCAATGGTACGCCAGCCTGTTCGACAACCCGCGCCTGGCCGAGGCTGCGCTTAACAGCGTGATGGTGGCCGCGATCGCTGCAGCCATCGCCACCCTGGTCGGTAGCCTGATCGCCTATGCCGATGTGCGCCGTGGCAGCCCACTGGCCAACGCTATTTCGCTGCTGGCACGGCTGCCGATCCTGCTGCCCGGTGTGGTGCTGGGCATCGCCTTGCTGGTGGGCGTTAACCTGGTTGGCCCGGGGCCGTCGCTGGGTGCCATCGTGGTCGGCCATGTGTGCTTCTGCCTGCCCACCGCGGTGGTGGTGATGCGCAGTCGCTTCGCCGCGTTCCCGCGCAGCCTTGAAGAGGCCGCCATGGACCTGGGCGCTAACGAGTGGACCACGCTGCGGCGCATCGCCCTGCCGCTGGCGCTGCCCGGCTTGGTGTCCAGCTTCATGCTGGCCTTCATCACCTCATTCGACGAGTTCATCGTGGCGTTCTTCCTGGTGGGCACCGAACCAACGCTGCCTATTTATATCTGGAGCCAATTGCGCTTCCCCCGCCAACTGCCCAGCGTCATGGCACTCGGCAGCCTGATTTTGCTGGTCTCGGTGCTGCTGGCCGGGCTTGCCGAAATGATCCGCCGTCGCGGCCTCAAGCCGCCACCCAAATCCCAATGAAACCGCTTGGAGGTCACGTCACATGAAAATGCGCACAACCGCAACACGCTCGTGGGTCGTGGGGCTGGCGGCATTCGCCTTGAATGCCGCACTGCTGCAGGGCGCGCTGGCGGCCGACGATGGCAAACTGAGTTACTTCACCTGGTCGGGCTACGAACTGCCGGAGTTCCACCCCGCCTTCGAGGCAGCGCACCCCAAGGCGGTCGATATCACCGTATTCGGCGATGACGACGACGCCTTGTCCAAAGCCCGCGCCGGCTTCCACCCAGACCTCGCCCACCCCTGCTACGACAAGATCGAACGTTGGAAGCAGGCCGGGCTGATCCAACCCATGGATAAATCGCGCCTGAAAAACTGGGACCAAATATTCCCAGTGCTGCAGAAGCTGCCAGGTATCGTCGACGCCGACGGCAAGGTGTGGATGGTGCCTTGGGATTGGGGCAACACCTCGGTGCTGTACCGCACCGACCTGGTCAAGAACCCCGAGGCCAGTTGGAAAATGCTGTTCGACAAGCAGTACGCCGGCCGCATCGCCACCATCGACGCGGTCCACGACACGCCCTTGGTCGCGGCGCTGCTGGCCGGGGTAGATCCGTTCAGCAAAATGACCCCGGAACAACTCGACAAGGTGGGTGCCGTGTTGCGCCAACAGCGCCCGCTGGTGACCACCTATACCACGGACATGACCTCGGTGGAGCAGTCCCTGGCCAGCGGTGAATTGGTTGCCGCCATGACCTGGAACGCGTCGGCAACGGCGCTGAAAAAGCAGAACGTACCCGTGGCCTTCATGAAGCCCAAGGAAGGCATGCTCACCTGGGTGTGCGGCATGGTGATGCTCAAAGACGCCAAACACGTCGACCTGGCGTACGACTTCATCAACGCGCGCCTGGCTCCCGAATCTGGGGAAAAACTCATTACCGAGTATGGCTATGGCAGCGCCAGCCAGGCGGCGTTCGCCAAGGTGCCGGCGGCCAAGCTCGAAGAGCTGCAACTGCCCAACGACCCGGAAACCATGCTCAAGCAAACCGTATTGACCAAGCCGATCCCCAGCAACGATGAGCTGGCCAAGCTGTTCGAACGGGTCAAGGCCGGCGGCTAAGCAGCGCCCCGCACCCGACTGCCCTTTACCACAGCAAGGAGATTATGAGCATGGCCCAGCCCAGCGTGGTCAGCCTCAGGGGCGTGAGTAAGCGTTACAGCGACAAGGTGTTGAGCGTCGACAACATCGACCTGGACATCGCCCCCGGCGAATTCATCAGCTTGCTTGGGCCTTCCGGCTGCGGCAAAACCACCACCCTGCGGATGATCGCAGGCTTCGAGGCGCCCAGCGCTGGACGCATACTAATCGACGGCCAGGACCTCACCGACGCGCCGCCCTATGGCCGGCCGGTGAACACGGTGTTCCAGGACTATGCGCTGTTTCCGCACCTGAATGTCAGCGACAACGTCGGCTTCGGCCTAAGCCTGGGCCGTAGGGTTGCGGCCGCTGAAGCCCGCAAGCGGGTTACCGCCATGCTGGAATTGGTGGGCCTGGCGGACAAAGCACGGGCGCGGGTGTACGAGTTGTCCGGCGGCCAACAGCAACGTATCGCCATGGCCCGCGCGCTGGTGTGCCAGCCCCGCGTGCTGCTGCTCGACGAACCGCTGTCGGCACTGGATGCGCATCTGCGCCAGTACATGCAGGTAGAACTCAAACGCTTGCAATCGAGCCTCGGCACCACGTTCATCATGGTCACCCACGACCAAACCGAGGCGCTGTCGATTTCCGACCGCATCGCGGTCATGGACAAAGGCCACATCGAACAGGTGGCCAGCCCCGATGCGCTATACGATACCCCACACTCGGCGTTCGTCGCCGGCTTTATCGGTGCCAGCAATCTGTTGCCGGGCGAGGTGCTACAGGGCGGTAGCGGCAGCGTCACCGTGGCCGTCGGTGCCCTGCGATTCACGGCCCGCGCCCCAGTGCCGCTGCAACCCGGCGCTGCGGTTACCGTATCGCTGCGCCCCGAAGACCTGCGCCTGGGCCACGCCGCGCAGCAGGAAGGCTCGGCCACCACGCACGGGCGCATACTGCAGCGGTTGTTCCATGGCCGCGCCTTGCGCCTGCACATCAGCCTGCCGGGCATCGACAGCCTGGCCCTGGATGTATCCCGCGAGGCCGCCGGCCAGCATGCCTTGCAACCCGGTGACGAAATCCCCCTGAGCATCCTGCCCGGCGCCGCCTGCGCCTTTCCCGCGCCGGCCCCGGCGGCCTGAGCGGTAATCCAAGAGGAGCACATGTTATGCCAATTGAAGATCTGCAGCAGCGCAACGCCGAAGCCTGGCGCCAACGCGTGGCGGGCTTTGCCTACGGCGTTGATAACCTGATCGACGGCCAGCGCCGCCCGGCCTTGTCGGGCGCGACCTTCGAGGTGCTCAACCCGGCCAGCGGCCGGCCCCATACCCAGGCGCCGCGCAGCAGCGCCGAGGACGTCGACCTGGCGGTCCAGGCTGCGCGCCGGGCTTACCGTTCCGGTAGCTGGTCGCGCTTGGCGCCGCGCGAGCGCATGGCGGTGCTGTACCGCTTCGCCGACCTGGTTGAAGCCCGTACCGAAGCGCTGGCCATGCTCGACGTGCTCGATATGGGCAAGCCGATCAGCGATATGCTCACCGTCGACGTGCCCGGCACGGTACTGTCGTTCCGCTTTTTCGCCGAAACCATCGACAAGCTCGAAGGTGCAGTGACCAGCACCAGCCCCGACGCCTTGCACTACATTCTGCGCCAGCCGCTGGGCGTGGTGGGTTTGATCGTGCCCTGGAACTATCCGCTGTTGATGGCCGCCTGGAAGCTGGCACCGGCCCTGGCCATGGGCAACGCCGTGGTGCTCAAGCCCGCGGAGCAGTCACCCAGCAGTGCGGTGTTGCTGGCCGAACTGTTCCTTGAGGCAGGTGGGCCGCCGGGCATCTTCAATGTGGTTCAAGGCCTGGGCGCCGAAGCCGGTGCAGCCTTGGCGCTGCACATGGATGTCGACAAAATCGGCTTCACCGGCTCGGTGGAGGTCGGCAAGCAGATGTTCATCTACGCCGGCCAGTCGAACATGAAGCGCGTCACCACCGAATGTGGCGGCAAGAGCCCGCAGATCATCCTGGAGGACGTGGCTGATTTCGACCGCGCTGTGAGCTACGCCATCAACGGCATCTACGCCAACCAGGGCGAAGTGTGCAATGCCGGCTCACGAATATTAGTGCAGGCGTCTATCTACGAGCGATTTATCGAGCGTTTCAGCGCCATGGCCAACGGGCTCTACGTGCCGGGCGACCCCTTCGACCCCGCCACGCGCATGGGCTCGCTGGTGTCTTTCGAGCAGCAGAAGCGCGTGCTGGGCTATATCGACAAGGCCCGCGCCGAAGGTGGCCGCTTGGTGTTCGGCGGCGACGTGCCCGAGGCCTTGGCCCACGGTGCATACATCAACCCGGCGCTTTATGCCGACATTACACCAGCGATGACCCTGGCCCGCGAAGAAGTGTTCGGGCCGGTGGCGGCGGCGATCAAGGTGCAAGACCTGGACCATGCGTTGAGCATCGCCAACGATTCGATCTACGGGTTGGCAGCCTCGGTCTGGACCCGCGACGTCGATAATGCGCTGCGCTTTGCTCGCGACGTGGAAGCCGGCATCGTGTGGGTCAACTGCTTCGACCACGGTGACATGACCCAACCGTGGGGCGGTTTCAAACAATCGGGCAACGGCCGCGATCGCTGCCTGGAAGCCCTGACCCAGTATTCACAAACCAAATCGGTCTGGGTGCACCTGGGCGGTTGACCCTCAGGGGGCCGGTGATTGCCTTAGCCGCCGCCCCGTTTATAATCCGGCGCGCATTGCGCCCAACCCACTGCCTATGCCGAGGGACCATGACCCCGCCTGACAAATCGCCGCTGTTCGCCACCACCCTGGCGCGCGGCCTGGAGGTGATCAACGCCTTCCGCGCCGGCCGCCCCAGCATGAACCTGCCAGAGCTGGCGGCGGCCACCCACATGACCAAAAGCGCGGTACAGCGCTTCGCGTATACCTTGGAAACCTTGGGGTACTTGCGCAAAGACCCGCAAAGCAAACGCTACCAACTGACCCCGCGGGCGTTGGCACTGGGCTTTGGTTTTTTGCAAACAGACAGCCTGATCGATCGTGCCACGCCGTATTTGCATCAGTTGAACCAGCAATGCCACGAAAGCTGCAACCTGTCGGAGCCCGATGGCCATGACATGATCTTTGTGGCGCGGTTCGCCAGCCATAACCAGGTGATGATCCCCATGCCGTTGGGGTTGAGTTTGGCGATGTATTGCACGGCGTCGGGGCGTGCGTACCTGTCGCAGTTGGCGCCTGGCCAGGCGCTGGCGTTGCTGAAGGCCATGCCACGGCCGGCGCACACGGCCAATACGCTGACCGACCTGGGGGCGCTGGCGGCGGCGGTTGAGGTGGCGGGCAAGGACGGTTATGCGCTGACCGATAGCGAGTATTTTGCCGGGGATATCAGCCTGGGGGCGGCCATAGTGGATGCGTCGGGGATGCCGTTGGGCGCGATCAATATCTCCGTGCCGGCCAGCCGCTGGCGCGTCGAAGATGCTCGAAAGGCGTTGGCGCCGCCGTTGATGGAGACGGCGCGGGCGATTTCCAGTGCGGGCTTGAGCCAACGGGCTGGGGGGTTCAGGTGAACGCCCGGAACGCTCACATCGACTGGGTTCAGAGAGTGATTGAATCGCTTCCAATTTGAGCGATGGCAAATTCACGGACATGGCTGATGAACGACTGCAATAGCAAAGGTGCGGGCCGATGAGGCGGCATCAGCAACGCATAGTCGGTAGTGAAAGACTGTTCAAGGGGCTTGAATACCACCCCACGCCCCCGGTAACCCCAAGCGGTGACCGCATCGACGATGGATACCCCAGCGCCCGCCTCGACGAACGAGCACAACGCATGGGACACCTGGCATTCGATCCGAACGTTGAGTTCCACGCCATGGGCTGCGAACAGCGCATCCACGGTCAGGCGATTGCCGGCGCTTCGCGGGTGCGCAATAAACGGCTCGCCTGCCATGTCGCTTGGGCGGATCGAATCCAGTGCGCAGAGCCGATGGCCTACGGGCACGGCGCACACGTTCCAGGCTGAGAGCAACCGCTGGCCACTTGGGCTGGAGCGGCTCATGGAGAGCGTGACCAGCCCCACGTCACAGCGTTGGCCGATCACCATATCAAGAATGGTGCGCGACGAATGCTGGGTGAGTGAGATCTGGGCTTGCGGCCGCGCCTTCAGATACGCCGTAATGGCGTGGGGCAGAAACGACGAAGCCAATGCCGGTGCCGCCGCTATCTGCAGTACCCCACGGCGTAGGTCTCTGATTTCCTCCGCCGCGCGGGCGATACGGTCGACGCCAATCAGCGAGCGTTGTACCTCTTTGAACAGCGCCTCTGCCTCGGCAGTGGGATAGAGGCGGCCCTTGACCCTATCAAAAAGCTTGAAGCCCAGAGAGCTCTCCAGGTCCGCCAACAGCCTGGTGGCCGCCGGCTGGGAGATATGCAAGTACTCGCTGGCCAGCGTCACGGTCTGATGAAGCATGACGGCGCGAAACGCCTCCAACTGGCGGATTTTCATCTCGCCCTCCTATAGCAAAATGTTATGGGCTTGCCAAAACAAAGCATTTTTCCTCGCTGCGAGCAGCCCCTATTATCAACTTAACCCCGGAGGATACCGGGGCGATTTAAAACAAGACATCACAAAGACAAAGCTTTTTTGCCATTGGCAACTGCCCAATTAAAATTGGGATCACCACCATGAAAGTCTCCAAAGCCTCGTGTGCTCACACCGGTCAAAAGCATTCGCCGCGCCTGGGCGGGTTCGGCGTACCGCGCGGTTGCCGGCCGCTCCATAGGGGATTCAACGATGCCTAACGGTGCGCAATATTCCCAAACGCGCGGTGCGAACACTGAAAAGAAAACAGGGCCTGGCATAAACCCGATGCACATTCATCCTCGGCCAAAACGCTCCGACTGGGCCTGGTACGTGCTGTTGCTGGTCATATTCGTTTTGTTCTACGAATGGGTGATTGATAACCCCCGATGGAAATGGGATATCGTCGCCCATTACTTCTTCGCTCCGCGCGTGCTGGCGGGCCTGAAAAGCACGTTGATTCTTACCGTGCTGGCGAGTGCGCTAGGCCTGTGCATAGGGGTTGTGATAGCCGCCTGCAGAATGGCCTCTAACCCGGTGCTGCGAGGCCTGGCGTATGTGTATATCTGGATAATCCGGGCCATCCCTACGCTCGCCATGCTGTTATTCCTGTTTTTCTTGTCGGCGCTCATCCCGCGTATCTATTTGCCCCTGCCGTTTGGCGATGCAAACGTGTTCGACATCGATACCAACCAAATCATCTCGCGGTTCAGCGCCGCGGTGGTGGGCTTGGCGTTATATGTAGGGGGGCATAGCGCAGAAATTTTTCGCAGCGGGCTGGCCTCCGTAGAAAAAGGGCAGCGCGAAGCCTGTAAGGCGATGGGCATGAGCGACCTGCGCATGATGTGGCATGTGATCGTGCCGCAGGCGATACGCATCATTATCCCGCCATTGGCAAACGAACTGATTACGATGTTCAAAAACACGTCACTGGTCTCGGTCATTGGTTACGTGGAACTGCTAACGACAGTGCAGCTGATCTACTCGAACAACTTCGAGACGATACCCCTGCTGACAGTGGCTTGCCTGTGGTACCTCATTCTCACCAGCGTGGCCATGTGCGGGCAGAGCCTTCTGGAACGCCGTTTTAGAAGAGGAGTTTAAGGTGAACAACTTTCCAGGCGCCCCACAGGCTTCTGCACAACCCTTGCTGCAATTAACCGCTGTCAATAAACAGTTCGGCGATTTCACTGCACTGCACGCTGTTGACTTCAGCGTTGAAAAAGGAGACGTGGTGGCGATCATTGGGCCGTCCGGCTCGGGGAAAAGCACGTTACTGCGCTGTATCAATATGCTCGAACTGATCGACGCCGGTGCTATCCATTTCAAAGGTGAAGAACTTGGCAGCGAAACCCGCGGCGGCCGCCGTATTCGCGCGGCGAATAAAACGTTGGATCGCCAGCGCCGTTATTTTGGAATGGTGTTTCAAGGGTTCCACTTGTTTCCGCACTACTCGGTATTGGATAACGTGCTGGCGGGCCCGCTGATCGTCGGCCGCGCAGCGCGCAAAGATGTAATCGAACGGGGAATATACCTACTCAACCGTGTCGGCCTGGCGGACAAAATCAATCATTATCCCTCGCAGCTCTCAGGCGGGCAAAAACAGCGGGTGGCCATTGCACGGGCATTAGCGATGGAGCCGGAGATCATGCTGTTCGATGAGCCCACCAGTGCACTGGACCCGGAGTTGGTCAACGAAGTACTCGAAGTGATGAGGGAACTCGCCACGGCCGGTACCACCATGATCGTGGTCACCCACGAAATGGAGTTTGCGCGCAAAGTCTCCAATCGGGTGGTGCTTATGGACGGTGGAAGAATCGTCGACCAAGGCTCGCCAAGCGAGCTGTTTGAGGGTAGCGGATCAGCACGTTGCAAACGGTTTATCGACAGCGCCAGCCGCCCATAAATATTGCATGTAATTTCTATAAGTAGGTGTGTAATGAAAGGCAACTCAATGATGAAGTTGGGCGTTTCAATCCGTTACCTCGGTTATCATATGGCCGCCTGGCGCCATCCGGATGTTCCCGCCGATGGCAGCCTCCAATTCAAGTATTACCTGGCCACCGCGCGCAAGGCAGAAAAAGCCTGCCTGGATATGATCTTCTTCGCCGACGGCGTGGGCATTCGCGCCGCAGACACGCCGAAGGGCGCGCTGTCCCATGATTCCAAGAATGCCGAGCTTGAGCCTCTTACCCTGCTGGCGGCCATAGGCGCGGCCACTTCGAATATCGGCCTGGTGGCCACCGCATCAACCACCTATAACGAGCCCTTTCATATCGCTCGCAAGTATGCCTCTATCGACCACATCAGTGGCGGCCGCGCGGGCTGGAACGTAGTGACGTCGTGGTCCCAGGAGGAAGCGTGGAACTTCAGCAAAGACGAGCACCTTGGCTACGATGAACGCTACGAGCGGGCCGACGAGTTCGTGGACGTGGTAAAAAAGCTTTGGGACAGCTGGGAAGAAGACGCCTTTATCCGCGATAAGCAAACCGGCCAGTTCTACGATGAAGCCAAGCTCCACATTGCCCATCACAAGGGTAAGCATTTTAAGGTACGCGGGCCATTGAACTGCGCCCGTACACCTCAGGGGCGCCCCATCATCGTGCAGGCCGGCGCCAACGAAGGGGGGCGAATCATCGCTGCGAAAAGCGCCGATGTCGTCTATAGTGCCCCTTTCGATATCGCTTCGGCCAAAGAATACTACCTGGATCTGAAATCGCGCCTGGCCCAATACGGCCGGTCGAAAGATCAACTACTGATCATGCCGGGGCTGACCCCTTACGTCGGTCGAACCCGGCAAGAGGCCCAGGACAAATATGACCAGTTGCAAGAGCTGATTCATCCCATCAGCGGCCTGTCTATTCTCTACAGCGCCATAGGCGATTTGTCGGGATATGACATCGACGGCCCAGTGCCCGACCTGCCACAGGTGAATAACAGCATTGGCAGAAGCCTGATCGAGATCGCACGCCGCGATAACCTCACGATTCGACAGCTCTATAAATTAAGGGCCTCAGGAAGTCGCCAATTGATCGGCACCGCCGAGGACATCGTCGATGATATGGAGGTCTGGTTCAAGGAGGGCGCCGCAGATGGCTTCAACCTGTGCCCGGCAACACTACCCGGCGGTCTGGATGACTTCGTAGAATTCGTCCTTCCCGAACTTCGCAGGCGCGGCCTGTTTCGTAGTGAATACGAAGCCACTACCCTACGCGGTAACTTGGGCCTAGAAAAGTTGACGTTCGGTAAATAATCCGCCGGCATCGCAAATATTGATGCGGCCCATGCGAGTACACTGTATGCAACAGGCTACTATTTTAGACGCCAACCTGTTCCGCCAGGCCATGGCCTCCTTCGCCAGCGGTGTAACAGCTGTCACGACCCAAGAGAACAATGTACCTTGCGGGCTTATCGCTACTTCGGTGTGTAGTTTATCTGCCGAACCGCCAACGGTGTTGGTCTGTGTCAATAAGTCCGCGTCACCTCACGACGCGATTCTCCGTACCCGCTGCTTCGCGGTTAACTTGCTATCTGCCGAGCAGGCATCGATCGTTGAACGGTTCAGCGCCGCCAAGGGCTCTGAACGTTTCGAGCCTGAACAGTGGACGCTGGGCGTGACCGGTGCACCCGTATTGATTGACTCGGTGGTGACCTTCGATTGTGAATTGATAGCGGTACATGATGGCTTTACCCATAGCATCATGGTGGGCAAAATTGTCGATGCCATGATAAATGAGCGACAGGCCACTGCTTGCTTACTCTGGCATCGCCAGGGTTTCGCACACAGTTCCCTGAAGCCCGCCTGACCGTGTGTACCCCCGTTAGATCCACTGCATAGTAAGCCAACGTATAAATAGCCCAGGGGCAGCGCACAGCCCTACGTTAAATTTGGCTGATCGGCACCCTACTAAGAATATTAGCCTTATCTGCCAGCCAACGATAACCAACGAGGTATGTCACCATGCAGCATCAGCGTCTATTTGGCTTCGGCAAAAAAAACCTAACGCTTATCCCGGCACTGGCAGGCCTCTTTGCCACGTTTATCCTCCCCTGCGCAAATGCAGAGGTGGCCCGCGAATTGGCCACGGTAAAAATGGATGCAACTTTAGCGGCTTTAGTTCCGCAATCCTATAGAGCGCGCGGGACACTGATCGTGGCCGCCAACCCCGATGTCGTGCCGGTAAAGTTCATCGGGGATGACGGCGAAATTGCCGGGTTCACGCCCGATTTACTAACAGCAGCGGCCAACGTGCTCGGCCTCAAGCTCCAGTTCGCTCAAGCGTCGTTTGATTCGTTGATCCCGGGCATGAACGCTAATCGATTCGATGTACTTCTGTCATTGTCGGATTACCCGGCCCGCCATAACACCGTCACTTTCGTCGATTACCTGAATATGGGCGAGACGCTCGTCGCGCCACCCGCTTCGAATATCGTCATCCGCTCGAACGATGACCTATGCGGGCTGCGCCTGGCCGTTATACGTGGCACCGGCGCCTCGAAAGAAAGCACGGTGGTCAGCGACCGCTGTGTGGCCAATGGAAAAAAAAGCCATTGAGATTTCTACTTACCCGGACGCGAATATGTCGTTGCTGTCGCTCTCGACCAAAGCGAGCGACGTAGCGTGGGTCGACTCGCCAATTGGGAACTACAACGCCAATAAATTCCCAGACAAATACCAGGTCGTTTACTTTAGCCCCCAAGCCCCCTACGGCATAGGTTTCGGCGTAGACGAAAAAGGCAAACAGTTGGCAACCGGGGTGCAGCAGGCGCTTCTCAAACTACAGCAGGACGGCGTTTATGAAAGCTTGCTTAAAAAATGGGGGTTGAATCCCAAGGATGCCCAGCCGGCCTTCCCGATCAATGGGGCAACGTTGTGATGTAGCCAGCCGCCCGGGCCGTGATTCCTATGGCCCTATGGCACCGATCGGCTCATGGCGACGCGCATCGGACCCAGCGGTTCGCCGATGAGCGCTTCAGGCTTAACGTAGTGAGGTTGGGGGGCAGCACATGAAGCACGTGGCGCACGCTTCACTTCTCTCTGGCCACTACGGCCTGCCAATGTTTCGGAGACACCCCATGCCACCGATGGAACGCTCGGGAGAATGCGCTGACCTCCGAGTAACCGAGTTTCGTGGCCAGCTCAGATATCGTCAGCGGCCGCTGGCTCATCAGCACGGGCACCAGTTCCTTCCTCACTTCCTCGACCAGCACTTTGAAGCTCACACCTTCACGGCTTAGGCGCCGGTGTAATGTCCAAATCGGAATATTCAACCGAATCGCCACGTCCTCCAACTGCGGAAAACCGTCATGAACCCTCTCCATGATTTGCAGCTTCACCAGTTGAGCCAAGCTGCTGGGGCCTGAGCGCGAGCCTGCCAGGGTGTCGAGGGCCTGGGAGATGACCAGCTGTAGGTTAGGGTCAGCACCAGGCATAGGTTGTGAAAGCACATCACCTCGGAACACCAAGCCGTTACGGGCCTGGCCGAATTTCACCTCGGCACCGAACACCCAGCGATGCTCCTGCCACGCCTCAGGCTTGGCGTGTTGAAAATGAACTTCCAGAGGCGCCCAGTGATTGCCCAATGCGTGCCGCATCACATTAAGGAACATACAGAGCGATAGCTCCGCATCATGCCTGCGATTAATGACCGTGCTGTCGCACACCTGGTAGTCCAGACGATACAGGCCCTGTTCCTCGCCCATTCGTAAGTAACTGTATTGCTGATGGATAGGAAACCGTTCTACCAAGCCCTGAAGCGCACACCCCAGCGTGGGAGCGGAGATGGCCAAGTACCCTAGGAGCCCAAAACTTCGGGGCTGGAATTGCTCACCGTACCACAGGCCAAAATTGTCGTTCTGGGTGGCGGCCACGGCCTCGTCTAGCGCTCTGCAGTAGCTGCCGAGCGGGATCGTATCGCTTGGCTTTGAGGCTAAGCCCCTTGCGAGCCCCGCGCGCCCCAGTACGGCGCCGGCGTCAGCCCCTTGGCTTTCTACAAACGCTTCAAAACCGGTGGCCGCGGACGCCAAGACTGTGCCTGGGGCCGGCTGCCGATGTGTGGTCGACGAAGGCGTAAGACGCATGGCTCTCCCTTTACGTTGAACGCTCGCCATTAGTACTAGCAAAAACTGTTCCCTCCTCTGTGGCACGCGATGTGTTCCCAAGCACGTAACCGCCGCCGAGAACCCCACCCGAACGCCGCGACTGCGGCCAAGGCGCACCGTCGCGCCGCAGGGGCGCACCGAGCCGGTGCATCCGTTGAAAAATGCTAATTCTGGTCATCTCATTGTGAGATGCGGTCAAGACGACGCCGTGCACGACTTTTTACACTGCCCCCCATCAGCGAAACGGGCGTGCACCTAGGCGCCCCTGCGTAGGGAGAAGTCCGATATGGGACAGGTCGTAGAGACAGGCATTGGGCAAGCCATCATGGAAACCGTTGAAGGCTCGGCTATCCGCTACAGCGATTATGTATTCTCGCCAGGTAATCCATGGGCAGGCGGTTGTGCCTGGATCGAAGGTGAGTACGTTCCGGCTGCGAATGCGCGTATTTCAATATTTGATGCAGGGTTTGGTCATTCCGACGTTACGTACACCGTAGCGTCTGTATGGCACGGCAATATTTTCAGGCTCGAAGAGCATGTCGACCGGTTTTTAGCTGGCGCGTCCCGTATGCGCCTGGAGGCCCCGCTTTCCAAGCACGACATCATGGCGATCATGAAGGAATGCGTGAGCCGCTCGGAGCTTCGAGAAGCGTACGTCAATGTGTCGCTGACGCGCGGGTTTGGCAGCAAACCCGGCGAGAAAAACAACCAAGCCCTTACCTCGCAACTTTACGCTTACTCGATCCCATACCTATGGGTCTTTAACCCCGCCGAACAAATACACGGCGTTAGTGCGATCATTGCGCGGGAGGTCAGGCGAGCAGGCGCAAACTGCATTGACCCGTGGATCAAGAACTACCAGTGGGGCGACCTGGTGCGGGCGGGTTACGAAGCACAAGACCGAGGCGCGCGCACCGCATTCTTGCTTGATGCCGACGGCTTTGTCACGGAGGGGCCGGGCTTCAATATCTGCATGGTCCAGGCGGGCCGCCTGCTCACCCCTCAGCGCAATGTCTTACCTGGCATCACCCGTAAAACAGCGCTTGAGATAGCCCGTTCCCTAGGCGTAGAGGTGGAATTGTGCGACATCTGCGCACGGCAGCTTCTGGCGGCCGACGAAGTGTTCACCACCACCACCGCTGGGGGGGTTACCCCGGTGGTGATGGTGGAGGGTGTACCTATAGGCACAGGAAAGGTGGGGCCGATCACAACGGCGATCCGGGACCGTTATTGGGCGCTGATGGATGAGCCCTCGGATTTAATCGATTCGATCGACTACAGGCTCGATGCCTGAACTCAGAAATGCCGAACGCCCGCAGAGGCGCGCCTGTTTTCTATCTGCCAGTTCTCAACCTTCGCAACACGGCTTGCCCCGCAGGCCGAATGGAGCTGCTATGAGCGAACTACACGCAACGGGTAATTTGGGCGTTTCGTCGGTTCCGGCGAGAGCGCTTCAAGGGTCATTGGGCGTCACGTCCATCGTCCTTATGGTGGTGGCGACGGCCGCGCCGCTTACGGTGATGGTGGCCAATACGCCCCTGATCATATCCATGGGCAACGGCATCGCCGCGCCCTTCGACGCCGCGATCGCGACGCTGATCATGCTGCTGTTCACGGTGGGCTTCGTCGCGATGTCGAAGTACATCACCAATGCCGGCGCGTTTTACGCCTACATCCAGAAAGGCCTGGGGCGCACCTTCGGCCTGGGTTCCGCGACGATGGCTTTAACGTCGTATTTTCTCATCTTGGTCGCCCTGGAAGCTTACATCGGTTACGCCCTGGGTGACCTTTTATCCAACTTCGTTGGCGTTCACATCCCCTGGTATGTGCTGTCGGTCATGGTGATCGCGTTGGTTGGGTTTTTAGGCTATCGGCACATTGAACTCAGCTCCAAGTTCCTGGGCATTGCCCTGGTTCTTGAAATTGCCATCGTGCTTGTAGTCGATTTGGCCATCGTGATGAAAAGCGGCCTGGGCGGTATGGACCTCGCACCCTTTAGCACCAGCGCCATCTCGTCGGGTTCGCCGGGCTTGGGCATCATGTTTGCGATCTACTGCTTCATCGGCTTCGAGGCAACAGTGGTGTTCCGCGAGGAAGCCAAAGACCCGGAGCGTACGATCCCGCGTGCGACCTATATCTCAGTGCTGGTGGTGGGCGCGTTTTATGTAGTGTCCATGTGGTGCGAAGTGGTCGGTATTGGCCTCAATGATGTTCTCCCGTTCGCCACCGACCACCCGGGCGATATGTATCTGGTGCTGACGGAGCGATTCCTGGGCAGGGCAGCGCAAGATCTGCTGCAGGTGCTGTTGATCACCAGCCTGTTCGCATGCGTGCTCTCCTTGCACAACATCGTGGTTCGCTATCAATACGTACTCGGTGGTTACAAAGTACTGCCTCAGAGCCTGGCCAGCATCCACCCCAGCCATGGTTCACCCCATGTGTCTTCGATAGTGCAAACCATGAGCTCGCTGATACTACTCGTTGCGCTGATCATCGGCGGCCTGGACCCGGTTACGCAGATTTATGCATGGGGCGCCACCGCAGGCACCTTGGGCTATATGGTAATCCTCGCGCTTACTTGCCTCTCGGTGATTTTATTCTTTCGTCGCCTCGCCGGGCCGAGCAGCGTATGGGCCACGAAGCTTGCGCCCGCTGGCGGGTTCATCGGCCTGGCGACCTGCCTTTGGATCGCCCTTGAAAACCTTCCGGCATTGGTCGGCGGCGATACGGCAAACGTTGCTGCGGGGGTAATGGAAGTGGTCGTGGCGGCTTCCTTCTTCATCGGTTATGCCGCAGCGATCTACCTCAAGAAAACAGCTCCAGGCCGGTTCGAGGCGCTCAGAGCACTGGCGTGAGCAGGCGCCGCGCTGCAAGGTGCGGCCCCTTGAGCGGTCGCCCTTCAGGGGCGCAGTTTTCGCCGGCGAAGGTGCTCGATCCATATTGCGGTGATTCGCCCTGCACGTAGGGTATCGACGTGGCAACACGTTGGAACCGCCCAACTGATTTTAGCGACAACCCTTTTCAACGGAGTAAGGACATGCTTGTACGCTTACCAAACACCGCCACTTCCGAACAGATCACAGCGGCACTGAAAGAGCACGGTTACGTGATCGTAGAAGACCTGGTGCCAGCTTCGGTGATGGACGCAATCGAGGCCGAGATGGCGCCGCACATCAAACAGAGCCCTTATGGCTCCGATGGTTTTTTAGGCGGGCTGACGCAGCGAACCGGGGCGATGATATCGCGCTCCCCGACTTCGCGAAACCTAGTGATGAACCCAGTGGTGCTGGGCGCTGCCAAGCAGCATTTGGCCCATGCGTCCACATTCCAACTGCACTTAACCCAGGTGATTACGGTGCATCCAGGTTCACCCGCGCAGATACTGCATCGGGACGAACTCGCATGGGACTTCTTCCCGTTCCCACATGACTACGAGGTGCAATGTAACCTGCTCTGGGCCATGACTGATTACACCGAGGAAAACGGCGCCACCCGAATCGTCCCTGGCAGCCACCGAGCTGGCACCAAGGAAAAATATTCGCCAGAAGCAGGTATTCCAGCCGTCATGAAACGTGGGTCCGCGCTGTTCTACACCGGTAAGATTTATCATGGCGCCGGCGAAAACCGCTCCGGCACTGTTCGGCAGGCGATCAACATTACCTATGCGGTCGGCTGGGTGCGGCAAGAGGAAAATCAATACCTCTCCACACCCCTGGAACAGGCAAAGACGCTACCCGACGACCTTTTGAAGGTGATGGGTTACCAATGCGGGTGCTTTGCCATTGGTTATGTACGTGACTTCGAAGATCCGCTGGCTGTGCTGCGCGGGCAAGATGAACGCGTGACCGCGGGCTTCAGCGTGGTACGCGATACCCAAAATAAAGATGCCGCAAACTATCGGGAACTGGTTAAGTAGCCATTTTTTCCCGCCATAACCTGCCTAGCGATCCCCGCCGTTTCTCGGCGGCAGGCGGGGTGCCCCGGTGTCGTGGAACTCACAACCCCGTGCCAGTAACATCGCGTCGGGGCGGCGAGTGTTCTGCCATTACGCCTGGGTTTCGGCTTATAGAACGTAATGCTGCAGCTCACGCACGATCAACAAACGCTGGATTTCACTGGAGCCTTCGTAGATCTGGGTAATACGTGCGTCACGGTAGTATTTCTCGACCGGGTAGTCTTCCAGGTAACCATAGCCGCCGTGGACCTGAATAGCGTGGGAGCACACACGCTCGGCCATTTCCGAGGCGAAGAGTTTGGCTTGGGAGGCTTCGGCCAGGCAGGGCAGCCCTGCACTTTTCAGGCGTGCGGCATGCAATACCAACAGGCGTGCCGCGTTGAGCTGCGTATGCATGTCGGCCAACAGATTAGCGATGCTTTGGTGCTCGATGATCGGTTTACCAAACTGTATCCGCTCCCGCGCATAGCCCAGGGCTGCCTCGAAGGCTGCACGGGCGATACCCAATGCCTGAGCGGCAATGCCGATGCGGCCGCCTTCAAGGTTCGAGAGTGCGATGGCCAGCCCTTTGCCGCGCTCGCCGAGCAGGTTGGCCTCCGGGATACGGCAGTTGATAAGGCTGACGGAGCAGGTATCCGAGGCCCTGATGCCCATCTTGTGTTCAGTGCGATCGACCACGAAACCGGGCGTGTCGGTGGGAACAAGGAAAGCCGAAAGCCCCTTCTTGCCCAATGCCGGGTCTGTGACGGCAAACACAATGGCGAGGCTGGCACGTTTAGCGTTACTGACAAATTGCTTGGCACCATTGATGACCCACTGGCCGTCACACAGATCAGCCCGCGTACGCAGGTTGTGCGCCTCGGAACCGGCCTGGGGCTCGGTCAGGCAGAAACAACCGATGGCCTTGCCTGCCGCCATGGCCGGCAACCAGTCGCCCTTCTGTTGCTGGCTACCAAAGCGCAATATTGGCCCGCAGCCTACCGAGTTGTGGATGCTCATCAGTGCCCCCAACGCCCCATCGCCCGCCGAGATTTCCTCGACTGCTAACGCATAGGCGACGTAGTCGATATAGCAGCCACCCCACTCTTCGGGGGCCACCATACCGAACAGGCCCAGCTCACCCATTTTGGCGACCAGGGTGTCGTCGATCCAGCCGGCCGTTTCCCATGCCCGGGAGTGAGGCGCAACTTCACTGCGGGCGAAGTCACGCGCCATGTCGCGGATCATGCGTTGCTCTTCGGTCAATTCGATGTCGTGCACGGTGATCTCTCTTGTTATTCAGGGCTGGCCGCAGGTACATCACTCCGTTCATTGGCCGAAGTTAGCAAAAAACGCCTGGACCTGTTCGGCGTTTATCGCCTGCAGCGATGCGGGTTGCCATTTCGGATTATTGTCCTTGTCGACGATTAATGCGCGGATGCCTTCGATGATGTCGCCGGCCGCAAACCACTGCCGGTCCAAAAACAGCTCCATGGCGAAGCACTGCTCCAAGCTATGGCGGCGCCCCCAGCGCATCAGCGCCAGCGTAACGCTCATGGCTAACGGCGAACGAACATTGAGCAGTGCCGCGGTGTCTTTGGCCCAGGCCTTATGCTCGGGCTGGGTGGCGGCCAATAGCCCGGCATGGATAGCGGCCACGTTCGGCAGCGCGAAGCAGTTGTCGATGGCCGAGCGGAATGTTTCAAGGGGGCCCGGCGCTGGTGTGGTCGACAGCGGTGCGACCATCGATTTTAAATCCTCGGCCGGGTCGGCGCTCCATACCTGGGTATCGAGCTGGCGCCGCAGTTCACCGAGCTGGGCGCTAGGGATGCAAACGTCGGCCAAACCGGCATAAAGCGCGTCGGCCGCCTGTACCTGCTGGCCGGTCACCGCGAGGTAAATACCCAGTTCGCCGGGCAGCCGCGGCAGGAAAAAACTCGCCCCCACATCGGGAAAGTACCCAATAGCGACTTCTGGCATGCCCAAGCGGGAACGCTCGGTGATCACCCGCAGTGTTGCACCCTGCACCAACCCTAAACCACCACCGAGCACCAGGCCGTCCATCAGCGCCATGATGGGCTTGCGGTATCGATGGATGTGTTGATCCAGTGCGTATTCCTCTTCAAAGAAGCGAAGATGCTGACCATCCCCGCACAGGTAGCTGTCGTACAACGCACGTATGTCGCCGCCAGCGCAGAACGACTTGCCGCCGGCGGCGCCCACCACCACCACGAGAACCTGCGGATCATGTTCCCAGGCTTGCAGTTGCCTGTGCAGCCGCCGAATCATGGAAAGGTCCAAGGTATTGAGTTTTGCAGGGCGATTGAGCGTCAGGTAGCCGACCTTGTTATGCACCGCGGCCAGCACCGGCGTGTCTGTGTCGGTCATTTCATCGTCCTTTGGTATTGTCACGCGCCCTCGCGAAACGGCGGATATTGTCTTGAAACCGCGTGGTCGCCATGCACTTGAGCATCTCTTCCAGCTCGGCATCGAGCTGCTGCGCCATAGCGGCACCGGCCACGTGCCAGGCGAGTTTCTTGGTTGAGGCCAGTGCTTGTGGGTTGAGCTGTGCCAGCCGGTGGGCAAGGGCCAGGGTATCGTGTTCGATCTGCGCATCTTCGGCTTCCTGGGATACCAGCCCAAGCGCCAGCGCGTGCTGGCAGTTGATCTCTTCCTGCAATAGCACGGCCAACGCCCGTCGCGCGCCCAGGCCCTGGACCAACGCGTAACTGCCCCCGGCATCTGGCGATACGCCCAATGCCGCGTAGGCCGGGCGAAAGCGTGCGCTCGTGGCGGCGATACAGTAATCGCCCATGAACGCCATGGAGAACCCAGCGCCGGCCGCGACGCCCTGTACGCTGGTAATCACCAGGGCCGGCATGCGCTTGAGGGTGACCAGGAAGGTATTGAGCTGGGTCAGTAGTTCAGTGATGGGCGGCCGCAGATTCGCCGCATGCTCAATGAAAAAATTGATATCGCCCCCGGCACAGAACGCCTTTCCGGCACCGCGGATGATCAGCACGTGAACGCCAGGCATCTGCTCGACCTGCAACGCCAGCGAGCTCAGGCGCTGGGCCATGTCGATATCGATGCTGTTGTAGGCGCCTGGGCGGTTGAGGGTAATGGTTGCAACCGCACCATCCACGGTCAGTAAAGCGCACTGCTGCTGCCCAAGGACCAGCCCCTCATTCATGGTAAGCCTCCCAGCCGAGATCGATCAGAGGCCGATACTCACATGGGCCAAACCACTCGTCAACACAAAAGTTGACTTGTTCTCGTCCCCTGAAATGGCTTGAATAACAGCCTTGCCACAGCCTTCGCACCATCAGTCAACTTTTGCGTTGACAAGGCTAAACGAATATCCCATCCTGAATGCACGAAAAATAAAAACAACAAGGAAACCCGCTATGGCTGTTTCTGAAGTTTTCATCCTCAGTGCGGTACGCACCCCCATCGGCTCGTTCGCCGGGGCGCTGAAGGATGTGCCGCTGGTAGACCTGGCCACAACGGTGGTTCAAGAGGCAATCCGCCGCAGTGGGGCCCACGCCGAGCAGGTGGGGCACGTGGTGATGGGTAATGTGATCCCCACTGAAGCACGGGATGCTTACTTGTCTCGGGTCGCGGCGCTCAATGCCGGCATACCTGTCAGCACACCGGCGTTCAATGTGAACCGGCTTTGCGGCTCGGGCCTGCAGGCCATCCTCAGCGCAGCCCAAACGCTGGCGCTGGGCGAAGCTGAAATCGCGATCGGCGCCGGTGCAGAGTCCATGAGCCGGTCACCGTTTATCCTGCCCGCCTTGCGTTGGGGCGCCCGAATGGGAGACACCCCGGCGCGCGACTACATGCTGGGCATTCTTCACGACCCCCTGCATGACATCCACATGGGCGTCACCGCCGAAAATATCGCAGCCCAATCAGGCATATCCCGCCTGGAACAGGATACGTTGGCTGCCGAAAGCCACCGGCGCGCCAGCCTGGCGATCGCCGAGGGGCGCTTCCAAGGCCAGCTTGCCGCGGTCAGCGTGCCAAGCCGCCATGGCCCCCGTGACTTCCTCGTGGATGAGCATGTGCGCCCAGACACCACGTCGGAAAAACTAGCGGGCTTGAAACCGGCCTTCGTCGCCGATGGCTCGGTCACCGCCGGCAACGCTTCAGGCCTGGCTGACGGTGCCAGTGCGCTGGTACTCGCCTCGGGGAAGGCGATTCTGGAGCATGGCCTGAAGCCCATCGCCAGGCTGGTCGCCTACGCCCACGCCGGCGTGGAGCCCACGTTAATGGGCCTGGGGCCGATCCCCGCGACCCGGCTGGCGCTTGAGCGTGCCGGCCTGGGCATTGCCGACATGGCGGTCATCGAGTGCAATGAGGCGTTCGCCGCCCAGGCCTGCGCGGTCACCCGGGCACTGGACCTCGACCCCGCCAAGGTTAACCCCAACGGTTCAGGCATCTCCCTGGGGCACCCGGTGGGTGCAACCGGCGCGATCATTTCCACCAAAGCCATCCACGAACTGCATCGCGTCGCCGGCCGCTATGCGCTGGTGACCCTGTGCATCGGCGGTGGCCAAGGCATTGCCGCCATCTTTGAAAGGGTTTGAACATGAGCGCACTACCGATAGGCGTTGTGGGCGCCGGGACCATGGGCAATGGCATCGCACAGGTGTGCGCTGTCGCCGGCTATGACGTGATCATGCTCGATGTGAACGAGGCATCGCTAACCAAGGCGTGGGAAACCCTCTCAAAAAACCTGGATCGGCTGGTCCAGAAACAGCGCCTCAGCGAGGTGGAGAAGACCGATGTACTCCACAGGATCCTGCCCACCACCGATTACCAGGCGCTGGAAAGTACCGGGCTGGTGATTGAGGCGGCCACTGAAAACCTCACCATCAAGCAAGCGATCCTCAAACAATTGGCCGAGGTGGTTGCGCCTGACACGGTGATTGCCACCAACACCTCGTCGCTTTCGGTCACGGCCCTGGCCGCGCAGGTCGAGCACCCGGCGCGGGTGATCGGTATGCATTTTTTCAACCCGGTACCGGTGATGGGCTTGCTGGAGATTATTCGTGGCCTGCAGACCAGCGATGCGACCTACGCCACCGCCACCGCATTGGCAGCCAACATAGGCAAGGCAGTCGTCACCGCCCGCAACTCTCCGGGCTTTGCGGTTAACCGGATACTTTGCCCGATGATCAACGAAGCGATCTTCGCACTGCAGGAAGGCTTGGCGACGGCCACCGATATCGACACCGGCATGCGCCTGGGCTGCAACCACCCGATCGGCCCGCTGGCGCTGGCCGACCTGATCGGCCTGGACACGCTGCTCGCCGTGCTGGAGAGCTTCCATACCGGGTTTGGCGATTCGAAATACCGCCCGGCGCCCCTATTGAAGGAAATGGTCGCGGCCGGCTACCTGGGCCGCAAAAGCGGCAAAGGTTTCTTCGAGTATTGAGCCGCCCGCTATGCCCAGCCCCCTCCCCCTTGTTGCATGGAGCCAGACCATGGATAACGCCAAAATTCTCGTGGACATTCACGGCCACACCGCGCTTTTGACCTTGAATAACCCTGCGGCCAATACCTGGGACCGGGAGTCGCTCGTGCTGTTCGAGTCAATCCTGCACACCCTGGAGCGCGACCGGAATATCTACGCACTGGTGATCACCGGGCAAGGTGAGAAATTCTTTTCGGCCGGCGCAGACCTCAAGCAGTTCGCCGACGGCAACCGCGAAACAGCACGTGAAGTCGGCGAATTGTTCGGCCGCGCTTTCGAAGCCCTATCGCGCTTTCCTGGCGTGTCCATAGCCGCGATCAATGGTTATGCCATGGGGGGCGGCCTGGAGTGCGCCCTCGCCTGCGACCTACGTATTGCCGAGGAACAAGCGCAGATGGCATTGCCCGAAGCCACAGTGGGTTTGTTGCCCTGCGCCGGCGGTACACAGAACCTGCCGTGGCTGGTCGGCGAAGGCTGGGCCAAGCGCATGATCCTCTGCGGTGAACGTGTTGACGCCGCCACGGCGCTGAGTATTGGCCTCGTGGAAGAAGTGGTACCTCGCCAATGCGCACTTGAACGCGCCTTGCAACTGGCCAAACAGGCCGCCAAGCAAAGCCCTGTATCGGTCAGGCGCTGTAAAGCGCTGATCATGCACGGCCGCAGCCACACCCAGGCGTCGGGGTGGGCACGGGAACGGGCCCTGTTTTTGGAGCTGTTCAACTGCCGCGATCAGCAAGAAGGGGTTCAGGCCTTTTTGGAGAAACGCAGCCCCCAGTGGGTCAACGGCTGAGTCTACGGTGAAGGTTCATGAAAAAGATCAACGTAAGCATGGGCAATCCACAACGCGACGGCCAAGTGGCCGGAAGACGAAACTCTTCAGGCGCACTCACCTGCCCTCACACCTGGATGCACCACCATGGTTTCTGACCGCCACCTGCTGATCATCGGCAACGGCTGCGGCGGCACCGAGCTGGCGTTCGCCGCACGAGCCAGCGGCTGGGCCGGGCCGATCACGTTGATCGGCGACGAACCCCACGAGCCCTATCATCGCCCGCCGTTATCCAAGGCCTACCTGGTGGGCGCCGCAGAGCTAAGCTCGCTAGGTCTGCGCGGTACCGCGGCCTATGCAACCGCGCAAATCACCTTGCTGGCGCGGCACCGCGCAGTCGCGATCCACCGCAGCAGCAAGCAGGTGGAGTTGGCGGATGGGCGCCGATTGCCGTATGACCACCTCGTGCTAGCGCTGGGCGGAAGGCCTCGCCCCTTGCCCTTCATGGCCCGGCAAGCGGAAAACCCGCCGCGCAACTTGCATTACCTGCGGACCCATGACGATGCCCGGGCCATCCGCGACAACCTTCATCTTGGCCGCCGGCTGGTTGTCATCGGTGGGGGCTATATCGGCCTGGAAGTGGCAGCCGCGGCGGTCAAGTCCGGTATGCAGGTGGCGGTGCTAGAGGCAGGGCAACAGCTTTTGGGCAGAGTGGCCGCTGCGCCCGTTGCTGCTTTCTACGGGTATTTGCATCGTTCGGCCGGCGTCGACATTCGCACCTCGGTCCAGGTCCAAGGTTTTGAATTCACACCGGATGGGGCGATACACGCAGTGGTCTGCGCAGACGGCACCCGCTTGCCCGCTGACGTGGTGGTGGCTGGCATCGGCCTATTGCCCAACAGCGAGCTCGCCAGCGAAGCGGGGTTGAGCGTCGACGACGGCATCATTGTCGATGAGCGACTGGCTACCAGCGACCCCGGCATCATGGCGATTGGTGACTGCGCTCGCGGGTTCAGCACGTTGTACCAGCGCAGCGTACGCATCGAGTCGGTGCCCAATGCCCTTGAACAGGCGCGCAAAGCGGCTGCGCTGCTTTGCGACAAACCCCCTAGGCCTGACACAGCCCCCTGGTTCTGGTCCGATCAATATAGCGTCAGCCTCAAGGCCGTGGGCTTGTCCCAGGGCTACGACAGGCTAGTGATACGTGGCGAACCGCAGGAGCGAGACTTCAGCGCGTTCTACCTCAAGGGCAAGCGGATCCTGGCCGTTGACACGGTCAACCGTGCCCAGGAATTCCAACTGTGCAAGGCCGCCGTATTGCAACGCCTTGAAGCGGACCCCGAGGCACTGGCCGACGAAACGCTGCCGCTCAAGTCGATCTTCGCCATGGCCTCCCACACCCACGCGGTTTCCCCACCCGAGAACGGATCATAACCATGCCAAACGCCATATTTGTATTACCGGACGGCCAGCGCGAGAGCGTCGAGGTCGCCAACGGTACCCACCTGATGCGCGCCGCCGTCAATCATGGGATTCACGCCATCGTGGGTGATTGCGGCGGTAGCGCAGCCTGTGCCACCTGCCATGTGTATGTGCAAGAGCCGTGGCTGCAACGGTTACCAGCGCCGAGCGCTACCGAAGATCAATTGCTGGAAGCCACCGCATCGCCGCGCCAGCCCAACAGCCGCTTGAGTTGCCAAATCCAAATGAGCGACGCGCTTGACGGCATCATTATCGACGTAGCGCCCACCCAATGGTGAATACGATGAGGTTAAACGGCAAAGTAGCGCTGATCTCTGGCGGCGCGCGCGGAATGGGTGCGGCCCATGCGCGGGCGCTGGTGGCGGCCGGGGCGAAGGTGGTGATCGCCGACCTGCTCGACGAGCTTGGGCAGGCACTGGCGCGGGAGTTGGGCCCGGAACGCGCCCTGTACGTTCACTTGGACGTTAGCCGCTTGGCCAGTTGGCGCGCGGCGGTCGAGGCGACGACACAGCGCTTCGGCACGCTCAACGTGCTGGTCAATAACGCCGGCATCATCAACCAGGGCAGTCTGCTCGACTATACCGAGGACGACTGGAACAGCATTATCGCGGTCAACCTGACCGGCCAGTTCCTCGGAATCAAAGCCGCCGCCGCCGCATTGATCGAATCAGCACCGGCTTCGATCATCAACATTTCCTCGACGGCGGGTATGCAAGGCGTTGCCCAATTGCATGGCTACACCGCGTCGAAGTTCGGTGTGCGGGGCCTCACCAAATCCGTTGCGCTGGAGTTGGCAGGCCGCAACGTCAGGGCCAATTCGATCCACCCAGGTACCGTCGCGACGCCGCTGAACGAGGGCCTGGATGTGACCGATTTCAACCCTATGAACCGACTGGGCGAACCGGCGGAAATATCCAGCATGGTGGTGTATTTGGCCAGCGACGAAGCCAGTTTCGTCACCGGCGCAGAGTTCGTGATGGATGGCGGCGAGCTGGCGGGGATGGGCCCGTTGAAAGGCCGGCAGGATTAAACACGCAGCAGTCCGAATAATAACAACCTACCCAGGAGCATCTTATGGCTGACATCGCCCCCGCACCTTTAACCGCCTCGAGCAAACCGCGAGCGCCCAGGCCGGCCAATGTACCATCGCAGCGCGTGGTCGAATTCGATATGTTCGACCCGCCAGGCCTGCAGGAGGGCCTGCATTCGGCGTGGAAGCGTTTACAGGACCCTAGCCTGCCGGACCTGGTGTGGACGCCCTATAACGGCGGCCACTGGATCGCAACGCGGGGGAAATTGATCAAGCAGATGTTCCTCGACCATGAACACTTTTCCAGCGAATGCCCCTTTTTACCCCGGGAGGCCGGGGAGCAATACAGCTTCATCCCAACCTCCATGGACCCGCCGCAACAACGGCCTTTTCGACGAGTGCTGAACGAAGGCATCGGCCCCAAAGTGGTGGACCGCGTCAAAGACGCGATCGAGCAACTGTCGCGCACGTTGATCGCGGACATTCGTAACCAGGGCCGTTGCGATTTTACCCGCGAGTACGCCGAGATTTTTCCGATCCATATTTTCTTGATGATTGTCGACCTGCCGGTCAAGGATGCGGCCAGGCTCAAATACATCGGCGACCAGATGACCCGCCCCGACGGCTCCATGAGCATGGCCGAGGCCATTCGAGCCTTTTTCGACTATTTGTCGCCGTTTATCGACGAGCGCATGCGCACCCCGGGTGAGGACGCCATCAGCATCATTGTCCATAGTGAAGTGAACGGGCGGCCGCTCAGCAAGGACGAGGCGTTGAACGTCTGCGGGTTGGTGCTGCTGGCCGGGCTGGATACGGTGGTGAACTTCTTGAGTTTCAGCCTCCATTACCTCGCCACGCACCCGGTTGAACGCCAAATGCTGGTCGATGACCCCGAGTTGATTCCCGCGGCGACTGAAGAGCTGCTACGCCGCTTTGGCCTGGTATCCGATGCGCGGCTGATCAAGCAAGCCATCCATGTTGACGGAGTTCTACTCCAAGCGGGCGACATGGTCGCCTTGCCCACGCTCCTGTTCGGTCTGGATGAGCGCGAGCATGGCTGCCCGATGCACGTGGACTTCAACCGTGCGGACAAGAGCCATATCACCTTCGGTCATGGTGTTCATCACTGCGCAGGCGCCCATCTGGCACGCCTGGAAGTGCAGACCACGCTGCGCGAATGGCTGAGGCAAATACCGGACTTCGAGATCCCCGCGGGCGCCGAAATCGGCTACCAGTCGGGCATCGTCGGGGCCATGACCCGTTTGCCGCTGGTGTGGGCCACCCCGGCCGCTATCCTTTCTTAAGGGCATTGCCATGAGCCTGAACAGCAGCCAGGAAATCATCGAAGAGATTCGTTGCGGCAAAATGGTCGTTCTTATCGACGATGAGGACCGGGAAAATGAAGGTGACCTGGTCATGGCCGCCAACTGCGTCAAGCCCGAGCACATCAACTTCATGGCCCACCATGCGCGGGGCTTGATTTGTATGCCGATCAGCCGCGCCAAAAGCGACGCGTTAGGGCTTGAACCGATGGCCCGCCGCAATGGCACGGCCCATGGCACGCAGTTCACCTGCTCGATCGAGGCGGCCAGTGGCGTGACCACCGGTATTTCTGCCGCCGACCGTGCCCATACGGTGCGCACCGCCGCCCAGGCGGGCGCCAGTGCCCAGGACCTGGTCCAGCCCGGGCATATCTTCCCGCTGATTGCCGAACCCGGCGGCGTGCTGGTACGCGCAGGCCACACCGAAGCGGCATGCGACCTTGCGCGCCTGGCCGGGTATGAAGAAAGCGCGGTGATTTGTGAAATCATGAACGATGACGGCAGCATGGCCCGCCGCCCCGAGCTGGAAAGGTTCGCCAAGTTGCAGGGTTTGAAGATCGGCACCATCGCCGACCTGATCCACTTTCGGGTGATCAATGAAAGCACCGTCCAGGCACTGGGCGCCAGGCCGGTACTGACCGACCATGGGGCGTTCCAGTTGCACCGCTTTCGTGATCGAATCAACGGCAGCGTTCATTTCGCGCTGGTCCATGGCCGAATATCCGCCGGCCAACCGACCCTGATTCGGGTGCAGCAAGGCTTGACCGCCCGCGATCTGTTGGGCATCCAAGCAGCCGGCAGCAGCGGCTGGAACATCCAGCGTTGCCTGCGCAGAATCGTCGAGGAAGGTGCCGGGGTCTTGGTACTGCTGGCAGGGTCGGAGTCTTCCGATGATTTACTCAACAGCGTTGAGCCCGCCGAGGGGGCCACCCGCACGGTACGCCAACGCAAGGTTTCCAGCCACCACCACTCATTGATGATCGGCGTAGGCTCGCAGATTTTGCGCCAACTGGGGCTGGGCCAGCTGCGGCTGATGGGGCGCAACCGCAAGTACCATGCTATCTCCGGGTTCGATCTTGAAGTCGTGGAGTACCTGCAGCCCGACAGCCTTGTACCCCCGCCCCCCATCCTCCTGGCCTCGGCATTGTAGC
Organism: Pseudomonas typographi; assembly: GCF_014694385.1. Lineage (GTDB taxonomy): Bacteria > Pseudomonadota > Gammaproteobacteria > Pseudomonadales > Pseudomonadaceae > Aquipseudomonas > Aquipseudomonas typographi. The sequence goes on along the minus strand of NZ_JAAOCA010000013.1, from coordinate 79,445 downwards.
CCCGGCCTCGATCATTATTCGCACTTGCACGGTACCTTTATGAACAGAATTTGCCTCACGGGGCGAGCTGGGCTGAACCTGGTGGCTGATGTCGGTGGCGACCCTCGACAGCAGCCGGTCATTCTTCTGCATGGCGGTGGGCAGACGCGCCACTCCTGGCGTTCTGCGGCCCGCCAACTGGTTGCCAGCAGTTATCAGGTGATCAACCTGGACCAGCGCGGCCACGGCGAGAGCGGCCGGGCACCCGACGGCGATTACTCATTGGATGCATTCGTGGCCGACCTCAAGGCGGTCAGCGCCACGCTGGGCCAGCCGCCCGTATTGATTGGTGCCTCCCTCGGCGGGGCGGCAGCATTGCTCGCCGCCGGGGAGGCCAAAGCGCTAGAGGTTCGCGCGCTGGTGCTGGTGGATGTGGTGGCACGCATGGCGCCGCAAGGCGTGGAACACATCCGCCATTTCATGCAGCGCACGCTGGGCGGTTTTGCCACCCTGGACGAGGCCGCCATCGCCATTGCCCGCTATACCCCCGGTCGCACACAACCGCCCTCCACCGCCGGCTTGCTGCGCAACCTGAGCCGCAAGGAGAACGGTCGCTATCACTGGCATTGGGACCCGGCCTTTCTGCAAGACGAGTCACGCTCGGCTTCGGAGCCGTTCGCCCGCAGGCTAGAGGCTGCCGCGGTGGCAGTCAGGGCGCCAACACTGTTGGTACGCGGCGCGCAAAGCAACGTGGTCACCGAAGAAGGTGCCCGTTCACTGCTCAAGCTGATGCCTCATGCCGAACGCCTGGACGTCGACGGCGCGGGCCATATGGTCGCCGGCGACCGCAACGATGCGTTCAACAGCGCGATCCTGGCCTTTCTCGTTAAAGCCCTGGCTTGATCGACCCGCGGCTGCGCCGCGGGTGGTCCTTACGCCGATACTCTTCGCGGGCGTTCACGCAGAGCCTCGTTTTCCAACTGCATGCCTGCAATCGCGGGCGCTGCCGGTGCAATGTCGCCGGCCTTAGGCTTGAGCAGATAGACGGCGAGGCTGGGCACGATCACCAATGCACCGACCATGTTCCACAGGAACATGAACGCTAGCAGAATGCCCATGTCTGCCTGGAACTTGATCGGTGACCAGATCCAGGTAGCGACTGCCACCGACAGCGTTATGCCAATGAGCGCAACCACTTTGCCGGTAAACAGCAACGACCGCCGGTAGGCCTCGCGGACCGAACAACCCTGGCGTAAATGTGAGAGGTAAACGGTCAACAGATAAAGGGAGTAGTCGATACCGATGCCCACCCCCAATGCAATCACCGGCAGCGTCGCGACCTTTACGCCAATGCCCAGCATCACCATCAACGCTTCGGCCAGTACCGAGGTCACTGCCAGCGGCAACACCGCCACGAGCACCGCGCGCCAACTGCGAAACGTCACCAGGCACAGGACAATGACCACCGCATACACCAGCCCGAGCATTTGGTAATTGGCCCTGGCGACGGTCTGGTTGGTTGCCGCCTCGATCCCTGCATTGCCGGCGGCCAAAAGAAACTGCCGGTCGGCCGTGTTGTGGGTAGCGGCAAAGGCCTCCACCAGCTTCACCACGGACGACAGCGTTTCGGCCTTGTGGTCGGTCAAAAAAGCAATGATCGGGGCTACGGTGCGGCCATCATTGACCATTTCCGGGCTGGCTGCATTGACATTGTTGATCGACTCGTTGAGCACCGCCGGATCGCGGTTGATCGTGATCCATTTCGGTGTTCCTTCGAACCCCGCGGCCGTCAGCGGCCTGCCCAGGCTGGCCAGCGAGCTGGTGGTCTGGACGCCAGGCAAGTCCCTGAGTTGCTGCTCCAACCGGTCCATTTCCATCACGCTTTCGAAATTGTCCAGGCGATTTTTCGGGTTGGTAACGATCACCGCGAACTGATCACTGGACAGCTGGTAGTGCTGGGTAATGAAGGTGTCGTCCCGATTGTATTCGGAGTCGGCCCGAAGCTCCGGCGCGCCCGCGTCGAGATCACCGATCTTGAGCTGGCGCGAAACGACAAGCCCGCCCAGGGTGAGGGCCACGGTGCCCAGCAGCACCCAGCGTGCTACGCGCGGGTCCGTGAACGTGAGCAGGCCCTTGATAACCGGATGTTCTCTGCCGTCGCTGCTGCGCATGGCACGCGCGGCAGCTTTAGCCCCAACGCCGGTGTAAGACAACAGCACCGGCAACAACAATAGGTTAGTGAGGGTCAGGATCGCTACGCCGATACTGGCTTGCAGGGCCAGGTCGCGGATGGCCGGAATATCAATGATAGACAACACGGCGAACCCCACCGCATCGGCCATCAAGGCCGTCAGGCCGGCGAGAAACAGCCGCCGGAATGTATACCGCGCAGCGACATAACGGTGGGTACCGCGGCCAATGTCCTGCATGATCCCGTTCATCTTTTGGGCGCCGTGGGACACCCCGATGGCGAAGATCATGAACGGCACCAATACCGAAAAGGGGTCCAATACATACCCGATCAAGTGCATAAGGCCCAACTGCCATACCACCGCGGTCAACGAGCACGCGATCACCAGCGCAGTGCTGCGCACACAGCGGGTGTAAGCGTAAATGATGGCCGTCACCAGCAACGCCGCGACCAGAAAATACACCATGACCTGCAGGAGCCCATGGATCAGATCACCGGCCAGTTTGGCGAAACCAATGATATGGATGCGTACCCCCTTGACTTCATATTCCGCTTTAAGTGCCTGCATTTGATCGCGCAGCTGTTTGTAGTCCAGTGGCTGGCCCGTCACCCCATCTCGCTCGAGCAGCGGAATGAACACCATGCTGGAGTGCTGATCGTTGGCCACCAGTGAACCGACGATGCCTGATCGGTAGATATTCTGGCGCAGCTTTTCCAAGGCTTGGGGCGATCCGTCATAGTCCTGCGGCATCACCGGGCCGCCGTCGAAGCCGTTCTCGGTAATTTCGGTCCAACGCACCACCGGCATCCACAGCGACTTCATAAACGAACGGTCCACCCCCGGTAACAGGAAAAGTTTATCATTCAGCTCGCGCAGCGTCGCGATGTAGGCAGGGTCATAGATATCGCCACTGGGGTTTTCGACCACCCACCGTAGCGAGTTGCCCAGCCCGCGCAACGACGCGGCGTTGGCTTTGTAGTTTTCGATGTAGGGGTGGGAGGAAGGCATCATTTTGTCAAAACTGGCATTGACGCCCAGGCGCAAGGCGCAGAACGCCAGGCCAATCGTCACGGCCGCACAGGCCAGTACAATGGCAAAGCGGTTGTTGAAAATAAGCCGCTCGAAAGTGGACCCGGAGCGGGTATCGAAATCCTCTACCCGTCCGATGACAGGCATGTGGTCAAGTGGCGCGCTCGAAAATGACATGTCATGTACCTGTGATGGGGCATTATTGCGACGGCAGTCGCTGTTCGATCACGCCGCTAAGCCCGGTTAACGCAACTGCACTGCCATGCAGCGGGATAACCGAGGTCAGCCGCATGTATCGATCCAGGCTTACCATACGAAAGCTGTCCGCATTGTCGTCACCCAGTAACAACTGGCCGGCGCTGTTGACCAGCACGAAGCCGGCGGCGGGCAACGCAGTGCCCGCCGTGATGGTGGCCTGCGACGGGCTTTTTACAGGGGCCCAGGTGCTGCCGTTGTCTTGGCTGCGGTAAAGGGTGCCGCGCAAGCCATAGGCCAATAGCATTCGGGCATTACCAGCAATGCCGAAAAAGCTGCCCGTATAGCCGGTGGCGATTCGCTCGAAGCGTTGGCTACCCGGTTCGAGGCGGAACACGTTGCCTTGCTCGGCGGCGATGTAGATCCGCCCGTTGATCCCACGAATGCTGTTGAGGTGCAAACCGTCAGGGTTATCGATATGGAGCAGCCATGACTCCCAGGTTTTACCGCCGTCGTGGGTTGCCATGATATTGCCGAATGCCCCTACCACATAGCCATGGGCAACGTCGCTGAACCACACGTCCAGATAGGGTAAGGCGGGGCCAGAGCGGTAGTTGGCGTCGATAACGCCGAGTGCCTGGGCCGCCGCCTCATCCCCGCCATTGGCCAGTGGTTCATAGTAATCCCGCGCTTGTGCCTGGGCCGTGCGCCCGTCCATTTGCTTGGTCCAGGTCTGGCCAGCATCGGCCGAATGCAGAATGACGCCGTCGTGGCCCACGGCCCAACCCTGGTGTGGATCAGCAAATTGCACGGCCAATAGATCGCTCTGCACCGGGACGTTCGCCTGTTTCCAGGTAGCGCCCTGGTCGTCGGTATACATGATCAAACCGCGCAGCCCGACCGCCACTAGCCGGTCACCGGCGCGCGCGATGCCGATCAGCGATCGCTCAGCCAGTTTCGACTGGGCGATCGCAGGAACATCCAGCGTGTCCTGAAATGCATTGGCATCCTTGGCCGTGGTAGCCAGCGCGCCGCTACTTACCGCCCATGCGGCCAACATCGCGCAGCAACCACGCACCAGGCCTCGGTTTTTTGCTTCGGGGAAACTGTTCATCCAAGCGCACTCCTTGGGCCCTGGTGCACACCGCGCACGGTTTGCTCCGGCAAGCAACCTAGTGTGGTGTTTCAAAAGTTGGCTGCACGCTTTTTGACGGTGCTTTTTGTTACCGGGCTGCGTTGCCGCACCTTGCCCGGCAGCTACACTCACGCGTCAATTCTCGTGCGAACGTCTTAAACACCGCGCTATCGAACGCCACCGGACAAAGACGCCGGGGTGAGTTTTATCTGCAAGCCGTCGGTTGAGGTGTAGCTCCGGTTGAAATAGCCATCGTCGGTGGCGCCGTAGTTCATGATGAAGTAGTTGCCCTTGAGCAAATCGTTGAAACCCACCGTCATGTTGTTCACCCCGCCTACATCGTAAGTAGGGAAGGTGTAGGTGGCGCCGGCACGCCACAGATTGCCCGCGTCGTCGTAGGATTCGTTGGCGACCACGCAATTGCAGTCTTCATCGACATAGAAACGGCGCAGTTTGTATGCATGGCGCGCATCGGCCTTGCGATGCGCTTCCACAACCCAAACCCGGTGTTTTTCATAACGGACGGACTCCGGCTTGAGGGTCGTCTTGCCCAGCGATTGCTCGGCCTTGATCGTCTGGGTCAGCGGGAACGAGTTGTATGGCACGATCATTTCTTTTTTGCCTACCAAGGTGAAGTCGAAGCGGTCCATACGCCCCACGAAGCCTGTTAGTTCGTCCCAGAACAACGCGCCGCCGTAGGCGGCAATGGGCAGATCGTAGGCGAATTCCGGGGCGGTCCTCACCCGACGCTGGCCCGGCGTGTAGAACCAGACGCGCTGCCCACCGTCGGCGGCGGTCGGCAGATAAAAATTGAGGAAAAAGGTACCCGCCGCAGACGGCGGCGAGATCAGGTCGGAGGACACCACATAGGTTGCATCGAAGGTTCTCTTGCGCAGTTCGCCGGTCTGCTCCGACCACGGCCGGATAAACATTTGGTGCGTGGACGGAATGGTGGTAATGCCACCGTTAGGGTCGACCAGAAAAGCCTTATTGATCTGGGCCATCACGGCGGGGCCGAAGGACATTTTGTGATTCCACATCACCTCGTAGCCGTCCTTTGGAATGGGGAACGGTACGCCAGCGAACGGCAAGCCATCGGCCGCGGCGCCCTTGAGACTGTCGCCGGTGACCTGCCCGGTCATCTGCGCTGTCGTCGCGTTTTTCCTTGTGTTGGCCAACGCCCAGTCGGGGTACCAGACGGTACGGTGAGTCGGGTATACATCGACGCGAAACGTATCCGGGTACTTCTTGAGCAGAGCCTTCGTGCCCTCAGTCAGCACAGTGTCGTACTGGGCAGCGTTTTTTGAATTGATCGTGTAAACAGGTTTTTCGTCCTTGAAGGGGTCTACATAGGTCTGATCTTTCTCGCGGTTGTACCCGGGTACGGATTTGAGGCCGCCTGTATAGGCCGGGATCGAACCGTCGGCATTGGCGCCGGCGATCGCCCCGAATGCAGTCAAGCGGGTACCCAGGTCTGCGGCCTGGGCCTCGGAAACTTGCCCATGGGCAACGTTGCTGAGCAAAACCGAAGCCAGGGCGCTGGCCAGCAGTGTCGGAAGTGGCATTAGTTTGATCATTGTTCTCACCTTGTTTTTATTATCAGAACGACGTTTTGTACGACAGCGACACCCAGCCTTTATCGTTCAGTGCGTACGGGCCATTGCCGCCGCGATAGGCCGATTCACCGTTCGGGCCGCTGGCAGTCCTGCCCTGATGGCTCCAGTAGTAATCCTGGTACTGCAACGTGACCTGATGCACTTGTTTGTAGTTGGCGCGAATACCAATCGAATACACCAACGAGTCTTCTGCATAGAAGGAACCGGCGGCATAGGCGGGGTTACCCTTCACCCCATAAGTGGCCGACACCGGCAGGCTCATGTCCAGCGACGGGCCGACCTGCAGCCATTGGGGTTCGAAAAGAAACGCCACCGCGACCGCATCGCGGGTGGCACAACCTGCCTTGACCCCGCCACCGTTGCACCCCGAATAGCCCTTGCCGTTGTACACATCTTTGTTCTCGGTCACCCTGTCGAGGTGGGTGTAGGTGACTTCCGCCAGCAGGGTACCGGCGTCCCACAGCGGCGTGGTCCCCAGCTGCGTGAAGGTGTTGGCGAGTACGTTGACAATGTTGCCGCGGGCGCCTTCACGGTAGGGGTCGCTCATATCGACCCCGAACTCAGGGCGAGTGAAGGTACTGTTCAGCGCGGTGTCGGTGCGGTAGTTGAGCTCAAAGCCATAACTGGTGGCGCCCACTGTCGTTTCGTACGACAGCCCGTAAAGCTTGACGTTTTCGCCGTAATTCAAATGAACATTGCCACCCACCCCGAGCTGCCCTTCCGCCAGCGTCCAGGGTTGGGTTTCATCCAACCGCCGGTAGTAGAAGCCGATCGAGCCATTGGCCCACTCAGGCGACCAAGACGCGCGCAAACCGAAGTTGTTATTGATGGCCTTCAGCCCATGATCATTACCGGCGGTAAACCCCGAGCCGAATTGAAAGGCGCTGCTGTCGGGCCCTCTATACAACAGGTCTGAGGGGGCGAGAAAAGTGCCGGATTCCGGATAGCGGTTTTCCGCATTCTCGAGAAAATATTGCGCCCCCACGGTCAAGGTCGGCGTCAACTCGCTGACCAGGTTCACCTGCGTGCGCGGCAGGAACAGTTCCTTGACTTCGGAGCCCGGTTGCGTAAAGCCCTTGATGTAATCTACGGCGTGCTGCCCGTAAGAGATACTGCTAAAGCCGAAGAACAGGGCATTACCCCACTGCTGGGTAAACCGACCGACTTTGGCATACACCGGCTTGTCATCAATTTGGAAGTTCTGAAAAACGAATGCGTCCAGTAATTCGGCGCCGCGCATGTGGTACTTTTTGGTGCGGCTGGAATAGCGATCATTGTCATAGGCCGACCCGTAGCCCGGGTTGGGGTTGTTTTCCACATGATCGTCGTAGGCGAGATCTTTCCACGCCGAACCGGATACCCGTACCCCGATCCTGTCTTGATAAACGGCCTGCGCTTCCACCAAGCCCTGTAAACGGTTGGTCACCAGGTCGCCACGGTTGAACTTGTAATCGCTTTGTGAATGCGCGACATCGTTACTGATGCCTTTGTCACGGCCCTCGGCACGCCAACCCGTGGTGTATTGCAGCGTGGTGTCGAGGTTGATGGCCCAGTCAGGGTTCCCGGTATTAAAACTGTAGGCGGCAGCGTAACCCGCAAAGCAGCTCGTGGAGGCAATGAGTGCCATGGCGCAGGTGAGCGGTTTTGGTCTGGCGGCGATGTTTTGTTTAATTTTTATTTTCATCTTCCTCTCCATCGGGTAAGCCCTATGCGCAGGGTTCAGGGCTTATTCAGAGCACGGCCTATCAAGCAGCAGCATTACAACAGCCAAGTTGAACGTGTTATTGGGTTCACATTGGGCCGGCTCAGCTTTCTTTGGCGCAGGTGTGGGCCTCAGGTGCACACGGCGGCGCACCTTGTGGACACACTGGGCTTATTTAGGCAGCTTGATTTTTGGGGCCACTTCCCGCGAAATCAATTCAAGGGATTTGAACCAGGGCGAGGGGTCGTCGACATAGTCATGGGCCTCCACCTGCAAGGTTCCCCAGCCCCCGGCTTTGGCGAATAACGTGTTGATTTTCTCGGCCACAGTGTCGGGGGAGCCCACAATGAATACATTGTCGACAAGCCACTCCAGGTCCACATCCTTGGCGCTGGCGCCTTTGTCCTTGATGAACCCGTCCATCATTCCGAAGCGCCACCATATTGGAATGAGGTAGCGTTGGAAGCAGTAACCAATCGGCCCTTCCATGACCAAGCGTTTGGCTTCTTTGTCGGTGTCGGCAACGAATACGGTTTGCGACACCGCATGGTTGGAGCGCAGCGGCGTGTAGCCCGCTTTGACGGCCGCCTCTGAGTAGGTGTCCCAATGGCTTTTCAATGCATCCAGCCCGGAGAAGATCGAGACCGGTTTGAAGCCCCTCTCGCCCGCCAGGCGCATGGACGGAGAGTTGAAGCTGAACCCCGTCACGGCGATATCGGGCTTGCCACCCCATGGGCTGAAATCAGCCAGCATGTGTTGCTCATCACCGCCCTCTTCAACCCGCTCTTCTTCTGGATAACCCGCTTTCCAAAACTTACCCTCATGAAAGAACGGCTCGCGTTTCCAAATTTTTTCCATGATCTGCAACGACTCACGCACCATATCGTTGAGGAATTTAGTGTCTTCCCCGCCTTTGATGCCATGGATGTAAGACGCCTGGGGATAGGCGCCGGCGCCAATACCCAGGAAGTAACGGCCCTCAAGGATCTGTGAGAGCCAGCCGATCATGATAGCCAGTTTGGCCGGGTGCTGGTGGGGCAGGATGTGCGCCATCGGCGCGAACTTGATGGTTTCGGTTTGAAGCGCCGCCGCGGCGATGATCAGTTCCGGGTTGGGAATGTTTTCCCATCGCTGCGAGGCATGTTCGGAAATCATCATGGAACTGAAACCTGCCTTGTCGGCGGCAATGGCGCTTTGCACACCCCAATCGAATGTCTGCCGGGCGGTACGGCCAGGCTTCATGTAGGGGTGGAAAATCAAACCGGTTTGCATAGACATGTTGTTTCTATCCTCTCTTCTTATTGACTTTTTCTAGATAAAAAACAGGCAGGCCACACTGCGCGTGGCGGGGCGGGCGCCACGCATATTGTGGTAACTTGCCAGGACTATCCTCTTGTTCAAGAACCAAGTCAACATATGCGTTGAACGACTTGACACATGACCATAGAGCCTTGCAGCAAGGGGCATTAACTGGTTATTTTCGCTTCAAGGCTGGCCCTGGAACGCTCCTCTTCGGCGTCTCTGACACGCTGGCGAAGAACATTCTTGTTAACCTTGGTCGCCGACATAGGCCATGCCCCAGGCTGGACGAAATAGATCTCCCGCGGGACCTTGTAGTTGGCGATACGCCCCTTGCAGAAAGCGATGAGGTCTTGCTCTGTGGCGGTGCTTGCCGGTTGCAATTCGACGAACGCCACCGGCACTTCATCCAGCCGCGGGTCCGGGCGCCCAACGACTTCGGCCAGCTTGACCGCGGGGTGGCTGCAGAGAAACGCCTCTACTTCGAACGCAGCGACGTTCTCGCCACCGACCTTGAGCATGTCTTTGAAGCGACCGTTGAACACCAAGCCGCCCCATTCGTCTTGCCGGTACAGGTCACCGGTATGAAGCCACCCTTGCTCGTCCAGCGCCTGGGCGGTTTTTTCCGGGTCACGGTAATAGCCACTCATCACGCAGTAACCACGCACCAGTATCTCGCCCGTCTGCCCCGGCTCCACCTCATGACCGGTGTGCGGATCGACAAGGCGAATTTCGACGCCAGGGGCTGGCCTGCCATGGCTGGTACGCCGTTGTTGCAGGCTGTCTTGCGGCGAACTCAAGGCGAAAATGCCGGACGTCTCGGTCATGCCGCAGGCCTGAAGCACCTCGGCCGCGGGGAACAACGTCTGCACCCGCTCTACGAGGCTGGGCGGGGTGATCAGGATGATCGTGCGCAAGGTCTGCAACCGCTGGGGGTCGAAACTCGGGTCATTCAACAGTGCCTGGACCACGGCGGGAAACCACGGCCATATTGTGGTCACGCCCTCGCGCATCATCAACTGCAATGCCCGGGCCGGTTCAAAATAGATGTCGGTCAGGTACGTTGCGCCCGCCCCTATCGAGCCGATGAAGGGCGCCAGCGAGCCGATATGAAACAACGGGCCACCGCCCCAGATCACGTCGTGGTCGCTGTTGCGAAACCTCGTTCGTGCCCGCTCAACCGCACCGCGAGTCAGGGCTTCGTGGGTGAGCATGCAGCCCTTGGGGTGGGCCGTGGTACCGGAGGTATAAACCGTCACCGCTACATCGCGCACCTGCACGCAGCGCCGTAGGTGATGCACCTCGGACACGTCCACGTCCTGTGCCGAGGCCTGGAACTGCTCGAACCCGACGAAGCCCGGCCGATCATTCCCGCATAACAGCACGGCGCAACGCAGGTCAGGGGCCTCGGGCAAGACAAGGTGGGTGGGGTCCACGGCGTCGGCCAAGGTGGGCAACGCTTGGGCGAAGAGCGCAGTAAAGTTGACGTATTCGTCAGGCTGCGCGGTGGTCAGAACGGCAGTCAGCCGGGCATTGCCGATGATGTATGCCAGCTCTATCGCTTTGTGCCTGGCATTGAGCGGCACCGCGATGCAGCCGATCAACGCCGTGGCAAAAAAACCGACGATGAATTCATGACAGTTGCCTGACATAAGACCAACGTTATCACCGCGCCTGATACCGAGCGCCAGAAGGCCCCGCGCTGTTTGCAGGGCACCCTCGAGCAACTGGGTGTAGGTAAAACGACTTTCGGGAAAGATGACGGCAAAACGTTCAGGATAAAGCTGTGCGCCACGCACCAGCAGATCGCCTACTGATGTTACCTCGCACCACTCGTTCACAATCGCCATGTCGCATTGCTCCAGAGGGGGTGTACATGAGCCTTGAAAGGCCGACACCCTGATTATTGTTATTGGAGTAACCGAAGACTGCCGTGCAGGTTATACGTCCCCGTGAAGGGCCATGGGTGCCGGGGCAACCTAGGCTACGCCGGTGGCTGCGTAGGCGCCGCACCGCTCATCTGCCGGTCCACTGTGGCAAGCGTTTCTCCTGGAAAGCCAAACGCCCTTCCAGGCGGTCACCACTGCCTGCATAAGCTTCTATGGGTTCATACCGTGTGCCAAGTGCTGCGTTAAGCGACAAGGTCAGACCATGGATGGCGGCCTGTTTGGCGGCCTGGTTAGCCAACGGTGAGGCCTGCAGCACTTTAGCGGCCCAACGTGCGGTGGCCGCTTCAAGCTCGCTGAAGGGCACCACCTCGTTGACCAGGCCATACTTGAGCGCGTCTTCGGCAGGTAGCCGGTCTCCGGTGAGGATCATCGCCATCGCCACGCGCTGCGGAAGCTGGCGAACCGCCCGATGCAGCACGCCGCATTCACCAATGATTCCCGCCTTGGTTTCTGGTACAGCAAACACCGCCGACTCGGCTGCGATGATGATATCGGCGCACATCGCCAACTCGAACCCTCCCCCCAGCACATACCCCTGAACGGCTGCTATCAGGGGCTTGGTCAATGTCACCAAGGGGCCGCCGATGCCGGTCAAGCCGCCAGCCAGCGCCATGCGGGACGTGCGTTCGGTCCCTGCGGTCACGTCTGCGCCAACACAGAATGCGCGCTCGCCCTCGGCGCTCAGAACAGCGACCCAGATATCCGGGTCGCTGTTGATTTCGTGCCACGCCGCATGGAGCGATTGGTCCATTGTATCGCTGATGGCGTTCAGCGACTTGGGGCGGTTAAGCCGCACGAAGGCCACGTGGCCATCTTTGTAAAATTCGATATCTGCCATGGTTAAGTCTCACTCGGTTCGGTCAGGCACGGCCAATGGGGTTGGCTTCCTTGACGTGGAAATCTTGGGAGCCGGCATTGCACAGCACCCGTTTGCGAAAGCGCCACACGCCATCGACTTTCACCACGTCGTCGCGGTACTGCCCCCACACATAGCTGTCTGGCCGTTCGCGGCTGTACCGATGCCAGGCGTAAACCACCGAGCGTACGCGTGCAGCTTCATCACTCGTAAACTCAATGACGATGTTCGACACATGATGGCTGGTAGCGACAAAGTAGCTGCCAATGCCGTCCAGGGTCTTGGCATATGCCTCACGCCCGACGGCACCGAAATTGGGTGCGTAGGAAATTTCACAGTCTTCCACGAAGAGCTCACCCAGCTGCTGCGGATGGTTCATGTCCAGGTGAAAGGCGTAATCATAGATCAAGGTGCGGATGGCTTCCGCGGCTTCCAGGCGCTGTAAACGCGCCAAAAGACTTTGCAAATCCACGGGCTGAGTCATTTGTTCTTATGCTCCAGTTGTCAACACAGGAGTTGATAATAGGATCGTAAATCGCCGTAGTCAACATGAGTGTGGAACGATATTTACAATGATCAACATGTACGTTGACATGGCCGAGACGGCATCGCATGATTGCCGCACAAGCCAAGAAACGGAGAATAAAAATGAAATTCAACCTGATGCAGACAGGCGTTATCGGGCGCCGTTATGAGATAGAGGCGGGTATGGCCGGGCAGCGCCCCGAGCTTTACCAGCGTTTTTTGAATGAGGTGAAAGACTATGTGCGCCTGGCTGATGACCTTGGCTATGCGGGGTACTGCCAGCCCGAACATCATCTGCAGATCGAAGGCTTTGAAATCAACAACCACCCCGGCATGTTCAGCCTGTTCGTGGGCATGCATTCCAAGCGCCTGAAGGCCGGGATCATGGGCTACACACTGCCTACCCATAACCCGGTGCGCATCGCCGAAGAAATCGCCACGCTAGACCATATGCTGCAGGGCCGCCTGTTCGTCGGCTTCACCCGCGGCTACCATGCCCGTTGGGTAGATGCCTATGCTGCGATCCGTGGCGTATCGGCCACCACGGTCGACATGGTCAAGTCCAAAGACGCAATAGACGACCTGAACCGCGAAATCTTTGAAGAATCCCTGCAGGTGATCAAAAAAGCCTGGACCCATGACGTGTTCAGCCACCAAGGCAAGCATTGGCAGTTCCCGCCTAATGGCGGCTCGGCAGGGCACCCCGCCTACGCGGAATTCGGCAAGGGGATGGACGCCGATGGCATCGTTCGCAAGATTGGCATCGCCCCGCTGTGTTACCAGAAGCCCTACCCGAAGATCTATGGCGGCTTTGCGGGCAGCATGAAGACGGTGGACTTCTGGGCCCGCGAGGGAGGTAAGCCGATCGTGCTGTCAGGCGACCTGGATTTTTGCGAGGCACTCTGGAAGCGCTATAGCGAAAGCGCCAAAGCAGCAGGCAACGATTTGGCCCGGGAAGACATCGCCGCCTGGGGCGGGTTTCTCATGCTCACCTCCGACAAAGGCAAAGCGCGTGATCTGATGGCCGAACATAAATGGTTCTGGGACAAATGGTTTATCCCGTTCGGCCAGCGGATGCCAAACGTGCTGATTGGCTCGGCGGACGAAATCGCCGACCGCATAGGCGAAGCCCACGACCGCCTCGGCTTCCAGGAGCTCTTTCTCATGTTCGGCCAGGGCCATTTGAACCCTGACCAAAACAACGAAGAACTCGAAAAGTTTGCCAGCCTGGTGGCGCCACGCTTCGCCTCCAAAGGCAGCGACGGCATTTTTGCATGAACCCAGCACGCGGCCGGCCCCTTTTAGGGGCCAACTGCGCATGCTTCGCACCCGGAGATCGATATGACCCTTCAGGCACCATCCCCAGAAACCGACTTGATCGATCCAAAACGCTTTCGCCAGGTGTTGGGCCAATACCCCACGGGTGTTTGTGTCGTGACGGCGCTGCAGGCACATGATCAGCCCGCCGCCATGGTGGTAGGGTCGTTCACCTCTGCCTCGCTCGACCCGCCGCTGGTGGCTTTTCTGCCCGACCGCAGTTCGGCCAGTTGGCCGAAGATTCAGCAAGCGGGAAAGTTTTGCGTCAATATCCTCGGTGCCGACCAGGAGGACGTTTGCCGCCGGCTGGCCTCCAAGGCCGCGGACAAGTTCGAAGGCACCGCCTACCGGCTCTCCCCGCTAGGCTCGCCCATCATTGAACACAGTGTGGCGTGGGTCGATTGTGATCTACATGCGGTCCACGAAGCTGGCGACCACTATATCGTGGTGGGCCGGGTTCATGATCTGGAGATCGAGCAAGGCGGCCTGCCCCTGGTATTCTTTCAGGGCAGCTACGGGCAGTTCACACCCTTGGGGCTTGCCTCACCGCTCGAACGAAGCGCAACCAGCGTTTGATCGCTGCGCCGGCGCGCGCTCGCCTTATCTGCCGGAGCGCGCCGCTCCGGCCTTCATGCCATCGAGAAATATCTTGGAAAACGTGCTCGCGATTTCCGCGGCGCCGTACCGGCCCTCCGGCTTGTGCCAGCGGTGGGTCCAATTGAGCATGCCAAACATGGCGTTGGCAGCCAGCACCGGTACCACGTCATCGCGCAGCAGACCTTTGGCAATGCCCTGGTCGATGAGGGCCAATGCGGCCTTTTCGAATCGATGGGTCTGCTGAGCCATGTTTTGCGCCCAGGTCGTGCCTTCCTCGGCGACGATGTGCATTTGCTCCTGTATGTACACATACATGTAGGGGTAGCATTCGTCATAGGAGGTCATCAACAGCGCGATCAGTTTTTCGAGCTTTTGCACCGGGTCGAGTGAACGCATGCGCAGCAGCTTCTCGACCTCGGCAATGTTTTGGTCGACCGCTGCTTTGATAACCTCCTTGAAAAACTCCTCCTTGCTGCCGATGTAGTAGTACACGCTGGCGCGATCGAGGTTGGCACTTTTGGCGATGTCGTTGAGCGTCGTCGCGTTATAGCCTTTGTCCTTGAACAGCATCGCTGCCACCCGCACCAACTCGTCACGCTTGAGCTTATACTCGGCACTGCCGTCGGCCAGGGCCGCGCGCCGTCGCCGTGAAATATTGCTGGTATCGGCCATATAACCCTTTGCTCCTAGGAACGGCAGCGCCGAGCGGTGATCGGCGCTGTAAGTAAACGGTGATGTTAACACCGTTTTGCCGCTGAGTTTCTATCATCAATCGTCACGGTCATCTTGGGTAGCGGCGGTCAGGGGCGTCGTCGGTGCAACGCGATAGTGTGCTATGGCATGTTTGAGCCCAACCGCCTCGATCCACTTTTTCAGCTCGACCACGGGCTTGGAAAAATGCAGCAGGGTGTCCATTTGCGCTGCGGCGTTGCTGGCGTTGCGAAAGCCCATGGACTCGGCCGCGCGGTTGATCGAGAGTTTCTTGATGCGCAATACCTCTGGCGCAATGGTCGCTATCCGCCGGGCGAGGTCTTCAACGATGGCCACCAATTCGCTTGCCGGAACGCAATGATTGGCCCATCCCCACTGCACGGCCGTGGGCCCGTCAATGCTGTTGCCAGGCACAAAGGCAAACTCCTTAGCCCTTTTCGGCCCCACCAGTGGCACCCAAAGCGGGGCGATGTAGCCGCCGCCGATGGGCACCGTGGGCTCGCTGATGCGGGCATTGTCAGCGACCACCGTGATGTCGGCGTACACGCACATCTGCGTGGCCCCAGCCGAACAATAGCCGTGGACAGCGGCAATAATGGGCTTGGGGTGGTCCCACATGGCCAGGTAACGATCAAGGTTACGCTGCAACCGCTCATGATCACTGACCGAGTCCTTGGCGCTGGTCAACTTACCTACTTGATCCAGGTCATATCCCGCCGAAAACCCGCGCCCTTCGCCGCGGATTGCGATGACCGCCCCACCCGCGGTTTTCAGCCGCTGCAAGGCATCACTGAACTCATCGAGCAACTGGTTCGAAAGCGCATTGGCTTTTTCCGGCCGGTTGAGCACAAGCCAGGACAATGGCCCGCGGTGTTCGACGCGAATCGTTTGATAATGAGCGAATATTGACTCGGTGTCGTCAGTCATAGGTC
Source organism: Pseudomonas typographi (assembly GCF_014694385.1). GTDB lineage: Bacteria > Pseudomonadota > Gammaproteobacteria > Pseudomonadales > Pseudomonadaceae > Aquipseudomonas > Aquipseudomonas typographi. The sequence continues at coordinate 63,411 of NZ_JAAOCA010000013.1, read as the reverse complement.
GGCCTCCTGTTGAGTCGGCGCTTGAGAGAACCTCATTGGGCAAGCATGCCGGCGTCTACCAAGTACTCGCCACCGGTGATGTAAGAGGCTTCATCGCTGGCCAGGAACAGCACCAGGTTACTGACCTCCTCAGGCTCGGCGATACGGCCCAAGGGAATCTGGGCCAGCGCATCGCCCCCCTGTTCATCGGTAGCCTCCACCATCATCGGTGTCTCGATGAACCCAGGGTGAACAGAGTTGGCGCGGATGTTGAATCGCCCATATTCGACCGCCGCCGCCTTGGTCATCCCGCGCACAGCGAACTTGCTGGCCACGTACCCCACGTTAGGAAAGCCATAGTTAGCCACCAACCCGGCGATCGAAGAAATATTTACGATCGACCCGATGCCCGCCTTGACCATGGACGGCAGCACCGCTTGCATCCCATAGAACACGGCGTGCTGGTTGATCGTACACACGCGAAGGTAGTCCGCCTCGGTCAGTTCGCAAACACCGGCAACGGGCCCCAGAACACCGGCATTATTGACCAGCACAGTGATCGCACCAAAGCGCTGCTGTGCCTGGTGTACCGTTTGCTGCCAGTCTTCGAGCCGGGTCACGTCCTGATGAACGAACAGCGCATTGTCCTCGCCCAGGGAGCGAGCCAAAGCCGTGCCCTGGGCCTCATCCAAGTCGGTCAGTACGACCTTGGCGCCCTCTTCGACGAACATTCGTGCGTGGGCCGCGCCCATGCCACGCGCGGCGCCAGTGATAATCGCCACTTTATTCTTGAGCCTGGCCATTGGAATATTTCCCTTCTTGTTATTGTTGGAGGCGCCCCGCTTCAGGCCGCCAGGAAAATCTCATGGCAATGGGCGGTGTCCAGATACTCCCGGACCCGCCACAGTTTGCCTTCACAGAGTTCGATAGAAACGTGCAATTGGTTGGCATAGACCCGGCCATTGTGCAAGGTCGCCCGGCATTGCAGCTCCACAGCCACGCGGTCGCCCTCGGCAATCATCGCCACCACGGTCATAGGCAATGCGCCGCCGACATATGCCGCCGCAACGCCGCCGAGCAACGTACAGATTCCCGGTTTGTCATAAGTACCGGACAAGCCAGGCAGGCTGCCAGCTACCCACCAGCGCAGTTCGTCGTGCAGGCATTGCCCGATGCGCTGTAGATCACCACTTGAAAATACTTCAAAAAAATGCCGGACCACGGCTTTGGAGGCCTCGGCGGTCGGCACAGCAGAGGCTGGACAGTTCTGGTCTTTCATAATCAACTTCCCTGATAAAAAAAGCCAAACACCGGCGAAGCAAGCAGGCGAGTTCAGGTGGGTATGCCAATGATCGGGGCTCCGGGCCGGGTGGGGTAGCCGATACCGGACAGTTCGCTGACCACCCGCGGCAACCAGTGGACGATACGCAGGGCGTGGATTTGATCGAAGCTGACCCAGCACGCGTCATCGTTCTCCCAATTGAGCTGGATGCGGTCCGTGGAGCTTTCGAAGTGAAACGCGTGGACCCGCCATTGCTGGCCGGAAGCATCTGCCATATCAATGACCTTTTTACCTACCCGGCACAACGCGCGCTCCTCGATGCCGAGTTCTTCGAGCACCTCGACCAGCGCGTGGCGCAGCGGTGCGGCGCCTTGTGGCAGAAACCCAGTGATGCAATGCCAGCAGCCCGCATCGCCGGTGACGTACTGGCTACGACGAAACAAGCCTAGCCGCCCGCGGTGCGTTAATAGCGCCGCCACGATTTCGATGGGCTTTGATTGCGCCCCCGTCAACGGTGCATGTTCAGCCTGCACAGGCATCGCAACAATCCTCGAACAAAACCGGATAGGCGTTCACGATGGCGCAGTTGCGCACACCTGTCAACGCTAAAGTTGATACCTGCTTTCGAAGATACACGCGAGATGTCGCACGTGTACGCTTCGCCGTCACCTACACCGGTATAGGTGTGGCCCGGTGGCGCCTCCCGTAGAGGGTTTTCGGCTGGCTGTTTTTTTATTCGTCGCCTAAAGCTCGGAGCGTTGTGAAGCGCATGCCTCCCTACAGCAGTGGCGGCGATGCCTGCGCAGCGTTGGCCGACTGCCCAGTGCTGTTCGTGGCCCCTACCATAAAACCCAAATAACCCAATAACCCCACACTTCAGCCTTGACGTGCTGCAGGTTCGGCCGTTTAATGGCAACCATTGCCCCGTGCCCGACAGATCGGAAATCCATGACCCAGCCGCCCGATTACGCCTCTATGCCCGATGTGATTCAGGCTTCCACGCACATCCGCGAGGGGCGGCTGTCGCCTGTGGAGCTGATACACGATTGCCTTGAATCCATAAATGCCAACAATCCCACACTCCATGCATTCGGTGATGTCTATGCCGAGGCTGCACTCAGCGAAGCGCGCGTGTTGGAAGATGAGGCAAAACGCGGTGCTACCCGCGGGCCATTGCACGGCGTCCCGTTCGGCATCAAAGACCTTTTCTACACGGCAGGCCTGCGGACCACCCGCGGTTCGCTGACAGCGCTGGACAACGTTCCCAGCCAAGATGCGCCGATCATCCGGCGCCTTAAAGAGGCCGGTGCGATCATCCTCGGCAAAACGGCCACCACCGAGTTCGGCTGGACCGGCGCCAGCACCTCGCGGGTATTCGGCGATGGGCGCACGCCATGGAACCCCGCACTCACCAGCGGTGGTTCCAGTTCTGGCTCGGCCATCGCCACGGCGGCCCGCATGGTACCGGCGGCCCTGGGCTCGGACGGCGGCGGTTCGGTGCGCATCCCCAGTGCCTTCTGCGGTACGTTTGCACTGAAGGGCTCGTTGGGAAGGATCCCCACCTGGCCGTGGTCCGCCACTGAAATGCTCAGCCATGCCGGGCCGATCACCCGTACCGTGCGTGACAGCGCCCTGTTGTTCGATGTGTTGTCCGGGCCGGATGCGCTCGACCACCAAGCACTGCCGGCCCCGGCCGAATCCTACCTGGCCCGCTGCGATCAGCCGTTGCGTCCGTTACGGGTGGCCTACTGCCCTACCCTGTTCGAAACCCCGGTTGACCCTGCGGTGGCGAGCGTTGTAGAGGCCGCCGTGAACAGGTTGGCGCACGGCCTGCCCCTCGAAATCGAGCGGCTGACGCTGGGCTGGCGCGACCCGCTCGGCACCTTTGAAACCCTGTGGGTGGCAGGCCGCGGCATCGCCTACGGCAGCAGCCTCAAGGGCCGGCTCGGTGAGCTGGACCCCGGCTTCGCCAAGCTGATCGAGCACGCCAAAAGATACGACCTGGGCGACTACCTCGCCGCCAACCAGCAACGGGCGGTGTTCGCCAACCAGGTCCATGGGCTGTTCAACACCTATGACCTGTTGCTGTTGCCAACGCTTCCAATTCTGCCCTTTCCCGCTCACCTCACCGGGCCTGCGGCTATGGCAGAAGATGTTGAATGCGCCGTGCCCTGGGCGCGCTGGACGCCTTTTACCTACCCGTTCAACCTGTCGGGCAACCCGGCGGCGAGCCTACCGTGCGGTTGGTCTACAGGCGAATTGCCCGTTGGCCTGCAAGTGGTCGGCCCGCGCCATGCCGACGGCGAGGTGCTGCAGTTCTGCGCGGCGGTAGAAGCGTTGATGCCGTGGGCAAACAGGTTACCGCCCTTGTTGCGCCCGTGACGTTCTAGCGGAGCAGGCTCAGTAGAAGCCGGCCCGTTGCTGCACCCTTTTCAAACTGCCTTTCACCGTATCAACCGTGAAAGGAGCCGTTTCATGGCGCTCGCCGCTCACACCGTATTCCCCGCTTCGAAAGCACCCCCGGCAGGCGCTCGGCCGCGTGCATGCCGGCGTGGCTTGGCCATGCCGGCCCGTTACACTGGGCGCCTTCTTACGCAGCGGAATAACCACGCCATGCTGAACCAGCCTCGCCTTGACGAAATCATGCGTCTGATCAACCTGCAGCAACGGGTCAAAGCCACGGACCTGGCGCAGTCGATGCACGTGTCGGAAGAAACCATCCGCCGCGACCTCAAGCACCTCGAAGAGGCCGGTAAGCTCCGGCGCATCCATGGCGGGGCCATACTGCCCAAGCCGAACGAGGAGCAGCCGCTGCAGGTACGCCACCGCATCCAAACCAAAGCCAAGGCACGGCTGGCGGCGCGCGCAGCCGAGCTGGTGGACGAAGGCATGGCGCTGTTTCTCGACACCGGCACCACCACCCTGGCGCTGGCCCAACAGCTCACCCGCTTCAGCGGGCTGCGGGTGGTCACCAACTCCCTCGATATCGGCCTGTTGCTGACCCAGCAAAGCGACAACCAGGTACTGATGGCGCCCGGCGACATCCGCCACAACGACAATGCCCTGATTGGCCCGCACACCCTGGCGTTCGCCGCCCAGTTCCACTACGACGTCGCCTTTATGGGCATCGGCGCAGTGGACCTTGAACTTGGCCTGATGGACTACGACGAAGCCGAGGCGCACCTGCGCCGTGTGCTCGCGGCCCATTGCCGGCGCAGCGTAATCCTGGCCGACGACGCCAAATTCGGCCACCGCACGTTCATTAATACCCTGCCATTCTCGGCGGTGGACACGCTGGTGAGCAACCGGCTGCCGTCCGCCGAGTTCGTCCGCTGCCTGGAGGCCGCGCATGTCGAGCTTGTCCACCCCTGACATTATCACCGCCACCGAAGCCGACCTCGCCGCGTTCGATGCGTTATTCGCACACAGCTCGGCCATCGGTACGACGGCCAACGGCGGCTTGCACCGGCTGGCGGCGTCGGCTGAAGACGGTGCCATGCGCGACGCCTTTTGCGCCTGGCTTGGCGAGCGCGGTTTTGAGGTCCGCGTCGACGCCGTGGGAAACGTATTCGGTTTGGTCACTTTCAACCCTTCTGCACCCTATGTGCTCTGCGGTTCGCACCTCGACAGCCAACCCAATGCCGGGCGCTTCGACGGTACTTATGGCGTGCTTGCCGGTGCGGTGGCGGTCGCCAGCGTAACGCGGCAGCTGCGTGAGCGCGGCGAAACGCCAGCCTTCAACCTGGCGGTGGTGAACTGGACCAACGAGGAAGGCGCGCGTTTCCAGCCGAGCCTGATCGGCAGCAGCACTTTTATGGGCAGCCTATCTGTGGCAGAGGCCTGTAGCAGCCGCGATGCCGCCGGCATCACCCTGGGCGATGCGTTGGCGCAGATCGGCTACCGCGGCGAGGCAATGCTCGACGTGCCGGTGGCGGCTTACCTGGAGCTGCACGTCGAGCAGGGCTCGCAACTGGAAAACCAAGGCTTGGCCATCGGTGTCGTGCGGCACACCTGGGCGGCCTTGAAATGGCGCGTCCGCTTCGACGGCGAACAGAACCACACCGGGCCGGCGCCTATGGCCGTGCGCCGCGACGCACTGTTGGCGGCGGCCCATGCCATCGTTGCGGTAAAGGCCGAGGCTGAACTGCACGGGTTGCACATGCACAGTTCCGTGGGCCGGCTGGAGGTCGAACCGAATTCGCCTAACGTCGTGCCGGCGCTGGCGCGTTTGCTGGTGGAATTCCGTTCGCCGTCCACCCCGTTACTCGCCGCTGCCGGCGAGCGCTTCCGCGCCACGCTGGCCGACATCGCCGCGCGCACCGGCACCACCTTCGAGATCGAGCATGCGCAATTGCGCGAGCCGAGCCACTTGCACCATGGCCTGAGCGAGCTGGCCCATGCGACTTGCGCCGAACTGGCGCTGCCCTGTGGCGACAGCGTGACCGTCGCCGGCCACGATGCGATCAGCCTGAGCCGGCGCTACCCCACCAGCTTGCTGTTCGTACCGAGCCAAGGCGGGCTCTCCCACAACGAAGCGGAGTTCACCGCCACGGCCGACCTGCACCGTGGCGTGCGCCTGCTGACCGCCCTGCTTTATCGCGCCTGCTGCCAACCCGGCCGCTACCTCGGAGGGGCTACGTCATGACGCTGACGACCGAATCCGATCGCCTGCACACCGCGCTCGCCGCCGCCGGTTTGCATGCGCTGAGCGTTTCCCCGGCCACGCCTGCGGTGGCCTCGCCGCTGCGGCTAGCCTGCGAGTGGGCGGGCTTCCACGTGGAAAGCGCCGACGGGCACTTCTACGCCAAGGTGCTGCACGATGACATGCGCCCACTGATCGACTTCGCGCACAGCGTAGAGGCCACACGCTGCGCCGCCGAGGCGGGGGTTACACCGGCGGTCGCGCTGGCCGACGCCACCCATGGCGTGCTCTTGCTCGAAGCACTGCCGGCGACGCAATGGCACTGGGCGCGGCTGGATACGCTGCAAGCCGATGCCCGGTTGGCGGGGTTGTGGCAACTCAAGCGCGCCGTGCATGCCGGCCCCGCGCCGGCTTTCGCGCGCTCGCCGATGGCCGACCTCGACACGTTGCGCGCCCTGTGCCGAGGCGCGGCGGTGGCATTGCCGGGCGACCATGAGTGGCTCGACGAATGCGCCGACCTGGCCTGGGCAGCCTTGCAATGCACACCTGCCGAGCCGCGCCCGCTGCACGGCGATGGCTTGGCGAGCAACGTCATGGTCAACGCGGACGGCGAGTTGCGCTTGTTGGATTTCGACCGCGGCGGCTGCTTTGATCCCTGGTACGACGTCGCCACCGTGCTCAACGAGTTGTACCCCTTCGAGCCGCAATGGCGAGCGGGTATTGCGCGCTGGAACGCCAGCGCGGGAGATGCCGAATACGCCCGCTGCCGCCTCTACGCGTTGCTCGACGATTGGTATTGGACGCTCTGGGGCCTATGGGCCGGGGAAACTTCGACGCGGCCATTGGAATTTTCCAAAGTGGGCCAGTGGACCCTGCTGCGCTGCCGGATGACGGTGCAGGAACCCCGTTTTGAAAGCTGGCTGCGCCAGGTAAGAGGATGAGCGCCATGAAACGACTGGGCGAAGCGAGCACGGCCGCCGAGCGCCACCTGGAACAGGCAATCCAGGGCTATAGCGCTTGGGCGGGCCGCGAGGTGGGTTATGCGCCGGTGAGCGGTGGGATTTCCAACAGCAACTGGCGGGTGAGCGTCGAAGGGGCCCCCACCGCGTATTTTGTGAAAGTGCCGGGCCAGGGTACCGACATGTTCATCGACCGGCACACCGCCCATGATGCCAGTGTGAAAGCGGCCAGCACAGGCTACGGTGCCCCGGTCGTGGCCTTCCTGGAGGCGCATGGGGTCGAGGTGTTCGAATTCATGGAAGGCTGGCGGCCGTCGTCGAACCGCGACTTCCTCGACCCTGACCTATGCCACAGGGCGCTGCGCGGGCTGAAGGCCTTCAATGATCAACCGCTGTTGGTCCAGACCAAGACCGCCTTTGACATGATCGAAGAACACCAGCGGCAGGTACGCGAACTGGGCGGCCTGTGGCCAGACGACCACGCCTGGCTCGACCGCCAGTACCGCCGTGCGCGGCAGGCCCTGGAGGCGTCTGGCATCGACTTGGCGCCCTGCATGAACGACACCCTCGCCGGCAACTTCATGCTCAACGACCGCGGTGATATTCGCCTGGTCGACTTCGAGTATGCCTCCAACAACGACCGGCACTACGAGCTGGCGTTGTGGTTCGGCGAGATGTTCTTTGACCCGGCCATGGAACTGGCCTTGCTGGAGGACTACTTCGGCACGGTCACCGCGCAGACCCTAGCGCGGGTGTACGTGAACAAGGCACTGGCCGACCTCAAATGGTCGACGTGGGCGATGGTTCAGCATGCAGTGTCGCAGCTCGATTTCGACTTTTACAAGTACGGCGCGCTCAAGCATATGCGTGCCCGTAGCGTGATCCACGACCCACGCTGGGAGGCTTGGCTGAAACACCTGTGATGGTTCCTTAAGCCGCCCCGCAGAGGGTGGCTCTACAACGACAAAAAACGCCGGCAACGACGCGGTGGCGCGAAAGCACCACGCGCCTGGGCGCCGCCTTACGACTGCCTCGACTCACACCACTTTGGATCAACCGGCAGCACGCCACAGGAGCCCATGCTCGTGAAAAGTCCCTATTACCTGCGTAGCCACACCTCGCTAGCGCCGCGCCCCGGCCGTGTCGCGGAGGTGAGCTTATGACCCCGCACAGCCGCTCCCCGGTCAAAACCATCGTTTTCGGCGTGTATTTCTTCGCCTTGCTGATGATGGCGATCTTCCCACCGTTCTACCTCAGCGTCAGCGGCAGTACCGCGCTGGTACTGGGCATTCCGCTGCCGATGTTCTACTGGATTCTCATTGCTGTATTGCTCGGCCTCGGCGTCTGGGCGCTGTACCTCGTCGAATCCACCCGTGGGGAAATCCCCGAGCAGGCCCAACCATGATCCCGACCGGCAGCACCTTTGACTCCCTCATCAGTTTTGGCGTGATCGGCCTGTTCCTGGCCGGGATGATCGCCGTGCTCTACACCACCAACAAGCAAAGCCACGATTTCGCCGACTATGCCGTCGGCGGTCGCTCCTATGGGCCCTGGTACATCGCCATGTGCTACACCAACTCCTGGTGGCCGGGGGCGACGTTCACCGCATTCTTCTCGCTCTCGGTGGGCGGCGCGCTGGGCTTCTACGGGATGGTTTACTCCACCCTCGGCGTGACCGCCATGTACCTGATGGCTAACCGGGCCTGGAGTTGGGGCAAGCGCTTCAACCTCACTACCCAGCCCGACCTGCTGGGTATGCGCTTCAATAGCCCGGCGGTGAAACGCCTGGCCTCGATCATCGGCATCATCTCGGTGTTCCCCTGGGTGGTGATGGGCATCCAGGCCTTGGCGATGCTGTTCCAGTTCGCAAGCTACGGAGGTTGGGGCGTGACCGCCTGCTTGAGCGCCGGCGTGTTGGTGGTGCTTATCCGCCAATACTGGACGGTGAGCATGGGCATGCGCGGGTTGATCATGACCGACATGTACCAAGGCCTGATCGCGTACGTGCTGGCCGCCGCGCTGTGTATTTTCTTGCTCGGTGGCAGCGAAGGGGCGTCATTCTCCCACCTGGCGGCATTGCCGGCCAAGATGTTGCTGATCCCCGGCGACACCGGCACCGGCTACGGCGCCTGGTACATGTTCAGCCTGATCTTCACCGGGGTCATCGGCTCTATGTGCTGGCCGATGAGCTTCCAGCGTATCTACACCGCCAGCGGCGTGCGCTCGGTGAAAAAGGGCACGGTCTATACCATCCTGCTGGTAGGCGGCTTCTACGGCATCCTCATGCTATTCGCCGCCGCCATAAGCCAGTACCCGAACGTGGCGGCCCACCCACAACAGGGCTGGTTCCTCTCGCTGTTCGACATCGGCGGCCCCTGGCTGTTGGCCGTGGCCATCGCCATTGTGCTGGCCGCGAGCATCGGCCACGTAGACGGTTGTGTACAGGTGTGCGGGGTGCAGTTCGCCAACGACCTGGCCACTTGGACCAAGCCGCGCACCGACCGCCAACTCACGGCCCTGGCCAAGGGCGGCATGATCGTATTCATCGTCGCCGCCGCCATCGTCGCTTACCTCACCTTCAACTACTCGCGCCTGCAACTGCTGGCACAGATTTCCTACCAGGGCATCATCCAGTTGGCCGTGCCGCTGTTTTTCGGCCTCTTCACCCGCTGGGGTAACAAACAAGGGGCGATTCTCGGCATGCTCGCCGGCATCGTGATCGCTATCGTGCTCACCACCCTCTACCCAGACGACATCCCTGCATTGGGCTCGCTGACCAGCGGCATCGTCGGGGTGGCGGTCAACGCGTTGGTGTTCGTTGCCTGCGCATTGGTGCTCAAGCCCAGCGAGGCGGAAAACCGCCGCGTCGCCGAGCTGTTCGACAGCGCCGCGCCACAGCACCTGACCACCAAGGGTGGCACTACGCCTGTGTTGGGCTGACCTACCGTTCAAAGGCCGCCGCTGCCTGGGCGGCCTTTTTCGTTCATTACCTTGGCTTGGAACCCCTTATGGCACTGGCCCTGTTCGACCTTGACGAAACGCTTATCCACGGCGACTGTGCCAGCCTTTGGAGCGCCTACATGGCGCGCATTGGCTGGGTCGACGCCGATACCTTCCTGCGCCGTGACCAGGAACTTATGGCGCTTTACAGCGAAGGAAAACTGGCGATGGAAGCGTATATGGCCTTCAGCCTCCAGCCGTTGGTGGGCCGCACGCCAGCAGACGTCGCCCAGAAGGTTGCATGCTACCTCGACGAGGTCATAGCGCCGCGCGTCTACCCCGACGCCCGCCACACCGTGAATGCGCACCGCGCGGCCGGCGACCGCCTGCTGGTGATTTCGGCTTCCGCGGTATTCTTGGTCAAACCCATCGCCGCACGCCTGGGCATCGAAGACGTGCTGGCCATCGACCTGGAAGTGATTGGCGGCCGTTACACTGGTCGTACCGCCGGTGTGCTCACGTACCGGGAGGGTAAGGTCATTCGCCTGATCGATTGGCTCGAACAGCAGGGCGACACCCTGGCCGGCGCCAGTTTCTATTCCGATTCGCGCAATGACCTGCCTCTGCTCGAGCGCGTCGCCCGCCCGTTCGCCGTCAACCCCGACCCTGCCTTGTTAGCGCACGCGCAGGCGGCCGGCTGGGCGGTGCTGGATTGGCGGGTGGGCTTACCGGCATAGAAGCGGGTTGCCAGCGGCCGTAATGAACAATCCCGCCCAGGCGATCATTCGCTCAATATTTGTTTAGTACAAACTTTTTTGTCGTCTCTTATGCCTGTTCGGCCTTGGACAAACCAGTTAAAGCAAACGTACTCTTGCCTGAAATAGGCCAACTTGGTGTTTATTTTCAGTGGGTTGGTGATCATTCATTAAGCGTCAGGCAGGTTTTATGTACGGATCTTTGTTTAGATCAATCGACAGCTCGACCCTGGTCGAACACGTCCGCGCCGCCAGTAAGGGGGATGGCGAAATCGCTGTGATCGATGTGCGCGAACAGAAAGCCTATGCCGAGGGTCTGATTCTGTTATCGACCAACCTGCCGCTGCAGCGCCTGGAGCTCAGCGTGGCCACGGCGCTGCCGCGCTTGCACACGCCCATCGTGATCGTCGACCGGCATGGCGAGCTCGCCGCGCAGGCCGTAGAGCGCCTGCACGCGCTGGGCTACCAAGACCTCGCGGTGCTCGACGGTGGCATCGAGCGTTGGCAGGCCGACGGTTTGCCGCTTTATAGCGGTTTCAACGTGCGCAGCAAGGCTTTTGCCGAACACGTCGAACACGCGTTCGCCACCCCGGGGATTACCGCCACCGAGTTATTCGCCCGCCAGGCGGGCGGCGACGACATCCTGGTGCTGGACAGCCGGCCCTTCGCCGAATACCACTACAGCACCGTACCGGGCGCCCTATCGGTGCCCGGTGCCGAACTGGTGCGCAGCGTTCGCGACATTGCCCCTGCCCCATCCACCACGCTGGTGGTCAGTTGCGGCGGCCGCACCCGCAGCATCATTGGCGCACAATCGTTGATCAGCGCCGGCGTACCCAACCCGGTGCTGACGCTGCGCAACGGCACCGGCGGCCTACGCCTGGACGGCATCGAGCTGGAGTACGGTGCCAACCGCGCCCACTCGCCTGCCAGCGAGGCAGCATTGGATTGGGCACAAAGCGCCACCGAACACCTGGTCAATAGCCCGCCCTTGACCACTTCGGCGTTCAGTGCGCTGCTGGGCGATGGCCAGCGCAGCCTGTATGTGTTCGATTTGCGCGAAGCCGATGCCTATGCTGCCGGCCACCACCCGCTGGCGCGCCACGTCTCGGGCGGGCAGCTCCTGCAGGCCATCGACGTGCATGCGCCCGTATGGAATGCACGCATCGTGCTGATCGACGACGGCGCTTTGGTGCGCGCCCGGCAAACAGCCTACTGGCTCGAACAACTGGGCAGCTTCGAGGTGGCGCTGATGGCCCAGCCCGAGGTGCCCGACGCGACCGCGCAAGGCCCGCAGCAAGTACCTGTGCGGCCGATCAAACGCGCTACGGTCGAACACGTCAGTGCCGCCGAACTGGCCGAGGCGCTGCAGCACAACGCCCCCTCCACGCCGGTCCAGGTGGTAGACCTGGCGCTCAGCCCGGCGTACCGCCAAGGTCACATCGCCGATAGCCGCTGGGCGCTGCGCAGTGAATTGCAACAGCTGTTGGCGCAGGGCCCGGGGCGCATCGTTCTAACCTGCGAAAGCGGCCAATTCGCCGATGTCGCGGGGCAATACCTGGTGGCTGAGCAACCGGCGCTGGCGTCCCGTGTGCAGGTACTCACAGGAGGTAACCAAGCATGGCGCGCCGCCGGGTTCCCGCTAGTGGCCAGCGTGGCGCAGGCACCTGCCGACGTGGCGCACTTCATCGACGTGTGGACGCCCCCACAGCAAACCGTTGGCGACCTGCTCGGTGCCGTGAAGGCCTACCTGACCTGGGAAGTCGGCCTGCTTGAGCAACTGGCCCGTGACCCGCTCCAGGCCATACTCATCCGCGGCGTACGGCCACCCTCGCCCCCTGCGCAAACCTGAAGGCAGTGGCTGGCCGTCACCTGTGTGGCGGCCCCATCGTGTTGAGTACTGCCTGCGCAGTTTCAGGTGTTCACTGGGTTATTCATGCCCGCCACGGTCGAACCTAATGCTCGCGTAAATGAAACATGGTCCGGCGTATAACGGGCGGCTCCGGACAGCAACTATCACTTGGCCCTGTTCCGCTAAGGCCTTCTACTTGATCAAGCAGCTACCCGCCATACGATAAAATGATCGTTTGCGTGCAAGGGGCGTTTATATCGCCGACGCACCGTACTGGCTTGACCCGGACACCGATATATATGAAATCTGTCGACACCGCGCAAAATATCAATGACCTCAGAAAACGGGCGAAACGTTACTTGCCAAAAGGCCTCTATGAGTTCATCGCCCGTGGCAGTGAAAACGAAGTTGCGTTGCAGCATAATCGGTACGTACTCGATGCACTGAAAATTAAACAACAAGTGTTGGTCGACGTTTCCGCGCGTAGCACTGAAACAGCACTGTTTGGCCAGCGGCTGGCCATGCCGCTGGTGATCGCCCCGACCGGTGCGGCCGGGCTGCTGCGTTATCGCGGCGAGGCACAGTTGGCACGGGCAGCGACGGCCGCGGGCATCGCCTGTACGGTGGCGATGGCGTCCAACACCGACCTGGGCATCGTGCGCCAAGAAGCCACCGGCACGCTGTGGTTGCAGGTGTATCTGGCGCCCGACCCGCTGGCCAATCGAGCGCTGATCGAACGGGCCCAACGACTGGGCTATAATGGCCTGGTCGTAACGGTAGACACCCCCGTGGCGCCCAATCGCGAATACAACTGGCACAACGGCTTCAACCTGCCCGTCACGCTGAACCGTCGCAATGCATTCGACCTGGCCACGCACCCACGCTGGCTACTGGGTGTACTCGGCCGTTACCTACTTCACGAAGGCTTTCCGCGTTTCGAACCGATTCAACGGGATGAGCGCGCTGACTGGAGCGCCATTCAGCGGGTCCGCGAATACTGGCGCGGGCCGCTGATCGTGAAGGGCATCGGCAGTGCCGAGGATGCACGACTAGCGGTGCAGGCCGGAATCGACGGGCTGGTGCTGTCGAACCACGGCGGGCGGAACCTGGACAGCGCGGCGTCACCGCTGGAGCTACTGGCAACGGTCGCGGCCAGTGTCGAGGGCCGCCTGCCGATCCTGCTGGACAGCGGCGTAATGCGCGGCAGCGACGTTTTCAAGGCGCTGGCATTGGGCGCCAGCGCGGTCATGGTTGGCCGGGCGCCTTTGTATGGGCTGGGCGCAGGCGGCCAAGCCGGTGCATTGCGCGCCCTCGCCTTGCTGCGCCAGGAACTTGACCGCTGCATGGCCTATGCCGGCGTATGCAACATCGCCGAGATCGGCGCGGCGCAGTTGCATACGGCCACGGTAGCGGCACGCCCAGGCGGCGCCCTTTAAAACAATGCCACGCTGTAGTTCATGATCAACCGAGTTTGATCGAGGTCGTTGGCGGCTTCGCTGCGCAGTGAACCGTGGCGGATGGCGAAGCCGAGGTTTTTCAACGGGCCGCTCTGAATCACGTAGTCCAGGCTAATATCGCGCTCCCACTCTTTCTGCGCGCCGCCGCTGGCCGTGGCGATGTGATCACCCTTAAGGTAAATCATCCCAACCTTCAACCCTGGCGCGCCGAGGGCGGCGAAGTCATAGGTGTATTGGCCGAAGGTAGTGTGTTCGTCGGCGCGGATGAAGCTGCTGATCTGCCGGTCGGTGAGCAAATAATAGCTACCGGGGCCAGCGCCCTCGTTCGGCAAGGAGTTCTGGGCTACTTGGAAGAACCCACTACCGCCAGACAGGCGCTGGTGGCCCAACATCAGCGAATGGGCGCCTAGGCTGTAAGTGAACGCGGCGCTCCACACGCGGTTGTCTATTTTGCCGGTAGTAGAGGCATAGCCGGTACTGGTATAGCCCTCCTCCCGGCCCGACGACGTGGCATTGGCACCGTCAGCGGCGGTACGGAAATAGCGCAGGTCGGTTTTCAGCGATTGTTCGCCGCTGATCGGCAATGTGTGCGTCAAGCCTACGAAATGCTGGGTGTAATAGTCTTCGAGCTTGCCGTAGTAATACTGCAGCATAAGCCCCTTGTTGACCGCCCAATCGCCCCCCGCGTACGTAAACTTGTTGCTCTGCCGAGTACCGCCGTTCACCGCCAAGCCGGTTTCGTTGGTGGAGGCGCGGCCGACCGCGTGCTCGATCAAGCCGCCGACCAGCGTGAGATTATCGATGTCTTTGGAGGTCAGTTGGTAACCCTGGTAGGTTTGCGGCAGCAGCCGACCGTCATTGGAAAGCAGCACGGGAAGCTTGGTCTGCAGGGTGCCGACGCGCAACTCGCTCTTGGCATAGCGCAACTTGCCCGTGAGGCCCAAGCGGCTGTAATCCTCGACCGCGCTGTTGTCGGATTCCAGCGGAAACAGTTGGCCAGGCGTGCGTGTCACCCCGGTTTTACCCGCGCGGCCGCCACCATCGAGGCGCACCCCCAAGGAACCGAGCGCGTCGAGACCAACGCCGACCGTGCCTTGGGTAAAGCCAGACACATAATTGATTTGAAAGGCCTGCCCCCATTCTCTATTTTGCCCGCTGTACGCCGTATTGCCGACTTTCCCGCGGCTTTCGCGATTATCCGTGGTGAAGTAATTATTACGAAGGCTTAAATAGGCCTTACTGTCCTCGATAAAACCTGCGGCACTCACGTGCGGCGCAGCCGTGCCCAAGGCAATGACCCAGGCCAGGGACTTCTTGTACATGCTAGATACTCCTATGCAGGCACGCGCAACATGCCTATATCAATACAAGGGCTGCCGGCAATGGCATTGCAATGGGCAATACCTTCAGCAGAACCCCCATGAGGGCTCGTTGCGGTGGTCCGCTGGCGAAAGATATAAATAGTCAAGGCGTAACGAGTGCGTTACATCACAACCGGTTAATAAAATCGCGGCGGTCCTTTAGCCTTTGAGCGTTATCCAGAAACAACTTTACTTGTGCCAGGGCCGCCTGCTCCGAGCGGCCGCCAATATGTGGCGTGAACACCACGTTGTGAAAACCGCACAATGCTGCCGGCGCTCGCGGTTCGCCTTCATAGACATCCAATGCCGCGCCGGCGATAAGCTGTAATCGAAGTGCGTCCGCCAGCGCTTGGCTGTCGACCACACTGCCACGGCCGACATTGACCAGATAACCCGCTGGCCCCAGCGCGCGCAGCACCTCCAGGTTAACCATGTGCAGCGTTTCGATGCCGCCGGGTACCGCCACCAGCAACACGTCGCACCACGCGGCCAACATCAAGGGCGTGGCGAAATACCGATACGGCAACTGCCCGCGGTCATGCCGCGCGTGGTAACCCAGCGCCATGTCGAACCCCGCGGCACGCCTGGCCACCGCCGCCGCGACATGGCCGCCGCCGAGCAGGCCGAGGCGCTTGCGATGCAGCCCCGGATCGACTGGCAACGTGCGCAGGTCGGCCCCGGCGCGCGCCGCTCGGTCCATGCGTGGAATGCTGCGTACCACGGCCAGTAACAACGCCATCGCATGGTCAGCGACAATCTCGGCATTGGCGCCGGCGCCGTGGGTCACGGCAATGCCTTTGCTGTGGGCGTAGCCCACGTCGATATGTTCGTAACCGGCGCCAATGCTGCAAATCAACGCCAGGGCCGGCAGGGCATCGATATCCGCCGCGCTGGCCCCCCGTGCACCGTTGCTCAAGAGCACTTGTACCGTGGCGTTTTGCGCCGTGGGGCGCAACGGCTCGGCCGAAGGCTCGAAGCGAGCGGCCATGTGGCTCAGCAACCGTTCCTGCAGGTGCCCGGGCAATTCGATCAGCACCAGCGCCTCAAGGCGTTCAGGCGGCATAGCCCGGGTCCTCCCGATCGATCTTGCGCCGCAGCGCTGCCCATTCGACCCGGGCGTGGGGCGACCAGCTCTGTTCGGAATAGATCGTGCTGCCGAAGCGAATGCTCTCGTCAATGAACCGTTGCTCAATGGCGTGCACCTGGCCACCGGCCTGCGCGGCCAATTGGATCGCGCACGCGCGTTCCAGGCGCATCATCAAGGCAAAGGCTTCGCCCAGGCTCGCGCCAACGGTCAACGTGCCGTGGTTACGCAACATCAATATCTGCCCGTCGCCGAGTGTAACGGCCATGCGCGCGCATTCTTCCCGGTCCAGCTTTGCCCCGGTGTAATCGTAGTAGCGCACCCGGCTCATGATCATCAATGCACTCTGCGACACGGGCAGCAAACCACCGTTCTGGCTGGCGACCCCGGTACCGGCCACGGAATGCAGGTGGATGGCGGCCTGTGCCTGCGGGTGCGCTGCGTATAACCCCCCGTGGATAACGTCGGCCGCGCGGTTTACACCGTATTCCTGCTGGCCAGTGACGTCGCCGCGAGTGTTGATGCGGATCAGCGATGAGGCGGTGATCTCCTCGAAAAACAACCCATAGGGGTTGATCAAATAGTCGTCACGGGTACCGGGTACGCGCACCGAAAAGTGTGTGCCCAGCAAGTCGCTCCAGCCCATTTTCGCGCCCAAGCGGTACGCTGCCGCAAGGTCCAGCCGGGCCAACCACTCCTGCTCGGGCATGCCTGCTGGCGCGGGTGGCGATAGGTTAACTGTGCTCATTTCAGGCTCCGTGCTCGAGGGCTTTGAGTGTGGCTTCGCTGGCCAGCGGCGCGCGCCCTTGCAGCAGCTCGGCGCCGACCTGCGCGGCCGTGCGGTCCAGGTGTTCGCGCATGCTCAAAAAGCGCAGGTCGCGGTACTGGCGCGCCAGCACCGACGTTGCGGCAAAGTGGCTGGGGCCGACGATTTGAACCACCCCCTCCAACAACTGCTGGGCAGCCACGAGGGCCTGATGCTTGGCCCCCAGCGATGCCTGGGCGGCAATGCCCTCTTCGCCCTGCGCCCATAACCATGCCGCCCGATAAAGCAGGCCACGGGCACCGTCAATCGCAAAGCGCAAACGCCCCAGGTGGCGTTGCACATGGGCATCACCGGCGGTGCCACGGCGATTGACCGCCGCCAGCGCGCGCTGGAGGATGCCTTCGCTGGCGCCGACGTACTGGGCAGCGAAGCCCAGGTCGGCTTTAACCGACCAGTGCCCACTGAAGTGCGTATTGGAGCCGCCGATGGTGTTCGCCCAGCTTACCGCGCAGCCGTCGAAGCTAACCGTCGGGCTGACGGCAGCGCGCATACCGAGCGGGTCCCAAGAACCTTCGAGCACATTCACCCCGGGCGTGCGCACGGTGACGGCCAGGGCTACCCGCTCGCCGTGCTGAAATATCTGGCCATCCGGCGCCGCCACGCGGCCGTCGGTTTCGCAGTCGGCCAGCACTAGCAGGTACGTCGATGCGCTGGCCAATGTCGCGTAATTCTTGACCCCGTCCAGTTGCCATCCGCCCTGGCGCGGCTGCGCCGTGGTCTGATTGCGCGCGCCGCGCGCGGTGCGCCCAGGCTCGCTGCCCAGCGTGGTCATTAGCGCGCCGTTGGTGATCACGTCACCGAGGATACGCTCTCGCTGCTCACGGCTACCGGCTTGGTCGATATAGTGCGCGGCATGGCAGTGCACCTGCAGGCAGTGGCTGGTGGCCAAGCACACCTGGGCAATCTGCTCTAGGGCCAACAAGTAGGCCAACGGGTCTTCGCCCTGGATACCTCCGCCGGCACCGCCCACGTCGCGGCCAATGACCAACCCCAGTAGGCCGTGGCTGCGCAGGTCCGCGAGGTTTTCAAGCGGCACTTGCGCGTGCGTATCATAATGCTTGGCGCGCGCCGCGAACGCTTCGCGCGCCAGGTCGCGGGCGAGTTCGCGCACCCGCGCCTGTTCGGCGCTCAGCGAAAAATTCATGCCACCCCCGCGCTGTCGGCCGATTGCCGGGTCACACTGGTCGCGCCGTCAACGGCCGTGGCAAACGTGCCGCTCACCGTTACGCGGCGCACGATGCGCGGGGCGTCGTTGTAATCGTCGACGGCTTTGTGCAGCGTGGCGCGGTTGTCCCAGATGGCCACGTCACCCGGCTGCCAGCGCCAGCGCACGATATTTTCATGAGCCACTGCATGGTCCTGGAGGATGGCCAGCAAGCGCGCGGAGTCTGGGCTGTTGAAACCCACCAGGCGTTTGACGAAATGGCCAAGCAGCAATGAACGCTCGCCGGTTTCAGGGTGCACATGCACCACCGGATGCTCGGTTTCGATCACGCGCTTTTTCGACAACTGGGCGTGAAACTCCGCGGCCGTGGTGGAACCGGCGGGTATCAACGCGCTGCTGTCGTAAACGTTGCTATGCACCGCCCAAAGCGAATCGACGAATGCCTTGAACGGCCCCGGCAGGTGCTCATAGGCCGACGCGGTGTTAGCCCACAGCGTATCGCCGCCCAGTGCAGGGATTTCCACGCCGCGCAACACCGACAACGCTGGAAACGCGTTGAGAAACGTCAAGTCGGCATGCCACGTACTGGAGCGTGTATCGCGGCTGTCCAGGTTCAAGGTTGCCTGGGTGCCTTGCACCGCTGCCCGTGCCGGATGGGGCTGCAGCGGCCCCAGGCGACGGGCGAATGCCTCATGGGCCGCTTCGTCCAAGTGCCCTTGCCCGCGAAAAAAGATCACTTTGTGTTTTAGCAGGGCCTGGCGAATGGCCGCGACGGTGCTGTCTGGCAAATCACCAGCCAGGCGTACGCCATGAATTTCTGCGCCGGTGCGCACGGTCAGCGGGCGGGCATCGAGGGGGGGCGCAACGGCGAGCAGGGTCATGAGAGGTCTCCTTGGAGGGTTGCCGGCGAGGCGGGTGTATGCACCGCATGGGCGTATTGCGCGTACTGCAGTTCATCCGGCACCTCGGCGAACAGCCGCGCGACGTGGTGGTCGAGGTCGGCCAGGAACAAGTCTTTGACCAAGTGGCTGACCAGCCGTGGGATGCCATAGCGGATGCTGCCGACATCGCCGACGTGGCGACCGAAGCTGGTGATGGCGGCGAAGTTGAAGCAGTAGATGTTTTCCACCCACGGCGCCTTGCCGGGCTCACGCTGCTGAAATTGGTAACCTGGCCCCAGGTAAGGGTAGGTGGCGTTCGGCCGTTGCCGTTCGGCTTCCGGGATCGCGTAGCGGTCGCGCCACAGCGCGATGTCTGCCGCCACCGCGGCCAGCTCCGGGCGGCGGGCCAAATCGCAGGTGTAGCCAGTGCCGGCGATCAGGTAATCCGCGCGCAGCTCATGGCCCCGGCTGAGCAACCGCACCTGCCCGCCGTCAAGGCCGACGGATAAGCCCGCCGCGCCCAGATGCAGCGTGAAGTTGTCGAAGCGCGTTGCCCGCGCCACCACCTCCGGGGTAGGGCCTGGGGAGCGCTCGCGAAAATGCCAGGCGAGTTTCCAGCGCAAGGGGTCGGCCAGGTTGGCGAAATTCTCTTGGGCGGCCATGTACTTCAGCGTGCCCATGTTCGACGCGGCCGCCAAGCGCGGGTGGCGGCAATACAGATGAACCTCAGCTGCGCCTGCTTCCAGCGCCGTAGCGGCCGCGTCGAACGCCGCCGAGCCCGCGCCCAGCACGGCGACAGTGCGCCCGGCCAGGGCGGCGAAATCGATCGGCGTATCCGTGTGCGCATAATGTGTCGGCGGCAACGCCTCGGTCACCGGCTGTGGAATAAAGGGCTCGCCGCTGCCGACAATCCCCGTGGCCAGCACCACCTTGCGCGTCGTCTCGGTGAAGCGCGCCTCGCCCCGGCGCAAATGCAGGCGCAACACTCCGGCGTCGGGCTCGATGCGCAGCAACTCGACGCCGAAACGCACCGCGATCCCGGCCTGCTCGCGCAGCCACTCTAGATAGCTCGCCCATTCGGCGGTAGGAATCCGCGGCAACTCGTCGTACGCCGCTCGCCCGTGTTGCGCTTCGTACCATGCGCGGAAGGTCAACGAAGGAATGTCGAGGTCTGGGCCGGCATTACTTTTCGCGGTGCGCAAGTTGAGCATCCGCGCCTTAGCGCGCCAGCTGCCCGTGGCCGCGGCCGGGCGGCTTTCAATCACGCTGGTGCGGGTCACACCTGCACGGGCCAGTGCGAAGGCAGCAGCCACCCCGCTCTGCCCACCCCCGACCACGACCACATCATGGTCGGTGCCCATCGGGTCGGGAACCCAGTTTTCCGGCGGCTGGCCCAACAGGCGCAAGTCGTCGGCGACGCGTTGTTGCAGAAGATCCAGAGTGTTCATTGGCGTGCCGTCAAAGTCATCATCGAGAAATCGCCTGCCGCCCGTGGCAGGCTGGCGGTGTTATTCAGCGTTACGCAGGGCCTGCTCATACCCAGCGCGCCTCGTTCAAGCGCAACGCGGCGGTACCCCGGGTCGGCGCCCATTGGAGGTTTTTTTTGCGGCCATAAACGCGGTGGATTTCGGAAATAAAAATCGCCGCGGCATCGTCGTGGAGGATGCGACTGATGCGCTGGAAAAGCGCACCGCGCCCAGCGCTGTCGGCGGTGTGGCTGGCCTCGGCAAACAGCGCCTCCACCTCCGGGTGGCTGTAGTCCGACCAAGCGCCGGCTTTGACGAACAGCCCGCCTACCGGGTGCGAGGGGTCGTAGATGGCGTTGGCCACTTGCTGCACCGTCATGGGCGTGGTGCGGCGAGTGTCGTTCCAGAGCACCCAAGTGGCGTAATCGACCACCTGGATTTGCGCCTGTACGCCCACCTGCGACCAATAGGCGGCCACCGCCTCGGCGACTTCCTTAGGGTTGTCGCTGGAAATCAACAGCTTGGTCGTAAAGCCCTTGGCAAAACCCGCCGCGGCCAGCAGTTCGCGGGCTTTTGCCGGGGAGTACGGATAAGGTTCCAACGTTGCATCGGCGCCATAGGGGTAATAACGGGAAATACCACTGGCCAGCGGTTCACCGATGCCCTGCAACACGGTTTTAATGATCGCGTCTTTGTCCAGCGCATAGTTCAGCGCCTGGCGCACCTGCACATTGGCCAGCGGCAGTTGCGGGTCGCTGGTGTAGGGCCGTACGAACAATGGCGCGGCGACCGGATTAGCGACCGCGACAAAATTATCGGTGGCGTTCAGGCGCGCGAAATCTTGCGCCGGTACGCCCACGATCAGGTCGATTTCCCCCGCCAGCAGCGCGTTGACGCGGTTGCTGGCGTCTTTGATCGCCCGAAACACGATACGCTTGATGGCGGGCTTCGGGCCCCAGTAATCCTCGAAGCGTTCCAGTTCCAGCAGGTTCCCATCCGCGCTCAACTTCACCACGCGGTAGGCGCCGGCCGACACGGGGCTGCGCGCGAAAAACTCCAGCGCCGGCAACGGCGAGCCATAGTTACGCGGGATGATGGGCAAATAGCCCGCCAGTTTGTTGTGGAAGGCACCATCGGGCTTACGCAAACGAAAGCACACGGTACCGGCATCCAGTACGTCGACACGCTCGACATAGGGCGCAAAAAAGGCCCGCCGTGCACTTTTGTTGGCGGGGTCCAGGGCAAACTCCATGGTGAACTTCACGTCATCGGCACTCACCACGCCACCGTGGTGAAACTTCACGCCGGGGCGCAAACGGTAGGTGTAACTCAACCCATCGGCGGCGATCTCGTAAGCAGTGGCCAGGCTAGGTTGCAACGTGCCTTGGGCATCGAACCCATACAGGCGGTCGAACACTTGCAGGGTGTAGCGATCCGAGTCGCCGGTGCCAGCCACCACGCCGTTGAGGTTGACGAAACCTTTGTCCAGGCCGATGACCAAGGTATCGGTGTCCACCGCCGGTGCTTCGGCCGGTGCGCCCCAGGCGCTCGGCATGCCACCGAACGCGGCGACACCGGCGAGGGCTGCCGCCGCCTTGAGCACATTGCGGCGACGCTCATCCAAGCGTTCATTGGCTATGTTGTTGTCCGTCATGTTTTCCCCACATACGCATCAGTCATCGAAATTCGCTCAGGCGTTATGGCAAGCGGCCCAATGCCCCTGGGCCACTTGCCGCAAGGGTGGTGCCTCGCGCCGGCAGCGCGCCGAGGCAGCTGGGCAGCGGGGGTGAAACACACACCCGCTGGGCGGCGCCAGCGGCGACGGCACCTCACCTTGCAAAGGCTCGGCAAGGCGACCACGTACTGGCTCCGCGGCCGCGATCAGGGCGCGCGTATAAGGGTGGCGCGGCGCGGCGAGCACCTGCTCCACCGGCCCCTGCTCCTGCAATGCGCCCAAATACATCACCCCGACGTGGTCGCTCATGTGCGCCACCACGGCCAAGTCGTGGGAAATCAATAGGTAGGTCAGGCCACGCTCGGCCTGCATGTCATCGAGCAGGTTGAGCACCTGCGCCTGCACCGATACGTCCAGCGCGGAAACGGGCTCATCAAGTACCAGGCACTGCGGTGACAGCGCCAAGGCTCGGGCGATCGCTACCCGTTGCTTTTGCCCACCGCTCAGCTCACGAGGGTGGCGCAGCGCCAGATGGGTCGGCAAACCCACCTGCGCCAGCAGGGTGTTGACGCGCAGGGTCAACTCGCGCGCGCTGAGGCCCTTGTGATGGATGCGTAGCGGCTCATCGACCAATTGGCGTACGCAAAACGTTGGGTTGAGCGAGCCGTAAGGGTCTTGTAACACCGGCTGCAGGCACGTGCGCAACCAGCTCAGGGCGCTCGCGCGGCCGTCCATCAGGCGCCCATCGATCTGCACCGTGCCGGCACTCGGTCGCTCGGCGCCCATGACGATTTTCGCGAGGGTGCTTTTGCCCGACCCGGATTCGCCGACCAGCCCATAGCTAGCGCCCTTGGCCACGGCCAGGGACACCCCGCGCACCGCTTGCAGTGCCTGCCCACGACGGAGCATGCCAGCGCCCACCCGATAGACCTTGTGCACGTCGGTTATGGAAATAAACGCACTCATTGAATGTTCAAACGCCCATCAAGCATTTCGGTTGCCCGCCAGCACGCGGCACCGCTACCCTCGGCGGTGGGCCGCGCTTGCCAGCTGGGGTATTGCGCCACGCACTGTGGCTGCGCGGCTGGGCACCGCGGGGCAAAGCGGCAGCCACTGGGCAGCGCCGTGAACGATGGCGGTTGGCCGTCGATGGCGGTCAGCCGCGTGCGACGTTTGGCCAGCGTCGGGATCGCATCGATCAGCGCCGCGGTGTACGGGTGGGCCGGTGCTGCGAACACCTGCTCTACTGGCCCCTGCTCGACAATGCGTCCGGCATACATCACCGCCACGTCGTCACAGAAGGAGCGGACGACGTGCAAGTCGTGGGTCACGAACAGCATGGCCATGCGATGCTCGGCCTGCAGCTCGGCAAGTAAGCGCATCACCTGCAGGCGAATGGTGACGTCAAGCGCCGTGGTCGGCTCGTCGGCGATCAATAAGCTGGGGTTGCACGCCACCGCCATGGCAATGGCAGCGCGTTGGCGCATCCCCCCAGAAAACTGATGCGGGTAGCTGGCGTAACGCTGCTCAGGCGCGGGGATATGCACCCGGCGCAACGCATCGACGCTGCGTTGGCGGCTCACCGCACGCCCCGGCGCCTGCTGATAATCGATGATCTCCCGAACCTGGTCGCCCACCGTGAACAGCGGGTCGAGTGACGCGTGCGGGTCTTGCAGTACGGTGCCGATCTTGCTGCCGCGCAGGCGGCTCATGGCTTCGGCAGGCAATCCGAGCAGGTTCATCCCCTCGAACACTACCTCGCCGGCCACTACGCTGGCGCTGGGCGGCAACACCCGAAGCAACGACAGG
Organism: Pseudomonas typographi; assembly: GCF_014694385.1. GTDB lineage: Bacteria > Pseudomonadota > Gammaproteobacteria > Pseudomonadales > Pseudomonadaceae > Aquipseudomonas > Aquipseudomonas typographi. Next base: position 39,278 of record NZ_JAAOCA010000013.1, on the reverse strand, counting down.
CATGTGATCGATTTGCCCGAACCCGATTCGCCCACCAGCGCCAAGGTACGCCCGGCGCGCACCGAGAAGCTGACGTCGTCGACCGGGCGAATCACTCCGCTGGGGGTCGCGACGTCTACGCTGAGGTGCTTGACCGCTAATGCGAAGCTAGACAAAGGCCACCTCCATGCGCTCGTCTTGGCGTTGGCGCAAGAGATGGCTGGTGGTATTGACCGCGAGAATCGTCGCCACCAGTATCGCCCCCGGCAACGCGGTCAGCCACCAGGCCTGGCTCAGGTAGGCACGGCCGTCAGCGATCATTGTGCCCCACGAGGGGTCTGGCGGCTGCACCCCTAACCCGAGGAAGCTTAAGGTTGCCTCCAGCGTGACGACCAAACCGATGTCCAAGGTGGCCAGCACCATCACCGTGTTGAGCATATTGGGCAGTAAATGCTGCAACAACACCCGCGCCACCGAGGCCCCGCCCAGCTCCGCTAACAATACAAAGTCACGCTGGCGCAAATGCAACGCCTCGGCGCGTACGATGCGGGCGAAACGCGGCCAGGTCGCCAGCGAAATGGCGATCACCAAATTGGCCATGCCCGTGCCCAGCGCCACCGTCGCGACCAATGCGAGAATCACCGGCGGCAGGCTGTACTGCAGGTCGGCGGCGCGCATGATGATGGCGTCGAACCAGCCGCCGCGATAACCCGCCAGCAGGCCCAGCAAGCAGCCCAGCCCACCACCGGCGCCCACCGCTGCGACCACGATCGACAGCGACGTGCGGCTGCCGTAAACGACCCGGGTAAAGGTGTCGCGGCCCAGGTTATCGGTGCCGAACCAATGGTTCGCCGACGGCGGTTGCAACGCTGACGCCAGGTCGATGGCGTCGCGATCGAACAACGGTAACCAAGGCGCGAAGACAGCCACGAACACCACTGCGGCTAAAAAAGTGGGCGCTATGTAGCGTTTAATGTGCAAGGCGAATCCTCGGATCGAGCCAGCCGTACAGGACGTCGACGAGAAGATTGATGACCACGAACAGCAGCACCACGATCAGCGCGACGGCCTGGATGACCGTGTAATCGAATTGGGAAATGGCATCGATCATGGCACCGCCAATGCCCGGCCAGCCGAAGATCACTTCCACCGAAACGGCGCCAGCGATCAGCAGCCCGAACTGCGACGCGCAGAAGGTGATAATCGGCAAGCTGGCGTTTTTCAGCGCGTGCTTATAGATCACCGAACGCAGGGAGATACCCTTGATGCGGGCAAAGCGAATGAAATCAGACTGCAGGATCTCGCCCATAGTCGATTGCGTGAGCTTGTATAACGCCGCCGCCGAATACAGGCTCAGCGATACCGCCGGAATGACCAAGTGGGCCAGCGTCCCGTAGCCGTTGGTGGGCAGCCAGCGCAGGTCCACTGATAACCAACGAATCAGCAACAGCGCCACGAAAAACGCAGGTGTGGCCAGGCCCAGGGTAGCCAGCAAGTTGCCGATTCTCGCCGTAGCGCCTGCGGGGTTGCAGGCCGCCACGATGCCGGCCGGCACCCCGGCCGCTAAACTCAGCAGCAACGCGGCAGCGGCCAGCAGCACGCTCGGCACGATGCGCGGGCCGATCACTACGGTAGCGGGTTGGCCGGTCACGAACGAGGTGCCGATGTCGCCTTTGAGCAGGTTGCCGGCATAGATGAGGTATTGCACTGGCAGCGGCTTGGTCAGCCCCATTTGCTCGCGCAGCGCTTGGCGATCCTGCTCAGTGGCTTCGGGCGGCAGCAGCAGGTGGGTCGGGTCACCGATCAAACGCACGCTGACGAATACCAGCACCGACATCAGCCACAGCGTCACCAGCGCCGAGCCAATGCGTAAAAATAGGTATTTCTTCATGGGCCAGCCTGGTTACTCGAAGGTAGGGGTGCGCGTTGCTGCGGTGCACTATAAGAACCGCCCCCAACCAAACAAAATACCTATTGTTCATTACCTCATAACTAGAAGAGGATATGTTCAGATCAAAAAAACATAACTCGTGAAAAACATATAGACCCCGTAAATCGTTATAAAGCAAAATCCCCATAAATCGTTCAGTTGTGCAGTCGCGAGGTGTTGGCGTAGTTTAAAGGAACATTTTTTGTCAACGGCGGACAACAACAACTATGTTTACCCGCTATGTTCGGTGCCCGGGATGCCGCGCCACCGCTGGAGAAGTACATGGATGAGTGGATCGATAGCCAGTGGCTTGCAGGTCATATCGAATCTCCAGGCAGCGACAGCATCGCCACGGCGGTCGCCAGCCTGATCGCCTCCGGGCGCATTGGTAAAGGCGCGCGCCTGCCGACGGTGCGCGACTTCGCCCGAGGCCTGGGCATCAGCGCCAGCACTGTGGCTGCGGCCTGGAACACCTTGCGCGGCAAGGGGCTGATCGAAACCCGGCGGCGCGGCGGCACGGTGGTGCTGGGTAAGGGCGCCGAGCCCCCGGGCATCAGCTTGCCGCCCCGCCAATGGCTCGACCCGGTGGATGTGGTATGGGCCTGCGTCGACCTGTCTCGCGCCAGCGCCGACCCTGCGCTGCAACCGGACCTCGGCCCCGCCTTGAACGCCGGCCTGCAGGTCGATCACCTGCACGCGGCGGAAAAAGAGCACATGATCGACGCCTTGCGTAATGCCGTTGCGCCGACATGGCCGTGCCCGCCGCAGGCATGGACCACGGCGGGCGGCGGCACCGAGGGAATGCTGCTGGCATTGCAGGCATCCACCCGCCCAGGTGACCGTATCGCCATTGAGGAACCGACCAGCCCGCGCTTGCTGGGCTTGCTGGAACTGTTGAAGGTCGAAGCCATCCCGGTTGCCTGTGACCGCCATGGGCCGCTGCCAGCGGCCCTGCAAGCGGCGCTGCTTCACAAGCCCAGGGCGTTCCTATTCCAGCTGCGGGCGCAGATGCCGACCGGCTCAGCGCTTTCCCTCGAACGCCGGGACACGCTGGCCTTGGTATTGGAGCAGCATCCCGAGGTAGTGATTCTTGAAGACGACCACATGGGCACCGTGTCTACCGCGCCGGCATACAGCCTGAGTGAAAAATTGCCGGATAGAACCCTGCTCGTCCGGGCCTACTGCCGTGCGTTCGGGGTCGATTTACGCACCTCCGTGCTGGGCGGCGCGGCACGCCTGGTACAGGCCATTGAAAATTACCGCAGTGACCGGGTCGCCATGACCAGCCGGATCTTTCAAGGTGCCCTGGCTTTTCTGCTCACCGATCCCACGGCCAAGGCTACGCTGGAGCACGCCCGTGCCCGTTACGCGCACCGCCGCCAAGCGCTCGCCCAAGCGTTGGGCGAGCATGGTTTCGAGATTGAAGAAGGCACTGGCTTGGCATTGTGGGTACCCGTGGCCGACGAAACCGCGGCCATCGTTAGCCTCGCCTCCCAAGGCGTGGTACTCGGCAGTGGCTCGCATTGCTTTATTGGCACAGGCCAACAGCCTTATTTGCGGGTTGCCATCAGCCGCTTGCCCGATGACGTGAGCCAAATTCGGCTATTGGCAGATACCATCGCCAAAGGCGTCAACCGGCCGCGACGCGAGGCGTTTGACTGATCAGCGGCCAATAACGACCTTTCAGCGCCCATTTCGCCCAGGGTGTGCACTTTCAGGGCGCACACGTGCCACACACCTTGGCCGGCACGAGCACGCCCGGAACATTGGTTCGCCTGGTGCTGAACCAATGCACGTTTTGCCGGCGAACCACCTGCCCGAACCTTTGTCGATTGGCCCGCCCCGCCGCCATTGCCGCCCGCATAGGGGAATAACCCCGGCCCACCGGGCGAACCAATTGCAATTGGCATCGCTATTGCAAATAGCCCTACAGCTTGGCAAACCGGGAAGCCCCGCTGCCGTATGCCCTTTTCAGCCTGTCACGAGACGCCATGATGGAACGGTTCGACACCGACGCGCCGCACGATAACGCTTCAAAGCTGGCCCTCGATGCGCTACGCCAGATGGTCGCCCAGCAGGCGGCGTTCCCCCAGCGGGCACTGCCTCCGGAGCGTGAGTTGGCGGTGGCGTTCGGCGTCAGCCGGCGCGCGATCCGGCGGGCACTTACCGTGCTGGAAGCCGAAGGGCAGATCTGGCGCCGACAGGGCAAAGGCACCTTTGTCGGGCCTACCCCGCCCAGCGGCTGTATGAGTTTTGCCAAGCTGTCGAGCCGGACCAATTTCAGCGAGGTGATGGAAGCACGCCTGCATTTGGAGCCTGCGCTGGCCTCATTGGCCGCCGTCAGGGCCAGCGGTGAACAAATGGCGATCCTGCGCCGCTTGGTGGAACGTACCACGCGCCAGCAGGGTGCCGAGCAAATCGATGCCGAGGGCCTGGAGTTGTGGGACAGCGCGCTGCATCGGGGGATTGCCGAGGCGGCGGGCAACCGCCTGATGCTGGACATCTTTGAAATGCTCGACGCCATCCGCCTTGACCCGGCCTGGCGCGGCCTGCGCCAACGGGCGCGTAACACAGACCGGCTTAACACGTACAGCCACGATCACGACGACATCGTCAACGCCATCGAGAGCCGTGACCCGATCAAGGCCGCCACGGCGATGCGGGGCCATCTGCGGGGCCTGCAACAGGCGCTGGAAAACATCATTCACCAGGACTTGGAGGCGAGCGTATGAGCCTGCAAAACCCCGAAAGCCGACAGCCGGTATTGAGCGTCGATAACCTCACCGTGCGCTTCAATGGCGCCCCGGCGAACGTGGTCGACGGCGTGTCGTTTTCGGTTCAAGCCGGCAAAACCCTGGCCATCGTGGGCGAGTCCGGCTGCGGCAAAAGCGTGACGTCCATGGCGCTGATGGGCTTGCTGCCAGCCACCGCGACGGTCACGGCCAGTGCTTCGCGGCTGCTCGACGAGCCGTTGCTGGGCATGCCGGCCGAGCGCCTGCTGGATGTGCGCGGTAACCGCATGGCAATGATTTTCCAAGAGCCCATGACTTCGCTTAACCCGGTATTCACCATTGGCGAGCAAATTGCCGAAAGCGTAATGCGCCACCAGGGGCTGGCCCGCAAAGCGGCCATGCAGCGAGCGTTGCAAATGCTGGAACACGTGCGCGTGCCCGATGCGCGGCAACGCCTGGACGCCTACCCCCATGAGCTGTCGGGCGGCATGCGCCAGCGGGTGATGATCGCGATGGCGCTGGCCAACGACCCGAAGCTGATCATCGCCGACGAGCCCACCACGGCGCTGGACGTGACCATCCAGGCACAAATCCTGGCGCTGGTGAGTGCCTTACAAGCGCAAACCGGCACCTCGATGATCCTCATCACCCATGACCTCGGGGTGGTGGCCGAGGTGGCCGACGAGGTGATGGTGATGTACGCCGGGCAGGTGGTCGAAAGCGGCTCGGTGAAAACCCTGTTCGACGACCCGCAGCACCCATACACCATCGGCTTGATGGGGTCGATGCCGTCTATTGGCCCACGGCAGGGGCGCCTGGCGACCATCAATGGGCGCGTGCCAACACCCGCTGAAATGCCCAGCGGTTGCCGCTTCGCAGGCCGTTGCCCGTTCGCCATCAGTGCCTGCCGTGAAGCGCGCCCAGCATTGCTGGAAGTGACCGAGGGGCATTTCGCCGCCTGTATCCGTGCGCCATTGGAACAACACCTGGGAGCTAGCGCATGACCCTGCCCGAAGCCAGCCTCAACCCGGCCCCTGGGCTACAGGGTCCGATTCTGCAGAGCATTGCCGTCAGTAAACACTTCAGCAGCGAAACCGGCCTGCTGCAGCGCAAAAAGCCGCCGGTACAAGCGGTCAACAACGTATCGCTGGCCGTGCGCCGGGGTGAAACCCTGGCGTTGGTGGGCGAGTCCGGTTCAGGCAAATCGACCTTGGGCCGCGTGCTACTGAACCTGCTCGCACCGACCGCTGGCGATGTGATCTACGAAGGGCGCAACCTCGGTAACCTATCACCGCAGGCGCTGCGCCAGGTGCGCCGCGATTTGCAGATCATCTTCCAGGACCCGTTCGCCTCATTGAACCCCCGCATGAGCGTCGAAGCGATTGTCGGCGAACCCATCTGGCTGCACCGGGACACCAACCGCAGCGCACGCCAAGACCAGGTCGCCGAGCTGCTGCGCACTGTCGGTTTGGCGCCGGAGCATGGCAGCCGTTACCCCCACGAGTTTTCCGGCGGCCAGCGCCAGCGCATCGGCATCGCTCGCGCGCTGGCTTCAGAGCCGCGGTTGATTCTTGGCGACGAACCGGTGTCGGCGCTGGACGTTTCGGTGCAAGCGCAGGTGGTCAACCTGCTCGAAGACCTCAAGCATCAGTTTGGCCTGACGTTGGTCATCGTAGCCCACGGCCTGGCGGTGATCCGCCACATGAGCGACCGCGTGGCAGTGATGTACCTAGGCGAGATCGTTGAACTGGCGCCCGTCGACGCGCTGTTCGAGACGCCGTTTCACCCCTACACCCAGGCACTGATGGCCGCCATACCCGTGAGCCACCCCGACCTTCGCCATTCCCGCCCGGTGCTCGGTGGCGACATGCCGAGCCCGAGCAACCCGCCTTCAGGCTGCCGGTTTCACACGCGCTGCCCGCACGCCCGGCCCTTGTGCCGGGAGGTGAAACCGCCGTTAGGTACCGCCGAGGGCGAGCGCCAGGTCGCCTGCCATTACTGGCGTGAAGTCGCCAATGCCGGCGCCGGCTCATTGCGGGTGCCAACCCCTAGCGCCGCCTACAGCCAACGCCTGAATTTGTTCGAAAGCTATCAAGCCTTATCTCTGGAGGGTTAGCCATGAAATTCGCACACCTGATAACAGGCTCGCTTTTTCTGCTCGCTGCGAATGCTGCGTTTGCCGAAACCACGCTGCGCATCGGTATCCAAGATGACCCCGACGTGCTTGATCCACATCGTTCGCGCACCTACTCGGGCCGCCTGGTCTATACCGCCTTGTGCGACAAACTGGTGGATGTCAGCCCGCAGCTCACCTACGTGCCGCAACTGGCCACGGCCTGGAACTGGAGCGAAGACGGCAAGACCTTGACCATGACCCTGCGCGATGGCGTGACGTTCCATGATGGCGAAGTGTTCGACGCCGTCGCCGTGAAGTTCAACCTGGACCGCGCCCGCACCCTCCCCGACTCGCTGCGCAAGAGCGAGTTGGCGTCGGTAGACAGTGTCGAGGTGGTCGATGCCAAAACCGTGGCCATCAAGCTCAAACAGCCAGACGCCACGCTGATCTCGCAGTTGTCGGACCGCGCCGGGATGATGCTGGCGCCCACCGCCTCAGCCACTGACGTGGGCACGAAACCCGTCTGTTCCGGCCCGTATAAATTCGCCCAGCGCGTGCAGCAAGACCGCATCGTGCTGGAGCGCTTCGACCAGTATTGGAACAAGCAGGCGTACCATTTCGACAAAGTGATTTTCCTGCCGATTCCTGACACCTCGGTGCGCCTGGCCAACCTGCGCTCCGGTGACCTGGACATTATCGAACGGGTGGCGCCCACCGACGTGAAAACCGCCAAGGCCGACAGCACCCTACAAGTGTTCAACACCCCCGGCCTGGGCTACATGCAGTTGATGTACAACACCAACAACGGCGACCGGGCCAAGACGCCGATGGGCCAGGACCCGCGCGTACGCAAGGCCTTCGAAACGGCCATCGACCGCGATGCGATCAACCAAGTGGTGTTCGAAGGCCTGTACGCGCCCAGTGCCCAGCCGTTCCCCAGCAGCAGCCCGTATTACGACAAAAGCCTGCCGGTACCGGCGCGCGACGTGGAGCAAAGCAAAAAGCTGCTGGCCGAGGCGGGGGTAAAGCTGCCCCTGAACGTCGAGTTGAAAGTCGCCAACAACCCGATTGCGCAGCAGGTGGGCCAGATTATCCAGGCAATGACCGAGGAAGCCGGGTTCAAGGTCAATTTGGTCGCCACCGAATATGCCACGCTGCTAAGCGAACAGCAGGCGGGCAACTTTCAGATCGGCATGAGCGCCTGGTCGGGCCGGCCGGATCCCGATGGCGACATCCATCAGTTCGTAACCTGCAAAGGCGGCCAGAACGATGGACACTTCTGCGACCCGAAACTCGACGAGTTGCTGAACAAGGCCCGCACCGTGAACGACACAGCACAGCGCCAGGCCCTGTACTTCCAAGCCCTGCGGCTGCTCGCCAGCGACGTGCCCACCAGCTACCTGTATTTCGACCCACGGATCATCGCCATGAGCAGCAAATTGACCGGTTTCGTGCCGAACCCCGACGGGCTGATCCGCCTGGCCGGCGTCGCATTCAAATGATCATGGCTGCCATGGCTGGGCCGGCCACCTTCGAGGGTTGAGCATGCTAACGTTTATTTTCCGGCGTTTGTTCAGCGCCATACCCACGCTGATACTGGTATCGTTGTTCGTCTTCACCCTGCAAAAACTGCTGCCGGGGGACCCGGTGCTGGCACTGGCTGGGGAAGAGCGCGACCCGGCGGTGATGCAATACCTGCGCGACAAATACCGCCTCAACGACCCGGTACCACTGCAATATATCCATTGGGTCGGCAACGTGCTGCACGGCGACTTCGGCACCTCGCTGCGCACCGAGCAACCGGTCACTACGTTACTGGCCTCGAAGCTGCCGGTGACCCTCGAGTTGGCCGTGCTGGCGTTGCTCATAGCGCTGTTGATCGGCGTTCCCACCGGGGTTGTTGCCGCCGTGCGCAAGGGCACGGCGGTGGATTATGGGGCCAATGTATTCGCCTTGTCCGGAATCTCGATCCCGCACTTCTGGCTGGGGATTCTACTGATCATGATCTTCGCCGTGAAACTGCAGTGGCTACCGGCCTCGGGCTTCGTGCCACCGGAAGAGAACCTTGGGCAAAACCTGAAAACCTTGATTTTACCGGCCTTCGTGCTTGGCGCCGGGCTGTCGGGGGTGCTGATGCGCCACACCCGCAGCGCCATGCTTGAAGTGCTGCGCGCCGATTACGTGCGCACGGCCCGGGCCAAGGGCTTGTTCACCCGCACGGTGATCCTCAAGCACGCCTTGCGTAATGCACTGATGCCCATCATCACCCTGACCACGCTGCTGTTCGGCGAACTGCTGGGCGGCGCGGTGCTGACCGAGCAAGTGTTCAGCATCCCCGGCTTCGGCAAGATGATCGTCGACGCAGTGTTCAACCGCGACTATGCCGTGGTGCAAGGCGTGGTGCTGTGCGTTGCCGTGGGTTTTCTGTTGTTGAACCTGTTGGCCGACGTGCTTTACCGCATGGTCAACCCACGCTTGAGGACGGCTTGATGACTGCTGTCGCCCCCACTGCCGCCCGCCCAGATGGCATCACCCGCGCACCCGCGGCCCGCTCACCGTTCGTGCGCAAATTCCTCGCTAACAAAGGTGCGGTTGTCGGCACGGTGGTGTTGCTGGTGTTCGTCTTGGCGGCACTGCTAGCGCCCTGGGTCGCGCCTTTTGACCCGCTCAAAGCCAACTTCCTGGCGGTACGCAAAGCCCCCTCACTGGTGCACTGGTTGGGCACCGACGAACTCGGCCGTGACCTGTTTTCGCGCCTGCTCTGGGGCGCGCGCAGTTCCCTGCTGGCGGGGGGCGTGTCGGTGGCGATCGCGATGGTGATCGGCGTACCGCTGGGGCTGGTGGCAGGCTACTTCGGCGGCAAGCTGGATGCGGTGATTTCCCGTGTCATGGAGGCCCTGCTGGCCTGCCCCTTCCTGGTATTGGCGATTGCCTTGGGGGCGTTCCTGGGCCCGAGCCTGACCAACGCCATGATCGCCATCGGCCTGTCGGCGATGCCGATTTTTTCCCGCCTCACCCGCGGCCAGGTACTCGCCATTCGCCATGAGGAATATCTCGAAGGCGCCCGCGCGATCGGCTTGCCAGACCGCTGGATCATCCTGCGTTATGTGCTGCCCAACGTACTGTCGCCGCTTGTGGTGCAGGCGGCGCTGACCATCGCCTCGGCCATCCTCGCCGAAGCCAGCTTGTCGTTCCTTGGCCTGGGCCAGCAGCCGCCTTCACCGTCCTGGGGCTCGATGCTCAACACGGCGAAAAACTTTATGGAACAGGCGCCTTGGATGTCCATCGCGCCAGGTGTGGCGATTTACCTCACGGTTCTGTGCTTCAACCTGCTGGGCGATGGTTTGCGAGATGCCCTGGACCCGAAAAACTAATCACAGCCAAGAGACCCCTTTATGTTCGATGACCTTGATTACAGCCAACCCTATACCTCCGCCCGCTCGCCGGTGATGGGCAACAACATGGTCGCCTGCTCCCAACCACTGGCTGCCCAGGCCGGCCTGGCCATGCTGCGCAAAGGCGGTAACGCGGTCGATGCGGCCATTGCCGCGGCCATGGTGCTGACCGTGGTCGAACCCACCGGTTGCGGCATCGGCAGCGATGCATTCGCCATCGTTTGGGACGGCAACACACTGCAAGGGCTTAACGCCTCGGGCCGCTCGCCAAAGGGCTGGACACCTGAGTTTTTCCACGGGCAAAAACAGATGCCGCAGCGCGGCTGGGGCTCCGTCACCGTGCCCGGCGCAGTGTCGGCGTGGGTGGCGTTGTCCGAGCGTTACGGCAAGCTGCCCTTCGCTACCCTCGCAGAACCTGCGATCGGTTATGCCCGCGACGGTTATCAGGTCACGCCGATCATCGCTGAGCTGTGGCGGCGCGGCGCCGAACTGCTGAAGGACCAACCGGGCTTTGCCGAGTGCTTTATGCCGGGGGGTAAGGCGCCCAAGGCGGGCGAGAAAATCACCCTCGAGGGCCACGCCCATAGCCTCGAATTGATCGCCAAAACGAAGGGCGAAGCGTTCTACCGTGGCGAACTGGCCGAGGCGATCATCGCCCATGCGAAGGCCCATGGCAGTGTGATGAGCCTCGACGACCTGGCAGCTCACAGCGTCGATTGGATCGATACCTTGTCGGTCCCTTACGCCGGCGCAGTCGTTCATGAGCTGCCGCCCAATGGCCAGGGCATCGCCACCCTGGCGGGCTTGACCATGCTCGAAGCGCTGGGAGTGGGCGAATATCCGGTAGACAGCGTCAATACCGTGCATCCGGTGCTTGAAGCCATGAAGCTGGCGCTGGCGGACCTCAACGAACACGTGGCGGACAATGACCATATGCGCCTGCGATCCGAGCATCTGCTGGACCCAACCTACTTATTGAAGCGCGCCTCGCAGGTCAACGAGCAAGCGGCCGATCCGGGGCACGGCTCACCCAAACCCGGTGGCACGGTATGCCTATCGGCGGCGGACGAAAGCGGCATGATGGTGTCGTTCATTCAATCCAATTACATGGGTTTCGGTTCAGGCGTGGTGGTGCCAGGCACCGGGATCAGCCTGCAAAACCGTGGCGCTGGCTTCACCCTCGACCCCGATCACGTCAACACCGTGGCGCCGGGCAAGCGCCCTTTCCACACCATCATCCCTGGCTTCGTGATGAACACCGACGGCACGCCGTTAATGGCGTTTGGCCTGATGGGCGGCCCGATGCAAGCGCAAGGTCACCTGCAAATGATGATGCGCATCCTGCGTTACAAACAAAACCCGCAGGCCGCCGCCGATGCACCCCGCTGGAGGATCGAGCAAGGGCGCAAAGTGGCCGTGGAGCGTTCATTCGACCGGCTGGTGGTGGAAGAACTGCGCGCCAGAGGCCACGCCATTGAGGTTGAAGACCCAAGCGGCGTATTCGCCTTTGGTGGCGCGCAGATTATCCAGCGCACCGCCCATGGCTATGTGGGGGGAACTGACCCGCGTAAGGATGGCTTGGTGGCGGCCTACTGAAGCGCCCCGGGGCGCGGCCGTTGCTACAGGTTGAACGCCCCCACAAGCGTTCAACCATTGCCCGCCCTGAATCGCCCGCCTGCACGCTGAACGACTACCCCATCACTGCGCGGCAACAGCCGCCAACACCCAGGCTGTATTGCGCAGCCCATGATGGCGCTCGTTTAATACCCTGCTTTGCTTGAAGTCAGCATCAGCTTGAGGCCCAACGTGCCAAGGGTAAGCGCGGCAGCACGGTCGATGATCGATTTTGCGTTTGAATAAAACGCCTTTGGCACCTCATTGGAAAAGACCAGCGCCACTGTGCAATACCACCCCGCCTCCACCGCAAAGGTCGCCAAGATAAGCACCGGATAGCACCAAAAAGGTGCGCTCCGAGGCAGTAGCGAAACAAAAATACTGCCATAAACCAGCGCCGTCTTCGGATTGCTGACCTGCGTGCTCAGCCCCATCCAGAATGATTTCAAAAGCGTGTCTGCGCTGCCTAACGGGCCCACGTTCAGCCCAAGCGGTTTTGACGCTCCCTGCCACATCCGCCACGCCAAGTGAAGCAGGTAACACCCGCCGATGACCTTTGCGGCAAGGTATAACCAGGCTATAGACGCCAGCAATGCATAGAGGCCGGCCAATGCCATGCTGCAAAATATAACGCCGCCTACGCCCATGCCCAGCGCTGTGGCAACGCCATGCCGGCGTGATGACCGCACGGTGTTGCGCGCCACCACTATAAAGCTGGGGCCAGGGCTCATGGCCCCCAGCAGGAGTGCGGCCATAATGGCTATGATCGGTGTCCATGCGTCCATTGCGTGCGCCATTGGGCCTGTAGTTGCCCTTACAATGCAACTTTCATGCACAACCACGGCTCGCGACGGCCCCCCACCCACCCCAGGTTTACCGCTGCCCGCCAGCCTCGTTCGTTGCCCACAGCAGCCTTATCGCCAGCGTGGTGCCCGTTAACACCGCCGTAATAGCCAGCGTTTCATGTACCCTGGGCAGGCGTTTTTCAAACGCCAAACACAGCAACGTGGCAAACATCGACTCCAGCGCAATCAGTTGCCCTGAGAGCACCAGAGGAAGATAACGACAGGCCATGTTCCACGCCCATGCACCGAACACGGACGAAAACAAAGCGATAACTATCGCCCATGCGTACAGGCTGCCGGCGTTATCGTAGCTGGCGCCCAGGCAGGGAAGCTTGAAAAGGCGCAACGCATAGCCAAGCGGCATCAGTACCAGCATGCATAGGGCGCTGCCGGCCATCATCAGCGCCGTCCATCCGCCGGTGGAACGCGCGGGGATTTTCCCCAGCGCGTTTTGGTTCAGCACACTGAAGCTCAACCACAGGGCAACGGCTACAAGTGAAAAAACCACGCCGACGGCGAACGTGTGGGGATCGGCCACCGAGGAGTTGTTACCCCGGAGGGTGATCAGTAAAAGACCACCCGCCAACAGGGATAAAGGGAACAGTAATGTTCGCCACGCCAACATCTTCGTTGGGGTGTTGCCAAGCAAGGCCAATAATACCGGCACCGCCGCGACGAAGGCCGGCATCAATACGGGGCCGCTCAGCTCGATGGCGCAGGCGGTACACAACGCGTAGCCGAAGTAGCCGATAGCGCCCAGCGCTAACCCCAACCGGCGCAATGGCCATGCCAGCCCACGGATGGCGGCACGTTGGCTGAACCCCCAAGCGATACCCAGCGCCCCTACCACCATGAACCTGATCGCCAGGAAATCAAATACGCTGTAGCGCCCGGGGACGTAGGGAACGATGAAATTCAACCCCCAACAAAACGTGGCGAGCACCGCAAACCCTACACCGATGGCGCGCGGGTGTTTAAAAAACGCGTGCATAGGTTGCTCCATGGCCGGCTTTTCACCATGGTGGTGCCTGCTGGGGCTATGGTACAAACGAGTTCTCAGCCACGAATGCATAATCGGTGGTTATGAATACCCTGGGTAAAGCACTGCCGCCGCTGGCGAGCCTATTGCCGTTTGAAGCCGCCGCGCGGCTTGAGAGTTTTTCGCAGGCCGCGGCGGAACTGCATCTGAGCCAGGCCGCCGTAAGCCGGCAAATCCGCGGCCTTGAGCTGAATTTGGGGGTGAGGTTGTTCACCCGCCGCAACCGTGCCGTGTTCCTAACACCCGAAGGCCACCGGCTGGCGCTGGCAGTGAGCACAGCATTGAGCCAAATAGGCGCAACCGCCGAAGGTCTGCGAGGGGCCACTGGCAAGCATCAAGTGGTGTTGCTTTCGCAGCTGTGCGAGGCGTTCTATTGGTTGATGCCGCGGCTGTCGACATTCCACCAACGCCATCCAGACATCGAGATCCAGGTGTTGACCACGGCCCAACCCGTGGCGCGGTTCGCTGGCCATTTCGACGTTGCGCTGCAGAGTACCGGGCGGGCGAGTGGTTTAAGCCATCTACTATTCACCGCCCCAGACGAGGTCTTTCCAGTGTGTAGCCCAAATTATCTGAAGGGGAACGAACAGGTACTCAGCGTTATCGATTTGCCTCACCATCAATTGCTGCACCATCGCGCTGCCCCGCCTCATTTAATGGAATGGGACAGTTGGCTAGCCCAGTATGGGGTTGCCCTCAGCGGCGACGCCAAGGGGCACGTTTTCGACAGCTACCCTATGATGCTGCAGGCCGCCGTCGAGGGGCATGGGATCGCCGTCGGCTGGGGTCGCACGGCTGGCAGGTTGGTCGACAGCGGAGCGTTGGTCAAACCGTGTTCGGAGAGGGTTTTTTTGCCCCATGCCCTGTCGGTTTTCAAGCACCACGCGGCGGCGCAGAGAAACGAAACTGAATCGTTGATCGAGTGGCTGAAGGTTGAGTTGCTCGGTGACGGGGCCTAACGTGTGCTTCAGAAGCTGTTTGCACCCTTTTAGCGGTGCCTTTTGCCGCCAGCCGGCGTTGCCCCCTCGCCATAGCGCTGCTATCACGCGTCGCGGCGCCTTACCCGCCAGCAACAGACACAGCGCAATGCTTGCGAACGTCTGAAACACCACGCTGGGGGTGATGCGCTTGCCCCACCCACCTACCCTATACCGTTAGCCGACAGTGGAAGCCGGCAACATCAAATCGGCGACCAACCCTTCGGTTCGCCATGTCCGCTGGATGCTCCCCCCGGCAGATCGCACGATGCGGTCCACCATGTCGCTGCCGAAACCTTGCCGCCCTGGGGACCCCGAAATCGGCGGCCCGCCTGTTTCCATCCAGGTGATTGTTAGCGCTTCCCCGCTGGCCGCCCAGCGGACCCTAACATTGCCCTCATCAGCGCTAAGGGCCCCGTATTTTATAGAGTTCGTCGCGAGCTCATGAAGGAACAACGCGAGCGTCGTCAGGGTATTGCCACCTATTGAAACCGGATTGCCGGCCAACGCGCATCGGTCTCCATAGGGCTGCAGCACTGAACCGACGACCGCCTGTAGATCGACTTCGCTCGGCTGCCCGTCTTGGCTATCGCCCCCCATAAACGCGGCATCCGATGCCCGCGCCAGCGCCCCCAGCTTTTGCCGCAGAATGTGGGTGGCGGTATGCGCCGCACTCACTTCAGCCGCCTCTTTCTCGGCGATATAAATGAGCCCTGAAACCACAGAAAATACATTTTTTATGCGATGTTGCATTTCTCGGGACAGCAACTTCTCGCGCTCGATCGCCTCCTGTAATTCTGTTTCGAGCCGGGTTTTCGCGGTCACGTCTCGCGAAACACACAGAATCGATGAAACGGCGCCGCCAGCGTCAGTAATCGGCGTTAGCAGGTTATCCCAATACCTCACCCCGGCCGGTGACAGGCTTTTCCCAAAGAAGCGGGCGGTCCGCCCCTGGCCGGCTTGCTGAAGTGCTTCCATTGCTTGCGGATGAACGTCCTGCGCAAGCAACGGAAGCCATGGCAGCCCAAATTCAGAATCTTCGGGAACATTCAGGGCCAGGCACCCTGCTTTATTCATCATCAATAACTGGCCGCCCACCGATAAGACCTTGATGCAATCGGGTGTGGCATCGAGCATCGCCTTTTGCAGCGCGTACGCCTCGGCGTAGGAACGGTTTTTTGAAAAAACAAGCCGCGCGTAGGGTCCCTCATCTGACTCCGCCATCGTTCACCCCTCGCCCTGCGTATCGGTCGGATCCAACACCCCCGTTTTTTGCAGCATACTCCCACACCCTTGCGCTTCGCACGCCCCTATATCGCTGTAAGCGGTCGGGAAAACGCCAGGTAGCCCAAGAGAAAGACACTGCGAATCAGGGAAGTAGGCCCACGCCGGCAATGACTCAGGTGGCGCTCATGCTGCAACAGCCTTTGCAGCATGGCCTGGCCGCTCAGCTACCCTTCTGCGGATCGTGGAGCTTATCGCGGATCCACAGCGCTGGGATGACCCCGCACAGCAGGTAGGCGGCGCCCATGACCACGAAGCCCATGCCGATGGAGACCTCTGAGGCCAGCACGCCGATGATCGCCGGGGCGAACGCGGCGATCACCCGGCCACCATTGTAGGCCCCGCCCACGCCAGAGCCGCGCACGCGGGTGTCGAAGCTCTCGGTCATGTAGGTGGCCACCACGCCGACCGGGATGCCGTAAAGAAAGCCGAATGCCACCAGCAGGTACAGGATGTTCCCCGCTGAGTGCAGGTACACGATAGCCGGCAGAAAAATCGCCGTGCCCAGCGCCCCGAATACGAAGGTGGCGCGCCGCCCAAAACGGTCGGCGGCCATGCCGGAGAACACCTTGCCGAAGATCATGGCGGCGTAGGTGCCCACCATATAGCCGGTCATGGCTTTGAAGTTCATGTGCAACTCGCCTTCCAGGTAGGACGGCATCCAGTTGTTGGTCCCGTAGTAACCGAATTGCATCAGGCCCGCGGTCAAGGTCCAGAGCAGCAGCATGCGCCGTGCGGCGGGGTCGCCCAGCAATACCCGTAGAGCGTCCTGGCGCTTCACCGCAGCCGCCTCGCCGCTGCGCCGCAGCCGGTTTTTTTCCGCGTGGGCTGCTAGCCAGGCCGGTGGCTCGGGTACCAGCGGCTTGGCGAACAGGGCCAGGGTCACCGGCAACACCGCCACGAAGAACAGCCAGCGCCAGCCATGCCCGGGTATGATCGCGCCCGCCAGCACCGTCGCGACCAAGTAGCCCACGGTCCAGCCCGCCTGCAGGGTGGCCAGCACGGTGGTGCGGTAGCGGGTCGAGACGAACTCGGACATCAACGTATTGGACGCCACGAACAGCGACCCCAACCCCAGCGACGAGAGGAAGCGGACTGCCGCGAACTGCCAATAATTGTGGGTAAGGCCCAGGGTCGCGGTGCCCAGCGAAAAAATAATCAGCGTCCAGAACACCACCTTGGCGCGGCCAAAGCGGTCACAGGCCCAGCCACCGTATAGTCCCCCGATGGCCATGGCCGCCAGGGTGATGCTACCCAGGCTGCCCGCTTGAAACGGGGTTAAGCCGAACTCCTGGCGCAAGCTGCCCAGGCTGTACGACAGCAGCATCAAATCCGCACCATCGGCGAGCAGGCCGAGAAAGCAGAAGCAGAACACGATGACCTTGGTATGCCGCGGGATGACGGCCGCCTGCGGGGCGGCCTGGGCGGTGAGGGTGAGGCTGTCCATTATTGTTGTGTCCTCTGAAAAATAGATGACGGCGATGGCCCAGGTCGGGCCCGCTCATGCCTTGGCCAAGTCGCCCAGGCGGCCGCGGATGATGGCGCGTGCCTCATCGACGATGCGCGCGATCAATTCGTGGCAGGCCGGTATGTCTTCGATCAGCCCCTGAACCAAGCCGGCCGACCATACCCCGGCGTCTATATCGCCCGTCTCGTACACCTGGCGGCCACGCTGGCCGCTGACCCACTCGGCCAAGCCATCGAAACCCACGCCCTGTGCTTCGCTGGCGGCCACATGCTCGCTCACCGCATTGCGCGCCACCCTCACGCTGTTGCCCAGGCTGCGCAGGATCAACTGGGTGCCCTGCTCGCTGCCCTGCACCAGGCGTGCCTTTACGTTCGGGTGCACCGGGGCTTCGCGGGTACACAGAAAGCGCGTGCCCATGCTGATCGCCTCGGCACCGAGTGCCAGCGCCGCCACCAAGCCGCGGCCGTCGGCAAAGCCTCCACAGGCAATGACCGGAATGCTCAAGGCGCGGCTGGTCAGGGGAATCAGCACAAGGCCAGGAATATCCTCCTCCCCGGGGTGGCCAGCACACTCGAAGCCATCGATGCACACCGCATCCACCCCCAACTGCTGGGCCTTGAGGGCATGGCGCAGCGAGGTGCATTTGTGGATGACCTTCACCCCGCCGGCCTTGAACGCCTCGATATGCGCTTGGGGGTTGCTACCGGCGGTTTCGACGATACGCACCCCGCCTTCGATGATGGCGTTGCGGTAGTCGTCATAGGGAACCGGTTTCAGCGTGGGCAGCAGGGTCAGGTTCACCGCGAAGGCCTGCTCGGTGAGCGCCTGGGTGCGGCGGATTTCCGCGAGCAAGGCCTCGGGGCTGGGCTGGGTCAAGGCCGACAGCGTACCCAGGCCGCCAGCGTTGGCCACCGCGGCCACCAGCTCGGCGCGGGCGGCCCATTGCATACCGCCCTGCATGACCGGATGGGCCACGCCGAACAGGCGGGTGAAGCGGGTTTCGAGCAAGGCCATAGCCACCTCCTGTGGGTCAGACCGGGTCCCAGGCGAACACGTCTTGGCTGCGCTCCAGGCTTACCAGGCTCGGCCGCAACGCGGGCAGCGCATGTTCGGCGATGCTTTCTGGCGTCCACCCGTCGCTGCGCTGCAGGCTGCGCAGCGGCCGGCTTTGGCTCATCAGGAAGAGTTCGTTACGGCGGGTGGCGAAGACCTGGCCGGTCACCTCGTGAGCCGCGTCCGAGGCCAGGAACACCGCCAGTGGCGCGTTCTTTTCCGGGGTCATCTGCTGCAGGCGCTCGACCCTCGCCTTTTGTTCGGGGGTTTCGGCGGGGATCGACCCGGTCATGCGGCCCCAGGCGAAGGGCGCGATGCAATTGGAACGCACGCCGTAGCGTTGCATGTCGAGGGCGATGGTCTTGGACAACCCGAGGATGCCCAGCTTTGCCGCCGAATAGTTGGCTTGGCCCACATTACCGACCAGCCCGGAGGTGCTGGTCATGTGCACGAAGGCGCCGCTTTGCTGGGCACGGAAATGCTCAGCGGCGGCGCGGCTGACGTAAAAGCTGCCATTAAGGTGCACATTGACCACGGCCAGCCACTGCTCTGGGGTCATTTTGTGGAAGATCGCATCGCGCAGGATGCCAGCATTGTTGACCACCACATCCACCCGCCCGAAGCTGTCCAGGGCGCATTCAACGATGCGCTGGGCGCTGGCCCATTCAGCCACGCTGTCGGTGTTCACCGTGGCTTCGCCGCCAGCGGCGCGAATGAGTTCACAGGTGTGCATGGCAGGCGTCTGCGAGCCGCCTTCGCCGTCCAGGGAAACGCCGATGTCGTTGATCACCACCTTGGCCCCAGCCGCCGCCATGGCCAAGGCGATGGCTTGGCCGATGCCATTGCCGGCACCGGTAACGATGGCCACTTTACCTTCGATGAAATGTCCTGCGCTCATAGGTGCTACTCCTTCTTGTTAGGGTGTGGGCGCTCAGCCGGGCAGGCCGAGCACTTGCCGGGCCAAAATGTTGCGCTGGATCTCGTTGCTGCCGCCGTAGATGGTGGTCGGCAAGGACTGGATGAACAGCCCCGCCGGGTAAAGGGCAGCGTCCTCGGCCAACGGGTCGAGTAGTGCGGCATCCTCACCGGCCACCTCCAGGGCCAGTTCACAAATGGCCTGGAACAGTTCGGATTGGTTGATCTTCAGCATCGACACCTCAGGCCCCAGCGCCTGCCCCTGGCGCAGCGCCTCGGCGAAGCGCTCGTAGAGCGCGCGGTGGGCATCCAGGCGCAGGCGCAACGCGGCATGGCGTTGGCGATAGGCCTCCTGGTGTTCGATACCGCCGAGCCGGGCGAGGCGCTCCAGGCGTTCCAGGGCATGAGTGGACTGCTTGGGCGAGCCCAAAAAGATACGCTCGAAGCCCAACAGCGCCTTGGCCATGCTCCAGCCTTGGTTGACCTCCCCAACCAGGTTCTCTTTGGGCACGCGCACGTCGGTGAAGAACACTTCGGAAAATTCGTCGTGCAGGTCCAGGTTGAGAATGGGCCGTACCTCAACGCCGGGGCTGGCCAACGGCACCAGCAGAAAGCTGATGCCGGCCTGCGGCCGCGCTTGGCGGTCGGTGCGCACCAGCATGAAAATCCAGTTCGAATGCCCGGCCATGGTGGTCCAGATCTTTTGCCCATTGACCCGCCAATGGTCACCGCAGTCCACAGCCTCGGTGCGCAAGCTGGCGAGGTCGGAGCCGGCATTGGGCTCGCTGTAACCCTGGCACCAGAAGTGCTCGCCGGCCAAAATGCGCGGCAAGTAGAAGGCTTTCTGGGCCTCGCTGCCAAAGCGGATCAGCAAGGGCCCGAGCATGGTCAAGCCGCTGTCGGGCAACCGGGCACAGCCGTGCCGCTCCCACTCTTCCATGTAGATCAGTTGTTTGGCCGCCGAAAGCCCCATGCCGCCATGGCGGGTGGGCCAGCCCGGTGCCAGCCAGCCGCGCTCGCCCAACAAGCGATACCACGCGCGGCTTTCTTCCAGCCCCAAACGCCGCCGCGGGTTGCGTAAGTGCGCGGGGTAATGGGTTTCGATCCATTCGCGCAGCAGGCCCCGGAACGCCTCGTCGCTCATGCTTTCGTAGTCTTCGTGTAGTGCGTTCATGTCGCTCATCGGTTAGGCCCCCGTGAAGTTGGCCGGGCGTTTGGCCAGGAAGGCCGCCTTGCCCTCGGCATGGTCGGCGCTCAGGAACAGTTGGCTTTGCAGTTCGCATTCGCGCTCCAGCAGCGCCTCCAGGCCCTCGGCCAACAGGGCTTTGGTCAAGGCCAGGGGCAGCGGCGCGCGGTGGGTCAGGGCTTCGGCGCGGGCCAGTGCCACTTCCAGCGCCTGGCCCGGCGCTGCCAACTGGTCAACCAGGCCGATGCGCAATGCCTCGCTGGCTTCAATAGGCTCGCCGTACAACAGCAACTGCCGGGCCCGCGCCACGCCGACTCGCCGGGGCAGCGTGTGCAGGATGCCCAGGTCGGGCAGCAGCGCCACCGCGCCGAAGTTGGCCGAAAAACGCGCCGCCTCGCTGCACACCAGGCTGTCGCAAGCCAAGGCCACGCCCAGGCCACCCGCCGCAGCCCAGCCTTCCACCGCCGCGACCACCGGCGTGCCCATGCTGCACAATTGGCGGATCAGCCGGTGGCTGCGGCGCATGCGGGTGCGCCCTTCGGCGAGGCGGGTCACGTCCATGGAGCCGATATCGCCCCCCGCGCTGAAGTGGCCGCCGGCACCGGTGAGCACCAGGGCACGCACCTGAGGGTCTTCGTCGGCCGCCACCAGCGCCTCGTAGAGCCGCGCGCGCAGGTCGGGAGACAGCGCATTGCGCCGCTCCGGTACGTTCAAGGTAAGAATCGACACGTTGCCGCGCCGCTGCTCAAGCAAATGGTCAGCCATTGAAAGCCTCCTCGGCGATCAGCCGCGCATAGCCTTGGCGGTAGCCGCCCTGGGTGCCCCAGGCCGAGGCAGCCACCAACACGCGGCGCAGAAACAGGCCGATGTCGGCCTCGTCGGTGTAGCCGATGGCGCCATGCAGTTGGATGGCCTCGCGGCACACCCGCAAGGCCGCATCACCGGCCTGGACTCGCGTGGCGTAGATGCGCCGTTGCGCCTCGCCAGGCGCAACGCTACGGTCGAGGCACGCGGCGGTTTCTTCTACCAGCGCGCGGCTGAGTTCGATCTGGATGTGCAGGTCAACCATGCGGTGCTGCAGGGCCTGGAAGCTGCCGATTTCCCGCCCGAATTGCTTGCGCACCTTGAGGTAGTCGAGGGTTCGGGCGAATGCGCCCTGCATGCAGCCCAGCAGGTAGGCAGCAACGCCCAGGGCTGCTTCGTCACGCACCCGCCTCAGTTGCTCCGGGCTTGATGCCAGGCGCTGCGCCGGCACGCCGTTCAAGGCCAGCGCAAGCACATGGCCGCCGTCTTGGGTGGCCAGCGCTTGGCCTTCTAGACCCTGCGCGTCTACCAGCCAGGCGCTGTCCTCGTTCATCAGCAGCCAGCCGTGGGCCGCCTTGCCCAGCGACACCTTGGCCTGCCCCAGCAGGCGGCCTTGGTGATCGGCTACCAAGCCCGCGCCGTGCCCTGGCAATACCAAGCGCTCGCCACGCAGCACAGGCTCGCGCCATTCGGCCGGCAACAGCGAAACCAGGCACGCCACCTCATTCAGCGGTTCGGGGGCCAGGCCCTTGCCCAACTCCTCTAGCAGCGCCACGTATTCGCACAGGCCCAAGCCGCTACCGCCCTGTTCCTCAGCCAGGCGCAGGCCAGGCCAACCCATCTCGCACACCAGGGCCCAGGCCTGGGCATCCAGACCGTTACCAGCAAAGCGCCACGCCCGCACCCGGCGCAAGTCGCCGTCGGCGGGCACCAGCGCGGCGGCGCTGTCCCTGAGCATGGTCACGCGCTCGCGGCGCTCGGCGAGGTCAACGTCATGCATGGGCTCGTTCATCAAGCACCCTCCTGCCCGGCCAAGGTCAGCCGGCCGTTGTTAAGCACCACTTGGTCCCGCTCCAGTACCCGTGTACGGAACGAGCCATCGCTCCAGATCTCGGTGCGCAGGGTTTCGCCGGGGTAAACCGGCGCCGAAAAGCGCACCTGCATGGCCCGCAGTAGCTCGCTGCGGTAATCGGCAAGCTCGCGGAACACCGCATGGAAGGCCACGCCCAGCGTGCACAGGCCATGCAGGATGGGCCTTTCGAAGCCGGCGCGGCGGGCAAACGCTGGGTCGGCATGCAGGGGGTTATCGTCCCCATTAAGGCGGTAATAAAGGGCCTGCTCGGGTCGCGTGGGCGAGTCGACTACCCGGTCGGCGGCACGTTCGGGTATGGCATGGGCTGGCTGTACCGGGCCCGTCGGGGCCCCGCAGCCACCATCGCCGCGCAAAAAGGTGGTGCTGGAGGTCACCGCGATGCATTCGCCAGTGGCCGCGTTTATCAGTTCCTTATCGCTGTAGAGCAAGGCGCCCTTGCCCACGCCCTTGTCGATAATCGAGGTCACCCGAGTGCGCCCGATGATCTCGCCCTGCACCGGTAGCGGCCGCCGCCAGGTTACGCGCTGCTCGCCCAGCACCAGGCGCAGCGCGTCTACGCCTGTGTCTGGGTTGCCCAGCCAGAAGCCTGGGTAGGCAAGCACCACGGGCATCAACGGGAACATGCGAAAGTCTTGCGCCGGGTCGACGAAGTTCAGTGCAGGCCGGTCGGTGGGGTTTTGGCCCAGGCCGACGGACAGCGCATAAAAGGCCACGTCTCGGCGGGTGAGCGCCTGGCGGACGTCGGGTATCGGGTAAGCGAGCAACTTCTGCGGGTCAAGGGGCATGGTGCACCTCGCAGGTTTCGATCACCGCATCGGCGGCGAAGGCGCCTTGGCCTTCTGGCAGCGCCAACACCGGATTGATGTCTACCGAGGCCAGGCCCGGCCCAGCGCGCCAGGCGAACTCAGACAACCGGGCGAGCATCCGCGCCAGGGCCTGGACGTCCACCGGTGGCCGCCCACGTGCGCCAAACAGCAAGGGCGCGCCGCGCACGCTGCGTATCATCGCCAGGGCCTCAGCCTCACCGAAGGGGCAACGGCGCAGGGTTACGTCTTTGAGCACCTCGACGAAGATGCCGCCCAAGCCAAACACCGCGAAGGGGCCAAACAGCGGGTCGTGCTGGATACCCATGAAACACTCCACGGCCCCCTGCACCTGGCGCGCCACCAGTACGCCGTCGACCTTGGCCGCCGGGGCGTGCAGGCGGGCGCGTTCGAGCAGGGTGGCGAAGCCTTCGCGCACCGCCTCGGGCGAGGCCACGCCCAACAGCACACCGCCGATGTCCGATTTGTGCGCAATGTCGGCCGAGGCGATCTTCATCACCACCGGCCAGCCGACCTGGGTGGCGAAAGCCACCGCCGCCTCTGCATCGTCGAGCACGCGCTCTTCGACCCCGGCGATGTCGAACTCGGCCAACAACGCCTTGGCCTGTGCCTCGCTCAAGCGGCCGGCCGGTAGGTCGATCGGCGGCTGCGCCTCGCGCACGGGCAACGGCCGGGCAAAAGCATCGCCCAGCCGACCCATGGCATGGATGGCCGCCACCGCTTGGGTGGGGTCTTCGAACAGCACGAAGCCTTCGTCTTCATACGGTTGGTTCTGGGTGGCATCGCCGATCAGCGAAATCACGAACAGCCGATCCGGGTGGGCGCGCTTTACCGCCGTCAGCTCAGCGAGCAGGCGCGGCGCGATGGACGGCACGGTGCCGGCCTGGCTGAAAAAGGCCAGGACCGAGCGGTAGCCGCCGTCTTCGATCAGCCGGGTGGTGAAATACCCGGCCAACGCCAGGTCGTTGAGCACGTGGGCAGTGAAGTCCACCGGGTTGATGGGCGAGCAGAACGAAAGTTTTTCCTTTAGCGCCACTTGGGCTGGCTCGGGCATGGGTGGCATCGGCAAGCCCAGTTCTTCGGCGGCATCGCTGACGATGATGCCGGCACCGCCGCTGATGGTGACCATCCCCAAGCTGTTGCTCACCGGGTAAATCCGCCGGGTCGCGGTGTAGGCCAGGTTGAGCAGCTCGGCGCTGCTGTTGGCCCGCACCACTGCATAATCGCCCAACAGGGCGTCGAACACGTTGTCATCACCGGCCAGGGATGCGGTATGGGACAGCGCCGCCCGTTTGCCCAGGGCGCTGCGCCCGACTTTTTGCAAAATGACCGGCTTGCGCGCCCGGTGCGCGGCTTCCAGGGCGGCGATGAAGCCTTCCGGCTCGCGCACCGATTCGGCATACGCCACCACCACATCGATATCCGGGCTTTGCACCAGCCAACCGATGGCGTCGCCCAAGGTGATGTCGCCTTCGTTACCGGTAGACGCCATGATCGGTGTGCCCAGGCCGCGTGCCCGGGCCAAACCCAGCATGTGCGCGGCATAGGCGCCCGACTGCGAGGCGATGCCTACCCGGCCGGGTAAGGGAAACCCCCGCTCCAAGCCCGAGGCGAAGCTGCCGTAATAGCCGATATTGGCGTTGAATACCCCGGCGGTGTTCGGCCCCAGCAGGCGCAGGTTCCAGCGCTTGGCCTCGGCGACGATACGCTGCTGCAGGGCCTCGCCCTCGCCGCCCACTTCACTGAAACCTGAGGAAAACACCAAGGCGCTGCGGGTTCCCTTGCGGCCCAGGGCGCTCAGAGTATCCAACACCTGCGCGGCGGGCACGGCGATGATGGCGGTATCGGGGGCCTGGGGCAATGCCTCGACGCTTGGCCACGCCGGCAGGCCCTGCACTTCCTGGCGGTTGGGGTTCACCGGCATCAGCAGGCCGTCGAAGCCCTGCCGAAGCATATAGGCGATGGGGCGCCCACCGATGCGGGTGGGGTCACTGGAGGCGCCGATTACCGCGACCGAGCGCGGCATCAGCAAGGGTGTGAGGCTGGCGAAGCGGTCCCCGGAGGGTGGCGGGGCGTGGTGGCTAGATGAAGTCATGCCGGTGCACCTTGGTTGCGAAGGGATAGAGGAAGGGTTCAGTGGGCCGCGGCACTGCCAAGCACGGCGGTGACCTGGCTCGACAACGTTCCGCCGTTGCCGTGCACCAGGGCTACCTCGGCCTTGGCCAGCTGCCGCGCGCCAGCGGCGCCGCGCAGTTGGGTTACGGCTTCGAGGATCAGGAACAGCCCATACATGCCCGGATGCA
Organism: Pseudomonas typographi; assembly: GCF_014694385.1. Classification (GTDB taxonomy): domain Bacteria; phylum Pseudomonadota; class Gammaproteobacteria; order Pseudomonadales; family Pseudomonadaceae; genus Aquipseudomonas; species Aquipseudomonas typographi. The sequence continues at coordinate 13,721 of NZ_JAAOCA010000013.1, read as the reverse complement.
CGCACGACAAGCCGCCGCCGTTGGTGTTCACGGCCAAGGCACCGCCCGGGGCGATGCGCCCGCCTTGCACGAAACGGCCGCCCTCACCCTTGGGGCAGAAGCCCAGGTCTTCGAGAAACAACAGCGTGTTGATGGTGAAGGCGTCGTAGAGCATCACCAGGTCGAGGTCGGCGAGCCCTACCCCGGCCATGGCCAAGGCGCGCGGGCCACTTTCGGCGGCGGCGGTCACGGTAAGGTCCGGCATGGCCACGATGGAACGGTGCCACTGGGCACCGGCCGCGCCCAAAAAATACACCGGTGGCGCCGGCAGGTCGCGGGCGCGCTCGGCGCGGACCATCACGCAGGCAGCGCCGCCATCGGTTACCAGGCAACAATCGGCGCGGCTGAGCGGGTCGCTGACCATGCGGCTGGCGAGCACATCATCCACCGATAACGGCCCATGGGCGAAGGCGTCGGGGTTGAGGTTCGCCCATTGCCGGGCGGCCACCGCCACCTCGGCGAGCATCGCCCGGGTGGTACCGTATTGATGCATGTGGCGGCTCGCGGCCAGGGCATAGCCGGTGATGGGGTGCCTGGGCCGGTACGGCTGCTCATGCCACTGCGGTTCGCTCATCGACACTAGCCGCCCACCCGCGCTGCGCTGGTTCGAGCCGTAGCAAATCAGCGCCGCATTACACAGCCCCGCTTGCAGCGCCAGCGCGGCCTGCAACAAATGCATTTCGAAGCTGGCGCCGCCCACGTTGGTGCCGTCGAAGAAGCTTGGGCGCAACCCGAGGTACTCGGCCACCGACAGGGTGGGAAAAGCGTGACTGCTGGTGGCGGTGAACAGGCCATCGATGTCAGCCAAGGCCAGCCCCGCATCGGCGATGGCGGCCAAGGCGGCTTGGCCGAGCAGCTCCATGGCACTGTAGCCGGGGGCTTCACCGATGCCCGCCTGGCCGATGCCAACGATGGCCGTTTGGCCGCGCAGTAGGGTACTCATGGCTGTACCTCGCCGAGGCAGCGGAACACCACGGCGGGATGCTCGCCCAGCACCTGCACCTCGGCTTTCAGGCGCGTGCCGATGGGCGCGGCCAGGCAATCCACCAGGCAGGCCATCATTCGCGGCCCCTCATCGAGCTGTACCAGGATGATGTTCCGATCACCCTCCCGGGCATGGTCGACGGTGATGGCGTAAAGGGTGCCCAAGCCGCTGGCGGGCACCCATTCCAAATCCGCCTCGCCGCTGCCGGGCACGAGCACCCGGGGGTAGAACACATGGCGGCCAGTGGCGCGGCTACGTTGCAGCATGAAACGGCCTTCGCGCAGGAATGCCTCGTAGGTGGCCTGGGGGCCGACGCCCTGCGGGTGCATGGCTGTCATTCGCATCCTCCTGGTTGTTATTGTGAGGGTTTGCGGTGGGTTCCCGGCGGGGGTCGGCATGGTATCTTCCAGGCCGCCGCATCAGAACCTATACTCAGCATACATTCAGAATACAGAATATCAATCCCTATAGTGAAAAATACCGATGGATGATTCGAACACGCGCAGTGGCAAGCCAGGCGCAACCAAGGACGTCGGGGCCGTGGTCAATGCGATCCAGATCCTGCGCCATCTGTCTCGCAGCGCTGCACCGGAAGGTGTGGCCGCCATTGCCCGCGGCACGGGCATAAGCCCCAGCAGCGCCTTCAACATTTTGCGTACGCTGGCCAACGAACAGTGGGTGGCCTTCGACGAGCAGCGCAAAACCTATCAGTTGGGCCTGGGGCTGTCGGAACTGGCGGTGAGCTTCATCGGCTACAGTTACGCCGACCTTATTCAGCCCGAACTGGAACGTGTGAGCATCAACCACCGCATCTTGGTTATCCTCTGGCAGGTCACCGGCGACAACCACATCACCGCCATCGCCCGGGCCCTGCCGAATGCCGCCCACGTCGACGTGCGCCTGCAAACCCGGCTGCCCGAGCTGGTCGGCGCCAGCGGGCGTTGCATCGCGGCCCTGCGCGACCTACCGCAAAGCGAGTTGCGCCGGCGTTTCGCCCGCCTGCATTGGGAAAACCCGCCCACCTTCGAAACCTACCAACACGAGGCCGCCTTGGCCCGCGAGCGCGGCTGGGCGGTAGAGGAAGGCAACCTGTACCGAGGCGTGTCCCTGGCCTCGGCGGCCGTCGCCGACCAACACGGCCAGCCGCGCTTCGTGCTGTCGGGCATCGCCATCAGCGCCCAGCACGATCGCCCCCAGCTTGAAGCCATCGGCGAGGCCCTCAGCCAAACAGCACAGTTTATTGGGCGGGCGCTGTTCCCCTTGCAGCGTTCAGATGAATAAATGCCATTCAGGAATTGCCATACCAAGGCCGCAGCGCCATCCTGCTTCGGCAGTAACGAATGCCACAGCCTGGCGCGTGCTTGAACGATGCACGGCACCTACATATGCCATGGCGCGCCGCGGCTGGCGGAAATTGCGCCAGAGCCGCCTACCGCCGGGTGCGCTTACGCACCCTCCAGCGCCTGCAGCATGCGCGCCACACCTTCTTGCAGCAGCGCCCGCGGGCAGCCGAAGTTCAAGCGTACGAAGCCCTGCCCGGCCTGGCCGAAATCGGTGCCGGCGCTGAAAGCCACCCGCCCCTTGTCGAGGAAGAACCGCTGCGGATCATCCAAGCCCAAGCCCCGGCAGTCGAGCCAGGCCAGGTAGGTGGCCTGCGGCAGGTGCATGCGTATCGCCGGCGCGCGCTCGGCCAGGGTAGCGGCCAGCCAGTCGCGGTTGCCCTGCAAATAACCGAGCAGTTGCTCCAGCCAAGGTTCTGCCTGGCTAAAGGCGATGCGGGTGGCCTCCAGGCCTAGCACGTTGACGCTGTCGACCATGCCCTTGTGACCCTGCTGGAAGCGCCGCCGCAGTTCCGGGTCGGTGATCACCGCGAAAGCGGTTTTGAGCCCGGCAATGTTGTAGGCCTTGCTCGCCGACATCAGGGTGATGGTGCGTGCGGCGATTTCAGGGCCAAGGCTGGCGATCGGTACGTGCCGGCGGCCCTCGAACAGCAGGTCGGCGTGGATTTCATCGCTGATGACCAACACACCCTGCTGTTCGCAAACCTGGGCCAATTGCAGCAGCTCCTCGCGGCTGTAGGCCTTGCCCACTGGGTTGTGCGGGTTGGACAGCAACAACACGCCGGCACCGTGTAGGGCACCGGCGAGCGTATCGGGGTCGCAGTGCCATTGGCCGCTGGCGTCAGCCTCAAGGGTGACCACGCGCTGTTCCAAACCCCAATGGGCCGCGGCGGCACGTAAGGGCGGGTAGTTGGGCACCTTCACCACCACCGGTTTATCGGCTGGTGCCAGGGCCCCGAGCGCCATATTGCAGCCCGGCACCACGCCGGGCAACGGCACCAACGCGGCCTCGCTGACCACCCAGCCGTAGCGGCGCTGCAGGTAGGCGACAACGTCGGCGCGCCAGGCTGCGGTGGCGGTGGCGTACCCCAGCGCGGGGTGGCCCAGGCGTTCACGGATACCATCGATGATCACCGGGGCGGCAGCGAAGTCCATATCTGCCACCCACATGGGCAGCACATCGGCCGGGTAGGCACTCCATTTACTGCTGTCGGTGCTGGCACGGGGCAATACGGTGTCAAAAAGCGCGTTCATGGATTGGCTCGCTTATTCGATGGCCAGCGGCATCATGCTGCGGGCGTCTAGTATGGTGTTACAGAAGCTGGCTGCAGCCTTTTTGACGATGCCCTGTGCCGCCGGGCTGCGTTGCCGCACCTCGCCCGTAGTAACATTCTCACGGCAATGCTTATGCAAACTTCTGAAACACCACACCGGGGCGAATAGGTTACCGGCCATGACGACGGCAGGCCAGCACGGCGCAATACACTGAACCTAAAGCCAATGGCGTTCGCTATTCGCCGCCCAAGGGTGGCCCAGCGTTGTTACACTTTGCAAACTATCCGTCGCGCTAAGGCCCCCGCTTGAGCACCGCTACCCCTGCCGAACGCCCCAGCGCGTTGAAAATTGCCCTGCTCGGGGTGCTGCAAATCCTCTCGTGGGGCGGCTCGTTCTATTTATTGGGCGTGCTGGCCGACCCTATCGTCGCCGACACCGGCTGGCCGCGCCAGGGCGTGCTGGCCGGCGCCTCCCTCGGGTTGCTGGTCGCAGGGTTGCTGGCGCCGCTGTGTGGCCGGCTGATCGCGCGCATCGGCGGCGGCACGGTGCTGGCGAGCCATGGGTTTTTTCTCAGCGCCGGGTTGTGGCTGATGGCTGTGGCGCCATCCCTGCCGGTGTTCCTGCTGGCCTGGGCATTGATCGGCGCCGGCATGGCAGGTGGGCTGTACGACGCGCTGTTCACCTCGCTGGGGGCCACCCACGGGCTGGCGGCACGGCCGATTATCGTAGGCGTCACGTTGATTTCCGGTTTTTGTACCACGTTAATGTGGCCATTGCTGGCGGTGCTGGCCCACACCCTGGGCTGGCGCCTGACCTGCGGCGCCTATGGCGTGGTACTGCTGGCCATTTACCCGCTATACCGCTATGCCCTGGTGGCGCCGCCGGCTGCCGCGGCGGCCCACCACGCGCGCGGGCACGGCCACCCGGCGCTGGCGCCCTCCATCTATTGGCCGATGACCCTGCTGTTCGCCCTCGCGGCGGCGCTGATGACCTGCATCTCTATCGTGCTGCTCACTGTGTTGCAAGCACGCGGTCATAGCCTGGCATCGGCCATCGCCCTCGGTGCGTTGATTGGCCCGGCGCAGGTGTTGTGCCGTATCGGCGACCTGGTGTTCAAGCGCCAAGCGCCAATGGCCACCGCCCTGCTCTCCAGCGGGCTCACTGCCGTGGGCCTGCTGGTGGTGGACTTCGCCCCCGCCTGGGTGGCATGGGGGTTGGTGTGCTATGGCGCTGGTAACGGCTTGCGCGCCATCGTCAAGAGCACCTTGCCGCTGGTGGTGGTCAACCCGGCCGACTACGCTGAAGTGTCGGGGCGCATGGCACGCCCGGCGCTGATCGCCCAGGCCTTGGCGCCACTGGCGTGTGGTTATTTGATCGCCCACCTGGGCAGCGAGGCGATGATCGACCTGATGGCCACCCTGGCGATCCTGGCCTTTTCGCTGTGCCTATGGCTGGCCTGGGTGGTGGCCAGGGCGGCGCGGGCCCGCGAGCTGCAGTGATACTAACGGCGGCCACCGCCCTTCACAACGCGCCCGCCACGGGCATTATCCAGTTCCTCAGCCAACTGTGCGAGCAACTGCGCTGCCGGCAGGGCGCGGGCCAATGGCGCGCCCTGCCCGGCCCACTGCACGGCAAATGCGTCGCTGCCCTGGACACCGGCGGCGGCTACCAGGGCCTTGGCTGCATCGTAGGTGTTGGGGTAATCCGGTAATGGCGGCGCAGTGGGGCAATCGACCTCGGTAAACCAGCGGTTCACCAGCCCCCGCGCCGGGCGCCCGGATATGGCCGCGGTGATCGCCGTGCATTCGGCGCGCGGCGAACGCAGTGCCTGGCGGTAAGCGGCGTTGGCGGCAGACTCGGGGCACAGGATGAATGCCGTGCCCATTTGTACACCTTGCGCGCCCAGGGTAAGGGCGGCTTGTATGCCAGCACCGTCCATGATGCCACCGGCGGCGATCACCGGCAGCGATACCCGTTCGGCCAGGCAACGGACCAAGGCAAAGGTACCCAGGCGGGTGTCTTCGCGCGGTTCGAACACCCCACGGTGGCCACCGGCTTCAACCCCCTGGGCGACGACGGCATCCAGGCCGGCCTGCTCGATCAACCGTGCTTCGGCCAAGCTTGTCGCCGTTGCCAGCAACACAATGCCCTTAGCCTTGAGCGCATCGATAAAGGCCTGCGGTGGCAAACCGAAATGGAAACTCACCACGGGCGGGCATAATTCTAGTAGCACCTCCAGCATGGCTGGGTCATTGGCAAAGCTTTTATAGATTTCGGCCAACTGTGCCGGTGGTTCGGCACCGAACTGCGCGAACAACGGCCGCAGGTGCTCCAGCCATGCCCGCGCCCGCACAGCGTCGGCCCGGGCCGGGCGGTGGCAGAAGAGGTTAGCGTTGAAGGGCTTGGCCGTGAGCGCGCGGGTTTGCTGCAGCATGGTACGGGCCTGTTCCGGGCTACAGGCGCCCAGGCCAATGGAACCCAGACCACCGGCGTTCGACACGGCGGCCGCAAGCGCCGGGGTGGACACACCCACCATGGGCGCCTGGATCACTGGCAGTTGTAGGTTCAGCCATTGAACATCGGACATCAACCTGCTCCTGGAGGGTCAGTTAATGAGTTTTTGCCGGTTGCGATGCGCGGCCACCTTGTGGCGGTTCCCGCACAGCGCCATGCTGCACCAACGCCGCCGCTGGGCCTTGGTGCGGTCATAGAACCATAGGATGCAATCGGGGTGCTGGCATTGGCGTACCCGGCGAAAGTCCCCTTCTACCAGCAACTGCGCGGCCGCCTCGGCCATTGGTGCCAACGCTTGCGCCAGCGTTGGTGGCCCGCCCACCCGATACAGGGTCACGCCCCCGTCGGCCGCCCAGGCCACCTGCGGGTAGCTGGCAGCGTGGCGCAAAAAGCCGTTCAACGGTGCCGGGTCAGCCGGCTCACCGGCCTGGCGGCGGCAAACCAGGGCACGGACCGCCTCCCGCAGGGTGCGGGCCTGGGCCAACAGTTCGCCTGGGTTATACGTAGCAGGGAGTGCCAAGGTCATTCCCAGGCGTTCGCACCAATGCAGCACATCATCGGCGCTGCGCCATTCATCCTGCGCCTGGCCGTCGACCTGGCTCACCGTGTTGAGCATGTCGAGCACCGGGTGGTCGGCGATCACGAAAGGTTCGGCGGGGTTTTGGTGCATGTACACAAGCTCCGAAAACGAAAGGGCGGTAACTTTTATAACTCATAATGACAGTTACCCGCAGGCGAAAAGCTTATATTAGTAACCGTTCATTATGTGTTTTATAGGTTAACTAAAATATATTTGTCGGTTTAATAACCTATAAATAGCGTTAAAAAGGTTACAGCAGCAGTGCATGGCATCGATAGGTGCATGCCGAGGCCTTACGCTTGGCGTAGCCCAAAACACTTTCGTAATGACCTAACAGCACCCGGTTGCCCGACCGGGTCGCCTCAGCAGGGCCAGCCGGCGATCACGGCGCGGAATTTGCTAAATACCGGCCTATACGTCGCCGCAGAGCGCCGCCACCCCCCATGTTGCGCTCTTGGCTACGTCGAGGGCGCTTTTCGAACGCCCCCTTAAGGGCCACTGCCGATAATCCACCAAAGACATCGTTCACGGGAGTTCGCGCATGGCAACCACTGCACACGGGCCGGTTTCGCCGGCCACCTTACGCAAGGTGATCGCCGCCTCGGCCATCGGCAATTTCGTGGAATGGTTCGATTTCGCCGTTTACGGCTTTCTCGCAACGATCATTGCCAACCAGTTCTTCACCAGCTCCGCACCCAGCGTGGCCTTGCTCAAGACCTTCGCCGTGTTCGCCGTGGCATTCGCCTTGCGCCCGTTGGGCGGGGTGTTCTTTGGTGCATTGGGCGACCGACTGGGACGCAAGCGCATCTTGTCGTTGACGATTTTGTTGATGGCGAGCGCCACCACGGTCATTGGGCTGCTGCCGACCTATGCCAGCATCGGCCTGCTGGCGCCGGTGTTGCTCACGCTCACCCGCTGCGTGCAAGGTTTTTCGGCCGGCGGTGAGTACGCCGGCGCCTGCGCCTACTTGATGGAGCACGCCCCACGGCACAAGCGCGCCTGGTACGGTAGCTTCGTGCCGGTGTCGACTTTCTCGGCCTTCGCCTGCGCAGCGGTGCTAGCCTACGTTCTCGATGCCAGCCTGTCGCCCGAAGCCATGAGCAGTTGGGGCTGGCGGGTGCCGTTCCTGGTGGCCGCCCCGCTGGGCATCGTTGGCCTGTACCTGCGCTGGCGCATGGAAGAAACCCCAGCATTCCAGGCGGCCCTTGCCGAAGACAACGTGCACGCGCACTCGCCGCTGAAGGAAACCCTGAACAACCACGGCGGTGCGATTTGCTGCCTGGGGGCGTTCATTTCGCTGACGGCACTGTCGTTCTATATGTTCACTACTTACTTCGCCACGTATTTGCAGGTGGTGGGCCACTTAAGCCGTGCCCAGTCGCTGCTGGTATCTACCGTGGCGCTGCTGTTCGCCGCCGCCGCCTGCCCGGTGGCCGGGGCATTCTCCGATCGCGTGGGGCGGCGTAAAACGGTCGGCTTTACTTGCCTGTGGTTGATTTTCACGGTATTCCCGGCCTATTGGCTGGCCAGTTCCGGCTCGGTGGGCGCGGCGATATTCGGGGTTATCTTACTGGCCATCGGCGCATTGCTGTGCGGGGTGGTAACCGCGGCGTTGTTGTCGGAAACCTTCCCCACCCGCACCCGCTACACCGCAGGCGCAATCACCTACAACATGGCCTATACGATCTTCGGTGGCACCGCGCCGCTGGTCGCCACCTGGCTGATCGACCTGACCGGCAGCAACCTGGCACCGGCCTTTTATCTGGTGCTGATCGCTGTGCTAGCCATGGCGGGCGGCCTGGCCCTGCCGGAAACCTACCGCATCTCCCTGCACGGTGAGGCCGACGACGGAGCGACCGCCGCTGCCCAGGTCGCTTAGGCAGGTTTAAGGTTAAGGGGCGACGCCCAGGGCGCTTTTGAGCTGGGCTTCGCTGAGCACCCCGCTGGTGGCCCCGCCTGGCAAGCCTTCGTTAGCTCGCGCCAGTGGCAACAGCACCGGTATGAACCCTGCGTCGCGCACCAAGCGGGCACCTACTTCACGGGCCTTGGCATCATCCGCAAACGTGGCGATTGCCACCGGCCCGCCGCTTTGGCGGTGGGCCTGGCTTTTCATCGACCCGTAGCCAATGGCATTGAAGGCGCGCACTAACCGCGCGCCCGGCAGGTAGCGCTGGTCGGCGCTGGCCACGCCGTCGGCCAGGGCTTGGCGGCCCACCTCGCCATCGCGCCCACTAAAGGGGTTGCTGGTGCTAAGTACGACTTTGCCCTGGAATGTGCCCCTACCCTGTTCACTGATCGCTGGCATGGCCGCATAGGGCACGCTCAGCACGATCACATCGGCATAGGCCAGCGCATCGGCGACAGAGCCTGCCCGCGCATTGGCCCCGGCGGCCTTGACCAAGCCGGCCAGTTCATCGGGATGGCGCGAGGCAAACATTACCGGGTGGCCGGCCTGCGCCCATAACGTACCGAGCGTACCGCCCACGTTGCCAGCGCCGATAACGCCGATTTTCAGGGGCTCGGCCAGCGCTTGGGTGGTGCACAGCGCAAGCCCTGCGAGTGCGAGCAGAAGGGTTTTAAGCATGGTGTGCGGCTCCCGTTGGAGATCGGTTCTACGTACTGACACCGTAGTAAAACCTACCGCCAAACGAAAGGTGCGCAGCATCCGCTGCGCACCCCAAGCTTGCATTGATACGCAGGCAGCGTTTTACAACCCAGCCGGTCAGGTAATCGGCGCTGGGTTGAACAGCACGATATCGTTGTGCAGGCGATGCTGCTCGGCCCAGGTTTGCTTGCGGCCGCTGGCCACATCCAGGTAGTAGTGGAACAGCTCCCAGCCCAGTTCCTCGATGGTCATGCGCCCGCTGGCCACACGGCCGGCGTCGATATCGATCAAATCATGCCAACGGGTGGCCAGTTCGGTACGGGTGGCGACTTTCACCACCGGTGCCATGGCTAAGCCATAGGGGGTACCACGGCCGGTGGTAAACACGTGCAAGTTCATGCCTGCCGCCAGCTGCAAGGTGCCACAGACAAAGTCGCTGGCCGGGGTGGCGCAAAAAATCAAGCCCTTACGATCGACCCGTTCACCTGGGCCGATCACGCCATTGATAGCGCTGCTGCCGGATTTCACGATAGAACCAAGGGCTTTTTCAACGATGTTCGACAAACCACCCTTTTTGTTACCGGGCGTGGTGTTGGCACTGCGGTCGGCGGCGCCGCGGTCGAGGTACTTGTCGTACCAGTCCATCTCACGCACCAGTGCGTTAGCCACGTCGAGGTTTTCCGCGCGGGCGGTGAGCATGTAAATGGCATCGCGCACTTCGGTGTTTTCCGAAAACATCACGGTGGCCCCCGCACGCACCAACAGGTCGGCGGCATAACCCAGCGCGGGGTTGGCGGTGATGCCACTGAAGGCGTCGCTGCCGCCGCATTGCATGCCCAGGATCAGCTCCGAGGCCGGCACGGTTTCACGGCGGCGTTGGTCGAGTTTTTTCAGGCGCGTTTCGGCCAGCGCCATGATCTGCTCGATCATCTCGTTGAAGCCGTGGCTGGAGTCCTGCAGGCGGTACAACCAGGGCTCGGAGAGGTCTACCGACGGGTCACCCTCATGCATCACCTGCCCGGCCTGCAGTTTTTCGCAGCCCAGGCTGATCACCAAGGCTTCGCCGCCCAGGTTGGGGTTGCGCGCCAAGTTGCGTACGGTGCGGATCGGGATGTAGGCGTCGCGAGCGTTGATCGCCACGCCGCAGCCGTAGCTGTGGGTCAAGGCGACTACGTCGTCTACGTGCGGGTAATTGGGCAATAGCTCCTGGCGGATGCGCTTGACCGCGTGTTCGAGCACCCCGGTCACGCACTGCACCGTGGTGGTGATGCCCAGGATGTTACGCGTGCCCACCGTACCGTCGGCGTTGCGATAGCCTTCGAAGGTGTAGCCTTCCAGCGCCGGCAGCGCTGCCGGCACCGCGTCGGCCATGGGCAGGCTGTCCAGCGCCGGGGCCTGGGGCATTTTCAATTGGTGCTCCTGCACCCAACTGCCCTTGGGCAGCTCTTTGACGGCATAGCCGATCACTTGCCCGTAGCGGCGCACGGGGGCGCCCTCGGGGATGGTGTGCAGCGCCACCTTATGGCTTTGCGGCACGCCCTCGATGGTGGTCAAGCCATCGGGAAACACACTGCCTTCGCCAACGCCTTGGTCGTTGACCACCACCACCACGTTGTCATCTTCATGCAGGCGTATGTAACGCGGCGAGTCGGAATGTTCGATCAGTTGCATGGGGAGCTCCCCTGTCTTTTGTTATCAGGCTTGTACGGGCTGCGAATCGACCACCGGCTGGCCATCGGCGTCATGCAATTGCACACGGCGGATGGGGCCAACGATGAACAGGTAGCTGAGCACGGCGACCAACGCATTGGCACCCACGAACACCAAAGCCCATTTGAACGAGCCGGTGGCGCTGATTAGGTAACCAATTACGATGGGGGTGGTAATCGAAGCGATGTTGCCGAACATGTTGAACAGGCCGCCGCTGATGCCGGCAATCTGCTTGGGCGCTGTGTCGGCCATCACTGCCCAACCCAGCGCCCCGACGCCCTTGCCGAAGAAGGCCAGGGCCATCAGGCCGACGACCAGCCAGTCCAGTTGCACATAATTGCAGACCACCATGCTGGTCGACAGCGCCAGGCCGCAGACGATCGGCAACTTGCGCGAAAACGTAAGGCTATGGCCACGGCGTAACAGCCAATCGGAAATAACCCCGCCCAGCACGCCACCGATGAACCCGCAAATCGCCGGTAACGAGGCGACGAACCCGGCTTTGAGGATGGTCATGCCGCGCTCCTGCACCAGGTACACCGGGAACCAGGTCAGGAAGAAATAGGTAATGCCATTGATGCAATACTGGCCCAAGTAAATGCCGACCATCATGCGGCTGGAGAGCAACTGGCGGATGTACCCCCACTGCGGCCCGCCGCTTTTCTTGCCGACTTGGTCCATGTCGACCACACCGCCGTTGTTGCGGATCAGGTCGTACTCGGCCTGGCCCATCATCGGGTGGTCCTTGGGGTTATGGATGAGCTTCAGCCATACCAACGAGAACAGCACACCGAGCACGCCCATCACCATGAACACGTGTTCCCAGCCCATGGAGTGCACGATCCAGCCCATCAGCGGGGTGAACAGCACGGTGGCGAAGTATTGCGCCGAGTTGAAGATGGCCGAGGCAGTGCCGCGCTCCTGGGTGGGAAACCAGGCCGCCACGATACGGGCGTTGCCCGGGAACGACGGTGCTTCGGCCATGCCGACCAGAAAACGCAGGGTGAATAGCGCCATCACCGCCGTGGCGACCGGCAAAAAGCCCACGAAGCCTTGCAAGATGGTAAACGCCGACCAGGTGAAGATGCTGAACGCATACACCCGCTTGGAGCCGTAGCGGTCGAGCAGCCAGCCGCCAGGGATCTGCGCAGCGACATAGGCCCAACCGAAGGCCGAGAAGATGAAACCGAGCGTGACCGGGGTTACCCCCAGATCTTTCTGGATACTGGACCCAGCGATAGAGATGGTGGCGCGGTCGGCGTAGTTGATCGTGGTCACTACAAAGAGCAAAAACAGGATCAAATAGCGCACGTGCGTGTTCTTGTTCGCATGCATGCAGAAAAACTCCCACTTGTTATCGTTGTGCGGGTAAGGCCAACAGGCTCACGGTCGAGGCCGTGTTCTGCGATACGTTATCGTACAACTAAGCCAGGCGCTAGAGGGTGCGATGTTTTTTCATCCGCCAAGGCAGCCCGCCCATTCGTCGTAAAACGAGGCGAAAATAGGCGATCATGGCGCCCATCAGCACCTTTTAAACACTACTGAGCAGCAACGACAGCACGTCGCTCGCTTGCCGCCAAGGAGGGCGTGGCCCCTGCTAACTGGCCCAGCAATTGTGTACCTGTACGATGACGATTGTATTAGGCTGGACAAGTTCCCTGCGCGGGTCTATGTTCGCGCTTTGGGAAAGGCGCCATGGATGTGCCCGACACGTCAGTGGCCGGTTCGAGGGAGTACGAAGGTGAAGATCATGCCAGTGCTGGCTTTGACGCTAAGCGCCCTATGGCTGACCGGCTGTAGCAGCCCTGAAGCCCAGTGGCGCTATGTTGAGTTCGACCCCCAACATGCCAGTGCCGATTATGGTGGCCTGAGCAAGTTCACCCTGGCCAAATCCATATTGCTGCTGCAACCACCGAGCGAGCCCGGTACAGCTGCCGCCTTGCTATCACTACCAGCCGAGGCCGAAGGAGCCCACACCCAGTTCGGCTTCCAGCCGGTGGTGGGCACACCAGTGATGCAACTAAGCACCCTTGACAGCACCCGCCTGGTTCACCGCCTAAGCCTGGCGCAGGCCGCCGTACCGGCTGCAACCCGGGCAGCCACACCGGTGGCGGTGCCGGCCAGCATCGACCGCGCAACCGCGAAGCCCAGCGGTGCGCGCCTGGCGCTGCCACTGGCGGTGGACGTACAACGCTTGCTCAACGAGCCACGCCGTGAAGCTGGCACAGCCTATGGGGTGGTGGAGAACTCCGGTAACAAAGTGGCCCTGGAATTGGCCTATGATGCGGTGCCTGCCGATACCATCGAAACCCGCCTGCTCGACTTGGCCAAGGCCTCGGGTATTTACTTCTATTCGGCCTGCCGTACCGCCACGCTCACCTTTCTGAGCGTGCCGTTCAAGCACCAGCAATACACCGTGACCGTCGCAGACCCGAACTTCGTGCAAACCGTAGCGTTGGACACTCACGGGCAAATCACCAGCCACAGCAGTTGTGGGGTGGATAAAGACGCTGGCAGCACCGAGGACCCTGTCGCGCTGGCCACCTTGAACCGAGCCGTGGCGCAGGCCCGCAGTGTCGCCCGGGCCTGGGACACCTTGCCCATGCCAAACCCGGCGCAGGCGCAGGCCGAAGCCAGCCCCATGCCCCCCCCCCCCGCCGCCGTGCGCAAGGC
>NZ_JAAOCA010000139.1 GCF_014694385.1 Pseudomonas typographi | reverse complement strand
GATACCTCGATGACCTGGAGCGCCTGGATCGGCCGCCCTTTTATGAGGCGATGGTCGAGCAGTGCATAACCCGCATGGAAGGCTCGCGCGCCATCAGCGCGGAAGAATTCAACTACTACTGCGAGCGCTTCCGGCGGCTGGCTGGGCGGGATGTAAGGAGGGTGGCATGAGCGAACTCAAGCGCTACAGCGAAGCCATGGTTCGCGGTGACCTCGCGACCTGCATCGCGATTGAGCAAAAGCACGAACTGTACGGCTACCCGCCAGAGATTGTTTCGGTAGGCCTGCAAGCCCACGACGAGGGGCGCGACGCGCTCCTGGCTGTTGACCGGTATTTGGATGGAGACGACGAATGACCACACCCATTCACAAATCGCTCATTGATGAGCAGATAGAAGAGATCGAGTTCGCCGGCAAGACAAAGGCATCCGCCGTGCGGCTGGCCAAACGCTGCGGGTTCACCGGCCAACCCGCACGGTACAGCTGGGTTGCCCCGGGTATCTG
>NZ_JAAOCA010000138.1 GCF_014694385.1 Pseudomonas typographi | reverse complement strand
GTCATCCGCTGGAATGGCGAATTCTATGACGCTACGACCAAAACCTACCGCTACAGCTTCGACGTGGATTGGTGGGTAACCCGCTAAACGCCCGTTGTAACCGATGCCCGCCTAGCGCGGGTTTTTTATGCCCGACAGACGGAGAAAACCATGTCGATCCTTACCCAAGGTACCAAGATCTATGCCCTGGTGCCGCCAGTCGATGGCGGTACCGGAGCGCTGAGTGTGCTGCCCATTGACTGTGCGACCGCCTTCAACCCTGGCGGCTCCCCGGCGGACCAGATCGATGACACTTGCCTGGAAGACACCGTACGCAAGTCGAAAAAGGGCTTGCGCACCCCTGGCCAAGCCTCGATGACCATCCTGGCCGACCCGCGCAACGCCAGCCACATCCGTCTGCATCAGTTGTCCGAAGCCGATGGCGAAACCACGATCAAGTGGGCCGTGGGCTGGTCAGATGGCACCGAGCCGCCGACCCTCAATGAAGCTGGCGATGATTTCGAGCTTCCCA
>NZ_JAAOCA010000137.1 GCF_014694385.1 Pseudomonas typographi | reverse complement strand
CCACCTCCCCCCTTCAATCGACCGCATCAGGCAGGCACCAGGCATGGCTATTCCCCAGTTTGGTCACTGGAGCTTGGTGCCTGCGCTAATGCGGTTGGACAAATCAGCGCACACGGAGGCGCCCCATGAACGCATTACAGCTTTGCCAACAACGCTACGAAGACATGTCGCCTCCCGATGAAAGCAATCGCGAGGATGCCTTGCAGGCCTGGATCGATGACGCTGCCGACCGCCTTACCCGCGGTAGCGACATCACCGTCACGAAACGCTTTCGGGTCATTGCCAGGATCGAACACGACGCTTTCCTCTCGGCGTTCCAAGATCACTTGCTCAAGCGCGCGGAAGAGGATGACCAGTTTTATCTGGCCCAGCTGGTGCTGGCTGCGCTCCAGGGCGGCCCCGTGAACAGCCTGGGGCGATTCTTTGCTGGCCCAACCGATCATCCCCTCGGCGTTCCCCATGAAATCGCTGAAGGCATGGTCGAGAGCCTGGCAGAGGATGGCTATGCACAGCAG
>NZ_JAAOCA010000136.1 GCF_014694385.1 Pseudomonas typographi | reverse complement strand
CTGTTCGCCAACCGCGAAGAGGTTATCACCGATGGCTCGGTCGCAGAATTGCCGCTGGCTTCACGCGCACTGCTCATGCCCTACCGGGTACGGATGGGTGTGTGATGCGGGCCGGTCGGCTGCGGCATAGGGTTGACATCCAGCGCCGAGAGCAGAGCCAAGATCCAGAAACAGGGGAGGTGATCGCTGCCTGGGTAAACGCCTGGGCCGGCTGCCCGGCTTCGTTCGAACCACTTTCCGCCCGCGATCTGATCGCCGCCCAGGCGGGGCAGTCGGAAGCGACGGCTCGGGTCGTGATCCGGTACCGGGACGGCGTGCTGCCCTCCATGCGCATCATCCACCGCGGGCAGATCTACAACATCGAGGGGCCACCGCTGCCGGATAAGGTGTCTGGCCGGGAGTACCTGACCATTCTCGTTTCAACGGGGCTCAATGATGGGTGAATTCAAAATGCAGGGCGTTGAGGGCGTCGTAGGGAAGATGCGCGGCCTGGCGCCCAAACTGCAACGATCCGGC
>NZ_JAAOCA010000135.1 GCF_014694385.1 Pseudomonas typographi | reverse complement strand
CCGGCATTTTCGCCGAGGCGGGCCCTGAAGCGATCATGCCGCTGACCCGGGCCGCCGATGGGTCGCTGGGCGTGCGCGCGTTGAGCACCGGCGATACCACGGCGGCCGAATCTGCTGCCAACTCAGGTACGACAACAATCGGCGGCATCACCCAGCACATCAGCGTTCAGGGCTCAGCCGACGACGCCACGCTGGCGCGCATCGCCCAGGCGTCCAAGAAGGGCGCCGAGGACGGCTATGCGCTTGTGATCAGCGATCTGAAGCGAAACGGCCCGGTGCGGCAGCTACTCAACCGCCGGTAACGGCTCCAGGAGAACCGAATGGCTATTCCATGGCCGGCTTCGCTGTGCCCGAATGAAATGACCTGGGGTATGGTTTACAACAACCGGGGTTTTACCTCGTCGCTCTCCAACGCCCAGCAGGTGGTGGGCTATCCCGGTGCCTACTGGCAATGCACGCTGACCTTCAACAACCAGACCCGTGACCGCGAGCGTCAGCTTACGTCGCTGATCGGCAGCC
>NZ_JAAOCA010000134.1 GCF_014694385.1 Pseudomonas typographi | reverse complement strand
TTGCTTCCCTGCTCGATAATCGCGCCCGTCGGCACGCCCCCAGACTGCGATACGGTACCCAGGATGGCCGCGACCGCAGCAGAACCTAGACCCAGCGCCGATCTCTGGTTCGCCTGGCT
Organism: Pseudomonas typographi; assembly: GCF_014694385.1. Classification (GTDB taxonomy): domain Bacteria; phylum Pseudomonadota; class Gammaproteobacteria; order Pseudomonadales; family Pseudomonadaceae; genus Aquipseudomonas; species Aquipseudomonas typographi. The sequence continues at coordinate 413 of NZ_JAAOCA010000134.1, read as the reverse complement.
GTTCGCCGTCAGCAATGTCCTGGCCTGCGCTGGGAAATCGGCCAGCGCCATGGCGTCGGCCGCAGTGAAGTAGGCCAGTTTGTCGGCAGCACCGGTGAGCGCCTCAAGCGCGTTAATCGAGGGATCTGCGGCCAGACTGCCGAATTGGTTCACCAGCGAACGCAACTGGTCTGCCGAGTCCTTCACGTAGCCCTGCATGGGCGCTAGGGCGTAGCTCCCAGCATCGACGCTCGCGCCCTGGTAGGCCGGCAAGATCGACAGCACCGTAGCGCTGGCAATATTGGCAACTTCATACCAGTTGCCGTCAGGACCAAGGAAGGCATCGCCCACCCGGCTGTTCGCCGCGAAGTCGGTACCGGTGCCGGTCACCGTAGTGGAATTTTGCGTGCACGAAACCGTGCCCGATCTGTACC
>NZ_JAAOCA010000133.1 GCF_014694385.1 Pseudomonas typographi | reverse complement strand
ACCTCGATGCGGCGGCGCAGGAGCATGGCTACGATAACTTGATGACGGCCATCAGCTATGCCGACGAGCCTGCAGTGGCGCGCTTTCAGGCGGACGGAAAGGCATTTAGGGCGTGGCGCTCTTTGGTATGGGAATACGCCTACGAGCAGCTTTCCGCGGTGGAGGCGGGCACCCGCGAGGTGCCGACGCTGGAAGCGTTCCTGGCCGAATTGCCTGTGCTCGAGGTGCCGGCATGACGCTCGATCCCGGCAAGTTCGCCGCCGGCGTGGCCACCCGCCAGGTCAGCCGGTGGGAGTTCACCCTGCTGGAACCGCTGGTATTCAACGACCCGGTGCACGGGATGCTCGAAGTCCCGGCCGGCTTCACCAGCGACCTGGCGTCTATCCGCATCCTGCGTGAGGTCTGCCGCTGGGGTGCCATTGGCGCGCTGATTGCCGGCGCGGTGCTGACGTTCGTCTCCTGGCTGGCGCCGCTGCTCTGGATCATCGCCGTGGGCGCTCTGGCGCTGTATGGCATCTGCGCCGGCTACGGCATGC
>NZ_JAAOCA010000132.1 GCF_014694385.1 Pseudomonas typographi | reverse complement strand
GCCGGGTAATGGCCTCGAAGTCGCCGGCATCGGCCAGTTCGTTGAGGCGGTGAGTCGACCAGTACCAGCCGGCGGACATGGCGGCCCAGATCGGCTGCTCGAGCAACTGCGGCTGGTTCAGCAAGCGATCGTCGCGGAACAGTGCCAGGCTGCACGCCAGATAGTTGCTCCGGCCGGTGATCTGGATCAGGCCCCTGCCCCGGTACATTTGCCCATCGCCATCCGCCTCTGGCGTATTACCCAGGCGCTTGGCCAGGGTGCCGGTGTCGTACTTCGACAGGTATGCATCACCGCCCAGCTCTCTCACATAGCGGAGCTGGCCCGACTCATGGCCGACCTGGGCGAGGAACGCGCCGACGCGCTGTGGCGTGTTGATGCCGTAGTAGGCCATGGTCGAATTCAGGGGCGCCACGAACTCGGCGGCGCGGCCCCCGGCCTTGGGCATGATCTGGAGCAACTGCTCTTCGGTGATCTGCATGGTTTTCTCCAGGCAAAAAAAATCCCGCTCGATGGCGGGTTTCGGTGTTGCGAGGTGGTGTCAGGCGGTGCCGTAGTG
>NZ_JAAOCA010000131.1 GCF_014694385.1 Pseudomonas typographi | reverse complement strand
GCGATATTGGCCACTTCATACCAGTTGCCGTCAGGACCAAGGAAGGCATCGCCCACCCGGCTGTTCGCCGCGAAGTCGGTACCGGTGCCGGTCACCGTAGTGGAATTTTGCGTGCACGAAACCGTGCCCGATCTGTACCAGGGCATATTTACTCCAATAGGGTTTTTTAGCGGGGTTAATTACAGGCCGGTAACGTCAACCATTAGATAACAGGCTGTACCGCCCCCGCCGCTGTACGACACTGCGCCGGTTATTGCGTAGTATATTTGTAACGTGCTGAGAACCAGAGTATTCGCCGAGGTAAACTTTGCAACGCTGCCTTCCATTGAAACGTTGTAAGTTGTACTAGGACCAACAGCACCGCTTGGGTCTTCCCATCCTACATATTGCAGCAGCGCCATATAGTTCTGCACTACCGCATAGGTCTTTCCAGCATCCCCGGTGAGCGTGACATTAGAACCGATGAGGGCACCGCTGGTATCTTGGTATATCTGCGTCGGATTTAGATACGGATACAGCGCGTCGAAAACTAGGCTGCCTGTCGCGTTGAATACCTGCA
>NZ_JAAOCA010000130.1 GCF_014694385.1 Pseudomonas typographi | reverse complement strand
GCATGATCGGCGCCGGAATCTTCGATGGTGATCTGGTGGTGGTGGACCGCGCGATTGAGCCGGCCCACGGGCACATCGTGATCGCTGCCATCAACGGCGAACCGCTGTGTAAGCGCCTGCACCGGCGGGGTGGGGAGGTGGCGTTGTTCTCGGAGAATAGGCGCTTTCCGCCGCGGTACATCATCGATGGCGACGAGCTGCAGATGTGGGGCGTGGTGACCTTCAGTGTGCGCAGCCATGACCCTAAAGCCTGAACTCGTCTACGCACTGATCGACGGCAACAGTTTCTAAGCCAACTGCGAACGGGTATTCAGGCCAGACCTGGTGCGCACGCCCATCGTGGTGCTGAGCAGGTGGCCAGCTACACCTTTCGCGCCGCAGAGAAGCTGCCCAGCCAGCGCTCGCTGTGCAAGAAAATGCGAGTGGCCATCCACACGGGCATGTTTTGGCCAAACGCGCCATTACTTAGGGAGGGCAGGGTGCTGACTCAGGCGGAGGGACTGCACTTCCCTCATTCTATTGGCAATGAATCGCCTCACGTGGCAGCAGCAGATTTTCCA
>NZ_JAAOCA010000012.1 GCF_014694385.1 Pseudomonas typographi | reverse complement strand
ATCCAGTCGGCGCACTGCTCGGCCAACGCGGTGTACCAGTAGTGGGTTTCATCGCCGCTGCCGACTTGCAGGCCCGCGGCCAGGGTGGCGGTGGCCTGCACCAGGGCCAATAAGGCTTCGGCATCGGGCTGCGCTGGGGTTTGTTCAAGGCCCTGGCGCAGTTGTTTCAACAGCGGTTGGTTAGGGTCGGCGGGGCCGTGCGTTTCAACCAGCGTATCGACGGTATCGCGCAGGCCGCTGATGATGGCGGGGCCGAACTGCGGCGCGTCGGGCAGCTGCGCCAGCCCCGAGCGCAGGGTCAGCAACAGCCCCGCGAGGTTGCCGCTGTCAACGGTCGAAATGTAATGCGGGTGCAGCGGTTCGAGCGTTTGTGTGTCGTACCAATTGTAGAAATGCTGCTGATGGCGCTCCAGGGCGTTCATGCTGGTAAGCGACGCCGATAACCGGTGCAGCAGCCGTTCGGTGCTGAGGTAGCCGAAGTCGTGGGCAGCCAGATGGGCAAGCAGCGCCATGCCCATGTTGGTGGGCGAGGTCCGGTAGGCGATGGCCGGCTTCGGTGCTTCCTGGATGTTGTCTGGTGGCAACCAGTTACCTTGCGGGCCTACGAATTCATCGAAAAACCCCCAGGTTCTGCGGGCCAGCACCCGTAGAAAACGCAGCGCCTCGGCCGAGGGCTCGAACAATGCCGGTGCTGGTGGGCAACTTAGGCGCCAGGCAATCCACGGGCCGGCCAGCCACGCCAGCAATAGGGGGCTGGCGATGGCCAGGGTCGCCGGGTCGAAGGCCAATATCGGCAGCGTGATCAGGGCACACAGCGGGCCGACCCACATGTGCCGATAAACTGCCGGCAGGCGGTTGGCCGTGGCGCGCTCCACTTCGCGGGAGGGTTGCCATTGCAACAGCAGGCGCTTGCTCACACTCACTCGCCACAGCGAACGCACGATCGCATCGGTGCTGTAGTACATTTCGAAGGGCAGCCAGGCTACGGCCAGGCCGGCGCGGGCCAAGTCGTGGGCCAAGCCGGCAAGCAGCGCGGCCAGGTAGTGCCGGTAGGGCATCTCGGCCGGCGGATGCATCAGGTCGGTGATGGCCTTGAGCAGCGGCTGCAGCACCAGCAAGCCGACCACCGTCAGGGTCCAGGCCAGGGGGTCGCGGCTGCCGAACCAGCCCCAGGCCAATATCACCAACAGTGCCAAGGGCTCCAGGCTGCGGCGCAGGTTGTCGATAATCTTCCAGCGCGCCATCACGCCAAGCCGGTTACGCTGCCAGCGGCCGTCGGCACCCCGCGCCCATGGCAGGGCCCAGGGCAACAGCTGCCAGTCGCCACGTATCCAGCGGTGGCGGCGTTTAACGTCGGCGCTATAGCGCGAAGGGTATTGCTCGTAAAGCTGCACGTCGCTCAGCAGGCCCGAGCGGGCGTAACAGCCCTCGATCAGGTCATGGCTGAGGATCTGGTTATCCGGCAGGCAGCCGTGCAGGGCGCAGGTGAACGCATCAACGTCATAAATGCCTTTGCCAATGAAAGAGCCCTGCTGGAACAGGTCTTGATACACGTCCGACACCGCGCGGGTGTAGGGGTCTACCCCGGCGTCGCTGCCAAACAGGCGGGCGTAGAGCGTGCGCGCGGTGCTGGTCAGGCTTACGCTGACGCGCGGTTGCAGCACAGCATAGCCGGAGAGGATCCGCTCACCGCCGGCGTCGAACACCGGGTGGTTCAACGGGTGCATCATCGCGGCCACGCATTGGCGGGCAACATCCCGTGGCAACAGCGTGTCGGTATCGAGGGTCAGTACGTAGCGTACCGACTGCAACAGGCTGGTATCCCCAACAATGGTGTTAAAACGCTCGCGGCCCTGGCCACGTAACAGCGCATTGAGTTCGATCAGCTTGCCGCGTTTGCGTTCGTGGCCCATCCACACCTGTTCTGCGGGGTTCCACCGGCGCGGGCGATGCAGCAAGAAGAAACGGTCGGCCAGGCCGGCTGCGTATTTTTGGTTCAGGCGGCCAATGGCCTGGGTCGCCAGGGCCAGCAACTCAGCGTCCTGGGCTTGAACCTCTTCGGCTGCATCGAGAAAATCGCTAAGCAAGGCGAAGAACACATTGGCATCGCGGTTGGCCAAAAAGCGCACCTCCAAGCCTTCGGCCAACTCTTCCACATCGCTTGCGGTGGCGATCAGCGTGGGTACCACCACCAGCGTGCGGGCGCTGTCGGGGATGCCATTGGCGTAGTCCATCTTGGGCAAAATCGCCGGTGCCAGGCTAAACGTCACCCGCCAGTTGACCAGGCTGAATGCCAGCCGGCTGGTCATGATCAAGCACGGGATCACTAATGCCAGCAGCACGGCGTCGGGCACCCCATCGCCGTATACCGAGGCCAGGAACGGCCAGGCGAACAGCAGCGTGAGCAGGGCGACCGGCGCCAGGTAAAAAGCCAGCGGTGACTGTTGTAGCAGGCGTTTCCAGCGTTCTTGAAGCGGCACCGTGGCGTTAAGCTCGCGCTCCAGGGTGGGCACGCCGGCACCCACCAGGTAATAGCCCACATGCCGGGCCAACGCGGCGGCGGGCGGTGCGGCGTTGCACAGGCCAATGGCATGCTCGGCGATCTGGATCTCCGAATGCTGGCTGCGCCTGCCCAGGCGTTCGACCACGTGCCGGTATCGGTCGCGGGTGGCAAAGTCCATGGCCGGGTAAACCGCTGCCGGGTCGGTATTCAAATGCTGTTCGACGTGGCTCATCGACTCGACGAACTCACGCCAGTTGGTGGTGGCTACCAGGCGTAGGCTGCCGATGCTGTTGCCAATGGACACCTGGTCGGCCGCTTGTTGCTGGGTGTCCAGTTGCACCTGGCGCTCGATGCTGGAGCCGGTTTCACCGAGCATTTGCTCGATCCAGTTCAGCGGCAGCGCCAGCGCGGCGCTTTGGCCCTGCAAGCGGCGGGTGAGTTCGGCAACGAAGGCGGCGGTCATCGGCGGGGCCGAACGTGCCATGTCGGCCACGGTGAGCACCACGCTTTTAACGTCGAGCTCAGAAGTCTCGATCAGTCGCTCGGCCCAGTCGTCCGCCAGGTTGCGGTCGTCCCAGTGGGCCATTACCCGTGACGCCACCCGGCGCAGGTTTTCGATCAGGGCCAGGCGCAACATGATCGGGATGGCCCACAGTTCACCCAGCGCCAGCGGCGTGACGCTTTGGTAGGAAATAATAAAGCGGCTCAGGCTTTGTTCATCCACCCAACCGTCGCCGTGGGAAATGGTTTCTAGGGCGATGTCATAGACCCTCGGCAGGCCTGCCGAAGGGCCGGTGGTAAGCCCTGGCAATTCGCGGCTGTAGCCTTTGGGCAAGTGTGTTTTGGCGGTGCGAATGTGGTCTTCGACCAAGACGTAGTTGTCCAACAACCACTCGGCTGCCGGGGTGGCGCGGCGGCTGGCCACCTGTGCCTGGCCCAAGGCCGTACAACTGCGATTGAGCAGGGTTTCGTTGTCGGCCAGCCTGCCTAGCAGCGAGTCGGGCGGGGGCCGCGCGCTGAGGTGGTGCTGCCCGGCCAGGATGATACCGTGGCTGGCCATTTGGTCGGCGCTGAACAGCTCCGAGCGCAAGATCGGTTCATATTCGAACCTGGGCTGGGAGAATTTGCCCATTCGCCAAAACGTAGCCGGCCGCGAAGCCGCCACCCACGCGCGTTTCCATATGCTGATCATAAGCCCCCTGGCCGGCACGCACGCCCGCTATGCCGAACGGTTGTGAAGTGTGCCAACACCGAGCGGTGCCTATGGGCGGTGTGCCGTAGCCGCCAGCGTAATAGCCGGGGGTGGGGGTTGTCTGTTCGCTGGCGAACATAGCGGGTAGCGCCGCCTAATCGGCTGGCCATTCGGTGATGGCCCAGGCGTCTGCCAGGTGCCCGGGCAACGACCGCGTGGCTGCAGGCGCCGGTGACGACGCGCTGCGGGCGCTTATTGCAAGTGCGCTTGATCGGCGAGTACGCAGCAACGCTGGCCGCCGGCAACCTGGTGGTCGCCAAGAAGGGGCAGGCCGAGGCGTTGCAAGCTGCTGGGGGTAAGCGATGAGGCGGCTGTTGCGTGAGCCTGCGCGGGAAGGTTCAGCGCGGTTTGCGGGGCACCACGGCGGTAGGGTGGTGGCCGGTTAGTCCTCGTCGCCAGGCGGCGGTTGCAGCAGGTAGGTGTCCATGATCCAACCATTGGCCCGGCGCGCCGCCTGGCGCACTTGCTCGATCTGCTCGGCGACATCGGCCAGCTTGCCGGCGATCAAGATTTCGTCCTCCGTACCCAGGTAGGCACCCCAGTAAATGTGTTCGTCCGGCGCCTGCAGGTGCTGGTAGGCGTTTTCGCCATCGAGCATCACCACCACGCTGCCGGCGGTGTTCGCTTGCCCCTGGGCCAGCCGCCTGCCGGTGGTGATCTCGACCGGGCCGCCAATGCGATTGAGCGCCACCTTGTGGCTGGCGGCGAGGGCTTGGATGCTGCTGATACCGGGAATCACCTCGTACTCCAACTCGCGGCCGCCGGCTGCAATGGCCTGCACGATGCGCAGGGTGCTGTCGTACAAGGAAGGGTCGCCCCATACCAGCAACGCACCGCATTCGCCGTCCGCCAGTTGCTCGTCGAGCAGGCGCTCGAGCAGGCGCTGCTTCGCTTGGTTCAACGCGTGCACGCTGGCCGTATAATCGCCGCCGCGGTCGCGCTCGGGGCTGGCCGCCTCGACAAAACGGTAGCGGCGGTGGTCGATGTACCGCTCGCAAATCGCCCGGCGCAGGTGCATGAGTTTTTGCTTGGCGCTGCCCTTGTCGAGCAGGAAGAACACGTCGGTGCGGTTCAGCGCGTGGATCGCCTGGACCGTCAAGTGCTCAGGGTTGCCCGCGCCGATGCCGATGATCAGTAGGGTTTTCATGCCGTGGCCCCTCGGTGCTGGCAATGGTTTCTACAAGGATGCCGTGGGTCGATGAAGGCGGGTAGCCCAATGCAGGCTTTTACATGCAGTCGGCCACAGGGCCCAAGAGCATAGCCGGCGATCGGCCCGTCTGTCGCTGTGGGGGTTCGGGAAGGCGCCGCGTAGGGCGATGGTTTGGGGTAAGGCTGGAGGGTGTTGGGCAGGCAGGGGCAGCAGATGCTGCCCCCGAATATCGCTACAACGCTTTATTTTTTGCCGCTGTGGCTGCTGCTATGGCTGTGCTCGCCGCCTTTTTTGCCGGCTTCCGACGCTTTTTCTTTGTCGTGGGCGAAGTTGCCAGTGTTGCCGCCTGCTTTACCCGATTCGGTCGCCTTGTGCTGGGTGCTGGTGGTGCTGCTGGAGCCCCCTTTTTTACCCGCCTCAGAAGCTTTTTTGTGATCGTTATTGAAGTTGCCTGGATTGTTACTTCCGGTATTAGCCATTTTTAACTCCGTACGTCTTATGGTGAACCTGAAATGGATCAGGTAATACCTTTGAGGCGGCGCCATTTAGGGCAGTTCGATCTAACTTATAGGGCCCGACGAGCGGATCTAAACACCTCTAAACATTATATTGGCCCCCATGACGGAGGCGCCCCAATACCTGGCGCGGCAAAGGTTGGCGACAGGGTCGAATGCCCGGCCGCCGGCCTGTTGCCGGTCACCTAGGCACCGCGTGGGGCGTTGATGGTGCAGTGGGCGCCGGGCTACTGTGAATATTAAAAATATAGTTAAGCGGTCGCCGTTAAAGTCGCTATATCGCGGCGGTGTGACTATTGGCTTTTATCCCCATTGCCATGGCCTGTTTACCGTGGCGCTATTGATAATGTGAGGGCCTGGGGGGTGTGCCCGGTCAATAAAGTTTGCGCTACCTATTAAAAAAGCCGCTGCTGCAACGCCGGTTTATTACCGGCGAACGTGGTGTGGCAACTGCGCATGAGGGCCGGCCCCGAAGCGGCAAGGCCCACGGTACAGTTACCCGCATCAGGGCGGGGGCGAACGTTCGAGACGCTGCGCTGGCGATCCCCTAGGCCGGGGCAGGTGGTTGCCCACAGGCTAAAGGGCGCTATGCTGTCGCAGATTTCCCGTCTTCAGGCTGCGGTCGATGACGCCCCTTTGCGCGCCAAGGCCCGCCCATGCCCACACGCTTACTGCTGCTGTTGCAAACATTCATTCTGCTTACGGCCTACCCTGTACCCAGCCAGGCTGCCACGATCCAACCCTTGCCCGAGGGTGGCGCGCCCGCGCCCTTAACCGGGGGCCTATTGCAGCCTGGCTGGCAGGCGACGGCCGAGCAGGCGCTGGGTGATATCCGTGCCGTGGCGCTGCAAATGCCAGGCGGGGCGGTGCCTGCCTCGAACCTGGGCAGCGACGCCGGGCTGGCCAAGGCGGTTATCGAGGCGTTCCTCAAGGCCCCCAACGCGGCCGCCCCGGGCCGGCAGGCCAATGCCTGGGTAACCACGCTGATAAACCCGTTGTGGCAGGCCAACGTATCCAGCGCGGTGGCCGGGGGCGGCGCCGCAGACCGCATCTCCCAGGCCTTTACCCTCGGCAATGCCGCGCTGCAGTTGGGCCGCAGCGTTTACGGCGGCCCGCCGGGCGCGGCGGCCTATGCGGCCTGGTGGGCTTACCGGCAACCCGGGGCGACGCCCGCGCAGGCGCTGCGGGTGGGGTTGCTCGCCGGTGCCGGGCTGTGGGCTGCGCAGCTAGGCGATAACGGCACGGCGGTGGCCGCGCCGGTGATCCAGCGTACCAGCCTGGCCGCCGCCCTCGGTGGCTTGGCGGTGGCCGCGGCGGGCGGTGATGAACAGGCGCTGCGCGAGGTGTTTTTCGGGGTGGGCGCGGCGGCGCTGCTACAGCAAGGTTCGCAGGTGTACTGCCTGTCGGCCACTGTGCAATGCCAGCCGCTACCGGCCACGGCGGCGCTTTACCGGGGCGGGCGCTTCGCCGGCTGGGCGGTGGACCGGTTAACGCCAGTGGCCGCGCAGGCCGGCGTGGCTTTTCCCGATGCACCGGCGCACAGCCCTGCGGCAACCGCGGCCATGCCGCGCCCCCACGGCTCGCTGTCGCTCGGGCAGGGTTGGACGATGAACTGGTACATACCTCAAGGCATCGAGCGCGGCCTGTTGTACCCGCTGGTGGTGCTCACGCGCCAGCCCGGCGCGGCCTCTTCGGCCAACCCTGCGCCGCTGCCAGGGCCTGTGCAGCCGCGTTATGTCTGTGCGCGCGGCGGTGACACCCGCGCGATCTGGGTGGTGCCGGGAAACAGCCGTGGCGGTTACGTATGCCGTACCCTTTACCGGGTGGGCAGCACCCAAACGGTGCTGTGGAACGCCCGGCAAAACCCTGAGGCGTGCGAGGCCAAGGCACGTGCCCAGGTCAACCGGGAACGGGCGAAAGGCTACCGATGCAACGTGGTTGAAGGGCAGGGGGGCTGAGCGCTGAGCACGCCTGTGGCGTTCTGGCTGTGCGCAGGAGCATTGGTAGATGAAGGGTGCTGCCGGTAAAAAACAGCCCGCAGCAAAAGCCATCGGCAAACGGTGTAGCCAACTTCTGAGCCACTTCAGCTCGGCGCCGTGACGGCACGGGTGCCGCCGCGCCGCGCTTGGTGTTAAATAGGCGCACAACGTTGCCAAGCCGGCCCTGCCGCGCGCCCTACGAGTACCCCCTATGAACATTCAGACAAACCCTGCCTTTGCGGGCGTTACCGGCCTGCCACCGGAGGTCCGCGCATGATCGAGGTCACCGAGGTGCCCATTGCCCAATTGCGGGCCGCGCTCGAAACAGGCACAACCACCGCGGTGGAGCTGGTGCACGCTTACCTTGCCAGGGTCGATGCCTACGATGCCCCCGGCACGCCCACCGCCTTGAACGCGGTGGTAGTGCGAAACCCCGATGCGCTGAAAGAGGCGCAAGCTTCTGACGCCCGCCGCGCCAAGGGCAAGCCACTGGGGCCACTGGACGGCATCCCGTATACGGCCAAGGACAGTTACCTGGTGAAGGGGCTTACTGCCGCCTGCGGAAGCCCCGCCTTTGCCAAACTGGTGGCCTACCGCGATGCCTTCACGGTCGAGCGGCTACGCGCCGGGGGCGCGATCTGCCTGGGCAAGACCAACATGCCGCCGATGGCCAACGGTGGCATGCAGCGAGGGCTGTACGGCCGGGCGGAAAGCCCATACAACGCAGGCTACCTCACCGCGCCGTTCGCCTCGGGTTCTTCGAACGGCGCAGGTACGGCCACCGCTGCCAGTTTCGCGGCGTTTGGCCTGGCGGAAGAAACCTGGTCGAGCGGGCGTGGGCCTGCCTCGAACAATGGCCTGTGTGCCTATACGCCGTCGCGTGGGGTGATCTCGGTGCGCGGCAACTGGCCGTTGACCCCCACCATGGACGTCGTGGTGCCTTATGCCAGAACCATGGCCGATCTGCTCGAGGTGCTCGACGTGGTGGTGGCCGACGACCCGGACACCCGGGGCGATTTATGGCGGATGCAGCCGTGGGTGCCGCTGCCAGGTGTCGCCTCGGTGCGCCCGGCCAGCTACCCAGCGCTTGCGGCAACGGCCGAAGCCTTGACGGGCAAGCGCTTCGGCGTGCCACGGATGTACATCAACGCAGACCCCGACGCCGGCACCGCCGCGGCGCCGGGTATCGGCGGGCCAACCGGGCAGCGCATCATCACCCGGCCCTCGGTGATCGCCCTGTGGCAAGCGGCGCGCCAAGCGTTGCAAGCTTGTGGCGCGGACGTGGTCGAGGTCGATTTCCCCCTGGTGAGCAACTGCGAGGGTGACCGCCCAGGGGCGCCGACGGTCTTCAACCGGGGCCTGGTGTCTACTGAGTTCCTTCACCATGAACTGTGGGAGCTCACGGCCTGGGCATTCGATGATTTTCTGCGGGCCAACGGCGACCCTGCCTTGAACCGCCTGGCCGATGTCGAGGGCGCGCTGATTTTCCCCCATGACCCCGGCACCCTGCCCAACCGCGAAGGGGACCTGGCCGCCGGCATGGACGAATACGTGAGGATGGCGCAACGTGGCCTCACGCCGTGGCAGGAGATTCCCACCCTGGCGGCCGGTTTGCGTAGCCTTGAACATACCCGCCGCCTCGACCTGGAGGATTGGATGGACCGGCTGGGGCTGGATGCGGTGGTGTTCCCGACGGTGGCCGACGTCGCCCCGGCCAATGCCGACGTCGACCCGCAGGCGGCGGATATCGCCTGGAGTAACGGCGTTTGGGTGGCCAATGGCAACCTTGCCATCCGCCACCTGGGGGTACCCACGGTGACGGTGCCGATGGGCCTGATGGCAGATACTGGCATGCCGGTGGGCCTGACTTTTGCTGGCCGTGCCTACGACGACTCGGCGCTGCTTCGCTTGGGCTCGGCATTCGAATCGCTAGGCAGCAAGCGTGTGATACCGCCGCGCACGCCACCCCTTGGCCAGTAGTGGCCGGGTACCACGGCACAGCGCGCGCCCGCCCTGCTGCCGGGGCCGACATGCGGCGCCATCACGGGCCGTGGCGGTACCCGCGCGGCTTATTTCAGCGCGGAATACGCCGTGGGTTGCAAGAACTGGTTTTCGATACGCTCAACGATGGGTTTTTCCGCCTCGCTTTCGGCGCGCTTGGCGATCCATTGCGGGTCGGCCTGAAACGCGTTCCATTTTTGCTCACGTTCGGCCAGGCTTTCCCACTGCAGCAAGTAGGTCAGTGTATGGTTGGACGGCCCGGCCAGGGTAGTCCAGAAGCCAATCTGGCGAATGCCGTACTTCTCGAAAAAGCCCAATGTGGTTTGGGTGAAACGCTCGTTCAGCGCCGGCAGGCGGCCTGGTGCGCAATGGTAGGTGCGCATCTCGACGATCATGGCGATGCTCCGTGGTGAAGGTGTTTTAGCATAGCCTGATGGCGGCGGCGGTGGATACCTGCCAAGCCCGAGGCGGCGACCGGCAGGACATGACCGCGGTGGTGCGCAGCATCGAAGGCTGGGCAAAAAACCCGTGAGTGGCTAACCCAGCAATTGCCGCAGCACCTCGGTGAACGCCCGCGCGCTATGCACTTGCGCGGCGTGGCGGCCTTCGCGCACCACCCAACGGCCGTTGACCATCACGTCGCGTACCTGGTGGTCGCCGCCGGCGAACAGCCAGCGGTTGAGGATCGCATCCTCGTGGGCGGTGGCAAGGTAGGGGTCGGCACCGTCGAGCACCAGCCAATCGGCCCGGCGCCCAGCGGCCAGCGCGCCCACCGCTTGGCCCAGGGCTTGGGCGCCGCCGCCCAGGGCCGCATCGAATACGCTGCGGCCAACGCCAGGTTGCCGCTCGCTGTGCAAGCGGTTACGGCGTTGGTCACGCAAGCGTTGCCCGTATTCCAACCAGCGCAGTTCTTCTACCACGCTCAACGACACATGGCTGTCTGAGCCGATGCCGAATGCCCCGCCTTGGGCCAGGTAATCGACGGCAGGGAAGATCCCATCGCCCAGGTTGGCTTCGGTGGTCAGGCACAGGCCCGCCACGGCCCCGCTGCGGGCCATCGCGCGGATTTCCTCGGGGTTGGCATGGGTCGCATGCACCAGGCACCAGCGCCGGTCCACCGCCACGTGGTTAAACAGCCATTGCAGCGGGCGTTCGCCACTCCAGGCCAGGCAATCGTCGACTTCCCGCTGCTGCTCGGCGATGTGCAAGTGAACCGGGCAGGCCGGGTCACTGGCCGCCAGCACGTCGGCGATCTGCACGGGGGTAACCGCCCGCAGGGAATGAAAACACACGCCTAATTGTTGTGCCGGCTGCTGGGCCAGCAGTGGCGCCAGCCGTTGCTGCAACGCCAGGTACTGCTCGGTGCTGTTGATGAAGCGGCGCTGGCCCGCGTTGGGCGCTTGGCCGCCGAAGCCCGAATGGGTGTATAGCACCGGCAGCAGGGTGAGGCCGATTCCGGCCTCGGCGGCCGCCTGGCTGACCTGGCGCGACAGCTCGGCGGGGTCGCTATAGGGCTCGCCGGCCAAGTCATGGTGGACATAATGAAACTCGGCCACCGAGGTGTAGCCCGCCTTGAGCATTTCGATGTACAGCTGGCGGGCGATGATACCCAGTTGTTCAGGGTTGATTTTGCCGACCAAGCGGTACATCAGCTCGCGCCAGGTCCAGAAGCTGTCGTTGGGGTTGCCGGCCACCTCCGCCAAGCCGGCCATCGCCCGCTGGAACGCGTGGGAATGGACGTTAGGCATTCCCGGCAACAGCGGGCCTTGTACAGTTTCGGCGCCGTCGCGGCGCGCATTGGGCTGTACCTGGGAAATCGAACCGTGGGCGTCGACCTCGATGCGCACATCCCGGCACCAACCTTGCGGCAGCAGGGCGCGTTCGGCAAAGAAAGCGGGCATTACCATCCACCTCGGAGAAATTTGTATATACATATACAGCTGTTTTCCGGGCCGGTAAACTGCGGCCCATCACGCTGCCACTTCGTTGAACGACCTAAAAAGGGAACCTCATGCCTACTTCGTGCCCAGTGCCTATGCAGGTCGAAGCCTGCCGGCTGTGCCTATGGGTTGGCCGGCGCACGTGGCCCGGCCGGCCGCCAGTGGCGGCAGCGTCGCTGGGCCATCCTGGCACTGGGCAATGCCTACAAGGGGGGCGCGGTAAATGAACCCACTGACCGTGCTGCGCGCTGGCGATTACCCTTGCATGCCCTGGAAGAACGGCGGCGGAAGCACGCAAGAAATCACCCGTGACGGCGGCGCCGGCCTGGACGGTTTTGGCTGGCGCTTGTCGATCGCGGATATCGCGGCGTCGGGTGGTTTTTCCCGTTTCGCCGGCTACCAGCGGGTGATTACCGTGTTGCAAGGGCAGGGAATGCAACTCATGGTAGACGGCGCGCCCAGCCGGGTACTGCGGCCTTTCGATGCGTTCGCGTTCAATGGCGACAGCGATGTGGCCTGCCAACTGCTGGGCGGGCCCATCCGCGATTTCAACCTGATTTATGCGCCCAGCCGCTATCGGGCGAGGCTGCAATGGTTCGAGCACGCCACACCCCAGCGGCTGTTCAGCGCCGCGGCCCACGTGCTGGTATTCAGTGCCGCCGATGCGCTGAAGGTCAGCCAGGGCGAGCAAGCGCCTCAGTTGCTGGGCCTGTATGACTGCGCACAGATGCGCCCCAGCGGCGGGCTGGTGGAGCTTACCCTTGAGGGCCATTGCTGCGTGGTCGAGCTTTCGCCGCGGTAATTCCCCGGCCGGCAATCCCGTGCACCAACTTCTGCCAAACCGTTACCGTTTGCCCCGTTAAGGGGCAGGCGTGCCGGCCCGGTAACGCTTGGCCCGCCGCCCGGCGCCCTCCCTTGCCAACTGCATTCCCGTGGCTACCCTGCACGCTATGGGTATCCCCACGTATTGAACGCCTGCAAACCGCCCAAGTGCCAAACTTGGCAATCGAATTGCATGTGCCTGTATGTACAAGTAAAGACGTGCGTGCATTTGGCGCGCCTGCAGCCCACAAGAAGTGACCTGGCTGCCCGCGCCGCTACCCGTGCGGGCCGGCTGGCCCCAGGTGTGGGGCGGCTTGAATTTGACCGCAGAGGAGTTTGATTCGTGACTGACAATGCCCATAACACATTTCGTGATGTCGAAATTCGTGCCCCACGCGGTAACCAACTGACCGCAAAAAGCTGGCTGACCGAAGCGCCGTTGCGCATGCTGATGAACAACCTCGACCCGCAAGTGGCCGAGAACCCCAAGGAGCTTGTGGTGTACGGCGGCATCGGCCGGGCGGCGCGTAACTGGGCCTGCTACGACAAGATCGTCGAAAGCCTGCGGGCGCTGAACGACGATGAAACCCTGCTGATACAGTCTGGCAAGCCGGTGGGGGTATTCAAAACCCACAGCAATGCACCGCGGGTACTGCTGGCCAACTCCAACCTGGTGCCCCACTGGGCCACCTGGGAGCATTTCAACGAGTTGGATGCCAAGGGCCTGGCCATGTATGGGCAGATGACCGCCGGCAGTTGGATCTACATCGGCAGCCAAGGCATCGTGCAGGGCACTTATGAAACGTTCGTCGAAGCCGGCCGCCAGCATTATGCTGGCAACCTGCGCGGCAAATGGGTACTCACCGCCGGCCTGGGTGGCATGGGCGGGGCACAACCCTTGGCGGCGACCCTGGCCGGCGCCTGTTCGCTCAACATCGAATGCCAGCAAAGCCGCATCGATTTTCGCTTGAGCAGCCGCTACGTCGACGAACAGGCCGAGGACCTGGACGACGCCTTGGCGCGCATTGCCCGGTACACCGAGCAGGGCAAGGCCATTTCCATCGCCTTGCTGGGCAACGCCGCTGAAATCCTCCCTGAGCTGCTCAAGCGTGGCGTGCGCCCAGACATGGTCACCGACCAAACCAGCGCCCACGACCCGCTGAACGGCTACCTGCCCGCCGGCTGGACCTGGGCGCAATACCGTGACCGCGCAAAAACCGACCCCGCCGCGGTGGTCAAGGCCGCCAAGCAATCGATGGCGGTGCACGTGCGCGCCATGCTGGAGTTCCAGCGCCAGGGCATCCCCACCTTCGATTATGGTAACAACATCCGCCAGATGGCCAAGGAAGAGGGTGTTGTCGAGGCGTTCGACTTCCCAGGCTTCGTGCCGGCCTATATCCGCCCATTGTTCTGCCGGGGCGTCGGGCCGTTCCGCTGGGCCGCGCTGTCGGGTGACGCCGAAGACATTTACAAAACCGATGCCAAGGTCAAGGAACTGATCCCGGACGATGCGCACTTGCACACCTGGCTCGACATGGCCCGTGAGCGCATCAGCTTTCAAGGCTTGCCGGCACGTATCTGCTGGGTCGGCCTGGGCCAGCGCGCCAAGTTGGGCTTGGCATTCAACGAGATGGTCCGCAGTGGCGAACTCTCGGCACCGGTGGTAATTGGCCGCGACCACTTGGATTCAGGCTCCGTGGCGAGCCCGAACCGCGAAACCGAAGCCATGCAGGACGGCTCCGACGCGGTGTCCGATTGGCCGTTGCTCAACGCACTGCTCAATACCGCCAGCGGCGCCACCTGGGTGTCATTGCACCACGGCGGTGGGGTGGGCATGGGCTACTCCCAGCATTCGGGCATGGTGATCGTGTGCGACGGCACCGACCAAGCGGCCGAGCGCATCGCCCGGGTACTGCACAACGACCCGGCCACCGGGGTGATGCGCCACGCCGATGCGGGCTACCAAATCGCAATCGACTGCGCGGCAGAGCAGGGCCTGAACCTGCCGATGGTCACCCGCTGAAACCCAATAGCCTGCGGCGCCGCCCCTGCCGGAGGTTGGCGCCTAATTTGCTTGTGGTTGTATGTACAAGCTATGGCCTCTAAGTAAACCCTTGTAGCCCTAATCTTATTCGACTGGCAGGAATTCTCACGATGGCGCAGAAATTCGGATCGCTCGGTTCATGGATGGTGGCTGCGGCCATGCTGGCATGCGCACCCCTGGCTCAGGCCAAAGACTGGACAACGGTGAACATCGCCACCGAGGGCTCTTATGAGCCCTGGAACCTGACCCTGCCCGGGGGCAAAATCAGCGGCTTCGAGCCGGAACTGATACAAACCCTGTGCGAGCGCATGAAGCTCACCTGCAACCTGGTGGTGCAGAACTGGGACGGCATGATAGCCAGCCTCAACGCGGGCAAGTTCGACATGCTGATGGATGCGATCGTGGTCACCGAAGATCGCAAGAAAGTGATCGCCTTCTCGGTGCCCTACGCCCGCACCCCGGCCAGCTTCGTTGCCCTGGACGCCAACTTGCTGCCAGGCAAGCCTGGCCCGGCCAACGAAATCACCCTTGGCATGGACGAACAGCAGGTCAGTACCGCCATTGCCCCGCTGCGCGAGGCACTGAAGGGCAAAACCATCGGCATTGCCTCGGGCACGATCTACACGCCGTTCATCGACGATCATTTCAAGGACGTCGCCACGATCCGTGAATACAACGCCTCGGCCGATACCATCCTGGATTTGCAGGCCGGCCGGATCGACGTGGCATTCGACGATGTGACCTTCCTCGATTCGCTCAAGGCCAAACCCGACGGGCAGAACCTGGCCTACACCGGCCCCCAGATCGGTGGCCCGATCTGGGGCGACGGTGAAGCGCTGGCCTTTCGCCAAACGGATGGTGACCTCAAGGCGATGTTCGATGCCGCGCTCAAGCAAGCCCTGGCCGACGGCACGGTGAAAAAGCTCAGTGAGAAGTGGTTCAAGTTGGACTTGACGCCCAAGTCCTGAGGTGGGCCAGCCCAGTGCCGCCAGGCGCTGGGTTTTCCACGTGTTTGCGCTAGGAACGATTCATGACGCTCTTGCAGATGCTCAGTTTTGCCGACACCGGTTGGGGAATGGCCTTGCTCAAGGCTGCCCTGATGACGCTGCTGTTGACCCTGGCCGCGCTGCTGATCGGCGCCCTGGTGGGCAGCGTGATCGCCGCGGCCAAGCTTTCGCGCCGCCGAGTATGGCGCTGGCTGGGCGACGCCTACTCGATCCTGTTCAGGGGGATACCTGAGCTGCTGTTGATCTACCTGTTCTACTTCGGCGGCGCCAGCGTGGTGTCTGCCGCCCATCACTGGCTGGGCGGTGACGGTTACGTCGACGTGCCACCGTTCCTGGTCGGTGCCATTGCCGTGGGGTTGATTTCCGCGTCTTACCAAGCCGAGGTCTACCGTGGCGCTTTCATCGCCGTCGCCAAGGGCGAGTTGGAAGCCGCATTGGCCATCGGCATGGGCCGTGCCATGCGCATTCGCCGGGTACTGATGCCGCAAATCTGGCGCTATGCACTGCCGGGTTTGGGTAACGTGTGGCAGATGAGCCTGAAGGACTCTGCGCTGATTTCGGTGATCGGGTTGGTGGAGCTGATGCGGGCCAGCCAGGTGGCGGCCGGCTCTACGCACCAGTATTTCACCTTCTACATCGTGGGCGGGGCCTGTTACCTGATCCTCACCGGGCTCTCGGGCCGCGTGTTCAACTTCGCCGAAGCGCGCGTGCAACGCACGCAGCGGCGCAACCCTGCACAGTCTTGAGACGGCGAGCCTACGATGATCGACTTTGCCTTTATGAGCGATACCCTGCTCAAGTTGCTCGGCGCCTTGCCCACCACCTTGACGCTGTTCTTTTCATCTCTGGCGCTGGGCTTGCTGCTCGCGTTGGTGGTGGTGGCCATGCGGGTGAGCCGGTGGCCGTTGCTCAGTTATCCGGCGCGTTTTTACATCATGCTGTTTCGCGGTACGCCCCTGCTGATCCAGATGTTCCTGATCTATTACGGCTTGGGGCAGTTTCCGGCGGTTCGCCACAGTGTTCTGTGGGTGGTACTGAAATCGCCCTACGGCTGCGCCGTGATCTCGCTGGCGCTGTGTACCGCCGGCTACACCGCCGAGATCATTCGCGGCGGCCTGCAAAGCGTGCCCCGGGGCCAAATCGAAGCCGGGCAGGCGGTGGGGATGAGCCGCTGGACACTGCTATGGCGGGTGATAGGCCCAATCACCTTGCGCCAAGCGCTGCCAGCGTATTCCACCGAAGCGGTGCTGCTGGTCAAGTCTACGGCCCTGGCGAGCTTGGTCACAGTCTGGGACGTCACCGGCGTAGCCCAGCAGATCATCCAACGCACCTACCGCACCATGGAAGTGTTCATCTGCGCGGCGCTGATCTACCTGGTGCTGAACTTTTTGGTGGTGCGTGCGGTGGCCTGGGTCGAGCATCGGCTGTCGCCACACCTGCGCGAGCGACCGCTGGGTGCGCCCGGCAAACCTACCCCCGAAACCGCCCCCCATTCCTGATGCCACGGAGCTTGCCATGAGTACTCACGTTCAGGCCGCGCTGTCGGTCGCCAATATTCATAAAGCCTTCGGTGCGGCCCAGGTGCTCAAGGGCATTTCGCTGGACGCCCACAAAGGCGACGTTATCTCCATTCTCGGCGCCAGCGGTTCGGGCAAAAGCACGTTCCTGCGCTGCATAAACCTGCTGGAAACCCCGGACGAAGGCCGCATCGTGCTGGATGGCGAAACCATCGAAATGAAGCGCCACCGTGACGGGCGCCTGCTACCGGGCAGTAACCGCCAAGTCGAAGCCATGCGCAGCAAGCTGGGCATGGTGTTCCAGAGCTTTAACCTGTGGTCGCACATGACCGTGCTGCAAAACGTCATCGAAGGCCCTATGCGGGTACTCAAGCGCGCGCGCGCCGAATGCGTGGAAGAGGCCGAGCACCTGCTGCACAAAGTGGGCTTATACGACCACCGCGATTACTACCCGGCCCACCTGTCCGGTGGCCAACAACAGCGCGTGGCGATTGCCCGGGCGCTGGCCATGAACCCGCAGGTGATGCTGTTCGATGAGCCCACCTCGGCCCTGGACCCGGAGTTGGTCGGCGAAGTGCTGCGGGTGATGCGCGCGTTGGCTGAAGAGGGGCGCACCATGCTGGTGGTCACCCATGAGATGGGGTTCGCCCGGCACGTGTCCAACCGGGTGGTGTTCATGCAGGGCGGGCAAATCGACTGCGAAGGCACGCCCAGCGAACTGTTCGAGGGGTTGCCAACGGAACGCTTTCGGCAGTTCGTATCCAGCCACCAGCAACGCAATCACGAATGACCCGGTAGCGCCCGGTAGCACACATCGTCGTCATCCATCAAGTTAGGCCGCTGCACAGGGCAGGGCCGTCGGGGGTCGTTGTATGGCACATTCCACTGCATCATGGGTAGAAAAACGTTCGATCGATTACATCCCCGAGGCTGAGCGCCATGGTCGGCCCTTCAGCCAGTTCACCCTCTGGTTGGGCGCCAACTTGCAAATCACCGCCATCGTGACCGGGGCGCTGGCCGTGGTGCTCGGTGGCGATGTGTTCTGGTCGCTGGTGGGCTTGCTCATCGGCCAGTTGCTCGGCGGCGCGGTGATGGCCCTGCACGCGGCCCAAGGGCCACGGCTCGGGCTGCCACAGATGATTTCCAGCCGGGTCCAGTTCGGCGTATATGGGGCGGTGATCCCGCTGGTGTTGGTGTGCTTGATGTACATCGGCTTTTCCGCCAGCGGCTCGCTGCTCGCCGGGCAGGCCATCGCGCAGTTGGTCAAGGTCAGCGATTGGCAGGGCATCGTGATCTTCGCGGCGCTGATCGTTGTGCTGACGATCTTCGGTTATCGGGTGATCCACCTGTTGGGCCGGGTCGCCAGCGTGCTGGGGGTCGTCGCGTTCGTTTACCTGTTCTATGCGCTGCTGGCGGGCAACGACGTTGGCGCGTTGCTGGGTAACAAGCACTTCTCGCTGAGCAGCTTCCTGCTGGCGATGTCCCTTTCGGCCTCGTGGCAAATCGCGTTCGGCCCCTATGTAGCGGATTATTCGCGTTACCTGCCGAGCAACACCTCGGCGCCGGCGACTTTTTGGGCGGTGGGCTTGGGCTCGGTGATCGGTGCCCAAGCATCGATGGTGTTCGGTGTGTTCGCCGCTGCCTTGGCCGGCAAGCAGTTCGCCCACCACGAGGTGTCGTTCATCGTTGGGCTGGGCGGCACCGGTATCGTCGCCGCCTGGCTGTACTTCAGCATTGCCTTCGGCAAACTGACCATCACCACGCTCAACGCCTACGGCAGCTTCATGTCCATGGCCACCATCGTCAGCGGGTTGCGCGGCAACCGGCACATCCCCGGCGCGCTGCGCTTGCTGTACATTTTTGCCATGGTGGGCATCGCGACGCTGCTGGCGCTGTTGGGCAAGGACTCCTTCCTCAAGGACTTCTCCGCGTTCATTCTGTTCCTGCTGGCGTTTTTTACCCCCTGGAGCGCGATCAACCTGGTCGACTTCTACTGCATCACCCAAGAGCGCTACGACATTCCGGCGCTGTCGGACCCCAACGGCCGTTACGGGCGCTGGAACTTCACAGGCATCGGCATTTACATCTTCGGGGTGCTGATCCAACTGCCGTTCATCTCCACGCAGTTCTACACCGGCCCGCTGGTGGCCAGCCTGGGTGATACCGATATTTCCTGGATCATCGGCCTGGTGGTGCCGGCGCTGGTTTACTACTGGGCCGCCAAGCGCTTTCACACACCGATCCCGGACCGGTTGATCCGGCCGCACGATGATTCGGCCATGCTGCCCGAGGTAGGGGTAAGGAGCGTTAGCGATGTTGCTGGTTGAGAACGTGGTCATCGCTGATGCCAACCTGCGTTGGCAAGACGTGGTGGCGGTCGCCCGCCGCGGTGCGCGCCTGCATGTATCGGAGCAGGCCTGGGCGCGTATCGACAACGCCCAAGCCATCGTCCAACGCATCGTTGCCAGCGGTGAGCGCGCTTACGGTGTGAACACCGGGCTGGGCGCGTTGTGCAACGTTTCGCTGCAGGGCGAACAGCTTAGCCAGTTGTCCAGCAATACCTTGCTCAGCCATGCCTGTGGCGTCGGCAAGCCCCTGACCGACGAACAAACCCGCGCGATCATGTGCGCGGCGGTGATCAACTTCTGCCAGGGCAAATCCGGCTTGCATCGCCAAGTGGTCGAAGGCCTGCTCGCGCTGCTTAACACCGGGATCACCCCGCAAGTGCCGTCCCAGGGCTCGGTGGGCTACTTGACCCATATGGCGCATATCGGTGTGGGGTTGCTGGGTATTGGCCCGGTGAGTTATCGCGGGCAGGTTATCGATGCCAGCCAGGCCTTCGCCGCCGAGGGCCTGCAGCCGGTGCAACTGGGGGCCAAGGACGGGCTGTGCCTGGTCAACGGCACGCCCTGCATGACCGGCCTCAGTTGCCTGGCCTTGGACGACGCTTGGCGCTTGGTGCGCTGGGCGGATGTGATCGGTGCCATGAGCTTCGAAGCACTGCGGGGCCAGATCGACGCCTTCGACCCTGCAGTCATTGCGCTCAAGCCGCACCCGGGCATGGCGGTGGTGGCGGCGAACCTGCGCACCCTGCTCGAAGGCAGTGAGGTCATCGCCAGCAGCCGTGGCATCCGCACCCAAGATGCCTTGAGCATCCGCTCGATCCCCCAGGTACACGGCGCCTCGCGTGACCAATTGAACCATGTGACGCAGCAAATCGAAATCGAGTTGAATTCGGCCACGGACAACCCATTGGTGCTCGGCACGCCGCAGGCTTACCGGGTAGTGTCGCAAGCCAACCCCCACGGCCAGTCGGTGGCCATGGCGGCCGACTTGCTGGCGATTACCGTGGCCGAGATCGGTGCGATCGCCGAACGCCGCCTGGACCGCATGATCAACCCCCTGGTCAGTGGCTTGCCGGCGTTTTTGGTCAGCCAGCCCGGGGTGAACTCGGGGATGATGATCGTGCAATACGTGGCCGCGTCCCTGTGTGCCGAAAATCGCCAGTTGGCGCAGCCCGCGGTGGTGGATAACTACGTAACCTCCGGCTTGCAGGAAGACCACCTGAGCATGGGCACCAATGCCTCGTTGAAGCTGCACCGTGCGTTGGAAAACTGCACGCATATCCTGGCTATCGAATACCTGCTCGCCGCCCAGGCGTTCGAGTTTCTCAAGCAGCAACGGTTCGGCGCCGGTACCGGCAAAGCCTGGCAGCTGTTGCGTGAGCGTATCCCCCCTTATGATCAAGACCGCTGGCTGGCGCCAGACATCACCGCCAGCGCAGCACTCCTCAAAGACTCAGTATTACTGGGCCAGACTTTTCCGGACTTGCGTTAGGAGCGCCCCATGAAAACCCTTTGGCACAACTGCCACGTCGCCACCATGGCCGGCGGCAGGTATTCGATCATCGAGGACGCGGCAATCCTCAGTGCGGGTACCCTGTTGGAATGGGTCGGCCCGCTGGCCGAAGCGCCGGCCGTAGAGGGCGCGGCGGTGGTCGATTTAGCTGGCGCCTGGGTCACCCCGGGCTTGATCGATTGCCATACCCACAGCGTGTTCGGCGGCAACCGCAGCGGTGAGTTCGAACAGCGCCTGCACGGCGTTAGCTACGCCGAGATCGCCGCCGCCGGTGGCGGCATCGCCAGCACGGTGCGCGCTACGCGCGCCGCTACGGAAGACGAACTGTTCGCCAGTGCGCGGCGGCGCTTGATCAGCCTGATGCGCGAGGGTGTCACCACCGTAGAGATCAAATCCGGGTACGGGCTGGACTTACCCAACGAACGCAAGTTACTCCAGGTGATCCGGCGCCTGGGCGAAGTCTTACCGATCAGCGTGCGGGCCACATGCCTGGCCGCCCACGCGCTGCCGCCGGAGTATGCAGGCCGCGCCGACGACTACATCGCCCACCTGTGCGACGTGATGCTTCCGGCGTTGGCTGCCGAGGGCCTGGTGGACGCGGTGGATGGGTTTTGCGAATACCTGGCGTTCTCGCCCGCGCAGATCGAAAAGGTGTTCATCAAGGCACAGGCGCTGGGCTTGCCGGTCAAGCTGCACGCAGAGCAACTGTCGTCGCTGGGCGGGTCGAGCCTGGCGGCACGCTACCAGGCGTTGTCGGCCGACCACTTGGAGTTCATGACCGACACCGACGCCCGCGCCATGGCTGCCGCAGGCACGGTGGCCGTGCTGCTGCCGGGGGCATTTTACTTTTTGCGCGAAACCCAGTTGCCGCCGCTGGATGCGTTGCGCCAACAGGGCGTAGCCATCGCCATCGCCAGTGACCTGAACCCTGGCACATCCCCGGTGCTGTCGCTTCGCTTGATGCTGAACATGGCCTGCACCTTGTTCCGCATGACCCCCGAAGAAGCCCTGGCGGGGGTGACCCTGAACGCCGCCAAAGCCCTCGGGCTGGGCCACAGCCATGGCTCCCTGGAAGCCGGTAAGGTCGCCGATTTCATAGCCTGGCAGATCGATCGCCCGGCCGACCTCGCTTACTACCTGGGCGGCGACCTGAGCAAACGCATCGTGCGCCATGGCGTCGAATTGTCTAACTGGGAGCACCTTGATGGATAACGTCCTCAGCTTCAAGCGCGGCCACGTGCCCCTGCTGATCAGCATGCCCCACCCAGGGCTGCGCCTGACGCCAGCGGTGGAAAACGGCCTGATCGACCCGGCGCGAAGCCTGCCGGACACCGACTGGCACATTCCACGGCTGTACGAATTTGCCGATGCCCTGGGCGCCAGCGTAGTGGCCGCGCAGTACTCGCGTTTCGTCATCGACCTGAACCGCCCGGCCGACAACACCCCGCTGTACGCCGGCGCCACCACGGGGCTGTATCCGCAAACGTTGTTCGACGGCACGCCGCTGTTCGAGGCCGAGCAGGCGCCTTCGGCCGCCGAACGTGAACGCTACCTGGAGCACATCTGGAAGCCGTATCACCACACCCTCGAACAAGAACTCGCGCGGCTGAAACACACCTTCGGTTACGCCTTGCTGTGGGATGCGCACTCGATTCGGGCCGAGGTGCCGCACCTGTTCGAAGGCCGGCTTGCGGATTTCAACCTGGGCACGTTCAATGGCGCCAGTTGCGACCCTGAATTGGCGGCGCGCCTGGAGGCCATCTGCGCGCAGGCCGAAGGCTATACCCATGTGTTGAACGGCCGCTTCAAAGGCGGCCACATCACCCGCCATTACGGCGCCCCGGCGCAACACATCCATGCGGTGCAATTGGAGCTTGCCCAGCGTACCTATATGGACGAGTTCGAACCGTTCACCTATCGCGAAGGCTTGGCAGGCCCGACGCAACAGGTGCTGCAGCAGCTCTTGCGCAGCGTGCTGGAATGGGGCAGGGCGCGTTACGGCCGCTGACCCAGCCGGCGCTGCAGCCAGGGCGCCAAGGCGCCCTTTTTCAGGCCATGGGGGCGCCGGGGGCGGGGCATTGGCCAGCAGGCTTAGGGCGCAATATCGGCCTTGAACCATTTTTCGGCGAGCCGTTTGACGGTGCCGTCGGCCAGGGCCGCGCTCAGGGCCTCGTTGAACGGGGCCTTCAAATCCGCGTCAGTCTTCCTGAAGGCCAGTGCTTCGCCCGGTCCCCAGATCGGCCCGCCAAGCTTCGGGCCGACCATGTGCACGGCTTTGTTTTCCGGGTTCTGTAGCGCAGAAGAAAAAAACGTGACGTCGTCGAAAGCGACGTCTATGCGGCCCGCGTTCAGGTCCATCAGGTGCTCGCCGGAGGTTTTATAGACGCGAATGGTGGCCACGCTTTTGAAGTTTTTCTCTATGAAGTCGGTATAAGCCGTACCGGACTGAATGCCGATGGTCTTGCCTTTGACCAGCGCCTGCAGTTGGGCCAGGGTGGCTTGGTCCTCGGTTGGATCGCCGCTGAGCTTTACCGTGTGGTCGCTTGGCGCGTTTGCAATCATTGCCGGGTCGGTGCTGACGAACACGGCTTGGGTGGCTGCATACGGCCTTGAAAAGTCGACGACCGCCTGGCGCTCCGGGGTGATCATGATGGCATCCATCATCATGTCGAATTTGCCGGCATTAAGGCCGGCGATCATCCCGTCCCAGTCCTGGGCTTGTAGTGTGCAAACGAGCTTGAGCCTGGCGCACAGGTCTTTTAGCAGCTCAGGTTCGAAACCGGCGATTTCGCCGTTTGGCAACGTCATGTTCCACGGCTCGTAAGCGCCTTCGGTCGCCACGCGAACGGTTGTCCAGCCCTTGGCGGTGGCCGGGCCGGTAAACATCAAGCTGCCCCCCAGTACGGTATAGGTGAGCAGGTCGCGGCTGAAGCGAGTGAACGATCGCATAGGTTTCCCCAAAAAGGTGAAAAGGATCGGCAGGGGCAAGGCATGACTGCGATAAAACCGCGTCGGTAATTATTGTTTTATGCGTAGGCTGGGGGAAGGTCAGGCGGTTCGGCCGTAAAAGCCAAGTTGTTCTTCGGCGCTGAACAGCACGCCGGGTTTTTCGTAGTACGAGAACACGGCGACGATGCGTTCGCGGTGGCCGCGAACCGGGGTGACGCGGTGGGCGGTATTTTTACCTCTAAACACATTGAGTGTTCCGGCGCGCAGCTTGAGCGTTCGCACCTGTGGGTCGCATTGCTCCAGTAACCGGGCAACACCCGGGTAATTAGGGTCATCCTCGCTGCGCAGGTTGCTGCGGTACTGGAATTCGCCGCCTTCGTCAGGGGCCTGCAGCATGAGCGTGGTGGTGAACTCAGAGCGATCGAAGTGCCAATTCAAGGTTTCGCCTTCGCGGTAACTCATCACGTTAACCCGTGCCAAGGGGTCGGCCATCACATGCAGTGTCGGCTTCTCCATTGCCGCGGCCAGAAATACCAGCAGCGGCGGGTACTCATACACCTCGCTGACCAGGTTGCCCTGAAGTTGGTCCGCGCACAGGGTGTGGCTCACCGTCTCGACGGTGCGCAAGGCCGGGTGGTTTGCCGGCAAGCCCTCGATGTGGGTTTTAAAATAAATATTGTGCGTGCGCCTGTGGGTATGGGAATCAGTGGCCATGGCCGGCTCAATTTGCGCGGCCGCCCGGCGCACGTCGCCTTCCTGGATAAAACCTTCCAGGTTGAACATGCCGTTGCGCTGCAACGCCTCGCGCGCCTGCGCAACCAAACGGTTCCACGCCGCGCTGCCTTGGCGATCGAGGGGGTAACGGTGCAGGTCTATGATGCTGTCCATGATGGCCCTCTTGGTGTAGATAGCTGCAACGTACCCGAGGAAAACCTGCGCAACAACGGCATAAATTGTTAGGCTGCCCCTAATAAAACTTACGGGGCGCCCCCGCATGCACCGGTTACCTCCTCTTAATGCGGTTCGCACGTTCGAAGCCGCTGCACGCCTTGGCAGCTTCGTGCTGGCGGCGGCCGAGCTGGGCGTGTCATCCGCGGCGGTGAGCCAGCAGGTTCG
This sequence comes from Pseudomonas typographi, assembly GCF_014694385.1. GTDB lineage: Bacteria > Pseudomonadota > Gammaproteobacteria > Pseudomonadales > Pseudomonadaceae > Aquipseudomonas > Aquipseudomonas typographi. Next base: position 135,617 of record NZ_JAAOCA010000012.1, on the reverse strand, counting down.
CCACTTGGAGGGTTACTTTGGCAAGAAACTGTTCGTGCGTAACGGTAACCGCCTAAGCCTGACCGATGCCGGCCATGGGATTTACCCGCAAACCTCGCGGGCACTGGGTGACATTGCGGCAATGACCGTTCGCCTACTGGAAGGCGAAATGCGCACGCGGCTGATCGTGAGCGTGCCGTTTTCCCTGGCTGAATGCTGGCTCGCGCCGAGGTTGTCGGAGTTGCTGGAGACCTACCCGCAACTGTCGGTCGATGTGCGGGTGGAAGACGACCCGGTCGACCTCGCCCGGCATGACGTGGACCTGCGTGTCAGTTATGGGGATTATCACTACCCCTCCTGTGAGGCTATCGCTTTGTTTCACGACGAAGTGCTGCCCGTATGCGCGCCCGAGCTCTGGTACCGCCACGGCAACAAGCATTTTGACCTCGCGCAGCTTCACGAAAGCTTGTTTATCCATACCCAGTGGGGCCCTAACTATGCGTCGCATCCGACCTGGAGTGACTGGTTCAGCAGCGAGCCGGGGCATCACTCGCCGGACCCGGCCCGTGGCCGCCGCTCGGGCTTATCGAGCTTGTCGGTGACCCTCGCCACCCTCGGGATGGGCGTCGCGTTGGGGCAAAAGGCGATTGTGCAGCGGCATTTGGACGCTGGCCGCTTGATCGCGCTTTCGGCGCGGGAGTTGAAGCTCGGCCATGGCTATTGCGGCTTTGTGCCAGGGGCCAAGCAGAGCCGGGCGGACGTGCAGAGGCTGATTGGCTTATTGAGGCGCTTGGGCTGATTGGGCGCTGCCCGGCAAGGCTGCCAGGTTAATGTTTGGGTGGATGTCCGAAACCGTCCTCGGTTGGTCCCATAGGTCACTGTTCCGTGCCCTTGCGCACGCCGTATGCTGCGTCCACCATCCACTGTATGGCAATGCCCAAGGAAACCCCATGGCCCTCAGCGCCCTTATCGTCATCGATGCACAAGAGTCTTTCCGCCATGCCCCTTACTGGTCCGAAAGTGACCTGCCCGATTACCTGGAAAAACAGCAAGCGCTGATCAGCGGTTGCGCCGAGCGGGCCATACCGGTGGTGCAGATTTTCCACCTGCAGGAGCAGGGGCCGTTCTCCCTGGCGTCCGGCCAGGTCAAAGCCTTGAACGAACTGTCGATCAGCCCTAACGTCGCCTTTCATAAACGTTACCACAGCGCATTGGCCGGCACGCCGTTGGCAGCCTGGCTGGCGGCGCGCGGTATCAGCAAGCTGATCATCAGCGGCATTCGCACCGAGCAGTGCTGTGAAACCACTGCACGCCACGCATCGGACAGCGGGTTTGCCGTGGACTACGTGAGCGAAGCGACCTTGACCTTTGCCATGGTCCACGCCGGTAGCGGGCGCACCTACAGCCCCGCTGACATTCGCGAACGCACCGAGTTGGTGTTGCAGGGGCGCTTCGCGCGCATTGCCACGGTCGCCCAGGCGCTTGAGGGCTAGGCGGTGGCGACCCCGGTGCTGTTCGTGTTGCTGCCCAATGTGCTGATGCTTGACCTGGTGGGGCCGGCCGAAGTACTGCGGTTGGCCTCCCACATGGCGGCAGCCGAGGCGCAACTTAGGGGAGAACCCAGCGTAGCCTTCGACTTGCGGTACGTTAGCCCAGTGGCAGCGGTGCAAACCTCGCTCGGTTTGCCCCTGTCTGGGTTGGCGCCTCTGCCCGAGGCACTGGCACCGGGCACCCTGGTGGTGTTGGTCGGCTCCACGTCCAAGGTTACGGCGGCGCAGCAGCGCGAATTCGAGGCGGCCAGCAGCGTGCTCACCGGCTGGCTGCGGCGTGTGCTGGCGCCGAGCAGCACGCGCTTGTTGTGCGTGTGCGCCGGGGCGTTGAGCGCCGCCCGGGCCGGGCTGCTCGATGGCCGCCAGTGCACCACCCACCACACGCTGTGTGCCACGTTACAGGCCATCGCCCCTGCGGCCTTGGTGGTGCAGAACCGGCTGTACGTAACAGACGGCCGGGTCAGCAGCAGTGCTGGCATCACCGCCGGTATCGACTTGATGCTGCACCTGCTCGCCGAGTTGGCCGGGCCGCGGCTCGCCTGTGCGGTTGCACGGGAGATGGTGGTGTACATGCGCCGGGCGGGCGCTGACCCGCAGTTATCACCGTGGATCAGCGGGCGCAATCACCTGCACCCGGCGCTGCACCGGGTCCAGGACGCCGTGGCGGCGGCCCCCAGCGGTGACTGGAGCGTCGAGCGCATGGCGCGCATTGCCTGCACCAGCAGCCGGCACCTGGGCCGGCTGTTTCACCAACATGCAGGCAGCAGCCCGCTCGACTACCTGCACCGGCTGCGGGTGGCCCTTGTCCGGGAATTGCTTGCCCAGTCGACCCTGGACCTGGAAACGGTCGCGCAGCGCGCAGGCTTTGGTTCGGCCCGCCACCTGCGGCGGATCTGGAACAAATATGAACCGGCACCGCCCTCATACAGCCGCTCGCGGCCGAGCCACGGCGCCTCACCCCCCTGAGGTGCGCCGCCGTGGCTTGCGCTGCGCCTTGCAAACGCAGCCGCGCGGCACTATGTTTTGGGTTCCTGGGTACCGCTGATGCACCACTTCTGGCCAGGCGTTCGGTATAAACGCCTGCCTGGGAGTGAGTTATGTCTCAACGCAGCTTCTGGTTGCTGGCGCTTATCGCCGTCACGGCGGTGTGGGGTTGGAGCTTTGTCGCCAAGCACGAAAGCCTGGCGGGTCTCAGCGCCTCGGCCCTCAATGCCTGGCTGTTTATTGTCGCCGCTGTGGCCTTGTTCCCCTTCGCCAAGCGCTCGTTACTCCGATTGCCAGCGCGGGGCTGGGCCTGTGGCATCTCGGCCGGGGCGGTGCTGTTTATCGCGTTCCTGCTGCAAACCAGCGGCATGGCGTACACCACGGCCTCCAATGCAGGGTTCATTACCGGGTTGTGCAGCGTGTTCGTGCCCCTCATATTGTGTTTGGCAGGCCGCGGGCGCCCGCGAGCCCGGCAGCTTATCGGAATGCTCATCGCGCTATGCGGGCTGGGTTTTCTGAGCCTGGAGGGGTTCACCTTGCACATCGGTGACCTGCTTATCCTCGGCTGCGCAGTAGCCTTCGCGGTGCATGTCGTGGTGCTCTCGGCATTCGCCGCAGAGGCCCCCCCGCAGGTATCGGCCTTTTTACAGTTGGCCACCGCAGGCCTGCTATCGCTGGGGTGGAGTGTAGCCATGGGCGAATGCTCGCTACCGCGCTCGATGTCGGCAACCCTCACCCTGCTGGTGATAGCGCTACTGGGCACCGCGCTGGGTTTCTACATCCAAACCCGCGCGCAGGCTGTTATACCCCCACAACAGGTGGCGTGGGTGTTGATGTGCGAACCGGTCTTCAGCGGGGTGTTTGGGTACTTGCTGGCCGGGGACCGCTTAACTACCGGCAAGGCGATTGGCGCGACCTTGGTTTTAGTGGGTATCGTCGCCAGTGAATTGCGTACGCCCCCGCGCCGTGCCCAGCGCCCGCTCAGGCTTACGAATTGAACGGTATAGGCACCGCTGGCTACCCGCGTTCCCCCAGGGCACTTCAGCGCATCCCAGGCAGTCACGGGAGGGAACGAATTTCCCCCGGCAGGGGTCCGATAAGCTAGTGTGGTGTCTGAGACGTTGGCTGCACAATTTTGACGGTGCCTTGTGCTGTGCCGGGCGGCATTGCCGCTCCTTGCCATAGCGCTGCTATGGCAAGACGGCGCCTTGCCCGGCAATAAAATTCAGGTGGCAATCTTGTACGACGGTTATCACCAACAGGGTATGGCCGACCGCTGGAACACCCCTTGCAACCCGTTACCGCAGCAGACTGATTGATGAGTAACTTGCAGCCTTGCATCGCCTTGCAGCCTTCATCGTGTGTCCTGGTGGTCGAGGATGACGACATCCTGCGCCTATTGACCATGGAAGTGGTGCTGGAACTGGGCTTACCCGTGGTGGGCTTCACCAACGCCGACGAAGCCATGGCTTATATCAGCGGCGGCGGCGCGGCGGGCCTGGTGATCACCGACCACAGCATGCCCGGGCAACTGACCGGCGGTGAATTAGCCATGCTATTGGTGCAGCAACGCCCGGGGCTGCCGGTGATCCTGACCAGCGGCTATGGTTACGCTGCCGAGCAGGCGGCGCCAGGGGTCACGTTTTTGCCCAAACCCTGGTCGGTGGAGTTACTGGCGACCCTGGTACTGAGCTTGTTGGGCGCCTGCGCTGCCAGCGCTTGAGGCGCGGCTAGCGCGGCCAGCAGCGGGGCGCGTCCATGGGCCGCTAGAAAGCCCAGTTCACCGCGACGCTGGCGCCTTGGTCGGTGTAGTCGCTGCGCTGCTGCACCGAGTAATTCACGGTTAGCTGGGCATCGCCCGACAATGGCGCCACCAGGCCTACGCCACCACGCACCAACCAGGGGCTGGGGTCGCTACCGCGGGTGCTGAAGCGTTGCCCTGGCGCGCCGGCAAAGCTTGCGCTCAGCGCCGGGTCTTGGTTGATCACGTCATAGCCAACCCCCAGGTTCAACCGCAACGCAGCGCCACCCGGGCTGAAGGTATGCTCAAGGCGCCCGTCGAGGCCTGCGATCAGTTGGTCGGTTTGCCGGGCCTGGACCGTCAATAGCAGCGGGGCGATGTCGCTGCCGCCGTCTTCCTTGTAGCCGTCGTCTCGTATGTGGCTATAGTCCAGCCGTAACGAAGGCGTCAGGCGGGTGGCCGGGCTTAACGCATAGGCGTGGCCCGCGCTGGCGCCAAAGGTCGCGAACAGGCTGTCGTATTGAGCTTTGGCGGCGCCACTGGCGCCGCTGAGGGCGAGGTCGCGCTGCGCATCTACCCGATTGTGGCCGGCCCCGGCATATACCAGTAGTTCGGTGTCTGGGGCCAAGGTGTAGGCGCTGTAGCCGGTGAACTGCCAAAGGTCCAGGCGGCTGTTTTGTGCAGGGTTGACGCTATCGCCCGCCGTGTCGCCACGGGCGTAGGCGAAGGCCATGCCGATGCGTTGGCTGGGCGAGATGCGCGTATCGAAGCCCATCACCTGGCCGGAGCTGCCGCTGGCGCTACCCTTGCTGCTGCCCAAGGTATTGAAGGGTTGGCTCCAGTAACTGGGCGCCAGGCTTTGCCGCAGGCCGATGCCCGGGTCGCTTGCCGGCACCAGCCGGGCTTGCAGGGCGTCGCTGATTGCCCCCAGCGCCGCCTGGCTGGCGCGCAGGTTGGCATTGCCACTGGGCAGCGTTTGGGCAAGGTCATGCGCTACCTCGGCCGATGAGGTAGCCGCTACGAAATACGGCGCCAACGCGCTGCTGCTGCCTTGGGCGAACTGGGCATCGAGCACCCGCGCAACACCGGCGGCCTGTTCCAGCCCGATGCTCGCGACCGTCGCGCTGGCGCTGGTGCTCGTTTTCGCGCTGAGGGTGAGGTCTACGTGGTTGTCGACTTTCTGCGCATTGAAGTCGAACAGCGCCGAGTTAGTGGTGACGGCAAACGTGCCGTCGGATACCAAGGTGCCGGCGCTCAGCACATATTCCAGGCGATCCGCGGTAAACGGCTGGGTGGCCTGGGCCACGTCTACGTCGATGCTGGCATCGCTCGGCAAACTCGCCGTGCCGGTGACCTGCAGGCGACCATAGCGTTCGCTGTCGCTGACGGCCACTTGCAGTACAGCGCCGGTTTTTTGCGTATAGTCGCCCACCAGGGTCGCCGCGTCACCGCCCGCCTGCAGCGGGGCTTGCAGGCGCAGTGTGCCACGGTTAACCAGGCCCTCGACCTGCCAGGTGGTGGCGTCGGCCAGGGTGAAATGGGCGTTGCTGTAGACGTAGGCGGTGGTGTTCGGGGCGTATACATCGCCGGTGAAGCGTGCGTTATCGCCAGCGATGTACAGCGCCTCAAGGGCGCTGTCGTCGTCCACGAACAGGCTGTACTCACTGCCACTGAGGGTGCCGCTGTTGACCAGGCCACCGCTGATCGTACTGTTGTCGATTTCAAGGCCGACGCGTTGGCCGCTGACGGTGCCGCTGTTAACGATCTGCCCGTCCACGGTGCTGCCTGCCAGGCGGATGGCGCTGCTGTTGGGATCTACGGTGTCGGGGTCTGCGCCGGTATCCGTGCCGATATAGCCGCTGTTGCGCAGGTCGCCAGCCACGGTCGTGCTGTCGAGGGCCAGCGCTTGTTGCGCGGAGACGATTTGGCCGCGGTTGTCGAAACTGCCGCCCACGGTGCTGCCGGTGAATAGGGCGCCATAGATCAAGCCACTGATCAAGCCGCGGTTATCCACCCCCTGGTCAATTTCGCTGGCGTTCACCCGTACACCACTGCCGTCGTTATTGAACTGAATGTCTTCGCCGCGCACAGTGCCGGTGTTGACCAGGCTACCTTGCAGCACCCCATTGTCGAACTCGATACCGACGGCCCCGGTGATCTGCCCGGAGTTATCGATATCGCCGTCGATGCGCTCGCCATTGCTGACCAACAGCGCTGAGCCGAAATTCCCGCCGTAGAGGGTGCCGCTGTTGACCACATCGCCGGTCACGCGCCCGGCATACAAGCCCAAGCCACCGGCACCACTGCCGCTGTTGAGGATCGAGCCGCTGTTGCGGATGTCGCCGTCGATGCGGGTGCCCTCCACCGACAGTTGGCCGCTGCTCACATAGATCGTGCCGGTGTTGGTCAACCCACCTAAGCTGCCGCCCTCGATCCACACGCCCTCGCCAGAATTGATCAAACCATTATTGATCAGCCCCCCGGCGATCACGCTATCGCGCAAGCGCAGCGCGGTAAGGCCTTCGAATAGCACCCCGGTACTGCTATTGATAAAGCGGCCCTCGATCGTGGCGTTTTCGAAAAAAGTATTGCCGCTCAGGGTACCGGTATTGACCACGTCGCCAGTGACCACGGTGCCATTGGTCAGCGCCAGCGGCGACTCGCCGGTGAGGTCAGCGCTATTGCGTACATCCCCCTCGATGCGGCTGTTATCCAGCCAGATCGGGCTCACCCCACCGACCAGTTCACCGCTGTTGATGACATCACCCAGCACCGTACTGCCATGCACGGCGATGCCATAGTCGGCCCCCTCGATGCGCCCACTGTTGCGCAAGCTACCCACCTCGCTGTCTTCGATCAGCAAGCCGGTGCTTTCGGCCCCACTGGCCGCGAGGGTGCCGGCGTTGGCTACACCGCCGTCCACTTGGCTGGCGCTGATGCGGATAGCCGCCACGCTGCCGCTGACCGAGGCACCGGCGCTGTTGGCCAGGCGGCCGCTGAGGTGGCTGTTCTGAATGTCGATACCGTAGGCGCTGCCCTCCACTTGGCCATTGTTGCTCAGCCCGCGCAGGCTCGAATCGTAGATGCCCACGGCGCTGGCGGGGTCGAGCAGGCCGGGGTCGTCTGGGGCAGCGCCAATGCCGATGTAGCCGTCGTTCTGTAACCGTGCATCCAGGGTGCTGCCGGTGATCTCCAGTGCCTGGCCCGGTGACGTGATATCGCCCGAGTTGAGTAATGCGCCATGCAGGGTGCTGCCTTGCAGCCGCACGCCAGCGGTCAAGCCGCTGATGCTGCCGCGATTATCTAGGCTGCTACCCAGGCGGCTGTCGACTACCTGCACGCCGATGCCGTTGTTATTGAACTGCACGTCTTCGCCGTCGACAGTGCCGGTGTTGATCAGGCTACCTTGCAACACCCCGCCGTTGAACTCGATACCGATGGCCCCGGTGATCTGCCCGGAGTTATCGATATCGCCGTCGATGCGCTCACCATTGCTCACCAGCAGCGCCGAGCCGAAGTTGCCGCCATAGAGGGTACCGCTGTTCACTACATCGCCGGTCACCCGCCCGGCGTACAAGCCCAGCCCACCGGCGCCACTGCCGCTGCTGAGGATCGAGCCGCTGTTGCGGATGTCGCCGTCGATGCGGGTGCCCTCCACCGACAGTTGGCCGCTGCTGAGATAGATCGTGCCGGTGTTGGTCAGCCCACCCAACTGGCCGCCTTCGATCCACACGCCTTCGCCGGAATTGATCAGGCCGTTATTGACCAGCCCGCCGGCGATCACGGTATTGCGCAAGCGCAGCGCGGTAAGGCCTGCGAATAACACCCCGGCATTGCCATTGATGAAGCGGCCTTCGATCGTGGCATTTTCAAAAAAGCTATTACCGTTCACCGTACCGGTGTTGACCACGTCGCCAGTTACGACCGTGCCGTTAGTCAGTAACAGGGGGGTATCGCCGCCAGAGAGCACCCCGGAATTGCGCAGCGAACCTTGCACGCGCGTACTGTCGAGCAGCAGGCTGGCGCCGCCGCCGTCCAGGTTGCCGCTGTTGAGCAGATCGCCGATCAATGTGCTGCCCACCAAGCCAATGCCGAAATCACTGAAGCCGCTGAGGTTCGCACTGTTGGCCAGGTCGCCCTGCACGGTGCTGTGGTCGATGGCGATCAGGCTGTTGCCGGTGAGCGTGCCCGCATTGGCAAGCCCTGCGGCCAGGGTGGCGTTGCTGACCGCAATCGCCGCACCACTGCCTTCGATGCGGCCCTCGGCGCCGTTATAGAGCCTGCCCGTGAGGCCACCACCACTGATGACAATGCCAGCCGTGCTGCCGGTGAGTTGGCCGCTGTTGACGATTCGCCGCGCCAGTACGCCATCGATGCTGAGGACTGGGCCGTCAATGACGGTGATCTGGGTGCTGGCCGGGATGTTCACGCTGGCACCGGCGCCAAGGTTGCAAGTGCTGGTGCCTGAGGCACAGGTGGCGGCACGGCTGCCCTCGGCGCTGAGCAGCCCGGCAGCCAGCATCACGGCCAGGGCCAAGCGATGGGGGGCGAAGGGTGTAACCCTGGGAAAAGCGGCCGACGGCATAGACTGACCAGGGTTGCTTGTGTCCATATTGGCACCCTGTGCGCGGGGGAAAGTGGATTGGGTATAGGTGGCCGAGCGGGGGGTGTCAAAGCGGTGCACTAGGCGAGTCAGGTTTTCCGACGAAACGCTGATTACGCTACCAACGCTCGTGAATCGGCCATGGCAGCCAAGATGTCGGCGGCGGGCGGGGGTGAGGCTTGGGTGAGGCCGCAGCCCCTCGTAAAAGCCTCGAAGCGTGAATATCGTTGCCGCCCAAGGCGGCTTGGCGGAGTGGCGGCAGGGCCACGCAGAGGAGGGCATTGTGGCCTGGCAGAAGGGGGCGCCACCCAGGGGGTACCCCCTCCTCGAACAGCACGCCAGGGCGCGTGGGCAACAGCTGCACCCCACACCCTGGCTACGTTGGCAGAAGAATCAAGCAGCTTTGCGCGCCTCGAGCGCCTGGGTAATGGCTTCGTTGAAGGCCGGCAGGTCGTTAGGGTTGCGCGAGGTGATCAGCGTCCAGCCGTTGGCGCCACACTGTTTTACTTCGGCATCCACCCAGGCGGCCGCCTTGGCGTTTTTCAAGTCGGTACTGACGCTAGGGTAGGACGTCAGCGTTTTACCTTCCACCACCCCGGCATTGATCAACAGCCAAGGGCCGTGGCAAATGGCGGCAACGGTTTTGCCCGCGTCGGCGAACGCCTTGACCAGCGCTTGCGCGTCGCTGTCCTGGCGCAAGGTATCGGCATTGACGGTGCCGCCGGGGATCACCAGTGCGTCGTAATCGGCCGCGTTAACTTGTGCCAGCTTTTGCGTGGATTTAACCGTGGTGTCTTTTTCGGTGTCACCGACGAACGTCTGGGTAGTGCCGCCGCCGCTTGAGGCATGCACCACGCTTGCGCCCTCGGCTTGCAACGCCTGAACCGGTTTGATCAGTTCGTCGCGTTCAATACCGGTGTCTGAAGTAATGACCAGTACTTTCTTGCCTTGTAGTCGATTGCTCATTGGGTTTCCTCTGTTCTGCAGTTGAATGGACAGGCCTGGCAGGCCAGGGGTACACAACAGTGGAGGGGAATGGGCGGGCAAAGGTTCAAGGTGATTCGGCGTGGGCGCACGGGGCCAGCGGCAAGCCGGCCGAGGGGCCCCGCCGAGGGGGGCGTAGCTGCTTGCCCCGCACTACATGTCCATTTCTTCAGTGATCTGCTTGCTGTGCGGGTCCACCTTGAAATCGTATGGCATGCCGTCGGTTTTTATCCCTTCACCTTCCCAGTACCCGTCGTCGGCCTCGATTTTGGTCACCTGGGTGTAGCCGGCGGCTTTGAGCAGGTCCCTGGCCTGGGCCTCGGAGATCCAGTCTGGGCCGGGCTGGTCGGCGTAGGCGTTGATGGCCAGCGCCGCGCCGAGGGCGAACAGGGCGATGCGTTTCATGGGGCAAACTCCTTGTGGGTGGTGAGCCTAGGAGTTTAAACGGTGGCCGGGGGGGCCGGCCACCGGGGCGCGGGGAGGCCTTAGTGGGCCTTCAATTCAATGCGGTACAAGCGCCCGAGCAGGAACGAATACGACAGCGTGCCGATCAACGCTACCGCACCGATGAACCAGAACGCGTTGGCGAACGAATGGGTGGTTTGCACGATGGCGCCGATGGCGATGGGTGTCACGATCCCGCCAATATTGGCCGCAAGGCTGGTGATACCGCCGGTCAGGCCGATCAGCTCTTTGGGCGCGATTTCTGACACGGCCGCCCAGGACGCCGAGGCAATGCCCTGGGCAAAGAAGGCGCAGGTGAGCACGGCGATGCACACCAAGTTTGAGTCCGTGAAGTTCACCAGCACGATCGACATGCCCAGTGCCGAGCCAACGACCAAGGGCAACTTGCGGGCGAACGACAGTGAGTAGCCACGGCGAATCAACAGGTCAGACACCACCCCGGCCAGCAGGATGCCCACCGTGGCGCCAATGAATGGCAGCACGGCGAAAATCCCGGCCTTGATCGTGCTCATATGCCGTTCTTCGATCAGGTAGGTGGGGAACCAGGTGAGGAAAAAATACAGTGCCGACGTGCTGGCGAACTTGCCCAGGCATATGGCCCACACCTGCCGATAGCTCATCAGTTCACCGACCTGGCGCCAACTGAAGCGGGTGCGTTGCTCGCTGCTCTTGACCAGCGCACCGCCTTCTTCGATGTAAGCAAGCTCCTCGGCGCTCACCTTCTTGCAGGTGCCAGGGTCGCGGTATAGATACAGCCATGCCAGGCCGAACACTACGCCTACCACACCGGTGCTGTAGAACACGTGGCGCCAGCCCCAGCTCGTGGCCAACCACATCAAGGCACCGGTGAACAGGGCGGTGCCCAGGTATTGGCCGCACACGTATATGCTGCTGGCGATACCGCGCTCACGGGCCGGGAACCACACTGTGACTGCCCGGCTGTTGGCCGGGAATGCCGGGGCTTCCAGCGCCCCTACCAGCAAGCGCAGGCCGAACAGCGAGGCGAAGCCACCGACCAGGCCTTGGCCAACGGTGGCCAACGACCAGGTGACCAACGACGCCCCATAGGCCAAGCGCGAGCCTAGGCGGTCAGCGACGAAGCCCGCCGGTACCAGGGCAAAGGCGTAAGTCCAGGCGAACGCGGAGAAGACCAAACCCATCTGGATTTTGTCCAAGCCCAGGTCTTTGGACATGAACGGGGCGGCGATCGAGAGGTTCACCCGGTCAACATAGTTGATGATGGTTGCAATCAGCAGCAACGAGAGCATGAACCAGCGCCGCCGGGTAGGCAGGCGCCGAGTGGGGGCGGCATCACGAGCCGCAGCGGCCTGGTGGGGCTGGGAAAGGGTTGACATGCGAATGCCTCTTTTATTGTTGGATAGGTTGTAGCATGGGGCTGTGCAAAGCCGGGGTCCGGCGGGTAGCCATGGGTGGAGGCGAACGCGGGTGAGCGGTAGGGGGCATCATTGGGCAAGCACCGGTTATTTATTGTTGAGGGATGCTGTTAACGATGGTGTTAGGTTATCGTACAAGGCACAAAGATCAACCGCTTATACCCCCCGACAAACCTACCCGTATGCAAGTGCTTATTTTTGTCCAAGCGCGGCCCCCTGCCAGGGGCTGGCATGGCCCGCGGGTTTAGCGTGGTAATGCTTGAGCTAGAGCGGTCGTGGCAAGCGCCGAAGGCGACCGGCATTTGGATTCGCGCGCAGGGTAGAAAAAACGCCCGATGAGGCGTTTTAGTCATCGTACAGGCTGAAAGGAGTGAGCATGGCTTCCACCGCCCGGGTTCCCACTTATGGCATGCGCCAGCGCAGTGACCGTACCGATTTCCACATTCGCGAAAAGAGCCTGGGTAATGCCGAGGGCGGCGCCCACCGGCATGAGTATTTCCAGATCCAGGTTAACCTCGGCGCGCCGACCACCCAGCGTATCGGCAATGTCGAGCGGCCGTTTGCCGCGCAGGCGCTGGCGTTCATATTGCCGCACCGTATTCACTACATTCCCCCCATGGGCCAAGGCCATTGCCTGTTGATCAATTTCGACCAACACCTGTTGCTGCCGCACTTGGACTGCTCACCGCTGGACCTCGAAGACGTGCCACTGGCGCGGGCCCCGGAATTGGCGCCGTTTCGGTTTCAGCAACACTTGGATTTCGTGCTGGGCGATGCGGACTGGGCCGATGCCCTGGCCTTGCTGGCACGCATGCGTGGGCTGGACCAAGACCGCGAATTTGGCACCCGTGAGTACCTCAAAGGCTGCCTGCTGCAATTGATCGCGCTGGTGTGCCGGGCATACGCCCAACCGCTCAAGGCCTTGGCGGCCACCAATGCGACCACCCTCAGCCGCCGTGACGCCCTGGCGCGCATGACCGACTACGTGCGCAAACACTTGGCCGACCCCGCGCTGGACCTGAAAACGGTAGCCGCGGCCACTTACCTGTCGCCCAATTACTTGACCCACTGGTTGCGCAAGGAAACCGGAAAAACCTTTAGCGAACTGGTGCTGGAGCGGCGCATGCATTTGGCCCGCAGCCTGCTGTTGGGCAGCGAACGCTCGATCGGTGACATCGCCGGGCTGTGCGGTTTCGCCGACGAGGCGTACTTTTCCCGGCGCTTTCGCCAAGCCCATGGCATGGCACCTTCACAATTCCGGCGGGGCCAGCAGGGCGACGGCTGAGCCGGGCTCAGCCGAGCCGCTGGACCAAGGCGAAGCCGGCGATGGTCATTGCCAGCGAACCCAGTACATGCACCGCCACCGTGGCCAACGCCCAGCCATAACGGCCCTGCTGCAGCATGCTGACGACCTCGGCGGAAAACGTCGAGAAGGTGGTCAGCCCGCCGCAGAAACCCGTGGTGATCAGCACCCGCCAGGCAGGGTCCAGGTTGGGGTAGCGGCTGAAGAAAGCCATGGCGCAGCCAATGATAAAACCGCCGATCAGGTTGACCAGCAAAGTGCCCAGTGGCAGTTGGGGGAACAGCGCGTTGAAGCGCAGGCCCATGAACCAGCGCAGTACGCACCCGGCCGAACCGCCGATGATCACTGCGAATAATCCGTTGTACATGAAGGTTCAGGTCTACTGTAAAGCGGCCTATGCTAACCACCCTATGGCGGCGCTGCAATGTGCTGCGAAACAAAACCCAAAGGGGCCCGTAATGAAGCTGCACCACGTTTTGCCTGCCGTGTTCGCCATTACCACTTTGCACGCCTTCGCCGTGCAGGCTGCCGACGCGCCGCCCGGCATGACCGAAAAAGTCCGCGGTACGCTGGTCTCTGGCAGCGCCGAGGCGGTGACCTTGCGCACCGCCAGTGGCGAAGTGCTCAACGCCCGGGTCACGCCCGCCACGCGCATCAATGCGGTATCGGCGGCGACCTTTGCCGATATCCACCCCGACAGCTACATCGGCACCGCCGCCGCCACCCAGCCTGACGGCACGTTGCAAGCGATCGAGGTGCACATTTTCGCCCCCAGCCTGCGCGGCAGTGGCGATGGCCACCGGCCGTGGCAGGGCAGCGACGGCAACCAGGCGACCATGACCAACGGCACGGTGGGCCAGTTACAAGGCCAGGATGGCCGGCAGTTGGTGGTGCGCTATGCCAATGGCGAGCAAACCGTGCGTGTACCGGCAGGGGTGCCGGTAGTGCGCCTGGATCCGGGCACCCCGGCATTGTTGCTGCCCGGCGCGAAAGCGATCGTGGTCGCAGCGCCCGGCGAGGATGGCCAGCCACAGGCGCAGTCCATCGCCGTGGGGGTCGGTGGGCTTACGCCACCGATGTAAACGAAAGGCGGTAGTTGGCTAACGCACCGGCAGGTGCAGCGGTAGGGATCATCGGTGAATCCATCATGGAGGATACCGAATGTCCCAACCCATACTCATCAGTGCCTACATTCAGGCGCTCGAAGCCGCGGCTAACGCGTTGTACACCTGCCAAAGCCGCGCCCTGCTGGTTAAACGCCAGGCGCCGGCCTATCACTGGCTGGAGCCCCAGCAAATTGCGCCATTCGAGGCGACGCAAAAAAGTGCCTGGGCCTCGGCTACGCAGGTGCTGGATAAAGGCATCGCAGCGCTGATCACTACGGTCAAGGCCAACCAGGGCTTGTTGACCAGCCTCAGTCATATCGGTGCTTCGCTCGGCGACACCGCCGCGCTGGCAGCGCTGTTGCAATCGAACGTAGCGCGGGCCAGTGCTCACGCCACCGAATTAAGCTCAACGGTTGCCCTCATCAAAGACCAAGTCGATACCTTGCTCCCGCAGCTTGATGCGCTGGTGCATGGCGAGCAAGGCGCCGTGGCCAGTGGCAGCGTCAAGGTCGACACGCTCAAGCGCGACATCGAGGCGCTCAGTAAGCGCTTGCACGAGATCAACCTTCAACTGATCGAACTGGCACGCAGCCAAGGCAGCCTGATTGGCGGCTGGGTTACGCATACCGTGAAGATTTTACCGCCGGTGAAGGCCGTCGCTGGCCCCCCAGGCAAGGGCGACGAGGGTATGGTGATCGAACGTATCGAAGTAGACGTTAATGCCTTTGCCGAAGCGAGCGCCCAGGCCCAAGCCCTGAAGGCCGAGTCCGACCGTGTGTTCAAGCGCCTGGCCGGGCTTTACGTATCGCTGTTCGAGCAAAAGGCAAGCATTGCCGTCACGCTGGCTTTGTTTCAAAGCATCAAGGATCTCGCCGCTTCGCTGGGCCGGTCATTGGATAAAACCAACGCGCTGGACACCCTCTGGCGTGAGCTGGCCGAGGGCTGGTCGGAAAAATCCTTCCAGCAACTGCTGGCAGAACGCACGGCGCTGGTGACCGGCCTGCAGCGAATCGAAGCTATTGGTAAAGAACTGAGCGGCAGCGGTTTCGTCAATCGCCAGGTGCCCGTAAGCATCGTCCATACCCAGGAGGCATGACTATGAAGGATCATTCCTATGTCAACCGAGAGCTAGAAAACTATCGGGCCTCACTGGGCCAGCAAGGCTCCGTCGCCATGGTGATGCAGGGTTATGCGCTGAGCGTGCAAAAGCAGCCGCCCATTCCTCGTTACCCCACCAACAAAGACATCGACGCCCTCGGTAAACGCGCCAACACCCACTTGCTAAAAGCGCAGGCTAACGCGGCGAACTACCTTGACCGTACCCAACGCATGATCATCGTCACGTTGGATGACATGGAACACTATTTCAAGTCGCAGCTTGAATTCGGCAAAGTGCTGAGCAGCACCATGGCCAACACCGAAGCCATCAAAGTGTTGGACTTATTGGCGCATAAGTTGGACGGTTACATCGATGCCGCCAAAGACGTGGTGGTAGAAGTGACCCAGGTGCGTGATGCGTTTTCTCAAGACCAACGTGCCTTTCGTTCGGTCGCTTACGACGCCACGGTACTCAAAGAGGCTCAGCAAGGGGTATTGACCGAGCTGCAGTTGCAATTGGAAGAGGCCGAGAAGCAATTGCAGGCGATGCACCGTAAAAGGATTTTGGGGATTTTCGCCATCGTCAGCGGTGCGATAGTCATCGCCTTGGGCAGTTTACTCACCGCGGGTGCCGCGACGCCGTTGGTAATCAGTGGCGGCATGGCGATGATCGGTAAAGGTGTCGATGCCACCGCCGGTGGCATCACGGGCTACCGAGAAGCGATGCGGCACAAAAGTAATGTGTTGGGCCACATCCACCAAACCGAGAGCGGGATTTTGTTGTTGTCGAACATGAGCGCTTCGATGGTTGCGATCGCTGATGAAGCCAGCAGCGCGGTGGATGCCTCCCAGGCGATGCTCAATGGCTGGACCCTGCTGCAAGGTTCGTTGGCGGAGCTTAAAAATGACATGGCCGCCGGCAAACAGTATGTGGACGTGCTCAGGGAGGCGATCATTGCTCAAGCTCGAGGCGGCATCAGCACCATCGAGAACGACATCAAGACCCTGCGCGCGCAAATGAGCGGGGCCAAGATCGTTGCGCCCAGTGGGCAGACCCTCGAACAAGCCATGGAAACCGCGCTGGCAGCCTAGGGTTACATGAAAGCTAATGCCATGGCGTGTGATCAATTGCTCGGGCAATGGGACACCGCCTATTTAGCGTTAAGCCATTCGGGCCAAGGGTTCACGCTGGGGGACGCATGGGTTCCCCAGCCCTGGCCCAGCGCGCGCACCTGGCCCGTTGCCGTCGAAAACACGTTACAGGCGTTTGAAACGCAATTGCCGCAGCCGAACGACGCCCACCAACGCCACCCCAGCGAGCGTGAATGGAGGTGGCTTCGCGACGGCTTGGAACTGCTGATCAAGGATGTCCAGGCCGGCCGTGATCGCCTGCCCAAGGCCGATACGCTGAACTGGTTGCACACCAGGGTCGAAGCCCTTTCCGCCGCGGTGGCCCAGCCCCGTGAGCGATGGTCGCGGCTTACCGGGTTACCGGTCAGGGTCGGCGTGCCGGTCTCTGGCACCTGGGCTGAGTTCGCCAGGGCAACGTTGCGGCATTACCGGACACTGCATCATGTATTGCCAGCCATTGCTGCGGCGTTGCAGTCGTTACTCAACCAGTTGTACACCGTGGCAGACGTGCTGGACAGGCTCATCCAGGACGTCGATACGGCCCGCCAGGTGGGAGCGCCATGCGTGGTGGTGGGCCATATTGCCGCCCTGCGCCGGGCGCTGGAATAATCGCAGCGCAAGGGAACCGGCTTTGCCTCGGACACGTCCCAAGCAAAGCCTGGGAGGGTTCTATGCACGCGTTGTTCAACCTGTCCGTCGTTGTGTTGTCGGTGGCCGCCATGGAAGGCGTGGCGATCATCGCCCACCGTTACCTGATGCACGGCCCCGGTTGGGCCTGGCATCGTTCGCACCATGAACCGCGGCTTGGCTGGTTTGAGAAAAACGACCTCTACGCGGTGGTGTTTGCCGGCGTCGCGATCGTGTTAATTGCATGGGGCAATGCGGGCGCCTGGCCATTGCAGTGGGTGGGCACCGGCATGGCAGTTTATGGCGCACTGTACTTCATGGTTCATGACGGCTTGGTGCATCAGCGTTGGCCCTTTCGCTACGTACCGCGCCAGGGTTATCTCAAGCGGCTATACCAGGCGCATCGGCTGCACCACGTGGTTAAGGGGCGCGTGGGCTGCGTGTCGTTCGGCTTTCTGTATGCCCCACCGCTGGCACGGTTGCGCCAACAACTGCGCCGCCAGCAGGGCCCCGACCTTAAAAAGAAGGGCGGTGCCTAACGCTTGTACATAAGTAACGCGGGCTTCCTACGGCGGGCGGATACGTTGATGGTCACTCTACACAGGAGGTGACCATGCCGCAGTTAATCAGCGTCAAGCCGCTTTTGGCGGCCATCGATACACTCTCGACCACATGCATGACGGCCCAGGCCCGTGCCTTTTTGTTGCAGCGGATGATGCCCGCCGGCGGGTGGTTCGCTCACACCGTCGCCAGCCAGGTAGGCGACATTCAGGCAAGCTGCCGGGACCACGCGAAGCTGTACCTTACCCAAACGATGTACCGGTTGATCGGCTGGCAGTTTTGCCCAGCAGGTATCACGCGATGCGCACCATGAGCTCGGCTGGCTCGGTGCTGCCGATGCCGCGCAGCTCGGTAATAGCATGGCACGGTTCCGGGCCGCCAGCAGCCAATGGTCGGCCCATGAGCTACGCGCCGTGCAGGTAACCCGTGTACTGGTGGGCGAGCGGGACGCTGTCAGCGCCAGTGCCGCTGCCCTGGACAGCTACCGCGCCGGGCTGCAAATCCGCCTGCATGAGTTGAACCGACTGCGCACCAAGGTGCCAGGGCTGCGGCCCTTGGACGCGCTGGTGATCGCCCTCACGGCAGCCATGGGTGTGCCCAAACGGGTGAGGGAGCTGAACCAGATGAAGCGCTACGCCGCCCGCACCGAGCGGTTATTGGCGAACGTCACCGCCGTACACACGCCTGTTCAAGGGCTGGCCTACGACCTGCAAGGGTTAATCAATACCGTCAGCTTTGCCAGGGGGTTCTTGCACATGCTGGCCGATCAGCCCACCCCGCTGGAGCCTGTCTTGGCGGCGTTTTACCTGGGCTGCGCCCGTGACTACCTGCGCAAGCTGATCGGTAGCGTCGACTCGGCGGCTTAACGCGGCCGCGGCCATAGCCCTGGCGGGCGCGGCGGCGCCGTTGCAAACCGGGCGCTCACCACCACCCCAGCCCCCCGCACCAGCAGGCCGAGCTTTTCAAGCCCGCTGGTGCGCTGGCGCCCATCCCACGCCTGGGCGCCGGCGTTTCGTACCTTGATACCGATCTTCCGGTAAATGCCCCGGGCGCTGGCAATCGCCCATGCCGAGCGCAGCGGCAACGCCGGCAGGCCAGCGAGTGCCGAGGCGTAGTAGGGTTCGGCCTCGCTCACCAGGCGTGCTGCCACCTGGGCCAGCGCCGCCCGCTGGGTAGGGTCGGCCAGGCGCGTTGGGTCGATCCCTGCCTCGGCCAGCCAGCAGCGTGGCAGGTAGCAACGCCCGGCCTCGGCATCTTCGACGATGTCCCGGGCCATGTTAGTGAGCTGGAACGCCAGCCCCAGGTCACAGGCACGGTCAAGCACGGCCTGTTCGCGAACCCCCATCACTTGCGCCATCATCAGCCCCACCACGCCGGCAACGTGGTAACAGTAGCGCAGGGTGTCGTGCAAACGCGGGTAGTGCTCGCCGCGCACATCCATGGCGAAGCCTTCCAAGTGGTCCAATGCCAACTGCAGGGGAATCTGGTGGGCCTTCGCCACTGCCTGCAAGGCGGCGAAGGCAGGCTCGGCCATCGGCGCCCCGGTATAGGCCAAGCGTGTTTGCCGTTCCAGGTATGCCAAGCGCTGCTGCGGGGTGCGCGCATCGGTACTGGCAGCGGCCACGCCCAGCACCTGGCCATCCACCACGTCGTCACAGTGCCGGCACCACGCATAGAGCAATAGCGCACTGCGGCGGGTTGCCGGGGCGAACAGTTTCGCGGCGCTGGCAAAGCTCTTCGAGCCCACGGCCATGGTATGGGTGGCGTGTTCGAGCAAAGCAGGGTTCATCGCAGCAGTGCCTCCAGCATCAAGCCCGCAGTGGCCTTGGCGGAGCCGATCACCCCAGGCACGCCGGCGCCCGGGTGGGTGCCGGCGCCCACCAGGTACAGGTTGGGGATGTCACGGTCGCGGTTGTGCGGGCGGAACCAGGCGCTCTGGGTGAGAATCGGCTCCAGTGAAAAGGCAGAGCCAAGGTGGGCGCCGAGCTGGTCGCGAAAGTCGAACGGGGTGAACATCCGCTGGGTCACCAACTGTTGGCGCAGCCCGGGCATGTAGCGTTGCTCCAAGTAATCGAAGATACGCTCGCGCAGGCGCGGGCCCTGTTCGGCCCAATCCAGCGGCGCGTTGCCCAGGTGCGGTACCGGCGCAAGCACATAATGGGCCCCACACCCCGGCGGTGCCAGCGACGGGTCGGTTACGCAGGGCGCATGCAGGTACAACGAAAAGTCCTCCGGCAACCGGTCGCGGTGGAAAATGTCGTGGACCAGCCCACGATAGCGCGGGCCGAAACACACCGTATGGTGGGCCAATTGCTCGTGCCGCTGGTTAAGGCCGAAGTACAACACGAACAGCGAGTTGCTCGAACGCTTGCGCTTGAGCGCGGCAGCCTGCGCCGCACCGCGGCGGTGGTGCCCAAGCAAGGTGGCATAGGTGTGCACCACATCGGCATTGGATGCCACCGCCTCTACATCGATGCGCTGCCCACCGACCACGTGCGCGGTGCACACGCGGCCCTCGTCGAGTTCCAGCCGCTCGACCTTGGCGTTGAGCTGCAGTTGCCCGCCCAAGTCGGTGAACAAGCGCACCAAAGCCTGGACCAGCGCACCGGTGCCCCCACGCGGGAACCACACCCCCCAAGCCCGTTCCAGCGCGTGGATCAGCGTGTAGATCGATGAGGTGGCGAAGGGGTTGCCACCCACCAACAGTGAGTGAAACGAAAATGCTTGGCGCAAATGGTCTTCTTCGATAAACCCCGCCACCGTGGCATACACGCTGCGCCAGGCCTTCAACCGTGCCAGTTGCGGGCCGGCGCGAAGCATGTCACGAAACGACAGGAACGGTACGCTGCCAAGCTTGAGGTAGCCTTCTTCGAACACCCGCTGCGAATAGGCCAGAAACCGCCGGTAGCCTTCGACGTCGCGTGGGTTGAAGGCATGGATCTGGCGCTCGAGGTTCGCTTGGTCGTTGTCGTAGTCCAACTGGCGGCCATCTTCCCAACACAGCCGATAGAAGGGCCGTACCGGCAGCAACGTTACGTAGTCGCTCATTGGCCGCCCAGCCACCTGGAACAATTCCTCAAGGGCGCTGGGGTCGGTTATCACCGTGGGGCCCGCATCGAAAGTGAAGCCTTGGTCTTGGTACACGTAGGCGCGCCCACCCGGCTTGTCGCGCGCTTCGAGCAATACGGTGGGAATGCCCGCCGCCTGCAAGCGGATGGCCAGGGCCAACCCACCGAAACCTGCGCCGATGACCAACGTTCGCTTCATATCTGGGCCTTGAACTGTGGGGACCCTTTAAGCGCTGCACGCAGGGCCTGGCCCATGGGCACTGGCGGTTTGCCCATGAGCAGCCGCGCCTTGTCGGCCATACTGGGCTGGCCGGCATAAAAGCGTTGGATCAAGCCTTCGGGCAGGCCATAAAAACGCTGCATCACTTGCCAGCGGTCATGGGGCTGGCCAGCCAAAAACAGCATGCGGTTGAGCAACCGAAAGAACCGCTGCTGGCGCCAATGCCGCCGCGCGATGCCTTGCACCAGGGCGAACAGGTGCTCGTGGCCGAGGTCGGTTTGCCGGGCGATCTCATCGGCCAGGCGTACCGCGCAAGGCAGCGAGTAGCCGGTGGTAGAGTGGAACAACCCGGCACGCAGTCCGCTGTGCGGCACACCCTGTGCGCTGGCCCAAAAGGCGTCGAACTGCCCGCTCAAGGTGAGCGGCAAGCAGCCGTGCTCCTCGCGTAGCAGCAGGCCACCCTGCCAGCCTTGGTCATTGGCATACGCCCCGATGTTCTCGCGCAGCCGCTGCGGGTCGAGCCAGGGCGTATCGACGTAGTGGGTGTCTTCAATCAATAAGCGGTCGGCCGACAGCGGCAAGGTATAGACAAAACGATAGCCCTCACCTTGGTCGACTCGCGCGTCCATCAGCAAGGGCCAGCGCAAGCCATGTGGCCGCGGCAGTTGCCACTCCTGGCCGACGAACGCCTGGTAGGCCAATTGCAAGTGGGGGCTGGGCAGGGCGCCGCGGCCATCGATCACCGCCGCGGCCGCCAGTGTTTGCCCGTCGGCCAGTTGCACGGTGTCGGGGCTGATGCGGGTGACAACGCTATGGGGCAGCCACTGCAAGCCCGGCGTGGCTTCCAGCACCTGGCCGAAGTGCGCCGAACCGATGCTGCAATAGCCGCCGCGTAAATGCCGCTGCAGCCCGGGGAAGCGCACGGTGTAGCCTGGCCAGCAATGCTCGACCATAGGTCCCAGCCATTGCCGCTGCGCCGGTTGCAGGTCGGCTTCATGGAATGACCAGGTGTGGTTGCCGCCAGGCCGCGCGCCTTGTTCGATCAGCAACACCCGCCGCTGTGGCTGGAGTTGCCGCATACGCCAGGCGATCAAGCCATTGGCTAAGCCCGCACCCACCAATATCAAGTCCCAGCCGCGGCTCATGCGGCACGCTCCGCATATACCGGGCGCTTGCTGCACAGGGCTTGCTCGACGACCCTGGCGGCACCGTCGGTGCCGGGTAGTTGTTGCACCTGGCCGCTTAGCCGCTGAAGCGCCTGGCGGTAATGCTCGCCCTCGAGCAATGCCTGCAGGTGCTCGGCCAGCGCACCGCTGCGGCAGAACCGCGACGCGCGCCGGCCAATGCCGCTGTAGGCCACCCGTGCCGCCACCCCAGGCTGGTCAAAGGCAATCGGCAGCGCCAGGATGGGGGTACCGCCGGCGATGGCGTCAACCACAGTGTTGAGCCCGCCATGGCTGACCAGCACATGGGCCTGGCGTAGCACCTGGCGTTGGTCGGCAAAAGCGGTTACCCAGGTGGCGCCGTGTTCACCCAGGGCTTGCGCTTGCGCCGCATCCAAGCCGCCGCAATGGGCCACCAACACCTGTGCGCCCACCCGCCGGCAGGCACGCACGATACTACGTAGCAGCCCATAGCGTTGGCCTTGCAGCGTGCCCAGCGAGGCGAACACGAAGGGCCGCGCCGGCTCCAGCGGCCACACCGGGTCGCTGCCGGGCCGCGTCAGGGCAGGGCGCAAGGGGCCCACCGCATGGAAGCAATCCGGCAACTGTTGGCGGGGAAAGTCCAGGCCAGGCGGCGTTTGGCTGATTTGTGCCAAGGTCGAGAGGCATTCATGTAAGCCCCGCCGAGGCCGCAGCCCAAACGCGTAAGCGTGGCGGGCGATGACCTGGCCGTGGTCGCGCATCAGCCAGTCGTACACCCGCTCGCTGCCGCGGTACAACTGCCGGGCGCGCTCGTCGGTGGCATAGGCAAAGGGCATCACCGCCAGGGGCACACCTTCTTCGCGGTTCACCGGCAAGGCGCAGGCCACCGACACAAACGGCAGGCCGAGCCCTTCGGCGACCAGGCCACCGGCCGCTTCCATCTGGTCGGCAATCACCCCGTCGACCTGCAGCCGTTGCAGCACGGCGGGCAATGCCAGGCAGAGCATGTCGGTGGTGGCGCACAGGTCAGCGATCACCCGCCGGATAGCCAGCCCCGACGGGTTTGCGGCGTGGCGCAAGGCGCGCGCCAGGCTGCCGGCCGGGTGGCTGGCCAGCCCTACTGGCTCGAAGCCAATGCCGGGGTCGCTAAGCAGCCCGGCGGCTTCGTATTGGTGCACGAAGGTCACGCGGTGGCCACGGCAGATCAAGGCCTGGGCCAGCGCTTGCAAGGCGCGGAAATGGCTGTACAGCGGCGGCGCGACCACGGCGAAGTGGCTCATGGGCGCGCCTCGGTCAGCATCAGCGGGGCCTGTTTGAGCGCGGCCAGGTTGGCGCTGCCGGTGCAAAAGCACACCACCCGTAATTGTTGGATGTGGCTTTGGAAATGCTCGATTACCGCATCGCTGGAATCGCACGCGGCAGCCAGCACGGCCGCCGCCTGGCCGACCAGGCTGGCGCCCAGGCGCAGCGCCATGGCCGCATCGATGCCGTGGCGGATACCGCCCGAGGCGATCAGCGGCATTTGCGGCAGTGCCCGGTGCACCGCGTGCAATGCTTGGGCCGTGGGGATGCCCCACGCGGCGAAGGCCATGGCGACCTCGCGCTGCGCTTTGCGCCGGGCCCGTTCGCCCTCCACGGCAGCCCAACTGGTGCCGCCGGTGCCCGCCACATCGAGCATGCTCACGCCCACATCGGCCAGCTGCCGCGCCACCCGAGCCGACAACCCTGCGCCGACCTCCTTGACCACCAGCGGCACTTCGCACGTGCGCGCCACCTGCTCGATGGCCGCGAGCACGCCGCGCCAGTCACGGTCGCCTTCCGGTTGCAGGGCCTCTTGCAGCGGGTTCAAATGCACCACCAGGGCATCGGCACCGATCATGTCCACCGCCCTGCGCGCATAGTCGATGCCCTGGGCCCCGCGTAGTTGGGCGGCGCCCAGGTTGGCCATCAGCAGGATATCTGGCGCCACATGGCGCAATTGGCGGGTGAGCCCCCAATCGGTGGCGCCTTCCAGCGCCACCCGTTGCGAGCCTACTGCCATGGCGATGCCCAAGGCTTGGGCCGCCTCGGCCAGGTGCAGGTTGATCGTGCGCGCCCGGCTGGCGCCGCCGGTCATCGAGCTGATCAACCACGGCGCGCGTAGGGTACGGCCAAGCACGCGAGTACTTACGTCTATGGCATCCAGGTCGAGTTCCGGCAGCGCGCAATGTTCGAAACGAAAGCGATCGAAGCCATTGGCCTGGGTTACCGGGTCACGCTGGGCATTGAGAATGATATCCAGATGATCGTTCTTGCGGTGAACCAGGTCGGTTTCCATCGTGGAAGCTCCCGGGAGTAATCCAATGAATCGAGCTGTCATTGCTGTGAGCAGTTGTACAACTTTGGTCCATATTCAAAGTTTGGTACAACTTAACCATGGGTATGGCACCGCTTGAACGCAGGCGTTCCATGCAAACGACTGGCAACGGTTAAAACACCGCAGAGAATGGATCGATGACAGCCACCGCCCACCAAGCCTTGGAGCAAGCCGATGAACTGCTGGCGCTGCGCGACGCGGTGGAGCGCCGCCTGGAGGAACTACTACCCCCCGCTGCGGAGCAAGACCTGGTGGGCATTGCCGTGCGCGAAGGCGTGCTGGCGCCAGGCAAGCGCCTGCGCCCATTGCTGCTGCTGCTCACTGCGCGGGATTTGGGCTGCGAGCTTGCCAGCATAGTTGACCTGGCGTGCGCGGTTGAAATGGTCCACGCCGCGTCGCTGGTGCTCGACGACATGCCTTGCATGGACAATGCCCGGATGCGCCGGGGGCGGCCGACCGTACACTGCCAATTCGGTGAAGATGTCGCGATCCTCGCTGCCGTGGCGTTGCTCAGCCGCGCCTTCGGTGTCATCGCGGCAGCGAGCGCGCACGCGCCGGCCTGCGCGGCCGAGTTGGTTGGGCAGATGGCTACCGCGGTGGGCACCCAGGGCTTGGTCGCCGGCCAATACCAGGACCTTCGCGAGGGCGCTAGGGCACGCAGTGCCGAGGCGATCGTGCAGACCAACGCGTTGAAAACCGGTGTGCTGTTCAGCGCCACCGTGCAAATGGCCGCGGTCGCGGCGGGCGCGGTACCCGCGGTGCGCGAGTCGTTGGCACATTTTGCCCTTGAGCTGGGCCAGGCCTTCCAACTGCTGGACGACCTTGCCGATGGCCACACCCATACCGGTAAGGATTGTCACCAAGATGCTGGTAAGACCACGCTGGTGGCCCTGCTCGGCGCCGACACGGTACACCAGCGCTTGCGGGCCCACTTGCGCAGCGCCGACCGCCATTTGGCCTGCGCATGTGGCGACGGCATGGGAACCCGGCGCTTTATGCAGGCATGGTTCGAGCAGCAATTGGCAACGCTGGCGGTTCAGCGACCAGCGCCACGGTAAAGCAGCACCCCTGCGGTTCACGCCCGGTCAGTTCCACCCGCCAGCCTTGGTCGAGGCAGATCCGCTGGACCAGCGATAAGCCGAGGCCCAGCCCCTCGCCGCGTTTTTCATCGCCGCGCACAAAGGGTTGGAACATGGCATGGCGTTTTTCTTCCGGGATGCCGATGCCGCTGTCTTCGACCATGAAACCGGTATCGCCCACGGTCAGGCGGATGAACCCCTCATCGGTGTAATGCCAGGCGTTGCGCAACAAATTACCCATCACCGACAGCAGCAGGGTGGAGTTGTAGCAGGCTTCGCCGCCGTGGCCCACGTACTGGTACTCGAAGGCCAGGCCCTTTTCGCGAATGGCCGTGGCCCAGGTGTCGACCGCCTCATCGCTGGCGGCCTTGAGGGTGATCGCGGCCCTGCGCAGCGCTGGCGCTTCATAGTCCCGCGCCAGTAGCAAAAAGGTACTGACCAGCAGCTCCATTTGTTCGGTGGCACGTGCCATGCGGCTTATCTGGCGCTGGATGCGAGGGTCCGTGTGATGGGCCTGGAGCAGTTCCTGGCAGGCCGCCTCAAGCGTGTGGATCGGCAATTGCAGTTCATGGCTGACGTCGCTGGTGAACTGTTGTTCGCGGCGCAGCGCGGCGGCCAGGCGACCTTGGGTTTGGTTGTATGAGGCGGCCAACTCACCCACCTCATCGTTGGCCCACGAACCGCTCGCCGCAGGCGCCTGCTCTACGGGCAAGGCACTGGCGCGGCGAACCTGGGCCGCGAGGTTGCTGACCGGTGCGATGACCCGGCGGCCGATCAGCCAGCCGAGTAACACGGCCAGCGCCACGCTCAAGCTGAAACCGGCCACCGCGACCGAGTAGAGAATGCGTTGGCGCTGCATCAGGCTTTGCTGGTTGCGCAGCAGCACGTATTTACGCCCGTCGACCACCTCGACCGCCGCGTAGTAGCCGTTATCGCCTTCGCCGATTTCATGAAAGCCGCGCGGCAGCGCTTGCAGGTTGGCCGGCAAGGCGAGGTCTTGCGGCCCACCCTGTACGTAGAACAGCTCGTCTTTTTCCGGGCGGTGCACCCAGGCGTCGCGGTTATCGAGTAACAGCAACCGGCGCAGGTTACCCGACAAGCCGAGTTCGGTCAGGCGCCCTTCGACGACCTTTTCGCTGACTACGATGCCGATGGCAAAGGTGCCGGCCACAAAGGCGCTCATCGCGGCGAAGGCAATGACAATCCGCTTGCTGAGCGTGTACTTGAAATCCATACCGCCGTCGATCACTGAAGAGGGGCGAAAACGGCGCGAAGGGTCGCCGCTTTCGTGTGAGATGGAAGTCATGGGAGTGTGAAAAAAACGTGAAAGCCCCCAGCCCTCACTGTATTGAACCTGTTACCACCCCTTGGCCTCCAAACCTTAACAATGCCTTATGCACGGAGCGACGACTATGGCATCGGCCCCAGAACATTACGCGCAACTGCTCCAAGCCTTTGCCGAGCGCACTCATTCGCTGTTGGCATTAGACCAGCTTGGGCAAGTACTTCGTCAATCCCAGCGCGAGCGCCTGGACCAGTTGCCGCTGCCGGGTGGCGGCGCCACCTTGCAGCGCTGGCGTACCTTGGCCGAGATGGCCGGCTTCGACTTGGCCTTGGTCAAACTTTTCGAAGGCCATACCGATGCCTTGGCGATCCTTAGCGAACTGGGTGCGGCAGCGCTCGCGGGCGATGGGCTGTGGGCGGTGTGGGCGGCCGAGCCGCCCCAAGCCCGGGTGACCATCACTGGCCGCGCCCGGGCCGGCGAACGTGTGCAATTGCAGGGGCGCAAAGCCTGGTGCTCTGGCGCCCGGCAGGTTGACCAAGCGTTGATTACCGCCTGGGATGAGCAGCAGCGCCCGCAATTGGTGGCCGTGGTGCTGGCGCAGCCGGGCGTGCAAGTGACTGGCCAGGGCTGGCAAGCGGTGGGCATGGCCCCCACCGCCAGTGTCGAGGTGCTGTTCGACGGCGCCCATGGCCAGTTGGTTGGCGACCCGGGGCAGTACCTTGCGCGCCCCGGTTTCTGGCATGGCGGTGCCGGCGTCGCGGCGTGTTGGTACGGCGCCGCGGTGACCGCGGGTGAATACCTGCGCGGGCACTGCGTGCAGCGCCGTGACGACCCTCATGCCGATGCCCACCTCGGCGCGGTGGACGCTCACCTGGGAGCTGCAAGGGCGGCATTGCAGGCCTGTGCGCAGTGGCTAGACGCGCACCCGGTCGCGGATGCCCGTTTGCCCGTGCAGCGGCTGCGGGCGATCGTCGAGCACAGTGTCGAAGGGGTACTGAACCATGTGGGCCGTGCCCTGGGCGCGACGCCTTTCTGCCGCCAGGCGCGCTTTGCCCGGCTGTTCGCCGACCTGCCCGTGTTCATCCGGCAAAGCCACGCCGAGCGCGACTTGGCAGGGTTGGGCCAACTGTTGTGTGAGCAGCCCTCGCCAGAGTGGTCGCTATGACTGCGCCAGATACGGGCGACCCCTTTGGGCTGGCGGGCACACCACTGGAAAAATGGCAAGCCAGTGAGCACCTGCAGCACGTAGCCCCCATTAGCTTGGATGAATTGGTGCCGGCGGGTACGCGGCTGGTGGTCGCCGCCCCGCACCCGGATGACGAAGTGCTGGCGTGTGGCGGGTTGCTGGCCGCCATGGCCAGCCGGCACGACGAGGTGACGCTGCTGTCGGTCACCGACGGCGACGGTAGCCACCCGGGTTCGAGCGTATGGCCGCCCGCCCGGCTGCGCCACGAGCGGCACTTGGAAAGCACGCGCGCGCTGACCCGGTTAGGGTTCGACACCCGCGTGCTCGACTGGCACCCGTTGGGCCTGCCCGACGGCCAGGTGGCAACCTTCGAAGACGAACTGCTCGGGCAACTGTGCCGGCACTTGGGCCGCGGCGATCGTTTGCTCAGCACTTGGCGCTACGATGGCCACTGCGACCATGAAGCGTTGGGTAAGGTGGCCGCCGAGGCGGCGCGGATCAGCGGCGCCGTGCTGCTGGAGGCGCCGGTGTGGGCCTGGCATTGGGCCGAACCGCAAGACCCTCGCTTGCCGTGGGCGCGGGCGCGCAAGTTCATGCTCAGCGAGCAGGCCCAGGGGCGTAAACGGCAGGCGATCGCCGAACACGTTACCCAACTGCTGCCCGATGCCTCCACCCGCGCCGCGCCGGTGCTCAACGAACAGACCCTGGCGCGTTTGCTGCAACCTTTCGAATTGGTGTTTGTATGAATACCCCCGCCGAGTATTTCGACCGACTCTTTCAAGGCAGTGACGACCCCTGGGCGTTTCGCCAACGCTGGTATGAAAAGCGCAAACGCGACCTGACCTTGGCCAGCTTGCCACGCCAACGTTACGAGCGCGCCTTCGAGCCGGGCTGTGCCAACGGCGAGTTGAGCCTGGCGCTGGCTGAGCGCTGCGACGAGTTGGTGGTGATGGACTTCAACGAACGCGCCGTGGCCCTGGCGAAGCAGCGCCTGGGGGACTACCCCAACGCTGAAGTGCTGGAAGGCCATTTGCCGGGCGACTGGCCCGGGGGCATGTTTGACCTGGTGGTGCTCAGCGAGGTGGGCTACTACCTGGGTGAGCCGGCTTGGCGTGAGGTGATCGAGCAGATGCTGCTCAGCCTGGCGCCTACCGGCTCGGTATTGGCCTGCCATTGGCTGCACCCCATCGAAGGCGCCCCGCAGCGCGGCCGCCAGGTGCATCAGCTTCTGGACGAGGGCCTGGGCCTGCACAAGGCGGTAAGCCACCAGGAAGCTGACTTTATCTTGGAGGTGTGGTGCGTGGTGCCCTGCACGGTAGACCTCGACGAAAAGGTGGTGGGCGGCTGATTCAGCCGTTCGCAAACCCCGTGAATATCGTAGCCGCGTCGCCCGGCCACAAAGGCACAGCCTCGAATCGGCCGCCAACGGCAACGTTATGCCACTTGCCCGGCCACCGGCAACTGTATCGACACGTCGTCGGGGCCCGGTGTGGCGCGCTCGAACGTGACGGGTACGGATTTGGCCGCCGGCACTTTGCTGCGCTCGGCATGGTGCCACAGCGGTACCAACGGGTTGCACTCCGGGTAATAGCCGGCGCAGCAGCCCTCGGGGATGTCATAAGCGAGGATCTGCAGCGGCCCGACCTCTCGGCGCACTTCGGTTTCCACTGCGGTGCGCAGCGTCACCCAACCGAGCGGTTCCAAGCCCAGCCGGGCGATGTCGTTGCGGTGCATCAACACCACCTTGCGGGTGCCTTTCACGCCGCGAAAGCGGTCATCGTAGCCATAGATGGTGGTGTTGAACTGGTCGTTGCTGCGGATCGTCATCAACTGCAGTACATCCCGCCGTTCCCGCCCGGGGTTTACGTCGTTGTCCTCGCTCAGCGCCTTTGGCGTGATAAAAAGCGCCTTGCCAGGTTCGGTGTTCCAACGCCGCTCGGCAGCCGGCAGCGGCCGGCGAAAACCGCCGGGTTGCCACATGCGCTGTTCCATGTCGTGGAAGGTGTCCGGGTAGGTGGCGGCGATGGCTTGGCGGATGAGCCGTGCGTCACGCCGCCAGGCGTCCCAATCGAGCTTGGGGTTCGGCGCCAACGTCGCTTGGGCCAGCCCCGCGATAATCGCCACCTCCGAGCGCAATTGTTCGCTGGCGGGGCGCGCTTGGCTGTTCCAACCATGAATGCAGCCGGTGCTGTCTTCGGTGCTGTACGCTTGGGCGACACCCTCTTGTAGGTCGGTTTCGGTATGGCCCAAGCAGGGCAGCAGCCAATTGTCGGCACAGGTCACCAAATGGCTCCGGTTAAGCTTGGTCGCCACCTGCACGTTCAGCGCCAGGTTGGCCCAGGCCGGCTCCATGCGCGAGGTGTCGGGGATCGCCCGCAAAAAGTTGCCTCCCAGGCTGATGAAGGCCTTCACACTGCCGTCGAGCAGCCCCGCGCAGGCATCCACCGTGGCCAAGCCCTTATGCTCGGGTACGTTGATGTTAAACAACTCGGCGATGCGCTCACCCGGCACCTTGGCCGGGTCTTCGGTAATCCCGACCGTGCGTTGGCCCTGTACGTTGGAGTGGCCACGCACCGGGCAAATACCTGCACCGGGTTTACCGATGTTGCCGCGCAGCAATAGCAGGTTGACCAGCATCTGCACCGTTTCCACCCCGTGGCGGTGCTGGGTCAGGCCCATGCCGTACAGGAAGATCACCCGTTCGCTGCGGGCATACACTGCCGCGGCCGCTTCCATGGCCGCCCGTGATAGGCCGGCGCGCTGTTCAAGTTCGGCCCATTCCCAGCGCCGCACGGCGGCGATGAACTCAACCACGCCGTGGGTGTGCTGGGCGATAAAGGCTTGGTCCAGCACGCTGGGTTGGCCGCCGGCCGAGGTTTGGTCATCCAGCGCCAGCAATGCCTTGGCAATGCCGACCATGGCCGCCAAGTCGCCGCCGATAGCCACTTGGTGGTACTGGGTGCTGACCACCGTAGATTGCGGCCCGACCATCTCAAGGGGCGACTGGGGGTTTACGAAGCGCTCAAGGCCGCGCTCACGCAACGGGTTGAAGGTAATCACCGGCACGCCACGCCGGCGTGCTTCCTGCACCGGGTGAAGCAGCCGCGGGCTGTTGCTGCCTACGTTTTGGCCGAAAAAAAATAGGCAATCGGCCTGGGCGAAATCTTCGAGCGTTACGGTGCCCACCGGCACGCCGATGCTTTCCTGCAGCCCCACCGAGGTGCTTTCATGGCACATGTTGGAGCTGTCGGGCAGGTTATTGTGGCCATAGGCCCGGGCGAACAATTGGTACATGAACGAGGCTTCCAGCGAGGCCCGCCCCGAGGCATAGAACACCGTACTGGCCGGTTTCAGCGCCTTGAGCTTGGCGCCAACGACCGCGTAGGCTTCGTTCCAGCTTACGGGTAGGTAACGGTCGCTGGTGGCGTCGTAGCGCAGCGGTTCGGTCAGGCGCCCTTGTTGCTCCAGCGCTTGGTCAGGCCAACTGCGTAGCTCGCTGAGGCGGTGCTGGGCAAAAAACGCCGCATCGGCGCGATGGGTGGTCAATTCCCACGCGGTGGCCTTGGCGCCGTTTTCGCAGAACTCCAAGGGGTGGGTATGGCCGGGCTTGGCCCAGGCACAACTGACACAGGCAAAACCGCCGGGTTTGTTTTGCCGGTACAGTGCCAAGGGCCCCTGCGCCAGCGCCTGTTCGCGCCAAAGGATATTCATCACCGAGCGCGCCGAGCCCCAGCCACCGGAGGCATGCGTATAGGGGCGATAACGGGCGGAAGAGGGGGTGTGCATAGTGGGCGCGCCTGCAGTCATATTTTGTTACGACGTGCCGGTGCCCGTGAGAGTTCGAATAAACCGCCACGGGGCCGTGGCGGTTTGTGTATCAGGGTGCCGGGTTAGGCTGCGCGGTGTGAATCGCTTCGATCTGCGCCAATAGCTCCTCGCTGAGGGTGAGCGAGGCACTTTCGAGGTTGCTCTTGAGCTGTTCCAAGGTGGTGGCGCCAATGATGTTGCTGGTCACGAAGGGCTGCTGGGTCACAAAGGCCAGGGCCATTTGCGCGGGGTCCAGGCCGTGTTCGTGGGCCAGCTTCACATAGGCTTCGGTCGCGTGTGTAGCTTGCGGCTTGTTGTAGCGCTGAAAGCGCTCGTACAGGGTCAAGCGGCCCTTGGCCGGGCGCGCGCCGCCCAGGTACTTGCCAGCCAACACGCCAAACGCCAAGGGTGAATACGCCAATAGGCCCACGCCCTCACGCAGGGCGACTTCCGCCAGGCCCACCTCGAAGGTGCGGTTGAGCAAGTTGTAGGGGTTCTGGATCGACACCACCCGCGGCCAGCCGCGCGCTTCGGCCAATTGCAAAAAGCGCATGGTGCCCCAAGGCGTCTCGTTGGAAAGGCCGATATGGCGAATTTTACCGGCCTTGACCAATTCATCGAGCACTTCGAGCGTGTCTTCGATAGGGGTGCTCTCGTCATCGGGGTGGTGGGTGTAGCCCAATGGGCCGAAGAAGTTGGCTTTACGATCCGGCCAGTGCAACTGGTACAAGTCCAGGTAATCGGTATTCAAGCGCTCAAGGCTCGCATCGAGCGCGGCGACGATATTCTTGCGGTCCAGCCGCGGGTTGCCGTCGCGGATGTGGTCCATGCGCCCAGGGCCTGCCACTTTGCTGGCCAACACCCAGTCGGCGCGATCACCGAACGTTTTGAAGTAGTTGCCGATGATGCGCTCGGTGCTGGCATAGGTTTGCCCACTGGGCGGTACGGGGTACATCTCGGCGGTATCCAGCGTGTTGATCCCAGCATCCTTGGCCAGCCGAATTTGTTCAAACGCCTGGCTTTCAGTGTTTTGCTCGCCCCAGGTCATGGTGCCGAGGGTGAGGGCGCTGACGGTGGTCGCTGTACGGCCGAGCGGGCGATAATGCATAAGGTTTCCTTTAGTGGGCTGCGCCAGGGCTCTGGGCCGGGCATTGGCAATGAAAAAGGCGAGGGGCCTTAGAGGGCCGGGCGGAAATCGACGCCGCCTTTCGTCGGAAATATTTAGCAAACTAATTAATGTTCGTCCACTACCTAAGTTATCATACAACCGCCGTGGGCAAGGCTCCCTTCGTGCCCGGCACTAGCAGATCGAGTAGGCCTGTTTGAGAGGCCGACCGGGCACCGAGCCCTGTTCGATGGCATAGCCACAGGCATGGCCTGTGGGTTTTGTCCGTTCAATGCACGAGGTTCGAATAGTTGCCATGGGGCGCCAAGTACTGCTGTACCTGTCTCACGTTGTAAAACGCATCATCGATAGCGTCACCCCGCAGGCGCGGGCTACCCGCGATGAAGAAGAACACGAAGGTTTTTCGTTGGCTTCGCTGGTAATGGTCATTGGTTTGTCGCTGTACATCGCAGGTGGCTTGGGTTTCTACGCCAAGACCCATTTGTGGGACACGCTGACCGAGCAGCAGAAAGGCATCGTGATGCAGGCGATGATGAGCAACGACCAGATGTTGTAACACCCGCATCACCTTCGCACTACCTCCGCTTTCGAAGCGGCACTTCCAAAAACAATATTCATACCGGTGGCTGGCGCTCGACGTCCTGGGGTTTCACGCGTTCGTGAACATCCGGGCGGTTTACCCGTGTCGACATTTCGGCACGCAATTGCGGCAGGCACTCTGGGAACTCCCGGTTGATCCAGGTAATCAGGCGCTCGCGCATATGGCAGCGTGCGTCCCAATTGCGGGAGGAATCCGCCGAGCTGAGCAGAACGCGCAGTTGCATCGACTTTTCGCTGGTGTCGGTGACCTGCAGCACGCTCACTCGGCCGTCCCATAAGTGCGGGATCTCTTCGCAGATGGCTTTGACTTCTTCGCGCAGCGCTTCCAGCGGCAGGGAGTAATCGACCCAGAGAAACACCGAGCCGATCAGCATGGAGCTGCTGCGCGTCCAGTTCTGGAAAGGTTTTTCGATAAAGTAAGTCAGCGGCACCACCAAGCGCCGCTCGTCCCAGATCTTGACCACCACATAGCTGCCGGTGATTTCTTCGATTCGCCCCCATTCGCCTTCGACGATAACCACATCGTCCAGGCGGATGGGCTGCGATATCGCGATCTGCAGGCCGGCGATCAGGTTACCGAGCACCGGCTTGGCGGCAAAACCCGCAGCCAGGCCCGCCAGCCCCGCCGAGGCGAGCAAGCTGGTGCCGATTTGCTTGACTGCTGGGAAGCTCATCAGCATCAGGCCGGTGCCGAACAGGATCACCACCACGTTCAGGCAGCGCACCAGCACCTTGACTTGGGTCTGGATACGCCGCGCGGTAAGGTTATCCTCAACCTCCAGGGGGTTTTTCAGGCTCACGGTTTCGGCCACCGCGCGCACACAGCGCAGGGCCCACCAGATAAACGCCAGCACCACCAGCAGGCCATTGCTGTGGCGCACGCTGTTGATCATGGGTAAGTCGTCGGGGGCGCCGGTCCATACCGACTGCAGCGCCAACAAGGGCAGCAGCCACAGGCTCGGTTGGGTCGAGTGGGCGATCAACTGCTGGGCCAGGGTGAACGAGTTGGCAATACGCCGCAGCACCACCAAGCCGGCCCAACGGGCCACTAATACAATGGCCACCGCCATGAGCGCAGCGATCAATGTGCTGACCCAGGGTAGCGGTATACGGTCGAGCCACGCTTCGGGTATCAGGTCATTCATCGGCCGGGCTTCGTTCGGTGGCGGTGTAGTTACCGACCGACGTGTCTAGCCAGGGTTCCCCCGGGCTACACGCTGTTTTGTGGCCAAGCTGTGATGGTGCCCTATAGTCCCGGTCGCGGGCCTGCGCTGTGCGTATCTGGTACCCACCCAAGGCCGCCGCGGCGCAGCACTATCGCTGGGCGCGCGCAGGCGCCATCAGGTAGTGCGAACGGGTCGTACACGCGGGTTGCGCTTGCTATATGATGCGGTTTCTACCCCTGGACGAAGACTGTACCTTGCCTATCGAACTTTCCCTGACTGGCCACCCACCGCGGCGTTCACGCAGCCTGGCGCAGACCCTGGTCGATGAGATGTCCCGGTTGATCGAGCAGGGCACGCTCAAGCCCGGCGACAAACTGCCTAGCGAAGTCGAGCTGATGGAAGTGGGCGGCGTGAGCCGCTCGGTGGTGCGCGATGCGCTGTCGCGTTTGCAAGTGGCCGGGTTGGTCGAGACCCGCCGCGGCATTGGCACCTTTGTGCTCAATACTCCAGGCAGCGACGTCAGCCGGTTGGACCCATCGTCGATCGTCACCTTGCAGGATGTGATCGCCATCCTCGACGTGCGCATGAGCTTCGAGGTAGAGGCCGCCGGCATCGCCGCATTGCGCCGCACCGAAGCACAACTGCAAGCGATGCAGCAAGCCCTGGCGCGCTTCGAGCTGGCCAGCGACACCGGCGGCTCCATCGTGTCCGATTTCCAGTTCCACTTGCAGATCGCCGCGGCCACCAATAACCGTTATTTCACCGAGATCATCACCCATTTCGGTACCAGCATGTTCCCCCGGGCGCGCCTGAACAGCGCTGCCATCGCCCGCCTCGACCGCCAGCAAACCCACAGCCGGCTGGTGCGTGAGCATGAGCACATCTACAACGCCATTGCCCGGGTGGACTACGACGCGGCCCGCGCAGCGATGCGCGTGCACCTGTCCAACAGCCGTGCACGGGTGATGAAGGCCCACCAGCAGGCCAGCGGTGAATACTCGAACTCCGCGCCAACGGAATAATCTCAACCAGTATCCCACCTACACTGGCGTGCCGTTTGTTAATGAACCCATCCGATACCGCCGCGCTACACATCGAAAACCGCCGCCTGCAGGCACAATTGGCGGCGCTTCGCCAGGAACGCCTCGAAGCAGACGCGCTGCATGCAGCGGACCAGGCGCATTATCGCGGCCTGCTCGGCTCGCTGAATTCTGGCTTTTGCCTGATCCACGTGCGGTTTGCCGAAGACGGGCACGCCCAGGATTACCGGTTTCTCGAAACCAATGCCGCGTTCGAGCGGCATACCGGCCTGCACGATGCCAGCGGCCGCTGGATGCGTGACCTGGCGCCGCAGCACGAACAGCACTGGTTCGACATGTATGGCCAGATCGTTCGCAGCGGTGAAGCGCGCCGGTTCGTCGACCATGCTCACGCGCTGAACCGCTGGTACGAAGTACACGCCACTCGCGTGGGGGCCGTAGAGCTTGCCCAGGTGGCGGTACTGTTCACCGACATCACTGCCCGCCGTTTGACCGAGCAGGCCCTGCGCCTGA
Source organism: Pseudomonas typographi (assembly GCF_014694385.1). GTDB lineage: Bacteria > Pseudomonadota > Gammaproteobacteria > Pseudomonadales > Pseudomonadaceae > Aquipseudomonas > Aquipseudomonas typographi. The sequence goes on along the minus strand of NZ_JAAOCA010000012.1, from coordinate 99,500 downwards.
GCGACCGCCTGCTGGCATTGACAGAGCCGGAGGCGATGGCGTTCGAGGCGGCCCGCACCATTGGCAGCCTGTTAGGCATTGACCGCGCCGGCTATTGTGAGGTCGACATCGAGACGGCCAGTTTGCACGTGCGCAATGACTGGTACGTAGAAGACCTGCTCAGCCTGGCGGGCGAACACCGCCTGCCCGAGCTGGGGGCTTTTTTTCAGCGCTTGCTGGCCGGCGAACCGGTGATCGTCGAGGACGTGCGCGCCGACCCGCGCATTACCGCCGTGCAGCGCCTGCTCGACGACGGTGTCGTTTCGTTCGTGAGCTTCCCGTTGGTCGAGGGCCAGCGCACGGTGGCGGTGATGTACCTAGCTTGCCGCCGCCAGCGCATATGGACCGCTGAGCAATTACAGTTCGTGCGCGAAGTGGCCGGGCGCACGCGCAATGCCTTGGAACGGCGCCGTGCCGAAAACCAATTACGTGCGTTGAACGCTTCGCTCGAAGACTTGGTCCAGGCACGCAGCGCAGAACTGTTACGCTCTGAAGAGCTGCTGCGACAATCGCAGAAAATGGAAGCGGTTGGCCATTGACCGGTGGCATTGCGCACGACTTCAATAACCTGCTCACCGGGATCTCCGGCTGCTTGGAACTGCTGCGCGCGCGCGTGCAACAAGGCCGTTTGGCCGAGTTGGATCGTTACCTGGATGCCGCCGAAGGCGCCAGCCGCCGTGCCGCGGCGCTTACCCATCGGCTGTTGGCGTTTTCCCGGCGGCAAACGCTGGACCCGCAGCCCACCGACTTGAACCAACTGGTGGCCGGCATGCAAGAGCTGATCGGCCGCACCATGGGGCCTGCGGTGGCGACCCGGGTAGCACCCGAAACGGTGCTGTGGAGTACCCAGGTAGACCCGCATCAGTTGGAGAACGCCTTGCTCAACCTGTGCATCAATGCCCGGGACGCAATGCCGGAGGGCGGCGAAGTGTGCATCGCTACGCACAACTGCACGCTCGGCATGCAGGAGGCCGGCCCCTTGCAATTGGAGGTGGGTGACTACGTGATGTTGAGCGTGACCGACAATGGCATTGGCATGGCCGCCGACGTATTGGCCAAGGCGTTCGACCCATTCTTCACCACCAAGCCGTTGGGCATGGGTACCGGGTTGGGCTTATCGATGATCTACGGCTTTGCCCGGCAGTCCGGCGGCATGGCCTGGATCGAATCACACCCGGGCCAGGGTACTTGTGTGCGCCTGTACCTTCCGCGCTGCCATACCCTAGCCGTGGAGTCGCCAAGCGGTGCGGTAGGCGCCAGCACGCCGGTGGCAAGCGGCGGTACGGTATTGGTGGTCGATGACGAGCCCACGGTGCGCGCCTTGGTGGTCGACATCCTCACCGACCTCGGCTGCACCTTGGTCGAGGCGGCAGAGGGTACCGCGGGCCTGCAATTGCTGAGGTCGAACCTCCAGGTTGACCTGCTGGTCACCGACATCGGCCTGCCTGGCGGCCTCAATGGCCGGCAGTTCGCCGATGCGGCGCGGCAATTGCGCCCAAATTTGAAAGTGCTGTTCATTACCGGTTACGCCGAGCAGGCGGTGCTGGGCGCCGGTGAACTGGCCGACGGCATGCACATCATGACCAAGCCCTTCAGCGTAGAAGCTTTAGGGCAGCGGGTCACGCGCTTGTTGGAGGGTGAGCGAGCGCCGGCGCGCGAACCCGGTGGGAAACGCTCAGAGCGTTAGCTGCGATTTCGGCTTTTTTTCGCCGAATCGCCAAACGGCCGCGCGCTAGACGCGCGCAAGGGTGGAACTGGACTGAACCCTGGCATACACTACGGCTCAACAATAAAAACAACATAAGGGGTGCATCATGATCGACTACAAAACCGAACATCGCTGCCTGCTTTGCGAAGTCGCCGCTGGCCGCCAATACCTGTATACCCGGCCTGGCCGCACCGTACAGGCCCTGATACTGGCTGGCTTTCTCGCCACACACACCCACTACGACAGCGCCGGCCAGGCGCAGACCCTGCTGCAGCTCACGCCGGCCGGGCATCGCTACCTGGGCGGCCTGTGGTACTGACCCGCCCGGCGCCCAGGGAGAATGGGCGCCATGGCTGCGCAAGGCTCCGTTGCTGCCATAGTCGCCGCCGAGGCCCCCGACCTCGGTAGCCGACGCGGTAGCTGACGTGAGCCTGCTACAGTGATGGCCACACGCTAACAGAGGAAGGTGTATGAAAAACGTGGCACTGGGTTTGATCGTGGCCGGGCTGCTGGCAGGCTGCAGCAGCACAGCGCAACAGCCAGGCGGCGCCAGCTTTACCGCCAGCACTGCCAAGGCACCGCAGCAATATGCCGATTGCTTGTTGCCCAAGTGGCAGGCTTGGCGCCCCGAGGCGCAGCAAAGCGCCACCGATACGGGTGTGAAACTCACCGCTACCGCAGGCTTCACCCACGCGTATATTAACGCGCTGGTGGATCGCGAAGGCGACGGTTCCAGCGTGAAACTGTTCGTGCCGATCCAGTGGCAGGAATCGACAGCCTGGACCGATATGGCCAAGCAGTGCCTGTGAAGGCCCTGCTTCAAGCCACAGTGTTCACCGTTTAGCTACTGGGGGGTCATTCCCCCCGAATGTACTGCTGCAATTGCTCGATCAGGCTGGCCTGTTCGGCAATGGCTTCCTTGACCAGGTCGCCGATCGACAGCAGCCCCACCAGTTTGCCATTGTCTACCACCGGCAAGTGGCGCAGGTGGCTGTCGGTCATGATCGCCATGCAGGCCTCCAGGCTGTCTGCCAGGCCCACGGTGATCACCGGTGCGCTCATGATTGCGCGTACGGGCGTCGTGCTCGACTGGCGCTTTTGCAATACGATCTTGCGCGCATAGTCGCGTTCACTGAGCACGCCCACCACTTGCCCATCGGCCACCACCGGCAAGGCGCCCACGTTGTGCTCGGCCATCCGCTGCACAGCCTCCAGCACAGGCTGGTCGGGCCCGATGGTGTGCACCTGGGCGGTGTGTTTGAGTTTGAGTTTGAGTAATTGTGCGACGTTTTTCATTATTATGGCCCCACTGGCTGGGAGAGTTAGGGAATGAAGCTTGGCCCGGGTCCGTTACGCTTGCCAATACAGTTACGCCATCGGTGTGATTGAAAAACCTGATGCATGGGCCGTTGCGCTGGGTGAAGCGGCTAAGCTAACACGCAAACCGTTTTGGGAGCTGGGCAGTGAACCGTCACCGCGTGATCGCCGTTAGTATCGCATTGGCCGTGGTGGCGGCCGTTCTCCCGGTGGTGCTGGCGGCGTGGCTGGCCTGGCAAGGCGCGTTGAATGCTGAAAACGCCAGGCTTACCAACGTGGCAGAGTTGGCCCTGGCCCGTGCCGAGCGCTCTTTCAGGGGGGCCGCCCAAGTGTTGGGTACGATGCAGGCCACGACGCTGGCGCCGTGCTCTGAGGCGCACATCGCACATATGCAAGCGCTCACGGCCAACACACCATTCATCGAAGAGGTGGGTTACATCGCCGGCGGTATGCTGCGGTGCAGCTCCTGGGGGGTGGTGCAAACCCAGGTCAACGCAACGCCTGCGGATTTTCGCAGCGCCGACGGCATTGACGTGCACACCCAGGTGCAGCCGCTGGTGGCGCAGGGCTCGACCATGGTGGCCTTGCAACAAGGCGACTACAACGTGCTGATTTTACCGGCGCGGTTGGTGGATGTGATCACCGACCGCGACGTGCAGATCGGCCTGCGTGCGAGCAATGGCCAATGGATCGCGACCAGCGCCGGGGCCAGCGCGCAATGGCTGGGTGAGGCCCACCCGGATTGGCTGCAGGCACAGGTGCAGGGCGAGGGTTGGCAGGCGGTGGCCATGCAACCCCGTGAGCACCTGCGTGGCGCGCTGGGCCGTGAGTTGCTTTGGCTGTTGCCCATCGGCATGCTGACCGCGGCGGTGCTGGTGGCGTGGGTGGTGTGGCTGAGCCGCAAGCGGCTGTCGCCTTTGGCGGAACTGGCGCTGGCCGTGCGCCATGAAGAATTCGTGGTGCATTATCAACCCATCATGCAATTGGCCACGGGCGTTTGCGTGGGGGCCGAGGCGTTGGTGCGCTGGCAACGGCCCGACGGCACTATGGTTCGGCCAGATCTGTTCATTCCATTGGCCGAAGAGAGTGGCTTGGTACAGCCGATCACCGACCAGGTGGTGCGGGCCGTAGTGCGCGAATTGGGTACGTTGTTGGCGGCCGACCGCAGCGTGCACATCGCGGTGAACCTGTGCGCAGAAGACATCAAAAGCGGGCGCATCCTGCCGGTGATCGACCAGGCGTTGCACGGCACCGATGTGCGCCCCGAGCAACTGTGGTTGGAGGCGACCGAGCGTGGCTTCATGGCCCCCGACAGTGCCCGGCAAACGATCGAGGCGGCGCGCGCCCGCGGCCATTCGGTGGCGATCGACGATTTCGGCACGGGGTTTTCGAGCTTGCAGTACTTGCAGAACCTGCCCCTGGATGCGCTCAAAATCGATAAGGCGTTCATTGATACCCTCGGGGCCGAGGCTGCCACCAGTTCTGTGACCGGGCACATCATCGACATGGCCCGGGCGCTGAACCTGTTCATCGTCGCCGAAGGAATAGAAACCCAGGCCCAGGCCGACTACCTGCGCGCCCGCCAGGTCGACTTCGGCCAAGGCTGGCTGTACGCCAAGGCCATGCCTGCTGAACAGTTCACGGCGTTTTACCAGCATTGTAAAGCGCAGGTGGGCAGCGGGCCGGCGGTGGTCCAGGTGGCCCGGCCTGGCCATGCCCAGGCGGGCGGGGGGCCTTTACCTTCAGCACCGCTGGCCAAGTAGCGCGACAGCCGCCTGCCCATGCCCGCTATGCGATGCTTCGGCCGTGCTAATTGGCCGGCGTTCGGCAGTTCGAGGGAACCGGGCGGTGGCCGGCGCAGCCATATCGCTGTGGGTACCTGAAAGTTGGCGGCGTAGCCGCCCCACGCCATGGCCCTGCGATGATCGTCCTGACGCCGACGACGACATGCATGCGGCAATGCTTGTGCGAACTTCCGAGAAACCCGCCGGCCATACCTCGCCGCCAAAAAAGGGCTGTTCATGCAAAGAATCATCGTCGACCCTCCGGCCACGGCCGGTACTGGGGCAGCGGAGTCCGGGGTGTTCGACTCCCCGCGGGCACGCTTGGATTTCTACCGCCATGAAATCCATTTTGAATCGAGCTTATTGTCTAACCGTACCAATGCTTACCTCTCGGCGCAGTCGTTTCTGGTGATCGCTTATGCGTCGTCAATGGCCAACGTCAATGCCTCCTGGGGGCATTTATTCACCTTGGTGGTACCCACCTTGCTGGCACTGTTGGGGATGGTGAGTTCGATGCACGCCTGGCCGGGTATTCGCGCGTCGTATGAAATCATCTGCCATTGGCAGTTCAAGCAGCGCCAATTGCTGGCCAGCGAACCGGCCATGGGCCAGGCCTACGACGACTCACCGCTGTTCAGCGACTGGGAAAACAGCAAGAAGGGCTACCATGTTTCCTTGTTGTTCAGCCTGCGTACGCCTTGGATCTTCAGTGCGTTCTGGCTGATGCTGGGCGGGTTTTCGTTATGGGCCCAATTGCGCTGAGCCTGTTACTGCTGCCCGGGGCTGCCCAGGGCACCAAGGCGGCTGCCTGGCGTGAGCCGTGCCCATAGCGATGGGCAACGGCGTACAGCCCGGCTATGCTTCTGAGCCATGAGCGACCCACCGTTGATCCTGCGACATCCCTGCCCACCCGGTGCCTGCGTTTGCGACCGCGAACAATTGCTGGCGACACCGGGGGCGGACTTGCGCATCCTGCGATTGACCCGGGCCGAGGAAAAGCGCTTGGTCGAGCGCTTGGAGGCACTGGCCACCCTGCAAGACCTTACCCATATGCAACGGCGCATGTATGAGCAGTTGGGGCTGCAGGTAGAGGTCGCGCCGGGGCCAAACGAGGTGCGCACCATGCGTGGCCTCCGCATCGAGGTGCTGGGGCCGCCGGGGCTGTGCCGCAAAACCCGCCAGTCGATTCCGGCTGCGATACGCCGGGCGCTGGAGAAGCGCCCGGAGATCGCCTGGGCGCTGCTCGATGCCAATGACCTGCTCAGGGATGCCTGACGCAGGCCGTTTACGGTACGGCCTAGGCCAGCAGGAAAACCGCGCTGCACCCTGTGCCTCCCTTTTAGGTCGGTTATTGCTCGTAGCTCACGTGCTTCTTGATACCGTGCCGTTGGATCTTTCGCACCAGGGTCGATTGGTCCAACCCTAGGGCCTTTGCAGCTTGCCGAATGCTTGGATGCCGCGCCAGAGCAGCCACGATGATCTGCTTTTCGTAGCGCTTTACCTGCATCGTCAGGTCGCCGGAGCTATCAACCGCGGCGGGCTGGTTGGCCAAGTGTGCGCCGTCGATGTCCTGTGTTATGCCTGGCGCGGCGCCAGGCCCGAGCTCTTTACGCACCTGTACCGCAGAGATTGCGTTGTCCAAAGAGGTAATACACAGCCGCTCGACAATATTGCGCAACTGCCTGATGTTGCCGGGCCAATCATGCTGCACGAGAATGGCCAGGGCGTCTTCGCTGAAATAGCGTTGCATTTGGTACTTTTGCGTCAGCTCATTGAGAAACATTTCAATGAGGCTCGGAATATCGAGCCGGCGGTGGCGAAGTGGCGGAATATGCAGCGGTAGGATATTCAGCCGATAGAACAGATCCTCTCTGAAGGCGCCGCATCGCACTCGCTGCTCTAGGTCGCGATTGGTCGCAGCGATAATACGAACGTCGACCTTGATGGGCGTAAGGCCGCCCACGCGGGTGATTTCGAGTTCCTGTAATGCTCGCAACAGCTTTGTTTGGAGCTGCAGCGGCAGTTCTCCCACCTCGTCCAGAAACAGGGTTCCTCCTTGGGCCAGTTCAAATAAGCCAATTTTCCCCTTGGCCTTTGCCCCGGTAAAGGCACCGCCTTCGTAACCGAACAGCTCCGACTCAAGCAGGTTCTCTGGAATGGCACCACAGTTGATGCATACCAGGTTCTTCGCGCTGCGAGGGCTGGTTTCATGCATGTATTTAACCCACATCTCCTTGCCTACGCCCGACTCGCCAAGTACTAACACCGTGGCGTCTACACCAGCAATCCGCGTCGCGCGCTCCATCACCGACTTCATGGCGGCGTCGTTCAAGACGATCTTTTTGGCGGGCACGCCAACGGAGCGGAAATTGCCCATCACCTCGATCATGGCCCGGTTGTTCTTCTCGAGGCGGGAGATTTCCGACTCCAGGTTCTTCAAGTGTGTAAGGTCGCGGCTGCTGGAGGTCACGAATCGAACGTTGCCTTGCTCATCAAAGATAGGAACCGCAGACACGAGTATCTTTCGGCCATTGGCGTAGTCTTGCAGGAGGTTGACAGGGCGGCGTTGCGACAACACCTGCAGCGTCGCCGAGTTGGAAACCAGCCCTTCCGTTACGCACGTTTGCATCGATTTCCCCGTGCAATCGCTGCCCACCAGCACGCGGTCTTCGCGATTCTGAAAAAGGACGACCCCGCTGCTGTCGCAGACCACGATCCCGTCAGAGATCGAATCCAGAACTTGAATCACCGCCGGGCCGAATGGCTCACTGAGCCCTGCCAATGGCGTGAGGGTTGCCGCCCCGATCAGATGGATGGAGCCCAGCAGGCCAGCTTCGCAGTCGATGGCGTCTACCTGCGCGTGGGGCCACAACACACAAAACCTTCTCGCGCCGGCGCGCAGCAATGCAATCGTATCGTCCAGATGAGGGAGGCTGAGTGTCCTGCTGCTCGCTAAAAGCGATTCCTTCGTGCATTGCCCATCGATCAGAAAATTAAAAGCTGATTCGATGTTGATAAACGCTCGCGTAAGGTCGTCGCTCATATGCCCGTGATACCCGCTCAATTCGCATCAGTGATGCATAATAACATCGAAATGATGCATTAACGCATCGGATATAAACCGCGAGTGAATTCTATCGATTTGTAGTCGTTAAAAATCAATTGGTTACAGTGATTCAACATTGGCACGTTTGCTGCTCTGGCATTGTCACGCTGAACATCCGTATGGACGAAAACATGACAGTAATCGAGCAATACCGCGATGCCGTAGAGCACCTTTATCGCAGCAGAACGTCTCAATCTGCGGCGCTGCATGAGCAAGCCAAGGCTGTTCTGCCGGGCGGCGTGACCCGCTTTACCAATTTTTATCCGCCGTATCCGCTCACGATGGTCGCGGCGAAGGGTTGCATGCTTCTGGACGCGGATGGGCACGATTATCTGGACTTCGTCGGCAATTACGGCTCGTTGATCCACGGCCATACCAATCCGGCAATACTTGAAGCAGTGCGTGCTCAACTGGGTAAGGGAACCGCCATCGCCGCGTCGATTCCCGAACACACTCGCTTCGCCCAAATGCTCTGCGCAAGAATTCCTTCCGCAGAAATGGTGCGCTTTTGCAATTCGGGCTTGGAAGCCACGATGTATGCACTGCGCGTAGCCCGGGCCTACTCCGGCAAAAGTGGCTTCATCAAGATGCAAGGCGGCTACCATGGCTTGCACGACGCTGTTGAGTTTTCTACTTCAGCGCAAGGGCCTGACTCGGTTATGCAGCCCAACTGTCCGGGCATCGCCCCAAGTGCCGCGAATGAGATTTTCGTCGTTCCGTTCAACGACCTAGCGGCCGTTGAAACCACGCTGCAAACCCATGGTTCACACATCGGAACAATAATGCTTGAGCCGGTGATGGGGGCCGCAGGAATGATCCTGCCAGCACCGGGATACCTGCAGGGGCTTCGCGCGCTGGCAGATAAATACCAATGCGTGCTGATTTTCGATGAGATCCAGACCTTGCGCATGGGCGAGGGCGGCGCCCAGGCGCTTTATGGTGTTACGCCTGACTTGACCACGATTGCGAAGATTATCGGTGGCGGGTTTCCCGTCGGCGCGGTGTGTGGTTTGCGCAAGGTCATGAGCCTGTTTGACCCATCGAGCAGCGGGGTGGTGAATCACGGCGGAACCTTCAGCGGCAATAATATTTCCCTCGTCGCCGGGCTTAAGGCTATGGAACTGCTGGATGGCGCTGCGATTACGCGCTTGGAGTCGCTGTCGGCAGCGCTTGAGCAAGGTATCCAGAATGCCCTGTCCCAGCTGCATAGCCCCTGTGTAGTGACGCGCGCCGGGTCGATGTTGCACATTCACTTCGCGCGGCAGGCACCGCAGCGCGCCGAGCCGGCCGCGCCCTATGCGGCCGGGCTCTACCGGGTGCTGCATGTGTCTTTGTTGAACAATGGCGTCTTTATCTCGCCCCGCGGAACCCTTTATGTCTCCACGGCTATGAATGCCGAGCATATCGCGCTGGCTACCCGCACGATCGAGGCAGCGGTACCGGCAATGAACGCCTTCCTGGCGGAACAAAAGCAATGAGCGAAATCGATTACAACCGTTGCTCACGTGAACAGCTCGTGGAATGGGACCGCCTGCACCATATGCATGCTGTGACCTCGCTACAGCACCAGCATTTGCATGGCCCTTCACTGATGTTGTCCAGGGCACAGGGCATCTACTTCTATGACTGCAACGGCACTCGTTATATCGATGGTTTGTCTGGCCAATGGAACGTCCACCTGGGGCATGGCCGCAAGGAACTGGCTGAAACAGCCGCCGAACAGATATTGACCTTGACCTACGGTTCCACGCTCTCCGGGATGGCGAATGCGCCCGCCGCGATGCTGGCCAAGAAACTCAGTACCCTTACGCCTGGCGATTTGAACGTCAGCTTCTTCGTAAGCGGCGGCTCGGAAGCCAACGAAACCGCGTTCAAGTTGGCGCGCTTTTATTGGAAAACCAAGGGGCAGCCTAACCGTACTGATATCATTTGCATCCAAAATGGTTATCACGGTTTAACGATTGCAGCTTCGGCCGCCACTGGCATTCGTGCCTACAACACGATGACTGAGGCCAACGCCCCAGGCTTCTACCACGCCACCGGGTACCTGACTGAATGCGAAAAAGGTGACCGTACTCATCCTGATTACGCTTCGAGCATTCGAGGTATGATCGAGAAGCTCGGCGAGCAACAGGTCGCGGCGGTCATCTTGGAGCCGATCCAAGGTGCGGGCGGGGTACACATCTGCCCCGATGACTATCTGCCGGCCGTTAGGCGCCTGTGTGATGAATTCGGGATTCTGCTGATCATCGATGAGGTCGTCACGGGCTTTGGCCGCACTGGCAAGATGTTTGCCGTCGAGCATTGGGGTGTGGTTCCGGATATCCTTACCGTCGCCAAAGGTATTAGCAGCGGCTACGTCCCTATGGGTGCGGCGATCTTGCGAGACGCCCTGCTCAAAGAGATGCTTGAGCAGGGCGCCGATTTCCTGCCCCATGGGTTTACCGCAAGCGGGCACCCGGTGGCCTGTGCCGTAGCAATGCGCAATATCGAGCTGATCGAGCAAGAGCGGCGCCCGCAGTATGCGGCCGCTATGGAATCGACCTTGCTCAAGGAGATGTCTGCGCTGGCGAGCAAGCACCCTATGGTTACGACCTTCCGCGCGCGGGGGCTTATCGGCGCAATCGAAGTCTCCACACAGGGCCTGATGCAACCCCAGCCAACGGACGACAACGACCTTGCAGCCCGTATCTATGGCGCCTGTCTCGCACGCGGCCTGCGTATTCGTTCACTGACCAATCCTGATGGAAGGCAAATCATAGCAATGGCTCCGCCATTGATCATCACCGCCGCCCAATTGAACGAGATGTTTGAAATTCTCTCAGCAGCGCTGAGCGACGTAATAGCCCGCCCATAATAATAACTTAAGCATTACTTTTTACTGCCGACCTACGCCCCCCGCCGGGGGTACACGTTCCCATTGTTATTACATGAGGCGGTCGCACATGCATCATTCAGAAAAGTCCCATCATTTGGCTACCCGCCACGTCACGATGATATCCATTGGCGGCGTGATCGGAGCAACGCTGTTTGTCGGGAGTGGCTCCGTGGTCATGCACACAGGGCCCGCCGCGATTATTTCTTACCTTCTGGGCGGTATCATCATTATTCTGGCGATGCGCATGCTCGGAGAAATGGCAGCCGTCAAACCGGCGAAAGGCTCTTTCTCGACTTATGCGAAAGACGCTTTTGGGCCGTGGGCAGGGTTCACGATCGGTTGGTTATACTGGGCAGTTTGGGCAATCACCATTGCCTATGAAGTCTCATTGTTGGGCTACATGGTACATCAGTGGATCCCTCAGCTATCCATTGGGTTGGCGGCGTTCCTGATACTCGCCAGTATGACCTGGGTGAATATCGCCTCGGTTCGCAACTTTGGTAACTTTGAATATGTCCTTTCCCTGATCAAGGTCGTTGCGATTGTCGCGTTCCTGTTGGTTGGCGCCTCGTTGCTGCTTGGGCTTATCAAACCCGCGACGGGCGCTGTCGGCTGGTCTAACTGGTCTGCGCCCGGCAGCTTTTTCCCGAAGGGCTATGGCGCGGTGTTCGCAAGCTTGGTATTGGTGATCTTCTCAACTGGCGGTAGTGAGGTCGCCGCCATCGCGGCCAGTGAAAGTGAGCATCCCCAAAAAAACGTGCTTAAAGCTATCAATTCCACCGTGTCGCGGGTGATTTTGTTTTATGTGGGCTCGGTGTTCGTGATCATCACCGTTATCCCCTGGGATAATAGCGCGCTGCTGAAGGCGCCGTTTGTCAGCGTCTTCCAAATCGCCGGTATCGATTGGGCTGGTGCCGCCATGCAGGCTGTCATATTCATCGCGATACTTTCGGTGACGAACTCGGGTATTTACACCGCGGCACGCATGCTAACGGCCCTGGCAGAACAGAATAATGCACCCTCGTATTGCAAGAAATATGGAAGCCGCGGTACGCCTACCCATTCAATTGTGGCGACCGTGGCGATTGCCTTTTTGCTGACGCTGGTGAACACTTCCGCATTTGTGGATCTGTTCACGTTCTTGGCGAACTGTACCGGCGGCATTCTGATTCTGGTGTACATCTTCATCGCCGCGTCACACGTGGTCATCCGCAAACGAAATGGCGAAGGTTCACTGGCTGTTAAGATGTGGCTATTCCCCGGGCTGAGTTATGTGTTTATTGCACTTTGCATAGCGCTGTACATATCCCAGGCATTTATCGACAGCCTGAGCGTTCAGTTCTACTGCACTACCGGGTTCCTCATATTTGTTCTAGCGGGTTGGGGTGTAAAGAAAAGTTTATCCAAAAAGTATGGGCAGGTGGCTGAGACTGCAAACACTGGGATTTAACGTTACGCACGGCGTGTGGGTTCCCACGGCATAGCAAACAGCACATCGATGCCGGTGGCTGGTGGGCTTCTCAAAGAGCCGGCCTGCTCTACACCCGCCTGCTGTGCCAAGTAGCCCATTGGCCGGCCACCTGGCAGTAGCACATATACTGCCAGCGCTGGTAGCTCCGCTGGGGCGGGGGTAGCGCAACCCAACCGGCGGCCGGCGCTGGGCAGGCGCCGGCGAATAGTCGCGTAAGCCTGATCCGAGCGGCCCGGCGCCAATCGGATCAAACCGGTTGCCGTTGGCCGTTACGCCGCAATCAACTGCCGCAACACATAGTGCAAAATCCCCCCCGCCTTGAAGTATTCCACTTCATTCAAGGTGTCGATCCGGCACAGCACTTCGACTTCCTCACGTTGGCCATTGGTGCGGGTAATGCCCAGCGTCAGATGCATCCGCGGCTGCAGTTCGCGGCCTTCAAGGCCGGTGATGTCGAAGGTTTCCCGGCCGGTGAGGCCAAGGGTTTTGCGATTTTGCTCAGACAAAAATTGCAGCGGTAGCACACCCATGCCGACCAGGTTCGAGCGGTGGATGCGTTCGAAGCTTTCGGCGATCACCGCCTTGACGCCCAGCAGGTTGGTGCCCTTGGCCGCCCAGTCGCGGCTTGAACCGGTCCCGTATTCTTGGCCGGCGATCACCACCAGCGGCGTGCCGGCTTGCTGGTAACGCATGGCCGCGTCGTAGATAGGCAGCTTATCGCCGCTGGGTACATGGATGGTCGTGCCGCCTTCTTCGCCATCGAGCATTTCATTGCGGATACGGATATTGGCGAAGGTGCCGCGCATCATCACTTCGTGGTTGCCGCGGCGTGAGCCATAAGAGTTGAAGTCGCGCGGTTCCACGCCCTTTTCCCGCAAGTAACGGCCAGCCGGGCTGTCGGCCTTGATATTACCGGCCGGGGAAATGTGGTCGGTGGTCACCGAATCGCCCAGCAACGCCAGGGCGTAGGCGCCCCGGACGTTCTCGATGGCCGGCAAGGGGCCGGCAATGTCTTCGAAGAACGGTGGGTGCTGGATGTAGGTGGAATCGTGTTGCCATTCGTAAGTGGCGGCCTGGGGCACCTCAATCGCCTGCCATTGGGCGTCACCTTCGAATACTTGCGCGTATTCCTTGTGAAACATCTCGGTTTGTACCTTCGCCACGGCGTCGGCGATGGTTTTCTGGCTGGGCCAGATATCACGAAGGTAAACCGGCTGGCCGTCTGAGCCCTGGCCCAGAGGCTCGCTGCTAATGTCGATGTTCACGTTGCCGGCCAGTGCGTAGGCCACCACCAGGGGCGGGGAGGCCAGCCAGTTGGTTTTCACCAGTGGGTGCACCCGGCCTTCGAAGTTACGATTCCCCGACAGCACCGAGGCCACGGTGAGGTCCGCTTGTTGGATGGCTTGCTCGATGGGCGCATCCAACGGCCCGGAATTACCGATGCAAGTGGTACAGCCATAGCCGACCAAGTCGAAGCCCAGTTGGTCGAGGTACGGTGTAAGCCCGGCCGCCTTGAAGTATTCGGTGACCACCTTCGAACCGGGAGCCAGCGAGGTCTTGACCCAGGGTTGGCGCTGCAGGCCTTTTTCGACGGCGTTCTTGGCCAATAAGCCGGCGGCCATCATCACACTGGGGTTTGAGGTGTTGGTGCACGAGGTGATCGCCGCGATCACCACCGCGCCGTTGCGCAAGCGGTAGGTTTGGCCGGCATAACTGTACTCGGCTTCGCCCGCTTGGGCTGCATTGCCCACTGCCACGCCGCCACCGCCTTCGCTCTCCAGGCGGCCTTCGTCCTTGCTGGTGGGTTTAAGTTGCAAGCCGATGAAGTCGTTGAACGCCTGTGCCACCTTGGGCAGGGGCACGCGGTCTTGCGGGCGCTTGGGCCCGGCCAAGCTCGATTCCACAGTACCCATGTCCAGCTCCAGGGTAGCACTGAACGCCGGTTCCTGGCCGGGCAGGCGCCATAGGCCTTGGGCTTTGCAGTAGGCCTCTACCAGTTGCACCGTGTGTTCGCTGCGCCCAGACAAGCGCAGGTATTGCAACGTCACGTCGTCGACGGGGAAGAAGCCGCATGTCGCGCCGTATTCCGGCGCCATGTTGCCGATGGTGGCACGGTCGGCCAACGGCAGCTCGGCCAAGCCGTCTCCATAGAACTCGACGAACTTGCCCACAACGCCCTTTTTGCGCAGCATTTGGGTCACGGTGAGGACCAGGTCGGTGGCGGTGATGCCCTCCTTGAGCTTACCGGTCAACTTGAAGCCGACCACCTCGGGGATCAGCATCGACACTGGCTGGCCGAGCATCGCCGCTTCTGCTTCGATACCACCCACGCCCCAGCCCAACACGCCCAGGCCGTTGATCATGGTGGTATGCGAGTCGGTGCCGACCAGGGTGTCGGGGAACGCATAAGTGCGGCCGTCCTCTTCCTTGGTCCAAACCGTCTTGCCGAGGTATTCCAGGTTCACTTGGTGGCAAATTCCGGTGCCCGGCGGCACCACGCTGAAGTTGTCGAACGCGTTCTGCCCCCACCGTAAAAAGGCATAGCGCTCGCCGTTGCGGTGCATCTCAATGTCGACGTTTTGGCCGAAGGCGCTGGCATCGCCATACTTATCGACCATCACCGAATGGTCAATGACCAGGTCTACCGGTGACAGCGGGTTGATCTTTTGCGGGTCGGCCCCGGCCTTGGCCACCGCGGCGCGCATGGCCGCCAGGTCGACCACCGCCGGCACCCCGGTGAAGTCCTGCATCAGTACCCGCGCGGGGCGGTATTGGATCTCCCGGTCCGAGCGCCGTTCTTGCAGCCAGGCGGCGAGGGCATCGAGGTCTTTGCGGGTCACGGTGGTGCCGTCTTCCCAACGTAGCAGGTTTTCCAGCAGCACCTTGAGCGACATCGGCAGCTTTTGCAGGTCGCCCAACGTCTTGGCGGCCTCCGGTAGGCTGAAGTAGTGGTATGGCTTGCCAGCCACGTCGAGGGTGCGAAGGGTATTCAGGCTATCTTGCGAGGGCATTTGCAGTGTCTCCTACGCGGCCCGCACGGCACGGGCCTATCACTATGGTCTTTGTCAATGGAGTTTAGCCGCGCGCCGGCAGTTCCGAATTCATTTATCATGCTCACCTTTAGTCGCGCAGGTTTTTTACATGAATACGCTGTTCGTGCACTGCCGGCCAGGCTTCGAGGGCGAGGCGTGTGCCGAGCTCAGTGAACTGGCCACCGCCCGGGGTGTGGCCGGTTATGCCAAGGCCAGGGCGCAAAGCGCGTGTGCTGAGTTCGTGTGCCATAGCGCCGACGGGCCCGCACAGCTAATGGCGCAGGTGCGCTTTGCTGATTTGATTTTTCCCCGGCAGTGGGCGCGCGGGGCCTTCATAGCGCTGCCGGACACCGATCGTATCGGCGTGCTGCTCGGCGCACTGGCCGATTACCCGGTCTGCGGTAGCCTGTGGCTGGAGGTGATGGACACTAACGAGGGCAAGGCGCTCTCTACCTTTTGCCGCAAGTTCGAGGTGCCGCTGCGCAAGGCCTTGCTCAAGGCCGGCCGGTTGGATGAACAGGGCGGTGGCCCGCGGCTGCTGCTGAGTTTCGTCAGCGGCCGGGAAGTGTTTACCGGCCTTGCCCCAGCCGGTAACTCGGCCATGTGGCCCATGGGCATCCCACGGCTCAAGTTCCCGCGCGAGGCGCCCAGCCGCTCGACGCTGAAGCTGGAAGAAGCCTGGCACCACTTCGTGCCGCGCGAACAGTGGGACACCCGCCTGCACGGTGACATGACGGCGGTCGATCTCGGCGCTGCCCCCGGCGGCTGGACGTACCAACTGGTACGGCGCGGCATGCTGGTGACCGCGGTAGACAACGGCCCGATGGCGCAAAGCCTGATGGACACCGGCCTGGTGCGCCACCTGATGGCCGACGGCTTCACCTATGTGCCTAAGCCCACTGTGGATTGGATGGTCTGCGACATCGTCGAAAAGCCCGCACGCAACGCAGCCTTGCTCGAAACGTGGTTGGGCGAGGGTTATTGCCGGGAGGCGGTGGTCAACCTGAAGCTGCCGATGAAGCAGCGCTATGCCGAGGTGCGGCGGTTGCTCGAGCGTATCGACGCCGGTTTCAAGGCGCGTAAGGTCAAGGTGGCGATCGGCTGCAAGCAGTTGTACCACGACCGTGAGGAAGTCACCTGCCATCTGCGCCGGCTCGACAAGTGAGCGTTTTGCGCGACAATGGCGCCCTGACAATGGAGTATTCCGATGCCTGATACCTTCGATAGCCTGCCGATCGACGCAGTGCTCGATGCCAGTGGCCTGAACTGCCCGGAGCCGGTCATGATGCTGCATCAGCACGTGCGCGACTTGGGCGCTGGCGGCTTGCTCAAGGTGATCGCCACCGACCCCTCGACCCAGCGCGACATCCCAAAATTTTGTAACTTTCTGGATCACGAACTGCTTGGCCAGCGCGAAAGCGCCGGTACCTACCTGTACTGGATCCGTAAAAAAGCCTGACTTCGCGGTGAACCTGCCATGCTGATCGTCGCTGACGAGAATATACCCCTGGTCGATGAGTTCTTCGGCGCATTCGGCGCCATACGCCGGGTGCCGGGGCGGCAGGTGAGCCGCACTCACCTGGCCGGTGCCGACGCGCTGTTGGTGCGCTCGATCACCCAGGTCGACCGGGCGTTGCTTGAGGGCACCCCAGTACGCTTCGTGGGCACCTGTACCATCGGTACCGACCACTTGGCCCTGGATTACTTCGCCCAGGCCGGCATCCACTGGGCCAGCGCGCCGGGTTGCAACGCCCGAGGCGTGGTCGAGTATGTGCTCGGCAGCCTGTTGGTGCTGGCCGAACGTGAAGGCGCCACACTGGCTGGGCGCACTTACGGGGTGGTCGGCGTGGGGCAGGTCGGCGGGCGTTTGGTCGACGCCCTGCGTGCTCTGGGCTGGCGGGTGCTGGCCTGCGACCCGCCGCGCCAAGCCGCCGAGGGCGGCGATTTCGTTACCCTCGATACTCTGCTGGCCGAATGTGACGTGGTCAGCCTGCACACGCCGTTGACCCAAGTGGGTGAATACCGCACCCGGCATTTACTCGGCGCGGCGCGGCTGCGCGGGCTGCGCCCTGGCACCTGGTTGATCAACGCCGCCCGAGGGCCGGTGATTGACAACGCCGCGCTGGCCACGGTGCTGGCCGAACGCCCAGACCTCCGCGCCGTGCTGGATGTGTGGGAGCATGAGCCAAGCATCGACCGGGCGTTGGCCGCGCGCTGTGCGATCGCCACGCCGCACATTGCCGGGCACAGCCTGGATGGTAAACAGCGGGGCACGGCGCAGGTCTTCGACGCATTCTGCCAGTGGCAGGGTGTGGCCCCCACCGTGAAATTGGCTGAACTGCTGCCGCCACCGTGGCTGGCGCAGGTGGTATTGGATGCCGGTTGCGACCCGGAGTGGGCCATGGCGATGCTCTGCCGCGCGGTATACGACCCGCGCCGGGATGACGCCGATTTTCGCCGCAGCCTGCACGAAAACGAGGCCGCCCAGCGCCAAGCGTTCGACCTGCTGCGCAAACAGTACCCGTATCGGCGTGAGGTGGAGGGGCTCCCGGTTCGGGTCGAGGGCGACAGCCCGGCGCTGCGCCAGGTGGTGCAGGCGCTGCGGGCGCGATGGGTGCCAGTGGGCTCGTTGTGACCCAGCCAATACCGGGCGCTGGCTGGCTTTAGCCGCTTCGTGAATGCCAAGCAGCGTGGGTTTTCTTCGGTGTGTGCGGAACCTTCTTCGGGTGGGTAGCCACTTAGCGGTCATTCCGCCATTGCGTGAGGTTGCCCATGTCAGTTCAAGTGATCAGCCCTTCGACACACATTCCGTTGGACCTCGGTAACGATTCTGGGCCGCCCAGGGAACCGCAGGCCCAGCCGCTTGGGGATTCCAGCAAGGTCAGTTGGGCAGACAGCGGCGGCGCGGTCAACTTTGGCAAGGCATCGGACCAACCGGCCACCAGCGACGCCTCGCAACGTTCAGGCATGAGCTCGCAGCAACAAACCATCGCACAGTTGCTCAAGGCGATATTGGAGCAAATCGGCCCACTGCTGCAGTATCTACAGCAACTTAACCAGAACGCCGATGGCGCAACGGATAGCGACAGCGGGAATAAGGGCTCCCAGGCGATCGGTTCGAAGGCGAGCACGGCCGGTGACAGCCAACCCGCCATCACTTACCCCGATACCAGCAGCCAAAATGCGCAGGCCACCCAGCCGGCGGCAGCCACGCAGGCCGAGAGCACGGCGGCTACGCAGCCCGAGAGCACGGCAGCCACGCAACCCGCGAACACGGCAGCCACGCAGCCCGAGAGCACGGCAGCCACGCAACCCGCGAGCACGGCGGCTACGCAGCCCGCGAGCACGGCAGCCACGCAGCCCGCGAGCACGGCAGCCACGCAGCCCGCGAGCACCCCGACGCCAGCCGTTGCCGACACCGATAAGGATAGTGGCCAAGTGAACGGCGCTGCCGGGGCCTCCTCGGTAGGCGGGGGGCCGGTGGCCGGCAGTGGCCCACGCACCTTCAACGTGACCAATAACCAGGACCAAGCGATTAAAATCGGCCAATTCGATAAGAACGATAAGCTGGTGGGGGAATTGTCGCTGCAACCGGGGCAAACCGGGCAGATGAAATACGAAAACGACTTTACCGGTTTGCTCAAGCAAGCTGACGCCGATGGCAACTACAAGCCTGACGCCAGCCGGCTTGAGTTCTACAACGGCTTCATCAACACCAGCGACATCGATGGCCGTAACGCTTCCATCTACGCCACTGACCATAAAGGCTTCGAGGTCGGTGACAAAAAAAGTATCGCCGACGGTGCGCCAGAAGGCACTGTCTCCACCGACTCGGCGGGCAACAAGACCGTCGCCGGCTGGTACGACGGCAGCACGCCGGCCATGCGCGACGGCGGGGCCTACATGGTTGGCCAGTTGGGCACCGGCATGACCTACATGCACCCTACCGATGACCAATTGGGCGATGGCCAGAACCCGATGCGCCATACCGATGCCATGACCTTGGATGTGATGTTCGGCAAGGCGTGAGGGTTTATGTCCAGGCGCACGTGGAAGCCGGCCAACGGCGTTTACCGGCAAATGGTTTTGAGAGGTTGCCCAGTGTGTTTTCCAGGGCTTTTGACATTGAAGGCGATGTGCGCAGGTGTAAAAATCGCCGCGCCCTATCGACCGAACAATAACGAGAAAGCCCTTACGCACCTGGGATCGTTGAATGCCTCTGAACAAAACAAAGGCGGTGCTTGCCGCAGCATTGTTGTTCACGGCCTTTGCGGCATGCGCCGCCTCGCCTGAGCAGTCCATCAATACGTTGTTACGCGATGAAATGGCCCAATACGGTATACCCGGTGTGGCCGTAGCCGTATCGGTGAGGGGCCAAACCACCTTCTACAACCAGGGGGTGGCGTCCAAAACGACTCACGCGCCGGTCACTTCAAAAACGCTTTTCGAAATCGGCTCGTTAAGCAAAACCTTCACCGCCGCGCTGGCCAGTTATGCGGTGGTTCAAGGCCGGCTGGATTATTCCAGCAGTGCCAGCCAGTACTTACCAGAACTTTCCGGAAGTACCTTCGACCACGTCACATTGCTGAACCTCGCCACACACACCAGCGGCTTGCCGTTGCAAGTGCCGGATGAGATCAAAAACGATCAGCAACTGATGGACTATTACCGACAGTGGCAACCGCCAGCCACCCCCGGCAGTGTGCGGGTTTATTCCAACCCCGGTATCGGCCTGCTCGGCGTGATCGCCGCCAAGACTCTCGGCCAGCCGTTTTCAACGGCCATGGCGCAACAGTTACTCACGGCGTTCGGCTTGCACAACAGTTACCTGCATGTACCAACGGTTGCCATGCCGCGCTACGCGCAAGGCTATGACAAGCACGACGCCCCGGTTCGGGTGAGCCCCGGGATGCTCGATGCCGAAGCCTATGGCATCAAATCCACCAGTGCCGATTTGATCCGTTACTTGAATATCAATATGCGCGCCGTGCCCGTGGCGCCGGCATGGTCCCAGGCGCTTGGGCTCACCCAGCAAGGCTACTTCACTGTGGGCGGGTATACCCAAGGCTTGATGTGGGAGCGTTACGCTTTACCGGTGACACTCGACCAACTGCTGGCCGGCAACGACAGCACGAACATCACCCAGCCCCAGCCTTTGCGGGCACTCACGCCGCCTTCCCCGGCACAGCGCACGGCTTGGTACAACAAAACCGGTAGCACTAACGGGTTCTCGGCCTACGCGGTGTTCATCCCCGAAGAACAGACCGCGCTGATTATCCTGGCCAATAAAGCGTGGCCTAATGCACAGCGGGTAGAAACGGCGTGGAAGATCCTCGGGTTGGCCGGCTCGGGCGCCGTGCGATAAGGCCGCCAGGCGGGGTTAGGCTAACGCCGATGCGCACGACGGCGCAGGGTAGGGCAGCGCTCGGCCGGCCCTGCCCTGGGCTTGAGCGTGGCTATGGTCAGCCCAGAAGCGTGACGATACGCGGCTCGATAGATGCCGCTGACACCTGCAGCAGTGCCAGCGCCACCGGCAGCGTGAAGCGCCGCCGGCCGGCGCTGCCCGGGTTTAGGTAAAGCCGCCCCTCGCGCCATTCGATACTTGGGCGGTGCGAGTGGCCGGTGATCACCAGTTTTATGCCGCCATCGAGCAGCGCTGGCACGTCGGCGACATCGTGCACCAACAGGGTCGGCCAGCCATTGATGTCAAAACACAGATGGTCGGTAAGCGCGCTGGCCCACGGCGCGCCCAGGTCGTTGTTCCCGCGTATTGCATACAGCGGGGCGATAGCCGCCAGTGGGTCGAGAATCTCCGGCCCGCCAATGTCGCCGGCATGAATGATCCGCTGGCACCCCTGCAGGGCCGCCAGGGCCTCCGGGCGCAGTAAGCCATGGGTATCTGAGATGACGCCAACCTTCATGCCGCACCTCGGCCTGCCTTGGGGAAGAGCCCGCAGTCTACCCGCGGGCCCAATGGCGGGAACAGCCATGCTTGGGCGCTCACGTTATCGGCGGGTGCATAGACCTGTCGCCAACCCAGCCCGGCCACAAAAGGCTCCGCCAAGGCTGTGCAGCCGGGCCCGGACGCCCCACACTAAAGCGGTACTGAACCACTCATTCACCCGCAGGGGCCAGCCGATGTACACCCTTCGCACCATGACCGTAGACGATTACGACACCGTGATCGAATTGATGCGTAACACCCCCGGTATTTCCTTACGAGACGCCGATTCTCGTGAGGCCACTGCCCGCTACCTGGAACGCAACCCTGGCCTGAGTTTCGTCGCCGAGGCCGGCGGTAAGCTGTGCGGCTGCGTGATGTGCGGGCATGACGGGCGCAGGGGCTACTTACAGCACCTGGTGGTACTGCCAGCGTATCGCCGACGCGGGATTGCCCGTGCATTGGTGGCATGCTGCCTGGATACCTTGCAAACCCATGGCATCCTTAAATGCCACCTCGACGTGCTTAAAACCAACGACGCCGCCGCGCGGTATTGGCAGCGCCAGGGGTGGCAGCTACGCCAGGATATCGACCGGTATTCCTTGATCCGCTCGGGCAACCCGAATGCGTGAACGCGCCTCGGCTGGGGCGCCGACGGGGCCCATGGCTTATACCGCGCTTGCGGGCTACACACCCAGCGAGTGGCCCGCCTTCCATTTTTCATGGGTACGTTTTAGCACCTCATGGGCCTGGGCATATTGGCCGGGGTCGATCAGCCCGGTATGGAAAAGGCACGCAAGGTACCCTTCGGCGCGGCGTTCGTTATCACTGATTTCCTTATGGCAAACCGCCCGTTCCATTGCCTCCAGATAGTTGCGCAGGTTATCGCTGTGTATGGATTTGGACTTCATGAGCAGCATGATGGGCGGCGTCCTCTGTGCGTACGTGGCGGCAAAGAGCTCCTCATCGGTCATGGCGGCTTGAGTACGGCTGGGCTCTGGGCGTAATGAACCTTTGGCTCTCACTTCTGCAATACGACGGTGCCGGCGCTCTGCCAGTTCCGAATCATTTACCGCCGGCCACGGGTGTGGCGCCTGAGAAGTTTGCTGCCCCCTTTTGGCCGTTCCATTTTGCTGCCGGCGCGCGTTGCCACCCCTGGCCATAGCCCTGCGTATCACCGCCCTGCCGAAGTACGGCCAAGGGTTATCAACTAATGGCGAAACAAGCCGATAACCGTGTTGAAGGTTCGGCTTGTGTGCCGGGCCACTGTCGCCCCTTTGCGAGTACCTGCCCATGGCTTGGCTATCCGGTTTAAAGCTTAAAACCAAATTGCTGGTCGCGTTTTGCTTGTGTGCGTTGATCACCGTGGTGGTGGGGGCGCTCGGCCAAGTGGGTATTGCCCGCCTTAATGCCCAGATGGACACCCTGCTCAATAACAACGTGGTGTCCGTTGCCAAGGCCGATTCGGTTAAAGCCAATGTGATCGCCAGCCACCGTGATTTCTTCAAAGCCTTGGCGATGCTGGCGCTCAAGGGCGACCCGGCGCAGGTGCAAGCCAGCGTTCAGTCGCTTGCAGACAACCAGGGCGAGGCCGAGCGCGATTTCAAGATCTACCGCGCAACGCCGGCCGAAGACGACGAGCGTGTGGCCGGGGACGCCTTCGCGCAGGATTGGCCGGCTTACCTGGCAACGGTCAATGCAACGCTGGATGCCGCCCGCGCCGGTAACCTGGAGCAAGCACGGGACATGGCGCTGAACACGGTCAACCCGGCGTACCGCAAGACGATCGGTGAGTTGAAGATCATCATCGACTCCAACGCCCAGCAAGCGCAGCAGGCAGGGGAGCTGGCTGTGCAAACCAACAGCCAGGTCACCTGGACCCTTGGCATTGGCGCCTTGATCGCGGTGTTCTGCGCCATCGCGCTGGGGATGGTCGTCACCGGCATGATCACCCGGCCCTTGCATCAGGCGCTGGCCAGCGCCCAGCGGGTCGCCAACGGTGACCTCACCCAGGCCATCCCCGTGCGGGGTGCCGACGAAACCGGCGAATTGCTCAGTGCCTTGGCCACCATGCAAGACAACCTCAAGGGCACCGTAGCGCAAATCGCCAGCGCCGCTGATCAATTGGCCAGCGCGGCCGAAGAACTCACTGCCGTCACGGACGACAGCAGCCGCGGCTTGCTTAAGCAGAACGACGAAATTCAGTTGGCCGCCACCGCCGTCACGCAAATGAGCGCCGCGGTGGAAGAGGTCGCCCGTAATGCCGCAAGCGCCTCGCAGGCCTCCAGTGCCGCCGCCAACGAGGCGCTCAGTGGCCAGCGCCAGGTACAGCAGGCCGTAGGGGCGATGAACAGCATGAGCCAAGAGATCGACGCATCGACCCAGCAGGTGGGCGCGCTGGCCGAAGGGGTACGCGACATCAGCAAAGTGCTGGATGTGATCCGCGGCATTGCCGAACAAACCAACCTGTTGGCGCTCAACGCTGCCATCGAAGCCGCCCGGGCGGGTGAGCAGGGCCGCGGCTTCGCAGTGGTGGCCGATGAGGTGCGGGCCCTGGCGCACCGTACCCAGGCCTCTACTGGTGAGATCGAAACCATGATCAACACCGTGCGTAGCGGTGCCGACCAGGCCGTACAAGCCATGGGCAAAAGCCAGGCGCTGGCGCAGAGCACGCTGGCCTTGGCCAGCGAGGCGGGGCAAGCGCTGGAACGCATCAATGCCGGGGTCGGGCAAATCAACGAACGCAACCTGGTGATCGCCAGCGCCGCCGAAGAGCAAGCCGCGGTGGCCCGCGAAGTGGATCGCAACCTGGTGAACATCCAAGATCTGTCCGCGCAAACCTCCGCCGGCGCCAACCAGACCAGCGCCTCGAGCCAGGAGCTGTCGCGCCTGGCCACGGCCTTCACGCGCCTGGTGGGCACCTTTTCGATCTGAACCGCGCTACGCCGCGGTGCCGGCGCCGTTACCCCAGGTACTCGACGCGCAATCCGCCAGTGGCGGCGGAGCGCCCCACCACGGCACGCACGCCATACGCCTGCTCGATCAGCGAGGGTGTGAGCACCTGTTCTGGCGTGCCCTCGGCCAACACCCGGCCTTGGTCCAGCAGTACCAAGCGGTCAAAGAAACGCGCCGCCAGGTTCAAGTCGTGCAGCGCCACCACACAGGTGGTGGGCAGTTGCCGCAGCAGTGCCAGCAGCGCCAATTGGTGTTGGATGTCGAGGTGGTTGGTGGGCTCGTCCAGCAGCAGCTCGCTGGGTTGCTGAGCCAGCGCGCGGGCGATCTGCGTGCGTTGGCGCTCGCCACCGGAGAGGCTATGCCACGGGCGCCGATGGTGCTGCGCCATGCCGACTTGGCGCAGCGCGGCATCGACAATGGCGGCGTCGGTGGCGCTGCTGGGCTCGAGCAAGGCGCGGTGCGGGCTACGGCCCAGGCGTACGACATCTTGCACGTTGATGGCGGCCTCGGTATGGGCGTGCTGTTCCACCACCGCCAAGCGCCGCGCCAACGGCCGCCGGCGCCACTGCGAGAGGGCCACGCCGTCCAGGCTCACCTCTCCGCTGTCGGGTTTGGCCAGCCCAGCCAAAAGCTTGAGCAGCGACGATTTGCCCGACCCGTTAGGGCCGATCACGCCCAACATCCCGCCGGCTGGCACCTTCACGCTCACCCCGTGCAGCAATTGCTGGCCGCGCAGGCGCCAGGCCAGTTCATCGGCGTGCAGGCTCATGGGCGTTTACCCGTGCGGTAGAGTATCCAGGCGAAAGCCGGGGCGCCGACCAGGGCGGTGACCACGCCGATCGGCAGCACCTGCTGGGGCACCAGCAGGCGTGAGGCGATGTCGGCCAATACCACGAAATGCGCACCCATCAAAACCGCCGCTGGCAACAGCCGGGCGTGCCCGGGGCCGACCAGCAAGCGTGCCGCATGCGGGACCACCAACCCCACGAACCCCACCGCGCCCACGATGCTCACCAGCGCCGCAGTGATCAGCGCGGTGATGGCCAGCAACAGCAGGCGCACGGCGGTGACCGGCACGCCGAGGCTGGCGGCGGCAGTTTCGCCGAAGGTGAAAGCGTCCAGGCTGCGGGCGAACAACGCACTGATCAACAGCCCCAGTGCCACCGCGGCCAGTGCCATGCCCGCGTCGCCCCAACGCACCCCGCCTAGGCTGCCGAGCAGCCAGAACATTACGCTGCGCGCCTGTTCGGCGTTGGCTGAGGTCGAAACGACATAGGCCGTTAGCGCGTTGAACAATTGTGAGCCGGCCACCCCGGCGAGGATCATCCCGGCGGGGCCGCCTTCGAGCCGCGCCGCCAACGCCAATACCATCACGAAGGCCAGGGTGGCGCCGAGGAACGCCCCCAGCGGCAGGCCCAGCGCTGCGCCGCCGGCCCCCACCACCATCACCAGCACTGCGCCGGTGGATGCCCCAGCGCTGATGCCCAGCACATAGGGCTCGGCCAGGGCGTTGCGCAACAGCGCTTGCAGCAGCGTGCCGCATAGCGCCAAGCCCGCCCCACAGCAGGCGGCTACCACCGCCCGGCTGGCACGGTAATCCCAGATAATGCCCTGCTGGATCGGCGTGACGGGGTAAGGCCCAAGGCCCACCCCGTTGAGCACGGCATGTAAGGTCGCCCGCCACGGAATGGGCATCTCGCCGAGGGCGGTGGCCAGCAGCATCGACAACGGCAATGCCGACAGCCCGAGCAGCAGCGCGCCAGTGCCGCGGCCGCTCATGGCGCCTCCGGGCCCAACCCCGCGGCCACCGCCTCGATGGCCTCGACCACGCGCAGCGACGGGTTCAGCGACTGCGCATCGACCACGATCACCCGGCCACCCCGCACGGCAGCCAGTTGCGAGGCCACTGGGTCTGCGTGCAGAAAGGCAAGTTTTTTCTCGACGTCGTCGGCGGGGTAGCGGCGCCGGGCCATACGGGTGATGACCAGGTAGTCCGGGTCTTGCCTGGCGACCTGTTCCCAACTCACACTCGGCCATTCTTCGTCGCTGTCGATTACGTTGCGAAGGCCCAGGGTGCGCGCGATGTATGCCGGTACCCCGCTGTTGCCCGCGACCCACGGGTCACCTTCAAGGCGCGCGCTTGAGAACCAGAACAGCACCGAGGCGTTGCCTGCCTGTGACCGCGCCTGCGCCACCGCTTGGCCAAGCCGGGCCTGTTGCGTGGCCAGCAATGTTTGGCCGCGCCCAGGCACATTGAACACCTGCGCAAGCTCGGTGATCTCGCGGTCGATCAGCGTCATGTCGAAGGGCACTTGGCGCGCACCGTCACCATTGGAGCGTTCGGTCAGCGCCTTGCCTTCGCAATCGCTGGGTGACACATAGGCAGGTATGCCCAGGCCCCGGAATTGCTCGAAAGTGCCTACGTCACCGTGGCGGCCAATGTTGTAGGTGTACTGGGCGGTCACCAGTTCTGGCGCTTGTGCCGCCACCGCTTCGAAGCTCGGGGCGTTGTCGGCCAGCCGCGGTATGTTCGCCGCCGCGGCCTGTAGGTTCGCCGGCAAGGGGCCGAACCACAGCGCGGTGCCTACCACCCTCGGCGCCACGCCCAGGCTTAGCAGGATTTCAGTGCTCGCCTGGCCGATGCTGACCACCCGCTGCGGCGCGTGGGTGAAGGTGAGCCGGTGGCCGCAGTTGTCGAGTGTCAGCGGGTACGGCTGGGCTTGGGCGGTGGCGATAAGGCCGTACAGGGCGAGGGCAATGGCGCCCCGCTTGAAGGTGGCAGGCATGGCGAAGGTTCCGGGGAATACGCGCCCCTTTGAAGAGATGTAGGCCTGGCGTGGGGTCTGGCTTTCGGGGTACCCGAACACAGTGGCGCGACCGCGCCGGATTCGCACCGGCTTCCCGCGCCAGGCGCAAAGGCGCGTAGGGTAGGGCAGTCGCGCCAAGCGGTCAAACGCCGGCCCAGCCACCGGGGCGGTTGTATTGCGGCTGCATAGGTTCGATGCGACCGGTTCGACGCCATAACACCTACCTCGGCTTGCCTCCGGGGCCCGGCTAAGCGCGGGCGCCCATTCGACCTCAATGCCTTGTGGGCGCCCAGGCACGGGTTTGTAACCGGCCTTTGCCAACGGCGGCTAATGGGTGGCCCAATAGTAGATGCCGGTGGTGACGGAGGTGCCCCTGGAGCGGGCAACCGCCATCGCCATGGCGACAGGCTTCACACCATCAACGGATTCGAAGACCTCGCCTTGGCGGGCATCGGTTGCCCCGCTGCCGCCCGGCGACTTTGGGAGGACACGCGCCATGCCACGTTTTGCCGCCAACCTGAGCTTGTTGTTCAGCGAACATGCCTTTCTCGATCGCTTCCAGGCGGCCGCCCAGGCGGGCTTCAAGGGGGTCGAGTATATGTTTCCCTACGATTACAGCGCCGCTGAACTCCGGCAACGGCTGTTGGACAACCAATTGACCCAGGTGCTGTTCAACCTGCCGGCCGGTGACTGGGCCCAGGGCGAGCGGGGCATTGCATGCCTGCCGGCGCGCCAGGACGCGTTTCGCGCGGGTGTGGCGCAGGCCATCGACTATGCCCGGGTGTTGGGCAACACCCAAGTGAACTGCCTGGCTGGCGTGCGCCCGGCCGGTGCCAGCGAGGCAAGTTTGCAACGCACCCTGGTGGAGAACTTGCGTTACGCTGCCGAGCAGCTCGAAGCGGCCGGCATCCGGTTGCTGATCGAGGCCATCAACACACGCGACATCCCAGGCTTTTACCTATGCAACACGGCCCAGGCCTTGGCGTTACGTGAGCAAGTGGGCAGTGCCAACCTGTTTTTGCAGTACGACCTCTACCACATGCAAATCATGGAAGGCGACCTGGCCCACACACTGAGCACGCAGTTGGCGGCGATCCACCATGTGCAACTGGCCGATACCCCCGGCCGCCACGAGCCCGGCACCGGGGAGATCAACTATCCGTTTATTTTCGAGCATTTGGACCGCATCGGTTATCGCGGCTGGGTGGGGTGTGAGTACCTGCCGCTGGCCGGCACACTGGAGGGGCTGGGGTGGTTCAATGACCAATGCCAAGGCAATAAGCCCCAGGCCCCTGGCGGACCGCTATACAGTTGATTTTTCTGCCGGTAACGCCCAGGGTATAGGGTTTGTGCCTAACGGACTCGGCCTGCCATGACTGCCCAGCAACACTTCGACCCGGCCCCGGTGGGCGCGGCGGAGCGTTTTTCCACGCGCATTGCGTTCTTTATCGCCGGCCTCTGCATGTCGGCCTGGGCGCCGCTGGTGCCATTGGCCAAGGCGCGGGCGCAGCTCGATGAAGGGACCCTGGGCATCCTGTTGTTAGGTTTGGGTGCGGGTTCGATCCTCACCATGCCTTTGGCCGGCCACTTGTCGAGCCTGCGCGGTTGCCGCTGGGTGATGCTGCTGGGCAGCCTGGGCGCCTGCCTGAGCCTGCCGATGCTGGCGAGTTTTTCCAGCGCGGCGGGCTTGGCCGCGGCCGTTTTGCTGTTCGGCGCAGCGATGGGCCTGCTCGATTGCGCCATGAATATACAGGCCGTGCTGGTCGAACAAGCCAGCGACCGGCCGCTGATGTCGGGGTTCCACGGCTTGTTCAGCGTCGGCGGGATCGTCGGGGCGGCCGGCATGACCGGGTTGTTGAGCTTGGGCCTGGGGGCATTGCCCGCGGTGTTGGGGGTGGTGGCGCTCACCGTGGCGCTGCTGCTGGTGGCGGGGCGGTATTTTTTGCCCTACGGCAGCGCGCGAGAGGGTCCGCCCTTCGCCGTGCCCCATGGTGTGGTGCTGTTTCTCGGTGTGCTGTGTTTCATCGTATTCATGACCGAAGGCGCCATGCTCGATTGGAGCGCCGTATTCTTGGTGGGCAACCGCGCCATGGAGCCGGCCTGGGCTGGGCTGGGTTACGCGGCGTTCGCGGCTACCATGACCGCGGGCCGGCTTACCGGCGATGCCATGGTCAGCCGTTTGGGCGGGCCAACCCTGGTGGTGCTGGGCGGGTTGCTTGCCGCGCTGGGCCTGGCCATCTCGCTGGTGCCGCTGGGCTGGCCGGTGGCCTTGGTGGGGTATGCCCTGGTGGGCGCCGGGTGTTCGAACATCGTCCCGGTGCTGTTTACCGCGGTGGGTCGGCAAACCCGCATGCCCCAGCGTACCGCAATCCCGGCGATGATCTCCCTCGGGTATGCTGGCATTTTGCTGGGGCCGGCGGCCATCGGCTTGGCCGCCCACCTCACCACCCTGGCCTGGGCGCTGGGCGGGTTGATCGCTTTATTGCTGTTCGTGGCCGCCAGCGGGCGATATTTACGAAACTGAGGCGTCGGCGCGCCGGTCCATCCTGGACCACCCACCGGGAGAAACGCCATGCACCTTGAAGGTTCCTGCCACTGTGGCGCGGTTTCGTTCAGCCTCGACAGCGCCCACCCTTACCCCTACCAACGCTGCTATTGCTCGATTTGCCGTAAAACCCAAGGCGGCGGGGGGTTCTCGATCAACCTCGGCGGCGCCGCCAACACCCTGGAGGTCAAGGGTAAGCAACACATTACGGTGTACCATGCAAAAATGCGTGACGGCCAAGGCCATGAGCATGCCAGCACCGCCGAGCGGCATTTCTGCCACCTGTGCGGCAGCGGCTTGTGGCTGTTCAGCCCAGAATGGCCGGAGTTGGTCCACCCGTTCGCCAGTGCTATCGACACCGACCTGCCGGTGCCGCCAGAGCACACACACTTGCTGATCGGTTCGAAGGCCAGTTGGGTGGAGGTGCAGGGTGGTGAGCAAGATCTGCGCTTCGACGGCTACCCGCAAGAATCGATTGCCGAGTGGCACCAGCGTTTGGGCTTGGAGCGTTAGCTCAACCCGCTGCAGGGGCCATGGGGCGAGCCTAATACTGCCTCGGAAAGTTAGCGGCACACTGTTGGCGGCGCCTTTTGCCACTGGGCCAGGTTGCCTGGCGGCAACGCGCTCGTTCATTCTTGCGCGAACTTCTGAAGCACCACGCCAGGCCCCGATCAGTGGTCATATCCGATGGAGTGCAGGTTGCACACTGGCCCCCATGAGTTACCCTGGCTGGCACCTGGATGATGGGGAACCCGCCGTCACGGAGGCTTGCCATGCTCGGCCCGCAAACGCCCGCCGCCCTCGATACGCTCCATGCCCAACTGGCCCGGCAATCGGTGTTGGTACTCACGGGTGCGGGCATCAGCACCGCCTCGGGCATTCCCGATTACCGTGACACTGACGGTGTTCGGCGTGGTAATGCGCCGATGATGCACCAGGAGTTTCTCGGCTCGGCACAGGCACGCAAGCGCTACTGGGCGCGGGCGATGCTGGGCTGGCACGGTGTTAGCCTAGCGCGCCCCAACCCCGCCCACCACGCCCTGGCGCGGCTACAGGCCAGTGGCCACGTGAGCGGCGTGATCACCCAAAACGTCGACGGCCTGCACGAGGCGGCTGGCAGTACGGGGGTGATCGAGCTGCACGGCAACTTGCACCGTGTGGTGTGCATGGATTGTGGCAAGCGCCGATCGCGCCAGCAGGTGCAAGCCGAACTGCAGGCATTGAACCCCTATTTGCAGGATGTTCATGCCGTGCTGGCCCCTGACGGCGACGCCCAATTGGCCACGCATTTTCTGCAGCAGTTCCAGGTGCCCCACTGCCTTGGCTGCGGCAGCGACCTGCTCAAGCCGGATGTGGTGTTCTTCGGCGACGGTGTGGCGCAGGTCACCGCCAGCGAGGCATGGCAGGCGGTGCAGCAAGCCGAGGCACTGCTGATCGTAGGTACCTCGCTGATGGCGTATTCCAGTTACCGGTTGTGCCAGGAGATCTCGCGGCAAGGCAAGCCCCTGTTGGCGATCAATCTCGGCCGTACCCGCGCAGACGCCTTGCTGGCGGCCAAGCTGGCCGACCCTTGCGAATACATCCTCCCGCGGCTGGCCGAGCAACTCGGGGCCTGACGATTTTCTGGCGGGCATAGCGCGACGGTATGCCGCCGCAGCGCTTCGCTGGCGCCATCGCTGCGGCTTTCCAGCACTGCCCCGGGCCATTTAAGCGCCGGGCGAGGTGCCTTAAAGAAGTTTCTTGCGCCCAGAAACATTCTGCTACACCTTTCGCCAACAAGCCGTCGCAACTGCTTGGCGCTCGTTTAATGGAATTCAATCTGCTGTTTCAGCTGGGCTTTTCGTTTCATAGCGTTTGGTCTTTGGCAGGCTCATAGGACATGGGTGACTGGATGAAACTCTCACGACGCAGGTTGATGGCAGGTGTGGCGGTGGCCGGTGCCGGGTTGATGGTGCCGGTGGCGTACAAAGAGGCGTACCAGGTCAAGCGGTGGTGGGCCGAAGGCGGTACGCCCAACGAGGCCAGCCAGGAACTGGCCGATGTGCCGATGCAGCGCTTGGCCAACTTGTTGCGCGGCGTATGGGCGCTGGAGGTGGCTAGCCCCACGGGCGCCGCCGGTGGCGGCTCGCTGCAGGGGATGACCCTGTTGCTGGATGTGGGCGAGCGTGGCCGTGGCTTGCGTGGTTATATCGACCATTACGATAACCTCATCGACGCCGGTGCCGTGCCGCGGTACCAGGTGCTTGGGGACCTGGTCGGCGCGACTGGTGGGCAGGTGCGCTGGCGCCTGCTCGACCTGGCCTCGGCGCGGGGCGCCAGCGCCTACGAGTTCGTGGCGGAGTTGGCCGACCCGTGGGGGCAGTTCGGTGTAGACCGGGAAGATACCCTCACCGGTGTGCTGCGGCGCTTGGACCTGGCCGATTCGGCCGAGCCGCTGGAGCAGCCGTTCATCGCGCGCAAGCGTGATTTCGTCGAGGCCCGTGACCGCGTGCCGTTGTCGGCAGAGCTGGCCGCGTGGGTCGTCGCACCGCAGCACCGGGTGGCGCACCAGCTTTGGCACACCGTGCGCGATAAGTGGCATTTGCTCGGCGAAGACCGCCGCGTGGCCCTGCGCACCCTGGGGTGGCAACCCGGGCCGAAGCAAAGCGAACGCGATTCGCGCGGCAAGAACAAAGAGCACAATGGCTCGGGCATCGACTTTCTCTACATGCACCGGCACATGCTGGGGATCGCCCGTGCCAAGCAAGCCCCCGGGCCCTGGCAGCATTTTCCGTTGCCGGTGCCGATGGCTGAAACCGACCGGGTGGGGTTCATTCGCTACTTCGAAAACCACCACGGCCAATCCGCGCCGCCCACCTGGCTGGCGCCGCAAGATAACGCCTACAGTATTGGCGTTGCGCAAATCAAAAGCCGCGATACGTTCTATGGCAACTTCCAAGTGTGGGAATCGCGCTTTCGCGACCCCCATTACCTGGCCAGCAAAACCCTCGGCCAGTTCGGTTCGGACCTGGAAATGACCCTGCATGACTGGCTGCACATTTGCTGGGCGGCGGTACCCCGCGACCCGGCCAGCGGTACACCACTGCCCTGGTCGCGCGACCCGGCGGATTTTGCCGAGCATTGGTTCGCGCAAGCCAACGATTTTCTCGGCGACCCCTTTTCGTCCCACGTAAACCCGGTGTTTTGGGGGTTCCACGGCTGGATCGACGAGCGCATAGATGATTGGTACGACGCCCACCAGCGCGCCCACCCCGGCGAAGTGCTGCGCGCCGATAACAACGGTGTGGCCTGGTTCGCCAAGGGGCGCTGGGTAGAGATCGACGACCCGTGGCTGGGGCCGGTGACCCACGACTGCAGCACTGGCCCAGGCATTTGGATCGATACATCTGTGGAAAAAGACCTGGATGTGATGAAGCTGGCGTTGTCGATCGCTGTGCTGGAGCGCAGCCGCCTGGGCAGCGACCTGAGCCAGGCCCACCGCCCGTGGTATGCGCGCAACCTACCCGGGCTGGGGCAAGAGGCTTGAGCCGGTGCGTGCCGCTGCTTGCCCAACGGCGATGTAGCGCGTAGCCTTGCGCATTCGAGGTGCCCCGCCGGCCGGGGCTAAAAGGGAACGCGGTAAATGCCGCGGCTGCCCCCGCAACTGTAAGTGGCCCTAGGGCCCGGCATCGCCACTGCGCAGCTTAGCGGGAAGGCGCCGGGGCCGGCGCAAGCCAAGCCATGAGCCAGGAGACCTACCTTGAGCGAAACTTCTTTCAACCGGGCGGGGTGATCCGGTGGCGAATGCCTTCCCACGGGTGCGCTTCGGTAGCCCGGCGGTAGCCATGGCGCCGCGCCCGCCGCGCAGCCGAAGGGCACCTGATGAACACACTGGCCAAAACCCCCGTTACCATCGTTACCGGCTTTCTCGGCTCGGGCAAGACCACCCTGTTGCGCCATGTGCTCGATAACGCCCATGGCCGGCGTATCGCGGTGATCGTCAATGAATTCGGCGAACTGGGGATCGATGGCGACCTGCTCAAGCAATGCAGCATTGGCTGCAGCGAAGAGGAAGCCCGGGGCCGCGTTTACGAACTGGCCAATGGCTGCCTGTGCTGCACCGTGCAAGAAGAGTTCTTTCCGGTGATGCGCGAGCTGGTGCAACGCCGTGACGAATTGGACCATATCCTGATTGAAACCAGTGGCCTGGCCTTGCCCAAGCCCTTGGTGCAAGCGTTCCAATGGCCAGAAATCCGCAATGCTTGCACGGTTGATGCGGTGATCACGGTGGTCGATACCCCAGCGGTGGCCGCTGGCACCTTCGCCGCCTTCCCCGAGCAGGTCGATGCGCAGCGTAAGCAAGACCCAAACCTGGACCACGAGTCGCCGCTGCATGAGCTGTTCGAAGACCAACTGGCCAGCGCAGACCTGGTGGTGCTGAACAAGGCCGACCTGATCAGCGCCGAGGATTTGCTGGCGGTGCGGGCGCAGGTCAGTGAAGCGCTGCCGGCCGCGGTCAAGGTGGTGGAAGCCAGCAATGGCCGCCTGCCGCTGGGGGTGCTGCTGGGTATGGGCGCTGAAGCCGAAGCGCACATCGACCGCCGCGCTAGCCACCACGACAGCCACCACGATGGCGCTGATGGGCACGACCATGACGCCTTCGACTCGATCTCCCTGGAGCTGCCCGAGGCCGAAGAAGGCAAGCTACTCGCCACCCTCACCGCGCTGGTGATGCGCCACGGCATCCTGCGGGTGAAAGGCTTCGCCGCGGTGCCCGGCAAACCCTTGCGGCTGTTGGTGCAGGGCGTGGGCTGCCGTTTCGACAAACACTTCGACCGGCCTTGGGGTGCAGGCGAGGCGCGCCGCACCAGCTTGGTACTGATCGGCCAGGATTTGAACCCGGCGGCGTTGCGCGACGAACTGCTGGCCGCGTTGCAGGGCTGAGCCATGCACCTGTTGCGCACCCAGCCCGGCGGTTTAGTGCCAGACGACAGTATCGCCGACCTGGGCCAAACCCCGGCACCGCTGGTGATTCTGTGCAGCGGCGACTCGCACCTGGCCTTGCTCGCCCAGGCCGCGCGCGAGTTGCCGCCAGGCTACCCAGGTTTGCGCTTGGCCAACCCGATGCAAGTACAGAACCACGCCTCGGTCGACCTTTATGCCGACCAGGTGCTGCGCCATGCCCAGTTGGTGGTGGTATCGCTGCACGGTGGCGTAGGCTACTGGCGTTACGGCGTGGAGCGGCTGCTGGGCTTGGCCGAGGCTGGGCTGCGGGTCGTGTTCGTGCCGGGCGATGACCGCCCCGACCCGCAACTGACCGAGCTGTCGGGTGTGCCGGCAGAAGACTGCGAACGGGTGTGGTACTACTTGCGCCAGGGAGGCCTGGCCAACGCCCGCGCGTTGTACGGGTTTCTTGCCGACCGCTACTTGCAGTGCCCTCAGCCCTGGGTTGAGCCGCAGGCATTGCCGCGGGTGGCGCTGTACCACCCGGCACTGGCGCAGCCCACGCTGGCTGACTGGCAACGCGATTGGCAATCCGGGCAGCCGGTCGCGCCGATCCTGTTCTACCGCTCGCACTTGCAAGGGGCCAACACGGCCTTTATCGACGTATTTTGCCGGGTGCTGGCCGAGCACGGCTTGAACCCATTGCCGATTGCCGTGGCAAGCCTGAAGGAGCCTGCGTGCCTGGCCCAGGCCGAAGCCTGGATGGACCAGGCTGAAGCAGCCGTGGTGCTCAATACCACAGGTTTTGCGCTGTCCAATCCCGAGGAGCCCAACCTGCGCCCGTTACGCCGCGACATCCCGGTGCTGCAAGCGATCTGTGCACAAGACAACGAACCCGGCTGGCAGGCCAACGCCCAAGGCCTGGGGCCGCGTGACCTGGCCATGCACATCGCCCTGCCGGAGCTTGACGGGCGGATCATCGGCCGGCCGATTTGCTTCAAAGACCTGGCTTGGCGCAGCGAGCGCAGCCAAAGCGACGTGGTGTGCTACCGCGCCCACCCTGAGCGGATGGGGTTCATGGCCGAGCTCGCCTTGCGCTGGGCACGCCTGGCGCGCAAGGGCAACGGCGAAAAACGTATCGGCCTGGTATTGGCCAACTACCCCACCCGGGACGGCCGTATCGGCAACGGCGTGGGCCTGGACACCCCGGCGGCGGCGCTGAACATCTTGCGCGCACTGCAGGCCCAGGGGTACCCGGTAACCGGGCTGCCCGATACCGGCACCGCGCTGATTCACGCACTGCTGGGCGGGGTGACCAACGACCTGGACCAGCTCGACCAGCGCCCCTGCGCCCAGAGCCTGGCGTTGGCCGACTACCATGCGGCCTTCGAGCGCTTGCCGGCGGCGCTGCAGGCGGCGGTAAACGAGCGCTGGGGCGCGCCCGAGCAAGACCCCATGTACCGCAGCGGGCGCTTGATGGTGGCCGGGTTGCGCTTTGGCTTCGGGTTCGTCGGTATCCAACCGGCCCGCGGCTACCAGCTAGACCCCAGCGCCGTCTACCACGACCCGGACCTGGTGCCGCCGCATGGCTACCTGGCCTTCTACTTCTGGTTGCGCCATGGTTATGGCGCCGATGCCCTGGTGCACGTGGGCAAGCATGGCAACCTTGAGTGGCTACCCGGCAAGGGTGTGGGCTTGTCGGCACTGTGCTGGCCGGATGCCCTACTTGGGCCGATGCCGAATGTATACCCGTTCATCGTCAATGACCCCGGCGAAGGGGCGCAGGCCAAGCGGCGCACCCAGGCGGTGATCATCGACCACTTGATGCCACCGTTGACCCGCGCGGAAACCTATGGCCCGTTGCGCGACCTGGAGCGGCTGGCCGACGAATACTACGAAGCGCAACTGCTCGACCCACGCCGGGCCTTGGCGCTGCAAAAAGACATCCTCGCCCTGGTGCGGGAAACCGCCCTGGACCGCGAGCTGCAATTGGACACCGCGCAAGCCGCCAGCGAATGGCTGCCGCGGTTGGACACTTACCTGTGCGACCTTAAGGAGTCGCAAATCCGCGACGGCCTGCACGTGTTCGGCGAATCGCCCAGCGGCCGCCTGCGCAGCGACACGTTGGTGGCGCTGTTGCGGGTGCCGCGTGGCGATGGCAAAGGCGCCAACGCCAGCTTGCTGCGGGCGCTGGCCGATGCCTGGGCGCTGGCCTTTGACCCGCTGGATTGCCTGTTCGGCGAGCCTTGGCGGGGCCCCCGACCCGCCGCCCTGCAGCAGCAAAGCGATGCGCCCTGGCGCACCGTGGGTGATACCCGCGAACGCCTGGAGGCGTTCGCCCTGGCGTTGGTGCAGGGTGCCGATGTGCCGGCGGGTGCCGCCTTCGCGCCGGTGCGGATGATACTGGCCGGGCTCGCCGAACAGGTGGCGCCCTGCCTGGATGCCTGCGGTGCGGCGGAGATGGCCGGCCTGCTCGCGGCGCTCGCCGGGCGCTTCGTCCCGGCCGGCCCTAGCGGCGCGCCCAGCCGGGGCCGGTTGGACGTATTGCCGACCGGGCGTAATTTCTACTCGGTGGATGTGCGCAACCTGCCCACGGTCACCGCCTGGCGCATCGGTTTCGCCTCGGCCAATTTAATCCTGGAGCGGCACCTGCAGGACCACGGCGATTATCTGCGGCACTTGGGGTTGTCGGTATGGGGCACGGCGACCATGCGTACCGGCGGCGATGACATCGCCCAAGCACTGGCCTTGATGGGGGTGCGCCCGGTGTGGGCCACCGGCAGCCAGCGTGTGGACGATTTCGAAATCCTGCCGTTGTCGTTGCTCGACCGCCCGCGGGTGGACGTGACCCTGCGGGTGTCGGGGTTCTTTCGCGATGCGTTCGGCAACTTGATTCGCCTGTTCGATGCGGCCGTTCAAGCGGTGGCTGCGCTCGACGAGCCCGCCGACATGAACCCGTTGGCGGCGCGTGTACGCGAAGCGCAAGTGCGCTTGCAAGCGGCCGGTGCCAGTGCCGAACAGGCTGCGCGCGAAGCCAGCTGGCGGGTATTCGGGGCCAAGCCCGGCGCCTACGGCGCAGGGGTGCAAGGGGCGATAGAAGGGCGCGTGTGGGGTAGCCGGGCGGACTTGGCGCAGGTGTACCTGAACCACGGTGGTTACGCCTACAACGGCCAGGGCGACGGCCACGCGGCACATGAAGCTTTCGCCGCGCGCCTCGGCCAGGTGGAAGCAGTGCTGCACAACCAGGATAACCGCGAGCACGACCTGCTCGACTCGAACGACTACTACCAGTTCCAGGGGGGTATGCTGGCGGCGGTGAAGCACCTGAGCGGCCGGGAAGCGGCCAGCTATCACGGGGATCACAGCCTGGCCGACGCGCCGCGTGTACGCACCCTCAAAGAAGAACTGGCACGGGTGGTGCGTGGCCGTGCAGCCAACCCCAAGTGGATCGAAGGGGCCAAGCGCCATGGTTACAAGGGCGCCTTCGAACTGGCGGCCACCGTCGATAACCTGTTCGCCTTCGACGCCACTAGCGAGCTGATCGTCGACCACCAATACGCCTTGCTGGCCGACGCCTATGTGCTGGACCCTGGCACCCGGGCGTTTCTGCACGAGCACAACCCGGCGGCGCTGCATGACATCACCGAGCGCCTTGTAGAAGCGCAGCAGCGCGGCCTATGGCAAGCCCCTGGCGATTACCGCCAGGCCCTTGAGAGCCTGTTGATCGACAGCGAAGAACAATGATGAACCACTACCCCCTGGCCGCCGTGGTTGGTGCCGACGCCCTCAAGCTCGCGCTATGCCTGGCGGCCATCGACCCGAAATTGGGCGGTGTATTGATCGAAGGGCCACGCGGCATGGCCAAGAGCACCCTGGCCCGGGGTTTGGCCGACCTGCTCGACGGCGGGGCGTTCGTTACGTTGCCATTGGGCGCCAGTGAAGAGCGGCTGATCGGCACCCTCGACCTGGACGCCGCGCTTGGCCAAGGCCAGGTGCGTTTCTCGCCGGGGGTGCTGGCGGCCGCCGACGGTGGCGTGTTGTATGTGGATGAGGTCAACCTGCTGCCTGACCATTTGGTCGACGTCTTGCTCGACGTGGCAGCCAGTGGGGTGAACCGCATCGAACGCGACGGGCTGTCGCACCAACACCCGGCGCGCTTTGTGTTGGTGGGCACGATGAACCCGGAAGAGGGCGAATTGCGCCCGCAATTGCTCGACCGCTTCGGCTTGAACCTGGCCTTGGACCAGGTGCCTGCACCGGCCGAGCGCGGTGAGATCGTGCGCCGCCGGCTGGCGTTCGACAGCGACCCGGCGGCGTTCACCCAGCAATGGGCGGCGGCGCAAGCCGCGCTGCGTGCCCGTTGCCAGGCGGCCCGCGAGCAGTTGCCAGGCATCGCCTTGGACGAAGCAGCGTTGGCGCAGATAAACCAGCGTTGCCATGCGGCAGGGGTCGATGGCTTGCGCGCAGATTTGGTGTGGTTGCGCGCGGCCCGTGCGCATGCTGCGTGGCGGGGCGCCGGGGGCATCGAGCAGGTGGACATCGACGCGGTGGCCGAGTTTGCCCTGCGCCATCGCCGCAAGCCGGCCCCGCCTGCGCAGCAGCCCCCAGCCAGCCCCCCCCAAGAGGCGCCGGGAGCAGGTGGCGGCGGGGACTGGGGTAGCTTGCCGGCGCAGGCGCAGCCGATGGGGGCGCGCCGCGCGGTGCCGGGCTGGCCAAAAAAGCCCTGAGCCCAGGCCCGCGTGGCCAAGTGGGCAAGGGGACACGCAGCGGGCGCATCGATTGGGCCGCGACCTTGGCCACCGGGCGCCCGCGCGAGTACGCGCAATTACGCTGGCGCATGCGCCAAGGGCGGCCCCCGGCGTTATGGCTGGTGATTGTCGATGCGTCGGCGTCCACCCGCCGGCACGCCGCGCTCAGTGATGCCAAGGGCGCTCTGGCGGCGTTGTTCGACCAAGCCTACCGTGCCCGTGCGCGCTTGGCCTTGCTCACGGCCAGTGGTGCCGCGCCGCGCTGGGCCCGGCACGGCCTGAAGGCCAGCGCCGCGCTGCAACCCTGGCTGCAGGCCCTGGGCGCTGGCGGCGGCACGCCACTGGCCGAAGCCCTGGCCCTGGCCCGCCAATGGTTGGCCCGCCGCCGCCGCGCCCACCCGAACGAACAGCAGCAGTGTTTGCTGGTGACCGATGGCAGGGTGCGTGGCGGCTTTGAGCCTGTCGGCTGCGCGACGTTGCTGCTGGACATCGAACGCGGGCAGGTTCGGCTGGGGCGTGGGCCGGAGCTGGCGCAGCAACTGGCGGCCGCGTATGTGCATATCGACGCGTTATGAAGGTGCGCCGCCGGTGGCGGGGCGTCCGGCGGTGTTAAATAAAAAAGAAGGCGACGACATAAGGCAGGGCGCGACGCCCGCCATGTCCCATACATAAACGTTAGGCGTCGCGTCTAGAAGAGCCTGCAGTGTCCATAACAATGGTCATGGCAAATACCTACCCGTAAAAGTTGGCACTTTAATGGTACGCCAGTATGGCGCTAAGTGCCCAACTGTGGATTCAACGTGGCATATGCCAGGCTTGTAGCGAATAGCCTTCTTCTTGCAGTTCGCTGCGCACTTCTTCCAGGCACTGGGCCAATTGTTCGGCATTGGTATACGTGCTGCTGGGGATTACTGCCTGGCCGATGCGGGTACTGGTGCGGTCCACCACCGCCAAGCTCAGCTCACCGTTGGCATCGGGGGCCCACGCTACGCACTGGAAGGGTTGGAAGGCATGGCCGGCAATCAGAAGTGCTTCGTTGACACGCAGCGTTGCGTTCATGGGGTTCGGACTCTCTAATGACCAAACAGGAAGGTGGCGACCATACCTGAACAGCGTGTATGGCAGCCTGTCGAACATATGGATGCTTGCACCGACGCGTTAAGTCACACCGGTGAGTAAAAATAACGGTTTAGCCGCACGTGAGACTTTTATTCATGGCGGAAATTCCAATGCGCCCGGCCGCGCAGACAAACGGCGACAGTTGTCTAACTTTTCAAAAGTGCGGCAATGTGTCGCTGGGCTTCGGTTTCCCGGGTGCGCCAGTTACCGCTGATCACCCTGTAAGGCTGCGCGTGTTCGCCCAGCCAGTGCACGGTAGCCTCGAAAAAAGCCACTCGGTCGGCCAGCACAGGCTGGCAGCGTTGGCCATCGGCGCACCAGGGCACACCGTCGGGCGACAGCACCAGGGCCAGGTCATAGCGGCGCCGCAGCAATTCCGGTTCTAGCCAGCCCGGGCAGGCACCGAACAGCGCAAGGCTCCACAGGCGGTTACTGAGCAAGTGGGTGTCGAGCAGCAGCAGTGAGGGCTGGCGGGCGCGGGCGGCATCTTCCGCCGCCAATTGGCCCTCGGCGATCGGGGTGACGTCGGCCAAGGTGGTGTCCCGGGGTAGGGCAGCAACATACGTGCGCACATACTCCTCGACCACCTCGCCGCCCAGGCGTGCCTGCAGGTGCCGGGCAAGGGCGCTTTTGCCGGTCGATTCCGGGCCGAGCAGGGTGACCACCTTCATTGTGCCGGCGCCTGGGCGGCCCGCCACTGGCGCCAGCCCAACGCTGCCAGCACCACGAACACCACGTATAACGCGGCGGTGAGGTTAAGGCCTTTGAATACGTACAGGCCCACGTACACCACATCGATGGCCAGCCATAGCGGCCAGCACTGCACGAACTTGCGGGCCATCCACACCTGCGCCACCAAGCTGAACGCGGTCAGCGCGGCGTCCAGCCAAGGTTGCTCGGCGTCTGTCCAGTGGGCCATGAGCGTACCGAGCAGCAGGGCACCGGCGGCGCCGATGGCAAGGCCCAGGGCCATGCTGCGCCCTGCCAGTTGGGTCAGTTCCCGGCCGTGGTGCTGGGCACCACCGCGAGTCCACTGCCACCAGCCATACAGTTGCAACACGGCGAAGACCACCTGCAGCAGGGCGTCGGAGTAGAGCTTAACGGTAAAGAATAACCAGGCATACAACGCTACGCCCAGCAGCCCGATGGGCCAGCACCACGGCGTTCTGACCACGGTGAGCCACACCGACAGTGCACTGATGGCCACTGCCAGCCATTCGAGGTTGGACATAGAGGGACTGCTCCAAAAAAATCCGGCAAGCAGGCGATTGTAAGCGGTGCCGGGTACTTCGGCACCCTGGGTCGTACGTACGCCGGCACCGCGAAGTTTTCAACGGTGCGATATAGCAATAGGCTATTATCCGCTGGCCGTAAAACCGTCACTGCCCATGGCCCTCGCGAACTTGTTGATAAATTTCACGTTTTTTTCAGGCGGCAGTCTTTAGATTAGTCGGTATCACTAGGCTCGCATCCGTATGTGCGCTCACCAGGGGGAAAGATGGACGCGTGGACGGCAACACAAACGGTTATTCTCGGCGTAGTCGAGGGGCTTACGGAATTCTTGCCGGTTTCCAGCACCGGGCATCAGATCATCGTTGCCGATTTATTAGGGTTCGGTGGTGAACGCTTCAAAGCATTCAACATTATTATTCAGTTGGGTGCCATCCTGGCGGTGGTCTGGGAGTTCCGCCGTAAAATCCTCGAAGTGGTCGGGGGGTTGGCCCGCGAGCCCAAAGCGCGGCGCCTTACCGTTAACCTGATACTGGCGTTCCTGCCCGCGGTGGCATTGGGTATGGCGTTTTCCGATCAAATCCAGGCGTATTTATTCACCCCCGTTACCGTCGCCATTGCCCTGGTCGCCGGCGGGGTGGTGATGCTCTGGGCCGAGCAGCGGCCACATGTGGTGCGCGTGGAGCACATCGATTTCATGCGTTGGTCAGATGCGCTGAAAATCGGCTGCTGCCAGTGCCTGGCCATGATCCCCGGCACCTCGCGTTCCGGCTCGACCATCATCGGCGGGTTGCTGTTCGGCCTGTCGCGCCGGGCGGCTACCGAATTTTCGTTCTTCCTGGCCATGCCGACCATGGTCGGCGCGGCGGTCTACTCCGGGTACAAGTACCGGCACCTGTTTCAGGCCAGCGACCTGCCGGTGTTCGCCCTGGGCTTCGTGGTGTCGTTCGTGTTTGCGATGCTCGCCGTGCGGGGTTTGCTCAAGTTCATCGCCCACCATAGCTATGCACTCTTCGCCTGGTACCGGATCGCATTTGGCCTGCTGATCCTCGCGACTTGGCAGTTCGGCTGGGTCAATTGGGCAAATGTGCAAGGCTGAGCCGCTGAAGGGGCCCGCCTTTGAGCGTCGGGCCCGCAGCCTTGAACCGCCGCCCCGAGGTGGGCGGCCGTTCAAGGCTGGCTATCACTGCCGGCGGCGGAACAGCGGCAGCGGCTGGTCAGCAGCGGCTTGGTAAGTCACGGAGAAGTCCTGCAGGCTTTGCAGCGCCTCTACCGGGTCTTTATCGGGGCGCAGGGCGAACGCATCGAAACCGCAGCGTTGTAGATAGAACAGTTGGTCGCGCAGCACGTCACCAATAGCCCGCAGCTCGCCGGTGTAACCGTAGCGGTCGCGCAGCAGGCGTGCATTGGAATAGCTGCGCCCGTCGGTAAAGGCCGGGAAGTTCAAGGCGATGACCTTGAAGTCGGCCACATGTTCGCCGATTTCC
Organism: Pseudomonas typographi; assembly: GCF_014694385.1. Taxonomy (GTDB): domain Bacteria; phylum Pseudomonadota; class Gammaproteobacteria; order Pseudomonadales; family Pseudomonadaceae; genus Aquipseudomonas; species Aquipseudomonas typographi. The sequence continues at coordinate 56,410 of NZ_JAAOCA010000012.1, read as the reverse complement.
TCGGCCTCTTCGTCGCTGTCCAGCCACACCCCAAGGCCGCCGTCGCGGGCTTTCAGCGCGTGGGCATGCTCGCGCCACAACGCCAGTGGCACAATGTAGTCGTCGCAGTTGGTCAACTCGTTGAAGCTTGCGTCTTTGGGCAGCAGATGCCAGGTTTCATCCACCACTTCGCCGTTCTTAATGATTCGCTGCATAGACGCGCTCCTTGAAAGGCTCGATGCCGATCCGCTGGTAGGTGTCGATGAAGCGCTCATCTTCGGTACGGGATTCGACGTAAACGTTAATCAGTTTTTCGATCACATCGGCCATTTCGCCCTGGGCGAACGACGGGCCGAGGATTTTACCCAGGCTGGCGTTGCGCGCGGCGTTACCGCCGAGGGACACCTGGTAGAACTCTTCGCCTTTTTTATCCACGCCCAGGATGCCAATATGCCCCACATGGTGGTGGCCACAGGCGTTCATGCAGCCAGAGATGTTCAGGTCGACCTCGCCAATGTCGAACAGGTAGTCCAGGTCGTCGAAACGGCGTTGGATGGATTCGGCGATCGGGATGGACTTGGCGTTGGCCAGCGAGCAGAAGTCACCGCCGGGGCAGCAAATGATGTCGGTCAATAAGCCGACGTTCGGTGTGGCGAACCCCTGTTCGCGCGCTTCGAGCCACAGCGCATGAAGTTGGCGCTGTTCCACGTCGGCGAGGATGATGTTCTGTTCGTGGGAGGTGCGCAGCTCGCCAAAGCTGTAACGTTCGGCGAAGTCGGCAATGGCGTCGAGCTGTTTGTCGGTCACGTCGCCCGGCGCCACCCCGGTGGGCTTGAGCGACAAGGTGACCGCCGCATAGCCAGGGCGTTTGTGCGGCTGCACGTTGCGCGCGCGCCAACGGGCGAAGCCCGGGTGCTCGGCATCCAGCGCGGCCAGTTCGGCGCTTTGGTCAGTGAGGGGCAAGTAGGCCGGGTCGACGAAGTGCTTGGCCACCCGCTCCACTTCCGCCTCGGTAAGGGTCGTGGGCCCACCACGCAGGTGGGCCATTTCGGCTTCGACCTTCGCGGCGAACACTTCGGCGGTGAGCGCCTTGACCAGGATCTTAATGCGCGCCTTGTACTTGTTGTCACGGCGGCCGTAGCGGTTGTATACCCGCAGGATCGCGTCGAGGTAGCTGAGCAGGTCTTGCCAGGGCAAAAATTCGTTGATGAACGCGCCCACCACCGGGGTGCGGCCCAGGCCGCCGCCGACCAACACCCGGAAGCCCAGCTCACCGGCAGCGTTGTACACCGGCTCCAGGCCGATGTCGTGCACCTCGATGGCGGCGCGGTCGCTGCGCGAGCCATTCACGGCAATCTTGAACTTGCGCGGCAGGTAGGCGAACTCGGGGTGGAAGGTGGTCCACTGGCGTACGATCTCGCACCAGGGGCGCGGGTCGATCAACTCGTCGGCCGCTACCCCGGCGAACTGGTCAGTGGTCACATTGCGCAGGCAATTGCCGCTGGTCTGGATCGCGTGCATCTGCACGGTGGCCAGCTCTGCCAGGATCTGCGGCACGTCTTCCAGCGCCGGCCAGTTGTACTGCACGTTCTGGCGCGTGCTGATGTGCGCGTAACCTTTATCGTAGTGGCGGGCGATTTTGGCCAGCATTCGCGCCTGGCGGGCGGTCAATTGGCCATAGGGCACGGCCACGCGCAACATGGGGGCAAAGCGCTGGATGTACAAGCCGTTCTGCAGGCGCAGCGGGCGGAACTCTTCTTCGCTCAGCTCGCCTTCGAGGTAGCGGCGGGTCTGGTCACCGAACTGCTTGACGCGGTCCTCGATGATCCGTTGATCGTACTCATCGTAAACGTACATATGAATCCTGTCTTCAGGCTGATTCTGCGCGCACGGCCGCGCACTCTTCGCAGAGCCGACGGAAGATACTCTTTTTTACATATTCGAGAAAGCGACGTTTGGGTATATCTAAAGAACCAAAGGCTTTAGATAGGTGTTCGCCCCCGCCAGCATTCCCCTTGTGCTTGCCGCCAGCTTGGCCTTAACTGTTACAAGCGTTCTATAGACAACAATAAGAAGGACCCACCATGAGCCATCCCGTGAAGCCTCGCAAGCCCACTCATCACGTCGACGCCTGGGCCACCACGTTTTTGCTCGTGGTGGTGGCCGTCGCAGCCGTTTTCTGGGCCATCCATGCCTGATTAGCGCGTATCGGCAGGCCGCGGCCGAAAGGCCCAGCTTAAACCGGCATTGAGTGCCAACAGCGCGGCGGTCATCACGAACACCGCGCGCATGCCCACGTGCCCGCCGAGGTAGCCGCCCGCCAATGGCCCGAGCACCTGCCCGGTGTACTGTGCTGAGGTGGAATAACCCAGCACACGGCCGGCTATGCGGTCTGGCACGCTGTGGCGGACCGCTGCCGCAATGCACGGCAGTAGCCCACCCAGCGCCAAGCCCATGGCAAAACGCAGCGCCACCAGTTGCCAGCCGTTGCTCACCGTGGCTTGCGGCAATACGGCCAGCGCGGCCACGGCAAGGCTGGCGGCGACCACTTTCCAATGGCCGACGCGGTCGGCCAGTTTGCCCAACGGTGGTGCCGACAAAATACTGCCCAGCGCCGTGGCCGACATGGCCAGGCCGGCCATCAGGGTAAGCGGTTCGCTGTGCAGCTCTTTGAGGTACACGGTGATGATCGGCTCGATGGACAGCGTGGCGAACATCAGCAGGCACGCGGCGGTGAACATCGCCAGCACCGGTTTCAGATCGGGCACATCGCGCCAGCTTGGTTTCGGTGCGTGCGGCTTGGCCGCCGCTTGGCGCGGCGCTTCCTTGAGCAGCAAGGTCGTGGCGAGGAACGCTACGAAAATGACCGCGCCGGCGAGGAAAAACGTATTGCGGATGCCGATCAACGGCGGTAGCAGGCCGCCGATCAAGGGGCCGGCCAGGTTGCCGGCCATGATGCCCGAGGCCAGTACACCCAGCGCCCAGGCCGACCGGGCCTTCGGCGTTTGGGTGGCGACCAGGATGGTCGAGCCCGACGCATAGCCACCCAGCAGCCCGGCCAACAAGCGCAGGGCTACCAATTGCCAAGCGCTCTGCGCCAAGCCAATCAGCGACATCGCCACGGCCATGCCCAGGCTAGCGCGAATCAACATCAACTTGCGCCCATAGCGGTCGCCCAAACGCCCCCAAAGCGGCGCCGTCAAGGCCGCTGAAAAAAACGTCGCGGCGAAGGCCGCGCCGGACCACTGCACAATCGCGGCCGGGTCAGTCACACCCAATTGCTCTACATACAGTGGCAAAAAAGGCAGCAACAGGGTCATGGCCACGATGGTGGTAAAGGCGCCGAACACGCACACTGCCAAGTTGCGCTGCCAGGGGTCTACGGCTTCAGGGGGCATAACAGAGCTCCGCTACAGTGATGCCGCTACGGTATCGCCTTGCGATGCATAATAGAAATTCATGTTAATCATGCGCTGCATGCCTATTGGGAATAACCGCGGGCTTTGGCTGGTCACAGCGTAGCCTTTGATACACACTGGGCCCTTGCCAGGCGTTATTGGGTTGCCATATCCCCGGGATGCAGGCGGTTTCTTGCCCAAGGGGGATGTCCTGGCCAAAGGGGCGGTCCTAGTGGGCGGCTCAGACGTTAGTTGCACACGTTGAGTGTGGGATTTACGCCCGGCCGCGCTGGCCGGTAGCGAAATCTGCGGCTCAACGCTCGCGCGAACGGCTGAGGCACCACACCCGTCAGGTTCGGTTGTGCGGTGAGGTATATAGGTGGCGATCAAAGGGGTGATATTCGATTCGGACGGCACGCTGGTCGACAGCGAGCCGGTGGCGGCGCGGTTGCTGCAGCGCCTGCTGGCTGAGCGCGGCATCGAGCTGGACCATCGTGACGTGCTGCAGCGCTTTCGCGGTGTGCAGTTCGCGGTATTCGTAGGGCAACTGTGCGAACAGTACGCGCAGTTGGACGCCGAACCTTTCATGCATGAGTTCCGAGCCCGCAGCCTGGATGCGTTCCGCGCCGGGCTCGAACCGATGCCGGGGGCGGTGCCGTTCGTGCAAAGCTTGGCGTTGGACAAATGCGTGGCCTCCAACGGCCCGGTAGACAAAATTCACACCTGCCTGGGCCAGGTGGGGTTGCTGGAGAGCTTCGCCGGGCGCATCGTCAGCGCCTACGAAGTACAGGCCTGGAAACCGGCCCCTGGGTTGATCGTGGAAGCCGCGCGGGTGATGGGCCTACCGCCGGCCGAATGCGTACTGGTCGATGACAGCCATGCGGGCGTGGAGGCGGGCTTGGCGGCCGGCAGCCAGGTGATCGGCTACGGCACTGAGGATTTCAGCCCGTACCTTGGGCGGGCGAACTTCCACCGCGCTGAGGATTACCCGCGGGTGGCCCAAGTGGTGGCGAAGTTGGCGGCGGCTGCCAATTGATAACGGCTTGCCTGCTAACGCGGGGCCGTGGGGCCGTTTTTCACAGTGCCGGGTCATCCGGGTTCTGCTGTTCCAGCTCTGCCAGCAACACTTGCACGTTCTGCAATTGCCCGCTTTGTTTCCAGTAGTCGATCAACAACAACCGCGCGCGGCGGTCGGCGGGGTCGCGCCGGAGCAGTTCGTCCAGTTGTTGCTGCGCCGGTTGTAGCTGGTTGATGCCGTGCAGGGCAACGGCCAGGTCGTAGCGGTAGTCGCTGTGCTGTGGTTCCAGTTCCACCGCCCGGGTGAGGGCCAACAGGGCGTATTCCTCTTGGCCGTGGGCCAATAGCCAAAGGCCCAGTTGGTGCTGCAAAAACGCTGAGCCCGGCTGGCGGTTCAGTGCATCGGCGAGGGTGTTGCGCGCTTGATCGGGCTGGCCCTGGGCGTCCTGTATCTGCGCCAGGGTTACGATCGCGTCGAGGTCGCCGGGGGTTTGCGCCAACACTCGGTGAATGGCCAGGCTCGCCTGCCGATAGTCGCCGTCGTGGCGGTACAGGCGTGCCAGCTCGGCCTGGGCCTCGACGCTATCCGGTTCGCTTTCAAGGGTGTTCACGTAGTCGTCGAGCACCGCTTGCAAGGGGCCGGCGAACACGCCCAGGTCTTGCGGCGCCAGCTCCAACAGCACCCGCGCAGTGTGGTAGCGAATGTCTTGGATGGGGTCGTCCAGCAGTGGGCCGAGCAACGCGCCGCGCTGCGGGGGTGCCACCAACCCGGCAATCGCGTCGATGGCGGCGTTGCGTACCAGCAGGTTGTCGGCGCCCAGGTCGGCCCTGGCGAAAGCCAGCGCGCGGGGGCTGGGGTAGTGGGGCAGCTCGGCGTAAAGGCGGGCGCGGCGTTCAGGTGGTAGATCACTGCGTTGCAGTTGCTGGTAAAGCACCCGGGCGGCGCCCGGGGCGCCATTGTGCGCTTGTTCGAGAGCAGTTGTGTAGCTGTGCTGGGCCAGCGCCGGTGCAGGGGCGGGCGCCGGGCGCCGCCACCACGCGGTGGCGGCAACGACAATGACGACTGCCAGGCCGATCAGTAAATAGCGCAAGGCTTTGGGCATGAGGCATCCGCGTCGGGCAGGGCTGCACAGCTTACGAAAGCTACGCCGGGGCATCAACCTGCCGGCGGTGCGGCAAGCGCCTGGCGACCTTGTGCCGAACCGAACACGCAGCGCACATCGTGGGCGCAGCCCGGCACCACCTGTAACGGCTGGCCCAAATGCTCGGTGAACGCCTGCGCCCGCTGCAGGCGCCACGGCCCCTGGGCCAGGGCGGGGCAACTGCGGTCGAGGATCTTACCGTGGGCCGCGGGGCTGTCGCCGTGGTCAAGGGCACCGGCCAGGTAGCTGATATCCGCCGCGCGATACTGCGCGCGCGCCTGTTCGGCACCCTGGGGTAGCCAGCCAGGCAACTGCTCCAGGCCGTATTTCCAGTGGTTCTGCGCCGGGCAATCGGCCTGGGGGTAAGGGCGCCAGGTATCGGGATACAGCCAACTGCCGGGGGAGGCCACCACGAAGCGCAAACGCCCCCCCGCCGGAGGCTGCTGGGCAAAGGCGGCGTAATGTTGCACCCATTGTGCGCCGGCGGAAAAGCCCGCCACGGTCACCACTTTCACGCTCGGCCAGCGTTGCCCGACCTGCGCAATCAGGGCGTCAACGGCGGCAAAGGCGGTGACGGCGCGGTCGTTTTCGGCCGGGGCGCCGGCCAGCCAACTGCCGCAACGCCAAAGCAAGTCGCCGGCTTGCGCCGCCGGTTCGGCAGGGCTGTGGCAATGCTCGGCCTCGCCCGCCGGCACTTGGAACAGCGGCGCCAACACCAATGTATCGGGGGCTACCGCCGCCACCGTGGCGTCGAAGGTACGGCGCGCGTCACGCGGGTAGCCGTGCAAGGTAATCACTGCCTGCTGCGGCGCTTGCGCGGTGCTGACGTAAGCGCCCAGGCTGCCATGGCCGGGCAGGCTGTCGAAGCGCTCGAAGGTACTGGCCAGGGCGGGCAGCGGCACCGCCAGCAGCGCAGCGATCAACCGGTGTTTCAAAAGATATAGTCCGTGGTGAGGAAGCTGGAATGGCGGTCATGGATGATGTCGCTGACCAGTTGCTTGTTCTGCGCGTTGAATTGGGTAGCCACCAGGGTGCGGATCGAGAAGGTGCGTAGGGCATCGTGCACCGACAGCGTGCCTTCGGCCGAATCTTTGCGGCCGTTGAACGGGTATTGATCGGGGCCGCGCTGGCACTGGGCGTTGAGGTTGATGCGCCCCACCTGGTTGGCGAAGGTATCGATCAGGCGGCCGACCTGTTCCGGGTTCTGGCCAAAAATCGACAATTGCTGGCCGTAGTGGGACTCAAGCACGTAGTCGATCACGCTGTCCAAGTCGTCGAAAGGCACGATGGGCACCACTGGACCGAACTGTTCTTCTTGGTACACGCGCATGTGCGGGGCCACCGGGTAAAGCACCGCCGGGTAGAAGAACGAGGCGCGGATGCTGCCGCCGCCTGGGTTGGCGACGCGGGCGCCCTTGCTCAGCGCATCGGTGACCAGCCCGGCCAGGTACTCGGGCTTGCCAGGCTCGGGCAGGGGCGTAAGCTGCACGCCCTCTTCCCAGGGCATGCCAGGCTTCAATTTGGCAAGCTGCGCGCAAAACCGCTCGGTAAACGCCTCGGCGATGCTGCGGTGCACGAACAGGATCTTCAACGCCGTGCAGCGTTGGCCATTGAACGACAAGGCGCCGGTGAGCGCCTCGTTCACCGCGTGATCGAGGTCGGCATCGGCCAGCACGATGCCTGGGTTCTTCGCATCCAGGCCCAGCGCCGAGCGTAGCCGGTGGGGCTTGGGGTGGAGCTTTTTAAGGTCGCTGGCGGCCTTGTGTGTACCGATGAAGGCGAAGACGTCGACCTTGCCGCTTTGCATCAGCGCCGTCACCGTTTCGCGGCCGCTGCCGTAGATCACGTTGATCACCCCGGGTGGAAAGCTGTCGCGGAAGGCTTGTAACAGCGGGCGCACCAGTAACACACCGAACTTGGCTGGCTTGAACACCACGGTGTTGCCCATGATCAGCGCCGGGATCAGCGTGGTGAAGGTCTCATTGAGCGGGTAGTTGTAAGGGCCCATGCACAGTGCCACGCCCAACGGCACGCGGCGGATCTGCCCAAGTATGCCTTGCTCGAGTTCGAAGCGGCTGGAGCGGCGGTCGAGGTCTTTGAGGGCGTTGATGGTATCGACGATGTAGTCGCAGGTGCGATCGAACTCCTTCTGCGAATCTTTCAGGTTCTTGCCGATTTCCCACATCAGCAAAGTGACCACGGCCTCGCGTTGTTCGCGCATGCGTGCCAAAAAACCTTCGACATAGCCGATGCGTTCAGCCACCCGCATCATCGGCCATGCGCCGCGGCCTTTGTCGTAGGCGTGCACCGCGGCGTCCAGGGCCGCCAGCGCAGCGCTGGCATCGAGCCGCGGGGTCGCGCCGAGTATCACCGGTTCATCACCTTGCTCGGTGTGCAGGTAGACCGGGCTGCGCACTTCTGCCAAGGGGCCGGCCCAGTGCTCGAAGCGCCCGTTTACCAAGTACTCGCGTTGTTCCTGGGGCTGGCCCAGTTGGTAAGCCTGCGGGATGTGCTCCGGTGCAGGGAACAAGCGGGGCAATAGGTGGGCTTCTTCAGGCATGCGCGTGGCCTCCTTGGGTGGCAAAGGGCAAAGGTTAGCAGGGCCCAGGAGGCTGAACCAATGAAACGTCCAACTCCTTTTGGCGGGCCGGAAAATTCGATTTAGGTTGGCTTTTTGAGATGTTATAGTGTAACAATGTTTGAAACCCTAGCGCAGGCTGTTCATGATGATCCATTGCCACGCCCTTCTATGGGGCCCAGCCCGGCAACCGCTGACGCCACCCCTGATCGTGCACCTGCCCGCCGGCAGCTTCACCGCTGTAACCGGTGCCAACGGGGTCGGCAAAACCAGTTTGCTCAAGGTGTTCGCGGGGTTGCAACGGCCGTTGGCCGGCACTTTGCAGGTAGCGCGCGGGCCGGTCGGCTACCTGGTGCAGCAACACGCCATCGACCGGCAGTTTCCTATCACCCTGGGTGAACTGGTGGCGGCAGGCTTCTGGGGCCAGCGCCTGGCCCGCGCACAGAAGGCGGAGCGCTTGCAAGCGGCGTTGGCGGCGTGGCAGCTCGATGGTTTGGCGGGGTTGAGTTTGCAGGCGATGTCTGGTGGGCAGCTACAACGTGCGCTGCTGGCGCGTATGAGCCTGACCGACGCACCGCTGTTATTGCTGGACGAGCCGGAGGCCAACCTCGATGCCGCCGGCCAAACGTTGCTGTGGGCACACCTGCGGGCGTGGCAGGCCCAGGGCCGCACGCTGTTGGTGGTGTGCCATGACGCGGCGGCTGTGCGCCGCCATGCCCGGCACTGCCTGGCATTGGCGCCTGAGCGGGCCGAACTGTACGAGGTGGCCTGATGCTTGCGCCGTTGTGGCAACCGTTCATGGAGTTCGCCTTCATGCGCCAGGCGTTGTTTGGCGGTGTGGCGTTGGCCATGAGCGCGGCGCCGCTCGGGGTGTTGCTGATGCTGCGGCGCATGAGCCTGATCGGTGACGCCATCGCCCACGGCATTCTTCCCGGCGCGGCGGTGGCGTTCTGGCTGGTGGGGTTGTCGCTGCCGGCCCTGACCCTGGGCGGCCTGGGTGCGGGGCTGGGCGTGGCGGGCCTGGCGGCGTGGGTGACCCGCAACACGGGCCTGCGTGAAGACGCAAGCTTGGCGGCGCTGTACCCCATTTCACTGGCCAGTGGCGTGCTGTTGCTGGGCTTGGCCGGCAGGCGCCTGGATTTGCTTGGGCTGTTGTTCGGCTCAGCGTTGTCGGTGGATGCCGCGACCTTGCAGGCAATGGTGTTGGTGGCGGTGCTCAGCGTGGTGCTGCTGGTGCCGTTGTACCGGCCGCTGTTGCTCGATTGCCTTGACCCGTTGTTCCTGCGCAGCGTAAGCCGCGTGGGGCCCTGGGCCTACGGGCTGTTCCTGGGCCTGGTAGTGCTCAACCTGGTGGTGGGGTTCCAGGCCATCGGGGCGCTGATGATGGTGGGCTTGATGACCCTGCCGGCGGCGGCGTCGCGCTTCTGGAGCCGCCGGCTGCCCTGGCGCCTGCTGCTGGCGGCGCTGCTGGGCGGGTTGGCGGTGTGGCTGGGGCTGTTGCTGTCTTACCACCTGGCCTTGCCCAGTGGGCCTGCCATTGTGGTGGTGGCCGGGGCGTTCTATGTGCTGTCTGTTTTGGTCGGGCCTGTGCACGGTGTGCTGCAGCGCTCGCGCCAACCTATTCCCCTGTAGTAAGGAAACGCCCATGCGCTGCGCGCTGTTATTGCTTGCCCTCGTGTTGCCCTTGGCGGCCCAGGGCGAACCGGTCAAGGTATTGACCAGCTTTAGCATTTTGGCCGATATGGTCCAGCAGATCGGTGGCGAGGACATTGAGCTTACCAATGTTGTTGGGCCCGACTCGGACGCCCACACCTACGAAACCACCCCCGCCGATGGGCGCCATGTGCAGCAAGCCGACTTGATCGTGGAAAACGGCCTGCAATTCGAGCCGTGGCTCGACCGCCTGATCGCCAGCAGTGAAACCCACGCCCGGCAGGTGAAGGCCAGTGAAGGCGTGCTACCGCGTACCCTGAAAGAAGGCGGCCAGACCGTTCCCGACCCGCACGCCTGGAACAGCCTGGCCAATGCGCGCATTTATGCGGCGAACATCCTGCATGGCCTACAGCACGTGGACCCTGTCCACGCCGCGGCCTACCAGCGTAACCATGACGCCTATGTGGCCAACATCGACGCGCTGCTGGCGCTGGCCCAGCACACCTTCGAAAGCTTGCCACCGGGCAACAAGCGCATCGTCACCTCCCATGACGCCTTCGGTTACCTGGGCCAGGCGTATGGTATCCAGTTCATCGCCCCGCAGGGCATCTCCACCGAGCGCGAGCCGAGCGCGGCAGATGTGGCTAACCTGGTACGGCAAATCCGCGAGCAGCATATCAAGGCAGTGTTCCTGGAGAACATTGCCGACCCTCGCCTGCTCCAGCAGGTGGCTAGCGAAAGCGGCGCCCGTATGGGTGGTACGTTGTATTCCGATGCGCTGGCCGCCAGTGGTCCGGCCAGTACTTACCTGGGGTTTTCCCGCAGCAATATCGAAACCTTGGGCAGGGCCTTGGCGCACTGAGCAGTTTCAGGCAGCATGCCCGCACGAATCGTTGGAGACCCGCCATGCCCTTGCCCCTCGCCGAATTGCGCGCCTTTGCAGAAACCTTGGCACAGGCCGCTGCGAACGCCGCATTGCCGCACTTTCGCACTCGCCATGCGGTGGAAAACAAGCTTGAGGGCGGCTTCGACCCGGTGACCCTGGCCGATAAGGGCGCCGAACAGGCGATGCGCGCGTTGATTCACGCGCGCTACCCCGAGCATGGCATTCTCGGTGAAGAGTACGGCGAGGAGCCGGGCAGTTCGCCGCTGACCTGGGTCCTGGACCCCATCGACGGCACGCGCGCCTTCATCACCGGCCTGCCGCTGTGGGGCACGTTGATCGCCCTGAACGACGGCACCCGGCCCGTGCTGGGGGTGATGAGCCAGCCGTTCACCGGCGAACGCTTCGTGGGCAGCGCCGAAGGCGCCTGGCTCGGCGAGCAGCGGTTGCACACGCGCCGCTGCGCGAGCCTGGCCGACGCCGTGCTGATGAGCACCTCGCCGCAACTGTTCGACATCCCCAGCCGCAAGGCGGTGTTCGATACCCTTAGCGGCCAAGCGCGCATGACCCGTTACGGCGGCGACTGTTACGCCTACTGCATGCTCGCCATGGGCCTGGTCGATGTGGTCATCGAAGACAACCTCAAGCCCTATGATGTGCAGGCATTGATACCCATCATCGAAGCCGCCGGTGGCTGCATGACCGCCTGGGACGGCGGCACCGCCCAGCACGGCGGCGCGGTGGTGGCCGCCGGTGACCCGGTACTGCATGCCTGGTTGCTGGAGCAATTGCGCCCGGCATTGTAATTCCGCCGCGGGCCAAGCGTCGTGGCCCCGGCTGCTTTTACGAGTGTACCCGGTCGCGGCCGTCGGCCTTGGCGCGATACAGCGCCTGGTCGGCACGCTGCAGCAATTGGTCGAAACCGGTCATGGTCGCATCCAACTGGGCGATGCCGATGCTCAGTGTCACCCATTGCGCCACGGGCGACGCGCCGTGGGGCAGGGCCAACGCCACGATCCCTTGGCGCAAGCGTTCTGCCGCCAGCCGCGCCTGGGCATTGTTATGCGACGGCAACACCACCGCGAACTCTTCCCCGCCCAGGCGAGCGCACAGCTCGCCGGTTCGGTTGAACAAGTGCTGCATGACGCCCGCGATCAACTTAAGGCATTCATCGCCCTGCCCATGGCCGTGGTGGTCGTTGTAGGCCTTGAAGTAGTCGACATCGCACATCAGCACCGCCAGCGGTTGCTCGCTGCGCACGGCACGGCGAAATTCGGTCTCTTTGACTTCGTCGAAATAACGGCGGTTGGCGAGGCCAGTCAACGGGTCGTGGCGCGACAACGCGTGTAGGCTGGCGTTGGCGGCCTTGAGTTCGGCGGTGCGGGCGTCTACCTGTTCGGCCAGTTGGTCGCGGCTGTGGGCCAGCGCCTGCTCGGCGCGACGCTGGCGTGCCAGGTAGGTGCCCATGCTGGCTTGCAAGTGGTTGATGCCGTTCTGCAACAGGTCGAGTTCGTCGTTGCGCGTACCCAGGCGTTCCAGGCGCAGCGGCGTACCCAGCGTCTGTGGGGTCAGTTCGCCCAGGTGGCGGGCGATATGCCGCACGTGCACGGTGACCAGGCGGTTGAACATCATCATGATCAGCCCCGCCAGCGCCACCGATTGCACCAGTTGGGTAGTGATGATAAAGGCCAGCTCTCGCCACAGGCGATGCCATAGCAGGTTGGGGTCACCTTCCAAAAACAACGTGCCGACGACCAAGTGGGCACCTGGGTACGGGCTGACGGCTAACTCCTTGAGCAGCGCCGGTGCCGCGCCCACGCCAGTGAAAGCGGCGCGCTGGCGCAGCAATACTTCATCATCGCGGCCGGGCCGCGCGATATGCAAGGTCACCCGGCCGACCGGGGCGGCCTGGGCTACGCTGTCGAGCTGGGCATCCAAGCTGTCGCTGTCCAACTCCCACACGGCCTTGGCCAACGGCCCCTGGAATATTTGATCGACCAGGTTCAGCTCGGCGGCCATGTTCGCCCGCCCCGAATGCCAGGCGAACCAGGTGCGAAGGCTTACCGTGGCGACCGTGAACAACAGGCAAAAACACAGCGTGGCCACCACCAAGCGGTGGCCGAGTGGGCGCTCGCGGCCCATCGTGGCGTGTGTGGGGTCGTGTACGGGGGGGCTCAAGGGCTTACCACCGTTTTCGATGTAGGGTCGCATGGGCACCGCCCGGGTGCGGCCGCGCCCGCGCTTGGCGTAACCCGCCGGCGGCGATGCTGAACATGAAGCAGTGCAAGGGCATGGTGGCTCGCGAGCGGCAAAGGACCGACGATTGGACACACGGCGTACCGCCATGGCTCCCGAAGGCCGACGGTTGGTGACATGCAGTGTGGCAGCCGAGTTTGCCAAGAGCCCGGCAGGCTGTCGAGAGGGGGCGGAGGTCGTACAACACGGCGATGACCGAATTTGTCGCGCCAGCGCAAGACCCTGTTGCAAGCGCCTCGTTAAGCTGGGCGGCTTTTGTAGGGCCACTGCCGGTTTCATGGCCCTATAAAAGGAACTCTCTACCAGGCCTTGATCAAAACAAGATCATGGGTAACTGATGGGCCCCGCGCAGCGAGGCTCCGGGTGGGGTATCCAGGCGCACGCGCAACATGGCGCCTGGCGCACCACACTCGATCAAAAATAATCCCCAGCGGAGTAATCCATTGATGGCGTTCTTCACCGCGGCCAGCAAAGCCGACTTCCAGCAGCAACTGAGAGCGGTCCTGGCGCAACATGTCAGTGAGCAGGCCTTGCCACAAATAGCCCTGTTCGCCGAGCAGTTCTTCGGCATCATTTCCCTTGATGAACTCACCCAGCGCCGGTTGCCTGACTTGGCCGGCTGTACGTTATCGGCCTGGCGCCTGCTGCAGCGTTTCGACGCCAGCCAGCCGCAGGTGCGGGTATACAACCCCGACTACGAACGCCATGGCTGGCAGTCTACCCACAGCGTGGTCGAAGTGCTGCACAACGACTTGCCGTTTTTGGTCGATTCGGTGCGCACCGAACTCAACCGCCGCGGTTACAGCATCCATACCTTGCAAACCACGGTACTGTCGGTGCGCCGTGACGCCTCGGGTGCGTTGCTCGAAGTGCTGCCCAAGGGTGACGCCGGGCCGGGTGTGGCCTATGAGTCGCTGATGTACCTGGAGATCGACCGCTGCGCCAATGCATCGCAGATGACCGCGCTGGCCAACGAACTGCTGCAGGTGCTGGTAGAAGTGCGCGCCGCAGTCCAGGATTTCGAACCGATGAAGGCCAAGGTGGGGGAACTGCTCGCCCTGGTCGACGCCACGCCGTATGCCAAAGTGTCGGCGGCCGAGAAGAACGAGGCCAAGGCGTTCCTGCAGTGGTTGCTCGACAATCACTTCACCTTCCTGGGTTATGAAGAATTCGTGGTCCATGCCGATGGCCAGGGCGGCCAACTGGTCTATGACGACAGCGCCTATCTCGGTTTGGCCCGCTTGCTGCGCGCAGGCCTTGGTGCCGATGACTTGCACCTGGAAGGCTACGCGGTGGATTACCTGCATGCGCCGCTGCTGCTCTCGTTCGCCAAGGCCGCCGAACCCAGCCGGGTACACCGCCCGGCCTACCCGGACTACGTCTCGGTGCGCCAGCTCGACGCTGAGGGCCGCGTGCTGCGTGAATGTCGTTTCATGGGCCTGTACACCTCGGCCGTTTATGGCCAAAGCGTTCATCGCATCCCCTACGTGCGCAGCAAGGTCGCCGAAATCGAACGGCGCTCGGGCTTCGACCCCCGTGCGCACCTGGGCAAGGAGCTGGCCCAGGTGCTCGAAGTGTTGCCCCGCGACGACCTGTTCCAAACCCCGGTGGATGAACTGTTCAGCACGGTCATGGCGATTGTGCAGATCCAGGAGCGCAATAAGATCCGCGTGTTTCTGCGCATGGACCCTTACGGGCGCTTCTGTTATTGCCTGGCTTATGTGCCGCGCGAGGTGTACTCCACCGAGGTGCGGCAAAAAATCCAACAGGTACTGATGGAGCGCCTGAAGGCCAGCGATTGCGAGTTCTGGACGTTCTTCTCCGAATCGGTGCTGGCGCGAGTGCAGTTGATCTTGCGGGTAGACCCAAAGGTGCGCCTGGAGCTCGACCCGGTGCAATTGGAGCGCGAAGTGGTGCAGGCCTGCCGTTCATGGCAAGACGACTACCACGCCCTGGCGATCGAGAATTTCGGCGAAGCCCAAGGTACCCACCTGCTGGCCGACTTTCCCAAAGGCTTCCCGGCCGGCTACCGTGAACGCTTCGCCCCGCATTCGGCGGTGGTCGACTTGCAGCATTTGCTGTCGTTGGCCGATGCGCGCCCGCTGGTGATGAGTTTCTATCAGCCACTGGCCCAGAGCGGCCAGCACCTGTTGCACTGCAAGCTGTACCAGGCCGACCAGCCGTTGGCGCTGTCGGACGTGCTGCCGATTTTGGAAAACCTCGGTTTGCGAGTGCTCGGCGAGTTCCCCTATCGCTTGCGCCACAAGAGCGGGCGCGAGTACTGGATCCACGATTTTGCCTTTACCTGCGCCGATAGCCGCGAGCTCGACCTGCAGCAACTGAACGACACCTTCCAGGATGCGTTCGTGCACATCGTCAAGGGCGATGCCGAAAACGACGCGTTCAACCGCTTGGTACTCACCGCTGGCCTGCCGTGGCGCGATGTGGCGTTGTTGCGCGCCTATGCGCGCTACCTCAAGCAAATCCGCCTGGGCTTCGACCTGGGCTACATCGCCGCGGCGTTGAACAACCATGCGCCGATCGCGCGTGAATTGACCCGCCTGTTCAAAACCCGCTTCTACCTGGCGCGCAAGCTCACCGGCGATGACTTGGACGACAAGCAGCAGCGCCTGGAGCAGGCCATCCTCGGTGCGCTGGACGATGTGCAGGTGCTCAACGAAGACCGCATCCTGCGCCGCTACCTCGAGCTGATCAAGGCCACCCAGCGCACCAACTTCTACCAGCCCGACGCGGCCGGCCAAAACAAAGGCTACTTCAGCTTCAAGTTCAACCCCAAGCTGATCCCCGAGCTGCCCAAGCCGGTGCCCAAGTTCGAGATTTTCGTATATAGCCCCCGGGTGGAGGGCGTGCACTTGCGCTTCGGCAAGGTTGCCCGTGGCGGCCTGCGCTGGTCCGATCGCGAAGAAGACTTCCGTACCGAGGTGTTGGGCCTGGTCAAGGCGCAGCAGGTGAAAAACTCGGTGATCGTACCGGTCGGCGCCAAGGGGGGCTTCGTGCCCCGGCGCTTGCCTGCCGGTGGCAGCCGCGACGAGGTACAGGCCGAGGCGATCGCCTGTTACCGGTTGTTCATTTCCGGGCTGCTCGACATCACCGATAACCTCAAAGAGGGTGAAGTGCTGCCACCGGCCAACGTGGTGCGCCATGATGCCGATGACCCCTACCTGGTGGTGGCGGCAGACAAGGGCACGGCCACCTTTTCGGACATCGCCAACGGCATCGCTATCGACTACGGTTTTTGGCTCGGCGACGCCTTTGCCTCGGGTGGCTCGGCTGGCTACGACCATAAAGGCATGGGCATCACTGCCCGCGGCGCCTGGGTGGGGGTAGAGCGGCATTTCCGCGAGTTGGGCGTGAACGTGCAAAAGCAAAGCATCAGCGTGGTGGGCATTGGTGACATGGCCGGTGACGTGTTCGGCAACGGCCTGCTGATGTCTGACCAATTGCAGTTGGTGGCGGCCTTCAATCATCAACACATTTTTATCGACCCCAACCCCGACCCAGCCGCCAGCTTCGCCGAGCGCCAGCGGCTGTTCAACCTGCCGCGCTCGGCCTGGAGCGACTACAACACCCAAGTGATGTCCGAGGGCGGCGGTGTGTTCCTGCGCAGCGCCAAAAGCATCGCCATCAGCGCCCCGATCAAAGCCCGCTTCGACATCCAGGCCGACCGCTTGGCGCCCAACGAATTGCTCAACGCAATCCTCAAGGCCCCGGTAGACCTGCTTTGGAATGGCGGTATCGGCACCTACGTGAAATCCAGCCAGGAAAGCCATGCCGACGTGGGCGACAAGGCCAACGACGGGTTGCGGGTCAATGGCAACGAACTGCGTTGCAAGGTGGTGGGCGAGGGCGGCAACCTGGGCATGACCCAACTGGGCCGGGTCGAGTTCGGCTTGCTCGGGGGCGCCTGCAACACCGACTTCATCGACAACGCCGGCGGCGTGGACTGCTCCGACCATGAGGTGAACATCAAGGTTCTGCTTAACGAAGCAGTGGCCGCCGGCGACATGACCGAGAAGCAGCGCAACCAACTGCTGGGCAGCATGACCGACGAGGTGGCGCACCTGGTGTTGGGCAACAACTACAAGCAAACCCAGGCGCTGTCGCTGGCGGCGCGCCGCGCCCATGAGCGGTTGCCGGAGTACAAGCGGCTGATGGTCGACCTCGAAAGCCGCGGCAAACTCGACCGCGCCATCGAGTTCCTGCCCGCCGAGGACGTGCTCGCCGAGCGCGCGGCAGCCGGCCAGGGGCTGACCCGTGCCGAACTGTGCGTGCTGATTTCCTACGCCAAGATCGACCTTAAGGAAACCCTGCTCAAGTCGACGGTACCCGACGACGACTACCTGGCCCGCGACATCGAAAGCGCCTTCCCTCAGAGCCTGGCGCAGCCCTATCGTGAAGCGATGCACCGCCACCGCCTGAAGCGGGAAATCGTCAGCACCCAGATCGCCAACGATTTGGTCAACACCATGGGCATTACCTTCGTGCAACGGTTGAAGGAATCCGCGGGTATGAGCGCGGCGAGCGTGGCCGGGGCGTATGTGGTGGTGCGGGACATCTTCCATTTGCCGCATTGGTTTCGCCAAATCGAAGCGCTGGATTACCAGGTGCCGGCCGATATCCAGCTCAAGCTGATGGAAGAACTGATGCGCCTGGGCCGCCGCGCCACCCGCTGGTTCCTGCGCAACCGCAGAAGCGACCTGAATGCTGGCCGCGACGTCGCGCACTTCGGGCCGCACTTGGCGGCGCTGGGGCTTAAGCTCAACGAGCTATTGCAAGGGCAAACCCGCGAACTGTGGGCGCAACGCTACCAGGCTTACGTCGATGCCGGTGTGCCAGAATTATTGGCGCGCATGGTCGCCGGCACCAGCCACCTGTACACGCTGCTGCCGATCATCGAGGCTTCGGATGTGACCGGCCAGGACCCGGCACTGGTGGCCAAGGCGTACTTCGCCATGGGCGCTGCGCTAGACCTGAACTGGTACCTGCAACAGATCAGTGGCTTGCCGGTGCAAAGCAACTGGCAAGCCTTGGCGCGCGAAGCGTTCCGCGATGACCTCGACCTGCAACAGCGGGCCATCACCATCGCCGCATTGCAAATGGCCGATGCGCCTGGGCAGGTGGATGAGCGGGTGGCGTTGTGGCTTGAACAGCATCGCCTGCCTGTGCAGCGCTGGCGGGCGATGCTCGACGACATCCGCGGCGCCAGCGGGACCGACTATGCCATGTATGCCGTGGCCAACCGGGAATTGGCGGACCTGGCCCTCAGCCCCGGCGCCTGACGGCGCCTTGCAAAGCCCAAGCGGCAAGGCGCGCCTGCGCGCGCGACCGCCGCTTAGGCTTTGCAGGCGGCCGCCGCATAGCGTGCCGCTTATTGCTTACGCAACACATACACCCGCCACATCGCATACAGCGGGATGAAATCCAGGCGGTTTTGGATGCGGAACCCCGCCGCTTCGAATTCCGCCTCCGCGACGTCGCGGCGGATCACGAAGCGGTTCTGATAATCGCGCGCCTTGCCTGCGGCCACGCGGCGGGCTTCACTGCGCTGGCGTTTGTAGGCCTTGAAGTTGCCGTCGACCCACATCGACAGGATGACGCTGTCGCGGGTGACCCGGTGGAACTCCTGGAGGATGGTCGCGCGGTTCTGCGGGTCGCCAATGTGGTGCATCAAGCGCATGCAAAAGATGCTGTCGACGGCGTTGGCGGGTAGGTCTATGCCAAAGGCCGACGTTTGCAACGGGCTTACCCGCGCCACCACCTCGGGCGGCTGCGAGGTACAGGCAGCGTCGAGCATGCCGGCAGAGTTGTCCGCGCCGATGATCGCCCGCCCGGTTTTTTCCGCGAGCATCGGCCAAAAGCGCCCGGCACCGCAGGGCAGGTCGAGTACCAGCCCTGGGTCACCGGCCAACGCCACGGCCTTGCGCGCCAATTGCAGCTCGCGGTAGTGCGACAGCCGCCGTGACAGGTTGGCCTGGTGCTTGTGAAAATAACGCTGTGCATGGGCGCGGTCGTATTTTTCCGAAAAGGGCAATTTCACGGGCTTAGTCATAGCCGGCATCCTTCATATAAATGCCGGCAGTGTCCTGCCCACCAGGTGCTCAGGCAGTCAATTAAATGTAAATAAAAAGTAAAAACCTGAAGTGGTTCTTCATCAGTAGTTTCAAAATGTTTCTTGAGGCGGGGGCGCGCCGAAGCGGTACAGTGCCGGCAAAATCGGCGCGATCTCGGCACCTTGGGGGGCCCTCCATAGTTCCTGCACATTTGCATTCCAACGTAGCCAGCCTCCCGATCTGTTGCTGCGGAAACTATGAGCCAGCCGACCAAGCGCCTGCTGTACATCACTCTGTCTCTCGCCGCCGCCGCCCTGTTGGGCTTTATTGCCCTTGGCCTATGGCGCGCCGCCCATCACACCGAGGTGGCTGGCGGTGGCCCGCCGGGTGGTGGCCCGCCAGGTGGGCCTGCTGGCGGCTTCCCCGGCCGGGGGGGCGCTGGCGATACGGTCACCGTGGCGGTGGGCAAGGCCACCCTGGCTGATGTGCCGGTGTACCAGCAGGCCCTGGGCACGGTGGTGGCCAACGCCTCGGTGACGGTCACCAGCCGGGTGGATGGCCAACTGATGGCGGTGTACTTCAGCGAAGGGCAAAAAGTAAAAAAGGGTCAGTTGCTGGCGCAGATCGACCCGCGCGCCTACCAGGCTACCCTGGCCCAGTACCTGGGCGACCTGGCGCAGAACCAAGCCTTGCTTAAAAGCGCCAAGCTCACCCTGGCGCGCTACAGCAGCCTCTATGCCAAGCAATCGCTGGCCAAGCAAGACCTGGACACCCAGGCTGCCGCCGTAGGCCAATACGAAGGTGCGGTGCAGGCCGACCAAGGGCAGATAGACGCCGCCCGGCTGAACCTCGAATATGCCCGCATCGTCTCGCCCATCGATGGCTACGTGGGCCTGCGCCTGGTCGACCCGGGCAACATGGTGCACAGCAGCGACACCAGCGGGATTGTCACGGTTACCCAAACCGACCCGATCGCTGTGACGTTCAGCCTGCCGCAGGCGCAGTTGGCAGCGCTATTGCCCAAGGTGCGCCAGGGCCAGGCGCTGCCGGTGCTGGCGCTGGATCAACTGCAAAACCAGACCCTCGCCCAAGGCCAGTTGAAGTTCATCAGCAACGAGATCGACACCGCCACCGGTAGCATCAAGCTCAAGGCCGAGTTCGCCAACCCGGCCGAGGCGCTGTACCCCAATCAATTCGTGAACGTAAAGTTGCAAACCGACACGCTCAAGCAAGCGGTGACCATCCCCTCGGCAGCGGTGCAATTAAGCAGTGATGGTAGCTTCGTCTATGTGATCAAGGCCGATGGCAGCGTCGAGCGGCGCACCATCAGCACCGGGCCCAGCGCCGCCGAGCGCACGGCGGTGACCCAGGGCGTGCAGGCTGGCGAGCAGGTAGTAACCCGGGGCATCGACCACCTGCGTACCGGCATCACGGTCAAGGTCGAAGCCCAGGGCGAGGGCGAACCCGGCGCCGGGCTCGCCCCATGAACCCATCACGGCTGTTCATCCAGCGCCCGGTGGCCACGGTGTTGCTGATGCTGGCAGTGTTGTTCGCCGGTGGCGTGGCCTACCGTTTGTTGTCTACCTCGGCCTTGCCGGAGGTGGATTACCCGACCATTCAGGTCACTACCCTGTACCCCGGGGCCAGTTCCAATGTGCTGGCAACCTCGGTGACCGCGCCCCTGGAACGGCAATTGGGGCAAATGGCCGGGCTTGAGCAGATGTACTCCACCAGCTCTGCCGGGGCGTCGGTGATTACCCTGAAGTTCGTCCTCAGCCTGTCGCTGGATGAGGCCGAGCAGGAAGTGCAAGCGGCCATCAACGCCGCCGACAGCCTGCTGCCCAACGACCTGCCCAACCCGCCCACCTACAAAAAGGTAAACCCCGCCGACACCGCGGTGATCAGCTTGGCGGCCACTTCCAGCACGCTACCCCTGACCCAGGTGCAAGACCTGATCAATACCCGCATCGCCCTGAAGCTCTCGCAGATCAGCGGGGTAGGGCTGGTATCGTTGGCCGGCGGCCAGCAGCCCGCGGTGCGCATCGACGCCGACCCGGCCGCGCTGGCCGCCCACGGCCTCACCCTTGAAGACCTTTACGACACCATCAATGCCGCCAACGTCAATGGCTCCAAGGGCGGCTTCGACGGCCCGGCGCATTCGATCACCATCGATGCCAACGACCAGTTGCGCAGTGCTCAGCAGTATGGCGAGTTGGTGCTCAAGTACGAAAACGGCGCGGCGCTGCGGGTCAGTGATGTCGCCAGTAGCAGCGACGGCGCCGAGAACGCCTACCTGCAGGCCAGCGCCAACGGCGCGCCGGCTATTTTGATCAACGTGCAGCGCCAGCCAGGCGCCAACGTGATCCAGGTGGTCGACAGCCTCAAGGCGCAATTACCCGCGTTGCAGGCGGCGCTGCCGGATACGATCACGCTGACGATACTTTCCGATCGCACCCAAACCATCCGCGCCTCGGTGCACGACGTGCAGGTCGAACTGTTGCTGTCGATCGGCCTGGTGGTGCTGGTAACGTTCCTGTTCCTGGGCAACTTCACCGCCACCTTGATCCCCAGCGTCGCGGTGCCGTTGTCGCTGGTGGGCACCTTTGGGGTGATGTACCTGGCCGGCTTCAGCCTGAACAACCTCAGCCTGATGGCATTGACCGTGGCCACCGGCTTTGTGATCGACGATGCCATCGTGGTGGTGGAGAACATCTCTCGCCACCTGGAACAGGGCAAAACACCGATGCAGGCGGCGCTGGAGGGGGCCGGGGAGGTGGCCTTCACCATCATCTCGTTGACGTTCTCGCTGGTGGCGGTGTTGATACCGCTGCTGTTCATGGGCGATGTGGTCGGGCGGCTGTTCCGTGAATTCGCCATCACCCTGGCGGTGGCCATTGGCGTGTCTATGCTGATTTCGCTGAGCTTGACGCCCATGCTCTGCGCGCACCTGCTGCGCCACGTGCCGGCGCAGGAGCAGAGCCGCTTCGCGCGCTGGGGCGAGCACCAATTCGAGCGCTTGGTCGGCGCCTATGACCGGGGGCTTGGCTGGGTGCTCGGGCATCAGACGCTGACCCTGCTGGTGGCATTGGCGACGTTCGTGCTCACCGCAGTGCTGTACCTGGCGATGCCCAAGGGGTTCTTCCCACTGCAAGACACCGGCATGATCCAGGGCTTTACCCGCGCCTCCCAGGATGTGTCGTTCAACGAAATGGTTCGCCGCCAAGCGGCCATGGCCAAGCTCGTGCTGCAAGACCCAGCCGTGGAGTCAGTGGCCTCGACCCTCGGCGTAGACGGCAACAATGCCTCGCTCAACAACGGCCGCTTGCAGATCCAGCTCAAGCCCTTTGAAGCGCGCAGCGACACCGCCAGCGCGGTGATCAACCGCTTGGCCAAGGCCAGCCAAAGCGTGGCCGGCATGCAACTGAACATGGTGCCGGCGCAAGACCTGACCGTCGACGACCAGCTCACCCCAAGCCAGTACCAGTTCACCCTGGATGACGCCGACAGCGCCAACCTCAGCGCATTGTTGCCCAAGCTGATGGAAAAGTTGCAGCAGCGCCCGGAATTGTCGGATGTGATCGACAACCTCGAAGACCAGGGCTTGGTCGCTTACGTCGACCTTGACCGCCAAGCCGCGGCGCGCTACGGCATCACCGCCGAAGACGTCGACACGGCGCTGTACAACGCCTTCGGGCAACGGCTGATTTCAACGATTTTCACCCAGGCCAACCAATACCGCGTGGTGCTGCAGGTGCCTGGCCGCTACCAGCAGTCGATGCAGGCGTTCGAGCACATCTACCTGGCCGCCAGCAGCTCGGCCACTACCGCCGGCAGCAGCACATCGAGCGCGTCAAGCACATCGAGCACGTCAAGCACATCGAGCACATCGAGCACATCGAGCACTTCGGCCAGCACCCCGCAGATGGTGCGCCTGGCCAACATCGCCCGCATCAGCCAGCGCACCGGCGCCTTGAGCCTGAGCCGTTTGGGGCAATTTCCGGCGGTCACCGTGTCGTTCAACCTGGCCAAGGGTTATGCGCTGGAGCAGGCGCAGCAGGCCATCGCCGCGGTGATGCAACAGGTGCAGGCCCCGGCATCGGTGACGTTACGCTACCAGGGCGCGGCTGCGGCGTTCCAGCAAGCATCGGCCAACACCCTGTGGCTGATCTTGGCGGCGGTGCTGACCATGTACATCGTGCTCGGTGTGCTTTATGAGAGCTACATCCACCCCTTGACCATTCTCTCGACCTTGCCCTCGGCGGCCATCGGTGCATTGCTGGCGTTGATCGTGACCGGTAACGATTTCAGCCTGATTGCCTTGATCGGGGTGATTCTGCTGATTGGCATCGTCAAGAAAAACGCCATCATGATGGTCGACTTCGCCCTCGACGGCCGCCAGCAAGGCCTCGACCCGCAAGCGGCAATCCACCGCGCCTGCCTGCTGCGCTTGCGGCCGATCTTGATGACCACCTTCGCCGCCTTGCTGGGTGCCTTGCCGCTGATGTTCGCCGATGGCGCCGGTGCCGAACTGCGCCGGCCGCTGGGGCTGGTGATTGTGGGCGGCTTATTGATTAGCCAAGTGCTGACGCTGTTCACCACACCGGTGATTTACCTGATGTTCGACGGCCTGGCTGATCGGCTCGAGGCCCGCTTGGGAGGCAAGGCGGCCCGATGAACCTCAGCCGGCTGTTCATCGCCCGCCCTGTCGCCTGCGTGCTGCTGACCCTGGCCACGCTGTTGCTCGGTGGCCTGGGCTACAGCCTGCTACCGGTGGCACCGTTGCCCCAGGTGGACTTTCCCACGGTAATGGTCGAAGCAAGCCTGGCCGGCGCCAGCCCGGAAACCATGGCCGCCACTATCGCCACGCCGCTGGAGCGTGCCTTGGGGCAAATCGCCGGGGTCACCGAGATGACCTCCAGCAGTTCCCAGGGCTCGACCAACATCGTGTTGCAATTCGACCTGAACCGCGACATCAACGGCGCGGCGCGAGACGTGCAAGCGGCGATCAACGCCGCGCGCAGCCTGCTGCCCAGTAGCATGAAGTCGTTACCCACCTACCGTAAGGCCAACCCCTCCGACGGCCCGGTGCTGATGCTGGCGCTCACCTCCAGCACCCGTGGCGCCGGCGAGCTGTACGACTTGGCCTCCAGCGTGCTGCAACAAAAAATCGCCCAGGTCCAGGGGGTGGGCCAGGTGTCGGTGCGTGGTGGTTCGTTGCCGGCGGTGCGGGTAGACCTGCAACCGCAGCAACTGGCCCATGCCGGTATCTCGCTCGACAGCGTGCGCCAGGCGATCAACAGCGCCACCGGTAACAAACCCCTGGGCCTGTTGCAGGGGCAAGGGCAGAACTGGCTGATCGATGGCAACCAGCAATTGGAAACCGCCAAGGACTACCGCGGCCTGTTGGTGGGCTACAGCGCCGGCAACGCTGTACGGCTGCAGGACGTGGCCAATGTGTACGACGCCGTCGAAGACGTGTACGTCAGCGGTTATTACAACGGCCAACCGTCAGTGACCCTGGGCGTGACCCGCTCGGCCGGTGCCAACATGCTCGACACCATTGATGCAGTCACGGCGCTGATGCCGCAGCTACAGGCCATGCTGCCCGGTGACGTGCAACTGGTGAAAGTGATCGATCGCTCGCCGACCATCCGTGCATCGCTGCATGACACCGAAGTGACGCTGCTGATCGCCGTGCTGCTGGTGGTGGCGGTGGTGTTCGTGTTTCTGCGCAATGTACGCGCCACGTTGATCCCGGCGGTGGCCTTACCGGTGTCGTTGGTGGGCACGTGCGCGGTGATGTACGTGCTGGGCTACAGCCTGGACAACCTCTCGTTGATGGCGCTGATCATCGCCACCGGCTTCGTGGTGGACGACGCCATCGTGGTGCTGGAGAACATCGCCCGCTATCAGGAGCAGGGCATGCGGCCGCTGCGCGCAGCGCTCAAGGGCGCCCAGGAGGTGGGGTTCACCGTGCTGTCGATGACCCTGTCGCTGGTGGCAGTGTTCATTCCCTTGCTGCTGCTGGGGGGCATCGTTGGCCGGTTGTTTCGTGAGTTCGCCGTGACCCTGAGCGTGGCGCTGTTACTGTCGATGTTGGTGTCGTTGAGCGTGACGCCGGTGCTGTGCGTGGCATTCTTGCGCCCTGCGCAGCGCAGCGGTCAGGCCCCTGCGATCTACCGCATCATCGAGCGCGGCTTGGGTGCACTGCAGCAAGGGTACATGGCCGGCCTGGCCCGGGTGCTGCGCCACCGGTTACTGACCCTGGGTGGCTGGCTGCTGACGCTGCTATTGACCGTGTACCTGTACACGATGGTGCCCAAGGGGTTCTTTCCGGCGCAAGACACCGGCGTGCTGATGGGCGCCATCCGCGCGGACCAGAACATTTCTTACCAGGCCCTGCGCCCTTACCTGCTGAGTATCGCCCAAAAGATGGCGAAAGAACCGGACGTGGCGGCGGTGATGGCCTCCACCGGCAGCGGCATGGCCGGCTCGCGCAACACTGCGCAGTTGTTCATACGCCTCAAAGATTACAGCGAACGCAAAGACAGCGCCCAGGTGATCGCCAACCGCCTGAGCAAAACCTACAGCAACCACGCCGGCATCCAGGTCTTCAGCATGCCGATCGAAGACCTGCACATCGGCGGGCGCAGCGCCAATGCCAGCTACCAGTTCAGCCTGCAGGCCGATGACCTGGCGCTGTTGCGTACCTGGGCACCAAAGGTGCAACAGGCGCTGCAGCGCCTGCCCCAGCTGACCGGGGTGGATTCCGACGCCCAGGCCGGTGGCCAGCAGGTAATGCTGACCGTCGACCGCGCCGCCGCCCAGCGTTTGGGTGTGACGGTAGACGACGTCGACACGCTGCTGAACAATGCCTTCAGCCAGCGCAATGTGGCTACGGTGTATCGCACCCTTAACCAGTATTACGTGGTGATGGGCTTGGCCAGCGACTACACCCAAGGCCCGGAGGTGCTCGACCAGCTTTATGTGGTCAGCACCGCTGGTGCGCAAGTGCCACTGTCGGCCTTCACCCACTTCGGCCCCTCCGAAGGGCCGTTGGCGGTGGCCCACCAAGGCCAGGCGGCGACCACTACCCTGGCGTTCAACCTCGCCGATGGCGTGGTGCTGGCAGACGCGCAACAGGCGATCAAGCAAGCACTGGCTGACATCGGCCTGCCCAGCAACGTGCACGGTACTTATTCGGGCACCGCCCAGGCCACCGAGCAATTGGCGCAAAGCATGCCGTGGTTGATTCTCGCGGCGCTGGTGGCGGTGTATATCGTGCTGGGTGTGTTGTACGAGAGCTACGTGCACCCGCTGACCATTCTCACCACCTTGCCGTCTGCCGGGGTCGGGGCCCTGTTGTTGCTGCACATCACCGGCATGCAACTGACGGTGATTGCCTTGATCGGCATCTTGCTGTTGATCGGCATCGTCAAGAAGAACGCGATCATGCTCATCGACTTCGCCCTGATCGCTGAGCGTGAGCACGGCATGGCGCCCGAGCAGGCGATCATCGAAGCGTGCCGCATGCGCTTGCGGCCGATCTTGATGACCACCTTGGCGGCGTTCTTTGGCGCTTTACCGTTGGCCATCGCCCACGGCGGTGACGCCGATTTACGCCGCCCGCTGGGTGTGGCCATTTGCGGCGGCCTTGCACTGAGCCAGTTGTTGACGCTATTCACCACACCAGTGGTGTACCTGTATTTCGACCGGATGAGCCGGGCCACCCGGCGCCTCTGGAATTCCCGCTTCCGCCGCCAGGGTTGATGCCATGCTGTCGTTACGCTGTTCAACGTTCACCCCGACCTTGCTGGCCCTGGCCGTACTCAGCGGCTGCAGCGTGGGCCCGGATTACCAGCGCCCCGATGCCGCTGTGCCGCAGGTGTTCAAGGAGGCCGCCGGTTGGAAGCCCGCCAGCCCCGACGACGACGCCACCCGCGGCCCCTGGTGGCAGGTGTACCAAGACCCCACCCTGGCGGCGTTGTTGGCGCAGGTAAGCCTGAACAACCAGAACGTCGCCAGCTACGCCGCCCAATACCGCCAGGCCTTGGCGCTGGTGCGGGGGTCGCAGGCCGACCGGCTGCCCACCCTGGCGGCCACTGTTGACAGCACCCGCAGCCAAACCGGCAGCGGCACCGCCAGTACCTATTCAAATGGCACCGGCGGGGGTAGCCAGGGCGCGGTCAACAACAGCCACAGCGCCACCCTCAGTTTGAGCTGGGAGGCCGACCTGTGGGGCAAGCTGCGCCGTACGCTCGAAGAAAACCGCGCCAGCGCCGACGCCAGCGCCGCCGAGTTGGCCTCGGCCACGCTCAGTGCGCAGGCGCAATTGGCCCAGGATTATTTCCAATTGCGCCTGCTCGACCAGCAAATGGCGCTGTACCGTGAAACGGTGCGCACCTACCAGCGTTATGTGGACGTAACCCGCGACAAATACGAGGCCGAGCTGTCGACCCGCGCCGACCTCGCCCAGGCCCAGACCCAACTTGAAGGCGCCCAGGCATCGTTGCTCGAAGCGCAGTGGCAGCGCGCCCAATACGAACATGCGCTCGCCTTGTTGGTCGGCAAGGCACCGGCCGACTTCAGCTTGGCCGAAGACGCCCAGTGGCAGTACCGCGTGCCCGCCATCCCGGTCGGCCTGCCCAGCCGCTTGCTGGAACGGCGCCCCGACATCGCTGCCGCTGAGCGCCAAGTGGCGGCCGCCAATGCCGCGGTGGGTGTTGCCACCGCAGCGTATTACCCGGACCTCACCCTCAGCGCCAGCGGCGGCTACCAGGGCTCGGTATTCAGCCACCTGGTGAACGTGCCCAACCGCTTCTGGTCGATCGGCCCCTCGCTAACCGGCACGCTGCTGGATTTCGGCGCCACCCGCGCCAGCGTCGAGCAGGCCCAGGCGGCCTATGACGCCCAGGTAGCGACTTATCGGCAAACCGTGCTCACAGGCTTAGGCGAGGTGGAGGACTACCTGGTGCAATTGCGCACCCAGGCACCGGAAATCGACGTGCGCCAGCGCCAGGTGGCGGCGGCGGAAGAATCGGCGCGGGTCACCCTCGACCAATACGAGGCGGGGAAAATCGATTACCTGGACGTGGCCACCACCCAGGCCACCCTGCTCAACGCCCGGCAAAGCCTATTGACCCTGGTGAGCACGCAAATGGTGACCAGTGTGGAATTGATCGCGGCGTTGGGTGGCGGCTGGGGCGAGTGAACAGCCTGTGGGGCACCTACTATCGGGGCGATGCGTATCAGCAGGCGCCGGAACGTTTGAGGGCATGTTTCCCTCATCGATTTGCTACAGATGGAGATCGTGGCCGGCAAGCGGGAGTTTTCTACCCTAGGCACGGCGCTTGCCCAGCCGGTGGTCGTGGGCAATTACCCGCGTGTCCACGCCGATAGCCGGCGCCTCGGAACGGTAATCAGTGAAGAAGCTGCGGCCATCAAAGCTCGTTATCCCAATTGAAACAGGCGAACGACAAAGCCCTGGAAGCCGCTCGGCAAGCCGACCAGCAAAGGCGGGCGCGTGAACAGGCCGCCATGGCTGGAAGAGAGCAGCGTACACACGCCTTGGTCAGCGCAATTGTGACCACCGGGATGGCGTTTCAAGCCGTTGCCGCACAAAACAGCATACGGCGCAACGAAGCAGAGGCTGACCGACAAGCAATGCTGATGGCTGGAAAGCTTCAACGATAAGACCAAGCTGCGGCAGCACGTGGAGGCGCCCGGCAACGCGAGCGAAATGCCGGCTTCGCGGCCTATGCAGCGGGAGCGGCAACCGAACGGAGGACGGGTAAACCCGCCTATGCTGCCGCGCCTTACCCAGACCTATCTCAGCCCTTTAACCTACAACAAGCCCGCCATGCACGAAAAGTATTCGATATTGAGCGTAGATTGCACAACCTCCGCCACGACACCCCATCGGTATCGCCCGCTGCATCAACATCGAGCTTGGCCAGGCGATTAGAAGCGGCAAACCTGATAGGCTTACCGGCACTCGGTTCGCAATCCAGTTTGGTAGCGCTGCAGGGCGATCGGCGCCACGAGGCGAACACTAGCGCTAAAAAGCGTGTGAAATAGCTAGGGATTGAACCTGGATGAGCCTTCCAGTAGCAGCCAGCGATGCCGAATAAAAGGCCCGCCTGTGCCCCGGAAGGCCATTCGCTAGCCCACCAAGGGCGGGGGGCTAATTATGCACCCGCCACTGGCGTCGGCTGGATGATCTCCACCCAATACCCGTCTGGGTCTTTGATAAAGGCCAGGCTTTTCATGCGGCCGTCGGCCAGGCGCTTTTGGAACTCCACACCCAGTTCTTCGAAGCGTGCGCAAGCCGCGTGGATGTCTGGCACCGACACGCAGATATGGCCAAAACCGCGCGGCTCGGTGTTGCCGTTGTGGTAGGCGAAGCCCTCGTCGTTTTCCGTGCCATAGTTGTGCGTGAGTTCAAGAATGCCCGGTATGGCTTTCATCCACTGGTTGCGCGCGGCATCGCCCTCGGGAATCTGGGTTTTATCGACCAACGCCAGAAAGTACAGGCTGAAGGCCGCATCGGGGAAGTCGCGTTTTTCAACCAAGCTAAAACCCAACACACGGGTGTAGAAGTCCAGCGAGCGGGTAATGTCTTTTACCCGTAGCATGGTGTGGTTGAACACGAAGTGTTGGGTGGCGCTATCCGGTACAGCGGTAACGCCCGGCAGGTTGTTCAGCGCATGAAGGCTCATGTGAACTCCGGTCAGGGTCGGGAATGTAGGGGGAAACAACGAGATTTAAAAAATAAGAAGCCCGCCGAAGCGGGCATATGGGGCGCTGGTCCTTCAGCAGATTTCATCCTGCACCGCAGGCCGTGAAAAATCTGTGAAAGGCCGCGCCGCCGGCCAACGCCTCAGCCGCGCACCCAGCTTTCGACGGTGGCCGCGCCATATTCGGCCTTCCACGCCTTCAGGCCACGGTGGTTGCCGCCCTTGGTTTCGATCAATTCGCCGGTGTGGGGGTTCTCGTACACCTTGACCACGCGCGGCTTGCGCGTTTGCTTGGGCGCCGCCACGGGTTTGCTCGATACCTTGCCCGGGTCGAGGATGGCGATTACCTCGCGCAGGCTCTTGCCGTAATGGTCCATCAGCTTTTTGAGCTTTTCCTCGAATTCGATTTCCTTTTTAAGGCCCGCGTCGTTTTTCAGCGCTTCCAACTGGGCAAGTTGTTCTTGAAGTGCTTTTTCCGCGGCGCGGAATTCGGCGAGTCTGGACATGATGAGGCTCCGGCTAATAGGTGGATTTGCCCGATAGAATAGTATCTCGCGGGCAATCCGACAATATTTGTTAACCGGGTCAATGGAACTGGCAGCCTCGCTAAGCGCCTTGGTGCAAGGCCTGCGCTGGGCCGAAAGTACAAAAAAGTTAAAGCTCGGCGCGGCGCGGAAGATCCGGCCCGGTGCGGCTGCAGGTGATCGCCGCAGCACGCACGCAGAACTGTAAAAGTTGCTGCAGTTGCCCCGCCTGCAATTGTTGCAAACCGTTAGGGCTGTCCAGCCCTTGTTCGGCCAGCCAAGCCAGTAATGCGGCTTGGAACGTGTCGCCGGCGCCCACCGTGTCGGCGATATTCACGGCGCTGGCGGTTTCGCTGAAGCGCCCGAACGTGCGGCTGAACACTTCGGCGCCGTCGCCACCGTGGGTCACGAATACCAATTGGCAGCGCCCACCGAGCCAGCGCTCGGCGATGCTCGCTGGGCTTTGGCCGGGGTAGAGCAGGTGCAGGTCTTCATCGCTGACCTTGATCACGTGCGCCTGGCTGGCCAGGGGCTCGATGCGCGCGCGCCAGGTGTCGATGCTGGGGGCCGGGTTCAGCCGCACGTTCGGGTCGAGGCTGATCAACCGCCGCTCGGCCTCGCGTGCAACCAGTGCAGCCAAGGCCGTGGCGATTGGCTCGACCACCAGCGAGAAAGACCCCACGTGCAGGCCGCGAACGTCATCACCCAGCGCCGGCAGGCTGGCTTGGGTGATCTGCCGGTCGGCGCAGCCTTCGCCACGAAAGCTGTATTGCGGTGAGCCGTCGGCGCCCAGCGCCACCATCGCCAGCGTGGTCGGGGCGTCGAAGCGCTGCACGTAGCGTTCGCTCACGCCCTCAGCCTCGAGTAGGCCGGCCAGGCGCTGGCCCAGGTAATCCGTGGAGAGCCCTGCCAACAGGCCGCTGGCGGTGCCTAGGCGCGCCAAGCCAATGGCGACGTTGAACGGCGAGCCACCGGCCACGGCCTGGTAACTGACGTGGGCCAGGTCGCCGGTGTCCGGCTCGGAGAAAAAATCGAACAGCGCTTCGCCGCAGACGAGGTACATGGGTGGCTCCTGGAACGCTTTGGATCTGGGTGTGGGTGGCTTGAGGGGGCAGGGCGGCAGCTTAGCCGTTTTCGGTGGCCAGCACCTGCTGGCGATAATGTGCGTAGACCTGTTCATAGGCCACAACGTTTGCGGCGTTGGGTTCGGCGCGGCTGGTCGCATCGAGCCGTACGCAGCGCTCGCACAGTTGGCCCAGCAGGGTTGCGCCCCCGCCGCCGGCACACCAGGCTGCCTGGATGGCCGCGCCCAGGGCGGCGGCTTCGGGCTGTTCGGCGCACACCACCGGGGTGGCCATGATGTCGGCGACGATCTGCCGCCACACCGGGCTTTTTGCGCCGCCGCCGATCAGCCGGATGCCATCGCTGGGCAAGCCGCCCTCGCGCAGCAGGTCCAGGCCATAGCGCAGGCCGAAGGTGGTGCCTTCGACCACCGCGCGGCACAGGTTGGCGCGGTTCAGGTTGGTGCTGGTCAGGCCGTGCACGCTGCCCGTGGCATGGGGCAGGGGCGGCACCCGTTCACCGTTGAGAAACGGCAGCACCAGTACGCCGTCGGCCCCGATCGGCGCGGCGGCCACGTGCTCGTTGAAGGCCGGCAGGTCCAGTTGAAGCAATGCGCGCACCGCGCCCGTGGCGTTGGTCAGGTTCATGGTGCAGATCAGCGGCAACCAGCCGCCGCTGGATGAGCAAAAGGTCGCGACCGCCGGCGCTTCACTCACCTGGGGTTGGCCTACGTAGGCGTACACGGTGCCCGAAGAGCCTAAACTCATGGTGACCACCCCAGCGGTGATGTTACCAGTGCCGATCGCGCCCATCATGTTGTCGCCGCCGCCGCTGGCCACCTGGGCGTGCGGGTTCAGCCCCAGGCGCCGGGCCACGTCCGGGCGCAGGCGGCCTACGCTTTCGTCTGGGCCGAGCAAGCGCGGCAATGCCGCTTCCAGCCGGCCGCTGGGGTCGATGTGGCGCAGCAGGGCCCGGTCCCATTGGCGCGTGCGCACGTTGAAATAGCCGGTGCCGGAGGCATCGCCGTATTCGCTGCAGTGCTGGCCGGTGAGCCAGTGGTTGAGGTAGTCGTGGGGCAGCAAGATCGAAGCCACCTGCTCGAACAATTCAGGGAATTGTTCTTTGCTCCACAACAGCTTAGACACCGTATAGCCTGGGGCGATCGCCACCCCCAGGCGCTCCAGCGAGCCCGGCACGCCGCCCAGGTGTTCGAGCAGGCGGTCGTTCTCTGGGGTGGTTTCGGTGTCGCACCACAACTTGGCCGGGCGCAGCACGTGGCCTTGGCCATCGAGCATCACCAGCCCATGCTGCTGGCCGGACACCCCGATGCCCAGCACTTGCTCGCCATGGGCACCGGCGGTGGCCAAGGCCTGAGCGGTCGCCTGTTCGACGGCGGCGACCCACTGCGCCGGGTCTTGCTCGCGGCGGCCGTTCGGCCCGCTGATCATGCTGTGCGGTGCCGAGCCCAGGCCTAACACCTGGCCGGTGTCTGCGTCGAGCAGCAGGGCCTTGGTGCCTTGGGTGCCGCAATCGATGCCCAGATACATGGCGCCTCCTCAGGGTTTGCCCAACAGGGCGGTGAGTGTACCGGTCACGCCGAGTGTACGCAGGTTGTGCAGTTGGCGTTCGAAGGCTTCGACGAACGCAGCCGAGGCTGGGATGTGCTGGCCAAAGATTTCCTCAACACCCAGCAGGCGGCCGGTCAAGCCCTCGTCACTGGCCACCAGGGCTTGGCAAAACGCGGCGCGCGGGTCGGGGATGCGGTACGTGGCGCCGGTTTCGTCGGTACCCTTCAAGTACAGCGCCCAGGCGGCCACTACCAGCGCGGCGCGGTCGAGCTCGCCGCCGCTGGCGATCAACTGGTTAAGGGTGGGCACGGTGAACTTGGGGAATTTCGACGAGCCGTCGGAACACACCCGTTCCAGTTGGTCGGCAATCGCTTGGTTGGAAAACCGCTCGATCAGCTTGGCCTTGTAGGCCACCAGGTCGATGCCCGGCACCGGTGCCAGTTGCGGCGTCACGTCGCGGTCCATGTACGTCTGGATGTACTCGACGAACAACGGGTCGTTCATGGTTTGGTGAACGAAGCGGTAACCCTTGAGAAAACCGAGGTAGGTCAGGGCCAGGTGGCTGCCGTTGAGCAGCTTGATTTTCATATCTTCGTAGGGGGTCACGTCTTCGGTGAACTGTACGCCAACGTTTTCCCAGGCCGGGCGGCCAGCACTGAACCTGTCTTCTAGCACCCACTGCACGAACGGCTCGCACACCACCGGCCAGTGGTCGTCCACGCCCTGTTGCTCCAGCAATTGCTGGCGGTGCGCGGCGCTGGTCATAGGCGTAATGCGGTCGACCATGGCATTGGGAAAGCTCACGTGCTCGGCGATCCAACCGTGCAGCCCGGCGCCGTAGGCATCGCCGGCCAGGGCGGCGAAGGCGAGCAACGCCTTGCGGGCCACCTGGCCGTTGTGCGGCAGGTTATCGCAGCTCATCACCGTGAACGGCTTGATGCCGGCTTGGCGGCGGCGCTCAAGGGCCGCGCAAAAAAAGCCGAACACGGTTTTGGGGGCTTCGGGGTGGGCCAGGTCGTGCTGCACCTGCGGCAAGTGGGCCATGAACTGGCCCGTGCTGTCGTCGATGCAATAGCCGCCTTCGGTGATGGTCAGCGAGGCGATGCGGATGTTCGGTTCGGCGAGCTTGGCGATCAGCGCCTGGGGGTCGTCTTCGGCGAGCAGCATTTGCTGCATCGACCCGATCACCCGCACCTCGGTGTCGGGGGTGTCGCCCAACTCGAACAGGGTGAACAGGTAATCCTGCGCTTTCAGGTCGTCGCGGGCCTTGCGGTCTTCGGCACGCAGCCCGGCACCACAAATGGCCCAGTCCAGCGCCTGGCCTTGATTCATCAGGGCATCGGTGTAGAACGCTTGGTGGGCGCGGTGAAAACCGCCCACGCCGATGTGTACGATGCCTTCGCTGATGCGGCCGCGCGGATAAGCCGGGCGTTTCACGTTATCGGGCAGGTATTCGAGGTTGGCGGAGCACAGTTTGATCGGCGGTTGGCTCATGGGAACTCCAGGGCGGTCAGGCGGCGGCACGCAGCGCGTGGCTTACGGCATCGCCATTGGCATCGAACAAGTGGCAGTGCTCGGCGCCCAGGTGCAGTTGCAGGCGCTGGCCATACGG
This sequence comes from Pseudomonas typographi, assembly GCF_014694385.1. Taxonomy (GTDB): domain Bacteria; phylum Pseudomonadota; class Gammaproteobacteria; order Pseudomonadales; family Pseudomonadaceae; genus Aquipseudomonas; species Aquipseudomonas typographi. The sequence goes on along the minus strand of NZ_JAAOCA010000012.1, from coordinate 21,931 downwards.
GTTATTGAGGTCGCCGCGCAGGCGCACGGTCAGTGGCTCGCCCGAATCGGCTAGCACGTGGCAGAAGGTGTCGCTGCCCAGGCGTTCGCTCACATCGGCGGTCACGCTCAGGCCCGGTTGGCCCGCGGTGGCCAGTTCCAGGTGCTCGGGGCGGATGCCCAGGGTCACTGGATCGCCGACCTTGAGCGCGGCGCTACTATGGGGCAACGCCAACTGCAGCCCGGCGTCGAGGCTGACTTCGCAGCCGCCTGTATCCACCGCGCTGACCTTGCCCTTGAGAAACGCCATTTTCGGGGTGCCGAGAAAACCCGCCACGAACAGGTTGGCCGGGTGGTGGTACAACTCCAATGGCGAGCCGACCTGCTCGATACGCCCACCATTGAGCACCACCACTTTATTGGCCAAGGTCATCGCCTCGACCTGGTCGTGGGTAACGTAAATCATGGTGGCTTGCAGCTCCTGGTGCAGGCGCGCCAATTCCAGGCGCATTTGCACGCGCAACGCGGCGTCCAGGTTAGACAGCGGCTCATCGAACAGGAAAATCTTCGGGTTACGCACGATCGCCCGGCCGATCGCCACCCGCTGGCGCTGGCCGCCAGAGAGTTGGCGCGGTTTACGATCGAGCAGGGGGGTAAGTTCGAGGATGCGCGCGGCATCATCGACCTTGCGCTGCACCTCGGCTTTGTCCCCCCCTGCCAGGTCTAGGGCGAACGACATGTTCTTGCGCACGGTCATGTGCGGGTACAGCGCATAGGTTTGAAACACCATGGCAAGGTCGCGCTTGGCCGGGCTGACCTCGGTGATATCGCGCCCGTCCAGTTCGATGTGCCCGCTGGACACATCTTCAAGCCCGGCGATCAGCCGCAGCAGGGTGGACTTACCACAGCCCGAGGGGCCGACGAACACCACGAATTCTTTGTCGAGCACTTCAAGGTCGATGCCTTTGATGATCTGCAGGCCTTCGAAGCCTTTTTTCAGGTTTTTCAGTTTCAACGTCGCCATGGCTGGCTCCTCGTTGCAATGCGTAAGGTCGGTTGCGCGCGGTTCATTTCACGGCGCCGAAAGACAAGCCGCGTACCAGTTGTTTCTGGCTGATCCAGCCGAAAATCAGGATCGGCGCACAGGCCAAGGTCGAGACGGCCGAAAGCTTGGCCCAGAACAGCCCTTCGGGGCTTGAATAGGAGGCGATCAGCGCGGTGAGCGGGGCGGCCTGGGAACTGCTCAGGTTCAGCGACCAGAACGCCTCGTTCCAGCACAGGATCAGCGACAGTAATGCGGTGGACGCCAGCCCGCCCTTGCTGATCGGCAACAGCACCCGCAGCATCTCTTGCAGCAGGGTGGCGCCGTCCAGGCGCGCGGCTTCGAGGATGTCGCGGGGAACGTCCTTGAAGTAGGTGTACACCATCCACACCACGATCGGCAGGTTCACCAACGTATAGATGATGATCAGGGCCAGCTTGGTGTCTAACAGGCCGGTGCCCTTGGCCAGCAGGTATATCGGCATCAGTACGCCCACCGGTGGCAGCATTTTGGTCGAGAGCATCCACAGCAGGGTTTGTTTGGTGCGCTTGGTTTCGTAAAAGGCCATCGAATACGCCGCTGGCACCGCGATCAGCAGGCACAGAATCGTCGCGCTGAAGGAAATGGCGATGGAGTTCCAGGCAAAGTGCAGGTAGTCGCTGCGCTCCTGGATGTGGATGTAGTTCTCAAGGGTAGGATGAAAGAAAAACAGCGGCGGCGTGGCGAAGGCGTCGATTTCGGTTTTGAAGCTGGTCAGCACCATCCACAGGATGGGGAAGAAGATCAGCAGCGCAATCAGCCACGACAGGCCACCCAGCGCCACACTTTGCAAACGGCGGGATTGTTTGAGCGTCATCATGAGCCGGCCCTCAGCCTTTGTCGGTCAGGTTCTTGCCGATCATCCGTACCAGGATGACCGCCGCGATGTTGGCGATGACCACGGCGATCAGGCCGCCGGCTGACGCCATGCCCACGTCGAATTGCACCAGTGCCTGGTTGTAGATGAGGTACGCCAGGTTGGTCGAGGCGAAGCCCGGGCCGCCGTTGGTGGTGGTGAAGATCTCGGCGAACACCGACAGCAGGAAGATCGTCTCGATCATCACCACCACCGCGATCGGCCGCGACAGGTGTGGCAGGGTCAAATGCCAGAAGATCGCCCCCGGGCCCGCGCCGTCCAGGCGTGCGGCTTCTTTTTGTTCCAGGTCTTGGGATTGGATGGCGGTCATCAACAACAAAATGGCGAACGGCAACCATTGCCAGGCCACGATGATGATGATCGACGCCAACGGGTAGTTGGCCAGCCAGTCGATCGGCTGTGCGCCAAACGCCCGCCACAGCGCCGCGAGAATGCCCGACACCGGGTGGAAGATCAGGTTCTTGAACACCAGCGCGCCCACCGTGGGCATGATGAAGAACGGTGAAATCAACATCACCCTCACGATGCCGCGGCCGATAAAGTCCGAGGCTTCCAACAGCGCGGCGACCAATACGCCGCCGACCACGCTGATGATCAGCACACTGAGCACCAGCACCACCGTGTTCCAAATGCCGGGTAGGAAGCCCGAGTCGGTGAGGAAGAAGCTGAAATTCTCAAGGCCGACGAATTCGTTTTCGCCGGGGTACAGCAGGTTGAAGCGGATCAACGAAAAATAAAGGGTCATGCCCAGCGGCACGATCATCCAGAGCAACAGCAGCAGTACCGAGGGGCTGACCAGGAACCAGCCTGGGTTGCTGCTGCGGCGGCCCACAGCCTTGCGTGTGTCGCGAAGCTGGGCCTTGTTGGCGGTTTGGGTCGTCATGGGGTTCGCACCTGCGAAGGGCCAGGCCCGGCTGGCGCCGACGGGCGCCGGCCGGGCCAACGGCGGTTTACTTCGGATAGCCCGCGTGTTGCATGTCACGCTCGGTCCTCGATTGCGCGTCGGCCAGGGCTTGGTCGGCGCTCATCTTCTCGGTCAGGGCGCCAGAGAAAATCTTGCCCACCTCGGTGCCGATGGCCTGGAACTCTGGGATCGTGACCAATTGGATACCCACGTAGGGTTTGTCTGCCGTGGCGGCCGGGTTGGCCACTTTCAGCGACTCGAGGGTAACCTTGGCAAACGGCGCCGCTTGCAAGTAGGCTTCGCTATAGGTCGAGGCGCGAGTGCCTGGAGGCACGTTGGCGATGCCGTCTTTGTCGGCGACCAGCTTGGCATAATCGACCGAGGTGGCCCAGGCGGCGAAGGTTTTCGCCGCAGCCTGTTTTTTGGAACTGGCAGGGATCGCCAATGCCCAGGAGTACAGCCACGATGTGCCATTCTCGGTGCTTTGGTGCGGGGCGAAGGTAAAGCCTACGCTGTCGGCCACCTTGCTTTGCGATCTGTCGGTCACGAACGAGCCGGCCACCGAGGCGTCGACCCAAATCGCGCATTTGCCGCTGTTGAACAGCGCCAGGTTTTCGTTGAAACCGTTGCTCGACGCGCCGGGTGGCCCAGATTTTTTCATGTTGTCGACGTAGAAATTGAGCGCGTTTTTCCAGGCATCGCCTTTGAATTGCGGTGCCCAGCTTTTATCGAACCAGGTGCCGCCGTAACCGTTGGCCAGCGTGGTGAGCAGCGCCATGTTTTCACCCCAGCCCGGCTTGCCGCGCAGGCACAGGCCGTACTGGTCTTTGCCTTTGTCAGTGAGTTTTGCGGCGAATTGGCCGATCTGCTCCCAGGTGGGTTTTTCCGGCATGGTTAGGCCGGCTTGCTTGAACAGGTCGGTACGGTAGTAAGTGATCGAGCTTTCGGCGTAAAACGGCAGGGCATAAAGGTTGCCATTGGCCGACAAGCCCTCGCGCACTGAGGGGAACACGTCATCAAGGTTGTAATCGGCCGGCAGGTCCTTGATCGGCACCAGCCAACTCTTCTCCCCCCACAGTGAGGCTTCGTACATGCCGATGGTCAAAACGTCGAATTGGCCGCCGTGGGTGGCGATGTCGGTGGTCAGCCGCTGGCGCAGCACGTTTTCTTCGAGCACCACCCAGTTCAGCTTGATATCCGGGTGCTGCTCTTCGAACGTCTTGCTCAACCGCTGCATGCGGATCATGTCGCTGTTGTTGACCGTGGCAATGGTCAACGTCTCTGCAGCCAATGCCGGCCCTGCCAAGCCCAGGCAGGCGGCTGCCAGCCACGCGTTTGCTGGAATGCGCATCGTGCTCTCCTGATTATTGTTGTTTTCACCTGTACTGCACAGGGCAGGTGCGTTCATGCATTACAACGTTGTGGTGGCGGTTGAACAACGCCAGCGCCGCACCCGGGGTGATACTATTTTGCACTGCCAGGTGCGAGGCTAACTGGGCACCAGGGGTTCACCCGCCGAAAAATAAACCCAGCGAGGGAACGTCGCATAAAAGTGTTAGTTAACCCCCGGCTCGATCTGTTCGATGGTCGAACTGGCGCGGTTGACCAGCACATACTTCCCCCCGAACTGCACCCACTGCGTACCGGCCGGCGGCTGTTTAAGGCCGCGTTGTTGCCAGTCTGACAGTTGCGTGTCGCTGCGGGTGTATTTGTCTGGCGCCGCGTCGCCTACTTTCAGTTCATCGCGGATGAGGGCCTGGGCCTGGATATCTTCGGCGGCCTGGGCGATCAGGCTGGCGTCGCTCAGGCAGCCGAGAAATACCAAGCAGGCGAGCAGGGCTTTTGTGTCCATCGTTCGCTCCTGAAGTGGTCAAGTACTCAACTGAGACTGAATACTGAACATTTTATTCGATCCGAACAGCACTTTAGCGATACGTCGAAACCTAGCAAGGCTACTAGTTGTGGTTGGGCTGGCTACCTGCCAACGTCGCCGGACGTCCAAGTTGCCAAAGGTAGGAGTGACCATGGCTGGAAACCTGCTGAGCGTGGAGATGAATGGGAGCGTTATGCGGCGCCTAGGCGGTGCCAGTACCGGGATGACGAATTATGGCCCATTCGGTTTTGCGCCGCTAACTGGTTGCCGCTCAGCGTTCAACGGCCAGTGGGCTGAGCCTGCTGGCCGATATGCGTTGGGCAACGGTTACCGTACTTATCTAGCCAGCATGCTGCGTTTCTCGGGCGCCGATGCATTGAGTCCATTTAACGCCGGTGGCACCAACGCCTATGCATACGCGATAGCAGATCCCATCAACCGCTTGGACCCTACGGGCCATTTTTCGCTGTCGTCGGCATTGCGCTCGTTATTCGGGCGAAGCGGGCGCTCAGTCGGGCAGGGGCGAGCGGCCGAATTGGTAGACCGCGCGAGCAGGACTGGGCCGGCGGTGTTTATGGGTAACGGCATGGCCGTCGGGTTTGCCCCTAAAAAGCACCGCCTGGTCATACAGGGCCATGGCAACACCGAATCTCGCATGCAGATAACTGGGCCTGGCTCAGAAAGACACTTCGCCACTGCGACAGAGGTTCATGAGTTGCTGCGAAACGACCCGGCTGTTAATGGCTGGCTGGCTGAAAGCCGTAGTATTGAGCTCATTATGTGCTACGGCGCAGGTACAGTGACGCCTGGCCCGCTTCCCTTTGCCCAAGACTTGGCGAACAATAGCGGGTTGCGCGTTAAAGCGTATCGTGGGCCGGTTATTGCGACCACTCCCGAGCCCTATGATAATTGGTTTGAACATATCCGCACCAGGGCTCAAGTTAAAAACATCGAACTTCCCTGGGTTAAATACAGCGACCAGCCGGAAAGTCCGTCCGGGATCTCCGAATATTATAAGCCGCGATATTTCAAGCCCGCATGAGCTGGGCACACCTGGTTCGCGCCTAGGCGGCCGTGCGCACTTTTCGTATCGTTACCCTACTCGCTTGATACAGAGTCCAGCCCGGTTCGTTGTACGGTTGGCTGAGATTCAGGTGCAGCCAGATACCGCAATAGTGCCTTCGCTTCTTCAGTATGCCGGGCACCCGTCGGCACCCCGGCCGCAAACCGCGTCACCGACTGCAGCAGTTCCGGGATCTTGCCCACGAAATGCGCACCCTTAACCGGCAACAGTTCGCTCACCTGCTGCAGGCCCAACTCAACCTTGCCTTCGGCCACCTGCGAGGCCACGGGAATGCGCGGAATCATCTGCGCGCGACCTTTTACCTGCGCCTCGATGCCCAGCCTCTTGAACATCTGTTGCTCGATATACACCCCGCTGGCGCTGTCGGAGTAACCGATCGAGCGAGCGTTGAGCAAGGTGGCCTTGAACGCGGCTTCGGTGGAAATGTCTGGCACCGGCGCGCCATCTTTCACTGCCACGCCAATGCGCGAATCGGCCAGCTCTACCCGTGAATCCGCGCGCACTTTACCTTGCTTGATGAGTTCATCCAGGGCATAGCCGACCATGATCACCACGTCGGCGGGCTCGCCCCGGGCCAGGCGGTTGGGAATGGCCTGGGGCGCCTGGCCCATGGACGGGCCGAGTTCGGTGTGCAAGGTGTTGCCGGTGGCCTGGGCCCACTTCGGCCCGAGCACTTGGTACGCGGCGGTAAAGCCGCCGGAGGTCATCACATTGACTTCAGCGGCCTGGGCCAAGGGCGCCAGCGGGCCGGTAAGGGTGAGCAGGGTAACGGCGAGGCGAAGGTAACGGCGAAGCATGGCGGGGCCTTTTTATTGTGGAAACCCGCCAAGCCTAGCCGTTTTCACTGATCGTCGCGGCTTGATTTGTGAATCAGGTACATGGTGTAGGCGAACGAACCCAGCGTGCCGGCCACGATGATCAACATGATGATACCGTCCATATCGCACCTCCTTGAGGGCTTCAGAGTGGGGTAGGTGCAATCATGCGCCGGCGCTCGGTGGCATAACAGGGGCAGTTGTTCATTGAAAAACCGGAGCAGATGGCACCCTAAACCTCCGGTAGCTCATGTGGCCGCAGGTCGAACACCAATACCTCGGCAGCGTTGCCGCCACCCAGCTGCAGGGTGCGCTCCTCGCGCACCCGCACTCCATCGCCGGCCTGCAGCGTTTGGCCATTGAGTACCAGGCTGCCACGTGCCACGTGAACATAAGCGTAGCGGTTTGGCGGCAAGGTCAATTCAGCGTTGTCCGGGCCGTCGAACAAGCCGGCGTACACGCGTGCATCCTGGCGCACCTGCAACGACTGCTGCGCACCGTCTGGCGAAATGATCAAGCGCAGGCGGCCGCGTTTGTCGGCTTCGCTGAAGTGCTGCTGCTGGTAGCGCGGTGCGGCACCGGCCACGTTGGGCACGATCCAGACCTGCAGAAAATGCACCCCTTCGCTGGAAGAGTGGTTGAACTCGCTATGGGTCACCCCTGTGCCTGCACTCATCAATTGCACATCGCCCGGGCGGATCACCGAGCCGGTGCCCAGGCTGTCTTTGTGCGCCAATGCCCCTTCGAGCACGTAGGAAAAAATCTCCATGTCGTGGTGCGGGTGTTGGCCGAAGCCCTTGGCCGGCGCCACGCGGTCGTCGTTGATCACCAGCAGGTCGGAAAAACCTTGCTGTTGCGGGTCGCGATACGCGCCAAAAGAAAAGGTATGGTGCGATTCGAGCCAGCCGTGGTGGGCGACGCCGCGGTCGGTGTGCTTGCGAAGTGTGAGCATGGGTGGCCTCTATCGACAATGGGTAGGGCAGTGTACCGCCTGGGCAGGGTGTTTCAGAAGTTCGCACAATGTTACCGGTGCCTCTTGCTGCCGCCGGCGTTTTTTGCATGAGCGGTTAGGCAAGCCGGCGTGACCTGTTCTATGTAACAGTTACGAAATGTGTCCGTCGCTGCCTATCATGCGCCATCGCGGGTTGGAGATGATTGCAGTGCGGTATCCAGTGTGTGTTTGGCGGTGCCCCACGGCGCCCGGGCGCCTACATGTACTGTGTAAGCCGCCGCAGGGCGCACGGCTGACGCTCAAATTGTTCAAACAACGGTTTGGCGGATTTGAAACCCTGTCCCATTCGGCCGATATCAGCGGTGGCCGGCTGCTGGTGTGGGCGGTAGAGGCGGGCACCGATTATCGGCTGTATGGCTTTTGCACGCGCAATGGTGCCTTGGAGCCCATGAGTACGTGTTTGCCCACGGCTGCCCAGTGGGCCCAGCTTACCCCGCCTTCAGTGGCGGCCCGCACGGGCCTGAAGGGCAGCCTGCATGGCCGGTTCAAGGGCCGTGCCGAGTTACACGTGATGTTCCGCGAAGACCGCCTGACCAGCACCCAGGCGCTGCCTGAACTGCGCCGCGGTGAGTGGCTGCGGGCGGTATTCAACGCCGGGCTGCTGGCCCCGGCCTGCGCGCAAGCGCCGGTGTTGCGGCGCTTCAATAACTTGTACCGGCTTGAAGGCGCCAGTAGTAGCGAGCGCCTACTCGAACTTGGGGTAGCGCTGGAGCGGCGCGCCGATGTTGAGTATTGCTCGCTAGACCCTGCCTTGATGACTTGGCACGCTGAGCATTTCGCCGAGTTGCTTTACGCGGTGCGCCCTGGGTTGTGCTTGGCGGTGCCATGGCGCTACCCGGCGGCATTCGCCCCACGCGGTGCCGCGGCCGTGCAGAGCAAATTGATCTGGGACTGCATGCTGGGTTGCACCGAGGCCCAGGCCACGGTGTTCTATTCGCCGGGTTCGGCCATGCCGGGCTGGGGGCACAATGGCGCCATCGGCGTGCCGGGCGTTCGTGGTGCGGGTGCCTTGCAGCAGAAGGTGGCGTACGTGAATGCGTTGGTTACATCGTGGGCGCAGGCTTATCCCGGCAGCTACTTACCGCCCAACGCCCTGCGTGCCTGGCTAGGCGACGAATGCCAGGCCCAAGCGCTGGCCTCGCTTGAGGCGTTGCTGGCCGGCTGAAGGTGCCGCCGCCCAATGGCTGGCCGTTCGCCGGAAACCCTATTGAAACATGAAAAGAAACCGATCATCCTCAGGCCGAGTCGAAGTGCCATAGGCACATGGGAGGCCGCGCCGCATGGACAAACAACAATTGCTGGCCAAGTTCGACGACCTGGTGGCAGACCTTGAATACAGCGACGATCAGCACGCGTTGATGTTAAGCACGGGCATGGCCTTGGGGTGGCTCAATGCCTTGTATTATCAAGGGCTGCTAGACGGTTTCGCCGAGTGGGAACGCCTGCACGGGCAGATCAGCGAGGCCGCCGAGCGCTGGGTGCCGCCACCGGCCCAAGGGCCGGCGCGGGAATGGGCACGCATAGACGTGCGCGCGCTAATGAAGGGCCGCTACTGAGCGCGTTGGCCGGCGCGTTTTTCTTTATAAGGGTAAAAGTGATCGGCACGCAGGGCGTGTTCTATCGATTCCAAGCTGCGGCCTCGAGTTTCTGGCACATAACGGTAGATAAACACCAGGGACACCAGCGAAATAGCCGTATAGACCCATAAGGTATGGGCGATGCCCAACCAAGTCACCAGGCTGAGGGTGGTCAGCGTCACCAACAGGTCGAAGAACCAGTGGCTGAACGCGCCCACGCTGGCACCCTTGCCGCGCACGAACAGCGGGTACACCTCTGAGTTTATAAGCCAGATACACACCCCGAAGCCGCCGCAATTGAGCATCAGGTAGGCCGCCAGGCAGGCTACGGCTAGGTAGCGTTCGTTGTCAGTGGTCGGCCCCGCGCCCTGAAACAAATAGCCCATCAGTGCCAATGCCACGATCGAGCCGGGGATCATCCACAGCAGGTAGCGCCGCCGGCCATAGCGGTCGACCAGCACGCTGCCGATCACCGTCATGATCACGATCAACAGCGTGCTGCCGCCGGTGGCCAGCACGGCCATTTCGTCAGAGAACCCCGCTTTGGTGAGGATGGTCGGCGCATAGTAAATCAGCGCGTTGTTGCCGGTGATCTGCGAGAACATCGAGATGCTTGCGCCCACCACCAGCGCGGGCCGCACCCACGGCTGGAAGAGGTCTTTCCAACTGCCTTCGGGCTGCTTGAGCGAAACGGTCTTGATCTCTTCGATCTCGGCCTGGGCGCGTTCGGGGTTACCCCGCACCTTTTCCAACACTAGCCGAGCATCGGCTTCGCGCTGTTTCATCAATAACCAGCGTGGGCTCTCCGGCAATACCACCATGCCGGCCAGCAGTATCAACGCCGGTAGCACCCCGAGGGCGAACATCCAGCGCCAATGTTCGCCCAGGGCAAACCCTGTGAAGTAGGCAACGGTGATGCCGAATACCACCATGAATTGGAACAGCACCACCAGCTTGCCGCGGTGCTCTGGCGGTGCCACTTCGGCGATGTACACGGGGATAATCTGCGTCGAACTGCCCGCCGACAAACCCAACAGAAACCTCGACAGCACCAGCATCAGCACGCTGCCGGACGCAGCCGACAGCAGCGAGCCGAGGGCGAACACCACGCCCACCAGGATGATCGAGCGGCGCCGGCCAAAATGGTCCGACACCGGCCCGGTGCCCAGGCAGCCAAACAGTGCGCCGAAGATGATGCCGCCGGTGACCAACTGTTTGAGCGTATCGTTAAGCGCGAATTCGCGGCCCAGGCCCAGCAGGGCCACGCCGATGATGCCCGTGTCGTAACCAAACAACATCCCGCCCAGGGCAGCGATCACCGCGATCCAAATGACCAGGCCGGGCTGGCGCCTGGCAGGGTTTTGCGGATTATTATTCGAATGCATAGCAGTCTCCTTGCCGATGCGCTGAGGGTTTACTCGCCGTTAAAGACGTGCGTAAGCACAATTAGTGCAATTATTTGTAATAAAAAATGTCTTGTTTGAACGGTTTTATCCTCAGAGGCCACCCCCGCTATGCAGTTACCTGATGCCTTGATCCGCCGGGCCCACGCGCTGATGGGCAACCGCCCACGAACCTTGCTCGGCATCGCGGGTGCGCCCGGTGCGGGCAAATCCACCGTGGCCCAATTGCTCGCGCAAGCGTTAGGCGAGCAGGCGGTGATCGTGCCGATGGATGGATTTCATTTGGCCAACCGAGAGCTGGCCCGGCTGGGGCGTAGCGAGCGCAAGGGTGCTCCGGATACGTTCGATGCCGAGGGCTACCGCGCCTTGCTACAACGGCTGGCCGAAGTACGCCCAGGGGAGGTGGTGTATGCGCCGTATTTTGATCGCGAACTGGAGGAGGGCATTGCCGGTGGCATCGCCGTCGCGCCGCAGGTGCGGCTGGTGATCAGCGAGGGGAACTACCTGTTGCTGCCAGAAGGCCCCTGGGCGCCGGTGGCGAACCTGTTCGCCGAATGTTGGTATGTTGATGTACCGGCCGAGCAGCGCCGCCTGCGCCTCGTGCAGCGGCACATGCGCTATGGCCGCAGCCGTGAGCAGGCCGAGCGCTGGGTACAGCAAACCGACGAGCCCAATGCGCGTACCATCGAAGCCCACCGTGGCCGTGCAGCGCTGCAGGTGCCGTGGCGCGATCAGTGATTGGCGGCGGTCGTGAAGTGCCGTGCCAGGCCTTCGAACACCTTCGCCACCGCGGGGATATGGCGGCAATCCGGACGCATCAACAGCCATAGGGTGCTAGCGCAGGCGACGGTGGGCTCATCGAGCACTTGCAGCGGCGCCTCGATCAGCCAGCGGGGCAACAGCGCCCGGCCCAGCCCGGCCCGCGCCAACTGGGCCACACCATGCAGGCCGTGGGCGCTATGGGCAATGCGCGCGGCCGGAAAATGCTGCCGGCGCCAATCGCCGGTCGGGTCTTCACCGGGCCCTTCTTCCAGCGCGATCCAGGGTGGCGCGCCACCGCCGTCGCCTTGCAATAGCCGCGGATGCGCGCACAGCACGAACGGCACCGTTGCCAATGGCCGGCCGACCAGGTGCTGTGGCGGCTGCTGGCATAGGCGTACCGCAATGTCGGCCTCGTGGCGGCTCAAATTGGCGAAACCCGGCCCGCCGTGCAGGCGCAACTCCACCCCCGGCAGCGCCTCGAGCACCGCACCCAGGGCGGGTGCGACCAGCGCTTGCAGTACCGCTTCGCTGCAGGTCAGGCGCACGCAGCCCTGGACCTGCTCGCCGCCCAGGGTGTGTTGGCGTGCGCGTGCCAATGCTTGTTCCGCTTGCTGTGCCTGTGCCGCCAATGCCTCGGCCAAAGGTGTAGGGCTGTAACCGCTGCGAGGTTTGTCGAATAGGCGGGTGCCCAAGGCTTTTTCCAGGCGCTGGATGGCCCGGAATACGGTGGATACATCCTGGCCCAACAGGTCGGCGGCCTTGGCCAGGCTGCCGCCACGCACCAGTGCTAGCACCAGGCGAAGGTCGTGGTATTCCAAGGGGTAGTGCGTGGGTGCAAGCATGCTGTGTGGCCGCGCCTATTCCGTCAGGGGTACGGCGATCTTAAGCTGGCCTGGCCCTGATTGCCCAGCGAAAGGAAACCCCGCATGTATGAGCGTTTACCATTGCGTATTGGCTTGGTTGGTGACTACAGCCCGGATATTGCCGCGCACCGTGCGATCCCTCTGGCCCTGGACGGCGCGGCGGCCGTGCTGGGCGTAGCGGTAGCGATGACCTGGCTGCCGACGACCGAATTGAGAGACATACCCGCGGCATCATTCGACGCCCTGTGGGTTACCCCGGGTAGCCCTTATCGCGACACCGACGCGGTGTTGGCCATCATCGGCCAGGCACGCACCGAAGGTATCCCCTTGCTGGGTACCTGCGCCGGGTTCCAGCATGGGGTGCTGGAGTTTGCCCGTTCAGTATTAGGCCAGGCCGATGCCGCCCACGGGGAAATCCACCCTCACGCGGCCAACCCGGTCATCACACCCCTGGCCTGTGCGTTGATCGAGCAGCGGCTGCCGTTGCGCCTGGCGCCAGGCTCGCACTGCGCAGGCGCGCACGCCAGCCTGTCGGTAGAGGGGCGGTTTCGCTGCCACTATGAGATGGCGCCGGGCTTCGAGGCGCAGTTGGCCGGCACTGGCCTGCAACCGATAGCCTGGGATGCCGACGGGCAGGTTCGCGGCCTGGAGCTGGCCGGGCACCCGTTTTACGTGTTGGCACTGTTCCAACCGGAACGCACGGCGCTCGATGGGCACGTGCCGCCGTTGGCGGTCGCCTTGCTGCGCGCCGCGCAACACCGTGCCTTACCACGCCCGATGCTGGCGCCTACACCCGCGGTGCCGTACTACGCCGTGGTGTTCAGCTCGCTGCGCACACCGGTTGAACAGGGTTACGCCGCCATGGCCACACGGATGTTGGCCCTGGCCGCAGGCCAAGCGGGGTTTCTCGGTGCCGAGTCGGCCCGCGGCGACGATGGTTTGGGCATCACGGTATCGTACTGGGAGAGCCTGCAGGCCATTGCCGCCTGGCGCGAGCACGCCGAGCATAGCGGCGCCCGCCACTTGGGCAAGGCGCAATGGTATGCCCGCTTCAATGTGCGGGTGGCACGGGTGGAACGTACGCAGCAGTGGCCACCGCAACCGGTATAAGGGCAACGCAGCACGGCGGCAAAAGCACCGCCAAAAGGGCCACGCAACTTCTGAGACACCACACTAGGTAAAACCCGCGGCATCCTGTACCCTCGCGGCACGTGTGGTATTTCAGAACGTGGCTGCTTTTCGCAAGGGAGGGCGCCGTCAGTTGAATAATGACGAGAGCCGATTGCGCCGCTTGAAAATGGGCGAGCAGATGGTCGAATGGGGTCGCCAGTGGGCGCTTGAAGCGGACATGGTCCGCTGCCCGTTCTGCCACAGTGTGCAAACGGCGTTGCATGCCGACCGTTCCTTCGTGCATGACCCCGGCTGCCGGGGCGGCAACGTGGGCGACCAGTACCCGTGGCGGGCACTGGCGTGGATCCTGCGCGAGCTGTAGGGCGCCTGTGGCTTTACCGGCCGTGTTCAGGCATCGCCCGGGGCCGATTGCCCTTCCGGCCCGGCTCGGGCAGTATTCGTACCCTATAGGCACAGGGAGTAGGGTATATGAACACACATGCGAACCACCAGCCGATGCTGCAACGGGTTCGCAGCATCGGCGGCCAGGTCCAGGCTATCGAACGGGTGCTGGAAAGCGGCGCCGACCACGGCAAAACACTGCGCTTGGTCGCCGCCACGCGCCGTGCCTTCAATGGCCTACTCGACGAAAGCATCCAACACCACCCGCGTGAGCACGTAGCTCACCCTGCATTGAGCGATGCTCGGCCCGTGGGCCTTGAGCAACTGCTCGGCGCGCTGCGCCGTTACGGCAAATGAGCCACGATCACCGGTTTCTCTCATCCAGCCACGACGACAATGCCCGCCGCACCCGCGCGGTGATGTGGCTAACCCTGCTGGCCATGTTCGGCGAAATCGTCATGGGCTACGTGACCGGCTCCATGGCGCTGCTTGCCGATGGCTTCCATATGGCCACCCACGCCGGCGCCTTGGGGATTAGCGCGGCTGCCTATGGCTATGCGCGCCGCCACAGCGATGACCCGGGCTTCAGCTTTGGTACTGGGAAGGTCGGTGAATTGGCCGGGTTCGCCTCGGCGCTGGTGCTGATGTTGGTGGCCGTTGGCATTGCTGGCGAATCGCTGGTGCGTTTGGTCAACCCAACCCAGGTGGCGTTTGACACGGCCATGGCCATTGCCGCTGTGGGATTGCTGGTTAACATCGCCAGCGCCTTGATGCTGGGCCACGGTGATGCTCATCACGATCACGATCACGATCACGATCACGATCACGATCACGATCACGATCACGATCACGATCACGATCACGATCACGATCACGATCACGGTCACACGGCCCACGCGCACCACGACAGCAACTTGCGTTCAGCCTATGTGCATGTGCTGGCCGATGCGCTTACCTCGGTGCTGGCCATCGTCGCGCTGCTGGCCGGGCGTTTTCTCGGTTGGGTCTGGCTTGACCCGGCCATGGGCGTGGTGGGCGCCCTGGTGATTCTGCGCTGGGGGTGGTCGCTGTTGCGCGCCAGTGCCCAGGTGCTGCTGGACCGTACCGAGGCGCAGGTGGCCGAGCACCTGCGGCGCGAGGTGCAAGCCCTGCCCGGAGCACAGTTGGCAGACCTGCACGTATGGCGGGTGGGGCCGCAAGCGTGCGCGGCTATTGTGAGCGTGGTTGGCCCTGTGGAACCGGTGCGGTTGCGTTCACGGCTAGAACAGGTTGGGCAAGTTCGTCACCTCACGCTGGAGGTGTTGCAAGCGGCGAGGTAGTAAAGGTATAGGGCAGGCAAGGCGTTTCGGGCCCCTAGGCTACTGGTTTTTTCGCGTAAGGACCGGCCCCATGCCCCGCTTTCTGTCCCCCAATCTGGCGCTGATCGACCAGCGCCTGCCCGCCTGGCTGCGCCAAGCCACCCAGGCCCGGCGCACACTGCTGCAACAGCGTATCCGTGCCAGCCTGCGCGCGCATAGGCAATTGGCCCAGGCGTTGGCCCCGGTACAAACCCCGAAAGCGTTCTGCACCCCGCTGTTACAGCGAGCGCTGGTGCATTGGTACCCCGGCGCCACGCTGCCGCCGCTGGCAAGGGCCCGGTTGGTGCGCCATGTTGAGGGCCAGCGGCGGGTGCTGTGCTGGCTTGAAGTGGCGATGCAAAATCTTGAAGCCGGTGCCCGCGTGACCCTCTATGCCGATGAAGAGGCCGCCGCCCCGCTGGGGCTGGACCCTGGCCGGTTCGTGAGCGGGGTGCGTAACCTCGACCTGGGGCGGCGTTACCGCGACCACCTGGGTGACCACCTGGACACCGACACCTTTCGCAACACCCTGCGCGGGCAGGACCGTGCAGCATTCGCCGCGGAGGTGACGGCGGGGTTGTTGCAGGGCCGGCTAGACAGCCGCGGTGAGGCGTTGGCCGAATCGCTGTTGGCCGGTGTGAGCGAGGTCGGCCCGGCGCGGCGGCCCTTGCAGTGCAATTACCTGAGCCTGTTCGGCACCCCCTTGAGCGGGCCATTGCTGCTGCGCCTGGCGCCGCAAAACCAGCCGGAGCCATGCCTGTTGTACCTGCCCGGCGACCCCGAAGGGGCGCTGCGCCAGTACCCCTCGGCGCAGGCTGTGGCCATGGCGCTGACCCGTAAACTGTGGTCGCAAGCCTATTGGCCGTACTTCTGCCGCTTCGTGGGCCATGCGCAACAGCCGCAGTTCGCCACGCGCCTGCGGGCAACGCTATTCCCACGTTACCCCTACCGCGAGTTGCACGGCACCACACCGGTGCTGAAAAAAGGTGAGGCCGTTAGCTGGCTCAAGCGCCTGTTCCCCGGCCCGCGCGACCTCTGGCAGGAAACCCTGGACGAAAACGTCCGCCTGCCGTTCGAGCTCAGCCCGTGGCTGGGGGACTGCTTCAGCGCACGGGCGCGGGTACAGGTCGAACGCCAGTTGCTCGATGCCGCCGCGCTGGTGGTGCCGGTCAGCCAGTTGGACAGTGCCGCGCAGTGGGCGCGGGTGGAGCATTGGCTGGGCGTGGGGCTGACCGTGCTGAACGTGGCAAGTTTTTTCGTGCCGGGGTTGGCCGAAGGGCTGCTGATAGTGGGTGGCGCCGAAGTGGTCGATGAGTTTCTCGAAGGCGTGCATGCGGCCGACGAAGGGCAGGCCGACGCGGCCGTCGCACACCTGTTCGAAGTGTTCGAGGCCCTGGCACAGTTTGCCGCGCTGGGGGCCGCGAGCCATGTGGCCGAGCCGCTGGGCCCACTGCACGACTGGGTGGCGGTGCCGGGGCCCGAAGGCGAGCGCTTGTGGCATGGCGAGCTGGCGCCGTTTGCCCGGGCGACCCCCTGGCCGGCGGGCACCGCGGCCAATGCCGAGGGCCTGTACGCTTGGCACGGGCAAAGCTGGCTGGGCTTGGAGGGCAAAGCATATCCGCTGGAGGCCGGCGACGATGGCCTGTGGCAACTGCAGCGTGCGCCGGGGCAGCATTACCAGCCGCGGCTGCTGGGCAATGGCCAGGGTGCCTGGCGCCTGGCGCATGAGCGGCCGCTGGCGTGGCAAGGGCCGCAGTTGCTGCGGCGGCTGGGCCCGGCCGCAGAGGGCTTGAGCGACGATACGCTGATGCGGGCATTGCACTGCGGCGGCTACAGCGAGGCGGCGCTGCGCCGCGTGCACCTGGACCACAGCGCCACGCCGGCATTGCTGCTGGACCTGCTGGAGGCGTTTGGCGGCGAAGGCCTGGCACCGCCCACGCACCCAAACAGCGCGCTGCTGGCGCGGGATTTTCCCGGTTTGAGCCGGCGCGCCCAGGTTGAAATCCTCGAACATGCGCGCCCGGCGGACCTCACCGCCCTGCGCGAACGCGGCCAAGTACCGCTGGCGCTGGGCGAAAGCGCCCGGCTATACCTGCGCGAAGGGCGTATCAACCGGGCCCTGGCGCGTTTTTACCAGGCTGCGGGGCCGGCTGCCGACCGCGACGCTTTGGTGATCCAAGGGCTTAAGCACTTGCCGGGCTGGACCGGCAACGTGCGCGTGGAACTGCGTGAGGGTAGCGCCACCGGCGCCGTGGTGCATGCCAGCGGTGGCGGGGGGGTGACCAAGACGGTGGTGCGCCGGGCCGAAGGCTATGAGCCGCGCGATGAGCAGGGGCAGGCCCTGGCCGGTTACGTCGATGTGTATCACGCGGTGCTCAACGCGCTGCCCGACAGCGAACGCCGCGCGTTGGGTATGGATATCCATGAGCCACTGAAGCTGCGTGATGGGTTGTTCCAACGTGCGGCCCAACGCCGCGCACGAACCGCGGCGCAGCTCGGCCTGGCGCCGGTTCGCCCGCTGTATCGTTTGCCCAGCCGTGCCGTCGATGGACGACACATCGGCTACCGGCTCAGCGGCAGGGGCCGTGGCTGGTTGACCGAAGACGAGTTGTTCGACGAGTTGTACCCCAGCGCCGAAGGCGATGGCCGCCCGCTGCTCCGGCAGCATTTGCGCCACCAAGCGGGCAGTAGGCCAGGCGCGTTCGGGCGTTTGCTTGAGCGGTTGCGTAGTGAATACCGCCAACTGAACACGGCGCTGGAAAGCTGGGTTAATGGCCACCCAGAGCCGCCTATCGAAGGCGGCCAGGAAACGCGCATAGCTGCCCGCAGGCGCATGGCCGAGCAGATACGCCGTGCGTGGCGGCGGGAAAACCCCGATGCGCCCACCGGTAGCCATGATTACGTTCATTTGGTGATTCACACCCAGGACGCCGGAGGCGTTCCCGAATTGCCGGTGCAGCTAGAGCCCGTACGTTCGCTGACGATTACCGGTGATGGCGTGAACGAGACGCCCATGTTGGGCCCATTTTTGCGCGCGTTTCCGCGCGTCCAACACCTGGATGTGGGCAGCAATAGGCTTGCCCAAATACCGACCGAGATGGGTGACCTAGCCAGCCTTGAGTCGTTGGACCTGTCGGAAAACCGCATCGACCTCAGTACTGAACATAACCTGGGCGTGCTGCGACGCTTAACCTCACTGCACCGGCTAAGCGTCATGGATGCCCTGGTCGATTTGCCGGTAGCGGTGCTGGACCAACTGGCCGAATTGCCCCAGTTGGAAGGCTTGTATGTGGACCTGAACGATCTGGAACTGGGCGCCGAACACTTCCAAGCCTTGCAGCGCTGGCCTGCGCTGAAGATACTGGCGTTGGGCTCGAACGAAATTATCCTAACCGAAGACGCCGTCGCCGCATTGGCGCAACTGAGCCATTTACAGGCGTTGTTCATGGAAGAAAACCCGCTGGGCATGCCGCCAGACCTCAGCGGTTGGGTACATTTACAACGGCTCGATCTTTCGCAATGCAATTTGACGCAGTGGCCGCCGGGGCTGGAAGCGTTGCTGAACCAGGACCCTTTGGTGTTGCGCGACATCGACTTGGCAGGCAACGCCTTGACAGACGCACCGAGGCTCCATGGCAGTACCTTCGCAAGGGCCATCCTAGAAGGGCGGCCGGGGGTGAGCTATGAGTTCGATGGCAACCCCTTCAGCGAACAAGCCCTGCGCAACTTGGCCGGGGCGGGGTTGCCGGCGGTCGCCGGCGAGCCCGATAACCCGCCTTGGTATTCCGAACTTGCGCCGGGTTTGCAGGCCCATTGGCAGGCCTACGCCCAAGCTCCGGATTGGCAACCACTTTATGATTTGTTCAACCGCTTGGGCAATACCGGCGATTACTTGAGTAACTCGCAGGGCATGCGCCTGCGCATACAGTATGTATTGCGTACGCTTGGCGCTGATGGCGGCCCCGATGGGCCCGCCTGGGGCCGGGCGGGCCTGCATGAGCAGGTGCTCCAGCACCTGCGCGATGCCACGCAAACCTGCGTTGACCAGGCCAGCTTGTTATTCCAGCGTATCGAAACCGATGTGCTGGTATGGCACATGGTCAACGGTGCCGCGGCTGGGGAAAACGCTGAAGTTGTCGCCGTAAGTACCGCCGCTGGGTTGCTGCGGCAGAACCTGTTGGATGAACGCGTGGGTGCCTTCTACAACGCCCGGGTCGCCCGGCGCCGCGCCCTGGCCAATGCCGAGCAGGCCCCACAGGCGGGGGAGGCGCCGGCCTTACAGGCGGGTGATGACCTCAGCGACGAGGCACTGACCGCACCGGATTATTTGGTCGATGAGATAGAAATGGCGTTGTACGCGCGCATGGCATTGTTCGACCGCTTAGGCTTGCCACCGCAACCGCAGCACATCCTGTTCGGCGAATTGGCCAGGTTAAGCGAGGCGACGTTAGCCCACCTGGGCGATGCGGTGTTGGCCGAGGCCACCGGAGAGGCGATTGGCAATTGGGCCATAGAGCAACCATTTTGGACCACGTGGCTACGCCGCCTGCGCCCGCAGGCATTCACTGGCTTCGGCCGGCAGTGGGATGCTGCTGCCGAGTATTACACCGAGTTGAGCGAGGCGGCCGGCGCACCTGGGCCTTATGCCGGCCCGCGCGTACCTACGCCTTACATCGAAGCGCTGGAGCGCGAACTGGGCGATGTGCCTGGCCTGGCTTGGCGAGTGAATGGCGCCTTGCAGCGTATTAGCCTGGCGGCCGGCCGCTACCCTGGGGAAAGTGCACTGTACCAACGCGCCGGGCAGTTGTTGCTCGAGGCCCGCGCCCAGGCCGAACGTGTATTGATCGGGCACTTAACTGGGGAAATAATCCACGGGAATTGGCCCTGAGCCGCCTGGCGGTACGGCCTCGGGGCTGCACCGCCCAGGTTATTCCTGTTTTTCACTGCCCTTGCCTTGGCTATTGCCACCCACCGCACCGCTCCCAGACGGGGCACTGGCATCGCCCTTCGTGGCTTTGCTGTGGCCCGCGGGGGTTTGTTGCGGGTCGGGAATCGACGCGCCGCCGTTACCACCGGTGCCTTTGGAACTCGGGTTGGCCTGGGTGCTGGGGTTGCCAGTGTTATGTTCCGGGGTGTTCGACGCACCGGCGTCGGGCTGGGCGGCCATGGCGCCCAGGGACATCGCGGCCAGTACGCTGGTCAAGGTCAGGCTGATCAAATGCTTTTTCATGATGGACCTCTTGGTCTGCGGGGTATGAAGGTTGGGCTTCACAACGCTGCCTCAGTGCCACTATGGCGACGAACGGTCGTCGGCTGCGCGCCTGAGTAGGCCCATTTGCGGGATGAGGGTATCCGGCACTTAGCTGCCGGCTTCGCCATTAGTTCGTAGGCGCGCGGGGGGATCTCGGCCTGGGTGACTGGGTGGGCCATGCCATGGAACTGCTGGTCTTCTTCTGGCGGTCCCCCGGCGTTCATCGGCTGCCCCCTGCAATGGGCTACAGGCGTTCGAAAAACGAATGGACGATGGCCGGGTCCAGGCCCGCGAGCGTGCGCGGGGCCCAACGGGGTTGGTTGTCTTTGTCGACCAACAGGGCCCGGATCCCTTCCAGAAACTCACCGTGGGCCAACCATTGCTTGCCTACGTGGGTCTCCTGGGCAAAGCAGGCCTCCAGCGGTAAGCGGCGCCCGCGCAAGAGCAACTGATGGGTTACGGCCATCGCCAGCGGCGAGCGTTGCGCCATCGTCGCGGCGGTACGCAATGCCCAAGCGCGGCTGCCGCCCACCTCGACCTGGCGTAGTTGTTCCATCATCGCCGGCACGTCGGCCTGGCCGAAAAAATGGTCGATAGCCGTGCGCAACGGGGCCAATGAGGGTTCGGGCAGCACTTGCACACCGAGCTTGGCAAGAACGTTTTGTAGGTCTTTAAGCGGGGCGGCGGACCATTGGATACGCAGTAGCCGTGCCTCAAGCGTTGCCAGCCGCTCACGCGCCAGGTACCAGTCGGCCAAGCCGCAATACAACGCATTGGCCGCATCGATGCGCTCACCGGTAATGCCCAAATAGGTGCCCAGTTCCCCGGGTACGTGAGACAAAAAATAACTGCCACCCACGTCGGGGAAAAAGCCGACAGCGGTCGCCGGCATGGCCAACTGGCTGTATTGGGTCACTACCCGTAGGGCGGCGGCCTGGGCTAAGCCCATGCCACCGCCCAGGCAATAGCCGTCGATGATCGCCAACACCGGTTTGCGGTAGTGGTGTAACGCCAGGCCCAGCGCGTATTCCTCGCTGAAGAAAGCTTCATGCAGGGCCAGGCGGTGGTGGTAGCTGTGGTACAACGCACGCACGTCGCCCCCGGCGCAGAACGCCTTGTCGCCAGCGCCGCGCAGCACCACCGCCTGCACCTCGGCATCTTGCGCCCACGCATCGAGGGCCGCCTGTAGTTGGCGAAGCATCTCCAACGTGAGGGTATTCAGGCCGCTTGGTCGGTTGAGGGTCAGCCAGCCCAGGCCATTGTCAACATGGGCCTTTACCGCGGGCTGTAACGCACTGTCGGAGGTGGTCGCCGCTGCCGTCATCTGGGTTCCCCGCAGTTGTTTTGGGCTGGTAGGGTGTCTGAGCCGTTACCTGCACACTGTAGACGGTGCCTTTTGCCGCCGGGCGGGGCGGCACCCGTATAGGCGCCACAGGGCGGTGCCGTTGTCGGGCGAGTACGCCTGGTTTTCTTCCCGCACAGCGATTGCACAGCCCCTGAGCATAGCCGGTGAGCTACGCTCATACCCGTTCCGGCGGCGTTTCGCTTGGCGGGTCGCCGATGGTGGGGGGTACGGTAGGTTTCAACGGCACCGGGTCTTGT
>NZ_JAAOCA010000129.1 GCF_014694385.1 Pseudomonas typographi | reverse complement strand
TGGAAAATCTGCTGCTGCCACGTGAGGCGATTCATTGCCAATAGAATGAGGGAAGTGCAGTCCCTCCGCCTGAGTCAGCACCCTGCCCTCCCTAAGTAATGGCGCGTTTGGCCAAAACATGCCCGTGCGGATGGCCACTCGCATTTTCTTGCACAGCGAGCGCTGGCTGCGCAGCTTCTCCCCGGCGCGGTTGGTGTAGCTGGCCACCTGCTCAGCACCACGATGGGCGTGCGCACCAGGTCTGGCCTGAATACCCGTTCGCAGCTGGCGTAGAAGCTGTTGCAGTCGATCAGTGCATAGACGGGATCAGGCTTTGAGGTCATGGCTGCGCACGCTGAACGTCACCACGCCCCACATCTGCAGCTCGTCGCCATCGATGATGTACCGCGGCGGAAAGCGCCTATTCTCCGAGAACAACGCCACCTCCCCACCGCGCCGGTGCAGGCGCTTACACAGCGGTTCGCCGTTGATGGCAGCGATCACGATGTGCCCGTGGGCCGGCTCAATCGCGCGGTCCACCACCACCAGATCACCATCGAAGATTCCGGCGCCGATCATGC
>NZ_JAAOCA010000128.1 GCF_014694385.1 Pseudomonas typographi | reverse complement strand
CCCAGGCACACCTCGATGCGGCGGCGCAGGAGCATGGCTACGATAACTTGATGACGGCCATCAGCTATGCCGACGAGCCTACAGTGGCGCGCTTTCAGGCGGACGGAAAGGCATTTAGGGCGTGGCGCTCTTTGGTTTGGGAATACGCCTACGAACAGCTTTCCGCGGTGGAGGCGGGCACCCGCGAGGTGCCGACGCTGGAAGCGTTCCTGGCCGAACTGCCTGTGCTCGAGGTGCCGGCATGACGCTCGATCCCGGCAAGTTCGCCGCTGGCGTGGCCACCTGCCAGGTTAGCCGGTGGGAGTTCACGCTGCTGGAGCCGCTGGTGTTCAACGACCCGGTGCACGGGATGCTCGAAGTCCCGGCCGGCTTCACCAGCGACCTGGCGTCGATTCGCATCCTGCGCGAGATTTGCCGGTGGGGTGCCATTGGCGCGCTGATTGCCGGCGCGGTGCTGACGTTCGTCTCCTGGCTGGCGCCGCTGCTCTGGATCATCGCCGTGGGCGCTCTGGCGCTGTATGGCATCTGCGCCGGCTACGGCATGCGCCCGGCGATTCTGCACGACCAGCTTTATGGCCAAGGCGCATTCACC
>NZ_JAAOCA010000127.1 GCF_014694385.1 Pseudomonas typographi | reverse complement strand
CAAAGCCTTAGCTACCGCCCTCAAAACAGTATCTCCCGCAGCATGGCCGTAATTGTCGTTCACAGATTTGAAATGGTCAATATCGAGTAGAATAAGACCAATGACATCTGGCAGATCGGTAAAATAGCTTTTACCGTCCCCAATTTGATCAAATGCGCGCCGATTCAAAAGCCCGGTCAGCCCATCCGTCAGCGCGTGCGTCCGCAAACTCGCAGTTATCTCCCGCCGTTCCACAAGCCGAGCCTTCAGCACACTCAAGGCCTTGAATACTTCATCGAGCTCAGTTCCAGAGTTTCTAAAATCTTGTGGGAGCTCTATGGTCCGATCATCGGCAAGGGCCACGATATTGTATCGCGCTTGCAGGAGCGGCTTGAAAATGACTCGCTGCGCCCATAGTAACAATACAACGTAGATCAGCATGCCAGATGCCACTATCAGAGTTATAAAAATAAGCCACCTAGACGCATCGGCGAGCCTGTCATTGGATTTTTCGGTCATTATTTTCAGATAAGAGGTACGAATTTCTTCAAGCGGCGCAAATGTAGGCACAATGGCATCAGTCATACTACGTGTTGTATAAGTAAACCCCCCCAC
>NZ_JAAOCA010000126.1 GCF_014694385.1 Pseudomonas typographi | reverse complement strand
GGAAAATCCCACCAACAATAGAGGTTCCTGGGAATGGCGCTACCGGCATTCATAGGCATCCCGAAGTTGTTTATCAACAGGTATTCGTCTTGCGGAAAGCCAAAGTCAACCGTGTAGTAAACCCTCGTCAGGCCCTGGTCATCGTAGTCATATTTGACGTAAGTCCAGTTCTGAAACGCCCTGGTGAAGTTCGCGGCGACCGTTCCCGAATCAAATAGCAGACTCTGCCCTCCATCCCACAGCCTCATACCGAAATCGGCCACAACCTGGGCCATAAACGCAGCCACGAAATATCGCCCGTTCGGCTGCGCCGTGCTTGCGCTATAGGCCCTGACGTAGAAGCCGGTCCAATTCCCCGCCGAACCAACCAAGCGCATGAAGCAAAGCCCTGCCACAGCGCTCACCGTGTCAGGGCGAACGAACACCAGGGGCGGTTCCTGGGATGTAACCGGTCGGGGGAAATAGGTCGTTGAGCCCATCCCAGACTCTTCGGTCGGCGCATACCTGCCCGAGGAAATCACAACGAGCCTTGCGTATTCCGAATCGATTACGGTGGTTCCGCTGTTGTTTGTGAACTGAAGCCCAAATGTCATCA
>NZ_JAAOCA010000125.1 GCF_014694385.1 Pseudomonas typographi | reverse complement strand
GCCTCTCCGGAGGAATTGAAGAACTTGATGTCTATCCCGGCCGCCTTCGCCGCCAGCTCAAGCAATTCGCGGTCTGTCATACCAAAACCCTCCGCTTAACAAACACAAACCCACTCCCCGCTTCCTCTACGATGAAACGCCGGCTGGTGAGGTGGGCGAATAGGGGCCAGAAGGTGTAGAGGGTCATGGCGCGACCTCCCGCATCGGATGCGGCACGATGTCGTAAATCACCTGCTTTACGTGCGCCAAGTATTCGCGGACCACATCGCCGGCGTAGCCGGTGGTTTCATCAACCATGCGCTCGATCTTGCTGCGTGCGAGGCGGTGCCCGGTCAGGCGCAGCCATTCGCGGATGAAACCGGCATCGATAGATTCGCGCACGCAGATCCAGAACCACGGATCGGCGAAGTGGGCTTTGTCGTCGATCATGCGGCACCTCGCAAAATCCGGTCGTGCTTGATCAGGGCCTTGGTTTTGGTCGCGATGTACCAGCGGTCAAGGATTGGTGCTCGGGTACCAGTGGCGAACAGCTCCCAATTGCGAAAGTGATCCCAGAGGACTTGAAGCGCTCGGCCTGTTCGTTCGATGTGGTTGGTCATCAAAATCCTTCCTTCCCGCGCTGGGAT
>NZ_JAAOCA010000124.1 GCF_014694385.1 Pseudomonas typographi | reverse complement strand
CCGTCTACCGCGGCAAGTACACGACTGAGGCGGGCGCCAAGCGCCTGCTCAAGCAAAACCACGGCAGCCTCGAGGCCGCTTGGGATGCGTGCTTCAGCCGGGTATCGCCGGCGTACATACAGCGCGGGGATGTGACGATGTACGACGCCCCAGGCGGCCAAAGCATGGCGGTGTTCTGGGCCAACGAATACTGGTCCGTTGCCGACGATGGAGTAGGGCGCATCGACTGCACGCCGCTAGCGGTCTGGAGAGTTGAGTAATGAGCAGTGCCGTCAAAAAGGTTGCCCAGGTCGCCATTGGCGCGGTTATTGGGTTCGCACAGACCGGCAACCCCATTGGGGCGATTATCGGCGCCGGCCTGGCCTTCTATGTGGCGTCGAGCCAGGAGGCGCTTTCCACCGGCTCTTTGACGAATAGCGAGCCTTCCGCGCAGACCGTGCGCTCGTCCAAGGCCCCGATCCGCTTCATTCTCGGCCGGGCCTCCACCGGCGGGGTGCTGGTCTGGGCTCAGGAGCAAAGCGGTAACCAAGCCGATGGCGAATGGGTGCACCTGGTCTACGTGCTGAGCGAGGGCGCGGTCGATGGCCTTGAAGACATCATGCTCGGCGAAGAGTCGATCAGTACCTATGGCGCCTATGCGACCTATGAGCTG
>NZ_JAAOCA010000123.1 GCF_014694385.1 Pseudomonas typographi | reverse complement strand
AGGTAAGCGGGATCTACACCGGCACCTATACCGCGCGCGTATCGGCGGTGGGCGTGAGCGGCAATGCCTCGCTGTGGGCCTATTCGGAAGCCACCCAGCTTTACGGCAAAACCGGTGAGCCGCCGGCGCTGGCCAGCTTCTCGACCGTATCGGAGGTGTTCGGCATTCGCCTGAACTGGGCCTTCCCGGCCGGCGCAGAGGACACGCTGTACACGGAGGTGCAGGAATCGGTCGCATCGGATGGAAGCGATGCCACGCAGTTGGGCCTGATTTCCTACCCGGCGGTGACATACCTCAAAAGCGGTATGGCGGCAGGGGTTACGCGGTTCTTC
The DNA here is from genome assembly GCF_014694385.1 of Pseudomonas typographi. GTDB lineage: Bacteria > Pseudomonadota > Gammaproteobacteria > Pseudomonadales > Pseudomonadaceae > Aquipseudomonas > Aquipseudomonas typographi. The sequence goes on along the minus strand of NZ_JAAOCA010000123.1, from coordinate 331 downwards.
CGCGCGCGCCTGGGTGACCGCAGCGGCAATACCGGTTCGTGGACCGCATGGGTCATGGGCCAGTCCAGTTCCGACGCTGGTGAAATCCTCACCTACCTGGCCGGCCAGATCAGCGAAACCGAACTGAGCCAGGAGTTGAACGAAAAGATCACCGATCTTGCCGACCAAGTTGCCGCGCTCGATGGCCTGTCGGCCTACAAGGACGACCAGACCTACACCACTGGCGACATGGTGGTGGCCGGGAACAGGATCTACCAGGCCACCCAGGACGTGCCCGAGGAAACCCCGCCGCCTAACGCGGATTACTGGCTGGACGTGGGCCAATCCATCG
>NZ_JAAOCA010000122.1 GCF_014694385.1 Pseudomonas typographi | reverse complement strand
CAGGGCCGCCGAAGCGTTCAACCCAGCTTCCAACACCGCATCTGCGTGCCGGTTACGTCTCCGGCGCGGACTTTCACCGCCGTGTTGATTCCCATGGGTTGATGCAGGGGGCCGCTTTCGCGGTGTGTTCACTTCCGCATCGGACGGCGATCTAGTTCGGTCGGAGCAGGCACGCCAGCTCATAACGGAACTCTTCTGCACAGAACCCAGGGTGCAGCCTGGGCAGATCGCCGTCCGATGCGGCCTCTTCGAGGCGACCGGGTGGGTTAACCGGATTAGCCCTGACCACCCAGGGCCTCAACCATCACCGGTATAGGGCCTTTTACGTCAGGCGGACGTGGCGCTGGTTGTTCTGGAGGGTGGTTCAGTCGTTCACGTCTTCCACCGATTTCCATTCGCCTCCCCAGTAGCGGGTTGGGTTGAATGGGTCCGAGATATCGATCAGATCCAGCAACCCATCATCGGCTGCCTGGGTGTCATCAATACCTACTTCCTCAGCAGACTTAATCTCACCATCCTCGAAGATCATCAGGTACATAAACTTGCCCTCCAGGGCGTTGTTCGTTGGGTCAGTCGAGCGGTTTCCAAGCCTGCCAAGTGGGCGGACATGCTAACTTGCCGCCGATACGATCTAGGCAGGCCGTATCCCAGAATTCCTGCGGCGTCTG
>NZ_JAAOCA010000121.1 GCF_014694385.1 Pseudomonas typographi | reverse complement strand
TCGAACCGGTCAGAGTCGGGCCGATCAGCCAGGTAGTTGTCCGGCTCGCCCCCAATCGTCTGCCAAACCGCATAAGGCTTGCTCACCCCTTCCGGGGCCTCGCCGAACGGGTACAGACGGGTGGGCGACTCGCCCAGTAGCGCGGTCACGGCCGGCGACCGGGCGCAGACGTCGAAAATAGGTGGGTACATCACGCCCCCCTGAGCGCCGCATCGATCTCGGTACTCAGCTCGGTGGCGAACCGCTCGGTCACCGGGTCAATATTCTCCGAAAGCGCTGGACGCATGAACGGTTCGGCCCGGCTATGTTCAGTTCCGAACTCGATGAATCGCCAGTACCAGGTGTCTCCGCCAGGATTGTCCTTGAGCGTTTTTTTACCGGCTATCCCGCCCAAGGATAGGTTTTGAGCCCCGCCCATGACCCCGACACGCATCACCACACCGCCCTCGCGCTTTGAGTCCTTCGGCGATTCCTGGACGGCGATGTTCTTCCAGATTTTCTCTGCGGTTGCCGGGTCATCGATCGCTTTGGCCTTGGCCCTGGCCGCGTCCCGGACGATGCTCATTGCCCGGCGCGCCGACTTCTTCAGGCCGGATCGTTGCAGTTTGGGCGCCAGGCCGCGCATCTTCCCTACGACGCCCTCAACGCCCTGCATTTTGAATTCACCCATCATTGAGCCCCGTTGAAACGAGAATGGTCAGGTACTCCCGGCCAGA
>NZ_JAAOCA010000120.1 GCF_014694385.1 Pseudomonas typographi | reverse complement strand
CGCAGGCACTGCAACAGGCCCTCTCCCCAGGCCGGTTGTGCCACACCCCATTCGCGGGCCAGCTTCGAGCAGTCGAGCCGGGAGTTCAGCGGGCGCTGCGCGGGCGTGGGGTATTCGCTCGAGGGTATCGGTGTGAGCGTGGCGCAAGGCTTGCCGGCTTCACGCAACTGGGCGCCAATCGCCTCGGCAAAACCGAACCAGGAGGTTTCACCCGCGGCGGTAAGGTGGTACAGGCCCCAGGCGCCTGGCTGGCCCTTTTGCCAACGTTCGACCAGTTGGCGGGTGCTGGCGGCGATGGTACCGGCCCAGGTGGGCGCGCCGATTTGGTCGGCCACCACCCGCAACGCGGGCTTTTCTTGCAGCAGCCGTTGCATGGTCAACAAAAAATTGCGCCCATGCAGTGAGTACACCCAACTGGTACGCAGAATCAGGTGGTGTTCGCAGGCCTGGGCCACGGCCTGTTCGCCGGCCAGCTTGCTCTGCCCGTACACCCCCAGCGGCGCGGTAGGGTCCGCCTCTACATAGGGGCCCGGCTTGCTGCCGTCGAATACGTAGTCGGTGGAGTAGTGCACCAGCGGCACGCCCAGCTCGGCGGCTTGCTCGGCGAGGATGCCGGGGGCGGTGGCATTGATCGCCCAGGCGGTGTCGCGGTCGTTCTCGGCTTGGTCTACCGCAGTATACGCGGCCGGGTTGATGATCAGGCCCGGGCGCTCACGGGCCAG
>NZ_JAAOCA010000011.1 GCF_014694385.1 Pseudomonas typographi | reverse complement strand
CCACCCAGCGAGCGCGGCTTTGTGCCCCCACCCAGGCTCAGCGGTCAGCCAACTGCCCCTGCCGTTGTCGATAAAGCCAAACGCATAGCCCCAGCCCCGATGCCGAGCCCAATGCGGCGAACAAAAAGATCGAAGCGAAACCGAAATGTGCCGCCACTGCCCCGGCCAGGGGCCCAGTCATGCCCAGCGACAAATCGATGAACAGCGAGTAGGCCCCCACCGCCGCGCCACGGCTGGCGGCCGGTACCAGGTTGACGGCTTCGACGCCGATGGCCGGGAACACCAACGAAAAGCCGAAGCCAGTCATGGCCGCCCCGGCCATGGCCCAGTCGGCCGTGGGCGCCAGCCATAGCAACAGCAGCCCCAGGGTTTCCACCCCTAGGCAAGCGATTGCCACGCGAAAGCCACCGAGGCGGTTGATCATGTTGCCGAACAGCAAGCGGGCGCAGATAAAGCTGGCGCCGAACAGCGTAAGGCACAATGCCGGGTTGGCCCAGTGCTGGGTGGTGTAGTAAAGGGTGATGAAGGTGGCGATGCTGCCAAAACCGATACCACCCAGGGCCAGGCCCATGCCATGGGGCAACACCCGGCCAAGCACATGGATGAACGGCAGCCGCTCGCCCACGACGATGGGCGCCGGCGTGCGCTTCCATGCCAGGGCGATGCCGCAAACGCTGATCAACACAATGCTGGCGCCCATGCTCCACAACCCCAGTTGGCCCGCCAGCACCACCCCCAGCGGTGCTCCGATGGCCAACGCGCCGTAGCTGGCGATGCCGTTCCAGGAGATAACCTTGGCGGTGTGCAGGGCACCTACGCGGCCGATACCCCAGCCGATGGCACCGGCGCCCACCAGGCTTTCTGCACCACCCAGTAGCACCCGGCCAATGAACAGGCAGGTAAGGCTGGCGGCGGGCAGTTGCGCGAGCGCCGCGGCCAATAGCATCAGTACGCCGCTGGCACAGCAGCCGTATAGGCCATAGATCACTGCCTGTTTACTGCCCCGGGTGTCGATCACTTTGCTTGCGTAAGGCCGGCTCACCAACGTGGCCAGGTACTGCACGCTGATCACCAGCCCTGCCAGCACCGCGCCGTAGCCTAGGTCTGTGTGTACGAAACCGGGGAGCACCGCCAGCGGAATGCCGATGTTCAGGTAACCGATGAAGGTGAATACGACGATCGATACCACGCGCCCGGTGATGGCAAGCGATGAAGGGGAAACGTTTGGCATGGGAGGGTCCGCGAAAACGGCAGGGCAGAATGAAGTGCCCATGATAGCGGCTAGTGCGGTGTCTCAGAAGTTGGCTGCACTATTTTGACGGTGCATTTTGCCGCAGGGCTGCGTTGCCGCTTGTCGCCGTAGCCATGCTATGACGCGGCACGGCGCCTTGCCCGACGGCAACATTCGCGCGCCAAACTGGGTGAAACCCACACCCGTTGAACCTTGGGTGTTAAAGCGTCTCCAGCGCCTACCTAGCGGCCGTAGTCCAACAGGTAGGTCATGCTGAATTGCGCACGGTAGTAGTCCAGCCGCAGGCGCGGCAGCACAAAACCGCCGCAGGAGCGGCAGGCATCGAGCAGGGTGAACACATCGATACGCTCAACCGCTTGAGCCTGCGCCAGTAGGTCCTGGTTGATCACCGTTGCGATCAGCCGTTCGGAATCCAGGTGGCGGTCGTGAGTGCGCGGTGTGAGGTCGCCTGGCCGCCTGAGTACGGGCAGGTCGGTAAACCGTGGGTCCGGGGCTTGCCCATTCATACGGGCGCGTGCGTCGATGTACTCGATGCGCGGTTGGTCTATGCTGGGTGGGTTGGCAAGTTCCAGCTTGCGTTTGCTCTTGCCGCCGGAGAGTGAAAAATACACCCGCCGTTGGCCATCGCGTAAGGTGATCGAGGCGAATGCCAGGTTGGCGCCGGTCAGGTGTTTTCGCAGGGTTTCAGCGCCCTGGGCGGTGCCCAGGGTTGCGGCGCTCAGGGGGGTATAGAGCGTGCCGACCTTGCCGGTAGCCGGCAGTAGTTGCTGGAGTACGCCAACAATATGTTGCCGTTGCCCCGGCGTACACGCCCTGAAATGGCGCCAAACGGGGATGATTTCTTTGTTCAGACCCGCTACGCCCTGGCGCACCAGGCCAGTGAGGGCGTCTTGCGGGCCCACACGGGTGAGGATGTTTTTCGCGTATTCCGGTAACAGCCGCGCTTGCGCGCTGAGTAAGAATTCCAGAAATGGCGAGTTGTTTGCCGGCATCAATGCCTTGCCCCTATCCCGCCAGTCCCGTAGCAACTCGGTCAAATTATCGATGTCGCGCTGCAGGTGGCGGCGGCCGGCTACGATCCGGTAGCTTTCGCTCACATCCAGATAGGCTCTGACGGCGCTATCGTCGCGCACCCGTTTGAGCTGTAGCCGCGTCGAAACGGGAACAGGGCCCTGCAATAACGGGCGGCCCGTGTTGGCCAGCGCGCTCAGTTGCTCCTGCAACCACGTGGGCACGTGGTAGCGTGTGCCGTAGAGGATGCCTAGGTCTGCCTCGACGAACAGCCAGTTTTCACCCTGCCAGTCGATGACCGCCCCCCGTAATGTGCGCCGGTCGAACACGGATTTAGCCAAGCCGTGTAAGCGCAGCACAGGGCAAAAGCGCGCCGCCAGGGTGGCGGCCCCTAGGGACAGGTTGGCAGGCAGGCCGAACCATAGGTCGGGAACCAACTCGGCGATGATCTGCCGGTGGTAGGCCGGTGGGGCGATTACCCCCAAGCGTATCGGTGCTTCGTCGGTGCTCAGCACCTGGGGTATTTTTCTGCCGGTACGCCGTGCCGGTTGCCGGCCCTTGGCCGGAATGATTTCGTCGCTGTAGTGGAAGCACTTACCTTCGCGAACGAACACCGATGCCCACTGGTGTTCATTCAGGTCGTGGGCTTTGAAACGCATGGGCGCGGTTTCGATGCGCACCGTCCCGAAGGCTCTGCTGACCAATTGCCCAAAAGGCGGTGTGCCGGTGTCGTTGGCCGGCAGGCCGAAGGTCAGCGTGATCGAGGGTTGCCCTGGCCCGGTGCTGCTGTTAACGGTGGCGATGGGCTGGCCATCGCGAGTCGCGGAGCCCAGCAAGGGTTCGTACCGCACGTGCCGAAGCAGGTTGCCCGTTTGCCCTCTATGAAAGCGGTACGGTTCGCCATCGATGATGAGGTCTATGGTGTGCGCATCACGCACCACCATCACCGGATCGCGCTGCCCACCCAGCCTCATCCGCGGCAACCCGTCTGGCCCCAGGGTGAATTCAAGCGCGCCGGGGGCCTGGCCGTTTCGCAGTTGCCGCTGGGTGGTCAGCAAACGCAGCGGTTCGCCTTCCGCCTGGGCTTGCAACGGGGTCAGGCGTGGGCCAAAAGGCGCGTTATTGAGGCGGTCGAGCATCCGCAGGTCACCGTTGGCGTCGGCAACCACGAACTGGGCAGTACCGTCTACCTCGGCGTGAGTTGCCTGGGCCCGGTGGCCCGGCAGCGCCGGTTCGCTGCTCCAGCGCCGAGGGCCTAGGTGGCGCTGGTCGGCCAGTGGTGCGGCTGCCCCGAGCCGGGCGTTAGCCCAGGCGCGGGCGATGCGTTGCGAGTCAAGGTAAGCGGTGGGCGACACCTGGGCCGGATGTTTGCGTAGCTTGCTCAGCGGGCGGATTATCCGGCCACCGACCTTGAACAGGCCGGCCACTGGCCCGGTGATGTCCAGCACACAGTGCGCCGCGTCGCCGCCGCTGCTTACACCCAGGCAGCCCACCAGCGGCAACGTACGTTGGAGCAACCGCCACAGGTAGCCCCAGACACTGCCCTGCAGATGTTTGGCTTGGGCGATCTCCCGCAGCGTTGCACCCTTGCACACCATGCGCAAGGCGCCCAGGTGAGCGAGCGCGACGTCGGCCGCATACTGTTGCGCCAAGGTTGGCAGGCGCCGGTTTGCAGGGGCGGCCACTATCGGCGTACAGCGGGCGAAATCAGAGACGTTCCAGGGCAGCGGGGTGCCGTTGTAGTCGGCATAGGGCAACGCCAGTAAACGCGGTACCTGCGCAGCAGGGTTGGCAAGCAGTTCGCGTTCGCGGCTATCGGTAACGGTATGCACCCTGTACGTTAAGCGTTCGGGAAACACCTCGTAGAGGTAGTCGGCGCTGGCGCCTTGGGCGTGGATCATCAACCCTTCGGCGGCCGTGTCGTATGCCCAGTCATCTTCTGGCGAGGACCCCAGCGAGGGCACCGCGGTGCTTGGCCCAATATAACGCGGCCAGGCGACGCCATAGGCTATCCACGGCAACTCTTCGAGCCGTTGCCGGTCGGTGCTGTGCATTGCCTGCAGGCATACGTCGAACACCTCTGCGTAGGTCTTCTTAGCGCGCTGGGTGTAGGCGGCGAAGCGTTCGTCGAACCAGGCGTTCACATCTTGCAGGGCGCCCCGCTGCTCGGCGGGCAGCCGGTGGTGTTCGCCGTCCAGGTAGGCTTCTATATACGGCTGGTTATCCACATCGCGGCCATCGGGGGCGATGCCAGCCTCAAGCAACCATTGGCGGGCTTGTGCAACCCGGTCGGGCAGTTCCCGCAACAGCTCCAGCGCCCAGGCTACATGGAAACGCCGATAGGCGTGCAGCAAGGCGGCATCGGTGTACGGCCCTTGGGCCGGTAGCACACCATTGAGCTGCGCCCATAGCAGGTTGGTTTCGTTCAGCCCGGCGGCATATTGCTGCTGGCCGCCGGTGGCGCGGGCGGGTGCCTGTTCGGCTGCGGCGAACGTCAGTGGCTGGCGTTCGGCTTGCAATAACCGGGCGCCGTGCTGCAGGTTGGCCCAGCGCAGGTCTGGCTGGTAGCAGAACTGCTCGGGGGCGTCGTCTATGAGTAGTTCCGGGGCGAAACGGCGCATCAATAGATAGGCGGCCAGTTGCGCCACGCCCGTGCGGCACTGCAGGGTTTGCCGCAGGTGGTTGCACAGGTCGATGCGGATCTCGCCCAGCGGGTAATGGGCGTTCTGCGCGGTGAACAGCTCGAAACCCAGCAGGTAGCCGGGCTCGCGACTAGGCGGGGGGTAAAGCGTATCGATCAATGCTTGTTCGGCCAGCGCCCGGTTCATTGGCTCGGCTTCAGCGCCTTCGTACCATTCGGCGGCCCGCACCAAGGTATGTTGCCACTGTTGAAATGCATTAGAGGCCAGTATCGCCTCCAGCACGTGCGCTGCAGGGTGGCGCAGGGCTTCGCCGGTGATGAACGCTTCGCCATATTTATTCACGGCCACCCCCGCTTCGCGCTCTTTTTGGGTGGGTGCCCGGCGCTGTAACGGGTTCAGGCAGTAAACCTCGGCGCCCAATTGCGTGAACATCTGCCAGGCGGTCGCTTCCGGCGTGCCCTCGCCCAACAGTTGCGCCGCCAACTCATCGAGCCGTAGGTAATCCTTGAGCATCAGTGGCGGCGCCGGCCGGGCGGTCGCTGAGGCGGGGCTTGGGCGGCTGGGCAACGTCTCGTACAGCAGGAAGGCGGCCATATAGAACGCTTGCTGCGGCCTGAGGCAAAGCCCCTGTGCCCACAGTTGTTGTGCCAGGTCGGCCGTGCGGTAGCCGCTGTCAAGTTTCGGCGACGGCTGCAATGCGCCCAGCCCACCTGGGGTCAGATGCTCCACCACACATTGACTAAGGCGTTTGAAAAAATTCGCACGCAACGCTAAGTCGAGGCCCGAAGGGGTGGCTGCGTCGAGGAACTGGCAAACGTACCGCCCGGCTGCGTCTGTGCTTAAGCGGTTATTCAGTTCGGCGAGGATGCTGGCGTCTTGCAGGTGCTGAGGAAAGTTACTGGGTGTTCCCAATGCACGGGCAAAGTGTTCGTTCAATGACCATGCAGGGTCTGGGGCGGCCACGCCGCTGGGTAAAAGAATGTGCCGGATCGACAGCTGTTCCAACTGCTGGCGCCATGGCTGGGGGTAATCAGGTATGGGCATGTGTCAGGCTTCCGGTGGGTACGCCCGTGGGGCAGGGCGGGTATGGAAGGGCAAGCCTGGTGTGGATGTGCGCTGGCAAGGTGTTGGATAAATACAGCGCCAGCGCCATGGCCTATGGGTATCGCGCGTGGGCGCCCTTCGGCCCTGGCCAACAATGCGCTCGCCACACCCCGCCGCGTGAAGGTACGGGGCGGGGGCGTGAGGTAGGCGAACAGCGTGGCGCCAACTTTACCGTTGCAGTTTATGAATAAGAAGTTAGTGTTTTATTTAATGATGCAAGGGTTTTTAACCATTGTTACAACCGTCGCCGACGACCAGGTATTCAAGAATATGTTGTTGGTGTTGTGAGTCGAGATAGGTCATCTGCACAGGCACTACGCCACACACTTGTGGAACGCGCGGTTGTTTCAATACCTGCGCGATATCCAGGGCCATGCCGTAGTGATAGTGTTCCACCGCCGCGGGTGCGGTAGGCTGGGGGGCTTGATCGGCCATGGCCGTGGCACAGGCGCCACAGAATGCGATAGCCCACAGTGCAGCTTTCATGAGAAATAACCTCGTCGATAAGAAGTGGCCGCCGCCTTGTGGGCCAGGCGGCCAAGTACATGCCCGGCCGGGTTTGGCGGGCAGTGCCGTACAGTTTGAAAGTTAAAGCCGGGGCGGCCCTGCGGTGGCGAACCGCCCGTGCCGAAGTGGCGGGGCGCAGTGTAGGGGGGTGCACTGCAAAGTTATATAAAACTTCTTGATAAACAGTGTGCGGCGCGCTGTAATAATCCCATGGCCTCGGCGCCTATGGCGGCCGGGGCGGGTAAAGTAGTCTATGCTGGGTAACCGTAAGACAATGGTCGAATGGCCCGGATAGGCCGGCATGCGCTATAAGGGGGCCATACAACAACAATGATTACCCGAGGTAAGTAACGATGAGTGCGGCTTCCCTGTATCCCGTTTCCCCTGAGGTGGCCAAGCATACTCTCACCGACGAGGCGGCCTACAAGGCCCTTTACCAGCAGTCGGTGATCAACCCCGACGGCTTTTGGCGCGAGCAAGCCCAGCGCCTTGACTGGATCAAGCCGTTTACCAAGGTCAAGCAAACCTCCTTCGACGATCACCATGTGGACATAAAATGGTTCGCCGACGGTACGCTGAACGTGGCCTACAACTGCTTGGACCGCCACCTCGAGGCACGTGGCGACCAGGTCGCGATCATTTGGGAAGGCGACGACCCCAGCGAACACCGCAACATTACCTACCGCGAGCTGCACGAAGAGGTCTGCAAGTTCGCCAATGCCCTGCGTGGACAAGATGTGCACCGCGGCGACGTGGTGACTATCTACATGCCGATGATCCCCGAGGCGGTGGTGGCCATGCTGGCCTGTGCGCGCATTGGTGCAATCCACTCGGTGGTGTTCGGCGGTTTCTCACCCGAGGCGCTGGCTGGGCGCATCATCGACTGCGGCTCCAAAGTGGTGATTACCGCCGATGAAGGCCTGCGCGGCGGCAAGAAGATCCCGCTCAAGGCCAATGTCGACCGGGCCCTCACCAACCCGGAAACCGCCAGCGTGCAACAGGTGATCGTGTGCAAGCGCACTGGCGGTGACATCGAGTGGAACCGCCACCGCGACATCTGGTACCACGCCCTGCTCGAAGTTGCCTCCAGCACCTGTGCACCGAAAGAAATGGGTGCTGAAGAGGCGCTGTTCATCCTTTATACGTCCGGCTCCACTGGCAAGCCCAAGGGTGTGTTGCATACCACCGCTGGGTACCTGCTTTACGCGGCGCTGACCCACGAACGGGTATTCGACTACCGCCCCGGAGAGGTCTACTGGTGTACCGCGGACGTCGGCTGGGTCACCGGCCATAGCTACATCGTCTACGGCCCGCTGGCCAACGGTGCCACCACCGTGTTGTTCGAAGGCATCCCCAATTACCCAGACATCACCCGCGTGGCCAAGGTGGTCGACAAGCACAAGGTGAACATTCTCTACACCGCCCCTACCGCCGTGCGCGCCATGATGGCCGAGGGCAACGCCGCCGTCGAAGGCGCCGATGGCTCGAGCTTGCGCCTGCTCGGTTCGGTGGGCGAACCGATCAACCCGGAAGCCTGGAACTGGTACTACCACACCGTGGGCAAGGCGCGTTGCCCTATCGTCGATACCTGGTGGCAGACCGAAACCGGTGGCATCCTCATCAGCCCACTGCCGGGCGCCATCGCCCTCAAGCCGGGCTCGGCGACCAAGCCGTTCTTCGGTGTGGTGCCGGCACTGGTGGATAACCTGGGTAACATCATCGAAGGCGCGGCTGAGGGTAACCTGGTGATTCTCGACTCATGGCCGGGCCAGTCGCGATCGCTGTACGGCGACCACGACCGTTTCGTCGACACCTACTTCAAGACCTTCCGCGGCATGTATTTCACCGGTGACGGTGCGCGCCGCGACGAGGACGGCTACTACTGGATTACCGGCCGCGTCGATGACGTGCTGAACGTGTCGGGCCACCGCATGGGCACCGCCGAGATCGAAAGCGCCATGGTCGCCCACCCGAAAGTGGCCGAGGCGGCAGTGGTGGGCGTGCCGCACGACATCAAGGGCCAGGGTATCTACGTGTACGTGACCCTGAACGGCGGCGAAGAACCCAGCGAAGCGCTACGCCTGGAGCTGAAGAACTGGGTGCGCAAGGAGATCGGCCCCATCGCCTCGCCAGACGTGATCCAGTGGGCGCCGGGGCTGCCCAAGACCCGCTCGGGCAAGATCATGCGGCGCATCCTGCGCAAGATCGCCACCGCCGAATACGACGCGCTGGGCGATATTTCGACGCTGGCCGACCCTGGGGTGGTGCAGCACCTGATCGACACCCACAAGCAGATGCGCAAGGCCTCAGCCTGATCGGATATCCGGCGCCCTTCACCGCTAGGGTGGGGCGCCTGCTGGACCCCGCCGCCACCTCCCGTTAGAATGCGCCGCTTTCGCCGGCCGTATTCTGGTTATCCGTGTGCCTGCATTCCCTGGCCGTTTCCCCGGCGCAAGCGGCTGGTAGCCCCGGTGAACCGTTCACCTTTTTACCAGGCAGTGGCGGCCCATGGCCCGGGCATCACCAGCGTTTCGCTGCTACTTATTAGCTGGCTTTCGAGGCCTATGTAAGCGCAGGCGCTAGACCGCAAAAGGGGTGAAGCATGCAACGAATCGACCATCCGCTGCCGTGGAGCAGCCTGGGCAGCGCCCACACCCTGAGCGTGCTGCGCTTCGGCAGCGGTGAGCGCAAGGCCTATATCCAGGCCAGCCTGCATGCCGACGAAATGCCAGGCATGCGCACTGCATGGGAGCTTAAGCAGCGGCTGGCTGCCTTGGAAAGCGCCGGGCGCCTGGCTGGGGTTATCGAACTGGTGCCCGTGGCCAACCCGTTGGGCCTGGGGCAAGTGTTGCACGGTGTACACCAGGGCCGCTTCGATCTGGCCAGCGGGCGCAACTTCAACCGCGACTTTTTCGAACTAAGCGAACCGGTGGCCGCCACCGTGGCCGGCCAGCTCGGCGATGACCCCCACGCCAACGTGCAGATGATCCGCCAGGCGATGGCTGGCGTATTAGCCAGCCTGCCGCCGGCAAGTAGCGCACTGCAGGGCCTGCAGCGGTTACTGCTGGCCCACGCCTGCGACGCTGATGTGGTGCTGGATTTGCACTGTGACGCCGAGGCGGCGCTGCACATGTACGCACTGCCGCAACATTGGCCGCAATGGCGTTCACTGGCCGCGCACCTGGGGGTCCGGGTGGGCTTGTTGGCCGAAGATTCCGGCGGCAGCAGTTTCGACGAGGCTTGCTCGTTGCCCTGGCTGCGTTTGGCGCAGCGCTTTGCCCACGTGCCGCTGGCATGCCTGGCCACTACCCTTGAGCTGGGCGGCCAGGCCGACACTCAGCCTGCCCAGGCGCAAGCCCATGCGGCCGGCATCCTGGCGTTTCTGGCCGAGCAAGGCTTGCTCACTGGTGACTTCCCGGCCGCAGCCCACGCGCCCTGCGAGGGCTTGCCCTTCGAGGGTACGCAGCTGCTTTACGCGCCACACCCGGGCGTGGTGAGTTTTTTACGCCGCCCTGGTGAGCAGGTGCGGCGCGACGAGCCGTTGTTCGAAGTGATCGACCCGCTGGCCGATCGCGTGACCTGTGTACGTTCAGGTACCAGCGGCGTGCTCTATGCGGTGCAGCGGGTGCGCTATGCGCAGCCGGGGGTATGGTTGGCCAAGGTGGCCGGCGCCGAACCGATTCGCCACGGCCGGTTGCTTAGCGACTAAGCCTTTTTTACAGAGAACACGCCTATGTACAAGCTGCTGAGCGCCCCTGCATCCGATCGCCCGCGCCAGTTCCTATCCGGTAGTCTTGAATGATTGCCTTCAGTTCACGAGCGTGACCGCCCCCATGATCCCCCAGCGAATCGGTTTTCTCATTTGGCCCGGCACCAGGCCGCTGACCCTGGCACTGGCCGAAGAAGCGCTGGACGTGGCCTGCCGGGTGCACCCGGAAGTCAGTTACGAGGCGCTGCTGCTGCAGGCCGAGGTTACCGCGAGCGGGTGGATGCCGGGCGAACCCTGGCAGGGGCGCTTGGAGCGTTGCCAACGATTGTTCCTGGTGGCCGACGAGCCACCGCTGGCGCTATCCTCGGCGCTGGGGGCGGCGCTCAAACAGGTGGCGCGCAGCGGCTGCGTGATGGGCGGGTTGTCTGCCGGCCTCTACCCGCTGGCCCAATTGGGTTTGCTCGATGGCTACCGGGCCGCGGTGCACTGGCGCTGGCAGGATGACTTTGCCGAGCGCTTTCCCAAGGTCATCGCCACCAGCCATTTGTTCGATTGCGACCGTGATCGCCTCACCGCCTGTGGCGGGGTGGCGGTGCTCGACCTGATGCTGGCGATGCTCGCCCGCGACCACGGCGCGGAGCTCGCCGGCGCGGTCTCTGAAGAACTGGTGGTCGAGCGCATCCGTGAGGGGGGCGAGCGCCAGCGCATCCCGTTGCAAAACCGCCTGGGCTCCAGCCACCCGAAGCTTACCCAGGCCGTGCTGTTGATGGAAGCGAACATCGAAGAGCCGCTGACCACCGATGAGATCGCCCAACACGTATGTGTGTCGCGGCGCCAGCTAGAGCGTATTTTCAAGCAGTACCTGAACCGGGTGCCCAGCCAGTATTACCTCGAGCTGCGCCTGAACAAAGCACGGCAAATGCTGTTGCAAACCAGCAAGTCGATCATCCAGATCGGCCTGTCGTGTGGGTTTTCCTCCGGCCCGCATTTCTCCAGTGCCTACCGCAATTTCTTTGGCGCAACGCCCCGTGAAGACCGTAACCAGCGCCGCGGTGGCAACCCCTTCGAACTGGCTTCGGTGCCGGCTGAACGCGGTTGACACTGTTGGTGCATGGTAGGTCGCTGTAGTCGCATATTCTTACATGTAAGGTTTGCATCTTGCCCATGGGCAGGTGTAGGTTGCTTACATGTAATGTTCGGAGCGGCCCATGCCACGTAAAACCCTAGGCGCAAGGCCCACGGGCAAACCTAAAACCTCGGCCGATTACGTGCGGCAAATGCGCGAGCGCTTGCGCGAAGCGGGGCTGGTCAAGCGGGAGTTCTGGGTACTTCCGGAAAACGTCGCCGCCCTCAGGGGCGTCGAAAAGGCGTTACGCCAGCCCTTTTTGGGCGATAGGGTCAAATTGGAGGGCTTCATGACACAAGACAGCAACTGGACCGTTAACAGCCTGTTCAACGCCTTGGCCGAGTTGGAACTGGCCACTACCGGCGAGTTTGCCATGCAGTTGCTCGCTGGCGAGCAGCCCAGCATCGAAATCAAACTCAGCGAATATGGCGGGATGCCGGTGTACGTCGCCGTAGCCGGTGATCAGGTACTGGTCGATGCCACCTTGATCGAGGCGCACAAGGTTAAGGACCGCGCCGCCTTCAACGACCTGGTGCTGCGCAATCGCGACCTGTTCCCGTTGTCCTCGGTGGGCATCGAGCAGGTGGCTGGCACCGAAATCTACTGCATGTTCGGCGCCCTCAGCGCTGCTTCGAGCCTGACCGTGATCGTGCAGGAAGTGCACACGCTGGCTGAGAACATGGTTCGGGCCGTCGAAGCGTTTGGCGACCATTTCACCGCATAACATCGGAGTGAGCACGATGAGTATCTGGAAAAAAGTAGTTACCGCCATTCGTGGCGGCGCATCGGAAGCGGGCGAGGCGATCGTCGATGCCAATGCCATTCGCATCCTCGAGCAAGAGCAGCGCGATGCCGAAGCCGCCGTGCTCAAGGCTCGCAACGGCCTGGTTGAGATCAAGGCCAAGCACAAGCTGTCGTTGCAACGCCTGGCGGCCTACGACAACGACATCACCAATTGGGAAGGCAAGGCCATCGCCGCGCTGGGTAAGGGCGAAGAAAGCCTGGCCAGCGAATGCGCCAACCAGATTGCGCAAATCGAAGGCCAGCGCGAACAGGAAAGGCTGCTGAATGAACAGTTCGGCAAACAGGTAGACGCCCTGCACGCCCAGGTGAGCCGCGCCGATGCGCAGATCAAGGGCCTGAAGCAGCAAGTGGAAATGGCCAAGGCCCGTGAAACCGTGCAGCAGGCGCGGGTGGCCACCGCCGCCGCCACCGGCGGTGCCAGCGGCAAGTTGGAAACCGCGGTAGACTCGCTGGCACGCATCAAGCAACGCCAGGACGAGCGTGACGCCAAGCTCGAAGCCGCCGAAGAACTGGCTGCCGCGGCCAATGGCGGTGACCTCGACAAACGCCTGCGCGAGGCGGGCATCGGCGCCTCGTCGCCTGGCGGTGCCGACGTGCTCGCCCGCTTGAAGGCGCGGCAAAACACACCGCAATAACCGCTGTTCAGAACCCCAAGGAGCGCACATGGGCGTGATCAAACGCTGGTTGGGCCTGGAGGCGCCGGTACGGGGCACCAGGCCCGCGCCCGCAGCCACTGCAGCCGGGCCGCTGGAACTGGGGCCGGGGCGCATGGTGTGCCTGGACCCTTCGCTCAAGCTGTTGCTCGCCGGCCATTCCCATGTGGTGCTGCCCGGCGATGAAAAGGTCTGGGCCCGTGGGCACATCGACCTCGGCCAGGGCATGGGCATTAACCGTTATTACCTGGACGACGAAGACTACTTCGTTCAAGTGGTGATGAACGGCCCGGGCGCTGACGATATCGAAGAGATCATCTTGTTCGGCTACTTCGCGGCCACGCCTGTCGCCAGCCAGGCTGAGCTGTTGCGCCTGACCGGCCCACAGTCGCCCATTGGCCTGCCCACCTACGAACACGACGGCGAAGTGTTCATGCGCCAATGGGGCAGCGAGGCGGGGCAGACCGAGTTCGTGCCGCTGGAGGAATTCGTCACCAGCCCCGAGGCCAGCTACCGGGTGGAGCACCTAGCCATGCTTTATGCGCGTGAGGTGGGTTTGGCCAACCGGCGTGAGTTCTTGTTGTTCTCGGTAGAGGAAGACGAAGCCGGCAATGTGAGCCTCACCACCGCCGTGGGCGTGAGCCTGCAACCCACCGATATCAAGGTTCTCTGACAAGGATATGCCCATGCTTGCTGCACTCGCCCTATCGCTCAACGCTACGGCCGTGTTCGGTTTCATTATCTATATCGTGGTGGCGGTGTTGTTGTTCGCGCTGTTCCAGTTCGCCTACACACGCTTGACGCCGCACAAAGAATTCGACTTGATCCGCGAGAACAACAGCGCCGCCGCGGTGGCTTTGGCGGGCTCGCTGGTGGGTTTTGCCCTGCCGGCCAGCAACATCATCGCCTACAGCGTCAGCGTGCTCGATTTCGTGGTGTGGGTGGTCATCGCCGCGGTGGTGCAATTGCTCGCCTTCGCCGGCACCAGCCTGGTGCTCAAAGGGCTTTCGGCCCGTATCGCACGCGGCGAGATGGCCGCGGCCATTTATTCGGCGGCCGTTGCGGTCAGCGTTGGCCTGCTCAACTCGGCGTGCATGACGCCGTCGGCCTGAGCCGCCGGGCAAGGAGATTTCGATGAGAACCCGCAGTTCGGTAACACTGGTACTGGCTGGTACCTTGCCACTGGCGCTGGCCGCGTGTAACCACTCAGACACGGTGAACGTGACGGCGCGGAAAAA
This sequence comes from Pseudomonas typographi, assembly GCF_014694385.1. GTDB lineage: Bacteria > Pseudomonadota > Gammaproteobacteria > Pseudomonadales > Pseudomonadaceae > Aquipseudomonas > Aquipseudomonas typographi. Next base: position 148,901 of record NZ_JAAOCA010000011.1, on the reverse strand, counting down.
TTTCAAAACCGTGCAGGAATGCGTGGAAGCCAAGTTCCCGGTAGACGTCTGTTCCGATGCCTACATGACGGCCTTGGCCGATCACAAGCGCATTGCGCCCACCTACGACGACCAGGCGTCGTGCGATGCCGATTTCGTCGAGGGCTACTGCCAGGCCACGCCCGATGGGCATTTCGCGCCGCGCCTGGGCGGCTTCGAGTTGGCCATGGCCGGCGAGGTGCCGCGTGAACAGGCTGAGCAGGCCCGCAGCCAAAGCGATGGTGGCAATGGTTTCCTGACGGGGTTATTGATCGGCAACCTGCTCAGCGGCAGCCGCCCCAGCTACTTTGCCCAGCCTATCTACGACACCCGCACGCGCCAGGGCGGCTATGCCAGCACTACCTTGCCCCAGCAGATGGACGACGGCAAAACCTTCGGCCGCTCCAGCCAGGCGCGCAGCGGCGGCGGTAGCTATACCCCGTCGACGCTGGCCAAAAGCCTGGGCAGTGGCGCCACCGTGGGCTCGACCATTTCCCGTGGCGGCTTTGGTAGCCAAGCTACCGCGCGCAGTGGCTGGAGCAGCAAGAGCGGCGGCTTCAGCGCCGGCGGCTGACCATGAAGAAAATCCCAATTGCCGAGCGCCCCGGCTGGCAGGCGCGGGTCGAGCGTGAGGGCTTCGTGTTCCATACCCTCGACGGCGAGCGCTATTGGGACGAGCGCGGGTATTACCAATTCAGCGAAGCACAGGTAAGCCGCGACCTGGAGGCGCCCACCAAGGAACTTCACGAGATGTGCCTGGATGTGGTCGCTCGAGTGGTGGACAGCGAAGCCTTGCTGGCGTCGCTGGCCATCCCACCGGCGTTCTTCGACCTGGTGCGCCGCTCTTGGAAAGAGGGCCAGCCACACCTGTACGGGCGCTTCGATTTTTCCTATGACGGCCACGGGCCGGCCAAGCTGCTGGAAGCCAACTACGACACACCCACCTCGTTGCTCGAGGCCGCGGCGGTGCAGCTGCTTTGGCTGGAGGACCAGATTGCGCTGGGTAACCTGCCCGCAAGGGCCAACCAGTTCAATACCCTGGCCGAAGACCTGGTGCGAGCGTTCGCGACCTTCCCTAGCGGCGCGCCGTTCTATTTCTCCGCTATCGCCGGTTCAGTCGAAGACCGTGGCACCACCGATTTTTTGCGACGCATGGCCCGCCACGCCGGCATTGACGCTCGCCATATCGACCTGGAGGCCATTGGCCTGGCCGCTGATGGCCGCTTCGTCGACCTGCAGGCCCGGCCCATCGAGCGGCTGTTCAAATTGCATGCCTGGGAACACATCTTCCTCGAACCGTTCGGCCAGGCGGTGGCCACCTCCGGTACCCAATTCGTGGAACCTGCCTGGAAGGCCATCATCAGCAACAAGGGCATCCTGGCCTTGCTATGGCAGCTTCATGAAGGCCACCCCAATCTGCTGCCGGCCCGGGTAGACCCCCAGCCGGGCCGCCCGGTGTCGCCGGGCTGGGTGCGCAAACCGTTCTTTTCCCGCGAGGGTGCGAACATCGAGATTCACACCCACGACCATCAGCGGCTCAGCGAAGGCGGCCCCTACACCGATGCCCCATATATCCTGCAGCAGTGCGCGCCGCTGCCGCGGTTTGGCGACAGCTATACGGTGGTCGGGTCCTGGGTGGTGGGGGACACGCCGGCCGGGATTGGCATTCGGGAAGACGACAGCTTGATTACCAAGGACAGCAGCCGGTTTTTGCCGCATGTGGTGTTGGATTGAAGGGTGCCCCTCGGCCCACCACTCAAGTGGACGCGTAAGGCCACCCTCGCGTTGCTTCCAAGCGCCGGTTCCGGCCGCCAACGCCAGTATTGCCAGCGCCTCGATTCCGACGGCCAGGCTGAGTATCAATACTTCACCAGTCGCGCCGTTGGCCAATGTTTTCAACCCTCCGAACATCGCCGGGGCGAAGGCGTAGCACCCTTGTGACGTCGCCACAATCAGCGTAACCACGCGCTGTACGTGTTGCGCCGGAAACTCTGATTGAGCAATCAGCGGTGGGAGCGAGGTCGCGTTGCCGATTCCTAGGCCGAAAAGGACAACCCCCGCCCACAGCAGCGCGGGTGAGAGGCTAGCCGCGGCCAGGGCCAAGCAGCCGAGTAACTGGCAGCCATAGCTGATGCAAGCGACGGTACGCCTATCCGCCTTTGCTGACATGAGCCAGCCCATGAGGGATCGACCGGCGATGGCACTCAGCGTGGCCATGCCCATCGCCACAGCTGCCGTTTTTTCAGGCATATGGCCGGCCAGCAACACAAATAACTGGCTGATCAGGCCAATCTGGGCAAACAGCCCGAGAGCCATGGCCGCCGCTACGGTGATGAACCGGCGGTTGGCCCGCAGGGACACCGCTGGGCTGCCTGCCGGGCTTCCCGGGCCAACAACTATTGTCGCTGCGCCGTCGGGGTGCTGGCCGAGATGCTCAGGCCGAACATTGAAGACCTTCATCGAAAGGGCGGTAATAATGCCGATCGAAGTGATGCCGACCAACAGAGCCGCGTGGCTGAACCCGATACGCTCGATTAAGTACACCCCCGCCGATGAAAACACCACCCCGCCGATGCTGGCGCCGTTATAGGCCATGGCCAAGGCTGCAGGCCGCCGGGCTACGAACCATGGGGGCAATGATGGCGTTGACGGCTGCGGCGCCCATCGTCACCCACCCCAAGCCGCTGAGGGTCGCGGCCATAAACAGTTGGTAAGGCTGGCCGGCAGTGGCCCACCCATACACCCCGCAGGCGAGCATCGCGGCCCCCGCTAGGGTGATGCGGGGCAGGCCGAAGCGCTTATACAACCTAGGGAGGTTAACCACGACCAGGGTGCCCGCCAGAAAGTGCACGGTGACAGCGCCGAAGCACCATGCCAGCGACCAGCCGGTGCGTTGAACCACGGCGTACAAGAAGATCGGTGGGCCATAGAACCCGATGCCCCAGCCGAGAACGGCCATCACACATGTCGCTGCAACGACCTTGTTTCCAAAAAAAGCCGGTGGTGCCATTCGCCAATCCCTTCAGGTGGTTTGGCCGCAGTATGATGGTTGTGCACACCAACACTTCAGGGACGGGTGAACAATGGATGTAGACGCTGCTGATCTTTCTTTGGCCGCGGTCGCCGGCGCTATTGCGGATGCTGCGCCGGCGAACTGGCGGCCACGCTGCATGATGCGTGGGTCCAGGCAAATTGGGTTTATGAAAACGGCGCGAATGACGGCCTCACCGAGAAAGGTACAGATCGCTTGCTTCAGTTAGGTGTGGATGTAGATGCCATTTCGCGGCAGCGAAGGCGCCTGGCCTACCCTTGCATGGACTGGAGCGAGCGGTCGCCGCATATCGGGGGGCGCTCGGTGGAGCGCTGTTGGCGTTGATGTTCAAGCGCGGCTGGGTGGTCCGCCATCTCGATTCCAGAGCGCTCAGTGTGACATCGAAGGGCAAAAACAGCCTGGCGAAGGTGTTCCCATAGCCAGCGGCCGCTTAACCTGTGGCGGTTAGCCTACTGAACCGGGCACCTGCCGGCCTCTATCGCCTTGGCCAAGCGAAGCACCTGCGCTGAGGCTTGGTCGGCACTGGCAATGTTCGTGAAACCCAGGAGCAGGCCTTGTCGGGCCGGGGCTTGTAGGTACCAACGCGACAGTGACCCGACCGCTAGCCCGGCCGCTGCGGCGCGCTGCGCAAGGTCGATGTCGCCCCCGTCGTTCAGGCCAGCGAGCAGATGCATGCCGCCCGCTTGAGGGTCGGCCCACAGGCGGGCGCCAAGCTGCTGGCGCAGCGCATCGACCAGCCATTGGCGGCGGCGCGCGTACAGGGTGCGCATTTTATTCAGGTGCCGCGCGAAATGGCCTTCACTCAGGAAGGCGGCCACGGTTGCCTGCAGCACGTATGGGCAGTGGTTGTGCAAGCGGTCCGCTTGGTGGGCGAAAGCGCCGACCTGTTCCGGCGCAACCACCAGATAAGCCAGGCGTAGCCCAGGGAAAAGCACCTTACTGAAAGTCCCGGTATAGAGCACGCGACCCTGTTCGTCGAGGCTCTTGAGGGCCGGCAAGGGCCTGCCTTGGTAGTGGTATTCGCTGTCGTAGTCGTCTTCGATGATCCAGCTGCCCTGGCGGTTGGCCCAGCTCAGCAGCGCGAGCCGGCGTGCGAGCGACAACGGCACGCCTAACGGGCTCTGGTGGCTGGGCGTGACCACCGCGAAGCGAGCCTGCTCCGAACGGGCGATGCCTTCCGCTACGTTCAGCCCATGTTCGTCTACCGGTACGGGCACCAGCGTGGCGCCGGCCTCGAGCAGGGTATCCCTGGCCATGAAATAGCCGGGCTCTTCCAACCAACACGCATCGCCTGGGCGCATGAGCGTATGGCCGATCAAGTCGAGGCAGGCGCGATAGCCGGCGCACACGAAAACCTGCTCGGCGTGGCAGGCGATACCCCGCGAAATCCCCAGATAGGCGGCGATGGCCGCGCGTAACCCGGCATGGCCACGTGCATCGGGATACACCAGCCCCTCCACCCCGGCTTGGCGCAGTTGGCGGCCGGCTAACTGTGCCCATAGCTTGCGCGGAAACGCGTCCAGCGCGGGCAAGCCCATCTGCAGCGCGAGGGGCTTGGCACCCCGATGTATCGCTGGGTACGCCGTGGTGCTGGCCCGCAGCCGGGCGGGGGGCAGCGATGCGAGCGCCAAGTGCGGTGAAACCAGCGTGCCCGCTGGCCCGTGGGCGGTCAGGTAGCCTTCGCCCATCAGTAACTGGTACGCCGCCTCGACAGTGCCGCGTGCTAGGTTCAGCTCCGCCGCCAGCGCGCGAACGGCCGGCACCCGATCACCTGGGCGCAGGCGGCCGTCGCCAATGGCTTCACGAAAACGTTGATACAACTGGCGATAGATCGGCGCCGTATGGCGGCGGTCCAGTGCGAAGGTCAGGGCCATGGCCTAGTCGTTCATTCATTTTTTGGCTCTATAGCTTATGCCGTCGCGCCCCTAAAGTGCGTGCTGTCTCAACGCAATCGGTGTCCACCATGGCACCTGGCCTTTTCACCACACCGAGGTTTCACCATGAACCGATTAAGGCTGGCGTTTCAGTCGCTGTCGCCGGCAGCTTACCAGGGCCTGCTGGCCACTAACCAGGCGTTGGCCGATGGGCCGTTGGGCCTGCCACTGCTCGAGCTGGTGTACCTGCGGATATCGCAGATCAATGGCTGTGCCTTCTGCCTGGGCAAACACTCACAGACCTTGCGCGAATGTGGAGTGCCGCAAGCCAAGCTGGATTGCCTGGCGGGTTGGCGCGCCAGTGAACGGTTCGACGACCGCGAACGCGCGGCCCTCAGTTGGGCCGAAGCGCTTACCGATGTCAGCGAACAGGGCGCGCCCGACGAGCTGTTCGAGCCCCTGAAGGCCCATTTCACAGATGCCGAGGTGTCCGACTTGACTTTGGCGGTGGCCCTGATGAATGCCTTTAATCGGTTGGCGGTGGGGATGAGGCTTTAACACAGTCCCTATTCTCATGATTGCATTTGCAACAACATTGCATTATTCCTAGAGCCTCTCGCAAGCGTCGCCCTTGGCTCAATGGCCGGCGCTTCGTCGCCCTGGGCACGGCCGGCTTTGGCCAGTCCGATACCCGAGAAGCCTTGCGCCGCCACTTCGAGGTGGACAGGCAGTTCATTGTGCTGGGGGCACTCAAGGCATTGGCCGACGACGGTATCCTCGAGCGGGAGGAGGTTGCCAGGGCGTTGGTGGCCCTGCAGATCGATGCGCAAAAGGTCGCCCCGGCCGCGGTGTGATCGGCACCAGGGCCGCCGCGTCAACCAACGGCCTCCGGGTTGAGCATGCTGCCGGTCAGCCGGTAGCGTTCGTGCCACGACAGCGCTTCGGCCAGCAGATGGGGGGTGTGCTTGCCAAAGCTGTCGCGGTTGGCACGTTCGATATAATCGCCCAAGGCGTCTCGGTAGCTGGGGTGCACGCACCGTTCCAGGATGGCTTTGGCGCGCTGCTTGGGGCTGAGCATGCGCAGGTCGGCCAGGCCCTGGTCGGTGACAATCACCGACACGTCATGCTCGGTGTGGTCCACATGGCTGACCATCGGCACCAGGGTCGAGATCAGCCCATTCTTGGCCACACTCGGGGCCATGAACACCGAGAGGTACGCGTTACGGGCAAAGTCGCCTGAGCCGCCGATGCCATTCATCATCTGCGTGCCCAGGGTGTGGGTCGAATTCACGTTGCCATAAATGTCCGCTTCCAGCATGCCATTGAGCGCGATGCAGCCCAGGCGGCGGATCAGTTCCGGGTGGTTGCTGATGCCTTGTTGGCGCAGCACGATGCGCTTGCGCAGGAACTCGGCATGTTCGTTAAAACGCTCGATACCCACGGGGCTCAAGGAGAACGACGTGGCGGCCGCCAGCGCCAATTTGCCACTGATCAGCAGCTCCAGCATGCCGTCCTGGATCACCTCGGTAAATGCCGTGAGCCCGGTGAACTCGCTTTCGCCCAGGCCTTGCATGAAGGCGTTGGCGATATTGCCCACGCCTGACTGGATCGGCAGCAGGTTGCCGGGAATGCGCCCGGCCTTGACTTCGAAACGCAAAAAGTCCAGCAAATGGTCGGCGATGGCCTTGGAGGCGGCATCCGGTTGTTTGAACGGGCTGTTGCGGTCTGGCGCGTCGGTTTCCACCACGGCAACCACCTTTTCCAAGGGCACGCTCAGGTACGGTTCGCCGATACGGTCACCCGGGTGCACCAGCGGGATGGGCTGGCGCGCGGGGGGCAGGGCGCCGTCGTAGTAGATATCGTGCATGCCTTCCAGGGCCTCGGGCTGCCAACGGTTCACTTCCAGGATCACCGCATCGGCCATGTCCAGCCAGGTCTTGTTGTTGCCCACCGACGAAGACGGCACCAAGCGGCCGTCTTCCAGAATCGCGGAAATTTCTATTACGGCGACGTCGACTTTGCCGAAAAAGCCGTAGCGAACCTTCTCTGCCAACTGCCCCAGGTGGATGTCCATGTACTCCAGGGCGCCGGAGTTGATGCGCCCGCGCAGTTCGGGGTCGGATTGGAACGGCACGCGCAGCTCGATGCCGTCGACGCGAGCGAGCACACCGTCCAGTTCCGGCGCCGTCGAGGCGCCGGTCAGTACCGTAATGCGAAACGGCTCGCCCTGGGCGTGGCGGGCCGTGATGTGTTCAGCCAGCGCGCCCGGAATCGCCTTGGGGTAGCCGGCGCCGGTAAAGCCGCTCATGCCGACCGTCATGCCATGCCTGATTCGCTGCGCCGCTTCGGCAGCAGACAGGCGCAATGCAGCAAAGCCGGGATGGCGGATTCGATTACTCATGGATACAAGGCACCTCGTTCGAGCTGCGGCGGCGTGCCGCCGAGAAAAGGGAAGCGAAACGGGCGCAGTGGTTCCCGCCAGCGCCAGGGCTACGGTATACCCAAGCCCACTAGCAAGCGTAGAAGCCGTGCGCCAAAGGTCGAGCGCAAATGCCCATAATCGGCGCTGGGTGGGTAACGGCGGGTTATGAGCAGGGGTTTGGCCCGATAGCATCGGCATGCTGAAGCGTAAGGCGGGGGACGGAGCCAAGCGAGTGTGGTGTTTCAGACGTTCGCACGAGAATTGACGCGTGAATGTTGCCGGGCCCCGTCCGCTCTTCGCCCTAGGGCCGCGATGGTTCGTCGAGGCGGCGCGCCCATCGGCAACACTGGCGTGGCGATGCCGGCGAACGTGTGAAAGACCCTACTATTCACGCACCCGCACCTTTTCAGACAAAGGCCGTAATTTGCCAATAACGAAGAGATAGCAAAACGCACCGATCAGGCCGTGGGCGCCGACGAAATATAAAGCGATAGTGAACGAGCCGGTGCTTTGCACGGCGTAACCGATCACGACGGGCGTCACAATTCCAGACACACTGCCAAACAAATTGAACAGCCCGCCTGCAACGCCCACCAGCCTTGCCGGGGCGGTGTCGGACACCACCGCGAAGTTCACCGCCGCCAGCCCTTTACCAAACAACGCTAATGTCATCAGGCCGACGATTACGTAGGTAGAGCTGACAAAATTGCTGAATATCAGGGTGGACGACAGCAACATGCCGGTCACGAACGGTACCTTACGGGCGATGCTTACGCTGTAACCTCGGCGGCTCAGTGCGTCGGAGATGACGCCCCCTAACACACCGCCGATGAAGCCCGCCACGGCGGGCATGGTGGCCACCAAGCCGACTTCCATGATGTTCAGGCCACGGCCTTTAACCAGATAGATGGGAAACCAGGTGAGGAAAAAATACTGCATGGATGCCAGGCAGTATTGGCCCACATAGATGCCCAGCATTTGCCGGCTGGTCAGAAACATCTTCAACACCCCACGGGTCAGTACCTTGCTGCCCGAAGGGTTGCCGTTTTGCATTTGAACGTTGGCGCCCCCGTCCCGCAGGTAATCCAATTCGGCATCGTTCACCCGTGGGTGGGTTAACGGCGAGCGCACCACCCGGGCCCAAACCAGTGTCAGCAGCAACCCCAGTACGCCCATGCCCCAAAACACCCAATGCCAGCCGGCATAATGGACCAAATAGCCCATGATCGGCAAAAATACCAACACCGCCAGGTACTGGGCTGAATTGTAGATAGCGGTGGCCGTGCCGCGCTCAGCCACAGGAAACCAACCCGCCACGATAGAGCTGTTACCCGGAGACAGCGGCGACTCCACCAGCCCCAGGGCGAAGCGCAGGCAGAACAGCCCGGCCACGATCAGGCCAACCGGCAACCCATCGGCGAACCCCTGGATGAACGTGAATAACGACCACAAACCGAGGCTACAGCCATAAACCCTGACCGCACCGAAGCGGTCAAGCAGCCAGCCGGCCGGCAACTGGGCCAGCACGTAAGCCCAGGAAAAAACAGAGAACAGATAGCCTAACTGCACTGAACTGATGCCCAGCTCGCTGGACATCGCAGAGCCCGCAATGGAAAGGTTGGCCCGGTCGGCCAATGCGACAGCGCTGGCGATGACCAGCATCGCCAACACCCCATAACGTACCCGTGATCGCTTCACGGCCGCCGGTGCCGCATCGATTTCGTAGGTGTTCATTGTTTCTCCGTTTGTAGTTGTAGTCGGAGCCGTCATTCACTGGGCAAGGGCGCCCGCGGCGCTGTCGGGTTATGCGCCGGCGTATTCACCACGCCGCTGTTCCACCCGTGCCACTAACCGGTCAAGCTCGGCCAAGTCTTGCGCACTCAACCGCGGCCCCGGCGTGCGCATGGTGGCGTGTGCGATGGCGCCACGGCGGCGCATCACTTCCTTGCGGGCACACACCCCCCAGAAACCCATGGCTTCGTAGCGCAGCAACGGCAAATAAAGGTCGAACAGGTCGTCGGCTTTGTCTGCCTCACCGCGCTGATGCAACTGATACACCTGGGCCAGCATCTCCGGGTAAGAAAAACCCGCCATCGGCCCATCAGCGCCACGGCGCAGTTCCAGCGGCAGGTACATGGCGTTGTTGCCGGTCAAGATCGCGACCCGCCGGCCTTGGGACTCGCGCAGGCGAGTGATCTTGTTCAGGCAGGGCAGGTCTTCTTCTTTGATCAGGCCGATTTCCGGGTGGGATTCCACCAGTTGCAGGATCGCCGGCACGGACATCGCGACTTTAGAGGCGAACGGAAAGTCCTGAAGCACCGTGGGGATGCCCTCGTTGTGGCGAAACAATGCGGCAAAGTAACCGAACAGCTCTTCATCCGTCTGGATGCCGGCAGGTGGCGCGACCATGACCCCCGCCGCGCCCAGGTCCATGACCTGAGCACTGAAATCGGCAAGTTGCGCAAGGCTAGGGTTGCTTACCCCGACGATAACGGGCAGGTCGCCTGCACGCTCGATGTAGCGCTGCGCAACCTGCTGGGCTTCAGCGCTGGTCAGCTTGCCGGCTTCGCCGCTGACGCCCAATACGGTAAAGCCGCTGGCACCGTGCTGCCGGTAAAACTCAACCAAGCTGTCGATACTGTTCAGGTCGACATTGCCCGCTTCGTCGAACGGGGTCTGGGCGACGATATAAACGCCTTTGGTGTGCTCAAGCATAGGAACTCCACATCGGTTTGTTTATTGGAAAAGGCAGCCGCTGTTACGCTGCTCGATCATTCACGCCGCCCGTTCGGCCGGCAGCTCGATGTCGAACTTCGACGCCCACGGCCGCAGGCGTGCAAAAACCTCTTCGCTCAGTTCAATACCGGCCTGCATCTGCTCGCGCCGCTGCGCCAGGGCGCGCTCGCCCGGTAAGCGCACCGGCGGCGCGCCGTCGCGCACCCGGCTGGCTCGGCAAGCCGCCACCAAATGGTCCATTTCCGCCAGGAATACCGGCAAACCCGCGAAGTGCACTGGGTTGATAACTTGCAAAAAGACGCTCTGGCCATACATGTCCGGCCCCGTCAGGCGGCCTGCGCCAGACAAGCCAAGCGACAGCGCCTCCACGGCGATGCCCAGGCCGAAGCCCTTGTAGCCGAACGCTGTACCGCCCAGTGGCAGGATGGTGCCGGCGGGCTTTGCTTGCAGCACTGCAGGGTCATCGCTGGGCTGCCCTTGAGCGTCCAGCAGCCAAGCGCCGGGTAATTTTTCGCCGCGTTCAGCGAACGCTGTGAAAAACGAGTTGCTGGCGATCGATGTGCACTGGTCGATCAGGATCGGCTCGGCGCTAGTGGGGATGCCATAGGCAATCGGGTTGGACGTGAGCACTGCATCGATGCCGCCGAAGGGGGCTACCGAGGCGATTCCCGGGTTGGTGGCACTCAGGGTCACGAAGAGGTTTGCCTCTACTAACGGCAACAAATAACTTTGCAAGCAGCCAATATGCGAACAATCGGCAATGGTGGCGGTAACGACCGCCTGGGTGGCGGCCATCGCCAACATCTGCTGGGTGGCTTGGTCCATTACCCAGGCGCCAGGCAGGCGGTTGGCCCGCCACGCAAACGACGCCGGGCCACTGGCGATCACTTCGAGGGGGGCATCGGCACGGATGTGCCCGGCCTCCAGCCGCTGCAAATAGCTGCTAAGGAACCATAAGCCATGGGTACGATGGCCCAATAGGTCCGCGTCGAGCATGCGCAACGTCATCAAGTGTGCCTGATCGGCAGGCAGGCCAACCTGCCCGAGCAAGGCCATGGAAAAGCGCTGCAGGGCGGCGTAGGCAAAACGTGGGCGGCGCGCCGTAGAGCCAGTGGTCATAGAGCCGATACCTCGTGCTGATGAATCAAGTTTTTGGGTTGGCGCAGCAAAGTGCGCGCATTAAGCCGTTGCAACGGTTTCACCGGCCAGGCGCAGGCGCCGCAGTTTGCCGACGATCAGGATGTAACTCAGGGCGCCGATCAGTGCGTGAGCCGCCACGAAATACATGGCGGTCGTAAAGGAGCCGCTGACCTTGACCATGTAACCAATGACGATAGGCGTAGCGATGCCCGCCAGGTTGCCCGCCACGCCGAAGACGCCCGTGGCCATGCCGACGATAGCCGGTGGCGAGGTGTCGACAACCACCGCCAAGCCAATTTGGGCCAGCCCTTTGCCGAACAATGCCAAGCACATCAGGGCAACGATCACATAGGTCGAGTCGGTGAAGTTGCACAGCACCAGGGCCGTGGCCAACAGCATTCCGCTGACGAAGGGCAACTTGCGCGCAAAGGTCACGGACCCGCCTCGGCGAATGACCGCATCGGAAATGCTGCCGCCCAACAAGCTCCCCAGGAAGCCGCAGATGGCGGGCAAGGTGGCGACGAAGCCGACCTCAAGAATGTTCAGCCCCCGCCCCTGGACCAGATAGATGGGGAACCAGGTGATGAAAAAATATTGCAGCGCCGTGATGCAGTATTGGCCCAGGTAAATACCCAACATCATCCGGCTTTTGAATAACACCCCGATTGCCCTGATCGACGGTGGCGGTGCTTTGTTTTTGGCCGCCTCGATATCGATCAAGGCGCCGTTTTGCTTGAGATAATCCAGTTCCGCCGCGTTCACCCTGGGGTGTTTATCGGGGGTGCGCATCACGTAAAACCAGAACACGCTCAGCGCCATCCCGAAGGCCCCCATGAACCAGAACACGTAATGCCAACTCAAGGCATGGCCGAGCACACCCATGATAGGAACGAACAGCAGCACCGCAACGTACTGGGCAGAGCTGAAGATCGAGGTGGCAATACCGCGTTCTTTCAACGGGAACCAGGCCGCGACCACATAGTTATTAGCCGGGTAGATCGGCGCTTCGACTAAACCCACCAGAAAGCGCAGGCAGAACAGCGAAACGACTACCCACCCTGCGGGCAGCCAACTCACCGTTCCTTGGAGGAAGGTAAACGAAGACCAAAGAAACAAGGCCCCGCCATAAACATTGATCGAATTAAACCGATCAAGTAGCCAGCCACCGGGCAGTTGGCCAATGACGTAAGCCCATGCGAAGGCGGAAAACAGGTAGCCCATGGCTACGGCATCGAGGCCAAGCTCGCTGGACATCGCTGAGCCGGCGATGGATAAATTGGCGCGATCCCCCAGGTTGACCGCGGTCACCAGGACGATCAGCGCCAGGATGTAAAACCGGATATGGCTGCGGGCGGCGGAACTGGACACGGCATCGCGCTCGATGCCGGCTACGGTGGGGGCGTTCTTCATGCCTGACGTGGTCATAGCTGTCTCCTGAGCCCAAAGGTAACGTAGGCTCGGTGGCCGGTTCTGATCCGGCTTTATTGGAATGTGGAGCAGGCGCGGGCGCTACGGACGCAGCGCCGCACCTGGGCAGTGGTTTCAGCGATCCTTGATATCGAACACGTGATGCGCGGTGGTGTGCCGCTTGATGTAGTCCCAGTCGTAGGTAACACCCAAGCCGGGGCCGGTGGGCACAGGCACGGTGCCGTCCTGGTCGATACAGTCAATTTGGTCGGAATAATCGCAGGCGTAGACCTGCGGAATATTGTTCGGGCAGTCAGGCCCGACCAAGGCGATTTCATAAAAATTGGAGTTGCGAATGGCCCCCATCACGTGCCGGTGCGCCGGGCCCACCGCGTGTATTTCTACATCCAGGCCAAACGCTTCGGCGAGCCGCGCGGTCTTGATCGCCCCGGTAATGCCCATGTCGTATTCCGGGTCGACACGGATGAAGTCGGTACCGCCAGCGATGAGGAAGTCCGCCTTGGGCTCCAGCCCACGCACGTGTTCGCCAATCAATAGCGGCGTCTTGAGCATTTCCCGCAGTTTCTTGTGCGAGAACGCAGACAAGCCCGCGTCGCGGTAGGGGTCTTCGAACCAGAAGTAATCGGCTTCATCACATGCACGGCCAACGTATAAGGCATCGGCGAAGGTTTTCAGGTCGCAGGCGCCGTCATACATCAGGGCCATATTCGCGCCCACCGCCTTGCGCGTTTGCAGGATTGCCGCGGCCTCCTCAACGGGATTGCCGTCGAACCAACCATGGATCTTGAAGCCCTTGTAGCCCATTTCGCGGCACTGAACCGCGAAGTCGCCATAGGCCTGCGGGCTGTCCAAGCCGCCAGCACGGTCGCCATGGAAGGTGCTGGCATAGGCTTTAAGCCTTGAGCGATAGCCGCCGAGCAGGGTCTGGATCGAGGCCCCCAGTTGCTTGCCGGTCAAGTCCCACAAGGCGATGTCGATAGGGCCGTGGCCCATGTGATCGAAATGGTGGAGCTTGCGCTTGAACTCGTCGTAGATGGCTTCACGCTGGTTGGGATCGCGGCCGAGCAGGTCGGGAGCCAGCATCAGCGATTGTGCCAACGCTGGGCGTGTACCGCCCCACATGGCCACGTACTCGCCACGTGCGCCATCGTTGGTTTCGATCACGACGGCGTACTTCGAGAGCTGCATGCGGCCGCCTTTTTTATAGGCCACATGGTTATGGGTGTGCAGGCCTTCGGCGGCCAAGTTGATCACTTCATACTTGAAATCGAAAATTTCGACGCGGGTTATGTGAGACATGCTGACTCCGACTCTTGGCTTTTTTGTATGAGCTGATAGCGCTATCAAGTTTATGATAGCGCTAACTAAGTCGGAGCGCAAATGCGTCGGTGCCGAGCCAGTAGCGATAAACCGAAAGAGGGGCGCGTGAACGCGGGTCAGGCGGAACCGCGATGGACGATCGAAAAACCGACGTCGACCGTGGTGCCAGTGGCACGGCCCTGAAGGTGGGCCAGTATCAATTGAGCGGTGCTGACCGCAATCGCCCGCCCATCGGCACGCACCGTCGACAATGGCGGGTCGGTGTCGGCAGCGAAGTTCAGGTCGCCATAGCCCATCACCGCCAATTGCTGCGGGACCTTCAGCCCGCGCGCCTTGGCTTCGGTGAGTACACCAAGGGCAACCATGTCAGAGGTGCAGAATATGGCGTCCAATTCGCCGTACTCGGCCAGCAACTGCGCCAATGCCTGGCGCCCCGCGCCCATTGTGCTGGGCGCGGGGATTACCTTGGAAGGCACGTGCATGGCGGCGTCCAGCTTTCGAATGGTGGCCATGAAGCCCTCGGTGCGTACCGCCGCGCGCTGGTCGTCGGCGCCGATCAAGGCCAAACGGCGGTAGCCCTTGCCTACCAGGTACTCGGCGGCGGCGCAGCCTACGGCATGTTGGGAAAACCCCACCAACATCTGCAGCGGCTGGGCAGACAAATCCCAGGTTTCAACCACGGGAATGCCAGAGGCCGCGAGTTGCGCGCGCACTTGTTCAGACTGCACCGTACCGACTATCACGATCGCGTCTGGGCGGCGCCCAATCAGCGCTTCGATCAAGCCGGGATCTTGCGGCTTGGCATAATCACTCTCGCCCAAGATGACCTGGTAGCCGGCGCTGGACAGCTCTGCCCGCAACGTTTGCAGGAACTCCAGATAGATGAGCGACGCGATACTGGGCACCACCACGGCAATAAAGTAGCTTTGCGTCGACGCCAGCCCCGAGGCGAGCATATTGGTGACATACCCGGTTTCGAGGACGGCGGCCTTCACGCGCTCAACCAAAGCAGGCGACACCATGTGGGGTTTGTTCAAGGCCCGTGACGCTGTCATCTGCGACACACCGGCGACGTTGGCAACATCAGATAAGGTCACTCGGCCAAGACCTCGCCTGGCCCGCAGGAGGTGTTTGGGGGGGAGGTCGGTCATGGAAGCAGGCCCGATGAATACTCAAGGATGCGTATATTAACCACTTTTAGCGCCAGGCAATGCCGCACTGCTCCAGGCCGGTAAATCTTGCCCTTGACGCGCCCCGCCCGCCGGGCAGCAAAAGGCATCGCCAATGGGGGGGCAGCCAACGTCTAAAACAGCCCACCAGGGCCCGTTGCGGCACCTTGCCTGGCGGCAGAGCCCACGCGCACAATGGGTGTACGAATGTCTGAGCACCCCTCGCGCCTGGATAAAACCCTAAAGCCGCTGCCCTGGGTGGATTCAAAACCCCATGCACAACGTTTAGACTACGCATTCACGATACTTTATGTCGCTTGGATGAAAACCCGCCCGCTGGCGGATACTGGCTATAACAAGTTGTCGCCTGGCCGCAAGGCCGTCGCCCAGCCAGCCCCTACAATCCCCCAATGCCAGCCGATGGGCTGGCGCTTCGTTTCAGGAGACGCTGATGTCCGTTGAGCACGCTGCGGTGCAACGCACCGATTACGACCAGGTAGTGGTCCCCACTTACGCCCCGGCCGGTTTCATTCCGGTACGCGGCGCGGGGTCGCGCGTCTGGGACCAGGCGGGCCGAGAACTGATCGACTTCTCCGGCGGCATCGCCGTGAACGTACTGGGGCACGCCCACCCGGTGTTGGTCAATGCCTTGACCGAGCAAGCACACACGCTGTGGCACGTTTCCAACATCTTCACCAACGAGCCCACCCTGCGCTTGGCCAAGAAGCTGGTGGCGGCCACCTTCGCCGACCGCGCGTTTTTCTGCAATTCCGGCGCCGAAGCCAACGAAGCGGCCTTCAAGTTGGCGCGGCGGGTAGCGCACGATAAATACGGCCCGCAAAAGTTCGAGATCATCGCCGCGCTCAATAGCTTTCACGGCCGTACCCTGTTCACCGTAAGCGTCGGCGGCCAGCCGAAGTACTCCGATGGCTTTGGGCCGAAGATCGACGGCATCACCCATGTGCCTTACAACGACCTTGACGCGCTGAAGGCGGCAATCTCCGACAACACCTGCGCGGTGGTACTGGAACCGATCCAGGGTGAAGGCGGTGTGCTGCCGGCCGACAAGGCCTACCTCGAAGGCGCCCGCGCCCTGTGCGACCAGCACAATGCACTGCTGGTGTTCGACGAAGTGCAAAGTGGCATGGGCCGCACCGGCCAGTTGTTCGCCTATATGAACTATGGGGTGACCCCCGACATCCTTTCCAGTGCCAAAAGCCTCGGTGGCGGCTTTCCCATCGGCGCCATGCTCACCCGTGAAACGCTGGCCCAGCATTTTAGCGTGGGCGTGCACGGCACCACCTTCGGCGGCAACCCGCTGGCCTGCGCCGTGGCCGAGGCCGTGGTCGATGTGGTCAATACCCCGCAGGTATTACAGGGGGTGCAAGCGCGCTCGGAACACTTCATGAGCCGCTTGCGCGCCATTGGCGAACGCTACGGCGTGTTCAGTCAGGTGCGCGGCATGGGCCTGCTGATCGGCTGTGTCCTGGCCGAGGGTTGGAAAGGCCGGGCCAAGGATTTCTTCACTACCGCGGAAAAACACGACCTGATGATTCTACAGGCAGGCCCCGACGTGGTGCGCTTCGCACCGAGCCTGGTGATCGACACGGCAGACATCGACGAAGGCCTGGATCGCTTCGAACGGGCCGTGGCCGAGCTGACCGGCGCCTGACGTATCGCGCCGGGTGCTTGCGGGCCCCGGCGCCTGGCGGTACCTGAGTATTCTAGGAGTGGCACCATGCTGGTGATGCGCCCTGCGCTAATGGCTGACTTAAGCGAGGTTCAGCGGTTGGCCGCCGACAGCCCGATCGGGGTCACGTCGCTGCCCGACGATGTCGAACGGCTGGGCGACAAGATCGCCGCCTCCGAGGCTTCGTTTGCCGCCGAAGTGAGCTTTAACGGCGAAGAAAGCTATTTTTTCGTGCTCGAAGACACGGCCACCGGCCGCCTGCAAGGGTGCTCGGCGATCGTCGCTTCGGCCGGCTATTCGGCGCCGTTTTACAGCTTTCGTAATGAAACCTTCGTGCATGCATCGCGCGAGTTGAAAATCCACAATAAAATCCACGTGCTTTCGCAATGCCACGACCTGACCGGCAACAGCCTGCTTACCAGTTTTTACGTGGTGCCCGAGCGGGTGCGCAGCCCTTGGGCAGAGCTGAACTCCCGGGCCCGCCTGCTGTTTATGGCCTCCCACCCGGAGCGCTTCGCCGAATCGGTGGTGACCGAAATCGTCGGGTACAGCGACGAAAACGGCGATTCACCGTTCTGGGACGCCATCGGGCGTAATTTCTTCGATGTCAGTTACGCCGAGGCCGAGCGCTTGTGCGGGCTCAAAAGCCGTACCTTCCTGGCCGAACTGATGCCCCATTACCCGATCTACGTGCCCCTGCTGCCAGACGCTGCCCAAGAGGCCATGGGCCAAGTGCACCCGCGCGCGCAGGTCACCTTCGACATCTTGATGCGAGAAGGCTTTGAAACCGACCATTACATCGATGTGTTCGATGGCGGGCCCACGCTGCATGCGCGGGTGTCGAGCATCCGCTCGATCGCCCAAAGCCAGCTGGCGCAGGCCACGCTGCAACAGGGCGCCGCCACGCCTGGCGGGCGACCATACCTGGTGAGCAACACGCTGCTGCAAGATTACCGCGCCACGTTGCTGGAGCTACACTGGGCGCCTGGGCAGCCGCTGTTGCTGGGTGCCGCCGCGGCGCAAGCGTTGAAAATCACCGAGGGCGACGACGTGCGCTTGGTGGCTGTGTGAAGGTTGCCCTGCGCTCGCCTGAGGAGAAAGCATGATCGTTCGCCCCGCCCGCAGCACCGACCTGCCGGCCTTGATCGACCTGGCCCGCGGCACCGGGGCCGGCCTGACCACCTTGCCGGCCAACGAGCAGCGCCTGGCCCAGCGAGTGGAAGCGGCAGAGAAAACCTTTCGCGGCGAAGCCTCGCGCGCAGATGCCGACTACCTGTTCGTGCTGGAAACCGATGCCGGTGAAGTGGTCGGCATCAGCGGTATCGTCGCCGCGGTGGGCCAACGTGAGCCCTGGTACAACTACCGGGTGGGGCTGACGGTCAGCGCCTCGCGGGAATTGGACATCTACCGCGAGATTCCCACGCTGTTTCTGGCCAACGACCTCACCGGCAACTCCGAGCTGTGCTCGCTGTTTTTGCGCGAAGACTTGCGCCGCGGGCTCAATGGCCGCCTGCTGGCCAAGGCGCGCTTGCTGTTCATCGCGCAGTTCCCGGAATTGTTCGGGCGCAAGGTGATGGCCGAATTGCGCGGCATGCCCGACGAAAACGGCCGTTCGCCATTCTGGGAAAGCTTGGGCCGGCATTTTTTCAAGATGGAGTTCAGCCAGGCCGACTACCTGACCGGTGTGGGCAACCGCGCGTTCATCGCCGAACTGATGCCGAAGTTTCCGCTGTACACCTGCTTTCTGTCCGAGGCGGCGCGCAAGGTGATCGGCCGTGTGCACCCGCACACGGAACCTGCAATGGCGATGCTGCAGGCCGAGGGTTTCAGCTACCAGGGCTATGTCGATATCTTCGATGCAGGCCCTGCACTGGAGTGCGAAACCAGCAAGATTCGTGCGGTGCGCGACAGCCAGACGCTGATCCTGGCGGTGGGCACTGCCGGCGATGAGGCCCCGGCTTACCTGATTCATAACCGCCTGCGCGAAGCCTGCCGCATCGTTGTCGCGCCCGCCCGGTTGGCCGCCGGCACCTTGGTGGTAGACCCGGCCACCGCTCAGCGCCTGCGCTTGTACGCTGGCGACCAGGTGCGCGCGGTACCGCTGGCGCCACCGGCCAGCCGAGCATGAGGTGGCAGTGGCCAAGCGAGGGGTTATGATGGCTGCACCCCAGCACCCGCCCCGGCAGCGGCAGGGCTAAACCTTCAAGGCGTTGGTAAGCTGGCCGGGCCGTTGGGCTTCGGCGTGGTTTATCTTTTTGAACTTTGACATCATGGGAACACAACACATGGCCGATGCGCTGCGCTTGATCCTCGAAGATGATGACGGTACCCAACTGGAAACCTCTTGCACCCGCCTGGCGGTGGTGTGGCAGGGCCGCGAGTTGTGGGTTCAGCAAGACGGCAGTGGCCAATTGCTGATCGGGGTGGATGTAGAAGATGGCGACACCGAATACGCCAATTTGGTATTACGGCCGATGGCCACTAATTTGGTCAGCTTGCAGTTGGAAATGGAGCCGGCCGACCCCGCCGATGGCGCGGGCGATGGGCATGTGCATGGGCCAGATTGCGGCCACCATCACTAAAACTGTTATACACAAAGGCTTTCGCCGCCCCGGCGGCGGTGCCGGGCAGCTGGCGCGGCAAGCCGCGCGCCGCCCGGGTAGGCGCTACACCGCCACCTTTTGCTGGCCCTGCAACCGGCGCAAGCCGCGGACCTTGGCCATGGTATCGGCGCAGGTGCGCGCCGCTTCCTGGCCCTTGTGCTCGAAGTGGCGGAAAAAGTAGCCGTGGTGTTCTTGGCCATCGTGAAAGTGGTGCGGGGTCAGCACCACCGAAAACACCGGTACTTGCGTTTCAAGCTGCACCTGCATCAGCGCGCTGACTACGCTTTGCGCCACGAACTCGTGGCGGTAGATGCCCCCATCGACCACCAGCGCGGCACCGACCACGCCGCCGTAGCGGCCGCTTTGTGCAAGCAGTTTGGCGTGCAGGGGAATTTCAAATGCGCCGCCCACTTCGAAGAAGTCGACATCCTGCTCGCTGTAGCCCAATTGAGGGAGTGTTTCGACGAAGCCTTTGCGCGCCTGGTCGACAATGTCTTTGTGCCAGCAGGCCTGGATGAACGCGATGCGCTCGTGCTTGCTGTCGATGGGGGTGGGTTGCATGCTTGGATCTCCTGTTTATTAAGACAAACAGGGCAATCGGATCGAAGGGGATTGAAGGGTACGCGCAGGCGGCCCTTGGGCATGAATCCCGTTCTCTCTTCATCCGGACTGTTACCGTCGGCCCCGGAATCGCACCGGGTCTGCTGGCCTCGCCGAAGCGAGCGCTCGCGGGCTAGGCGCATTGCACGCCATTACCGCCGGTGGGGAATCGCACCCCGCCCTGAGAACGTTGCCGCTGTGCGGCGGCCCAATTATTACCATAGTTTTCATTAACGTGCACGGCGTCTGGTAACCGAGGGTATGGGTTGATTATTCGCGGCATTGGCCGCAGTAATGGCTGGATACATCCACCGGACGCCTATTGGGGGCCTCATGAGCGTTATCGATCTACGCAGCGACACCGTCACCCAGCCGTGTGCAGGCATGCTCGCGGCCATGGCCCGCGCCGAAACCGGCGATGATGTGTACGGCGAAGACCCTACGGTGAACCGCCTGCAGGCGCAGTTGGCTGAGCGCTTGGGTTTCGAGGCCGGGTTGTTTGTGCCCAGCGGCACCATGAGCAACCTGCTCGGTTTGATGGCCCATTGTGATCGGGGCGATGAATACATCGTTGGCCAGCAAGCCCACACCTATAAATATGAAGGCGGCGGCGCCGCGGTGCTCGGCTCGATCCAACCGCAGCCGCTGGAATTCGAAGCAGATGGCAGCCTGGATTTGGCGCGGGTGGCCGCGGCCATCAAGCCTAACGACTTCCACTTCGCCCGCACCCGCCTGCTGGCGCTGGAAAACACCACCCAGGGTAAGGTGTTACCCCAAGCGTACCTGGCACGCGCACGGCAATTCACCCGTGAACACGGCCTGGCGCTGCACCTGGACGGCGCACGGCTGTTCAATGCCTCGGTGCGCTTAGGTGTGGACGCGCGGCAGGTGACCCAGCACTTCGATTCGGTATCGGTGTGTTTGTCCAAGGGGTTGGGTGCGCCGGTGGGCTCGGTACTGCTTGGCGAGCGCGGTTTTATCGGCAAGGCCACGCGCCTGCGCAAAATGCTCGGTGGCGGCATGCGCCAAGCGGGCGTGCTCGCCGCGGCGGGGTTGTATGCCCTTGAGCACCAGGTCGAGCGCCTGGCCCTTGACCACGACAACGCCCAGCGGCTGGCCGGCGGCTTGGCGGAGCTAGGCTACGAAGTCGAGCCGGTGCAGACCAACATGGTCTACGTTCAGTTGGGTGAACATGCCGAGCCATTCAAGGCCCATGCTGCCCAGCGCGGCGTGCGGCTAAGTGCCGCAAGCCGCCTGCGGCTGGTCACCCATCTGGATGTGAGCACCGCGCAGGTCGACCATGTGGTGCAGGTTTTTGCAAGTTTTGCCCGGCACTGACCCGGGCGCGGGGCGAAAACAATCGCACTGCGCGTATAAACCGGCTGTACCGCGGCGGCAGGGCCTATATAATGCGGCCCTTTGCCGTCGATTCGACCGACAATAAGCACTCGCCTCCGGCCGCTGTCCCCGTGGAAGAACCTATGAAAAGCGCAGAAATCCGTGAAGCCTTCCTTCGCTTCTTCGAAGAGCAAGGCCACACCCGTGTCGCCTCCAGCTCGCTGATCCCCAGCAACGACCCGACCCTGCTGTTCACCAACGCGGGGATGAACCAGTTCAAGGACTGCTTCCTGGGCCAGGAAAAACGCGCCTACACCCGCGCGGTAAGCAGCCAGAAGTGCGTGCGCGCTGGCGGCAAGCACAACGACCTGGAAAACGTGGGTTACACCGCCCGCCACCATACGTTCTTCGAAATGCTCGGCAACTTCAGCTTCGGCGACTATTTCAAGCGCGATGCGATCACCTTCGCCTGGGCCTTCCTTACCAGCGAAAAATGGCTGAACCTGCCCAAGGACAAGCTCTGGGTCACCGTGTACGCCAGCGATGACGAAGCCTACGACATCTGGACCCGCGAGGTGGGCGTGCCGGCCGAGCGCATGGTGCGCATCGGTGACAACAAAGGCGCGCCCTATGCGTCGGACAACTTCTGGACCATGGGCGACACCGGCCCCTGCGGCCCGTGCACCGAGATTTTCTATGATCACGGCCCGGATATCTGGGGCGGCCCGCCCGGCTCGCCGGAAGAAGACGGCGACCGCTACATCGAGATCTGGAACAACGTATTCATGCAGTTCAACCGTACCGCCGACGGCGTACTGCACCCGCTGCCGGCACCGTCGGTAGACACCGGCATGGGGCTGGAGCGCATCAGCGCGGTGCTGCAGCACGTGCACTCGAACTACGAGATCGACTTATTCCAGCACCTGCTGGCCGCAGCGGCCCAGGCCATTGGTTGCGAGAATGCCGAGCAGCCCTCGCTCAAGGTGGTGGCCGACCACATCCGCTCCTGCGGCTTTTTGATAGCCGACGGCGTGTTGCCGTCCAACGAAGGCCGCGGCTACGTGCTGCGCCGCATCATCCGCCGCGCCTGCCGCCACGGTAACAAGCTGGGCGCCAAGGGCAGCTTCTTCTATCGCATCGTCGCCGCGCTGGTGGCCGAGATGGGCGCTGCGTTCCCTGAACTCAAGACCCAGCAGGCGCACATAGAGCGCGTACTCAAGGGCGAAGAAGAACAGTTCGCCAAAACCCTGGAGCAGGGTTTGAAGATCCTCGAGCAAGACCTGGCCGAACTCAAGGGTAACGTGGTACCGGGTGAAGTGGTATTCAAGCTGTACGACACCTACGGCTTCCCGATGGACCTGACCGCCGACATCGCCCGCGAGCGCGAACTCACCCTCGACGAAGCCGGCTTCGAGCGCGAAATGAACGCCCAGCGCGAACGCGCCCGTTCGGCAAGCGCCTTTGGCCTGGACTACAACAGCCTGGTCAAGGTGGAGAACGACACCCAGTTTCTCGGCTACCACAGCCACAGCGGCCAAGGCACCATCGTGGCGCTGTACAAGGGCGGCCAGGCCGTGCAGGCGTTGGCCGAAGGCGAGGAGGGCGTGGTGGTGCTGGACCAGACGCCGTTTTATGCCGAATCCGGTGGCCAGGTCGGCGACCGTGGCTACCTGCAGGGCGGTAACAGCCGCTTCCAAGTGAGCGACACCACTAAATCTGGCGGCGCCTTCTTGCACCACGGCGTGGTCGCGCTGGGAGGCCTGAAAACCGGTGAAACCGTGCACGCCGAAGTCGAAGGCGACCTGCAGCAGGCCACCTCGCTGAACCATTCGGCCACCCACCTGCTGCACGCGGCGCTGCGCGAGATCCTCGGCGACCACGTTCAGCAAAAGGGCTCGTTGGTCGACAGCCAGCGCCTACGCTTTGACTTCAGCCATTTCGAGGCGGTCAAGCCGGAGCAGCTCAAAGTGCTTGAAGACATCGTCAACCGAGAGATCCGCCGTAACACGCCGGTACAGATCGAAGAAATGGACATCGAAAGCGCCAAGGGCAAAGGCGCCATGGCGTTATTCGGCGAGAAGTACGGCGACCGGGTGCGCGTGTTGACCATGGGCGAGGGGTTTTCCGTCGAGTTGTGCGGCGGTATTCACGCCAAGCGCACCGGTGATATCGGCGTGTTCAAGATCATCAGCGAAAGCGGTGTCGCTTCCGGCGTGCGGCGCATCGAAGCGGTCACCGGCGCCACCGCGCTGGCCTGGCTCAACGGCGCCGAAGAGCAACTTAAGGAGGCCGCCGGGTTGCTCAAAGGTAGCCGTGACAACCTGGTCGACAAACTTTCGGCACTGCTGGAGCGTAACCGCCAGTTGGAAAAACACCTGGAGCAGTTGCAGGCCAAGGCCGCCAGTGCTGCCGGCGATGACCTCTCGGCCCAGGCCGTGGCGGTCAAGGGCGTGCAGGTGCTGGCCGCGCGCCTGGACGGGGTGGACGGCAAGGGGCTGTTGGCCCTGGTCGACCAACTCAAGAACAAGTTGGGCCAGGGTGTGATCCTGCTGGGCGGTGTGCACGAGGATAAAGTGGTGCTGGTGGCCGGCGTGACCAAGGCGCTGTCGGCCAAGCTCAAGGCCGGCGACCTGATGAAACAGGCCGCCGCTGCCGTAGGCGGCAAGGGCGGTGGCCGCCCGGATATGGCCCAGGGTGGCGGCGTCGACGCCACGGCCTTGGACGGCGCCCTGGCCTTGGCCGTGCCGTTCGTCGAACAAGGGCTGTGAGGGCTCGGTTGCCGGCCCACTGATATCGCAGCGGGCTATGGCTTTAGTGCGTTTGGTAGTTTAATGGGCGCCCTTCAGGGGCTTGAGGCAGCAATGAAATGGCTTTGATCGTACAAAAATTTGGAGGCACTTCGGTCGGCACGGTCGAGCGGATTCAGCAGGTTGCCGAGAAGGTCAAGAAATTCCGCGCCGAAGGCCATGACATCGTTGTGGTGGTGTCGGCCATGAGTGGCGAAACCAACCGCCTGGTGGCGCTGGCCAAGCAGATCAGCGACCAGCCGGTTCCGCGCGAACTGGACGTGATTCTCTCCACCGGTGAGCAAGTGACCATCGGCCTGTTGGCCATGGCACTGATCGAGCGCGGTGTGCCTGCGGTCTCCTACACCGGCAACCAAGTGCGCATCCTCACCGACGGCGCCCACACCAAAGCCCGCATCCTGCAGATCGACGACCAGCGCATCCGCGCCGACCTTACGGCTGGCCGCGTGGTCGTGGTCGCTGGCTTCCAGGGTGTGGATGCGCACGGCAACATCACCACCTTGGGCCGCGGGGGCTCCGACACCACCGGGGTTGCCCTGGCCGCGGCGCTCAAGGCCGACGAGTGCCAGATCTACACCGACGTGGACGGTGTGTACACCACCGACCCGCGGGTGGTTGCACAGGCCCGGCGGCTGGAGAAAATCACCTTCGAAGAGATGCTGGAAATGGCCAGCCTCGGCTCCAAGGTGCTGCAAATACGTGCCGTGGAATTCGCTGGCAAGTACAACGTCCCGCTGCGCGTGTTGCACAGCTTCCAAGAGGGCCCGGGCACCCTGATCACCATCGATGAAGAGGAAACCATGGAACAGCCGATCATTTCCGGCATCGCCTTCAACCGCGACGAAGCCAAGTTGACGATCCGTGGCGTGCCCGACAACCCGGGTGTGGCGTTCAAGATCCTGGGCCCGGTGAGCGGCGCGAACATTGAGGTCGACATGATCGTGCAGAATGTTTCGCACGATAACACCACCGACTTTACCTTCACCGTGCACCGCAACGAGTACCTCAACGCGCAGCAGGTGCTCGAAGCCACCGCACGTGAAATCGGCGCCCGCGAAGTGATTGGCGACACCAAGATCGCCAAGGTGTCGATCGTGGGCGTGGGCATGCGCTCCCACGCCGGCGTTGCCAGCCGCATGTTCGAAGCACTGGCCAAGGAAAGTATCAACATCCAGATGATCTCCACCTCCGAAATCAAAGTGTCGGTGGTAATCGAAGAGAAGTACCTGGAACTGGCCGTGCGCGCGCTGCACACCGCCTTCGAGCTGGACGCGGGCAGCAGCCATAACGAGTGAGCCTGCCCCGGTGGCAAGAGCGCGGCTATAACGCCGCGCTTTTTTGTATTCGGCCGCCGGCCTTTGCCGGCGCCGCTTTGGACGAGGGCGTTGCCCGGGTCCCTTTTTATGCAGATGTGTTGTCCCCAAGGCAGTAGGTAAGGAGAGTTTTATGTTGATTTTGACCCGCCGCTGTGCGGAAAGCCTGGTGATTGGCGACGGTGAAATTATCGTGACCGTGCTTGGCGTGAAGGGTAACCAAGTTCGCCTTGGTGTGAAGGCGCCCAAGGACGTGGCGGTCCACCGTGAGGAAATCCACAAGCGCATCATGGACGAGAAAGAGCAAGAACCAAGCCTTTAATTTTTATCGTTTTTTGGTTTGCAAACGGGGGAGAAGCTGGTTAATATACGCCCCGTGTTGCGGAGAGGTGGCCGAGTGGCCGAAGGCGCTCCCCTGCTAAGGGAGTACATCTCAAAAGGGTGTCGGGGGTTCGAATCCCCCCTTCTCCGCCATTACTTCACGCGTAGTTCGTGAGTTATCCTTGCATAAGTGTTTGAAAACACTGAATAAGGTTGACAAAGCACTAAAACGAACTAGAATGCGCGGCACCTAACATGCACTCGTAGCTCAGCTGGATAGAGTACCCGGCTACGAACCGGGCGGTCAGAGGTTCGAATCCTCTCGAGTGCACCATGTCGGAAGTCAGCTAACCTGCGTTAAGGTGGCTTCGGAGCAACCAGCGGTGGTCTGGTTTAACAAACACCACATGCACTCGTAGCTCAGCTGGATAGAGTACCCGGCTACGAACCGGGCGGTCAGAGGTTCGAATCCTCTCGAGTGCACCACCCTTGAAAAGCCCGTATCGAAAGGTACGGGCTTTTTCTTTTGGGTTCCGCGGCTGTTTCTATGCATCGCTACCTGGGTACTGCGGGTACAGCTCAGGCCCAGTGCAGCCATTCGGCGGGTGCCTACCCTGTGAGTGTTGCTATTTTTGTAACAGTGCATCGCGTTTGTGTCTATTTAATTAGGCAGTGAAAGTTGTATCCTATTCGTGTCATCCTTGAGTACAGGCCGATGATGACAGGTTATTCGTGCCACCCTGTGTGACAACTTCTTACTGCCACCCCATGGCGAATGAAGTCAATCCTTGGATTGCTTTACAGGCCATCGCATCATGAAGAACTTTATCGCATTGCTGCTGGCCGCTTATTGCGGCTTCGCCGGCGCCGCCCAAAACACCCCTGCCGAGGAGGCCGCTGCGGCCCCTGTGCAGCAGTATGCCTACGGCCAGCAACTAGACATCGCCAGGGTGCTGGAAATGTCCGGTATCCCCGACGTTTGCAACGTGGTGCCCGCCCGCATGACCTACCTTGACCATCAAGGCCAAGTTCACGTGCTGGAATACCAAGTGATGGGCACGGGGTGTTCACAAGGCTGACCCTGCGCCGCGAACCAGAGCCCCTCTTACATGAGGGGCTTCGTTTTACAGGGGTAGGGCCCTGCTGTAAGGTGGCGTGCGTTTCTATGCTGGATGATTGCAATGCACATTGATGGTCGAACGCCCGCTTACCTGCTGGGCTTGTTGATTCCCTTTTGGCTTCTTGGCGGTTTGCTGGTCACGGCGAGCTTTTACCCCGGCTACAGCCAAATGGCCCAGGCCATGAGCGTGTTGGGTGCGGTGGGCGCGCCTACCGAGGGCTTGGCGCCGCTGATCAACAATTACCCCTTGGGGCTGATGTTCCTGGTGTTTGCCGGCGCGGTGTATTTCACCCCAGGGCTACCCCGGTTGGCGCGCATAACCGCCGTGCTGATCGCGATACACGGCGTGGCCAGCCTTTTCGCCGGCTACTTTGCCTGCGATGCGCTATGCAAACCCGAGGTGCCCTCACTGTCGCAGCAGGTGCACACGGTTGCCAGTGCGGTGATGCTGCTCAGCCTGCTGCTGGCCAGCGGGTTATGGTGTTACCTGGCGTTTCGCCTGCCGTTTCGTGCGTTCGGGTTCTTTTCTATCATCATGACCTTCGCCACCGCCGCCAGCCTGCCGTGGATGGCCGCCGCGGCGCAGATGGACACCCACTTTGGCTTATACCAGCGTTTCAGCTATGGCACCCAGGTGCTTTGGTTGGCGGGCTTGGCCCTTACCCTGATCAAACGCCCGTTGCGCTGAGGGCGCCGGGCGCTGGCCCCACCCGGGCAAACGCTCGCCGTCGGCTTGCGGAGGGTCGCTGGCGGGCGCCCTTTACCGCGGGTGCAACTCTTCCAGCAGCAGTTGCGCCGGCGCACTCAATTGGGCGCCGCGTCGGGTTAGCGCCGAGTACGGTTCGGTGGCTGAATGCAGGCGCAGCGGCAACTCGCAAAGCAGGCCATGGCGCAAGGCGTATTGGGCGACGTCGCTGGGCATCAAGGCGACCAGGTTGGGGTCTTGCTCGAGCAACAGCAGGGTAGAGAACGTCGAGGCCGTTTCGATCGGGTAACGGGGGAACTCCAGCCCTGCCTCGCGAAACTCACGCTCCAGCAACAGGCGCATGGGCATGTTGGCCGGGTATACCACCCAGGTGGCGTCGCCCAGGGCAGCGAGGTCCAGCGTAGTGCTGGCCGCCAGGGGGTGGGCTGGGTGGGCCACCACCCGCAGGTGCTCCCGGTGCAGCGACAGCTCCGTGTAGTCGTCGGGCCGGCGGCTCACGCTGCTGCGGCAGATGGCGAGGTCCAGCCGGCCTTGGTCCACCAGCGGCAAAAGCCGCGCGCTGGTGTCTTCGATGATTTCTACGGCCAGCGCCGGTTGCCGTGCGCGCAGGCGGGTGAGGGCACGTAGCAGCATCGGCACGCCGCCCATGATACAACCCACCGCCAAGCGGCCGCCCTCGCCCTGGAGAATACCGAGCATTTCTTCGCGCAGGTGGGCAAGGTCGGTGTGTATCAGCCGCGCATAGCGGATCGCGCAGCGGCCCAGGTCATTGGCGGCCAGGCCTTTGGGGGAACGCTCGAACAGCGCCACGCCCAACGTGGCCTCGATGTCGTTCAGAGCCTTGGTCGCCCCGGGCTGGGTGATCGACACCTGTTCAGCGGCCTTATGCAACGAACCGTATTCGTCCAGTGCAATCAGCAGCCGTAATTGGCGAAGGCGCAGGCGTGACGCGATGGTGGTGAGCGAGGGAATCGTCAAGGGTGATGACCAATGGTTATCGGGGCATCAGGAGCTGTCATTAGGCAGGGGCACGCAGGCTTTGTAAAGTCCGGTTACACCAACAATGACAAAGTGATGCGCCATGAGACTGATCCAATTCGACAGCGCGGCCGGCGAGCGCCGGGTGGGCACGGTGGCAGGCCAAACCTTGCAGGTAGTCAACCAGGTAGCCAGCACTCGCGAACTTGCCCTGTTGGCCATCGGCAATGGCTGCAGCCTGGCTGAACAGGTGGCCACCTTGGGTACGAAGCCCGGCCCGGTTTACCTTGACCTACTCGCCGCGGGGCGGGTGTTGCCGCCGCTGGACCACCCGGACCCGGCCCACTGCTGGGTGACGGGCACCGGCCTGACCCACCTGGGCAGTGCCTCGACCCGCGATGCCATGCACCAGGCCAATGCGCCGCGCACAGATGAAGCCACCCTTACCGACACGGCGCGCATGTTCAAATGGGGCGTCGAAGGCGGTAAGCCGGCGGCGGGACAAGTGGGTGTGCAGCCAGAATGGTTCTTCAAAGGTGACGGCGACAGCGTGGTACGCCCCGGTGCCGACCTGCCCATGCCTGAGTTCGCCGAAGACGGCGGCGAAGAACCCGAGCTGGCTGGGCTGTACGTGATCGGCAATGACGGCCAGCCGTATCGGCTGGGCTATGCGTTGGGCAACGAGTTCTCCGACCACGTGATGGAAAAACGCAATTACCTGTACCTGGCCCATTCCAAGTTGCGTGCTTGCAGCTACGGCCCGGAGTTGCGAGTAGGGCCGCTGCCGGCGGACTTGAACGGCCACAGCCGCCTCTACCGTGGCGCTGAAGTGGTCTGGGAAAAGGCGTTTGCCAGCGGCGAAGCCAACATGTGCCACAGCTTCGACAACCTTGAATTCCACCACTTCAAATACGACCTGTTCCTGCGCCCGGGCGATGTTCACGTGCATTTTTTCGGGACCGCCACCTTGTCGTTTGCCGATGGCATCCAGCCGCAGCCGGGCGACCGCTTCGAAGTGGCCATGGGCGAATTCGGTGCACCCCTGGTCAATGGGCTTGCGGTGACTACCCCGCGTTTTGGCCTTGGCAAGGTGCGGGCGCTCTGATTCAACCGCTGTACATCGCGCAGCCTTGGCGGCGCCCATAACAAGCATAAAAAAGAGGACCACAGCATGAAAGCCGTTCAGGCCCAGGCGCCGGTGGCGCAACCGGCGGCCTACGCCGCCACCTTGCAGCCCAGCCGCGTGCGCTGGCGCATTTTTTTCATCCTGCTGGTGTTGGCGGCGATCAACTACATCGATCGCGCGTCGCTGTCGGTGGCCATGCCCCTGATCAGCGCTGAGTTTCACATGACCCCAGCCTTGGAAGGCTTGATGCTCAGCGCTTTCTTTTGGTCATACGCGCTGATGCAGATTCCCGCCGGGTTACTGCTCGACCGCTTCAACGCGCGGGGCATCGTGGGCGCAGCCACCCTCGGCTGGGGCGTGTTCCAAGCCGTTGGTGCTTTGGCCACCGGCTGGTTCAGCTTGCTGTTCACGCGCATCGGCCTGGGCGTGACCGAATCGCCGATCATGCCGGCCGGGGCCAAGCTCAACGGCAACTGGCTGACCGCTAATGAACGCGGCCGTGGCGCCACCTTGGTCGATGGCGGTGCGCCGCTGGGTACCGCGCTGGGCGCGATCATCACCACGGCGTTGATTGCTTGGTTCGGTTCCTGGCGCATCGCCTTCGTGATCGCCGGGGTGGGGACTATCCTTGCCGGCCTGTGCGCCTGGTGGTACATCCGCAACCACCCCAGCGACCACCCTGGGGTGAACGCGGCGGAGCTGGCCCACATTCGCGCCGGCAACCCGGCGGCCACGGCAGCCAATGGGCCGCGACCGCCCCTGGGGCAACTGATCCGCAACCGTTCGGTGTTGGCCATGTTCGCCGGCTACGCATGCTATAACAGCGTGTTCTATGGTTTGATGACCTGGATGCCCAGCTACCTGCACCAAGCCCATGGGCTAGATATCAAGGCCATGGGCGGGGCGACCTTTGTGATTTTCATGTGCGGGTTCATCGGCGAACTGGCCGGCGGTGCCGTGGCCGATAAATGGAAAGCCGCTGGCGGCGCGGCCAACACGGTAATGCGCACGTTGTTCAGTGGCTCGGCGCTGGTCGCGGCGGTTTGCATCCTGGCGGTGGCCTATACGGCCAGCGCCGGCTGGGTGGTGGCGCTGCTGTGCGTGGCGCTGTTTTTCATTCGCTGGTGCGGCATGTACTGGTGTTTGCCGGCCATCCTCGGTGGGCGTTCGCGTTCTGGCGTGCTGGGCGGTGCGATGAACTTCTGGGGCAACATGGCCGGCGTGGTGGTGCCGATCCTGATCGGCTTGATCGTGCAGTTCACCGGCTCGTACTTTTTGGCCCTGATCTTCTTCGTGGTCATGGCCGTGGGCTTGGTGCTGTTCTCCAGCCTGATCGACTACCGCGAGCGCGCCCTGGCCTGAGGCGCGCATACTCATAAGGACCCCCCGTGATGGACCTGATCACTAAAACTGGCGCCGCACACGACATAGCCGCCGCATTCATTCGTTTGAACCCGCTCGATGACGTGCTGGTTGCCCGCCAGCCTTTGCCGGCCGGGCTGTTCATCGAGGCGGAGAACCTCACCGTGGCCCAGCCCATCCCGGCCGGGCACAAGGTAGCCAGCCGCGCCCTGGCCCAGGGCGAACCCCTGCGCCGCTATGGGCAAATTATCGGCTTCGCTTCGCAGCCGATCGCCGCCGGTGAACATGTGCACGTGCACAATGTGGAGATGGGCGATTTTTCCCGCGATTACGCCTTTGGCGTGGACCGTCGCGAAACCCCACGCACCCAGGCCACCTTCCAAGGCATCGTGCGCCCCAGTGGGCGTGTGGCCACCCGGAACTACATCGGCATTCTCACCTCGGTGAACTGCTCGGCCACCGTGGCGCGTGCCATTGCCGATCACTTTCGCCGTGATATCCACCCTGAAGCGCTAGCGCCTTACCCGAACGTGGACGGGGTAGTGGCCCTGACCCATGGCGTGGGCTGCGCCGTCGACCCCAAAGGCGAGGCATTGGCCATGCTGCAGCGCACCCTGGGTGGCTACGCGGTGCACGCCAACTTCCATTCGGTGCTGATGATCGGCCTGGGCTGCGAAACCAACCAGATCGACGACCTGCTCGCCGCCCAGGGGCTACAAACCGGCCACCAGCTGCGCACGTTTACCATCCAGGGTAGCGGCGGTACTACCAAGACCATCGCCAGCGGCATTGCTCAGGTCAAGGCGCTGCTGGCCGAAGCCAACCAAGTAAAGCGCGAAGCGGTCAGCGCTAGCCACTTGGTGGTGGGTTTGCAATGCGGTGGCTCCGACGGCTACTCCGGGATCACCGCCAACCCCGCGCTGGGCAACGCGGTGGACCGGCTGGTCGCCGCTGGTGGCACCGCTATTCTCTCGGAAACCCCGGAAATCTATGGTGCCGAGCACCTGCTGACACGCCGTGCGGTCAGCCGTGAAGTGGGTGAGAAACTGATCGCGCGCATCCACTGGTGGGAACGTTATTGCCAACGCATGAACGCCGAACTCAACAACAACCCCTCGGCCGGTAACAAGGCCGGCGGCCTGACCACCATCCTGGAAAAGTCCCTGGGGGCGGTGGCCAAGGCGGGCTCTACCAACCTGGTCGACGTGTACCAATACGCAGAACCGGTGCGTGCCCACGGCCTGGTGTTCATGGACAGCCCCGGTTACGACCCGGTCTCGGCCACCGGGCAGGTCGCCAGCGGCGCGAACCTGATCGCTTTTACCACGGGCCGTGGCTCAGCGTATGGCTGTGCGCCGTCGCCATCGATCAAGTTGGCCACCAACCAGCGCCTGTTCGAGCACCAGGAAGACGACATGGACGTGAACTGCGGCGGCATCGCCGACGGCAGCACCTCCATCGAAGAGCGCGGTGCACACATCTTCGCGATGATGCTGCGCATTGCCTCGGGCGAACGCAGCAAGAGCGAACAGCACGGCTATGGGCAGAATGAGTTCGTGCCCTGGCAGATCGGCGCGATTACCTGATAGGCCAGGCTCAGCGCCGGGCCTGTAACCAACCCTGCAGCTCCTCCTCCGCTTGTTCCAGCGCGGTGCGGTTGAGCAACTTGCGCAGCAAGGCGATGTTCACCGCCCGTGCCCGCAGGTTGAACGCTGGGCTGGCATCGCCCAATTGGTACACGCCGAGTTTCTCGTAGAGCTGTTGCAGGCGGTTTTGCACACTGCGCAGCGACAGGTTATGGCGCTCGGCGATGGTGCGGTCGGTCAGGCCCAGGGCGATGTCTTGCAGCACGCCGTATTCGGTGTCGGTCAGGCCCAGCAGCCGGTCCTGGGCCTTTTGCTGCACACCGCGAATTTCCCGGTCGATCACGCATTGCTGTTCGATGAACAGGCTGCGCAGGGCCAGGCGCAGGCGTTCCTCGGACGCGGTTTTGAGCACGTAGCCGTAGGCGGCGCCCTGCGGCACGATGCGTGAGATGCCGCGCACGTACGCTTCATCGGCGTAGTTCGACCAAAACAGAATTGATGTGTCGGGGCGTTCGCGCCACATGCTCTTGGCCGCTTCCACACCGGTACGGGCAGGCATTTGCAGGTCCATCACCACTGAACCCACCGCGTGTTCGTGCGCCAGGCGCTCGCCCATGCGGCCGTCTTCGGCTTCGAACAGATGCGAGCATTCCGGTAGCGCCAGCTCGATCACTTCCTTGAGAAACGCGCGATGCACTGGGTCATCTTCGACAATCAGCACGTTCATGGCTAGGGCCCCTCCAGGGCGGTGATGGGTTGGCTTTCGTTGTGCGGCAGGCTCACGCTGACGCGGGTGCCGCGCCCGCCGGGCCCTGCGCCCAGTTCCAGGCGCGCACCCAGTAGCTGGGCGCGGATGCGCATGTTGCCGATGCCACCGGTTTCCCGCTGGCTGGCATCGCCCAGGCCGATGCCGTCGTCGGTCACGCAAAAGGTGAGGTGCTGCTGGCGCTGTTGTATGTCGATGCGGATGGCCCGTGGTGCCGCATGCTTGATGGCGTTGTTCACGGCCTCCTGGATGATCCGCAACAGGGCGATCTGCTGCGCTTCGGCCAGGCGGTTGGCGGCGCCGCCGGTGTGGTCTTTCAGGCGGGTGCGGATGCGCAGGCCGCTACTTTGTACACTGCGTAGCAGCAGGTCTTCCAGGCCCTCTTCCAGGCCGAACAATTGCAGCACCGTAGGCTTGACCGCATCGATGATGCCGCGCAGTTCCTGCATGCTCTGCTGCAAACCGTCGCACACCGGTTGCAAGTCGCTTCCACACAAGGTGCCTTGGCGGCTCAGGCGCGCCAGCCGGCGGTGCAGGCGGGTCAGGTCGGCCAGGGTTTGGTCGTGCAGGTCCATGCCGATGCGCTGGCGTTCGTTCTCCAAGGTGTCGGTCAAGCGCGAGGCACCCAGGCGCAGCCCTTCTTCGCGGGCGCGCAGGCGCTCTTCGGCCACCGCCAGCTTGGTAGCCTGCTCGGTTTGGCGCAGCGCATAGAGGTAGGAGGCCAGCAGGTCGGCGATGTGCTGGGTGTGGCGCACGTCGTCCAGGGTATAGAAGTGCGCCGCGTGCTTGGAGCAACTGAGTGCGCCGAGGATCTCGCCACGCGCCCGCAGCGGCACGTGGAGGCGGCTGCGCAACTGCGCATTGAAGATCGGGTGGTTGAACGCTTCAGGAAACTGAAAGCGCGGGTCGCGCATGGCATCGCCGCTGAGCAGGTACCCCACCTCGCCCAGCAGCACCGCGCGGATTGGGCTTTGCGCGGTGGGCATCAGGCCCTCGGAAAAGTCCCCCCATGAGGTGTGTAGGCCGGTTTCGAACGCGTGCAGGTGCTGGCCATCGAGCAACAACAGGCTCACGTCGAGGTGATCGTGGGGCAGGATGAAGTGCACCTCGCGGGAGATGGCTTCGATCATCGACTGAAAGTCCAGTTGCCCGGCCAGGGCCCTGGAGATGCCAAGGAAGTGATGCAGCACATCCTCGGCCTGGATGCTGGGGCGGTGCACGATACGGGCTGCCTTTATTGTTGGTATGAGCATAGCGCGTTGCCTGGTTTGATTGTGCGGCCATCGCAGTGGATGCGCTTGCGGGTTCCCGCAGAGTGTTTGCGCGATCTGGCCGCAAGTGTGCGCCATTGGCCCAAGACGTGTGCCGGCGCCGGTAGCACACTCGGCCTTGAACGATACGCGCGCGCGATGCGCCGCTGTGCCATCGCCACCGCCAGACACAACAATAAAAAGGGTCTGCTCATGAAAGCTCATTCGTTTCGCCGCGTGTTGCTGTGCACTGCCTTGTCCCTGGCCCCCTGGCTGGCCCAGGCCGCCACAGCGGACAAAACCATCGCCCTGTCGAACAACTATGCCGGCAACGCCTGGCGGCAGAACATGCTCGCCAGTTGGGATGCCACCGGCAAGCAGGCAGTCAAGGATGGTGTCGTGGCCCAGGTCGATGCCTTCACCACTGCCGAGAATCAGGCCACCGAACAGGCGGCGCAAATCCAGAACCTGATCCTGCAAGGCTACAATGCCATCGTGGTCGACGCCGCCTCGCCCACGGCCCTCAATGGCGCGATCAAGCAGGCCTGCGACGCCGGGATCGTGGTGGTGTCGTTCGACGGCACGGTCAGCGAACCATGCGCCTACCGCATTTCGATGAACTTCAAGCAGAGCGGGGTGGCGCAGATGGATTACCTTGCCCAGCGCTTTCCCCAAGGCGCCAACGTGCTGGAAGTGCGTGGCTTGGCCGGGGTGTCGGTGGATGAACTGATTCACTCCGGCATTGTGGCCGGCGCGCAGAAATACCCGCAGTTGAAGATCGTCGGCACGGTAAACGGTAACTGGTCACAAACCGCCGCGCAGAAGGCGGTGGCCGGTGTGCTGCCGAGCCTGCCCAAGGTGGATGCGGTGGTGACCCAGGGCGATGATGGTTATGGCACCGCCCAGGCCTTCAGCGCCGCCGGCCGGCCGACGCCGGTGGTGATCTTCGGTAACCGCGAAGAAGAACTGTCGTGGTGGAAGCAACAGCGCGATGCCCACGGCTACCAAAGCTTTTCGATTTCCAGCGCGCCGAGCATTTCGAGCCTGGCGTTCTGGGTGGCCCAGCAAGTGCTCGACGGCAAACAGTTTCCCCACGACCTGGAGTCGCCCGCCGCCACCGTGACCCAAGAGACCCTCGATGCGAGCCTGCAAGGCCTGCCCAAGGGTGGCATCGTCAGCCAACCGGTGAGCGTCGACGACCTGGCCCGGCTCAAGCCCGCCGCTACCGCCGCCAACTGATCGGGAGGCTTGCCCATGGCTGCTGCCACATGCACATTGCTTGAGTTCCAGGGCACCGGTAAAACCTTTGGCGCCGTGCGGGCGTTAGAGGGGGTGAGCTTGGCTTTCCATGCCGGCGAGTGCTTGGGCCTGATCGGCCACAATGGCGCCGGTAAATCCACCTTGATGCAGGTGCTGGCCGGCACCCTGGCCCCCGATCAGGGCGCAATGCTGGTCGGCGGCCAAGACTTGCGCCACCGCTACAATGTGCGCCTGGCCCGCGAACACGGCATACGCTGCGTGTTCCAGGAGCTGTCGCTGTGCCCGAACCTGAGCGTGGCGGAGAATACCCGGCTGATGTGCGCCGGGCTGGCCGGCTGGGGCTGGCGCGCACGGGCGCGGCGGGCGATCGCTGAGCAACTGCAAGCGATCTTTCCCGGCCACGGCATCCACCCCGACGACATCGTTGCAGACTTGCCCATCGGCCAGCGGCAGATGGTGGAAATCGCCCGGGCCTTCGTGTGTGAGGGCGAACCCCTGCAACTGGTGATCCTCGATGAGCCAACGTCCTCGCTCGATGCCGGGGTGGCGGCGCAGTTGTTGCGTTTCGTGCGGCGCTTCGTCGAGGGCGGCGGCAGTATCGTGCTGATCAGCCATATCCTCGGCGAAATGCTCTCGACCTGTGACCGTATCGCGGTGATGCGTGATGGCAAGGTGGTACAGGTGCGCCCCGCGGCAGACTTTACCCACACCTCGTTGGTCGAATGCATGGGCCATGCGGCCAAGGCGGCCGAGGAGCACCGCACCTTTGTTTCGCGCCGCCATGGCACGCCAGTGGTAGACACCTGCCCGGCGCGCCAGGGCGATGGCCAGTGCGTGCGCGCCTACCCTGGCGAGATTGTCGGTTTAGCGGGGCTGGCCGGGCATGGCCAAAGCCAGTTGTTGTTGCAGGTCCTGCGCCAGCGGGTACGTGGGCGGCAGGGGGTGGCCCTGGTGGCCGGCGACCGGCAAAGCGACGGGGTGTTCCCGCTGTGGTCGATCGCCCAGAACATCAGCGTGGCGTCCCTGGCGCAGTTGCGCCGCGGTGGCTTGATCGACCCCGGCGCCGAGCGGGCGTTGGCCAACGAATGGCAAGCGCGCATGGGCATCCGCACCCCGAGCATGGACCAGCCGATCGTCGCGTTGTCTGGCGGTAACCAGCAAAAGGCGCTATTCGCCCGCGCGCTGGCCACGCCGCACCCGCTGATTTTGATGGACGACCCGATGCGCGGGGTAGACGTGGGCACCAAGCGCGACGTGTACGCCACCCTCGCTGCCGAGGCGGCCAAGGGCCGTACCTTTTTGTGGTACACCACCGAGCTCGAAGAGCTGCAGTACTGCGACCACGTGTATGTGTTCCGCGACGGCCAGGCGGTGCTCGACGTGCCGCGCAGTGAACTGACCGAAGCGCTGATCTTGCGTGGGTCTTTCCAGGAGCACAGCGCATGAACGCCAGCAACCCGCTTCCTCTGGCCGCCACCCAGCGGCCGGCGCCGCGCGAGCGAGCGCGGCTGCTGCGCAGTGCACTGCCGGGCGTTTCGCTGGCGGTGCTGCTGGTGGCGATTTTCATCATGCAGCCGCGGGCGATGAGCTACCTGGGGCTTAACCTGATGCTCAACCTGGCGGTGCCCATTGCGCTGGCGACCATGGCGCAGATGTTGATCATCACCGTTAACGACCTGGACCTGTCGTTGGGCAGCTTTATCAGTTTCGTCGCCTGCGTGGCGGCCACCGTGCTGGGCCCGCACCCCTGGCTGGGCAGCCTGGCGCTGCTGGGCTGCATTGCTGTGTACGCGGCGCTGGGCGCGTTGGTCCATGGGCGTAACTTGCCGGCGATCGTGGTCACCCTGGGCATGTCGTTCATCTGGATGGGCGCTGCCATTTTGCTGTTACCCTCGCCTGGCGGGGCGGCGCCGGCCTGGTTGCAAGGCCTGGTGCGGATCAAAACGCCTTTGCTGCCGCTGGCGATTTTCGTGTGCATGGGCATTGCGCTGTTGATGCATGCCTTTCTGGCCCGGTCGACCCTGGGGGTGATCCTGCGCGGCGCTGGCGGCAACCCACAAGCCATTGGCCGGCGCGGATGGTCGCTGCTGCGCATCAAGGCCGGCCTGTACGGCTTGGCCGGCACCTTTGGGGTGCTCTCAGGGTTGTTCCTGGTGGGGCTTACCACGTCGGCCGACGCCAATATCGCCCTGCGCTACACCCTGCTCTCGATTGCCGGGGTGATTCTCGGCGGTGGCGAGTTCGTCGGCGGCCGGGTGTCGGCCGTAGGGGCCGTGCTTGGCGCCCTGACCTTGGTGTTGGCCGGTTCGCTGCTGTCGTTCTTGCACATTTCCCCGGATTGGCAGATCGGCGCCCAGGGCGCGATCCTGATTCTGGTGCTGGCCCTGCGCGCCGGGGTCAACCGCCTGGAGGCCCGGCCATGAGTACGCTACGTGTGTCGTTCAGCGCAAAACCTTGGCTATGGTCGTTCATTGCCGCCGTGCTGATTTGGCTGGCAACCATCGCCTTTACCGGCGGGCAGGGCGCTGGCGGGCTGCTGTCCAGTGCCCTGGGCTTCTCGGCGTTCTTCGTGATCGTCGGCCTGGGGCAACTGTTCGTGATCACCACCGGGCCGGGCAACATCGATTTGTCTATCCCGGCCAACATCGCCCTGTGTGGTGCGCTGGGCATGAAGCTGATGGCCGGCGACGCGGGGTTGATCGCCCCGGCGCTGCTGGCGGTACTCGTGGCCGGCGTGGCCATCGGCTGCTTCAATTACGGGTTGATCCGCCTGCTGCGCATTCCACCGATCATCGCCACCCTGTCGGCGAGCTTCATCCTCCAGTCGCTGGCCATCGCCTACGGGCGCAGCGTGCGCATCCAGCCACCGCCGCTGTTTTACGAATTCTGCACCGGCCGCCTACTGGGCGTGCCCTACCTGGCGTTGGCGGTGTCGCTGCTGACCGCCGCCATGGCCGTGGTGCTGGCGCGCACCCGCTACGGCCGCTGGGTGCTCGCCATCGGCCAGAACGCCCGCGCCGCCGAGCTTGCCGGCGGCCGGGTAGGGCGCATTCGCTTTGCCACCTATGTGCTCAGTGCTGTGTTCGCCGCGTTGTGTGGGGTGCTGCTGGCGGGGTTTTCCGGCGGCGCCTCGCTGGCCATGGGCGAGGAATACCTGTTGGCCTCCATCGCCGTGGTAGTGATCGGTGGCACCTCGGTGGCCGGGGGCTTTTCTAACGTGCCGGGGTTGTGGGGGGCGGCGCTGTTCCTCTACTTGCTGGTGAGCATGCTGAATACCTTCGGCGCCAGCGCCGGCATCCGCTTGATTTGCACCGGGGTGATCATCATTGCCGTGATCATCGCCGTGAGTGCGCGCCAACAAGGGGGCCGCCGATGAATGCCGTGTTGTCCATGAGCGAGCCACGCTATGAATACTGCGACCCGCGCTTTTATGAACTGACTTTGCCCAATACCCAGCTGGAACGCCTGTACGACCGCTGCCGCTGGGCCGAGGGCCCCGTGTGGTTCAACGACGGCGGCTATTTGCTGTTCAGCGACATCCCCAACCAGCGCATCTTGCGCTGGACCCCGGAACAAGGCGTGTCGCTATACCGGGCAAACTCCAACTTCGCCAACGGCAACACCCGTGACCGCCAAGGCCGGCTGGTGACCTGCGAACACGGCACCCGCCGCGTCACCCGTACCGAGCCGGACGGCAGCCTCACGGTGATTGCCGACCAGTATCAAGGCCACCGCCTGAACTCGCCCAATGACGTCGTGGTGCACACCGATGGCTCGATCTGGTTCACCGACCCTACCTACGGGATCATGAGCGACTATGAAGGCAACCGCGGGGCCCCTGAGCAACCCGGCCGCTATGTATACCGGGTAGACGGCGCCAGTGGCGAAATCACCTGCGTGGCGGATGACTTCGTGCAACCCAATGGCCTGGCGTTCTCCGCCTGCGGCCAATGGCTGTACGTGGCCGACTCGGCGCGCTCCCACGCCCCCCACGCGCCCCACCATATCCGCAAGCTGCGTGTGCTCGAAGGCGGGCGCTTGGGCGAGTCGCGGGTGTTTGCCGAAATCGAGCCGGGCATCCCCGATGGGTTGCGGGTGGATGTAAACGGCAACGTATGGACCAGCGCCGGGGATGGGATTCAATGCTTTGCCGCCGATGGCACGCTGCTGGGGAAGGTGCTGCTGCCAGAGAAGGTGGCGAATTTGACCTTTGGCGGGCCGCGCAGGAACCAGTTGTTCATGACGGCCAATACGTCGGTGTATCTGATTCATGTGGCGGTGGCGGGCGTGCAGTGGCCGTGAGGGTGGGGGTATGCCAGCGCCGGCCCGGCAGCCAACGGCACCGCCGAAGGGGCGC
This sequence comes from Pseudomonas typographi, assembly GCF_014694385.1. Classification (GTDB taxonomy): domain Bacteria; phylum Pseudomonadota; class Gammaproteobacteria; order Pseudomonadales; family Pseudomonadaceae; genus Aquipseudomonas; species Aquipseudomonas typographi. The sequence goes on along the minus strand of NZ_JAAOCA010000011.1, from coordinate 108,559 downwards.
TGGCAACGCGTGAAACACCACCCACGTTGCAACGCCTACGGGCCACGCTTTGTGCGAAGGGCGCAGGCACCGCGCTGGCCCTATGGATATTTCGACCCATTGCATGGGTGCCCCGCGCAGGCCTGTGTACCCCCCCGCGCCAGCGCATCAGTGTTGTGAATATGGTTATGAAAAAATCATATTTAATACCCGAACGTTATTGAGCTACCGTAGTTCGACTGCCGTTCGACCGGGCCACCGGAGACGCTTCCTTCACCACCTCCGTGGAGTCGTTCCCATGCCCTTGGCTCAATTTCTACGCCCCGCGCTGCTGGCGGCGACGTTGTTCTCCGGCCTCGCCCTGGCCGACCCGCAGCACATCAAGATCGGCATCAACGACAGCCCGCAGAACGCGGCCATCGAGCTGGCCGCGCAGTTGGCCAAAGAGAAGGGCATCGAGGTCGAGGTACTGTCGTTCTCCGACTGGAACACGCCCAACCTGGCCTTGGCCAATGGCGATATCGACATCAATTACTTTCAGCACCAGCCATTTCTCGAAAACGCCATCGCCCAGAATGGCTACGACTTGGTGCCGCTGGCCTATGGGGTGGAGAACAAAGTCGGCCTGTACTCGAAGAAGATCACGGCGTTCAACCAGGTTAAGGATGGCGACACTGTGGCGGTGGCCGACGACCCGGTGAACCAGGGCCGCGGGCTTAACCTCTACCAGCGCGCCGGGCTTATCACCCTGCGCGACGGCGCCGGGCCCAAGGCGAGCCTGCAAGACATCACCGCCAACCCCCACAAGCTCAAGTTCATCGAGTTGCCCGGCCCGCAACTGGCGCGGGTGCTCGATGACGTGACTCTTGCCCAAAGCTACCCCTCGCATATTCTTGCCGCCGGCACGGCAGACCCAGGCAGTGCCTTGCTATTTAGCCAGGACGAAGCCAACGGGCACCTGTATGCGTTGCGCTTCGTGGTGGCGCGCAAGAACGTCGATAACCCGGCGGTGCACACCTTTATCGACATTTTCCAAAACGACCCACGGGTCCGCACGGCCATTGAGAAGGCCTACGGTAACCCTAAACTCTACGCGCTGGCCTGGTTGCCGGCACAGAAGGAGGCCGCCCGATGAGCCAGGTGATTTCCCTGCGCAGTAACACCGTTGAACCCCCGCCCGTGCACGCTCCCCAGCAGCCGGTGCACATCCAGGTGCGCGGCGTGGGCAAGACGTACCTGGCCGGGCGCAAGGCGGTCAACGCCCTGAGCAACATCGACCTGGATATTCACCGTGGCGAGATTTTCGGCATTATCGGCCGCAGTGGCGCCGGCAAGTCGAGTTTGATCCGCACCTTCAATCGCCTGGAAGACGTCAGCGAAGGCCAGGTGCTGATCGACGGGCAAGACATCGGCAAGCTCTCGGCCAACGAGTTGGTGAGGTTGCGCCGCGGCATCGGCATGATCTTCCAGCACTTCAACCTGCTGGCGTCGCAAACCGTGCTGGAGAACCTCGCCCTGCCCTTGAAGGCAGCTGGGGTAAGCCGTGCCATTATCGAGCAACGCGCCCGTGAGCTGTTGGCGTTGGTGGGGCTCAAAGGCAAGGAACATGTGTATCCGTCACGGCTCTCCGGCGGGCAAAAACAGCGGGTGGGCATCGCCCGGGCGCTGATGCTCGAACCGAGCATTTTGCTGTGCGACGAGGCCACCAGCGCGCTAGACCCAGAAACCACCCAGTCGATTCTGGCGCTGCTCAAAGAGATCAACCGCAAGCTTAAGCTGACCATTGTGCTGATCACCCACGAAATGGCGGTGATCCGCCAAGTGTGCGACCGGGTGGTGGTGCTGGAGCGCGGGCGCATTGTCGAGCAGGGCCCGGTGTGGCAGATCTTCGGCCGACCCCAGGCGGACGCGACCCGTGCACTGCTGGCACCGCTGGCCACTCAACTGCCGGAAGACCTGGCCCAGCGCTTGGCGGCCGGTAACGGCCAACGCGCGGTACTGGAGCTGACCTTTGACGGGCAAAGCGCCGGCGAGCCGGATTTGAGCGCCATCGCCCACCACCTGGGCCGTGACATCGAGTTGCTGCACGGTGGCATCGATCGCATCCAGGGCCGGGCCCAGGGCCGCTTGCTATTGGCGGTGCGCGCGGCGCCCGCGCGGGTGGAACTGTTCCTGGGCCTGAACGGCCTGTTCAGTGCGGCCAAGGTCGTGGGCCATGTCTGATTTCATGTTCAAGGCGCTGTGCAAGGCGCTGGCCGATACCCTGACCATGGTCGGGCTCTCGGCGATTATCGTCTGGTTTGCCGGTATTGCCTTGGCGCTGGTGCTGGTCACCACCGCGCGCGGTGCGATCTTCAGTGCGCCGGCGCTGAACCGGGTGCTGGGCGGGGTGGTCAACGCCTTTCGCGCCACGCCGTTCATCATCCTGTTGGTGGCGCTGATCCCCTTTACCCGTTTGCTGGTGGGCACCACCATTGGCGTATGGGCGGCGGTGGTGCCCATTACCTTGAGCGCCACCCCATTCTTCGCCCGGGTCGCGGAGGTGAGCCTGCGCGAAGTCAGCGGCGGGGTGATCGAGGCGGCCCAGGCGCTGGGCTGCGAGCGCCGGCATATTTTGTTCAATGTGCTGTTGCCCGAAGCGCTGCCCGGCATCATCGGCGGCTTCACCCTCACGGTGGTAGCCATGATCGGCGCCTCGGCCATGGCCGGTGCCATCGGTGCTGGCGGCCTGGGCGACTTGGCCATCCGCTACGGTTACCAGCGTTACGACACGGTCGTGATGGCCTGGGTCATTGCAATTTTGATCGTGCTGGTGTGTGGCATCCAGTACTTGGGTGACCGCTATGTACGGCGCCTGCGCAGCCGGTGAAGGCGGCAGCCAACGACCGTCGCCCTGCGTATCATGCAGGGTGTCTCGCACATCGCACCCATGCCCATAGCAGAAACACCCCGCTAGCGCCGGCAACCTGCAAACATGTCCAAGCCAGCGTCGTATACCTGGCTGTCTACCTGCAAAAGCCCAAGCATGGAGTGAAACACGTTGTCGTGGCTGAGCGGGCGGTCACGTGAGGCCTGAAGGCATCGCGCATCGAGGGAAAAATCCTTTTGGTAGCCATCGGAGAACCACGCCAGCATCGGCACGTGCTTTTGCTGTTCAGGCGCAAGCATGTAGGGCGTGCCGTGCAGGAACAGGTTGTATTCGCCCAGCGACTCGCCATGGTCAGACACATAGAGCATTGCGGTATCCACCTGGCCGTCGTGGCTGCGCAGGGTGTTTATAAGCTCACTGAGCACATGGTCGGTATAGCGCAGGGTATTGTCGTAAGCATTGATGATCTGCCCCCTGTCGCAGGCGTTCAGGGCATTGTTCTCGCACACGGGTTGGAAGTGGTCATAGCCGGGCGGTACCCGCTTGTAATATTCAGGCCCGTGGCTACCCATCTGGTGCAACACCAGTACGGTGTTCTGCTTCAGGTTAGCCAGCAGCGCCGGCAGGTCACGCAGCAGAATCTCGTCGTGGCATTCGCCGCCTGAGCAGTAGCGAGGGTCGGCTGCATTGCTGACGTTGCTGTAGGCCACCCGGGCACAGGCCCCTTTGCAGCCGGCTTGGTTGTCGATCCACAGCACGTCCAGCCCGGCTCGCTTCAGCACATCCAAAAGGCCTTCGCGGCGGGCTGCCACGCTTGCCGAATAATCCTTGCGCGGCAGGTTGGAGAACAAGCATGGCAGCGATACCGCGGTTTCCGTGCCGCAAGAATGCACATCCGGGAAAGCTACCAAGCCCGCCACTTTGGCAAGCTCCGGCGTGGTGTCGCGGCTATAGCCGAACAGGCCGAAGTTTTCGGCGCGGGCGCTCTCGCCAATCACCAATACCGTCAGCGACTTGCGCGCATGCTGCTGCCAGGCTGGGGCCAGGTGCGCATCCAGGCCAACCTGCACGAAGGGTTGTTTAACCGCAGACACGTTCTCTGCGAGATAGGCCATGGTGGCGCCGATCACATTGCTGGGCACTACCAACAGGCGTAATTCATGGTGATTGCGCAATAACGACGACAAGCCTTGGTAGTTGGCCATGGCTAAAAGCCCGACAGCGCAGGCGCTGAACATGCCCACTACGAATTTACTGAGCACTGCCCGGGAGAAAGGCCGGTAATGGATGGGCAACCGCCAAAGCAACACGCACGGAAGCGCGCCCAAGCCGAGCAGGTACCCGGCCAGTTTCACCGAGAGCAGCCCACGTACCTCGCTGGCGTCCGTCTCGGCGACGTTACGAAACATACTGGCATCGATGAAGATGCCGTATTCGTTCATAAAGTACGCGACCGCAGCGCTGACCACGAACAGCAGCATCAGCAGGGGCTTTAGCGTCCACCGGCTGGCGAACATGAACAGCACAAAGTTAAATAGCAGCAGCACCATGGTCAGGAATACGCTGCGCAGCAGCCAGCCATGTGCAGCCTGGGTAATCGGTGCCAAGTGGTGCCACAACGGAATATTGAACAGGGTCAGCAACAATATGCTGGCTGCCAGGGTGACCGCTTCGGGCCGTACCGCTTTGAACTTCGCCATCGAATGAAAGCCGTCTGCATTCAATTAACGTGCGCGCCCAGAAGAGGGCGCGCTCCAGTAGCAGGGGAACCCATGGGGTCTCTCAGAAGTTCGCGCAAACCTTGACGCATGGAGGGTGTTGCCGAGCACCGTGGCCCAGCAGCGAACGGCACCGCCAAACGGAGTGCGGGCAACTTCCGAGGTGCCACACTAGGCACGGGCAGGAACGTTTTTCGTGAAAAGCGCCGAAACGAATGGTCACGGCTGGCGGTATTGGGCTTATTGGGCTAAGCCCAGGCTGCGCGGGCCCGGGGCTAGAAGCATTCCACGGTGGCTGGCAGCGCGGGCACCATGGCGCCCGCCTTGTGGCACAGCAAAGCGTACGGGCGTAGAACGAACAGTAATGAGTTCAGGGCGAACTGAGCTTGTAGCCCAGGCCGTGCAGGGTATGCACCAAGGGCTGCTCAAAACCCTTGTCGATAGCGCGGCGGATCAGATAGATATTGCTTTTTATAATGTCGTTTCGGGGTAGGTCACGGCCCCAGACAGCGTCTTCCAGTACCCGCTTGCTGACCACCGCGGGGCTGCGGCGCATCAGCACCTCAAGCAGCTTGAGCCCGGTGGGCGTCAAGCGCACCGGGTGGCCGGCACGGGTCACCTCCAGGGTATCGAGGTCATAACGCAGGTCACTGACCTGCAAAATTCGCGGGTTACGGCCGCGGCGGCGGGCCACGATGGTTTCCAAACGCACCACCACTTCGGCCATGGCAAATGGCTTGACCACATAATCATCGGCGCCCACCTCGAACCCCACCAGCCGGTCGCTCAACTCGTCGCGCGCGGTGAGGATCAAGATCGCGGCATTGGAGTGTGCGTGTTGGCGCAATGTGCGGCAAATGTGATAACCATCCGCGCCGGGCAACATAATGTCGAGGATGATCGCATCAAAATCCTTGGAGGCGGCCAAGTGCAACCCGGTCAGCCCATCCAAGGCCCCCTCGACGTGGTGGCCCTTGAGTTTGAGGAACTCGACAATGTTGTCGTGGATGTCGCGGTTATCTTCAATGATCAAGATTTTCATGAGGCACTGTGCAGGGAGAAAGCCTGCCTCACAGTAGAGAAGTGGATGTCATTGAATGGTGACCGGTTGGTAAAAATTCCGTGTGGTAAAGCGTTCCGGGCCGCCGTATCGGCCGTTTGCAGGTGCGATCAGCTACCGATTCTGCCAGCCGTCTGCACTACCTTCTGCCCTCAACGCTCCAATCGGGCTGTACGTGCTAAAGGCGCTTGGCATAGCCTTATAGACTGTTCCGCGTGCATGGCTGTTACCCTGCGCCAACAGCGACCCCTGGAGACACGCCGTGCTGATTGCCCACTTGTCAGACCTACACATCAGGCCACAGGGCGTGCTCTACCAGGGGCTGGTGGATTCGAACAAGATGTGTAAGCAAGCCATCGAGCATCTACATGCCCTGCGACCGCGCCCGGATGTCGTCATCATCACCGGCGACCTGGTGGATGAAGGCTTACCCGCCGAATATGAGATGGCAAAAATGCTGCTGGCGGGTATCGAGCAGCCGCTGCTGTTGATTCCTGGCAACCATGACGACCGCGCACGGTTCCGGGCAGCTTTTGCTGAACAGAGCCTGGCGGCCAGCGAAGGGCCTTTGCATTTCGTTGCAGCCGGGCTTGGGCCGGTTCGTATCATTGGCTTGGACATTACCGTGCCTGGCCAACACCACGGCGATATGGACGAAGCGGCGCAGGCATGGCTAGAAGGTGCGCTTGCCCAGGAGCCGGAGCGGCCTACCTTGATCATGCTGCACCAGCCGCCGTTTTTAAGCGGTATTCCCTATATCGACCCCTACGCCTGCTTCAACGCCCAGCGCCTCGCCCGCACCGTTGAACGATACCCGGCGGTGGAGCGGGTGGTGTGTGGGCATGTCCACCGGGCGATGCAACTGCGTTTCGGCGGCACCCTATTGTGTACGGCGCCCAGCACCACCACGGCCATCGGCCTTGCGCTGGAGCCCGGCGCTGAAGAAGCATCCTATCTAGAACCCCCCGCCCTGTTGCTGCACCACTGGAAGCCTGACACCGGGCTTATCACCCATTGGGTGCCTATTGGGGCATTCCCAGGGCCCATGCCGTTCGCTTGAGCGCGGTCACCCACGGCGGGGCAACCCCAGGGTGTTTCATCGGGTATGCCACGGGCGATCAGATAGCGGCGCCGGCCGCCCTTTTCATATACCTTCCTGCCCAGCCCCGCACACCAGGGCACAGACATTGAGGCCTGCTGGCAGGGCCAGCTTACCTGAGCGCAGCGCGGCAATCGCGGCGGCGCCGCTGAGGTCTGCGGCCAATCCAAACTCGAACCACAACCACCGGGCTGCGTCCAGTAACGCGGCATCGCTGACCAGTACCACCTGCTCGATGGCATGCCGCGCCAATTCGAAAACACGTTCTTCGGTACGCCCGCAGGCCATGGTCGCCACCTGCGTAGTGACCGCGGGCAGGCGTACCACCTGTTGCGCCTGCAAGCAGGCGTGTAGGGTGGGGGAGCCTTCCGGTTCGATACCGATGATGCGCACGGAGGGCTTAAGCGCCTTGAGCGCGGTGGCGATGCCGGAAATCAGCCCGCCGCCGCCGATCGCCACGAGGATCACGTCAATGTCGGGCAACGCCTGCAGGATTTCCAGCCCCAAGGTGCCTTGGCCGGCGACCACCGCTGGGTCGGCGAACGGATGGAAATAGGCCGCTTGGTGCTCGGCGGCAAATACCAAAGCCTGCTCGTTGGCTTCATCCCAGACATCCCCCACCACGTGCACCTGTGCACCCCAACGGGCGAGCTTGTCTAATTTGGCCGGGGTGATGCTGCGGGGCACGAAAATGTTTGCCGGTACGCCGGCAACGCTGGCGGCGCGCGCGGTAGCCAAGCCGTGATTGCCCCCAGAGGCCGTGACGATGCCATTGCGCAGTTGCTCCACCGGTGTGGTCAGCAGGCGGTTGGTGGCACCGCGTACCTTGAACGACCCGGTAGGCTGCAGGCATTCGAGCTTGAGCCACAACCGCGCATCCGTGACCGGCTCGCGCAGCGCCGTAGCGGGGACCAACGGTGTGTGGCGGATAAAAGGCGCAATGCGTTCTGCGGCTGATTCGATATCGGACAAAGTGATCACGGCGGCCCCTACGGAATTATTACGTAATCGATTGCGTTCTGACTACATCACACCATACAGTAGCGAACACGGCAAGCCATTCTCTTATCGGCTCAGCGACCATCCGCCCTTCCCCAGAGGCCTGGAATGAACGAAATACGTTTCTACGATCCTCGCCATGGCGAGTTCTGCGCACTGAGCAACCTGCACCCTCGAGCGCTGGAGTACGCCGGGCAGCGCTATGCCACTGCCGAACATGCCTACCAGGTACTCAAGGCCAGGCCGGCATTGCGCGAATGGCTGATGGCGGCACCCACAGCGGAGTTAGTGGCCGCGGCCGGTGACGCCCTGGCACCCGAGCAAACCGTCGACCATTGGTATGAGGACCACGTGAAGATCATGACCGGCATCGTGCGGGCCAAGTTCGACCAGCACCCGGACCTGCGCGCCTTGCTGCTCGGCACCCAGAATGCACGCCTGGTGGAATGGGCCCCGGATGACAGCGAAGTTGCCCGCTACTGGGGCGAATACCAGGGGCAGGGGCATAACGTGCTCGGCAAGATACTCATGGGGCTGCGCCATGAGTATCGCCAAGGCCGCTTTGGTGCCTAAAGCCGGTAGGTCGCAATGGCGGTGTCGCGGTAAAACTGCTGAAGCTCGCTGGCCGAGCAACCGCTGAGCAGTTCGTCCATCACCGCCACCCAGGGCCGATAGGCACCGGCGAGGTTGATCACCGGCCAGTCACTGGCAAACAGCGCACGCCCCAGCCCAAAGCAGTCGAGGGTGTGGTCGATGTACGGGCGGATGTCGCATAGGGTCCAGTGCAGCGGGTCGGCCTCGGTGATTACGCCGGTGACCTTGCAGACCACATTAGGCAGCTGCGCAATCGTTTTGATCTCTTCCCACCAGGGGTGCCGCACACCATTGGCGATCCCCGGCTTGGCGATGTGGTCCAGCACGAACTGCACATCGGGGCAGCGGCGTACCAGCTCGGTCGCACTGGCCAGTTGCTGGTGGCGAATACAAATATCGAAGCTCAGGCCGCGCCGGCCGAGCTGCTGCACGCCCTCGACGAAGGCCGGTTGCAGGCAGTAATCCACCGCCTCGTGGTACTGGATCAAGCGGCGCACGCCCTTGAGTAACGCGACCTCGCCAAGCCGGTCTAGCTCGTCGTTGACCCAGGCGCCCCGCTCGATGGCGGCCGAGGCGACGATGCCCTGGATGCGCCGGTCGCTGCGGGCAAGGCCCTGCACGAAACGCGCTTCGGCCAATTCCTGGCCTGGTGCGACGTCCACTTCGACGAACACCTGCTTGTCGATGGCGATGCCCTCGGTCGCGGCGGCGAAGTCGGCGGGCAGGTAGGTGCCCTTGATCGCCGGAACGTTGTCCAGCCACGGGTAATTCAGTTGGCTGGGATCGTAGTAGTGCACATGGGCATCGACCAGGGCAAACGAAGGCATGGTGGTTAACCTTTAACGGTGGTAAAGCGGTGGGGCGGTGCTGGCCCGCAGGATCAATTGCGTGGGCAGTACCACCCGCTCGGTCGCCAGCACGTTGTCGGCGGCAAAGCGCTGGAGCAGGCGCTGTGCGGCCACCTGGCCCAACTGGTAGGCCGGCTGGGCAATGGCGCTGATGGCTGGCTTGAAGATCGGGTACCACTCCAAGTCATCGAAGCCGATCAGCGATATGTCGTCTGGAATCGACAGGCCGGCTTCCAGCAGTGCGGTGATGGCGCCCATGCTCATCAGGTTGTTGGTGGCGAACACCGCAGTCACTTTGGCGCGTTTGCGCAGCAGGGTGGTGACCGCCGCATGGCCGCCTTCGAAGGTGGAGTCGCCGCACAGGGTCAAGCGCTTGAGCGGCTTCAACCCCTGAGCGTTAAGGGCCTGCTGATAACCGGCGAGGCGTTCGCGGTCGAACGAGGCCTGCAGTTGGCCGGTGATGATGGCGATGTCGCGGTGCCCTTGTTCCAGCAAATGCTCGATAGCCATCTGCGCGGCGCTTTGGTTGTCGACCACGACGGTGTCGGCATCGACGTCCCGCAATTCGGAGTCCACCAGCACGATGCGCATGCCGCGGGCGATGGCTTCGTTGATATGTTCACCACCGGCCGCGGAGCTGGCCATGATCACCGCATCCACTTGTTTTTCTGCCATCAGGCGCAGCAAGCGCCGCTCTTCATCGGCATCGTTGCCGGAGCTGGCCAACAGTACGCCGAAGCCCTGTTGCGTCAGGGTGCTTTCCACGCCGCTGGCCAGGGCACCGAAGAATGGGTTGGCGACATCGGCCAGAATCAGGCCGACCGACGATGAGCGTTCCTTGCGCAGGCTCGCGGCGACCGAATTGACCACATAGCCCAGGCGAGCGGCGACCTCGCGCACTCGTTCGGCGGTGTCATCGGAGGTCGCACCCTTGAACCCGGCCAGTACCCGCGAAACGGTAGCGGTCGACACCGCCGCTTCGCGAGCAACGTCTTGCATAGTGGGTTTTCTGTTGGCTTTCAACGCGTTGCAATCCTTAAGGCAGTGAAGGCCGGCGCCGGCAGTGGCAACGCCGGGCACCGGGCGGGGTGTTTTTTCGGCGCCGCCTGGCGTCGGCAGCCGGGGCAGCGCACGGTATTTTCAATAATTGTGTTGACGCCATCTGCAGGTTGCCACTATAAAGCAAACACGCAACGTAATCGATTACGTGAATCGATTACGTCCACAGTCTACGACATTTGCGAGGCGCGCGACATGCATTCACCTCAGCAGTACCTGGCGGCGCAAGCGGCCCCCGCAAACGGCGGCGCCCACCTGCCATCGGTGGGGCGTCGGGAGCCAGCGTTGCAGGCTATCGGTATCACCAAGAACTTCGGTTCGCTGGAAGTGCTAAAGGGTGTTTCCATGGAGCTGTATCGCGGCGAAATCACCGCCGTGGTCGGCGACAACGGTGCCGGCAAGTCGACCTTCATGAAGGTCCTCAGCGGCGAGCATGCCCCGACTGGCGGCCAGCTGTGCGTCAACGGCAAGGAGGTGCTGTTGCGTTCGACCCAGGACGCGCAAACCTTCGGTATCGAAACCGTGTACCAAGACTTGGCCCTGGCGCCAGACCTGTCGGTGGCAGAGAACGTTTTTCTGGGCCGTGAACTCAAGGCGCCAGGCTGGCGGGGGCGTATCGGCATGCTCGATCGCCCGCAAATGCTTGCGGAATCGACACGGATTTTGACCGAGTTGGGGGCGAAGCTTAAGAGTTACCGCGCGACCACGCAGAGCTTGTCTGGCGGCCAGCGCCAAGGGGTAGCCATTGCGCGCGCCATCAAATGGGCGCGCCACGCCATTCTCATGGACGAACCGACCGCAGCGCTGGGCACCCGCCAGCGCGATATGGTCTACGAGGCCATTCGCGCCGCTGCCCAACGCAACCTGGCGGTGCTGCTCATCTCCCACGACTTGCCTCAGGTACTGGCGTTGGCGGATCGCATCGTGGTCATGCGCCAAGGCGTGGCAATCGCCAACCTGGTTCCCGCCGAGGTCACCGTCAGGGATGTGGTGGACGTGATGCTGGGCGCCAAACCCACTTGATGCACCGCTGCCGTTGCTGTTGCTGGGCTTATCCATGGCTGTTCGCACGAGGCTCGTACCGTGAACAAACTTGCTTATGACGATGGTTCCACCTGGTTTTACCGGCTAAGGGAAACCACGGCGTTCTGGATGTTTCTGATCCTGCTGGGGCTGGTCGCACTGTTTTCGCTGATTTCGCCGCACCATGCGTTCCTTAGCGTGAACAACTTCTTCAACATCGCCCTTAATGCGTCGCAGCTCGTGCTGCTGGCGGTGGGCATGACCTTTTTGCTGGGTGCCAAGGAGTTCGACCTGTCGGTGGGTTCGAACATCGTGCTGGCCTCGATCCTTGCGGCCAAGACCATCACCGCGCTGGCCGGCACCCCCGATGAAGTTGCCGTGGGCGACTATCCCCACCTGGGCCTGGCCGTGGCGGTCGGGGTGGTGGTGGCGTTGGGCTCGGGCGCGCTGTTCGGGCTGGTCAACGGCCTGTTGGTGACCACGCTGCGCCTGAGTTCATTCCTGGTCACGCTGGCCACTACCGCCATTGGCCTGGGTATGGCGCTGGTGCTGACCCACGGCGCCAACGTTCCGGACATTCCCCGGGCCTTGCAAACAGACTTCGCCACCTACCGCTTGTTCGACTTGGTGCCGCTGCCGGTATTGCTGTCACTGGCGCTGGTAATGCTGTTGTGGTTCGTGCTGGCACAGACCCGCTTCGGTGTTCATACCTTGGCGCTGGGGTCATCCGTGGACGCCGCCCGCCGTGCCGGCATCAATCACAAACTGCACCTGCTCAAGCTGTTCGCGCTGATGGGCGTGTTGTGCGGTGTCGCCGCACTGCTCGACATCTCGCGCTTCGCCACCACCAACATCGGCGGCCACCAGACCGACAACCTGCAGGCGGTCGCCGCCGCGGTGATCGGCGGCACCAGCCTGTTCGGCGGCATGGCCTCGGTGCAAGGCACGCTGGTCGGTAGCTTGATCCCGGTGGTGCTCGGCACCGGCCTGGTGATCATGGGGCTGGATTCTTTTTACCAGTTGATCCTGGTCGGGCTGATCGTTATCGCAGCGGTGTACATCGACCAGCGTAATCGCCAAACCCGTTTCTAGTGGGTGCCTCACCGGTTCATGCCTTGTCCGTGATTCTTGCGGCTTTTGATAGCTCAGCAGAGGGTAGATGACGATGAAGATGAAGTTGGCAGTAACGCTTGCGAGCATTATGGCGGCGGCCTTGGCGGCACAGGCCCATGCCGAAGATCCGGTCACTGTGGCGTTCCTGCCGGGGCAGGTGGGCATCCCGTTCTATTCCTCGATGCAATGCGGCGCACAAGCGGCGGCCAAGGCATTCAACGTGCAGTTGAGCTGGAACGGCCCGCCGGATTGGGACATCGCCCTGCAGCAGCCGTTTATCGACGCCGCATTGCAATTGCATCCGCAAGGCATCGTATTGGCGCCCACCGATGGCGGCGCGCTGATTTCCCAAGTCAAGGACCTTGAAAGCAAAGGCGTGCACGTGGTGACCGTGGACGCGCCGCTCGATCAGCCAGTGGAAACCCAGAGCGTGCAGTCCGACCACTTGCTCGGCGGCGTTGCCGCGGCCAAGGCGATGGTCGCGGTGGCCGGTGACACCGGTACGTTCCTGGTGGTCGGCATGCGCCCCGGTTTGCCGGACATCGACGCACGGGTCAAAGGGTTTGTCGACACCTTCAAAAAAGACCACCCCAATGCCAAGCTGCTGCCGGTCGCCTACCCTGAAACCAGCTCTACCAAGGCGGCGCAGCAAGTGGCTGCGGCGATCCAGGCCAACCCCGACCTGAAGGGTGTTTACGTCACCCATTCGGCAGCCGCCACCGGGGCCTCGGCCGCGATCATGGAGGCTGGCTTGCGCGGCAAGGTCAAACTGGTGTCGTTCGACGCCGACCCACAGCAGATCCGCGACCTTAAAGACGGCATCTACGACGCGCTGATCATTCAGCAGCCCTACAACATGGGCTACGAGGCGGTGAAGCTGAGTGCGCAACTGATCCGCCACCAGGTCGACAAAGCCAGCGTCAAGCATGACAACTTCTTGCCGTTCGTGGTCGCCACCCGCGACAACATGGCGGATAAGAACATCAGCCAGTACTTCTATAAAACCAGCTGTAACTGACGGCGCCGGGCTCTCGCGAGCCCGCGCCCGTCGCTATCGATGATTGAACAGGGCAGGGGCTCACGCGCCGTGGCCTGTGATGGAGTAAATGAAATGAAAGGGCGTCTGAAAAACCGTGTGGCGATCATCATCGGTGCCGCCAAGGGCATTGGCGCGGCCATGGCCCGACGCTTCGTCGAGCAAGGCGCGCGGGTGGTCTTGGCCGACCTTGACGCCGACAGCGGCGAGCGCCTGCTGGCCGAGCTGCCCCCGGAGCGGGCCGTGTTCGTACGCGCCAACGTGGCGGTCGAAGCCGATATGCAAGCGGTAGCGGATTTGGCGTTGGCCCGCTTCGGCCGCATCGATATTCTGTTGCAAAACGCCGGCATCTATCCGTCCTATCTGCTTGAGGACATGACCCTCAGCCAGTGGCAGGACGTGCTGGCAGTGAACCTTACGGGCAGCTTTTTGGCCACCCGTGCGTGCCTGCCGGCGATGCGTGCCCAAGGCGGCGGCAAGATGGTGTTCACCTCTTCCATCACTGGCCCGCGGGTGGCCAACCCAGGCGTCGCGGCGTATGCCTCGAGCAAGGCCGGCATCAACGGTTTGATCCGTTCCGCAGCGCTGGAATTCGCGCGCTATGGCATCACCGTCAACGGTATCGAGCCGGGCAACATCCTCACCGAAGGGCTGAGCGCCGGGCGCAGCCCGAGCTTTATCAGCAACATGGAAAAATCCATTCCGCTGGGCCGCCTCGGGTTACCCGATGACGTGGCCCATGCGGCGCTGTTCCTGGCCTCCGACGAGGCGGCCTATATCACCGGTACCACCATCGTTGTCGACGGCGGCCAGACCCTCCCCGAAAGCAAGGATTTTGCCGACCCTGCCGCCTGGCAATAAGCACCCCTGGAGATTCACACGATGACTGCACTCATACGCCTGGCGGCGCTCGGCCTGAGCCTGCCCACTGTGCCCACGCCGGTGGCCAACTATGTGCCCGGCAAACGCCTGGGTGATCTACTTTATTTGTCGGGGCAGGGGCCGCGTGATGATAGCGGCGGTTATCACCAAGGCAAGGTAGGCGCTGAGGTCAGCGCCGATCAGGCCTACCAGCATGCCCGCCTCGCCGGGCTGGCATTGCTGGCGGTGGCGCACTCCCTGTACGCAGACCTGGACAAGCTCGAGGTGGTGAAGATTTTCGGCATGGTCAACGCCACGCCAGAGTTTGGCCAGCATCCGCAGGTGATCAACGGCTGCTCCGACCTGTTCGTCGAAGTACTCGGCGAGCGCGGGCGGCACGCCCGGTCGGCGGTAGGGATGGGGTCGCTGCCGGGCAATATGACCGTAGAGGTTGAGGCGATCTTTCGTATTCTTGACTGACGCCGTACGAACTCATTCGCACACCCATCGAGGCGAGACTGCTTCCTCAATGGGTAGGCGATAGGGTTTGATGACTAAGAGTGAGGCCCGCCTCAATCCCAGCTCAACGCCCCACCCGTTTGGTACTCGATCACCCGGGTTTCGAAGAAGTTCTTTTCTTTCTTCAAATCCATGATCTCGCTCATCCACGGGAACGGGTTGGTGGTGCCTGGGTATTCTTCTTTCAAGCCGATTTGGCTCAGGCGCCGGTTGGCGATGAACTTCAGGTAGTCTTCCATCATCGCGGCGTTCATGCCCAATACGCCGCGTGGCATGGTGTCGCGGGCGTATTCGATTTCCAGTTGGGTGCCCTGCAGAATCATCTGGGTGGCTTCTTCCTTCATCTCGGCATCCCACAACTGCGGGTTTTCGATCTTGATCTGGTTGATCACGTCGATGCCGAAGTTCAGGTGCATGGATTCGTCGCGCAAGATGTACTGGAACTGCTCGGCGACGCCAGTCATCTTGTTACGCCGGCCCATGGACAGGATTTGGGTGAAGCCGCAGTAGAAGAACACGCCTTCGAGCACGCAATAGTAGGCGATCAGGTTGCGCAGCAGTTCTTTGTCCGTTTCCGGGGTGCCGGTGTCGAACTCGGGGTCGGAAATGGCACGGGTGTACTTCAGGCCCCAGGCGGCCTTTTTGGCCACCGAAGGGATCTCGTGGTACATGTTGAAGATCTCGCCTTCGTCCATGCCCAGTGATTCGATGCAGTACTGGTAGGCGTGGGTGTGGATCGCCTCTTCGAACGCCTGGCGCAGGATGTACTGGCGGCACTCGGGGTTGGTGATCAAGCGGTACACGGCCAGGGCCAGGTTATTGGCCACCAGCGAGTCGGCGGTGGAGAAAAAGCCGAGGTTGCGCATCACGATGCGGCGCTCGTCGTCGGTCAGGCCTTCCGGGGTTTTCCACAGGGCGATGTCGGCGGTCATGTTGACCTCTTGCGGCATCCAGTGGTTGGCGCAGCCGTCGAGGTACTTTTGCCACGCCCAGTCGTACTTGAAGGGTACCAATTGGTTGAGGTCGGCGCGGCAGTTGATCATGCGCTTGGCATCTACGGTCACGCGCGCCGCGGAGCCTTCGAGTTCGGCCAGGCCTTCGGCGATGTCCAGGTCGTTCAGGGCGGCCTTGGCACGGGCCACCGCCGCGCTGTCGTCGGCGGCAATTTCGCGGGCTTCGTGGGCCGCGGCGTCGCCGGCGCTGTCGAGTTTGTCGATACTACCGGCAGGGCCTTGGGCCTGTTGCGCGGTGTTATTAGCGGCAGGTACGTCGCCGTCTTCTTTGTCGAATTCTTCCCAGCTCAGCATGGTGATGTTGCTCCTGCCAGAGGGCCGCCGTGGCGGCAGGTGGATATTGAAACGCGTGTGTGGCGCCCGACGAATGAGGCCTCGTGCGCACTGCAAATGGTTGTTCGGCGCTGCTGCTGGGCAGCCTGAACGGGGGTAACGATTATACGAAAAAGCAGCCTTGATTGCGCGCGCCGGCGATGTTTTCCGACGGGGGTTTATTCACTTCGGGGGGAGCATAGCACTACATATGGTGTATTTCATGATTGAAATCACAAAATATGGTGTTTTGTGGTGGAGGGTAAGTGTGCTCACGATCGGTACAGCGCGCACCCAGGGTGCCGCGCCAGGCTTATGGGCAGGCCACCGATAGCGTTCTGTTGGCTTGAATAAAAACTGAATAGCCGGGCGCTTGCAGTGGGCCGGTAGGATAGCCCGCCCACAATGCCCAGCCAGTACCGTGTGCCCTTCAGAGCAGGGAATGATACCGCGCATTTCCAGCCTTTGGCAGCCCCGTCAGCCTTTGTACGCACCTTCAATAACAGGTGCAGGGTCTCCGGCTTCGCATAACCAGGGGCACAGCCCGCCCCCCTTCAATCGATAAAGGCTTGCGCGCCCAAGGTATGCCAATTTGCCCTGCAGGGCCGCCGGCCCGATCAAGCTTTTAGGCGCTCAATCCAGCCGCGCCCCAGTAGCCTTGTCGAACAGGTGAATATGTTCGCACTGGCCCCGCAAATGGACAGCCTGCCCCAGTTGAAGGTCGTCTTTGCGCGACAACGCAGCCACGATCGATGTGCTGCCGGTTTGCCCGTAAACATGGCTTTCCGCGCCGGTTGGCTCGATCAGGTCGACCTTGAAGGGCAGGGTAAATTCCAGGCCCTGAGCCGGCGCCAGGGCCAAATGCTCGGGGCGAATGCCCATCACCACGGGCGCCGCCGCCGCCAGGTCGATACGCCGCCCCATTGCAATCCGCTGGCCGCCCACGCGCACCTGGGATAAGCCTTGTTCATGCTCGAGCACGCCCTCGATCAGGTTCATGGCGGGCGAGCCAATGAACGTCGCCACGAATAGATTCGCCGGGCGGTCATAGACGTCGATGGGCGCGCCGACTTGCTCGATCCGGCCACCGTTCATCACCACGATCAGGTCAGACATGGTCATGGCCTCCATTTGATCGTGGGTCACGTAGATCGCGGTGGTGCCTAGCCTTCGTTGCAAGGTGCGGATTTCGATGCGCATCTGCACGCGCAGCTTGGCGTCCAGGTTCGACAGTGGCTCATCGAACAGAAACACCTGGGGATGGCGCACGATGGCGCGGCCCATGGCGACCCGTTGGCGCTGCCCGCCGGACAGGGCCTTGGGGTAACGGTCAAGGTAGTTCGACAGCCCAAGCAAGGCGGCTGTTTCTTTTACCGCCTGGTCGATGCGCGCGGGCGATTCCTTGCGCAGGTGCAGGCTGAACCCCATGTTTTGCGCAACCGTCATGTGCGGGTACAGCGCGTAGTTCTGGAACACCATGGCGATGTCCCGGTCTTTGGGCGAGACGTCGTTGATCACCCGCCCATTGAGGTCTATCGTGCCGGCCGTGACGCTTTCCAGGCCCGCGATCATGCGCAGCAGGGTCGACTTGCCACAGCCTGAAGCGCCGACCAGCGAAACGAATTGGCCGTCGGCGATGGCCAGGTCAATGCCATGCAACACCGGAATCGCGCCGTAGTTTTTACGAAGTTTCTGGATAGTTACGGTTGCCATATCGGGAACACTACCTATACCGGGCCCACTGATTCAGGAGAGGCGCACAACCTTCGTGAGGTGGCGCGGCGCGGTGCTGTCCAGGTGTTTGTGTTGGGCCAGGCGCTCGCCCAACAACTGAAGCGCCGGCAAAATGACCAGGCTCCGGTGCAAACCCGTGTGGGGCACTTCGACAGATAAGTCACCGGGCCCGCCAAAACCGATGACCAGCGCGCCCTTCTGTTTGAGTTCGACATACAGTTTTGCTTCTTCGTCGCGGGTTTGCGGGCTATAGATCAGCACCACGCAGGTTTTTTCGTCTACCAAGCTGATGGGGCCGTGTCGATATTCCATCGGGTGGAACACCTGGGTATAGGTCAGGCTCATCTCTTGCAGCTTCAACGCCCCCTCGCTCGCCAGCCCGTAATACGCGCCGCCGCCCAGGTACACGAAATGCGAGCGCGACAGCACGCTGCTGCTCAACAGGCCGTCCAGCGCGTGCATGGCTTGCTCTGCCTGGGCCGGGATAGCCGCGCTTACCTCGACGCCGGCCAGCCGCAGGCCCAACAACAGCATCAGGCTGGCGGAACTGCTCATCACGATCCCTTCCAGGGCGTGGGTAGGGGCGAACAGCACCTCGTCGCTGCAACGCGCCAGGCTGCTGGCGCTTTCGCAGGTGATGCCCAGGGTTTTCAAGCCGCGCACGCGGCTGGCTTGCACGGCCTGTACGGTTTCAGTGGATTCGCCGCTGCGCGACAAGGCAATGACCTGGGCATCCTCGGTGGCGGCCAGGTAGGCATCCGGGCGCCGGGCCCATTCACCTCCCGGTACGGCGATCGCGCACTGGCCATTCAGGTTCAGCGCACTGGCCACCACCTGCGCCAGGTAATAAGACGTGCCGCAGCCGACCACCACCACCGTGGAGGCGTTGAGCGTTGGCAGTGGCTGAGCCAACGCAGGCCCCCAGAATGGAAACTGCTCGACGATGACTTGTTCAGTGATGTTCATGAAAAGGACCCTTCAGAGGTTATTTGGTCGCGCCGGCAATCAGGCCACGCACGAGGAAACGGTTGAGGAAAATCACCAGCAGTACCGGCGGCAGCATCGCGACGACACCGGCGGCGTTCATCAGCCCATAGTCGACGTAGTTGCGCGTTACGAACTCTGGAATCAGCACGGTCAGTGATTTGGTCGCCAGTGACGGGGAGAACACCAGCGGCACCATGAACTGCCCCCAGGCGCTGAGAAAGGTGAGGATGGCCGTGGCGATAAGCCCAGGCGCGGCCAGGGGCAGCACGATGCGCACCAGCGTGTAGGTGCGGCCCGCGCCGTCCAGCCAGGCGGCTTCTTCCAACGCCACCGGCAGCGACTGGTACACGCTGCGCATCAACCACAACGCCAGCGGCAGGAAGGCCGAGACGTAGATGAGCGTCACGCCCAGGTAGGTGTCGATCAGGTGCAGGGAAATCATCAGCCGGTACAACGGAATCATCACCGTGTACGCTGGCACCGCCATGCTCGCGACCACCAGGCCAAACAGCAAATCCCGGCCCGGGAAGCGCAACCTGACGAAGGCGTAACCGCCAAAAGCCGCCGCGGCCAGGGTGACCAGCGTGGCTGCGGCGGAGGTCACCAGGCTGTTCACGAAGGCCCTGGAAAACTGCGGCCACACCGACTGCACCTCGTTGCCCTGGGAGGCGCTGCTGGCGCCGAACAGTTTGGCAAAGTGCTCTAGGGTCGGGTGTTGCGGCCACAGGCTCAGGTGTTCGCTGAGCATGTCGCGCGGGTCGGTAAAGCTGGTGAGCACCGCCCAATACACCGGCCCCAAGGACCACAGCAGCAACACCAGCACGGCGAGGGCGAAGCCGGCGCGGCCAAGATAGTGCAGCGTGAGCTTGCGCATCAGTCGAACCTCGTTTCGCGGTACACCTTGAGCACATAGACCAGCGACACCACAAGCGAAGCGATCATGGCCAGTACCGACAGCGCCATGCCGTAGGAGAATTTCAGATTCTGGAACGCCGACATGTACACCTGGATGATCAGGCTGCGCGTGTCCAAGCTTGAGCCGTTGAGAATCCACGCTTCATCGAACAGGTTGAAGGCGAAGACCGTCGATTGGCTGAGCGCTATGGCCAGGCCGCCCGCGATCAGCGGCAGGGTGATCATCCGAAAACACTTGATACGCCCGGCGCCGTCAAGCTTGGCGGCCTCGTACAGGTCGGCGGGGATGGCCTGCAGCGCGGCCAGCAGGATGATCGCGGTCAGCGGCAACATGCGCCACACGTGGACCAGCGCCACCAGCAGTAACGCCGTGTTGTGATCGTTGAACCACACCACGTTATTGTCGAGTAGCCCAACGGCTTTGAGCAGGTTGTTCAGCAAGCCGTAGCTGGGGTTGTAAATCCACAACCACACCAAGGCGTTGACCACCGGCGGCAGGCACCAGGGCAGCACCAGTACCGCCAGCAACCATTGCCTACCGCGGCGCACCTTGTTCAGCAACAAGGCGGCGGCCAACCCGCCGGCGGTTTCCAGCAGCACTGCCAAGACCACGTAAACCAGCGTGTTCCAGGTCGCGTGCTGAACATTGCTGTCCGCCGCCAGGTTTTTATAGTTGAGCACCCCAATGAACGGCGTGCCCGGCCGCATCGGGTCGATGCGGTACAGGCTATCGATCACCGTGGTCACCAGCGGCACGAACACCAAGCTGGCCATCACCAGGATGATCGGCAGCACATACGCAAGCCCCAGCCAGGTTTCCCCCGCCACCGGCCGCAACCGCTGCCTGATCGAGGCTAGGTTCATCACGGCTGCATCGCGCTCTGTGCTTGTTCGGCAATCTGGGCCACGGCCTGGGCAACGGTCAGTTCACCTTTGGCCGCTTGGTTCAAGGCACTGGAGACTGCGCTGGTAAATTGCGGATACCAGACCGGGGTGCCTTGTTTGAACAGCGGGTCGACCAGTGTGGCCTGTTGGAGGATGACATCGCCGCTCTTGAGCTTGCCTTCGCTGTTGAGCTGCTTGAGCACGCTGGTTCGGGTGGGCAGGTTGCCCAGGGTTTGGTAGCTGTCGATCTGGTTCTGCGGCTTGACGAACCAGTTGATGAAGGCCTTGGCGCCGCCTTTGTTCTTGGCGCTGGCCGGGATGCCCACGGCTTCGGGCAAGCCGATGGTCCGCGCGGTACCGGTGGTGGTCAGCATCAGCGCCGCCGCGACCTGGTCCGCGACCTTAGACTTGGCCGGGTCGCTGTACACCGCCACGTTGCCCGCCCAGCCGGCGAGGTCGAACGAGGCTTCGCCCTTTTTGAACAGCTCTTGAACTTCGACGTCTTTCAGGCCCGTCGCCGCTGGGCTGATCAGCCCCGACTTGAGCGCGTCTACCTCAAACGCCATGGCCTTGTAGCCGGCCGAATCCGGCTTAACGAATTGAGGCTCGAACTGGTCGTTGAACAGCTCGCCGCCGAACACCTTGGTCAGCAGGTACCACGCCGTGGCGCTGCCCTCGCTGGCTGAGAGCGGTAGGGCGATGGGGTATTGGCTGATGTGCTTGGCCTTTATCGCTTTGGCGTCGGCCAGCAGTTGTTCCGGCGTGGTGGGTGCCGCGGCGATACCGGCACGCTTGAGGTGGTCGCGGTTGTAAATCAGCACGCGAAAATCGTTGGCGTAAGGCACTGCCAACAACTGCCCGTTGAACACGAACAACTTCGCCGAAGGAATGTCGGCGATCGTGGCGGCGTCCACCACACCCTCAAGGGGCTGATACCAGTTGGCGGCGCCGAACTGCCCGACCCAGGACCAATCCACTTCGGTGGCGTCGGCAGGCGGGCTACCGGCGATCATCGAGGTGGCGATCTTGGTCAGGATCTGGTCCCAGCCCAAGGTTTGGGTGTCCAAGGCCGTGCCTGTCTCGGCAGCCAGGCGGTCTGTCATCGCCTTGGGCAGGGTGCCCCAAGGCGGCAGCAACACTTCCACGGTGTCGGCCGCGCTGGCGCTGGGCACGAACGCCGGTACGGCGAACGACAAGGGCAACATCACCAGCGATGCAATCAAATGGCGTCGGAGCATGGCAAAGCCTCTACATCGGAAAAGGGGAGGTTGATGGCAGTGCAAGGGTGCTGCGTAGGCTTGACGACAGGTGTTCTATCCAGCTGTTATCGGGGTTCCATCCCGCGTTATGGGCGGCGCGCCAAAGTGCCCCGCCAATCGGTGGCAAGCGTGGGCTACGCGGGGCGGTGCCCAGCTGATGGCGAAGCTGCTCGGCGATCAACGGGTTTGTGAACACCCCCCCCGCGTAACTCCACACAGGCGGGCCCTGCAGCCCGATGGCACGCCAGGCAGCGCTGACGTGTTCGGCCAGGTGCCCGGCAGCGGCGTGCAACAGTTCAATGGCGGCGCTATCACCGGCGCCTGCCCAGGCCGACACTTGCCGCGCCAGCGCCGCGACGCTGGCGCGACGGTCTGCCACGTGGTAGACCCAGCCGGCCAGTTGTTCGGGGGCCAGGTGCAGGTGATCCAGTAACGCCTGGGTGAACCGAGGCTGGTTGGCCCGCCCGTCCAGGGTGCGGCTGGCGATGACCAACGCTTGGGCGCCAATCCAGTAGGCGCTGCCCTCGTCACCGAAGACGTCGCCCCAGCCACCGACACGTACCGGCGCCGCGCCGCTTTCGTTACGGCTGGCCCACGCCATCGAGCCGGTGCCGGCCAGTATCAGCACGCCGGCCGACGCCCCGATGAATGCGCCGTCGAAGGCAATACGCACGTCGTTTTCCACGGTCACCGGGCAAGGCAGCGCCTGCTGGGCGGTGGCCTTGGGCGATTGAACACTCGGCCAGTTCGCCATGCAGCGGCAGCCCCAATACCGCGGCCGCCAGGGGTAAACCGGCCGCGGGCTGCAACAGCGCGTTCAGTTGAGCTTGCCAGTGCACATTGGCCACCGGGTCGAGCCCAGGGCTCACCTCTAACTTGAGTACCTGGCCCTGGCGATTGGCGATTGCCAACAGGGTTTTCGAACCCCCGCCGTCCAACCCCAGAACGCAAGCGCTCATGCCGTTTGGCCCTCGGCTGCAATCGCTTGGCTGGACGCCTTCAATAGCGTGCACCCCACCTCTTTCAGCCTGGCCCGCCAATTGGCGGGCAATAGCTCGTCGCTGATCAGCGTAAGTGATGGGTTCAGCGGCGCCACGCGATAGGTGAGGCGTTGGTCGAACTTGCTCGAATCTGCCAGCAGCAGGGTGTGCCCCGCGCGGGCCAGCATCTTCTGGTTCAACTGCGCTTCGCTGGCGTCGAGGCTATAGATACAAGCATCTGGTGCGATGGCGCCGGCACCGAGAAACAATTGGTCGAACCAGAGGTTCTCGATCATCGCTTCGGCCAATGCGCCGACCATCGAGGCGTTTTCCGCCCGCAATTGGCCGCCCAGTAAAACCAGGGTGATGCCAGGGGTGTTCATCAGCACCTGAGCCACGTTCAGGCAATTGGTGAACACCGACAGGGGCAGTGGATCAAGTCGCAAGCGCCGGGCCAGTTGCAGAACGGTGGTGCCGGCGTCGAGAAAAACGGTCGAGCCGGGAACGATCTGCTCGTAAGCCACCTCGGCGATGGCGCGTTTGGCGAACAGGTTCTGGTTTTCGCGCAGGTCGAACGCGACTTCAACACCGGCACTTTTCGCGATGCGCGCACCGCCATGGGTGCGATGTATCGTGCCGTCGGCTTCCAGGCTCAGTAAATCACGGCGAACCGTCGCCAGGGAGGCGTCGGCAATCTCGGCAATGGTCTGGATGGTGCTTTCGCCATGGCTGTAGAGGTGCTGACAGATCAGCGAAAGGCGCTCGTCTTTGGTCACTTGAATTGCTCATTAGTGATTCAATGGATGGGAATATAGCGTTTAAAAAATCACTGGCAATCAAAAATATGATTGATTTTGATCGTTTCGCTCTCGTAAGGTGGCCTCCCACTGTTATCCGGAGGCGGCACCATGCAGGCTCATTATCTTCAAAAACTGGCGCAGGCACATGCGCAGGGCAAGCCAGTAGGGGTTACCTCGGTGTGCTCGGCGCATGCGTGGGTGATCGAAGCGGCGTTGCGCGAGGCGCAGGCAGCCTTGGGGCCGGTACTGATCGAGGCCACCTGTAATCAAGTCAACCATGAGGGTGGGTACACCGGCATGGCACCGGCGGATTTTCGCCAGTTTGTGCTGGGCATCGCCGGGCAGGTGGGCTTTGATCCTGATCGGCTGATACTGGGTGGGGACCATTTGGGCCCCAACCCCTGGAAAGATCTGCCCGCCGAACAGGCGATGGGCAAAGCGGAAAAAATGCTTGAGGCCTATGCACGGGCAGGCTTTTCGAAAATCCACTTGGACACCAGCATGGCCTGCGCGGGTGAAGCAAACCCCTTGCCGGGACCCTTGATCGCCGAGCGCGCGGCATGGCTGGCGGCAGTGGTCGAACGTACGGTGGTTGCCGCCGGCCTGCCTTTGCCCGTGTATGTGATCGGCACCGAGGTGCCGGTGCCCGGTGGCGCGTTGGAAAGGGTAGAGGGTTTGTTGGTCACCACGCCGCAGGCTGCGCGGGAAACCCTGGCGCTGCATCGCGTGGCCTTCAGGGCCCTTGGCTTGCAAAGCGCTTTCGCACGGGTGGTCGGGCTGGTGGTTCAGCCTGGCGTCGAATTCGGCAATGAAAACGTGGTTATCTACGCGCCCGCAAAGGCACGCGGGCTCAGCGCTGTTTTGCAGCAGGCGCCGCAGGTGGTATTCGAGGCTCACTCCACCGATTACCAGCCGGCCGCCGCGCTGGCGCACCTGGTCAGTGACGGTTTCGCCATCCTCAAAGTGGGCCCCGGGCTGACATTCGCGTTGCGCGAGGCGCTGTATGCGCTGGACCACATCGCCGCCACGCTGGGGGTGGTGGCCGAACCCCAACGTTTGCATCGAACCATGGAAACCTTGATGCAGGCGAAGCCCCATTACTGGGACAAGTACTACCATGGCGATGAGCAGGCGTTGCGGTTGCAGCGGCACTTCAGCTACAGCGACCGAATTCGTTATTACTGGCCCTTTGAAGCCGCTGCCGAGGCGGTCGAGGCGCTGTTTGAGGCATTGGGCGACAGGCCCATTCCCGACACGCTGGTGAGCCAGTACCTGCCACAGCTGTACCCACAGATTGCCAACGGCCTGGGGGCCACCTCGGCGAAGGGGCTGGTGCTGGCCGCAATAGCCTATGTTTTAAAACACTATCGCGCGGCCTGCGAGGGCCAGAGGCCGTTAACCTAAGGGCAGCGTTGCCATGCACTGCCGGCTTGGCGCCAGCGGTGGCGAAAAAGGCTCGGTGAAGGGGGGCACGGTATAGGTGCACGCGGTTTTGGCGGGATAACCCTGGCGCATAAAAAACCCCTGTAAAGCACGTGATCGTGTTTACAGGGGCTTGGCTGGGTAACGTAGGTTTACCGCGCTACCAGGGCGGCTATTGGCACGCCTCGCAATCCGGCTCGTCGATGGCGCACGCTTTGGGCACCGGTGCCGGCCCCGCGGCCTGCACGGGGGCGCTGTCGCCACCGCTGGATACCGCATTGAGCTTGCCGGTGCTGATGGTCGATTTCTCGGTGCTGGTGGCAGCCAGGGCACGGAGGTAGTAGGTGGTTTTCAGGCCACGGAACCAGGCCATGCGGTAGGTTACGTCGAGCTTTTTGCCCGAGGCGCCAGCGATGTACAGGTTCAGCGATTGGGCCTGGTCGATCCACTTCTGCCGGCGGCTGGCGGCTTCGACGATCCAACGGGTGTCGACTTCGAACGCGGTGGCGTAAAGGTCCTTCAGTTCCTGCGGGATGCGTTCGATCTGTTGTACCGAGCCGTCGTAGTACTTCAGGTCGTTGATCATCACCGAGTCCCACAGTCCACGTGCCTTCAGGTCGTGCACCAAGTAGGGGTTGATCACCGTGAATTCGCCGGAGAGGTTCGATTTCACGTACAGGTTCTGGTAGGTCGGCTCGATCGACTGCGACACGCCGGTGATGTTGGCGATGGTCGCGGTCGGGGCGATGGCCATGATGTTCGAGTTGCGGATGCCTTTTTGCACGCGCTCGCGCACCGGTGCCCAATCCAGGGATTCGGTACGGTCCACTTCGATGTACTTGGCGCCGCGTTGCTCGATCAGGGTGGCCAGCGAATCCAAGGGCAAGATGCCCTTGGACCACAGCGAGCCTTGGAACGTGTCGTAGGCGCCACGCTCGTCGGCCAAGTCGCAAGAGGCCTGGATCGCGAAGTAGCTCACCGCTTCCATGGAGCGGTCGGCGAATTCCACGGCGGCGTCCGAGCCATAGGCGATGTGCTGCAGGTACAGCGCGTCCTGGAAGCCCATGATGCCCAGGCCCACCGGGCGATGCTTGACGTTAGAGTTCTTCGCCTGCGGCACCGAGTAGTAGTTGATGTCGATCACGTTGTCGAGCATGCGCACGGCCGTGTTCACGGTGCGTTGCAGCTTGGCGGTGTCCAGCTTGCCGTCGACGATGTGGTTCGGCAGGTTGATCGAGCCCAGGTTGCAGACGGCGATCTCGTCCTTGTTGGTGTTCAGGGTGATCTCGGTGCACAGGTTCGAGCTGTGTACCACGCCCACATGCTGCTGCGGGCTGCGCAGGTTGCATGGGTCTTTGAAGGTCAGCCAGGGGTGGCCGGTTTCGAACAGCATCGAGAGCATCTTGCGCCACAGGTCTTTGGCTTGCAGCACCTTGTACACCTTGACCTTGCCGTATTCGATCAGCGCTTCGTAGTACTCGTAGCGCTCTTCGAAGGCCTTGCCGGTCAGGTCGTGCAGGTCGGGCACTTCCGAGGGCGAGAACAACGTCCATTTGCCGTCTTCGAACACGCGCTTCATGAACAGGTCCGGAATCCAGTTCGCGGTGTTCATGTCATGGGTGCGGCGGCGGTCGTCACCGGTGTTCTTGCGCAGTTCGAGGAATTCCTCGATGTCCAGGTGCCAGGTTTCCAGGTACGCGCACACCGCGCCCTTGCGCTTGCCGCCCTGGTTCACCGCCACGGCGGTGTCGTTGACTACCTTGAGGAACGGCACCACGCCTTGGGATTTGCCGTTGGTGCCCTTGATGTACGAGCCCAGGGCGCGCACGGGCGTCCAGTCGTTGCCCAGGCCACCGGCGAATTTCGACAGCATGGCGTTGTCGTGGATGGCGCCGTAGATGCCGGAGAGGTCGTCCGGCACGGTGGTCAGGTAGCACGAAGACAACTGCGGGCGCAGCGTGCCGGCGTTGAACAAGGTCGGCGTGGAGGCCATGTAGTCGAACGACGACAACAGGCGGTAGAACTCGATGGCGCGTTCATCGCGGTCTTTTTCCTCGATGGCAAGGCCCATGGCCACGCGCATGAAGAACACCTGCGGTAGTTCGAAACGGATGCCGTCCTTGTGGATGAAGTAACGGTCGTACAGGGTCTGCAGGCCCAGGTAGGTGAACTGCTGGTCGCGCTGGTGGTCGATGGCCTTGCCGAGCTTTTCCAGGTCGTAGTGGGCAAGCTCCGGGTTCAGCAGCTCGAACTCCACGCCCTTGGCCACATAGGCGGGCAGGGCCTTGGCATACAGCTCGGCCATTTCGTGGTGGGTGGCGCTGTCGGCAACGCCCAAAAAGCCCAAGCCCTCGGCGCGCAGCGTGTCCATCAGCAGGCGCGCGGTCACGAACGAGTAGTTCGGCTCGCGCTCGACCAGCGTGCGGGCCGTCATCACCAACGCGGTGTTGACGTCTTTTATGGCCACGCCGTCATAGAGGTTCTTCAGGGTTTCACGCTGGATCAGCCCGCCATCGACTTCTTCCAGGCCTTCGCAGGCTTCGGAAATGATCGTGTTCAGCCGGCCCATGTCGAGCGGTGCGAGGCTGCCGTCGTCGCGCTTGATACGAATGCTTGGGTGCGGCTCGGCGGGGGCGCCGGCGGCCGAGCGGCTGGCGCGCTCCTTGGCGCGTTGGTCGCGGTAGATCACATAGTCGCGGGCCACCTTGTGCTCGCCGGCACGCATCAGCGCCAGCTCGACTTGGTCCTGGATCTCTTCGATGTGGATGGTGCCGCCAGACGGCATGCGACGCTTGAAGGTGGCGCTGACCTGTTCGGTCAGGCGCGCGACGGTATCGTGGATGCGCGACGACGCGGCGGCGGTACCGCCCTCGACGGCGAGGAAGGCTTTGGTGATGGCGACTTTGATCTTGTCGACGCTGTAGCCCACCACCGTACCGTTACGCTTGATCACGCGCAGTTGGCCAGGGGCGGTGGCGGTCAGTTCCTGGACCTGATCGGCACCCTGCGGCGCGGTGGCCTTCGGGTTCTCGCGAGTCGATTCGGTGTGCATGGGGGTCTCCACGATTGTCTATCCCTGGGCTGAATGCTCGGCCTGCTGGGCAGGCTCGAGGCCGGCCCGCGCGAGAGGCTGCGCGGAACGGCAAAAACTCGAAATATTTGGCAAAAAATGAGCTTGCCAATGCTTGCGCCGAGACTTCGAGTTGTGGTTCTGGTTTAGCCGAAACCCCAACATGTAGTGGTTCGGTAAAGTCGGGATACAAGATAATGCGGTCTGCACCTCATTGCAACACCGAGCTGTGTGGATAACATGTGGGCAAAATGTGTAGAGCTGTGGGCCGTTCGCGGGCAGCCCGCGAGGGCCTTGGGCTGTAGCGAATCGGGCTTTTTTATGCCGGCGCCGGCACTGCCACCAGGCTCAATAAGCGCCCGCCCGCCACCTGGAATTGGCCGCGCAGCACAGCCCCGGCGGGCCAGCCAGTGCCCAGGTCGGCCAATAAGCGCAAGTGCGCCTGGCCCTGTGCAGACCACTCCAACAGTTCGGCATGCTCGAAGTAAAACCGCTGCAGCACCTGCGGGTAAAGGGCCTTGAACAAGCTTTCCTTGAGCGAGAACGTCAAGGTGATCGCCAGGGCCGCAGTGGCGTCGTCGGTGGGCAGGCGGGCAAGCTCTGCCGGTGTGAGGATTTCCCCGGCCAGGCGGCGCGCGCGTTCGGCCGGCAGCAATTGTTCTACGTCCAGGCCCAGCCCCAGCCACTGTTTGGCGGGTGCGGCCACGCAGGCCGCCCAGCCGCCGCCATGGGTGATCGAAGCGCTGATACCGGGCGGCCACACGGGCGCGCGGTCTTCACCGATCGGCGCCACCCAGGGCACGCCCGCCACCGCCTGCACCGCTTGGCGCGCGCACAGCCGCCCGGCCAGGAACTCCGCTTGGCGCTTGGCGACGGAGCGCTGAATGCTGGGCGGCGGCGCAATGCCGTAGGTGGCGAAGTCACCCGGTTGCAGGTGTGCCGGGGTAAAGCCGCAACTGACCAGCACCGCGCCGGGCAACGGCTCGGGCAGCGGCCAGTGGGTATGCAGGGGGGAACAGCAGTTGGGGGGTGCCATGGGGGCTATTGTGCAAGCGGCCAGCGGCCAGCTGCAAGCGGCGGCTGGCAACTGGCGGTGTATAGGGCCTTAAAAGAACACTTTCAGCAAAAAGCTGGCCGTATTCTGGTTGGTGTCGAAGGAGTCCGTGTCCTTGATCCCGTATTTGTTTTCCCAGTAGTCGTATTCGATCCCCACATAGAGCTGCTTCTCGCCCAGGTTCAGTGCCTTGCCCAGGTCGTATTTGATCTGCGGGTTCACGTGCAGGTTGGCGTGGTAGTCACCGTGGTTGTTGGAGTCGTTGCCGACGACCCAATCGATGTAACCGTCGACGAGAATGTCGGATTTGCCCACCGGGAGGGTATAGGAAAACACCGGGGTGATCTGCCATACGTTGTCGCCGGCACGCGAGCCGTCGCTGTAGCGTTTGTAGAAGTTGAGCTGGAAGTAATCGAAACCCGGCACGTTGAGGTCGAAGCCCGGGCCGATCAGGTACGACTCCACATCACCTTCACCAAACTCGTACGTCATGGCCAGCAGCACGTCCTTGACGGGGCCAAGGGCAATCGGCTGGCCGAAGATCTTGCTGGCCGACAACCGTGGGCTGAACTCGCCGTACAGGGTGTTGTTGCCTGCGCTGTCGCTCTTTTTGCCTTGGTAGTGGATGCTGTCGACGAACAAGAAGTTGTCGCCGTACTTCCAGCTGTCGGCGTGCTCGAAGGTGAAGGTTTGCTGGGTTTCCGGGTCTACGGCGAAGTCCTTGCCCCACAGGTAGGTGAGGCTGTTGCTTTGCCATTGCAGCCATTCACCGGCCATTGCCGGTGCGGTGGCCAGTACACTGCCGGCCAGTGCCAGGCTGCAGAGGGTCGATTTCATGCGGGTACGCTCCTAGGTGATACGAGTGGCGCGTCTGCGGCGCCTTGCTCTAGTGGTTGTCCATTCGGTCAGCTTTTTAGGCAGCCCGGTGCCACTAGCAATGGCTGCGCCAACTGTTACGCCAGGGCGCAAAAAAGTTGTCCGCTCGGTTGAAAATAAGGTTTCCCGGGGCATTGCCGCGTAAAACCCCATGGCGTGGCGCTAGGGGGACGCACGATACTGGGGCAGCGCGGGCTACGCAGGTGTCTTAATGGCGCAGGGGCGGCTGGCCGGGCCGCCCCGCAGGGGGGCATTAGTTGAGGTGTGCGCCGTTGGCGGTCCAGTCGCCGATCAGTTGGCGTTCTTCAGGGGTCATCTGGGTGACGTTGCCCAGCGGCATGATCTGGCTGGCCACCGCCTGCGCCTGAATGCGCGCGGCCATCTGCTGGATCTGCTCGGGGGTGTCGAACATTACCCCCGCTGGCGCCGAGCTGAACAGGCTGCTGGTGGGGTTGGCCGAATGGCACACCGTACAGCGCTCTTTGATCACGCTGTGCACCTTGGCGAACCCGCCACTGCCGCTGGCCGGTGTGGCCTGTGCGGCTTGCGCCTGGGCGCTGGGCGCCGCCGGGGCCGGCGTAGTCGGTGCGGCGGCGGGGGGCGGTGGCGTCGGGTCGTCAGCGCGGCGCCCGCCGAGGGCGGTTTCGGGCAGCGGCTGGAATTCCACCTGGGCGTTGGCCGGGCGGGCCACCGGCGTGGGGCCGGTCACGTAGGCCAGGCACAGCATGCCCAGCGCGCCCACTGGCAATGCCCAAGCGTAGCGCTGGCTATTGTGGCGGGTGTTGAAATAATGCCGCACCAAAATGGCCACGGCCGCGATACCCGCCAGGATCGCCCAGTTATAGGGGCTACCGTAGGTGCTGGGGAAGTGGTTGCTGATCATGATGAACAGCACTGGCAAGGTGAAGTAGTTGTTGTGCCGCGAGCGCAACAGGCCCTTGGCGGGCAGGCTCGGGTCGGGGGTGCGGTTCTCCTTGATCGCCGCCACCAATGCGCGCTGCGCCGGCATGATGGTGCGAAACACATTGCCGACCATGATAGTGCCAATGATCGCCCCGGTGTGCAGGTAGGCGGCGCGGCCGCTGAACACCTTGCTGAACCCATAGCAGGCGCCGATGATCAGCACGAACAATATCAACGCCAGCACCGCCGGGCGGTCGCCCAGGTACGAGTCGCAAAGTATGTCGTAGATGAACCAGGCCAGCGCCAGCGAGCCGAGGGCCAGGGCCACCCCTTCGGCCCCGCTCAAGGTGCTGCCGGGGGCGAGCAAGTAAAGCGTGGGGTTGAAGTAGAACACCACGCACAGCAACGCCACCCCGCTCAACCAGGTGGCGTAGGCCTCCCATTTGAACCAGTGCAAGTGCTCAGGCATTTGCGGCGGTGCCAGCTTGTATTTCTTCAGGTGGTAGATGCCGCCACCATGAATGGCCCATAAATCGCCGGACAGCCCTTCGCCAGGGTTGCGCCGGTCGAGGTTGTTCTCCAACCAAACAAAATAAAAGGACGCGCCGATCCAGGCGATCCCGACGATCATGTGAACCCAGCGCACGCCTAGATTCAGCCACTCCATCAGATGTGCTTGCACAGTTGTAGCCTCACGCCGGCGCGCGGGTGCGATGCACCGCAGCAGGCCGGCCTTCTTTTATCGGTGGAATTCGAGCAGCACTTGTTGCGGCTCGCTGAAGTAGAACTCGTCGCAGTTGTCGCCAGGCCCGCTGCGATCGACCACCAGGAAGTCATCCTGCTGTTCGATCGCCAGCACTGGGTGGTGCCAAACGCCGCGATGGTAATTGATGCCCTGCCTGCCGTTGCTGATGAAGGCACGAACCAAGCCTGATACCGGCTCATCGCCAGGGGGCGCCACCACGATCAGAAAGGGGTTGCCCAGCAGCGGTATGAACGCCTGGCTGCCGCGTGGGTGGCGCTCGAGCATGCGCACTGTTAGCGGGTACTGCAGGGCTTGGGCGCGAAAGATATTGATGATGGCCCGGTCTTCAGGCGATTCGGTCTGTACTTCGGCCAGCTTGTGATAGCGCTGCGTCGAGCCGTTGTTGATCATGAAGAAATCGCGGCCGTCGGTGTCGATGACGTCGCCGAATGGGGCGAACGCTTGCGGGGCCAGCGGCTCGATGGCGAGAGTACGCATGCTTGGGTTCCGGTCAAAAAGGGAATGGGCCATTCAGCGGGCCAGCTTGCCCAGCACCCGCAGGCGGCTCACGCCGCCGTCGGGGAACACGTTCAGGCGGATGTGGGTGATTGGCCCGAGGGCGTGGAGCTGTTCGGCGAAGCTGTGCTCCTGGTGCATGGAGAGCTTCTGGCTAGGGAGCAGTTCGCGCCAGAACAGGCTTTGGGTTTCGATTTGGCTGTCGGTGCCGCCCTTCACATACGCCGCTTGGATCGAGCAACTGTCGGGGTAGTTACCTTTGAAGTGCAAGGTGTCGACGATCACCTGCTCGACCACGCCCGGGTGGCCCAGGGCGATGATCACCCAGTCGTTGCCAGGGGTGCGGCGGCGCGCGGTTTCCCAGCCGTCGCCCATGTTCACGCCACGGCCGGGGTTGAGCAGGTTGCCCATGCGCCCGAAGTGTTCGTCCGAGCAGGCCAGGGCGCGGCCGCCATTGAGCGCGGCGGCCAGGTCCAACGCCTCGGTGTCACCGACGGTGGCCCAGTCACGAAACGGAACCCCATACACTCGCAGGCGTGCCACGCCGCCGTCGGGGTAGATGTTGAAGCGCAGGTGGGTGAAGGCTTGCTCGCTACGCACCTCGTGGTAGTGGTGGCTGTTGCCTTGCAGGTCTACCGCCGGCAGTACTTCGGCCCACACGGTGCTGCTGGTGGGGTCGCCGTCGGCCACGAAGCAGCCTTCGAGCGAGGCCGAGGGCGGGTAGTTGCCGGTGAAATACGAGGTGTCGATGTCTATGCCCTTGATCGTGCCCGGCACCCCCAGCCGAATCACCGCGTGGTCATAGCCCTCAAAGCGTTTACGGCGCGACTCCCAGCCGTCCATCCACTTGCCGTTGTCGTCGAATACGCCTTCTTTCCACACCGCCGGGGTGGGTTGGAACATCCGGTTAACGTCGGCGAACCAATCATCGGTCACGCTGATGGCCTGGGTGCCGAGGCGTGCATCGGCCAGGTTGACAAACTTTTCGAAGGGGGCGGCGTACGCTTTCATGGGGTTCCGTGCCTTGTGGTGTAGGGGCGGTTAAAGAGCCAGCAGGCGCAACAGCGCGATCTTATCGATCTCGGCCAGGGCGCAGCGAAACTCTTGTTCCGGGGTGTGCCCGATGCGTTGCTCGAACGCGGCAAGAATCTGCTGCCGGTTGCTGCCTTTCACGGCCATGATGAACGGGAAGCCGAAGCGGGCCTTGTAGGCGCTGTTAAGCGCGGTAAACCGTGCGAATTCTTCCGCGGTGCATTCATGGATGCCGGCACCAGCCTGCTCGCGCGTGCTGGCGGCAGTCAGCTCCCCGGCCACCGCGGCCTTGCCGGCGAGGTCGGGGTGGGCGTTGATCAGGGCCAACTGGCGTTCCCGGCCCGCGCGGTGCAACGCTTGGCTCATGTGCTGGTGTAGGCTTTCGACCTGGTCCAGCTCGGTGCCGTGGGCGCTGTCGAAGGCAGCCTCGGCTACCCACGGGGAGTGCTCGTAGATGTCGCCGAAGGCTGCGATGAACCCTTGGCGGTCCAACTGCGAGGGGGTCAGGTGGCTGAACGCGGTCACTGCGCACCCCCGGTATAGGGGTGGGTGGCGTACCAATGGCGGGCGATGTCTACCCGGCGGGCATACCACACCCCCTCGAAGCCTTCGGTGTACTCAACGAAGCGCTTGAGCGCCGCCAGCCGCGCCGGCCGCCCGATCAACCGGCAATGCAGGCCGACCGTAAGCATCTTCGGCGCGCTGGCGCCTTCTTCGTAAAGGGTGTCGAAGGCATCCTTAAGGTATTGAAAGAACTGCTCGCCGGTGTTGAAGCCTTGCGCCTGGGTGAAACGCATGTCGTTGGTGTCGAGGGTGTAGGGGATCACCAAGTGCGGCTTGCCGGTGGGCGTGTTCGGCTCCCAATAGGGCAGGTCGTCGTCGTAGGTGTCGCAGTCATACAAGAAGCCGCCTTCTTCCATCACCAGGCGCCGGGTGTTCGGGCTGGTGCGGCCGGTGTACCAGCCCAGCGGGCGCTGCCCGGTGAGTTCGGTGAGGATACGCACGGCCTGCTGCAGGTGCTCGCGTTCTTGCTCGGGGCTCATGTACTGGTAGTCGACCCAGCGGTAACCGTGGCTGCAAATTTCATGGCCGGCCTCGACCATTGCGCGGATCACCGCGGGGTGGCGCTGGGCGGCCATGGCCACGGCGAAGATGGTCAGCGGGATCTCATGCCGGGCGAACAGCGCAAGGATGCGCCACACCCCGGCGCGGCTACCGTATTCGTACAGCGATTCCATGCTCATGTTGCGCACGCCCTGCAGCGGTTGGGCAGACACCATTTCGGAGAGGAAGGCTTCGGATTCTTTATCGCCGTGCAGCACGTTGCGCTCGCCACCTTCTTCATAGTTGAGCACGAACGACAACGCGATGCGTGCCTGGCCTGGCCATTGCGGATGGGGAGGGCGGTCGCCGTAACCGATCAGGTCGCGTGGGTAATCTGCACTCACGAGGGTGTCCTTTCAGGCAAAAGAAGAAGGCACGGCAACCGCCGGCCGCGGTAATGGATTTATTGTATACAACTTTGCTGGGCGATTGGGGCGCATTTTTCCCGTGGATATTTTAGATAACCTATAACCAGACCTTGCAAAAAACCTGCCTGAATGGTCAGCTTGCTGTGCATAACCTGGCGCCTATGCTAAACATTGCAGAATGCCAAGCGCAGCGGCGGAGCAGTGAAAAGGTTGCCCCAAAACTTGTGTACAATTTTACATTAAACTGTCCAGTATTCATGATCTTTGCGCCCGATTGCCCTGATCTGGTGCATACACGCCCAACCTTGGAGGCCAGCCATGGCAGCACTTACCACCCACGTGCTCGACGCAGCCCATGGTTGCCCCGGCCAGGGCATCCGTGTCGAACTGTACCGCGTGCGCGGGCAACTGCTCGAACCACTTGCCAGCACCGTGACCAACGCCGACGGCCGCTGCGATGCACCACTGCTGGAGGGCGAAGCGTTCGCCAGCGGTGTTTATCAATTGCATTTTCACGCCGGCGATTATTATCGCGCGCGCGGCACGGCACTGGCTGAACCTGCGTTTTTAGACGTGGTGGTGCTGCGCGTGGGCCTGGATGCGCGGCAAAACCATTATCACGTGCCGTTGCTGCTCTCGCCTTATAGCTATTCCACTTATCGCGGTAGCTGAAGCGTCCAGTGTGGTGTTTCAGAAGTGGCCTGTCGCCGTAGCCCTACTATGACGCGTCGCCCCGGCTTGCCCGGCAACACCATTTACCCGTCAACGTTTGTGAACGGCTGAGTCGCTTCACTGGGTGCTTAATCCGTTTGCCGCCCGGGTGTGAAGTGCCATGGTAGGGCACAGCCTTTCCCATGCCTGCAAACAATGGTGGCTTTCGAACAAGGAAGCCCCATGACCGACCTTACCGATTTATTAGGGCCCCCAACGCTGGAGCCGGTAGCGTTCTTGCCCGGCCACGCAGAGCAAGCCATGGCCGCGCTCGACGGGGCCTTGGCCATCGCCGAGCGCCCGGTTGAATGGCTCAACGCCGTGGCCGATGCTTTGGCATCGCCTTCCCCACCGCAGGCCTTGGCCCCGCTGTTAGCTGCCGAGCATGCGCCACTGTTTTCAGCGCTAGCGCTGCAGCCCGCGGCCTGGCAAACGGCGCTGGCCGAGGCGCTGGGTGAGCAGGCGCAGTCCTTCGACCGGTTGCTTCGCCCCGGTAGCCAATCCCAGGCCTATCCCCGGCTGTTGTTAGAGGGCGACCGAAACCGGCACCAAGCCCGCTTGCTCGAACGTTTCGGCGAGCTGCCACCCAGCGCGCCGGCCTTGGCCACCTATAGGGAGCATTTGGCGCGCCGCGCGGGCGCCTGCCAGGCCAGCCAGCAAGCGTTGGGCGGGCTAAGCTTGGCGACGATCGAGCAGGCCCCGGCGGCGCTGTTGCCGGCCTTGCGGGATGCGCTATGGCACGAGGCCTGGCTGCAACACGAGGAGGGCGCGCTACCGGCCGATGCCCTGGCCTGGTTGGGTAGCCACTTGGCGCCCGGCACCTTCCAGTGTTGCGCGGTGCACGTGGGCGGCATGCCGATACCGGGGGCCTGGGTGTTGGCCGATGCCTACCTGTGGCAAGCCAACACCCATGCCCAGCACGTGTTCCTTTGGCTGCACGGTGCAGCGGGCGGGTTGCAGTATGTCATGCACCCCAGCGAGCTTCGCGAGCGCTTGGCGTTCACCCTGCGCTGTGGGGTGCCAACGCCCTTGATGAAACAACTGGCGCCGCGCTTGCCGGCGACATTTTCTCTGGATGGGCCGGTCGGCTTCGAGGTGCTGCCCGATGGGCTGCTAGGTGGGTTACGGGAGATCGCCGGGCAATGGCAAGCCGCCGCCCAAGCCATCGAGGGTGGGCAAGGGCCTTGGCCGGATATGCCCCGTGTGGCCGCCCAGGAACGGGCCTGGCAAGAGACGCTCGGTTGCCTGGCCATTGCCGACAACGCCACACGGCTGGCAGCCATAGGCGAGGTAGAGGGGCGTTGGTTCGCGGCGGCGGTCATCGATCGCTTGCCGCCGTGGCTGCTGGCCCTCGATGAGGCGGCCCGGCGCCGCTACACCGACCAACTAGGCGCGTATCACCATGCCTCGCAGCGCCTGGAGCATTGGCTGGCCGACACCCTGCCGAGCTTTGCCGATTTCGCTGGCAAGCTTATGGCGGCCCGCATTCGCCGGGCGCTGTGCGTTAGCGTGGCGCCCGATGCGCCGTTCATTGAGCGCCCGATGGCGGTTGAGTATCGGCCTTATCCGGCCATCGTGGAGCCGCCGCCGGCCGACCTGTTGATCTACCCGCCCGCTGAGCCTGGCCCGCGGTGGGTGGCGGGCGACGCTTGGGAAACCTTGACCCTGGCCCAGTTCGCCTGCGAAAACATCGACCTAGGCAGCGAAATGGAACAGGCACGGCTGGCGATGGCACACCTGCTTGCCCCCTTCGTGCCGGCCTGTGAGCCGGGTGACCAGGGCCCTCACCCGGAGCACGCGCGCTGGCAGTGGACCCCGCATTACTTGGGCCGGCTGCTGGCCGAAGAGGACCCACTGCGCCGTTACGAACAGTTACTCGAACACCGGCTAGCCCCTGAAGAATCGGATGATCCGCAACGCCTGCTCGAGCCCTATGAGCACGAGATCAGCTTGTGCGCGCAGGTCGCCCATTGGCGCCGCCAACTTAGCACAGCGGGGCTGAACATGCTGTTGGCCGCGGCGGTGGCACGTACCCCAGCGGCGCTTGAACAGGCCGGCCTGTGCATTCACACCCTGCAGCTTTCCATTGGCGTGCACCCGCAGCGGGGCGTGCAAGGGGTGGGCGTGGTCGAGCGCCGCAGCGACGGCTTGGCCGTGCTGTACCTGCCAGGTGTGCCACACGGGCCGGTATTGGTGGAGCGCCCACAGGTAGGCGCGGTTTCGCAATGGTTGCTGGATGAGCTCAAGGCCCAACCGCATTTTCGCCAATACCTGGCCGAACGCCTCAAAGGGTTGGTGGTGGCTGAGGTGCTCAGCTACATGAACCAAGCCGCACTGCGCGACTATCACGGCTACCTGAGCCTTCACCGTAGCGCCGAGCAGACCCTGGGTAGGCTGCAATTGGCCGACCGGCGTTTGCTGCTGTTGGCCCAGGCCGAGCAGCACGGGCGTAGCCAGCGCAGTATTTTGCAAGCGCGGCCTTCGGCGGCGCAGTATTGGTTGGGTTGGGGGCGCTTTGCATTGTCTTTCGTGCCCGGTATCGGCACCCTGATCAGCCTTCAGGAAGCCTATGAAAGCGTGCGCCTGCTGCAAGAGGCCGGGGGCCGGCGCGACGCGGTAGCCGCCTTCGAGGCAGCCGGCGCACTGGGCGCCAGCGTGCTGGATGTATTGACCTCACTGGTTCCCGGCCTGGCCGGCTTACCGGCGTTGCGCAAGGCCGCCGCGGCGCGGCGGCTGTTGCGCAGTGGCAATCGCTTGCCCGCGCTAGCGCTGCGCTACACGCCGCAAGATCGCCAGTATTTGCATGGCCGCGATACCGGTAGTTTCCTGCGTGGCGGCGAACAATGGATCGAACTGGACGGCCACCTGCGGCAGGTATACCGCCGCCCTGGCGAGGGCACGTTGCGCCTGCGCCGTTTACCTGGGCAGTTCTACGAAGCGCCGGTGCGCCGCGAGGGTATGCACTGGGCCCGGCACGCCGACGTCGGCGTGCTAGGTGGCGGCGGCAAGCTGACCGCAGCAGAAAGTGTGTTTGCCGACTGGGGCGCAGGAAGGCGGGCCACTGCGCTGGCCCAGGGCCGGCGCCTGTTGGCGCAATTTGACTTTCTCGACGACACGGCGGCTGAAGAATTCGCCAGGGCCTATGTGGCCGAGGCCCGCATACCGCAATGGGCGCTGCAATATCGGCGCACCGGGGACCTGCCGGGGCCGCCGCCGGCAGACCACCTGTTGGCGGGCTTGGAGGTGGCCATCACCCCGGCCGACCGATTCTTCGGCGGGCAATACGGTGGCCAAGCCGACATCATGTTCAGCGGGGAAGGGGTGACCCGGCCGCATGTTCGCCTGAACGGCCGCTATTATCCATTGATGGGGCGGCCGGTAGCCAATGATCGGCGTACTTATATTCCTGGCCCGGGCCCCTTGCCCGAAAGCCTCGGTGAGTTGGACCGGCTGATCGAACGTGGCGCGGGGCCGTTGCGGGTGCAACTGGGTGACAGCGTGCCGGCTGCGGCGACGCTGCTGGGGCCGTACCCTGAAACCTTTATTCAGCGCTTGCGCCGCGTGCGCCCATGGTTGACCGATGAGACGGTCGAGGCTTGGGGCGAGGCATTGTACCGCGAGGGCGAAGTGCCTGGTATTGCGCCACCGCACAACCGTTTGCATGGTCAGCGCCTGCGGCGTCTTGAAGACATCGTTGAAGGGCGGGGGAAGCGGCTGGACGATTACCGCGAGCCGTTGCGAGGCCTTGACCTTTTCGAGGTGCGGCAACTGCCGGTGGTGTTCGGTTTGGGCGCGCCGGTAGTGCGTTTCGACCGGCTGGGGATTCGCCTGGGCGCCGACGACGTGGCCCTGGCCAGGCGTTCGATGGCCAATATCGCTGGGGGCTTCAGCCAGGTGGTGGAGCGGGTGCTGACGCGCGGTGGCTATGAGATTCTCGACAACCTCGACCACCACGGGCGTACGTTGACCCTGTTTCGTCGCGCTGGCCTGCCCGATAGTTACCTGATGCTGACCCAGCGCGCCGGCAGCACGTTTCACATCCCGACCACCCAACCGGCAGCCGGCGGCCCGCTCGCGTTGTTCTTCAGTGAGCTCCACGTGCGCCGTGTCATCGAACGTATCGAACACCCCGCGCTGCGCCAATACTTGCAGACCGCGCGGCGTGAAGGCCGCTTGCACACCCTCATTGCCGGCGTCGGTATCGCCGGGCAAGAGGTGCGTATGCGCCTGCAGCGTATTCGCCTGGTCGCCGGCCTTGAGCCGGAACCACCCGCCGAAGCGCCATGGCGGCGCTGGCTGCAACCGCTCACCGATCAAGACATCGAAACCGACTTCCGCTCCGGCCTGTACCGTTCGCAGCCCGATGGGCCCGCCCAGGCCATCGAGGTAGAAGGGTTGCGGTTGCCGATATTTCCCACGCCAAACCCTGGAACGGTCGTGATCAGCCACCCGCTGTCGTTGCCTGACCCGTTGTCATTGCAGGCGCTTAACCAATACCTGCATGCCCGCTTCGACGAGCAGCCCTGGCTGTTCGCTCGCCGCGGTGCGGTATGGCGCGCGCAGCGGCCGATGTTCGCAGCACCGGTTGAGCAGATGGCCATGCTCGCGCGCCCAGGGCTTTCAGCGGTCAGTGCGCTCAATGTGGCCGACCATGTGTTCCAGGCCACCCAGGGCGACGCCTTGGCGCGGTTAACGCGGCTGGAACACGTACTGGTGGCATGGCAGGGGCACAGCGCTCACCTGGGTAGCCTTGCCGACCCGATCAGGCTAGCCATGCCGCACGCACCTACCGCTTTGCCCGCCGGCTCAGGTTATCGGCTGGTCATCACCCCCGAACTGCCAACGGCATCACCGGCCAGCCTGCACCTGACCTTTGGCGCGGGCGAACACCGCCGCTTGCTTGCCGCGCGGCAGGCGCCACAACCTCAGGGTATCGCCATGTTGGTCGGTAATGCCTTGCAGCACTATGGGTTGGCCTACCACGGGGCGCACGGTGGGGTGATGCATTACGGCCAAGCCAATACCGGCCTGGCTTACCTGGTGCTGCCACGGCACAGCTTCAGCCATGAGCTGAACCTGGCGCCGCCTGGGCAAGGGCGCATGCTGTCGAACGCCTGGATCGATACATGGCTGGCCGAGCTGCCGGCACAACAAGCCGAGCCACTGCGCCAAGCACTGGGCACCGGCAGGCTGGTCCCCCTGGTGGCGTGCGTGCGGTTCGGCGCTAGCCCTGCGGATGATCGGCTGGTGCTCATGCGCTTGCAGGCGGGTTAGTGCCGGCTCAGCAGGGCCGCCGCCCCGGCACCGCCAAACAATGCGGCGCTGGCGCGGTTGAACCACACCTGGCCGCGGCCGCTGCGTAAGTAGCGCGCCGCGCCGCGCGCACCCAGGCCGTAGCCCAGCTTGCAGGTAAGGTCCAACAGCGCCCAACTGGCGACCATCACCCACAGCTGCGGCCCCAGCGGGTGGCCAGCATCGAGGAACTGCGGCAAAAAAGCGGCAAAGAACAGGATGTCTTTCGGGTTGCTGGCGCCCAGC
Organism: Pseudomonas typographi; assembly: GCF_014694385.1. Lineage (GTDB taxonomy): Bacteria > Pseudomonadota > Gammaproteobacteria > Pseudomonadales > Pseudomonadaceae > Aquipseudomonas > Aquipseudomonas typographi. The sequence goes on along the minus strand of NZ_JAAOCA010000011.1, from coordinate 67,558 downwards.
ATGAATGCCCGGCCAAATAACTTGCCAAAGCGTGGCGGCGCCAGGCGGCCAGGCACCTCAGCGGGTTGCGCTGGCTGGCGCGATTGCCGCCAGCTTTGCGCGGCGAGGTAGAACAGGTACAGGGCGCCTGCCACCTTCAATACCGAAAACAACTGCTCCGAGGCCAGTAACAGCGCGCCTAACCCCAGCGCCGAGGCGCACAGCAGGCTGCTGGACGCAGTGACCCCACCCAAAAAGGCGGGGTACGAGCGCAATAGCCCGTAATTCAGGCTGTTGCCGATCATCAGCAGCGACAGCGGGCCGGGCAGGAGGATCACCGCCGCGGCAGCGGCGCAGAACAGCAACCAGGTTTCAATAGCCATGTGGAGTATCCCTGTCATAAAGGCCACGGCGTTCAACGCACTGGCCGTGCCCATGAACATCCGCTGGTGAACCATACACGGGCAACGCTTGCCGTCAAGCCGGTGCGCTGAGTACCGGCAAACCTATACCGGCACCGGCCCCTGGCGCCGCGCCTTTGGCTGCGCCCCCGCCCAGCGAGGCAGGCGAACCCTGCATAGGCACAGGCGTGCGCGGCTGTGTACAATGCCCCATCGCCTCGCCTTTCCCGCTTTCGAGTTCCCATGAACGAACAGCTGCAACCTCTGAAGAAACAGGCCCGCGCCAGCCAACCGGGGCGCAGTGGCACCCAGGATGATGTGGTTTACGCGCATATCTTCGAGGCCATCCTCGAACAGCGCCTGGCGCCAGGCACCAAACTCAGTGAGGAAGCATTGGGGGAGATCTTCGGGGTCAGCCGCACCATCATCCGCCGTGCGCTGTCGCGCCTGGCCCATGAGGGGGTGGTGCTGCTGCGGCCCAATCGTGGTGCGGTGGTCGCCAGCCCCAGCGTCGATGAAGCCCGCCAGGTGTTCTTCGCCCGGCGCCTCGTCGAAAAGGCCATTACCGAATTGGCGGTGCTCAATGCCAGTGCCGAGCAATTGGCCACACTGCGGCAAATGGTTGCCGACGAACGCGACAGCTTCACCCGTGGCGACCGTGGCGCGGGCATTCGCTTGTCTGGCGAGTTTCACCTCAAGCTCGCCGAAGCCGCCGGCAACGCCCCGCTGATCAGCTTCCAGCGCAGCCTAGTGTCGCAAACCTCGTTGATCATCGCCCAATACGAAAGCGGCAACCGCTCACATTGTTCCTACGACGAACACACCCAACTGATCGACGCCATCGAAAGCGGCGATGCCGGCCGCGCGGTGGAGCTGATGATGCACCACATGGACCATATCGACGGCAAACTGAACCTGGATGAAGACAGCGCCTCGGGCGACCTGCATGCGGTGTTCAGCCATGTGATCCGCGGCAAGCGCTAGGCAACCGCCAGGTCAGCGCCGGGCGTGCCGCAATGTCTGGCGTATCAGCCGCCACCCCCTGGCGCCCCCGGCGGCGGCCGCGACGGCGCCAGCTACCCCTATCAGGGCATAGCCGGCCACGTCGGCCATGGCGCCGGTACCCAGACGCGCTTCGAACTTCACCTCGGTGCCGAGTACTCTGGCAGTGCCTTCGCCGAGAGGAATCGAGTGCGCCACGGCCGCCGCATGCCGGCCATGGGTCGACGCAGACAGGTCGCAAACAACGCCCGTCGATACCAAGTTAGGCAAAGCCTGCGCATTGGCGTTGTAATTCAACCACTGCCTACCTTCCGGTATGTGCGGTTTACCTAAAGTGACCGAGTTTATGACCCCTTGTGCGCTCCGGCCATTGGTCATTATCGAGAGGTCAGCAGATACGCCAAGCCCTTTGAATGAACCCAGCGGGGTATCCAAAAATTGATGATGAACTTTCCCCTTGATCGCCAATTTGGGTGTTAGGGCGTCCACCAGCCCATTCAGCCATGTGCCCCAGCTTGCACCTTCTGGATCCACGCGGTTGACCGGCTCTGCCGCGCAGTAGGCGTAGGCGTTCAAGCCGCCTTCGGCAAACGGTGAAAACGCGTCGGGGCTGGCAAACCGCATCAGTGCCGGCACGCCAGCGCGCCGGCCGGTGCCGAGCAGGTAAAGGCCGGCCGCGGGCTCTTGCCACTGGCCGGTGAAGCGAGCAAGGCCCTCTGGGCACTCACCGAACGGCATATAAGCCAAGCGGCTGCTACCGTGCCTCAGCACGCTTGCGGCCGTGTCGGTTGCGACCAGGCGTTGGGGGGGCGAGAGCAAATGGTTCATGGTAGGCACTGCCGGCGATTGCAAATGCGGGAGTATCGAGTACGCCAAGCCGGCGGGTAACTGGTAGATCTAATAGGTCAGCGCCGATGCACCACCTGCCCATGGGCCACCGTTCGCTCGATCACCCGGTCATCGCCCAGCGTCATCAGCACGAACAGCGTTTCGGCAATGTCATTGCATTGCTTCAGGCGGTATTCCAGCAGCGGCGTGGCCGCCAAGTCCAGCACGAGGAAATCCGCCTCGTGACCCACCTGCAGGCTGCCGATGCGATCCTCCAACGACAGCGCTCGCGCACCGCCGAGGGTGGCGAGGTACAGCGACTTGAACGGGCTTAACCGTGCCCCTTGTAATTGCATCACCTTGTACGCTTCGTTGAGGGTCTGCAGGATCGAAAAGCTGGTGCCGGCGCCCACGTCGGTGCCCAGGCCCACTTTCAGCTTGTGCCGCTCGGCCATCGGCAGGTTGAACAGGCCGCTGCCCAAAAACAGGTTGGAGGTAGGGCAAAAGGCGATGGCCGAGCCGGTTTCAGCCAAGCGCGCGCATTCTTCATCGCACAGATGCACGCCATGGGCCAATACCGAGCGTGGGCCCAGCAATTGGTAATGGTCGTATACATCGAGGTAGCCGCTGCGCTCGGGAAACAGTGCCTTGACCCATTCCACCTCCTTGGGGTTTTCGCTGATGTGGGTGTGCAGGTACAGCCCTTCATGCTCAGCCAGCAACTGCCCGGCCAGCGCCAGTTGCTGCGCCGTGCTGGTAGGGGCGAAGCGCGGGGTCACCGCGTAGTGCAGGCGGCCCTTGCCGTGCCAGCGTTCGATCAGCGCCTTGCTTTGCGCATAGCTGCCCTGGGCGGTGTCGGTGAGATAATCCGGCGCGTTGCGGTCCATCATCACCTTGCCGCAAATCATGCGCAGGTCCAGGCGCTGGGCTTCGGTGAAAAACGCATCGACCGACTCCGGGTGCACGCTGGCAAACACCAGGGCGGTGGTGGTGCCGTTGCGCAGTAACTCCTTGATGAAGATCCCGGCCACCTTTTCCGCATGGGCGGGGCTTGCGAACTGCCGCTCGCAGGGGAAGGTGTAGGTATTGAGCCAGTCGAGCAACTGCTCGCCGTAGGCGCCGACCATGCCGGTTTGTGGGAAGTGGATGTGGGTGTCGATAAAACCAGGGGTGATCAGCGCGTTGTCCAGGCGCTCGACCGGGGTGCCGGCCGGCAGTGTAGGCAGCAGCTCGGCAGCGTCGCCCATGGCGGTGATCTTGCCGCCTTCGACCAGCAGCAGGCCGTCGGCGATGTATTGATAGCTCGCGGCTACACCGACATCGGCGGGGTCGCCGAGGCTGTGGAGCAGGGCACTGCGGTAGGCGTGGGCGGGCATGGGGTCATCCTGGCAGGGCCTGGCCGCGGCGCGAGCGCGGCAGCAGGCGGGCGATGGGTTCGTGGCTGGCTGAATGCTGGCCGAAGTCTGCGTTATAGGTGGCGATCACTTCGGCGGCGATCGACACGGCGATCTCTACCGGCAGCTTGCCCTTGACCGCGGCCAGGCCCATCGGGCAACGCATGCGCTGCACCACCGCGGGGTCGAAACCGCGCTCGCGCAGGCGATGCTCGAAGCGCGTGCGTTTGGTTTTCGAGCCGATCAGGCCAAAGTAGGCGAAGTCGTTGCGGGCCAGGATCGCCGCCGCAAGTTCCAGATCCAGCGCATGGTTGTGGGTCATCACGATGCAGTAGCTACCGGGCGGCAGGCGCTCGGCTTCCTCCACCGGGTCGTCGTTGACCACCCGGCTCACACCGGCGGGTAGGGCATCGGGAAACTCCTGCTCGCGGGCATCCACCCAGCGCACCCGGCACGGCAGGCTCGCCAGCAACGGCACCAGCGCACGGCCGACGTGGCCGGCACCGAACACGGCGATGTGTGCGCGTGGCTGGCCCAGCGGCTCGAACAGCAACACCGTGGCGCCGCCGCAGCACTGGCCCAGGCTGGCCCCCAGGCTGAAGCGCTCCAGGTGCGGTTGCTGGGTGCCGGCGGCCAACAGCCGGCGGGCGATGGCCAAGGCCTTGTATTCCAGGTGGCCGCCGCCGATGGTGTCGTACAGGGCAGTGGCGCTGACTACCATCTTCGAGCCCGCGTTGCGCGGGGTGGAGCCGTGCTCCTCAAGGATAGTCACCAGTACGCCCGCTTCACCCTGGGCCTGTAGCTCGGCCAGCGCATCGATCCAGTTGGCCATGGCTCAAACCTCCGGCAACGGCGCGGTGTCAGCGTGGGGCTGGCGAACCACGGCACGCATCTGCTCGCAGCCCCAGAACACCCGTTCGGGGGTGGCCGGGGCGTCGATGTTCGGCTGCACGCGGTAGCCGGCCAGGCTCGCCACCGCGTCCTTGAGGGCACACCACACGCTGATGCCGAGCATGAACGGCGGCTCACCCACGGCTTTGGAATGGAACACGGTGTGTTCGGGGTTCTTGCGGTTTTCTACCAACTGCACGCGAAAATCCGCCGGCATGTCGGCCACCGCCGGGATCTTGTAGCTGGCCGGGCCATTGGTCACCAGCTTGCCCTGGGCATTCCACACCAGCTCTTCGGTGGTGAGCCAGCCCATGCCTTGCGCAAAGCCGCCCTCGACTTGGCCGATGTCGATCGCCGGGTTCAGCGAGTCGCCCACATCATGCAGGATATCGGTGCGCAGCAGCTTGTACTCGCCGGTGAGGGTGTCGATGATCACCTCGCTGCAGGCCGCGCCAAAGGCAAAGTAATAGAACGGCCTGCCGCGCGCCTGGGCGCGATCGTAGTAGATCTTCGGGGTTTTGTAGAAACCGGTGCTCGACAGCGACACCTGGTTGAAATACGCCAGTTGCACCAAGGTGTCGAAGCTTACCAACTGTTCCCGCACGCGCACCTGGCCCCCACGAAACTCGACATCCTCGGGGCTGACGTTCCAATGCCGGGTGGCGAATTCCACCAACCGCTGTTTGATCGTTTCGGCGGCGTTCTGCGCGGCCTTGCCGTTGAGGTCGGCACCGCTGGAGGCGGCTGTTGGCGAGGTGTTGGGCACTTTCTCGGTGTGGGTGGCGGTGATCTTGATGCGGCTGACCTCTACTTGGAATACCTCGGCCACCACCTGCGCCACCTTGGTGTTCAGCCCTTGGCCCATTTCGGTGCCGCCGTGGTTCAGGTGGATGCTGCCGTCGGTATACAGGTGCACCAGCGCGCCCGCCTGGTTGAGAAAGCTGGCGGTAAACGAGATGCCAAACTTCACCGGGGTCAGCGCCAGGCCTTTTTTCAGCACCGGGCTGTGGGCATTGAAGTGGCGGATGGCTTCGCGGCGCTGGGCGTACTGCGCGCTGGCTTCCAGTTGCTCGGTCATCTCGGCGATGAGGTTGTGCTCCACGGTCTGGTAGTAGTGGGTCACGTTGCGCTCATCCTTGCCGTAGTAATTGGCCTTGCGCACGGCCAGTGGGTCTAGCTGCAGGTGGCGGGCGATGCGGTCCATCACCTCTTCGATGGCGACCATCCCCTGCGGGCCGCCGAAGCCCCGGTAGGCCGTGTTGGAGGCCGTGTGGGTCTTGCAGCGGTGGCCGTTGATGGTAGCGTCGCCCAAGTAATAGGCATTGTCGGCATGGAACATGGCACGGTCGACGATCGAGGCGGATAAATCTGGCGAGCAGCCGCAGTTGCCGGCCAGCTCCAAGGCGATGCCATGCAAGCGGCCGCTGGCGTCGAAGCCGACGTCATATTCAACGTAGAACGGGTGGCGCTTGCCGGTGGTGAGCATGTCTTCGACCCGCTGCAGGCGCATCTTGGTGGGCTGGCCGGTGAGCCTGGCCACCACCGCGCACAGGCAGGCGGGGCTGGCCGCTTGGGTCTCCTTGCCGCCGAAGCCGCCGCCCATGCGGCGCATGTCGACCGCCACGTGGTTCATCGGCACGCCCAGCACCTCGGCCACCAGCTTTTGCACTTCGGTGGGGTTTTGCGTGGAACTGTACACCAGCATGCCGCCGTCTTCGGTGGGCATCACCGAGGCAATTTGCGTTTCGAGGTAAAAGTGCTCTTGCCCGCCGATGTGCAGCGTGCCCTGCAAGCGGTGTGGGGCGGTGGCCAGGGCCGTGGCCGAATCGCCGCGCTGGTGGGTATGGCTTTCGAGCACGAAATGGCGTTTGCGCAGCGCCTGGACCACGTCCAGTACCGGTTCGAGGTCTTCGTACTCGACGATGGCCGCCAGCGCCGCTTGGCGCGCCGTGGCCATGTCACCGGCGGCCACCGCCAGCACCGGCTGGCCCACGTACTCGACGGTGTCGATGGCCAGCAGCGGGTCACCCGGCAGCAGCGGGCCGATGTCTTTAAGGCCGGGGATGTCTTCATGGGTAATGGCGATACGCACGCCAGGGAAACCATAACACGGCGCGGTGTCGATACGCAGGATGCGGGCGTGGGCGCGGTCTGACAACCGTGCGTACACATGCAGTTGGTTAGGGAATTCGAGGCGGTCGTCGATGTACTGCGCCTCGCCCGCCACATGCTTATCAGCGCTTTCATGCTTGATCGGCTTGCCCACGCCGGTGTGGATACCCTGGCGGAATAGCTCGGCCATTTGTTCGGCGCTGTGGTGTTCGGCGTGCTTAGACATAGTCGGTCACCCGCGTGGCAACCTTGGGCTGGGTCAGCTCGATGTGGCAGCGCCGCAGCAGGTTCTGTGCGGCGTGCAGGCGATACTCGCGGCTGGCGCGAAAGTCCGACAGCGGTGTGAATGCCCCGGCCAACGCCGCACAGGCGGCCTCCACGGTGGCGGCGTTGAACACCTTGCCAGCCAGCGCCGCCTCGGCCGCATACGCGCGTTTGGGGGTCGCCGCCATGCCGCCGAATGCCACCCGTGCCTGGCGCACCACGCCATTGTCGAGCCACAGGTTGATCGCCGCGCACACCGCTGAAATGTCATCGTCCAAGCGCTTGGACACCTTATAGGCGCGAAACGCCTGGCCGGCGGTCGCCCGCGGTACGATCACCTTCTCGATGAACTCCCCCGGCTCGCGGGCGGTGGCGCGGTAATCGATGAAGAAGTCTTCCAAGGCCATACTGCGCTGGCGTGTGCCCTGGCGCAGTATCAGGCTCGCGCCCAGGGCGATCAGCAAGGGCGGCGAGTCACCGATCGGTGAAGCATTGGCTATATTGCCGCCCAAGGTGCCCTGGTTGCGGATTTGCAACGCGGCAAAGCGTTGCAGCAGGTGGCCGAAGTCCGGGTACTCGGCCGCCAGCACCGGGTAGCAGTCGGTCAGCGCCGTGGCCGCGCCGATTTCCAGGCGGTCGTCGAAGGTGGTAACGCCCTTGAGCTCGGCCACATTGCCGAGGTAGATCATTCGCGGTACCGCGCGGTGCGCCTGGGTCACTTCCAGGGCCAGGTCGGTACCGCCGGCCAACAGCCGTGCGCTGGGCTCGGCAAGGTACTGCGCGGCCAGTTCATCGAGGCGCGTGGGCAACAGGCAAGCTGTGCCGTCGCGCTGCAGCGATGCGCTGCCCTGCGCGGCGATGTTCTGCAAGCGCAGCATGGTGTCGGCCTTGAGCGCATCGAAGCGGTCCACGGCCGGGGCGCTCAGGGCCTGTTCGGCGGCGGCGAGGATCGGCCGGTAGCCCGTGCAGCGGCACAAGTTGCCGGCCAAGGCTTCTTCGGCGCGCTGGCGGCACGGTTCGCTGGCGTTTTTTTGCAAAGCGAACAGCGACATCACGAAACCGGGCGTGCAAAAGCCGCACTGCGAGCCGTGGCAATCGGCCATGGCGCGTTGCACGCTGTGCAGGTGGCCCTGGTGCTTGAGGTCTTCGACGCTGAGCAGTTGCTTGCCATGCAGCGAGGCGACGAAGGTGAGGCAAGCATTGACGCTGCGGTAGCGCAGGCTCGGTTGGCCGCCAGGCCCCTGGCTCAGTTCACCCACCACCACGGTGCAGGCGCCACAGTCACCGCTGGCGCAGCCTTCCTTGGTACCGGTACGGCCACGCTGGCGCAGGTATTGCAAAACCGTCAGGTTCGGGTCCAGCTTATCTTCGGTGCACAGTTGCTGGTTAAGGAGAAACTGGATCACGGTGCGTGCCTCTCGCGGGCGGGTTTGTTATGGGGCGGGTAGGGTGCTTCAGCCGTTGGCTGCAGCCGTGTGCTGCCGGGCTGCGTTGCCATTGCTTGCCCGAATGCATGAGGCACGCACCAATGGCGGTGAATGTATTGATAGCTGACTTTTCGGTCAAATGTTTTCTGACCTTGTAGTCAGCATCGGTAGCAGGCCCCACCTCACAGGGCTTACGTGCTTAATCCGTGCCAGCCGTGCCTGCTATTTTGCCCTGCAATTGCTATACAATCGCCGCTGGCCAACCCTCCGATGCGCAAGGACCATCATGACGTTCAAGGCTAACGACAGCCTCGCCGAACAAATCGCCCAGCACTTGGCCGAACGGATTATCCGCGCCGAACTGCGCCCCGGCGAACGCATTCAGGAACAAAAAGTTACCCAGGCCCTGGCCGTGAGCCGCGGCTCGGTGCGCGAGGCGCTGCTGATACTGGAGCGGCGCCACCTGGTGGTGATTTTGCCGCGCCGCGGTGCCCAGGTTTCGCACATCACGGCGCACCATGTGCAGAGCTTGTGCACCTTGATGGCCGAGCTGTACATCCTGTTGGGCAACGCCGTGGCCGAGCGTTGGCAGAACGCCGAAGACCTGGCACCGTTCCTGATGTTGCAAACGCGCCTGGAAACTGCCCGGGAACGGCAGGACATCAACGCCTTCGTCGACGACAGCTTCAATGTGATGCGTGCCGCTTACCCGTTCGCCAACAACCCTTATTTGCAGGAAACCGTCGAGAACCTGCAACCGGCCATGAGCCGCCAGTATTGCCTGGCGCTCGAACAACGCAAGGCGTCGATGAACGAATACCTGCTGTTATTCACGCGCTTGCTCGAAGCGGTGCGCGCGCGCCACTTCGCCGGCATCCGCCAAGTGCTCACCGCCTATGGCCAGCGTAGCTGCGAGCAGGTGCTGGCGGCACTGGAGGCCGCCTGACCGTGCGCCTTAAATGCATTCGCCTGGCCGGCTTCAAGTCGTTCGTCGACCCCACCACGGTCAACTTCCCCAGCAACATGGCGGCGGTGGTGGGCCCCAATGGCTGCGGCAAATCGAACATCATCGACGCCGTGCGCTGGGTGATGGGTGAAAGCTCGGCGAAGAACCTGCGCGGCGAGTCGATGACCGACGTGATCTTCAACGGCTCGACCAGCCGCAAACCGGTGAGCCAAGCCAGCATCGAGCTGATCTTCGATAACAGCGAAACCACCCTGGTGGGCGAATACGCCGCCTACGCCGAAATCTCCATCCGCCGCAAGGTAACCCGCGACGGGCAAAACGCCTACTACCTCAATGGCACCAAGTGCCGCCGGCGCGACATCACCGATATCTTCCTCGGTACGGGCTTGGGCGCGCGCAGCTATTCGATCATCGAGCAGGGCATGATCAGCAAGCTGATCGAAGCCCGGCCCGAAGAGCTGCGCAACTTCATCGAAGAAGCCGCGGGCATTTCCAAGTACAAGGAGCGCCGGCGCGAAACCGAAAACCGCATCCGCCGCACCTTCGAGAACCTCGAGCGCCTGACCGACCTGCGCCAAGAGCTCGAGCGCCAGCTTGAACGCCTGCATCGCCAGGCCCAGGCGGCAGAGCAATACCAACAGTACAAGGCCGAGGAACGCCAGCTCAAGGCGCAACTGGCTGCCTTGCGCTGGCGCGCGCTGAACGAACAGGTGGCGCAGCGTGAAGGCGTGATTGGCGACCAGGAAGTCAGCTTCGAGGCATTGGTGGCTGACCAGCGCAGCGCCGACGCCAGCATCGAACGGCTTCGCGACGGCCACCATGAGCTTTCCGAACGCTTCAATCAGGTGCAGGCGCGGTTCTATTCGGTGGGCGGTGACATCGCCCGCGTCGAGCAAAGCATCCAGCATGGCCAGCAGCGCCTGCGCCAATTGCACGACGACCTCAAAGAGGCCGAGCGTGCCCGCCAGGAAACCGAATCGCACCTGGGCCACGACCACACCTTGCTGGCCACCCTCGGTGAAGAGCTGGCGATGCTCGAACCTGAACACGAATTGGCCGCGGCCGCCGCCGAAGAGGGCGCCGCCGCACTGGAACACGCCGAAGCCGCCCAACGCGCCTGGCAGGAGCGCTGGGACCAGTTCAATACCCGCTCCGCCGAGCCACGCCGCCAGGCCGAGGTGCAGCAGGCGCGCATCGCGCAATTGGAGCAGGGCCTGGAACGGCTGGCCGAGCGCCAGCGCCGCCTGGGTGAGGAGCGCGCCCAACTGGCGGCCGACCCGCAAGCGGCGGCTATTTTCGAATGGGCCGAACAATTGGCCGAATGTGAGCTGCAACTGCAGGCCCTGCACGGCGAAGACGAAGCACAGGCCGGGCAACTTGAAAATACCCGCCAGCAGTGGCAAACGGTGAGCGCCGCACAGCAACAGGCGCAAGGCGAATTGCAGCGCCTGGAAGGCCGCCTGGCCTCGCTGGAAGCATTGCAGCAGGCGGCGTTGGAGCCCGGCAGCGGCACCGCCGAATGGCTCGCGGGCCAGGGCTTGGCGCAACGCCCACGGCTGGCGCAGGGGCTCAAGGTAGACGCCGGCTGGGAGCAGGCAGTCGAGGCGGTGCTGGGGGCCGACCTGCAAGCCGTGCTGGTCGATGACCTGGCCGCATTGGATTACGCACGTTTCGAACAGGGCCAACTGCGCCTACACAGCGCCCAAGCGGCGGTACCCACCACGGTGGATGCCGGCTGCCTGTTGGCGAAGGTCCAAAGCCCGGTGGACCTCAGCCCATGGCTGGCCACGGTGCACCCGGCCGACAGCCTGGAGCAGGCCCTGGCGCAACGTGCGCATTTGCCCGAAGGGCATAGCCTGGCCACCCGTGAGGGTTACTGGGTGGGCCGGCACTTTTTGCGGGTAAGCCGGGGCAACGAGGCGCAGGGCGGGGTACTCGCCCGGGCCCAGGAGATCGAAGCGTTGCAGGCGCGCCGGGCGCAGGGCCTGCAGGCGTTGGCCGAACTGGACCAGCGCCTGGATACCCTGCGCCATGCCCAGGCCGAGCAAGAGCGGGCACGCGAACAATTGCACCGGCAATTGCAGGGCGCTGGCCGCCAGCAGGGCGAGCTCAAGGCTCAGCTCTCGGCCGGCCAAGCCCGCGCCGAGCAATTGACCTTGCGCCAGCGCCGCCTCGATGAAGAACTGGCTGAGTTGGCCGAACAGCGCGCCGTGGAAACCGAAGCCATCGGCGAATCGCGCCTGCTGCTGCAGGCCGCGCTCGACACCATGGGCGAAGACACCGAACAACGTGAACAACTGATGGCTGAACGCGACCGGGTGCGTGAGCGGCTCGAACAGGTACGCCAGGCCGCGCGCCTGGCGCAGGATAAAGCCCACCAGTTGGCGCTGCGCCTGGGCTCGCTGCGGGCCCAGCATGCCTCTACCGGCCAGGCCTTGGAGCGCCTGCAACTGCAAGCGGCACGGCTGCTTGAGCGCCAGGAACAACTGGCGCTGAACCTTGAAGAGGGCGACGCACCGCTCGAAGAACTGCGCCTGAAGCTTGAAGCGCTGCTCGAACAGCGCCTGGCCGTGGACGACGAATTGCGCAGCGCCCGTGCCGCCATGGAAGACGCCGACCGGGAACTGCGTGAAGCGGAAAAGCGCCGTAGCCAGGCTGAGCAACAGGCGCAGTTGTTGCGTGGCCAATTGGAACAATACCGCATGGAATGGCAAGCGCTGAGCGTGCGCCGCACCGCCTTACAAGACCAATTGCGCGCCGATGGCTACGACCTGCACGGGGTGCTCGATACCCTAGCGCCCGAGGCCAGCGAGCAGGGTGCCGAGCAACAGCTGGAGCGGGTCGACGCGCGCATCCAGCGGCTGGGCGCCATCAACCTGGCGGCCATCGACGAATACCAACAGCAGTCCGAGCGCAAGCGCTACCTCGATGCCCAGGATGCAGACCTGGTCGAGGCGCTGGATACCCTGGAAAACGTGATTCGCAAAATCGACAAGGAAACCCGCAACCGTTTCAAAGACACCTTCGACAAGGTCAACGGCGGTTTACAGGCACTTTTTCCGAAAGTTTTCGGCGGCGGTTCCGCTTATTTGGAACTGACGGGCGAAGATCTACTCGATACTGGGGTAACGATCATGGCCCGGCCACCGGGCAAGAAGAACAGCACCATTCATTTGTTGTCCGGTGGCGAAAAAGCCCTGACCGCCTTGGCCCTGGTGTTTTCCATTTTCCAGCTCAACCCCGCGCCGTTCTGCATGCTCGACGAAGTGGATGCACCGCTGGACGACGCTAACGTCGGGCGCTACGCCCGGCTGGTCAAGGAGATGTCGCAGACCGTGCAGTTCATTTACATCACCCACAACAAAATCGCCATGGAAATGGCCGACCAATTGATGGGTGTGACCATGCACGAACCAGGTTGTTCGCGGCTGGTGGCGGTGGACGTGGAAGCGGCGATGGCCATGGTCGAGAGCTAAGCGGTTGCGGCCGACACAGCAACAAATGCAAGGTGCAGGCGACTGGCGGTGTAAAGTTGCCGTGGGTCGTGGTAGTTTAATGTTCATAGTGTGTAATGCGTGGGAAAACGCCAGCCAAGTCAGCGGCTTGGCGCCACGATTTAAAGGGGTTTATGCCCTGGTTATCGTCAAACTTTCAGATTGAGGCTCGGGTACATGGAAATCGGTCTGCGTGAATGGCTGATCGTCATCGGCGTTATCGTGATCGCCGGTATTCTGTTCGATGGCTGGCGCCGCATGCGCGGTGGCAAGGGCAAGCTCAAGTTCCGGCTAGACCGCAACTACAGCAACCTTCCCGATGAAGAAAGCACGGCAGAAGTGCTGGGCCCGCCGCGGGTGCTCGACGCACAACAAGAGCCGGAGCTTGACGAAGACGACCTGCCGTCGATGAGCGCCCCGGTACGCGAACCCAAAGAAGGCAAACGCGCACGCAAAGCGGCCGAAGCCGTGAAGCCGCGCCAGGGCGACCTTGACCTGGCGGTGGACGAGCCGCGTTTGAGCGCCCGGGACCGGGACCGGGAACACCACACCGACTTCCCCGACGAAGAGCGACCGGCCCACGGCGGCGAGCCGGGTTTTCTCGCCGAGCCCGACGAGGTGCTGGTGATCAACGTGGTATCGCGCAGCGACGCCGGGTTCAAGGGCCCGGCGCTGTTGCAGAACATATTGGAAAGCGGCCTACGCTTCGGCGAAATGGACATCTTCCACCGCCACGAAAGCATGGCGGGTAATGGCGAGGTCCTGTTTTCCATGGCCAATGCCATTCGGCCCGGGGTGTTCGACCTGGACGACATCGACCACTTCAGCACCCGCGCCGTGAGCTTTTTCCTCGGCCTGCCCGGCCCGCGCCATCCCAAACAGGCCTTTGACGTGATGGTCGCCGCCGCCCGTAAGCTCGCCCACGAGCTGGACGGCGAGCTCAAGGACGACCAGCGCAGCGTGCTCACCGCGCAAACCATCGAGCACTACCGCCAGCGCATCGTGGAATTCGAACGCCGGGCGTTGACCCACAAACGCTGAAGGTTATGGGCCCTGGGCGGGGAGGCCGCCCCGCCCAGGGCCCACGCCACATTCCCATTCGCAACCGCGCCGGTCGCCCATGAACACCGCCGAAACCCGCATCCTCGAACTGCGCCATGCCTTGGACGAGCACAACTACCGCTACTACGTGCTCGACGAACCGAGCGTGCCCGACGCTGAATACGACCGCCTGTTCCGTGAGCTCAAGGCGCTGGAAGAGGCCAACCCGCAGTGGGTGACCGCGGATTCGCCGACCCAGCGGGTCGGCGGTACGGCGTTGAGCGCGTTTGCCACGGTGCGCCATGAAATCCCCATGCTCAGCCTGGGCAACGCCTTCGAAGCGCAAGACTTGCTCGACTTCGACCGGCGCGTGCGCGAGGGCCTGGAGCAAACCACCGTGGAATACAGCTGCGAGCCCAAACTCGATGGCCTGGCGGTGAGCCTGTTGTATCAGCAAGGGCAATTGGTGCGTGGCGCCACCCGCGGCGATGGCAGCACCGGCGAAGACATCAGCACCAACGTGCGCACCATCCGCAACGTGCCGCTCAAGCTCAAGGGCAGCGGCTGGCCCGCCACCCTCGAAGTGCGCGGCGAGGTGTACATGAGCAAAGCCGGTTTCGAGCGGCTCAACGCCGCCCAGGCCGAAGCCGGCGGCAAAACCTTCGCCAACCCGCGCAATGCCGCCGCCGGCAGCCTGCGCCAGCTCGATTCGAAAATCACCGCCAGCCGCCCGCTGGAATTTTGCTGTTACGGCATCGGCCAAGTCAGCCATGACATCGCCGATACCCACATTGGCAACCTCAAGCAATTGCAGCAGTGGGGCCTGCCCATTAGCCGCGAGCTGCAAATCGCCACCAGCATCGAGCAATGCCAGGCGTACTACCAAGCCATCGGTGCCCGGCGCCAGGCGCTGGCCTACGAAATCGACGGCGTGGTGTTCAAGGTCAACGCCATCGCAGCCCAGCGCGAGCTGGGCTTTCGCGCGCGGGAACCGCGTTGGGCCATTGCCCATAAATTCCCCGCCAGCGAAGAACTCACCGAACTGCTCGGCGTGGAATTCCAGGTCGGCCGCACCGGCGCCGTGACCCCAGTCGCCCGGCTGAAGCCGGTGAAGGTGGCTGGCGTGACCGTGGCCAACGCCACCCTGCACAACATGGACGAGGTCGCGCGCCTGGGGGTGATGATCGGCGACACGGTGATCATCCGCCGCGCCGGCGATGTGATTCCGCAGGTCATGCAGGTGGTGACCGAACGCCGCCCGGCCGATGCGCGCCCGGTCGAGGTGCCCAGGCAGTGCCCGGTATGCGGCTCGGAGGTAGAGCGCACGCAATTGATCAAGCGCAGCAAGGGCAAGCAGACCGTGATCGAAGGCGCGGTGTACCGCTGCGTCGGCCGGCTCGCCTGCGCCGCCCAGCTCAAGCAGGCGATTATCCATTTTGTGTCGCGCCGGGCCATGGATGTGGACGGGCTGGGTGACAAAATCGTCGAGCAACTGGTCGACACCGGCCTGGTGCGCTCGCCGGCGGACCTGTACACCCTCACCCAGGAGCAAGTGCTGGCCTTGGAGGGCTTCGCTGAAGTCTCCAGCCGCAACCTGATCAACGCCATCGATGCCAGCCGGCAACCGACCCTGGCGCGTTTTATCTTTGCCCTGGGCATCCCTGAAGTGGGCGAGGAAACCGCCAAGGTGCTCGCCCGCTCATTGGGTAACTTGCAACGGATCATGGCGGCCCGGCCGCTGGTGCTCACCTACCTGCCCGACATCGGCCAGGAGGTGGCTTACGAAATTGGCCACTTCTTCGAAGAAGCACACAACCGCACGGTGATCACCCAACTGCTGGCGCGTGGCGTACAGCCGCAAGGCGAGGGTGAACTGCACGCCGAATTCGCCGCGGCGACCACCTTCGAAGGCTTGGTTGCGAAGCTGGGCATCCCCTACGTGGGGCCGGGTGCCGCGCAAAAATTGGCCGAGCGGTTCGGCTCGCTGGAAAAGCTTGCCGCTGCCGATTGGCTCGACCTGCGCCAGGCCGTGGCCGAACGCGCCGCCCAGGCGGTGCGCGAGTACTTCGACGATGAGCCACGGCGCACCGAAGCGCTGGCGGTGGAACAACAACTGCGCGACTTCGGCATGCACTGGGCCAGCACCCGACGCGAGGCCGAGGGCTTGCCCCTGGCGGGGCAAACCTGGGTGCTCACCGGCACCCTCGAAAGCATGACCCGCGAAGAAGCCAAAGCGAAACTCGAAGCCCTGGGCGCCAAGGTCGCCGGCTCCGTCTCCGCCAAGACCCACACCGTGGTGGCGGGGCCGGGGGCGGGGAGCAAGCTGGTCAAGGCGCAGCAGTTGGGGGTGCGCGTACTTGACGAAGGTCAGTGGGTGGCGCAGTTAGCCCATTATTGACCCGTGGATGGTGTTACCTGAGAGCAGAACCATTGTGTTTCCTCGGCAACTAGGTCGAGGCCAGTCAAAAACCGATTGGGTGATGACAGAAAATATACAGGGCCTGGCAAGCCGGGCCGCTCGCAGATGCTATTGTGACCATCGTTTTTGACCCAGCGGTTTTGCTCCTGACTACCGCTCACCGCTAATGTAGTGGTAGCCGTCGTGTTTCGGAAGGAGGCACACGTCAGCGTCGCACCTTCGAAAAACTCGCCGCCATACGAATTTGCGAGGTGAAGCCCTGTTACGATTTGCCCCGCTGGGCATGATTTTGGAGTGTCTTTCACATCCATTGAAACGGTGGTGGTGGCAGAAGCCTTGAAAGGTTTATTGGCGAAATCTTGAAGATCTGCGCATTGATACTCGAATTCTCCCGCCCGTTTGCTATATAGCGCGATCAGCGCGCCGTCCCCGCATTGAGCGTTTTGATCAACGCTCCTGGGTTGCCACGGTCGCGGAACTGTGCGCAGCCAGCCGGTGGCGGTGGTGGCTGGAAGCTGCAGCAAGGCGCAATGCGTCTTAGGTGATGTGATATCCTTCAACCCTGCCCCGATGATTTTCAAGTACGGTGCTACGTAACGATCGCTTGACGGGTCGGCGGTCCAGGAACCTGCTTTTTGCAGAATGGCTTGTAACGACAGCTTTTCTGTACTGGTTTCACGCGCTGTAGCTTGAAGTTTTACCCACCATTTCGATTTAGTTGTCGACTCCGTGCAGTCGTCCTCCGTCAGTAGTAGAGTACTTTGCGATGGTATCTTTTCCACCAGTACGGTGTTCGGCTGATAATCACATGCGCGGTTGAAGGCAGATTGGCCTTCGCCTTCTGCGAGGAGTGGGCAATCGTTGTTCTCGTCATTATAAAGGTGAACTACCCCGGTGGTGCTGGCAGTCGTGTTCACGTTAGTTTTGGGTGTTACGGCATAACTGCTCGGCATTCCCAAGCACGCCATCCAAACGCAAACGCCTACGATAGGCCTGCGCATGATCCATTTTAAGAAGTTCACAATTAATTCCTCCGCCTGGCGCTATGATAACTATCAAGCATCTAGGCTAACCATGAACCGCCTCGCCGTGTACCTGGCAACCTTAAGGGGTGTACAAGCATCCATTGCCGTTATCGATGCCATGTGCCGGAAATGCTGAACTGTCTGCGCGCGGGTTACTCTATCGCCTGAGTTCTCAGTGGAGTCATGAGCTGTGGCAGGATCTTTCGGTCGCTTTTCCAATCGGTTATCTGCTGTGCGGGCGGGATCCGCCAATCTGGACAAGCGCTGGCGTTGCCGTTGTGGCCTAGCCGTGTTTTTCGTCAACAGCCGGTGCTTAGGGTGTGGTGCTGCCTTGGGTTATCTGCCGGGCGAAAACATTGTTTCCAGCCTCGCCGAGAGGCAGCCCGACACTCATTTACACTGTGATGCGCTACCCGCTGCGGGTGCATATCGTCGGTGCGCCAACCTCGATACTCCCGCCGCCTGTAACTGGCTGGTTCCTGCCAGCGACCCTAACCCGTTGTGCCGTGCCTGCCGCTTGAACCGGACCATTCCAGACTTGTCGTTACCGGAAAACCACGAATACTGGCGCAAGGTCGAAATCGCCAAACGTCGGTTGGTCGCGCAGTTGCTCAATCTCGGCTTGCCCGTGGTGGCCAAAGTGGACGATGAAGCCAAAGGCCTGGCATTCGATTTTGTGGGTACCGACCTAAACGGTACGGCCCCCACTACGGGACACGCCGCTGGGCTGATAACGCTGGATATCAAGGAGGCCGATGGCGCCCACCGGGAAAGGGTGCGCAAAACCATGGGGGAGCCCTATCGCACCTTACTCGGGCACTTTCGCCATGAGGTCGGCCACTACTACTGGGACCGATTGGTTGCCGGCACCCCCTGGCTCCAACCTTTCCGCGCGCTGTTTGGTGACGAGCAAAGCCGTTACGCTAACGCGATGCAGCGCTATTATCAGCAAGGCGCCCCGCCTGACTGGCAGCAGGGATACGTCAGCGCCTACGCGACCATGCACCCATGGGAAGACTGGGCTGAAACCTGGGCACATTATTTGCACATGATGGACGCCGTTGAAACCGCCCTGGGCTTCGGCATGGCAGGGCACACTGGCGGCCTTGCCTATCCGCCGTTGCCGCTTCAGGCCCTGTATGACCCGGAGCACGACAGTGCGCCGTCGTTCCTCGCCTTCGTCAATGCTTGGATCGAGCTGGCAGGTATGCTCAACGAACTCTCGCGCGCCATGGGCCAGCCAGACTTCTATCCGTTCGTGCTGCCCCCGGCGGTGATCGCCAAGTTGCATTTCATCCACCTGGTGGTGCAGCAAGCCGGGGGCAAAGCTGACGACATCCTCGAAATCGCCGAGGCCGCAGCCTCCCCCGCACCTGGCCGGATACGTTAACGCCCTGACCCGCTTTGTTTTTTTCAAGGCGCCGGTTGTATCCAGCGGCCAAGGCTGTACAATGGCCCCCGCTCGCCGGGCAACCCGGTGAGCATGCGTTATGGTGACCCCGCCGGTCCCCTCGCAATGACCAACCGTGAACCCGGTCAGGCCCGGAAGGGAGCAGCCGCAGCGGTGCCGTCGTGTGCCGGGGTGTGGCTGGTGGGGTTGCCACCCAATCTCCGGGCTTCCTTGCCTATTTCTCTTTGCTCCTTCCAGTCCATACGCTTCGTATTAAAGGCAATGAAAAGTCATCACCTGCGCACTAGTAGTGCAGGACTGGCTGCGGCTGCGGTTAAAATGACGTTAGTCCTGTGGTTGATGTTATTATTGGCGTCCCGGGCGGCGATATCCATATACAGGATGCCCTTCGGCGGAGGTGGCGACTTCTTGTTAGCTAACGGCTTCTCGCTAGGTGACGGCGTCGCGATGTCCGTTCCCGTTGTTATGCTCTCATCGATTGTTGAAGGCGTTGCAGGGATGGTTACCGGAGGCTGGGCGGCACTACTGGCAATTCGCTCGTCCATTAGCTCGTCCAGTCTCGCCATCAGTATCTCATCTCCGGCACTCAGAGGCGAGAGTGAGCCCCTCGGAGATGTTTGGCTGCCTGCCTCTACACCACGGCCCCTAAATGACCAATTACTGCGGGCGCGACCGAAAATGTCCATTTCATCATCCGATATGGGCAAGAGCCTCAGTGACGAGGTGCTGCTGCGCCGGCTAAGGGCCCCCGCACCCTCGGCTGTTTGTACGCCCACATCCGCCGTGCTCACCATTTCCTTGCCCCCCGCCCTTGCCGCCATGCCCGCCGCCTTGCCGGCCAACACCCCGGACGCCACCCCCAAACCGATCCCGGCGAACAGCAACGCGCTGTTATCCGGGTCGATCATCGAGGCGATGCCGGTGCCCAGCGACGCCGCGGTGAGGGCGGCGGCGCCAGCCATGGCCAGCATGGCGCCACCGACCGGGGCGGTGACCACACCCACCACGATCTGCACCAAACTCCAGGCTTCCCAGGCGATGAAGCCCCAGCCAATGGCCTTGAAGATCGAACCGAGCCAGCCGCCGCCTTGCCCCTGTTGTTTCTCCGGCTCCATGTAGTAGGGCAGGTTGCTGGCGTTCCAGATCGGCATCGGCGCATGGCCGCTGGGGTCGTGCAGCATGATCGGGTTGCCTTGGGCGTAACGGTAGGGGTTCAGGCCACCTGCCCCGAACGGGCTTTCGCTGTCGGGAGCGTTGTAGCACATAAGCCCCGGGTCGTATAACCGATAGCCGCGGCCGAGCAGGTAGGCGTCTTGCGCGGCTTCGCGCAACTCGCCATTGAAACCCAAGCCGTGGCTGGCCTGGCCTTCGGCCGTATGCTGGCTGCCGTAGGCACTGTAGACGGCGCGGCTGAGCAGGTTTTGTTCCCATTCGCCCGTCACGCTGCCGGTGCTGTCGGCGAGCAGGGCCTTGGCTTGGCCTGCGCCATCGATGAGCGCCACCGGGGTGCCGGCAGTGCGCAGGTAGCGCTGCACGGTAGCGCCGCTGCGCGTATGGTCTACCGCGTAGCCTTCGTAGAAGCGCTCTTGGCGTTGGCCGTTATGCTCCACGGCGCACAGCGTGCCGTGAGGGTCGTAGTGGTAGGCGCTGCGCCCGGCCGCTGTGGTCAGGGCCAGCAAGCGACCCAGGGTGTCATATTCCAGGGTTGTCTGCTCGTTGCCGCTGCTGCGCCCAGTCATTCGCCCTTGGGTGTCGTATTCGAACGCCTCGGTGAGGGTACGCTTATCGGTCCAAGTGTGCAGAACGCTGGCCAGCTGGCAAGCGTCGCTGGCGGCATAGGTGAATACGCTGGTACAGATGGCGCCGTCTGCCTGGCGGGTCAGCAGGCGGGTAACGTTGTCCAGCGCATCGAGCGCGAACACTTGCTGGGTGTAGGCGGCGCCAAAGCGATCTCGCGGCAGCCAGGCGGCATCGCCAGTGCAGTCGTGCCGGCTCAGGCGGTTGCGTTGGTCGTAGCCAAAGCGCTCGGTGAGCACCGGCGTGCTGGCGCTACCGGCATAGGTGTCGCGGCCGGCCAGGGTACCGTTGCCATGCCAGTGCAGGGTGTACCGCTGCAATGGTTCGCCATCGGCCTGGCGCACCAGGCGGCGCTCGGTTTCGCGGCCGAGGTTGTCGAAGCTGAGCGTGGTTTTGACCCCCGCGCACTGCCATTCGCGAAGGTTGCCGAGCAGGTCGTAGCCCAAGGTCGCAGTCGCTTGGCCGGTGTGGGTTTGCTGCGCCCGGCCACTGGCATCGTAACGCCAGGTACAAGCGCCCACGCCGCTGTCGTCGCGGCTCAAGCGGCGGCCTTGCACGCTATGGGCGTAGGCTGTTTCGTAAGCACCGCCTTGGCGTTTTTCCGAGGTCAGTTGGCCCAAAGGGTTGTACTGGTATTCGCAGTCGATACCGCCGATAGTAGCCGTGCCATTGTGCGCACGGGCTTGCTCCAGGCGCCCGGTCAGGGCGTTGTAAGTAAAGGCATAGCCCTCGCCCGCGCTGCTCACGCTCAGCGGTTCGGCGGTCAGCGCCGGGCGGTAGGTGTAATCCACGGTGCTGCCATCGGCCAGCGTCACTTGCCTGGGTGAGGGGCTGGCGCCGTCATAGGCCCAGCGGGCGGTGCGCCCGCCTTGGTGGGCCTCGGTTACCCGCGCCAATTGGTCGAAGCGGCGGTTGGCCAGGGGCGTGAGGGCGTCCGCGCGGCGGCCGTAGCTCAATTGCTCCAGCAGGCCCTGCGGGCTGTGTTCGGCGTAGCCCTGGCCCACCAGGTCGCCGTTGGGCAAGGTGGTGAGCACCAGGCGCCCCCAGGCATCGTACTGGTAGGCGGTGGTCCGGGTTTCCTGGCCGGGGCCGTTCTCGGTCCAGGTGGCGTACCAGTGTTCTTCGCGCAGCAGCGTGCCAAAGCCATCGTAGTAGTAACGCACCCGTTCAGCGGCGCTGCCGGCCGCATCGTACGCGGTGGTCTCCCAGGCTTGGCCAAGGCCGTTGTAGCGGGTTTCGCGTAGGCCATCGGTGTGCACCTTGGCCTGCGCATCGGTGTACTCCCGCTTACTTCGGCTAACCGGGCCGGCACCGCCGAACGGGCTGGTCTGGTTTACCTGGCACACCCCATCGGCGCCAATGCTGGCGCGCAATTGGCCCCAGTCGTCGTATTCGTGGCGGGTGGTCAAGGCGGCCCAAGTGCCGTCGGCACCGCAGTCGTCGTAGGCGGTTTCTTCCGCCAGTTGCCCAAAGGGGTTGTAACGCCCTTGCCACACCAGGGCAGGGGCCGCTGCCGTAAGGCCGCCGTCGCCTTGGTAGCGCTCTACCGGGCGGCCCAGGCCATCCACTTTGGCCCCGCGGGCCACCCCCGCGGCGCTGGTTTCGTACTGCTCGGCCAAGCCTTGTTCCTGGCTGTGGCCTCGGTAGGCGAACGTGCGCTCAGCCTCGATGTCGCTGCCAGGGGCCACCGCTAAGCTCAGCAGGCGGCCCAGGCCGTCGTAGCGCGAAGCGGTTTCTACGTTGAGGGCATCGACGCTGCGCAGCGTCTGGCCGGTGCGCAACGACTGCTCCACGGCGGTTTGGCTGCCGGTGCCGTCGCTGTTGGTTTGGGTCACCACGGTGTTGAACCTGGCGGCCAGCTCACTGCGCCCCGCCAGCATCATGCCAAATTCAGGCTTGCCGGGCAGCGGCTCATAGGCATTGCTTTGGCTGCTGGTATGGCCCTGGTAATTGGCCGTACGGGTTTTCAACCGGCCAAAACTCAGGGGGTCGGCTGGGTTCTGGTAATACTCGAAGGTCACGGTCTGGCTGTCCAGCGGCGTGGTGTCCTCGGCCTTGGCCAAGGCCTGGGTGGTGACCTGTTCCACCAGCACATAGTGGCTGGCCGCCTGGCTGCCCGGCACCTGCCGGGTCAGGCCCGGGCTCGCCGGCGCTGGCAAGGGCAGGGTGGTGTAACGATAGGCGGTCACCTGCACCGTGCCACCCCCCTCGATGCCCTGGCTGGGGTCTGCGGGTGCCGGCAGGCGCGTGCTGGTCTTCATGTGCCGCACAAAGCCCCAAGGGTCTGGCGGGCAGCCGTCCTCCCCGGTGGCCGCATAGTAGGTGAAGTCGGTCTGGATGCCGCTGGCTTCGATCTGGCTGATCAGGTTGCCGTGTTCGTCGTAGCTGGCGTGGGTGGTTTCTTCGCGCTTTTCTTGGGTGCTGCTGTCGTACCAGGTGCTGGTGACGCCGGCCGGCATTTGAAAGGTGTGGGGCAATTCGTCGAAGTTTTTTCCGGCCAGGTCGCCGTAATGGGTGGTGCGGGTGAACTGGCAATTGCCTTGGGTGGTGACTTCGTTCAACTGCAGGTGAAAGCGGTTATAGGTGCGTTCGATGCGGCGGGTGATCGCACCGTGCGTCTGTGTCATGGTCGCGCCGTATTCATAGTTGCTGCGCACCGCATACAAGGGGTCGGTGCCGTCCTGCGGCCACGTGCTGATTTGGTTGTAGCCGAGAAAATTATGCTCGCCAGTGCTGTAGCGAAACGTTTGTTGCACCGCCTGCGCCTCCCCACCGGGGTGTAATGTGTACTGGGTGACCCGCGGTAAGTCAGGGCGGCCACCAGGCACCTTGTGCACCTCGTGGTAGAGCATTTGCTCCACCGCCCCCAGCGGTTGGGTTACCTTGTTGATGGAGGGGTAATCGTCGTTGCCGTAGTAGCCGAACGACCATTGGCCACCGATGCTGGCCGGCAGTGCCAGGGTTTGCAGGCGCCCGCTTTGGAAGGTCATCTTGTAATAGAAATCGTCTTCTTCGCTGGCTGGGTACAGCAACAAGTCGTTGCCGCTTTTTACGATGCGTAGCAATTCGTTGCCGGCTTCGTCGGTAATGCCTTCCAGGCGCGGGCGGCCGGCATCGTTAACGTACCCCAGGGCGATCCAACGCCCATCGGGGCCTTCGATGAACGTGGGCACCAAGTGGTCGCCAAAGCCTGGATAGTTCAAATGCTCGATCCGCCCGCTGCGGTGCACCACCCGCGCTTGGTTGCTGCTGTCACGGAACAGCCGGAACGATTGCAGCTTGCGCTGCAACACTTGGGGTTCGCCCTCCTGCCCCCCCGTCGGAAAGTGCTCGCCGGTACTCAACGCCAGGGTGCGCGGCGCTGTGCGCTCCAGCCGGCTAAGGCTGGGTGACCAGCCCTGGCCGTAGCCCCAGTCATCCCCGCCCAGCGGGTTGAAGCTCAAGGCCAGGTCGAAGTCGGGGCCGGCTAGCGCATTGGCCGGTGCCATGGGAATGTTCAGGGTGAAGCTGTACAGCCCGGTACGGGGGTCGACGCCGCCATTGGCGAAACTTGCAAAGTTTTGGGTCGCGGAAGACAAGTTTTCAGCCATGGCAGTCACCTGGGTAATATTCAACAAGTAAAGGACGTTATCAACAATCGGCGGTTGCGTACTTATTGGCAGGGAAACAGAGCACCGGGAAGTTGTAAACCTAGCAACCTTATGGGGCGACAAAGTTACACTTAAGGCTTTTTTGAAAACTCCCGTACAGGGCTGTTGCACCTAGTAGATCTGCTAGTTCCGGCTACTTCAAGGTTCTGACACAGTTTGCCCCACAGTTATGTGGAGTGAATGATATGCGCTTGGACTACGCCACCGTCGAAGGCCTGGATATAACCGCGGCCGCCTTGGACCGCCAAGAGAGCAGCGGCAAACCGGTAGTGGTCTGGGTGCAATTCGACGGCCTGGCAACCACCCGGAACGTGGAATTGGTGTGGCAGGTGGCATCGGACGCAAAGGTCATAAGCGACTATCGCCCGGTCATCCAAGTCGACCCTACCGCCCTGGACCCGGCCAAGGGTTTGAAGGTTCCGGTGCCTGCCTCGGAGGCTGTGCCTGGGCCAAACCGCGAAGTCTGGCTTCATTACGTGGCCGACGGGCAGCCGAGCCCGCGCCTTCAGTTCCGCCTTGGCGGCGCCGGGCCGGTGGTGATGGCGCGCCAGGCCTTCGGCTTGGTGATCGTCCCGGATGAGATCACCGAGACAACCCTGCAATGGACGTTACCGCCTTATACAGCGATGGCCGAGGGTGATGTGGCCACCCTGTGGCTGGTCAGCGACCCTGACACCTCGCCATTGCCGTGGGATGAAGAACCCCATACGGTGCTCGCGGCCGAGGTCGGCGCACCGTTGGTATGGCAGGTCGATACCACCTACCTCTTGTTCCCCGTGGATATCCTGGGGGCTCATGTTTCGGTAGTGCACGCCACCCGATCGGGGCAACCAGCCCAGGCCTCAGAATTTGCCATGCAGCACTATCAGGTGCTCATGGTGCAGCCCGCCGACCCCAATTGGTTGCCGGATGCCGAATTGCCAGAGGTGCAAGGCGACATCGTCGACCCAGGCGACCACCCGCAGGGGCTGAGCGTGCGCCTGCCGCTTCCCGCCGGCCTGACGGTCGATGACGCCGTACTGCTGCATTGGCGGGGGGCGGACCGGGCCAGCTCACAGGTGCAATATTGGGCGGTGGACGCCGGCATGCTGCAGGCCCGTGCCATCGACGCCCAGGTTCCTACGCCGGTACTGGCGGCAGGGGTGGGCGGCACGGCGCGGCTGAGTTGGCAGTTCGCGCGCCCCGGGGCGGCGGCGAACAGCAGGGAGCGAATGCTCCAACTGCTTGCAGCGGCCCCTTTGCCGGCGCCTACGGTGCTCGAGGCCAACGACAACGGCG
Source organism: Pseudomonas typographi (assembly GCF_014694385.1). Classification (GTDB taxonomy): domain Bacteria; phylum Pseudomonadota; class Gammaproteobacteria; order Pseudomonadales; family Pseudomonadaceae; genus Aquipseudomonas; species Aquipseudomonas typographi. The sequence continues at coordinate 42,178 of NZ_JAAOCA010000011.1, read as the reverse complement.
AGGTGGCCGCTGCCCGCGCGACCGCAGGCCTGCGCGTACAAGTGCCGGCATTGCCAGGCGAGGTGGGAAACCTCACCGTACATTACCAGGGCCATCCCGACACGGACCCTTACGCCACGAGCACCCCGGAGGGCGAACGGGTTTTTCGCCTCCCGGCGCAGGTGCTGCCACCGAACATGGGTGCCAACCATTATTCGGTGTATTACACCGCAACCATTGAGGGCCGGCAGCGAAAGTCACCCGCCTATCAATTGAGGATCACACCCCTACCCAGTAGCGCGCTGCAAAACGTGGTGTGCGCCCAGGTGCCAGCCGGCGGGCAGTTGTCGATCCAGGTACTGAGTAACCAACACAACGGCAACGCAACGTTCAGCCAGCGACCTTGGCCTTTCTACGCCCAGGGCCAGCAGGCCAGCATCGTTGCCCAAGGCCTGGCGGCCGCTGGCGGCACGCTGAACCATTACATCTTCAACGGTGTTACCCCTGCCGCACCGGAAGACCTGACCGGCACGTTGCCGGTGAGCTTTCTGCAGACCCTGCGCCGGCCGCAACAACTGGATGTGGATGTGACCGTCCGCTTCGGTGGCGACGCGCCCGCCTTGATCAAAAAAACCTCATTCCAATTGGTGGATTAACCGACACGGGAACCCGCTATGAAACTTGATGATCTGGAAAAAGCATTGGCCGGCAAGAGCTGGACGTTCGCCTGGGATGCGCTGTTGGCCGTCAGCAAGGCACAGTTGGAGCAGTCGCTGTTCCATGCCATCACTCGGCGTGTCGATGCATTTATTCGCCCCTTCAGCGGCACCCTTGAGCACAGCAACGTAGGTACGGCGCGGTTGCGGGCCGGTGGGCTGTGTTTCGGCCCGGCGCAGTTATCGTTCGCCGGCAGCACCTTGCGCCGAGCTGCGGTGCAGGTTCGGGTGCCGCTGGTGGCCGGGAACCTGGTAGAACTGCTTACCGGTGGCACTAGCGCGGGCCTCTCTGCCCTCGACGCGGTGTCGCCCGCCCAAGGCTATTGGTTGCAATGGGAAACCGACCTGCAGGTGCTGCGCCAAGGGTCGAATTTGCAAGTGGTGCTCGACCTGGCGGGCGAGGCGCGCGAGCCGCGCTGCAACCTGTCGGCGCATGCGCTCGAGCAGTCTAGGTTAGGCGAGCAACTGCTGGCGTATCTGCGCAGCGGGCTGGGCACGGCCGCTGCGCCGCTGCCGGTGATGCCGGAGACCCGCTTCCCGCTGATCACCCTGCCGCTCGGGCAGGGTGACTGGTCGGAACCGGCCACCGCCGAGGTGTTGACCTACCAAGCCGGCAGCGACGATGACGGCGCGGTGCTGGTGTTGTTGGCATTCAGCGACCGGGCGGGTGGCAGCCTGCCGGACCCCGCCGCAGGCCTGCCGTACCTGGTGCCGAATGACCAAGCCAATGGGCAGCGCCTTTACCACGCCGCGCTGTTGCTGCGCCAAAGCCCCTATGGGCAATGGCTGGCTGAGGACCAACTGCCGCAACTGCTGAACGAGGCACGTTTCGGTGACCAGCGCTTTGCCGCGGCGGCCCAACGCAAGCCTTTCGACCGCTTGTGGGTGGGGCGCCTGGAGAGCGATGGCAGCCTGCGCCTGGAGCCGTCAACCGCGACCCTGGCGGCAGGCAGCGGCCAGGCATTCGCCCCGCAGGCGGGCCTTGCAACGGCCGCCGGCCTGTGGCAAGCCGGCGGCCAGGTGCATGGCAGCGCTGGTGGGCGGGTGACACAGGCCGGCCAGTACACCGCAGCCAGCCTCGCCGAGCTGGCGGCCGATACCGGTGTGGCGGCGGTGCGGTTGAACCAAAGCAATGGCGAGCGCGAGGAAACCGCCGCCGCCTGGGTATACACCCAAGCCAGTGCCGTCTTGCAACCGGGGCGGGTGTTCGTGCAGCACCTGTATGGCACCCCCGAGGCCTTGAGCCTGCGCGCGGTGGCGCCCGGGCAGAGCGTACAGTGGCACGCGCCCAGCCTGGGCCGTTTGGCTGAGCAAAGTGCCGACGGCAGTGCGCGTTACCAGCCCCCCGCCAGCCTGGGCGACTATGTGGCGGTGGACTACGTCAAGGCAAGCGTGGCCAGTGGGGCAGCCAGCGAAAGCGCGGTGGTGCTGATCGGCCAAGCGCCGGGGTTCACCCTAGCGGAGAATTACGCGCTGAACGTGGCCGCCGGCGACCCGCCGCTGCGCTTCGGTTTGGGCGAGGCCAAGCGGGCCGATGGTCAGACCTTGAGCCTGGCCACGCGGGCCGACGACGATCTCCAGGCCACGGTCGTTAACCCCGAGGGTGGCACGGTGGTGGTCGACGGTGACGATATCGTCTATACCCCACCGGCCATAGTGGTACACCCGGCCGATGTCATCCAAGTCACCCTGGTTATTCGTGGCGGGATCAAGCTTCACAGCCATATCGTGGTGCACACCCGCCCGGCGGCGACCTTCATGCCGGACCATTGGGAGCAATTGGATTACTTCAGGGTTCGCGTGGTGGGCTCGGTTACCCCGTTGCTGGGCACCGCCTACGGCAATGGCTACCAGCAAATACAGGTGCAGGTGGAAATCCGTACCGGAACGGTTATCTACGACGGCCAGGAGTACCACATCCCCATCACCCAGGAAGAGCTCGACAGCCTCGAACTGGTGGATAACCTGAACAACCAGGCTGTGTTCAAGCTGGCCTTGGGCGCCGAAGGGATCGACGACCCGCAAGTGGCGTTGGCCTTATCCCTGGAGCGCAACCGCTATGTGCTCGGTAGCCAAGTGCAGGCCCCCGCGCCCGCCGCCGAGGGCGACCAGGAGCGTACCCGCCGCGCCACCTACTACATTCACGTTCAAGGCAACAAGGCTTATGAGCTGTTCGCCCGGTTCACCGATACGTATTACATCGCCCACGAATCGCGGGGGGTGACGCCGGCCGAAGGCTCGATCACGGTGAAAAGCGAGCCGGCCCCGCAGCCGACGTTCTACCTCGAATACCACCCGCGCAGCGCCGTGATCGCCTGGAAGGGCCGGGTCATCGACAATGGCGAGAACCAGCAGCCGCGTTTCGACTACGGCCTCAGCGATGCCAGCACCACGTATTACGAGTTGTCGGCTTACCGCAACAACCAACTGGTTAAGCTGCTGGAATGCCAGGTCGAGGGTGTGCCGAACATGGCGCGCTGGGAAAGCGAGTTCTGGGCCGAGAGCGGTTTCAGCTACAGCAGTTACGCCAGCCCCAGCGATGGCCGCGGCTATGACCTCGCCCTGAGCGCTGAGTTGTTGGAGCTCAACCAGGCCTTGCGCCCGGGCCTGGCCCAACCCCAGGTGCCGCCGGCCAGCGGCCCGTATCGTGAAGAAATACCGCTGTGGAGCGCACTGCGCCCGGGCGTGACCCCGACCGAAGGCAAGCTGTTGTTCACCCTCGACCAGATGAGCGACATGCCCTGGCAATGGGCCGACGACTTGGGCGAGGCCCAGGTGCAACGGCTGGATGAGCTGCGCCAAGCATTGTCCGCCGAGGTGCCGACCTTTCGGGTGCGCGATGAGTTCGGCACCTTGCACAGCGGCACGCTGGGCTTTCCCCCCGACACCGGTGGCCCGACCAGCAACCGCGACAGCCTGGTGTGGCAGCCGTCGAGGGCCCTGGCCACCCAGGCAGCGCCAGCGGCCTCGGTGCACTCCAATGCGTTCAACTTTCTCAGCTACCTGCAGGGTGGGGTAGACCCGCGCACCGGGCAGTACACGGTCGCCTTGGAACTGCCCGGGGTTGCCGCCAACGACTTGGCGGGCCCCGAGTTGCCGCTGGTGCTGAGTTTCAGCCCGCTCACCCCGCTGGACGCGGGTTTCGGTATCGGCTGGTCGCTGAACCTCAGCCACGTGGACCTGGCCACTGGCGGCTTGGGCAGTGTTCGCTTGGGCAACGGCGAAAGCTATCGCATCACCGGCGCCGACGCCACCAGCCAAGAGCTGTACATGCGCGAGCAGAAGCTGCCCAGCTTTCGCCTATTCAGCTTGGGCGGTAACCAGTATCGCTTGGTGCACCGGGATGGCTTGGTGGAATACCTGGGCAACCCCGGCGCGGGCAGCCTGATGTTGCCATCGCGGATCGAAACGCCGCGTGGCCACGGTGTGCAATTGCGCTACGAAGGGTTCGAGGGCAATGCTCGGTTGGCCAGCATCATCGACGATAGCGGCCGGGTACTGCTGCAACTGGAGCATGGCAGCAGCCAGGCGGTGGTGCGCCTGGATGTGGACGGCAGCAGCGAGGCGGCCCGTTTCATGCTCACGTTCAGCGCGCGGCAATTGGTCGAAATGGCGTTGCCCACCGAAGAGCGGGCCAGTTGGCGCATCGAGTACGACCACATCGGGGCGAACTACGAGTATTTGTGCGTGAGCGAGCTGCACACCCCAGTGGGCGGCCGCGAGGTGATCAGCTACCACAGCCAGGGCCATGGCGTGCCGGGCAATGCCCGCCCGCCGTTGCCCAGGGTGGCCAGCCACATCACCTACCCCAGCGGTGGCGGCGAGGACCGCTTGGAAGTGACCTACGCTTGGTCGAGCAACAACTTCCTTGGCTATAACGCGTTGAATACCTGGAGCGAAGAGGAAGATAACCTCTACGTGCTGTACCGCAGCCAGCAGGCTTACGAATATTCGAGCATAGCCACACAGGTAGGCAGCGGTGTTACCCGTACCGTGACACGCACCTACAACGGCCTGCACTTGCTGACCGAGCAGCAGACCGAACAAAACAACCACGTGCGCACCGACACTACCCGCTACCACTTGATCGCCGGCACGCCTGTGGATCAGCAGCCCGGGCAGTTTCAGCTACCGAAGGCGCAAACGGTGACCTGGCGGGTCGGCAACCAGCGCCAGGCCACCCAAGTGACCGGCACCGACTACGACGAGCACGGCAACCTGCTCAAGGAAACCGCTGAAACGGGCGTGGTGACGACGTACACGTATTACCCCGGTGGCAGTGGCAGCGAGGCTTGCCCTGCCGACCCCTGGGGCTTCACCCGCCACCTCAAGACCACCACCGTCGCCCCCAGCGCGCTCGGGCAACCTGGCGCCCCAGTGCGGGTAACCACGACCACGTACCGGCAGGTGCCGGGCCTGGCCAGCGCCGATGCCAAGGGCGAGGTATTACCCGCCAGCGAGGTGTTGGCCGAACAGGGCCAGGCGCAAGCCCTGCGCAGCAGCACCTACGCCTATTACACAGACAGCGCCGACAGCCTTACCCTCGGCCGCTTGCGGGAAACGATCGTAACCTATGGCACGTTCGCCACTACACAGGCGTTGGTGTACCAGAAGCTCGACGGCCAGTGGGGTGTGGGCACGGTGCTCAAAACCCAGCAAACCACCACAGGGCATGACGGCACCACCAAGGTCAACTACAGCGAGCAGTCAATCCTCAATGGCCTGATGCTGCTTGAACGCGATGAGCAGAGCGAAGGCCAGGACATCGACGTGCGCCGGCATTATGACCGCTTGCAACGCGTGGTCGAGGAAACCATTGCCCCCGGCACGGAGCAAGAGGCCACCAAGCACTACGCCTATGGTTTGGTCAGCGCGGCGGGCCAACGCGGCTGGCAGGCGGTGACCGATGTGAAGGGCCTGCGCGAGGTCACCTGGGTCGACGGCCTGAACCGCCCGGTGCAGGTAGACCGTTACGAGCCAGGCAGCCAGCAGCCGCTGCAAACCTACAGCGCCACCTACGACCGCCTAGGGCAACTGGCCAGCGCCCGCGAGTTCGATGACTGCCTGGCCCAAGGTCAGGTGCTGGAGCTGCCTGAGCGTTACGAATATGACGACTGGGGTGAACGCAGCGTGACGGTTACCGCCGACGGCGTTAGCCAGCATGACCGTACCGAACCGCGCAGCCTGGCCGACGTACCGGCGGCCACCCAGGTACAGATCCAGTCGCAGCAAGGCGGCAACCTGCGCAGTGGGGTGCAGGTCACTTGGCTCGACGCCTTCGACAACCCTTTGCGGGTGGAGCGCTACGAAAGCGCCGAAGACCACGAACAGGGCAGCCGCCCCTACAGCACCCAGCAGTACGCCTACGATGGGCTCGGGCGTAAAACACGAGAAATCGACGCCGGAGATTTCGAAACCCAGTTCGAATACGACGCCTTCGACCGCAACGTGCTCACGGTGCTGCCGGGTAACACTCAGGTCATCCGTGAATATGCCGCCCACAGTGACCAGGACTGGCCCACCTCCATCAGCGTGCGCATTGGCAGCCAAACTAAACTGCTCGGCACCCAGGCCTTCGATGGCCTGGGCCGGATGACCGAAGCGGTGACCGGCGGGCGTAAGCGCGCTTTTACCTACAAAGGGGGCGAAACCCGCCCCACCCGCGTGCTGACCCCCAGTGGGGCGACACTGGAATACCAGTACCAGCCACGCTTGGGCGACCAACCGATCTTGCGAAGCGTGCCGGGGGCCACGGGCAAGCAGGCTGCGCCCTTGACCGAATACTATGACTACGACCCCCTGGACGCGCGCCTGGTCGCGTGCCGCCAGGGCAGCCAAGAAGTGCTCAAACGCCAGTACCACAGCAATGGCCGGCTCAAGACCGAAACGCGCCTGCATGGCGGTGAACCCTTGAACATGGCCTATAGCTACAGCGTGGGGGAACGGCTGCTGAGCTACACCGACGTCGTCCAGCAGGTGCAAACCTACCAGTACGACAGTGCCGGGCGCCTGGCCAAGACCGAACTGGGCAGCCTGGCCTGCACCCTGGGCTACGATGCCTTGGGCCGGCCGGCATCGGTTGCCGCCACCGACAGCAGCAGCCGCTTGACCACCTACTTGGGTTACGACGCTTTTGGCCGTGAAGTCGAACGGCGTTTCCAGTACGCCGACGGTACCGATGTGCTCACCCAGGCTTACGATGCCCTCGACCGCATTACCAGTAAAACCCTGCGCGACGGTGAAGGTGAAAACGCGCCGCTGCTGCGCAAGGAAACCTTCAAATATGATCAACGTGGCCACCTCAGCCAGTACGACTGCGAAGGGCCAGAGAAGCCGCAGGACCCTTATGGCCACCCCATCACCCGCCAGGTATTCGCCGTGGACGGGCTGGACAACCACACCCGTGTGCTGACCAGCTGGGACGGTGGGCAGAACGTCGCCACCTATACCTACAGCGAGGTGGACCCGGCGCAACTGGTGCGCATCGGCAATACCGGCCAAGGCTACCCCACGGCGGTCGAGTTGGCCTATGACGAAGACGGCAACCTGCTCAACGACGAATGGGGCCGTGCCTTCGACTACGACCCATTGGGCCGCCTGGCCTCGGTCAGCGCTTTGCAGGGCGAAAGCCCCAGCTACTACCACTACGACCCACTGGATGCCATCAGCGCCCGTAGCGAACAGGCAGATGGAGCCCCTCTAGAAGGCCGGTTCTATCGCGACGGCCAATTGCACACCCTGCTTGAACAAGGGCAACCGACCACGATTGTACGCGCCGGCGAGCATTTGATTGCCGAAGTGGGCACGCCCGACAAGACCCCACCGAGGAGTACCCAGCCATGAGCACCACCTACCAGACCATCGACCAATTACTGCCCTGGTTTCGCGAAAGGTCCCGGACCTTCGGGTGGGATGCGATCATGGCATTGGACCGTGACCAGTCCAACCATGTATTAACTCAGGAATACATCAAGCGCTTCGGCACCGGAGACTATGTACAACCGATCAGCCAGGTGACAGAGGGCACCGGCAATTTTCAGCAATTGGTCGGTTATCGCTTCGATAAGCCGAGGGTATCGTTTGAGGCGGCCAGCCTCGACGACGGCAGGATCAATGTGACGTTGCGCGCAGTAGGCGGCACTTACTTGCTCTGGACCGGTGTGAGCTTGAACACGGCCGCGCTGACGCGCATTGACAAGATCGACCCCTTCGCGGGCCACACGTATACCGCGACCTCGGAACTGAAAGATAACCCGCTGCAACTACATGACCGCCAAGTAGTCTTGGACCTGAAAGATGGCCAGGATCCGAAGCTCGACAGCACGGAGTTCCCGGCAGAGCAAACGGTGACCGGCCAGTTCATCCTTGAGCAGTTCAAGGCCATGAGCGATTCACAAACCCGGTTTGAACTCAGCCGGTTGCGGTACAACGATAACGACTTGATACAGCCGGAAAGCCTGCGAATTCGTACCCAGGCCGCGCCTGGGGCGAAACTGGCCACCAGCACAAACTCAGGTGACGGCGCGGTGCTGGTTTTCGTAGCAATGAAGGGCGGCAGCGTGGGCACGCTACCCACCGAGGGAAGCTCCGACTGGCGGTATTTGCTCGACCCGGCATCACATTCGGCGTTGTTGGTCATTGCCAACAAGTTTCTGCTCAACAGCATTGCCGGGCAAGGCATGCGTTCGCTGCAAAGAATCAACGGCGCCAATGGCACACGGGACGCGTTCGAGCCGCATGTAGATAAGGTCGGAGAGTTTTACCGGGTGGGCATGCAGGATGAAGCATGGTGGCAGTCTGAGGGGGTTGAAGACCAAGAAGCCGGGTTTAATGTCAGTTGGGTCATTATCGCGTTTCCCTTCAACGTTCAAGGGGCCTCTGACCGCTGGTTGCTAGGGCAACTGGAGTTCCATGTGACTGGCGATGTACTTCAGATGAAGTGGGCGGGCCAAACTTTCCAGTTCAAGGCCAATATTCGAGAAAATGGAGCGCTACGGGGCATTGTTTCTGGTAAATCGAGTTTCGATTATTCGACGCCCTTTCGCATGACGATTGAGGGTTCCACGATATCGTTCCAACCTGAGCTTGCGCCGGTTCAGGTTCCCAGCGTGGATCATTCCCTTACGCCCGAGCAGTGGAACGCGTTCAAGGCGGCGTTTGCCTCCCGGGTCGAGGACATTCGCCGCTCGACGGCTAGTGCGTTCACCGGGGCCCTGGCGAACGTGAACACCGCTCACCTTTCGAATTTGCTGTTCAGCAGCGATGTACCCCTGGCCCTTAAAGGCGCCAAGATGCCCGGCGATCTGATCATCTATGGAGACATCAGCCCAGAGCTGACCAGCTTTACCCTTACACCGAGCGAAGTGTCGGTGATGGTAGGCGGCAATCACACCTTCACGTGGTCCGGGAATATCAAACCCACCTTCACCCTGGAATGGGCCGACGGCGAAGGCAGCGACCTGGGCAGCATCGATGCTAATGGCAAATACACCGCGCCCGCGACCCTTGCCGCGCCCCGGGATTTTGTACGCGTGCGGGTGGTGGCCAAAGCTGGCAGCGCTACCAGCTATGCGCTGCTAACCGTGGCCGCGCGGGGTATCAACGCCAACCCGCTGGTGCAGATCGTCAGGCCAGGCGCCACGGCGCAGCCGCTGCGTGGGGCGGCTTTGGGCGGCGGCAAGGTCAGTTGGCAGTCGAGTCTGGGGGCGACCTTCACCGAACAGGCCGACGGCAGTTTCACCTACACCCCACCGGCCAGCTTTGAGGGCAACGTGGCGGTAGATGAAATCACTGCCAGCAATGGGGGGCATAGCACCAAATGCTACGTGGTGAACATTCAGACCGAACTGTTCACCCTGTATATCGACCGTGCCGGCAGTGATCTGGGCAAACGCCAAATCAAGGTGGTGTTGCCCTCGGCTATCGCGCGAGCGCCGGATGAGTACGGTTGGTCAGTGATCGCCGGTGGCGGTTCGATCACGGCCAGTGATTGGGAGGATATGACCTACCAAGCACCTGCCACCGGCTCGCTGCCCTTTGCGCTGATCGAGTTACTTGAGGAAGTGCGTGGCAGGAAGAGTTATGGCTACGCGCTGATCCCCCAGCCTGTGGAACTGCTCGCATTGCCGGCCTGATCGGCGTCCCGCGGCCGATGCAGCAGGGCGGCCGCTCCGTTATACCTGCCAGGAGTGTTCAGATGAGCAAAAGCAAACCAGTACCCATGTCTCAGAGCGTCAGGGATTCCATTGCACAGCAATATCGAACCGGCGCTACCCTGGCTGCCGGCGGCCCGCTGCTCACCGTGGCGGACGATGTCTATGCCGACAAGGCGCGCGGCATTTTGAAGGTCAGCGCGTGGGCCCAAGGCCTTGAGGTGATCGTACAGCCTTGGGAAAACGGCTTCCCGATCGTGACCTTGATTATCGAGAAAAAAAGCGGCAGCAGCGGCTGGCAAGAAGTCTATTCCGAGGAAATGTTCGGCGGGTTGACAGCGCCGTTCCACTACACGATCCCGATCGACGACCTTATACCGGATGGCACGTTGGAAGTGCGCGGCACCATCGATATAGGCGAGCGTTACGATGGGGAGGTCACGACACTGGTGTTCGATAGTACGCCACCCTACCGGGACAACCCCGCGGGGCGTTACCCGACCAAGCCAAGCATTGTAGAGACCATCATCACCCAGGCGTATCTTGATGCCAACGGCAGCACGGTGAAAGGAACGGTTCCCGGTTACCCCGACCATGATCAGGGCGACCAGCTGTTCATCTATTTGGAGAAAGAGTTACCAGAGCCAGGTGACCAGTTGGCGCCGGTTTGGCACGGCGCCGCCCTCGCCACGGCTACCCCCTTTGAGGTGACCGAGGCCGCGCTTCAAGGCAAAGCCGACGGCGAGTATTATCTGGTTTACATATTGGTCGATGTGGCGGGCAATTACTCGGAGTTCTCCTGGACCGAGAAAATTGACCTGTTGCGCGACCCGCTCCCGGTCACCCTGGCCGCGCCCAATGTGCCGGCCGCCGACCCTACGATCGACGTGGGCGACATACGCAGCCACAACGTTTCGATCGAGATTGAACCCTATACCGGTGCTCGCGTCGGCGATTGGATCGCGGCGGATTGGGACGGCGACCCCTTCGCTGAAACGCCCGTTCCTCCGACGCTCAAGACCGTGATTTCGGTGGCTTCAGATTACTTCGTGCCGGTGGCGGGGCAACAAACGACTGCGGACGTGGCGTACCAAGTGCGGCGGCTGCGTTGGCAGTCGACGCAATCGGCCATCAAGTCAGTGGCTATCGACCTGCGCGTACCGGGGCCGGAAAACCCTGGTTGGCCGGGCCCCAACCCAGACCTGGACACGGTGACGTTCAGAAGCGCCAGCGGCGCGGAAAACGTGGTCGGCCCCGCCGACATCGGCCAGGATGGCACGTTGGAATTCGAGATCTACGAAGACGCCCGAGTTGGCGAAATCATGCGCTTTTATTGGGATGGCAGGGAAATTGGCAGTGGTTACACGGTGGAGGCCAGTGACAACCCGGGCGAGGCAAAGACCTACCCAGTGCCTTGGGCAGACCAGTACCTCTCTGTCGGCCAAGATGAAGCGCAGGTGCATTACCGCATCTTCGACCCCGGTTTGCCGGAAGAAAACTACCAGCAATCCGAGCCTACCGCCGTGGATACCTCAGCGTTGCCGCTCACCTTGCCGCAGATGACCGCGCCCGACGCTCGGGAATATAGCGGTTTCAAGTGGCTCTACTGCAGCCATCTAAAAGACCCTGCCAACCCCACGGGCCCGCAGCCGGTGGACTCCGCCGAGGCCGCCATCCGTATTTGGATACCTGACGTTTCCGTAGCGCCCTATAACCTTGGGCCGGGCGAGACGTTGACGCTTTATTGGAAAACCTTCCTCTATGAGGATACCGGTTTGCCTGAGCAGCCGGGCAGCCCGATCACTCCGGACGGTGAATTCAGTGAAACGCATACGCTGGCGCCGGGAGAAGAGAAGGGCTTTTTCTGGTACGTGCCTTATGAGCCCTACGGCCGTGTCACCGCTTACCCGGATACACCGGCCCCGCCGCAATCTACCGAGCGATGGGCGTGGGCCCAGGTGCATTACACCGCTCAGGTCAGCGGTAAAGCGGCCGCTTCAGCCCCAACCGATGACTTGCTGACCGTATTCATTCTGGCGAGTACTGGCTGTTATGCCGAAACGTTGGGGCTTCCACCATCGAATTAAGACTTCTCTGAAGGATAATTAAATAAGGCGCCGATATTGTGTCCGGCCGTTACATATTAGCGCTTTATATGAGGATGCATCATGGGAAGGCTTCAGGCTGCTGTTTGCCCACTCGCCAGGCATATACGCTTGGCGGTATTGGCTTCATGTTCGATGGGGGCGCTCCCGGCGCTGGCCATCGAAGATGTCGTCAGCGACCGGACCATCGATGCCAGCACGCCGGCCGACCGCTACACGGTGCGCGCCGGGGCAACATTGACCGGCAACCAGGCCAACTTGGTAAGCGTATCGGCCAACGCTGGAAGCGGCCTGGTACTGGACGGCGGAAGCGTTGACTCGCGCAGCAGCACACTCAGCTTTGGCATCCTCGGCCAATCGGCGGATATCAGCCTCAATAATGTGCAGGTCGAAGGCCGCCAGACTGGCGTGCAACTGACCGGCAACGCCAGCAACCCCGCCCAGGCCAGTATTACCGGAGGGCGTGTGGCTGGCCAAAACTTCGGCCTGCAGATGCAGGCCGCCTATACCGTGTACGTGAATGGCACCACAGTAGAGGGTCGTGACCGTAGCGCGTTACTTGCCTACGGCGGGCAATTGACGGCGGTGGGCGCCACCTTCATTGGCCATGACAGTGCTGTATTGGCCGCGGATTCCAGCAACAGCGGCAGCGGCCCTAGCTTGGCTTTTTATGGCAGTACCCTGCAAAGCAGTAACGGCGCAGCGATCCAGATAGGGATGCCGGGCTTTGCCACCCATGCCGATGTGTTGATCGCCGATGGCAGCCGCCTCAGCGGCGAGGGCGGGCGCTTGGTCGATGTGCAGGCCGGGAGCTTGGCAAATGTGGCCGTGCTGGGCTCGGCGCTCGAGGGCAACCTGCTCGCCGGCGACAACGCCGAGCTGAGCGTTACCCTCGGCCAGGGGGCCAGCCTTACCGGCGACATCCTGGCCGCGGCCAGCGCCAAGGCCAACCTGAACATGGCCGACGGCGCGCTGTTCACCGGCCGCCTGGAGAATGTCGCGGATGTGAGCCTTGCCAATGGCGCCACCTGGCAATTGGTGGAAGACACCACCCAGCAAAACCTCACCCTCAATGGCGGCGTGGTGCGCCTGGGCGACGACAGCGCCTACCGTACCTTGACCTTGGGCCAGTTGTCCGGCAACGGCGGCCGGTTCGACCTGAGGACCAACTTCGCCACCGGCGAAACCGACTTTATCGACGTGACCGGCAGTTCCAGCGGCAACCATGTATTGAACGTAGCCAGTAGCGGTAGCGATGTGGGTGTCGAGCGTATCCATGTGGTGCACACGGCCGACGGTGGCGCTGATTTCACGCTGAACAACGGCCGGGTCGACCTCGGTGCATGGAGCTACCAACTGTTGAGCGAGAATGGCAACAGCGATTGGTACCTGGACAGTTCCAGCCAAGAGGTCAGCCCGGGTGCCGCATCGGCCCTGGCCCTGTTCAACTCGGCACCGAGCGTCTGGTACGGGGAGATGACCACCTTGCGCAGCCGCATGGGTGAAATCCGCCGCGACGCCAGCCAAACGGGCGGTTGGGTACGCACTTACGGTAACAAGTTCAACCTGGCCGGCGGCGGTGGCATTGGTTACCGGCAGTTGCAACAGGGGCTGTCGTTCGGTGCCGATGCTCCCGTGGCGCTGGGTGATGGCCAGTGGCGGCTCGGCGTGATGGGCGGCTACAGCCAATCCAGCCTCGACCTGCAGCGAGGCACCAGCGGCGAGGTCAAGAGCTTCTATATCGGCGCGTATGGCACCTGGAGCGATGAGGCCAGTGGCTATTACATCGATGCTGTGGTCAAGGCCAACCGGTTCCGCAACGAGGCCAAGGTGGCCCTGAGCGACGATACACGCACCGAAGGCGATTACAACAACCTGGGCCTCGGCACCACGCTGGAGTTTGGCCGCCGCCTGGCGCTGAGCGAGGGTTGGTTCGTCGAACCCTATGCACAATTGGCGGCGCTGACCGTGCAAGGCCGTAGTTTTACCCTGGACAACGGCTTGCATGCCGACGGCGACAGCGCGCGCTCCTTGCTGGGCAAGGCCGGGGCTACGCTGGGCCGGCGCATCGAGCTGGGCGAAGGGCGCAGCGTACAGCCTTACGTGCGCGCCGCTTATGCCCATGAGTTTGCCAAGCGTAACGACGTATCGATCAACGACAACCGCTTCAACAATGATTTGTCCGGCTCGCGCGGCGAGTTGGGCGCAGGCCTTGCCGTGAACCTGAACGAACGTGTGCAGGTGCATGCCGACTTCGACTATGCCAAGGGCGAGCGGGTTGAGCAGCCCTGGGGCGTAAATCCAGGCGTACGTTATCTCTGGTAAGGCCCCCACCCGGAGGCACTGAAATGCGTAAAGACTACGGGCCCACCCTGCAAGTGCCGCGTATCGACGGTTTGTTGCCGGCCGATGACGATGGCAAGGTCAACCTAGTGCCGGTGGGGTTGCTCGCTGCGCCCGTGGCGGTGTTGGTTCCAGCCTGGAGCAATGGCCCAAGCCCGGGGATAGGGCAACAGCGTTTGGACCTGTTCCTGGGTAGCAAGCGGGTGTACCAGCAGGAGTTGGAACAGCCTTTCGGTGCCCAACTACGGTGCGAGGTGCCGGCGGCCGAGTTCATCCATGGTGTTCATGAGCTGCGCTATGACGTTTATCTTTATGTGCGCGACGAAACCGAAAACAGCCAGACCTTGCCGCTGACCGTGGATCGGATCGCGCCGGCCGCCAATGGCTTAGGGGAATTGGTGTTCCCGGCGCAGGTGCTAAGCGGGGGTGTGACCGATGCCTGGCTGCAGAGCCACGGCGACGCGCTGAGCGCTACGTTCCCGAGCTACTCGGAGCAAGAGGTCAGCGACCAGGTCGTTTGGTACTGGGACATCGCTGGGCAACGCCAATGGGAAGCCGGGCGCGCACGGCTCGACCAGCTTAGCGCCAGCCACACCCTGGTATTTCCCGGCGAATTGATCCGCGAGCGAGGCGACGGCTCAGCCCAAGCCTATTACCTACTGCGCGACCGTGCTGGCAATGAATCCAGCCTGGCCTGGCCGGTGTCGCTGCGGGTCGACGCTCAACCCGTGCCGCGGGTGTTACCGGCGGCGCAGGTGGTTGGGGCCACTGGCAGTGGCGCGGAGCAAACACTCAAAGCCACCCTGGCGTTGAGGGGGGCCACCGTACGGGTGCCGGCCAGTGCCGTGATCCAACCGGGCGAGCACGCCGTGCTGCACTGGGGGCGCCCCGGGGAGGCGGGCTACCGCAAGCTCGACCCGGCTATCGCGCCGGGCGACAACCCCATACCGGTTGAAGCGGTGGCCGCCTACCTCGATGGCCAGGCGCAGGTCAGCTACCAGGTGATAGACGCCGAGGGCCAAGCGTTCGATTCCGACGCATTGGCCCTGGCGGTACAGGCGGACTTCCCCCTTCGCGCGCTCGATTGCCTGGAGTTGCGTGGCAAGGACGCCCTTACGCTCGGCCAATTGCCCAGCGCGGGCGCTACGTTGTACCTACCCGCCTGGGCCATGATGGTGGCCGGGCAGACGCTCAAGGTATCGATCACCGGGATCGACGCCGCTTCGAACCAGTCCCGCGAGGCGGTGGTGGTCGCTGGCCGCGCGGTCGCCGCCGCCGAGGTTGGCGGGAACATCACGGTAATGTTGCCGCTTGCCGCGCTGTCGGGGTTCAAGCCCCAAGCCCAGGCCGATATCCAGGGCTGGGTCAGTTTCAATGGCAGCAATGAATGGCCCCGGGCGAAGGCATTCGGCAAGTTGACGCCAAAATTGGTGCCCTGAACGCACCGCCGGTTTTTCGACAGTTTCGCTGAGTAAACACTCCAAAAGCGCCCCGTGGGGCTTTTTGACGTCGGAACCCCGTCTATTTGGCGGCGGTTTTTGGCGTAGGCCAACCTTTCGTCAGCACAACGGGGGTGGCAAAATGATTCCGCACTTTTTTGCAGTAGCTTGGTCTTTGTCGTGAGTTTAACCAAGGACGTTGATCATGCGTACGATGCTTGCTTTGCAACTCGGTGTTTCGTGTGTGTTAGCCATGGCCTGTATGGCCGCCCATGCCCAAGGGAATCTTCGCGATTCGGGGTTCGATGAAGGCATCACTGCCCGTTGTATGTGGGGCAAGAGCATTGCCGGGATGGCCCAAGAGAAATATTTGGCCGGCGTCTCGCGCAAGGAGTTTCTGGTGTCGCTGGATCAGATGCACTACGCCCGCGCGTGGATGCCGCGCATGACCCAAGCGATCGCCGACAACGTGTACCGCAGCAACTCTAGCTCAAGCGTCTCGATCGTTCAGGAGCAATACCTCAACGATTGCCGCCAGTACTACCTGGCTAAGTGACGGCGCGCATTTACAAGGCTCCGTGGGTGCTTCATATTTCACCGTTTGGTGAAACCTGATTTGCTTACGGAGTACCTGCGCGTGGAACAGTCACCCGGCCAGCCGTTGGATACGGTGTATATCGTGCGTATCGACGGCACCCGCTTCGGCCCCTTCGCCACAGCGTTGGAGCCAAGCAAGGCGCTGATCTGGGAAGTGACGCTCAATGCCGGGGCGGGCGATGTGCTGGAGCACCATAAAGGGCCGGGCCAGGTGGAGGTGTACGCCATCACCAATACCCACTTCCAGCCCAAGATGGAGGGCATCGAGGCTCACTACACGCTGCGCCTGCGCACGCTGTGATGGCATGGCCACGGGCCTGCGGGTAGCACCGGTGAACGCGACATCGGTAACGCTCACGCGTTAATTGCGTGGGTGGCTGGCCGTGGCCGACGGGTTTGCGGGCTCGACCGCCCGTTGGCGTGGTGGGGGCGTATTCGAAACCTTATCACGGGATTGCCTAACGAGTTTTTCCTCAAGGTTGTTGATACTACTGGCCGGCTTATGCGGCGTATTAATGGCGCGCGTCGCTACTGGCTGTTCGAGCCATTGCTGGATGCCCCTGGCGCGGTCACAAAAGCGTTCGAACAGGTTAATTAATGCAGATGCCTCCAACTGGCCCAGCCATTCTTGCGCCCATAGGATGATACTTTTGCTGTCGGCGACCGCGCTGATTTGCAATGCCGGAAAATCATCTGCAAATATATTTTGCTGTAAAAGTTGCCACAGTAGGCTATTTTCTTCATCCGACCTTAGTTCGCCCAGCCTGGCAACCAGCAACAGGCGCTCTTTCAACACGCCGGTGATTTGCACGGTGATATCTTTGAACTCCAGTTCGTAGGTGTCTTCTAGCCCTGAACCTTCTGAAGCGACATTCAGATACTTCAAAAGGGGGGCAACCGTTTCATGAAATTTTTTTGGCGACACGGTGATTCTCCCATAGCGGATATGCCCTGCGAGTTAGCCAGGGCAGAGCTGGGCGGCTCAGTCTTCAGGATAGAGCGGGGGCAAATCAGCCATGCCCTGGGCCCGGGCCTCCCGTAACGCAGAGGCATGTTGCTCATAGCGGTCCCGCGCAATGCTTTGTGTTGCAACCTGGGTAGCATCGTTTTCATCTTGATAACGAATGCCCAAGTTAGTCATCCCGTGAAGTTGCTTATAAAAGCGGCTGCCCGGTGCTTGGCTCAACTGCTTCAGCTCGTGATACGGCGGGGTCTGCTCGCTAGCATTTATGTGTTCGATGCGCTGATCGTCCAGTGCTTGCGCCATTGTGTCGAGTATTTGGTCCTCCGTTAGTGGAGCAGGCTGTGAAGGCATTTGTGCGGCAATTAACGCCCCCAGCGGCGGAAGCCTAGAATGTTGCAATAACATCCCGCCCGTTGACAGCACCGGCCAGTTCTCTGCTACCACCACGTCTCTGTCGGCGCGTTGGTCGCCAATCACATTGACCACATGGTCAAGGCCTGCCACTTGATGGGTATAAACAGGGCGCTCCAACCCCAGCATCGCCAATACCGCCTTGGTCACATCCGCGAGCTCTTCGCAGTTAATGCCGCCTGTTTGAAATGAAGCCTTGACTTGCCGTTGGGGGTCGTCGCGCAGTTCACGGGTTTTGATATACCGGGCGGCTACCACCCGCTGATAGTTTTCGCCTTGGCTTGCGACAAGCGAGGTTTGTT
The DNA here is from genome assembly GCF_014694385.1 of Pseudomonas typographi. Classification (GTDB taxonomy): domain Bacteria; phylum Pseudomonadota; class Gammaproteobacteria; order Pseudomonadales; family Pseudomonadaceae; genus Aquipseudomonas; species Aquipseudomonas typographi. The sequence continues at coordinate 24,170 of NZ_JAAOCA010000011.1, read as the reverse complement.
GATTACCGGGGCCATGGGGGAATGCTTCATGAATGAAGCCCAACGCTTCCCGGCAACGCTTGATGTCGCGCATTGCCACACTGCTGACCTGGATGGTTTGGCCGTGGTGGTTGCCCGGCAGTTTGTCCCATAATTTAACTGTTTCATCTGTGCCCGGCAGGGTGCTGCCGGTGTGACCACTCACCGTTGGAAACACGATACCTCTCCTTCTGTTAGCCGCTGGAGACCCTGGGTGGGCAGAGCGACAGAACGGTTCCTACCGCTTGTAGATAAAGTCGAGGCCGCGCTGCCAGCGATGCTTTGACCTCGTCGGTTTTGTGAGCCAGGCAGTTGGCCATGGTCAGTTGACGCCGCGGTGCCCAGCGGCACCGCGGCGCCACCTGTATCAGCAAGGCTGGCCATGCAGCGCTGCATGAGGCTACGCGCCCGCGGCCAGCCATTGGGCCACGTCAAAGCACGGGCAGGCCTTTACGAACTCATTGGCGCTAACCACCCCGTCACTGTTCGTGTCGGCCGAGAGGTCCCGGTGCCCGAGAATGCGCGCGGCCGGGTAACGGCTGTGCAGCTCGGCGAGCAAGCGCCGCAGGCAGGCCAGTTGCGCCTCGGTGTAGTTGGCGTGCGGTTTACCGGCGGCATCCACGCCGCCCACCAGGCAAACACCCACCGACACGGCGTTGTGCCCGGCGGCGTGGGCGCCGATGGCGTGTTCGGGGCGGCCGTTTTCCAACTTGCCGTCGCGGCGGATCACATAATGGTAGCCAATGCCTGCCCAGCCACGTTTGAGGTGCCAGGCGTTGATGTCGTGGGCCCCGATATCGGCGTGCGGGCCGGTGGCTGAACAGTGCACGACAACCAATGAAGTGCGCGTGCGGGCAGTGAGTTTAGGCTGGGCCATGGTCAGCATTCCTTGCGGTGAATGGCAGGGCATCACACCTCACCCCATAGCCAATACCGATTCGGAAACGTCTCAGGGGGCGCCGGGTGCCGTTGTAGCTTGCATTGGCAACGCGGGTACTGAACGCCCCCTACCATGCCTAGCCGGTCCGGCGGTGGGCCGGCGCCGCCCGGTGCTACCCATCGCCAAAGGCGGGTGCTTTTGAACCCTCGCTGCGCTAGGATGTGCGCCTTTACAACCGCTGTGATCAGGTTCGATGAGTTATCAGGTACTCGCTCGCAAATGGCGCCCACGTTCCTTCCGTGAAATGGTCGGGCAGGCGCACGTGCTCAAGGCCCTGATCAATGCCCTGGACAACCAGCGCCTGCACCATGCGTACCTGTTCACCGGCACCCGCGGCGTAGGCAAAACCACGATTGCGCGCATCATCGCCAAGTGCCTTAACTGCGAAACCGGCATTACCTCCGAACCTTGCGGGCAGTGCTCGGTGTGCCGGGAAATCGACGAGGGCCGCTTCGTCGACCTGATCGAAATCGACGCCGCCAGCCGCACCAAGGTCGAAGACACCCGCGAGTTGCTCGACAACGTGCAGTACGCGCCCAGCCGCGGGCGGTTCAAGGTGTACTTGATCGACGAAGTGCATATGCTCTCCAACAGCTCTTTCAACGCCTTGTTGAAAACGCTGGAAGAGCCGCCCCCCTACGTCAAGTTCATCCTGGCCACCACAGACCCGCAAAAATTGCCGGCGACCGTGCTGTCGCGGTGCTTGCAATTTGCACTGAAGAACATGAGCCCGGAGCGGGTGGTGGAGCACCTGCAGCACGTGCTCAGCGCCGAGCAGGTGCCGTTCGAGGTCGATGCCCTGTGGCTGCTCGGGCGTGCCGCCGACGGTTCGATGCGCGATGCCATGAGCCTGGCCGACCAGGCCATCGCCTTTGGTGAGGGCAGGGTGTTGGCGGCCGACGTGCGCGCCATGCTCGGCACGCTCGACCATGGCCAGGTGTTCGAGGTGCTCCAGGCGCTGCTCGATGGTGACGCCCGGGCGCTGCTGGTGGCTATCGCCGAGCTGGCCGAACAAGGGCCGGACTGGGCCGGCGTGCTCGCCGAGATGCTCAATGTGCTGCACCGCGTCGCCATTGCCCAGGCGCTGCCGGAGGCGGTCGATAACGGCCAGGGCGACCGTGACCGCGTGCTGGCCCTGGCCCAGGCACTGCCGGCCGAAGATGTACAGTTCTACTACCAGATGGGCTTGCTTGGGCGCCGTGATTTGCCCCTGGCGCCCGATGCCCGGGGCGGTTTCGAGATGGCCCTGCTGCGTATGCTCGCCTTTCGCCCGGCCGGTACCGGCGAGGCGCCCACGCCGCCCCGAGCGCTAAAGCCGATGGGGGCCAGCCCGGCCACGGCTGACCCCCAAGTGGCGGTGGCCACGGTGGTGAAGGCGACATCGCAACCCGTGGTTCCCCACGCTGCGCCGGCGCCCGAAGCGCCGGAAGCGCCGGAAGCGCAAATACCCGAGCACGAATTGCCCTGGAACGAACCTGTGGTTCCGGCCCCGGCCGCAGTATCGGCCCCGGTGGGCGTTGCGGTACTCGACACCCGCGCCGAAGCGCCACAACTGCCGCCGATGCCCGTGCCCACACCGGCGAGCGTGGTCCCGGCCGCGCCGCAACGTGAGCCGGAGCCTTCCCCGGACGACGAGTTGGACTACCCGCCCGCCGGCAGGTTGCGCGATGAGGACGTGCCGCCGGACGACGACTATTACGAAAATGGTTTTGGCGGCGACGCCGATGCCTCGGCCTACGGTTACCTCGACGAACTGGCCAGCCACGCCGCCGAGCCTGCCAGCGAACCGCCACTGGAGGCGGACCTGCCGCCGGCGCTGCCGGCCACGGGCCTTGCCCTGCAATGGCTTGAGCTTTATCCGAAGCTGCCGGTGTCCGGCTTGACCGGTAGCATCGCCGCTAATTGCAGCCTTGTCGCCGCCGACGGCGACCATTGGCACTTGCACCTGGACCCTGCCCAGGGGGCGTTGTTCAACGCCGCCCAGCAGCGCCGCCTCACCGAAGCGCTTAACCAGTACCTGGGCCGCAGCCTCACCTTGAGCATCGACCTGCAACGCCCTGCACAGGAAACCCCCGCCCGCGCCGCGGCGCGGCAACGGGTCGAGCGCCAGCAGTTGGCCGAGCGTTCGATCCAGGGCGACCCGTTGGTGCTGCAACTGATCCAGCAGTTCGGCGCGACCGTTCGCGCTGATACTATTGAACCTGTCGACGCCGCCCACAGCCAAAGCGAGTGATCGATTCAACACCCACGAACACGTAAGGTGACCCCCATGATGAAAGGTGGCATGGCCGGCCTGATGAAGCAGGCGCAGCAGATGCAAGAAAAAATGGCCAAGATGCAGGAAGAACTGGCCAATGCCGAAGTGACGGGCCAAGCCGGCGCGGGCTTGGTGAGTGTGGTGATGACCGGCCGCCACGACGTCAAGCGTATCAGCCTGGACGACAGCCTGATGCAGGAAGACAAAGACGTGCTCGAAGACCTGATCGCCGCCGCGGTGAACGACGCTGTGCGCAAAATCGAGCAGAACAGCCAGGACAAAATGAGCGGCATGACCGCCGGCATGCAATTGCCGCCTGGCTTCAAGATGCCGTTTTAAAGGTCGCCGGCCATCCTGGGAGCGGTAGGCCTCCTGCTGATCGCTCCCACGCGCGCCCGGTGTCTCGAACGGCGCCGGTAATGGCAATTTGTCAGTATCGGATATTGGTTATGCACGGCCGCTGCGCTACACTGCGCGCCCGGTAAAACAAGCCGTTGAGCGTGTGCCGGCCTATAGAGCCGGCCTTACCGGTGTGGCCGATGCCATGCAAGCCTCTGATTCCAAAGACTTCTAAAAACCAGCGGCGAGGACAGGTGAACCATGCCCCCCAGCTTTGTGTGCCCAGGATTCTTACACAGCGCGCCTGTAAACGCGCTGCGTTGGGCCGCCGCACCCTGGTGAAGGAGGGGGCAGATTATGCTCTAGCGATGGGATAACGAGATGTTGAAAAAAACCAATGGGGCGCTCTTGGCCCTGGCAGTTGCGGCGGCCATGGGGCCTGCGCACGCGGCCGAGGCCAACAAGGTCGATGTGCTGCTGATCGGCGGCGGCGTCATGAGCGCCACCCTCGGGGTGTGGCTCAATGAACTGGAGCCGGGCTGGTCGATGGAGATGGTCGAGCGCCTGGACGGCGTTGCCGAGGAAAGCTCCAACGGCTGGAACAACGCCGGTACCGGCCATTCGGCCTTGGCCGAACTCAATTACACGCCTGAAGGCAAAGACGGCAAGGTGACTATCCCCAAGGCCATCGAAATCAACGAAGCGTTCCAAGTCTCCCGCCAGTTCTGGTCGTGGCAGGTTAAGAACGGGGTGCTGAAGAACCCGCGCTCGTTCATCAATTCAACCCCGCACATGAGCTTTGTCTGGGGTGACGAGAACATCGCCTTCCTGAAAAAACGCTACCAAGCCCTGCAGGCCAGCCCGCTGTTCGCCGGCATGCAATACTCCGAAGACCCGGCGCAAATCAGGCAATGGGTACCGCTGATGATGGAAGGGCGCGACCCCACGCAGAAGGTCGCCGCGACTTGGACACCCATCGGCACCGACGTGAATTTCGGCGAGATCACCCGCCAGTTTGCCGGCTACTTGCAAAGCAAGCCGAATTTCACGATGAAGCTGTCCAGCGAAGTGCAACGCATCGAGCGCAACCCCGCCGGGGGCTGGCGCGTGGAATACAAGAACCTCAAGGACGGTGCGGTCAGCGAAACCGATGCCAAATTCGTGTTCATCGGTGCCGGCGGTGGCGCCCTACACCTGCTACAAAAGTCGGGCATTCCCGAAGCCAAGGATTATGCAGGCTTCCCGGTGGGCGGCTCGTTCCTGGTCACCGATAACCCGGCCATTGCCGAGCAGCACCTGGCCAAAGCCTACGGCAAGGCCTCGGTGGGCGCACCGCCGATGTCGGTCCCGCACTTGGACACCCGGGTGCTGGATGGCAAACGTGTGATCCTGTTTGGCCCCTTCGCAACCTTCTCTACCAAGTTCCTCAAGGATGGTTCGTACTTGGACTTGCTCAGCAGCACCACCCCGCATAACGTCTGGCCGATGCTGCGGGTAGGCATAGACGAATACCCGCTGGTGGAATACCTCGCGGGCCAACTGATGCTCTCCGACAACGACCGCCTGGCGGCGCTGCGCGAATACTTCCCTAATGCCAAGCAGCAAGACTGGCGCTTGTGGCAGGCCGGCCAACGCGTGCAGATCATCAAGCGTGACGAAGCCAAGGGCGGGGTGCTCAAGCTCGGCACCGAAATCGTCGCCTCGCAAGATGGCAGCATCGCCGGCCTGTTGGGCGCGTCCCCAGGTGCTTCTACCGCCGCGCCGATCATGCTCAGCGTGCTGGAGAAGGTGTTCAAGGACAAGGTCGCGACGCCGGCGTGGCAGCGGAAGATCCGCCAGATCGTGCCCAGCTACGGCACTAAGCTCAATGACGACCCCGCTGCCGTGCAGCAAGAGTGGAACGACACCGCCGAGGTGCTACAGCTCACCCCGCCGCCGGTGATCGGCATGGCTGCTCGCCCAGCCAGCCCAGCCCCGGCCCAGCCAAGCAACGCCGCGCAGGACATGGCCTTGTAACGCCCGCCCATGCCCACTGAAGGCCACCCAGCATTTGCTGCGTGGCCTTTTTATTTTCGGCCCAGGAGCACCCTTTGCCCGCCAATGAGTTTCGGGTGAATTTCGCAGAGGCCACCGCCCAGGAATGTTGGCTGCATGCTGGGTGATTGGGAACCGAGCGCACGCTTTCACCACTCATAAGGCTCTGATTTGGTCATGCCACCCAACCTAACCAGGATAAAAGGGATAGCACTATGGACCCCCATTCGTTCAGGTATCCATGCCGGGTATCAAGATGCCTCAGTACCCACTGGCGAACAGCCGGGGCCTTCAGGCTCCCAGGCCCAGCACGTTCACCCCAGCGCTCTATCGCTTGCCGGGCTGAGCCCTAACGCCCTATTAGCGTTGGACCAAGTTGAGCGACAGCCCGATGCCCATCATCAATTGTTTGCACTGTTGGCACGCAATGGCATCGCCGACGGAGCGCTGCAGATTCACACGAGCCAACAAACCGAAGCCAACTATAGGCAGCAGCTGAATGTGCCTGACGCGGGCCTTGCCGATCTAACGGTCCAAGCGAAATTGAACGACAAATCGCAATACGATATCGTTGGGATCACTTTGCATGTGCTTTCGTCTGGCAACACTGAATCCATAAGGCTGGGTGCACCCGCCCCGGCGTTAACCTCTGCAGCGCCGCAACCCATGGCCGATCGCCTGGCGGCTCAATCCTCGCGAGGCCAATTGACCCAGGCGCTGATCGGCCAAAGCGCTCCTCACGGATTCCCGCCGGCCCCCCAATCTTCGGCGGCGGGCCCGTCGGGCCCCGCGGTTTCCCACGATGCGGGCGTTCCCGCCATAAACGACGAACCCCTCTATGGCGTGCACACCCACGGGGCCGAGGCAGAGGTACGCTTTCTGAAAGAGCCGCCCAAAGAGGTAGCGCAAATGTGCAAGCTGGCCATAGATTTAATTGGCAAATCATTCCCGCCAGGCTTCAACCATATAGACTTTGATTTTTATGGTCGCGGAAATAACTCGCTCCGTGGTGTTACAACTTCAGACGGCAATAGATCGAAAGTATCAATCGGTTTGATCCCCAGCGACGACTGGGAAGATGATTATGAAATGCACGGGATGATTGCCTTCACGGCCTTCCACGAGGCGTTCTTGCATGCCCTGCCGGACCTGCGCACAGCCAGCCGCGGTGCGCCAGGCACCACGGAGCAACAAGATCACGACATCATTCTAATGCCGCCCGACGAAACTAATGCTCTTCATCAGGCTGTGAAGGCAGCCCTTCCGAGCATTCCAGAGCATATAAAGCAGTATTTTCTCGATGCCTATGTAGACGACGTCGGCGAGGAAAAATCCACAAACGATCGCGCCGATGAACAGGCCACGGAGCAATGGCATCAACAGCTTAGTGCCCATCTGAATAACCTGGACTCAGATTTCTGGCGCGGTTAGCCCGCACACGCGCCGCGGCCTCGGTAGCTACAATGCCATTGCAAAAGCCCACCGCTCAATGCCTTGATAGGAAAACGCGGAACTGCTGGCAGCGGTGTCGGCTCTGTTAATAAGATTACCCAGGAGCCTGTGATGAAATGCTACCTATGCGGCATGAACGCCCAACCGTTAAGCGACAGCGCCGCCGGGCAAGTGGTGCAATGCCCCGATTGCGGCGAATACCGCGTGTCCCAAGAAGTGCTGCGCGAATTGAACGAGCGGCAGTTCGATTACTTGCCGATGCGCGAAGCCCTGCATCGGCAGCGGCAAACCCAAGCCAGTGTGCTAGCCGATATCAACAGCCTCAACGCCATTTGGCGGCAACCCACATGACCGAGCGCAAACCACCCCCGGCGACGCCGCCACGGCCTGCGCCAGCCCATGATACGCCCGCGCACGCAACGGCCGAGGAGCGCGAGCGGCTTAAAAATTTCAACAAGGAGGGTATCCCGCCGGGGGCGGGCTGAGGCCGGCTACAAGTCGAGAACCAGCCTAGGTGACCGGCTTCGGGAACAGCACAGCGCCATTTGATTGTTCAGGGCCTGCTCAGCCTCGCTGAGTACCGCGTCGCAGTGCAACGGCTCGCCGGCTACCACGCCGGTCAAGCAGGCGCCGCAGATGCCCTGCTCGCACGACAACGACACGGCCACCCCAGCTGCCTGCAATACCTGCGCAATGGTTTCGCCGGCAGGTACCGGGTACACCGTACCGGTGGAGTTCAATTGCACTTCGAAGCTACCGGGTTCGGCGGGTGGCGCCGTGTCGCTGGCCGAGAAGGCTTCTGTATGGATGTGTTCATCGGGCCAGCCCCCTTGCAGCGCGCGCTGGCGAAACTGAGCCATGAACGGTAACGGGCCACACAGATAAAGGTGCGTGCCAGGCTGTGGCGGGTGCAGCTCGGCGGGCACGTAGGTTCTTGGGCTGCGCCCCAGGTTGCTGTGATGAAGCTGCACCTGCGCTGATGAAAACCGGCCAAGGTGCCCGCGCAGGGCAACGTCTTCAGCGCTGCGGGTGTAGTAGTGCAGTGAAAACGATTGCTGCTCCTGGGCCAGGTGTGCGGCCATCGACAGCAGCGGGGTGATGCCGATCCCCGCGCCGATCAGCACCGAGTGCTCGGCCGGGCGCAGGGCGAACAGGTTACGTGGCGTGGAGATTTCCAGTTCCGCACCCGCTGCCAGGTGCTCGTGGATAAAGCGCGAGCCGCCGCGCGACTGTGCCTGTAGCTTGACGCACAGCAGGTAGTGGCCGGTGTCGTGCGGCGCGTTGGCGATCGAATACTGCCGAACGATACCGCCTGGCAAGAACACGTCCACATGGGCGCCCGCGTCGAAGGGCGGCAGGCTGCCGCCCGGCTCAAGGGCTTCCAGCCGTATCCCTACGTTCGAGGCACCTTCGGCGCTGCGCTGCGCTACCCGTACTTTCAATCGCGCCATGACGTAGCCCTCAGCTCAGGAAGAATTGGCTAAGGCCCTGGCTACGCAGGCCCTTGCGGTAGGCGATGGAGCTCATGTCCGCGGGGATGTGTACTTCCAGCGCCGGGTCCAGCGGCAAGCGCTCGGGCTTTTGTGCTTCGACGATGGCACGGTCTTCTTCGAACACGCGCAAATTGAAGGCATGGCAGTCTTCTACCGGCAGGTCTTTGTCGAAATTGCGCGCAATCGGCGCAAACATCCGGGTCACCTTGGCCGACACCGGCGAGGCGGCATTCATGATCACCAAGCGGCCGTTTTCAGGAAAATGCACGGTCAGCGTGGCGGTGAACGGCAAGTGCACCTCGAAATGCCGCAGCCAGGTGAAGTCGGCCGGTGCCTTGCCATCGATGCCGATCGGGTAGTTGCCCACGGTGCTCAGGTAGCGCACTTCAAAGCCTTGCTCGGTAGGCGTCGGCCGGTAGGGTGGGATCTCCAGGTTGTTCGGGTCGCCAAAGGTGTCGGTGTGCACGAAGCCAAAATGCGCCACATCCAGGAAACCTTCCACTTGGCGGCCGGCGAACGCTTGCACCTCGAACGCTGGGCACACGATCTGCTGGAATTCCGGCTCGTCCCAATGGGGCATCTTCGGAATATCGACACCCTCGCCTTGTGGGTCGAGGCAGGTCCAGATCAGGCCGTAACGCTCCACGGCAGGGTAGGTGTACAACTGCATACGGCTGGGGATGGCTGCGTTCGGGCTGGCCGGCACTTTATTGCACTTGCCGCCGTGGCCAAAGCGCAGGCCGTGGTAGGGGCACACCACGCCTTGGCCGTCCGCCTGGCCCATGCTCAGCGGCACGCCGCGGTGCGGGCATACATCCCGGGCCACCACCAGCTCGCTGGCCACACGGTAGGCCACCAGCGGCTCATCGAGCAGCATGGCTTTGATGGGCTGTTCACCCACCACGCTGGCTTGGGCAATCGGGTACCAATGGGTGGCGAGGATGCGCCAATCGCTTTCGACGAAAGTGCACTGCAGGGGGAGCGTTCGGTCTTTGATCATGGCAAGCGGGCCTTATCCGGTGGCGGCAGGGTTCAGCAAGTGCGCTCTGGGGCGCCTTCGCCATGGACTTTATGAGCGCAGCGTGATGAACTCAAACATCGTTTTTTCACTAGCGCGTTGCAAAAAAGACAACACATGTTCCCCTTTTCGCGGTTTACCCGTTATTTTCTCGAGGTTGCCCAGCAGCGCAGCATCCGCCGGGCGGCCGAGGTGCTGCATGTTTCCGCCTCGGCCATCGACCGGCAGGTGCTCAGCGCCGAACGGGCGCTGGGCGTGCCGTTGTTCGAGCGCTTGCCTGGCGGCCTGCGCTTGACCAGCGCCGGTGAGCTGTTGCTGGCCAACGCCCGCCAATGGCAGAAAGACTTTGCCCGCACCTGTGAGCAGGTCGACGAAATGCAGGGTTTGCGCCGTGGCCATGTAGACATCGGCCTGATCGATGCCTTGAGTGAAGGCTTGGTGGTGGAAGCCGTGGCGGGCTTGATGCAGCGTTACCCGGGGCTGACGTTCGGCATGAAGGTAGCCGACAACCAGCAGGTCGCGCAGATGCTCGCCTCGGCCGAAGTGGATTTCGGCTTCATGCTCGATGCGGTTGCCAGCCCCGAGCTGGTGCTGCATGCCAGTACCGAAATCAAGGTGGGCATTGCCATGCCCACCGGCCACCCACTGGCCAGCAAAAAGCGCTTGCGGCTGAGCGAAACCCAGCACGAAACCGTGATTTTCCCAGCGGCACCGTTGGTGGTGCACAAGCACGTGCATGCGCTGTACCAGCATTTGCAGTTGGATGCGCGGCAGCGCGTGGCCTGCAACGACCTGCGTATGATGCGCTCGCTGATTCGCCAGGGCGTGGGTGTGGGCATGCTCTCGTGGCTGGATGTGGCCAGCGAAGTGCAGGCCGGCGCCATCGCCTTTGTGCCGTTGAGCGGCATCCACGTTAGCCACCCGGTGTTGTCGCTGTGCGTGGCGGCCCATCGGCAACTGCCCAAAGCCGCGTTGCTGGCGATGGCCGACATGCGCGAGCGGATGGCCCAGCTCGGCAGCGGGCCATGAGGGCCGCCGCTTATGGCGGTTTCTGCCAGTGTGCTATCGCTATATAGTGAGCAACATAGTGTGGGCCCTGGCGGCCCTGAGGAGACCCCCGTGAGTGCAGTGACCAAAGAGGCGGTGGGCGCGGCGTATAGCCTGGCGGCCATGCAGCACGCGCAAGCGATGACCTGGAGCGCCATCGAGCGCCTCGCCGCCCGGATCGCGCCCGGCATGCGCGAAACCGAGGCCCGTGCATTGGGCCAGCACGTGCTGGCCGAGCTCGATATGCAGCGCATCTGGCACCCCTTGCTGGTGCGCTTCGGTGCCAATACCTTGAAAACCTTCGGGCAGCGCTCCGACGGTGACCCGGTGCTAGGTGCCGACGATATCTTTTTCATCGACATGGGCGCCGTGTGGCAGGGCCATGAGGGTGATGCCGGGCACACTTTCACCACCGGCGATGACCCCCAACGGGCCGCCTGCGCCGCCGCCGCCAAGGCGCTGTTCGAGCGGGTTCAGGCGCGCTGGCAGCAGGGCCGTGTCAGTGGGGCGCACTTATACGATTACGCACAGGCGCAGGCCCGGGCGATGGGCTGGCGGTTGAATTTGGACATCAAGGGGCACCGCGTCAGCGATTTTCCACATTCGGTCCACCGTGGTGGCGACTTGGGCGATTTCGAGCAGTATCCGAACCCTGGCTTGTGGATTCTGGAGATCCAGATCGCCCACCCGAGTGAGCCCTATGGGGCGTTTTACGAAGATTTACTGGCTTGATAGGAGCGCCCCAGTGATCCCCCGCGAAGATTACCCCGTGCTGTTGTTTTCCTATGGCACCCTGCAAGACCCGGCGGTGCAATGGGCCAACTTTGGCCGTGCACTCACCGGGCAAGCCGACGAGATGCCCGGTTACGCGCAAAGTTGGGTCGAGATCACCGACCCGCAGGTGCTGGCAACCAGCGGCAACGCCCGCCATCCGATCGTTGCGCCGAGCACCGACCCCGATGCCCGGGTGGCCGGCACGGTGTTCCAGATCACCGAGCAGGAATTGGCCGCCGCGGACGCCTACGAAGTCAGTGACTACCGGCGGGTGTCGGTGAACCTGGCCTCCGGTGTGGCAGCATGGGTGTATGTGAAGGCCTGAGCCGTGCACGCTAGGGTGGTACTTACATACCGCTAATAGCGATGCTTCGCTATTTACCGATCCGATGAGGAATGCCTTGCATGAAAGTCAGCGCCCGAAACGTTTTCAAAGGCACCGTGAGCCAACTGCACCCCGGTGCCGTCAATGCCGAGGTGGTGCTCACCCTGGCGGGTGGCGAGCCGCTGGTGGCGGTGGTGACCCTGGCCAGTGTGCACAGCCTGGGGTTGGCCGTGGGTAAAGAGGCCCTGGCGCTGATCAAGGCGCCCTGGGTGATGTTGATGACCGACGCCAGCGGTATCCGCCTTTCGGCGCGTAACTGCTTGCAAGGCATCGTGACCCGGGTTAGCGAGGGGGCGGTCAACGCCGAGGTGGTGGTGCGATTGCCCGGCGGCACCGAGGTGTTTTCGATCGTGACCCGAGACGCGGTACAGGAGTTGGGCCTTGCCCCCGGGGTGGAGGCCACGGCGGTGATCAAGGCGTCGCACGTTATCATTGGTGTGCCGGCCTGATCACAACAGCACCCCGTCGCGCGGGTGTAGCGGGGCAGGGGCGGGCTCGTCGAGCAGTTCCAGCACGGCGATCTCCAGGTTGCGGCACATCGCGTCCAGCGGCAGGTCGTTTGGTTGTTTGTCGAACGGGTCGGCGATTTGGTCGCCCAGCGCGTCCAGGCCGAAGAAGGTATAGGCCAGCACGCACACCGCGACCGGCGTGAACCAGCCGATGCTGTCGACTAAGCAGAATGGCAGCAAAAAGCAATAAACGTGCACCACGCGGTGCAGCATCAGAATATAGGGGTAGGGGATCGGGGTGCCCTTGATCCGCTCGCAGCCACCGAGCACATACGACAACCGCGACAGCTGCTGGTCGATGTTCAGTTGCGCCGCCATGCCCCCTTCGGCACGATGGGCCGCGGCCATGTAGCGGCGGCCGAGTTCACCGAGCACCGCGTTGGGCAAGTTGTGCTTGGGTTGGCCCTGTGCGCCCGGGCCCTGGGCCAGCCACTGTTTGGCCCGCTCATCCTGCGGGTCGCCGCGCAGTTGGTTGCGCAGCGCCTGGGCAAAGGCCACCAGCCCTTCGGCCAACGACCGTCGCTGTTCAGGGGCAAGCCCCGGCAGCAGGCTGAGGCTTTGGCGGGTGAGGTTACGGCTCACGATCAGCAACTCACCCCACAAGGTGCGGGCTTCCCAAAAGCGTTGGTACGCGACCGTGTTCCTGAAGCCCAGGAAGATCGCCAGCGTCAACCCCCATAGGGTGAAGGGGGTGGCGGTGAGGATCACCTTGAAATGAAACAACGTACCGTGGATAGCCACCACCGCAGAACTCACCAGCATGGTGAACAGTACCTTGCGCCAAATGGCAGGGATGATCGAGCCCTTCAGCGAGAACAGCAAGGTAAGGGCCGACGGGGCTTGCGGGCGAATGATCAACGCTGAGTGTCCTTTGCGATACGGCGTTGCTACGGTGCCATCAACGGCCGCGGAACACCAGGCCCAACCCCAGCAAGATCGCCGCCATACCCACGATCGCCAGGCCACTGAGGGCGTTGCCCAGCACCAGGTAATCGAGCAGGGCGGTGACCACCGGCACCAGGTAGAACAGGCTAGTGACGTTGACCAGGTTGCCGCTGCCGATCATTCGATACAACAGCAACTGCGCACCCACTGAGATCGCCAACCCTAGCCACAGCATGGGGATGATGAACCCTGCCACCCATTCGACGTGAAAGGGCTTGAACGGCACGCAGGCCAGGCACATGGCCAGGCTGACCGCGTACTGCAGTGGCAGTGCCTGTTGCGGCGGCTGCTGCACGCGTTTTTGCAAGATGGCGCCGAAGGTCATACAGCCCAGCGCCAGCAGCGCGAAGGCAATGCCCAGTAGGCTCAGGTGCGCCTTGAGCACCCCTTGCAGCACCACCAGCGTGAGGCCGGCCAACGCCAACCCGAGCCCGAACAGCCGCTGCGACGAGGCGCGCCGCTCCACCAGCAGCAAGGTGAGGATCGGCTGCACGCGCAGCACCGTGGCCAGCATGCCCGGGGTAATGCCCTGTTCCAGGGCCAGGAAGTAGCAGATCGAATAGCCACCGATGAGCAAGGCGCCCGTGCTGGCCACCTGCGCGCGGCGCCCTCGTGGTGGCAACCACTGGCGGTAAAGCAACCCTACCAGGCCGAGCCCGGCCAAAGCGGCGGCAAAGCGAAAGGTCAATATGGCGAACGCGGAACTGTGGTCCAGCCCCCAGCGCGAGAAAATCGCCGCGCTGCCCCAAAGCAGCACGAACAGGGTGGTGGGGCCATACGCGGCCCAGGCGTTTTTAAAAAAGCGCATGAGGTACCTGCTTCGAATCGTCGAACGGCGCCCGGCCACGGGCTGGCGGCCGCGGCAAGCGGCGGGGCACGGGAACGGGCGGGGAAACGAAAGGGTCAGCGGCCGGGAGGCGGCGCGACCGAAGCAACTACCACGAAGCGCATGAAGGGCAAACCTGGGCGTTTAAGAGGGTGGCGTAAACGGTAAGTGTTTTTTCCGTAGGGTTCAAGCGCCCCCCAGGGATTCGTAAGGTATACGCAGGCCCCCGTGGAGCCGTTTGACCCTGCGCATGCTCAGTGGCCGATCACCATTGAGCACTTCCGAAACCCGGCCGCTTGGCCCGATGTATCGTGCGAGGTCGAGCCGGGTCAGGCCTTCGAGTACGAGCGAGCAACAGCTTTTTTCCTGGGGCGGTTATTTCAAACACAACACCCGATACGCCCCCGCCTGCACCTCGACCCCATGGGTGTCGTGGCCAAACCCCGGAAACAACTGATCGAACCGTTCCAGTGCGCGCAGGTAGCTGAGGTAAGGCCCTTGCGTCGGGCCCAGGTGTTCGCCGGGCATCAACAGCGGGATGCCCGGCGGGTAGGGCACCACTCCAGTGGCCACGGTGCGGCCTGCAGCCTGGTCGAGGGGCAGCAGCTCCACCTCGCCACGCACCAGTTGTTCGTAAGCCTGCGCGGGGCTTAGCCGCGCTTCGGGCAATTGGCTGAAGGCGCGGGCCATCGTGGCGGTGGTGCGTTCGGCCTTCATCGCCGCGAAAATGGCTTCGCACAGTTCACGCAGCCCCATCTGCCCATAGCGTGCCTGGTGGCCGCGGACCAGGTCGGGCAGGCACAGCTCCAGGTGCAGGTTTTCGTCGTAGTCGCGCTTGAAGTCGAGCAGGGCGTTGACCAATGTGCCCCATTTACCTTTGGTAATGCCGATGGAGAACAAGAACAGCAAGGTGAAGTCGGTGGTTTTCTCCACCACGATGCCCACCTCGCTGAGGTAAGCACTGACCACGCAGGCGGGGATACCAAAAGGCCCCAGCTCGCCGCTGTGGCCCACCCCGGGGGTGAGGATAGACACCTTGATCGGGTCGAGCAGGCAGTAGCCGGCTTCGATGTCGCCAAAACCATGCCAGGCTTCGCCGGGGCCGAGCAGCCAGTGCGCCGGGTCGCTTTTCAGGGCCTGCGGGTCCGCGTCGTGGAAGGCGGTGGTTTCACCTTCCACCTGGACCGTGGGCGGCTGCCAGCAACTGAAAAACCACTGCCCTTCGGCGGCGAGGTCGGCGTGCATGCGCGAGATCACCTGGCGAAACGAAATGGCTTCTTCGATCGATTCGTTAGTGAGGATCTGCCCATTGGGCGCTTCCATCATCGCCGAGCTCACATCGCACGAGGCCATGATCGCGTAGTTGGGCGAGGTCGAGGCGTGCATCATGAATGATTCGTTGAAGCGCCCATGGTCGATGGCGTTGCGGCCGTTGCGCACATGGATCATCGAGGCTTGCGACAGCGCCGCCAGCAACTTGTGGGTAGACTGGGTAGCGAACACCGTGGGCTTTGTGTCGTCATGCTCGGCCGGGTCGCCATGCATGGCGAAGCGGTCGCGGTACAGTGGGTTGAAGCGCGCATAGCCGTACCAGGCCTCGTCGAAGTGCAACCGGTCGACGCTCTGGCCGAGCAACTGCTCTACCCGGCCTACGTGGTAGCACAGCCCATCGTAGGTAGAGTTGGTGATGATCGCATGCCGGGGGGCAGGGTCGACCCCATCGCCAACCAATGGGTTGGCGGCGATGGCGGCGGCCACGGCCGGCGCGGCCAGGGTTTGCGGCAGGATCGGCCCGATGATGCCGTAGCGGTTGCGGGTGGGCAGCAGGTAGGTGGGGATGGCCCCGGAAAGGGTCATCGCGTGCTCAGCCGACTTGTGGCAATTACGGTCGCACAGCGCCACTTGGTTGCGGGTGACGCTGGCCATCAGGATCACCCGGTTGGAGGTCGACGAGCCGTTGGTCACATAGTAGGTGCGGTGCGCACCGAACACCTTGGCTGCATAGCGTTCACCCTGGCCGATCGGGCCGCTGTGGTCGAGCAGCGAGCCCAACTCGCTCACCGAAATAGAAAGGTCCGAGCGCAGCAGGTTTTCCCCGAAATATTCATAGAATGCGCGGCCCGCGGTACTTTTCAGAAACGCCGTGCCGCCGGCGTGGCCGGGGGTGTGCCAGGAATATTCGTATTCCCGGGAGAACTTCAGCAGCGCGCTGAACATCGGCGGCAGCACTGCCTGGCGATAGCGCTCTATCGCCGCCAGGATGCGCCCGCTCAAAAAGGCCGGGGTGTCTTCCGGCAGCCAGATGAAGTCATCGGCGTGCTGCATCACCACCAGCGGTACATTGTTGGCGGTGCTGCGGTCACTGATCAGGAACACCGGCACCCGCGTGTTGCGTTCGCGCAAGTTCTTCAGCAGGCCGATGCAGTGTTGCTGGCCTTCGCTGTCGTCCAGGCCCCAGTTGAGCAGCAGGCACTGGATGGCCGGGTCGGATTTCAGTATGGCCGTGGCATCGCTGAGGGATTCGGACAGCAATACGCTGATATCACGTTCTTCGACGCCCGCGATCAATTGGCCCAGGGCCCGGCCGAATACGGTGCGTTTGTCCGGGGCCGCGCTGACCAGCAGCGCGAGCATGCCAAGGTTGCGTTTATCATCACTCATTCAAGGCTCCTGGGTCACGGGCGTGCCGTGGCGGGCGCTAGTGGTCTGCACCGGCACACGCAGCACACCCTGGGCTTCTAGCCGCATCAAACGAATATTGACCGTGCCGAACAGCGAGTAGCCGAAAATAGTTGCCAGCCCGCCCATCATCAGCGCCTGTTCACCGCTGCTGTACAGCGCCAGGTAGCTATAAGCCGCTGCCAGCCACGCCACCGCATTGCTCACCAACGCTTGGCGCGGGGGTACGTTGCTGACCTGTTGCAGCGTCGCCAGCGCGGCCATCGACAAGATATACGGCACCAGGTTGGTGACCACCGCGAGGTTGACCAACACATCGAACTGTTTCGAGAGGTCAGGGCTGATGGTCAGCAACGCCATGACGGTTTGCAACGCCAACAACACCAGCATGCCCACGATCGGTGTGCCGGCGCGGTTCACCTTGGCGAACATCGGCAGGAAGTAACCGGTGTCGGCCGAGCTTTTGAACACCTGGGCGATGGTGAACTGCCAACCCAGCAGCGAGCCAATGCAGGCCAGCACCATTGCCGCCATCACCGCGTTGCCGACCAGGGGGTTGAACATCTTCGCGAACGCCAGGCCGAACGGCGCGGTAGACGCCACCAGTTCCGGGTTGCTAACGATGCCGGCGATCACGTTGGTCGAGACGATGTAGATCACCGCCGCGCCCAGGGTGCCGCCGAGTACGGCAATGGGCACGTTGCGCTCGGGGTTTTCCACCGCATCGGTGTTGGCGCACGCCGACTCCAGCCCTAAAAAGGCCCACAGGGTAATCGACACCGAAGCCCCAGCGGCGTCGTACCAGGGCAGCGCATGGGGGTTCCAACCCGCGGCATACAGGGCAGGCTGGAACCAGAACCAGCCCAGGGTGCACATCACCAGCACCGGTGCGATGACCCCCCACACCGTCACCGCGCCAATGCGGCCGGTAATATGTGCCCCGCCAAAATTGGCCACGGTGGTCAACCAGAGCAGGGCGATGGTCAGCAGGGTGATCTGCAGGGCGCTCAACGTGAGGCCCAGCAGCACTTGCAGGTAGCCCACGGCGGTGATGGCGATGGCCACGTTGGCGATCAACAACGACAAACCGTAGGTGTAGTTGGTGAGGTAGTTGCCGCCCTTGCCGAAGGTATACTCGGCATAGCCGCCCATGCCGCCCGCCTTGCGGCTGAGCATGCCACAGCGGGCGAAAGCGTAGGCCAACGCCAGCGAGCCGGTGGCCGTGATCAGCCACGACAAGATCGAAATCCCGCCCACTTCGGCCAGTTTGGTCGGCAGCATCACGATGCCGGAGCCGAGCATGTTCACCGCGGTGAGCATCGTCAACTGCATGACGCTCATCTTCCTGGCCATGGCGTAACCCTTCCTCGTGTGTAAAGGGGTCGAGCATAGACCACGGGCTGTGGGCGGGCCAGCGAGCGGGGTGGCCCGCCCCACTGCGTGATGAACCCTTCTGCACCCAGTGGCTGCCTGGGGTGTGCGGGGGCGATAGGGGTGGGCCCGGTTCAGACGAAGCGCTGGCGCACCTTGCTGCGTGGCAGCCGGCAATGGCTGTTCATCTCACCCAGGCGCTGGCGCCAGGCGGCGGCCACACTGAAGCCTGGGGCTGTTGCGCTGGCCTGCGCAGGGGCCGCAACGGGCTTGGGCTTGCGCAGTTCGGCCAACGACGGGGTGGCTCTTTTCACCGCAGCGGTGGCCGGTACCGGCTTGCCCAATGAACGCTGGCAGCGCTTGCACGACACCTCGGCGGTGTTGCCGCTGCTGCTTAAAGTCGCGCCGCTATGGCCGCAGGCGCTGTGTTGGCCGTTGGTGGAATAGTGGATAACCAAGGCTGAATCTCCAAAGCATTGAAACGGCGCGCATTTTTGCACATTTTCGAGCGGTGTGGGCGGGGCTGCGGTAAACCCGATGAAACGCCTGTAGCGGGATAGCGTTCTTAAGCAGACCTTTATCGCAATGCCTTCCGGGAGGTCGCCATGCAATCATTCAGCCGCCGCCGAACCCTTCAGTGGCTGGGCGCCACGGCCACCGTGCCGCTGTGGCCGGGCGCATTTGCCGCTGAAGGGCCGGGCGGCACACTGGTGCTGGTGGAAAAAGAAGCACCGGCCTTGAGCTTTTACCGCCTGCCAGGCGGTGAGCCGTTAGCCAGCCTGCCGATGCCGGAGCAGCCCCATGAAGTGGTGGCCAGCGCCGACGGGCGCTGGGCCTTCGTGGCGCAATACGGGGTGGCCAAATGGGCCGCACCCGGCGAGGGCGGGCACCAGGTGGTGGTGGTGGACCTCAGCGCCCAGCGCATCGCCCGCAACCTGGACCTGACACCCTATGGCCGCTTGCATGGCATTCGCATGGACGCTGCCGGGCGCCTGTATGTGCTCAGCGAAGCCGCCTCGGTGCTAATTCGCTTCGATAACCCCGCCCAGGATCAGTACCCCAGCCAGATCGTGCCGGTGGGCGGCACCCGTAGCCATTATTTGGTGCTCAGCCGCGACGGCCGCCGCGCCTACGTATCCGACACGTTGTCGGGCATGGTGATCATGCTCGACCCGCACGACCCCACGTTCAGCCCGATCAAGCGCCTGGCCGGGCAAGCACCGGAGGGCGCATGCTTGAGCCCGGATGAAACGGTATTTTACGTGATCGATCGCTACCAGGGGTTGTTGCAGGCGTTCGACGCCGGCACCCTGGCGCCACGCGCCCAACAGCGGCTGCGCGGTGAGGCCGTGCGGGTGGTGGCATTACCCGACGGCCGCCTGGTGGTGGCCAACCAGGCCGACAAAAGCTTGTCTTTGCTGCGCCCCGATACCCTCGCCGAGGAACGCCACCTGCCGCTGGAGGCCGCCGCCCCTGGGCTGAACCTGGCGCCGGGCGGGCACACCTTGTACGCCTCGCTCGAAAGCGACAAAGTGGCGATCATCGATATAGCACGCTGGCAGATCAGCGGGTTTTTCCCCACCCGCCATGCCCCGGACGCAGCAGCGGTATTGCCTACTTAACGGCGGGTAAGGCGCACCACCTGGCGGGCGATGAATGCGCCGGTGAGGATCACCCCGAACAAGCGGATGGTTTGCATCGCCAACACCAGGCCGATGTCCGAATGGGTATCGACCGCGATGATCGCCATCGAGTCTAGGCCGCCAGGGCTGGTGGCCAGGTACATCGAGAGAAAATCCTTGTGCATCAGGTGTGCCAGGCCCCAGGCCAACAGTGCGCAGAGCGTGATCAACAGCAGCGAGCCTGCCACCATTGCCGGCAACCGGCGCCACACGTAGGCCAAGGTCGGGCGGTCGAAGCGCAGGCCGATGTAGCAGCCGATGGTGCCGTAGGCCAGGGCCAGCAACCACCCGGGTAACTCGACCGGCAGCAGCCCGGCCAGTTGCAGGGTGCCGCCCAGCAGCATCGGCACCAGCAACGCCCCGGCAGGCAACCAATTGCCCAGGCTTACGCCGGCCACCAGCACCACCAGGTTCAGCAGCAGGGTGGTCAATTGGGGCGTGCCCAATAGCATGGCGGTGCCCTGGCTGTTGCCGGCGCCGCCATCGACCCCCAGCAACCGGCTGACGAAGGCGCCCACCACCACTACGCACACCACCCGCACATACTGCATGGTGGCGACCACTCGCGGGTCGGCACCGTTGTCTTCGGCCATGGCCACCATCGCCGACGCGGCCCCGGGCGAGGTGCCCCAGGCCGCCGTGCTGCTGGTGATACCGCCGAAGCGCACCATCGCCAGCGCCACCACGGTGCTCAACAGCACTGTAAGCAGCGTGGCGGCCAACATCACCGGCCAGGACTGCGCCACGGTCGCCATCACCGCCCAACTGATCGAATGGGCCACCAGCAAGCCCACGCACCCCTGGCCCAGGCGGAAGGCCTGGCGGTGAATGCGCAGCGAAACACCGCTGGCACCCATGGCGATACCCACCAGCATGGGGCCAACGAATTGCCCGGCGGGCAGGTGGAAATGCTTGAGCAATTGGCCGGCGCAACCGGCCAGCACAATGAGCACCAGCCATTGCAGGCACAAAGGCCAGGCCTGGGGCGATAACGTGGGGGCGGGGGGCAAGGTGTCTATCTCCGGGCCTGGGCAAAGGGCCAAGCTTGCCGCCATTATCACCGCTGCGATCAATTCGGTCTATTTGCTAAAAGGAATGAATTGATCGATAACAGCAATGGATTGCCCTGCCGGCATAGCGCTGGGCTGCGCGCCCCCAGGGGCCTGTTACCCGTGAGAGGCAATGGCGCTCGGATCAAAACGGGATCGTGTCGCGCAAGTGGCGTAACTCAACATTGGCTCAGGCGACTGAGCGATGCTTTTCAACCGTTCCGTAAAAAGCGCAATTGTGTCCGGGCCTGACACGCGTTACGCATGGCACCCAGACCTGCAATGCATTGGCCTTGCTCATTACGCTCTGTTTAGAGTGGCGGCCGATTGCCTTACCTTGCAGGAGCCAGACCATGACCCGCCAAGCCCCCTGGACGCTCGAGCGGCTGACCCCGCACCTGGGTGCCAGTGTCAGCGACATTCAACTGCATGCCCTTGATGATGTGCAACTGGCGCTGCTGCAAGCCAGCCTGGTGGAGCATAAGGTGTTGTTCTTTCCCAACCAGCAGTGGACCGCCCGACAACAGCGGGATTTTGCCGCACGCCTGGGTGAGTTGCATGTACACCCCACCTTCGAGGCCCACGCCGATGCCGATGAACTGGTGGTGTTCAATTATGACGAAACGCGAAAGGGGGCCAACGACACCTGGCACGCTGACGTGACGTTCGGCGAGCGCCCGCTCAAGTACGGCGTGCTTCATGCGGACGCCATTCCAGCGCTGGGCGGTGACACGCTGTGGGTCGATACCGAGGCAGCCTTCGCCGCACTGTCGGCGCCACTGCGCAACCTGTTGCAAGGCCTGGACGCTATGCACAGCGTGCTGCCAGCCATGGGGTACCCGGCGTTGATCGAGCAGCCTGGCTGGCTTGAGCGGCTGCAGCGCCTGCCAGCGCCTAGCCGTCACCCCGTGGTGCGGATCCATCCGGTGTCCGGGCGCCCCTCTTTATTCGTCAATCAGGCCTTTACCTCGCACATCATCGGCTTGCAGCCGGCCGAATCGCAGGCGTTGCTGGCGCTCTTGTTTCGCCATCTGGAGAGCCCACAGTTCCAGGTGCGCTGGCGCTGGCAGGCCAACTGCGCGGCGATCTGGGACAACCGCAGCACCCAGCATCTGGCGGTTTCCGATTATTTTCCGGCGGTGCGCCAGGTCCGCCGCGCCGCCGTGCTGGAAGACAGCCGGCCGCAACCGGCAGCTGCTCGGGAGGGCACCCTATGATCACGTCATGGTGCAAGGCACTGGTCGCCACCTTGCTTCTGAGCGTCACCGTCGTCCACGCCGAGACCGCCCCCGCGGTGATCCGCATCGGCGTCCCGGACCTGAGTACCAATGCCAAGCCCTATGCCCCCGGCCTGCTGGGCATCGTCCAACAGCGCCAGCAGTTGGAGCAGGCATTCGCCGCCGGCGGTACGCGCATCGAATGGCGGTTTTTTCGCGGCGCGGGCCCGGCCATCAACGAAGCCTTCGCCAACGGCCAGTTGGATTTTGCCGCGCTGGGCGATCTGGCGGCGATCATCGGTCGCGCCAGCGGGCTGGACACCCGGCTGCTGATGGGCATGCGGGGCACCCATCTGTTTTTGGCCAGCACACCGGAAGCGGCGATCCACAGCGTCGCCGACCTCAAGGGCAAACGCATCGCGCTGTACCGTGGTACCGCCGACCAGCTGTCGTTCGACCGCGTACTGGCCGGCGCCGGGCTTAGCGAAAAAGACCTGCAAATCATCAACCTTGATTGGACCGCCGCCGCTGCCGCGCTGCTGGCCGGGCAAGTGGACGCCACTTGGTCCAACCTCAACCTGCTCAAGCTGCGCGACCGTGGTATCGAGATCAACCTGAGCACCAAGAGCCTGCCGCTGTTGGCCACGACCCAGGGCGGGGTGGTGGCCAGCCAGGCGTTTTTGAGTCAGTACCCAGAGGCCACGCAGCGCGTCGTCGACCAACTGGTGAGCGACGCCGTTTGGCTCCAGCAACCTGAACACTACGAGCAGTACCTGGTGGAGCAGGAGCAGGTCAGTGGTATCCCTGCCGCCTTGGCGCGGGAAGAGAGCGCTGGCGCCGATCTGACATTTCGCTATTCGCCGCGGTTCGACACCTTCCTGACCGCCAGCTTCAGCCAAAGCATCGAGCAGGCCAAGGCGCTGGGCTTGATCCGGCGGCCCTTCAAGGTGGGCGAATGGTTCGCGCCGCAGTTCGTCGAAGCGGCCTTGCGCAAGCAGTCGCTGCAAGCGCTATGGCCAGATTACGACGAACAGGGACGGGCGATCACAGCGCCAGCTGGTTCGTAAGGTTGTAGGCAGCCTTGCCTGGCGTTGTTTCAGGCAGGCTGTCGTCGGCGTCCAGCAGGGCTTCGATCATGCACCGGGCGGCTTCGGACAGCGGCTGCTCGGAGCGCTGAACGATGCCGAGGCAGGCGCCGCCATCTTCAAACAGCGGCGGTTCGTCGGTGCAACGTAGCCAGTGAAAATGCCCGCTCTGAACCAAAGGTTCGATCATCTCCTGCGGCGCGATCGCCACCGCATCCGAACGCCTGACGATCTTGCCCAGCAGGTCGTTATAACTTGTCTCCATGTTCACCGCTGGGCCCTCCAGGCCCCAGCGTTGATTGAGGGCGGCGAGCAATTCCTTGGGTAGCATCGAGGCCACGCGTGGGTAGTGGGCGATTTGCCCGAACGACGGTTCGGCCAGCGCCGCCAGCGGATGCCCGCGGCGGCAGAACACCCCAAACCGGCGAAAACGCAAAGGCCGCACCAAGTGGCGGGTGCCGATTTCCATATGGCGCAGATCGGCGATCAAGAAGCTGATCTCACCCTCGTCCAGCAGCGCTAGCAGGGTAGACGGCTTGTCTACCTTGAGGTCCACGGTAGCGCGCGGAAAATGCCCCAGGAACGTCGCCAAGGCGTCGGGTACCAGCCGCGCGATCACCAGCGGCCCGGAGCCGAAGCACAGGCTAGCGCCGTCGCCGGGCAGGGCGCCGGCGCCAAGGCTGTCGCGCAGGTGGTTGGCGTCGGCCAGCAAGCGCGCGGCGCGCAGGTACAGTTCTTCACCTTTTTTGGTCAGCCCCACGCCGCGGCTGCTGCGCTGCACCAACGAGCAGCCCAGGTCGCTCTCCAGGCCTTGGATGCTGCGGCTGAAGGCTGATTGGGTGATGCACGCCAGCTCGGCCGCGCGGGTGAAATTGAGCTGGGTCGCCAACGCCATGAAATGGCGCAGCTGTCGTAAATCCATGTTCAGTCCTTTAAGTCATGGCGTTGATGCGATTAACGAATTTCTCAGGCGCACCGCGCATTGATACAAAGGCCGCCGACGTCTTTGCGCAACCCATTCGGGCGGCATTATCCGGCCCGCCCCAAACC
>NZ_JAAOCA010000119.1 GCF_014694385.1 Pseudomonas typographi | reverse complement strand
GACCAGACCTACACCACTGGCGACATGGTGGTGGCCGGGAACAGGATCTACCAGGCCACCCAGGACGTGCCCGAGGAAACCCCGCCGCCTAACGCGGATTACTGGCTGGACGTGGGCCAATCCATCGAAACGGCTAACGGCCTGGCGCAGCAGGTCGAGCAGAACACCACCAAGATCACCGACCTTGAATCGGAGGCCAGTAGCCTGCAGGTGCTGCGCGCCGCCTACCGCGACGACGACGGGGAAGGGGATCTGCAGGACGCGCTGAACATGTGGGCTACCCAGGCCGCCTACTCGAAAGAGGTAGTGGTGCGGGCGAACCAGAACGAGGCGTTGGTGCAGACCACCGAAACGTTACAGGCGCAGGCCGGCGAGAACACGGCGGCGATTCAGACCGTGGCCACCGCCCAGGCCAGTACCGACGGCACACTTTCGACCATGTGGTCGGTGAAGATGCAGCTCACCACCAACGGCCAGTACGTGGCGGCCGGGATTGGGCTGGGGATCGAGAACACCGACGCGGGCCTGCAAAGCCAGTTCCTGGTGTCGGCGGACCGGTTCGCCGTCGTCGGCACCACCGCCGGGGGGACAGTCTTCACGCCCTTTGTGGTCCAGAGCGGCCAGGTGTACATCAGCCAGGCGTTCATCGCCGACGGCACCATCACCAGCGCGAAGATCGGCGATTACATCCAGTCGACGAACTATGTGGCGGGCTCGACCGGCTGGCGCATGA
>NZ_JAAOCA010000118.1 GCF_014694385.1 Pseudomonas typographi | reverse complement strand
ATCCCAGCGCGGGAAGGAAGGATTTTGATGACCAACCACATCGAACGAACAGGCCGAGCGCTTCAAGTCCTCTGGGATCACTTTCGCAATTGGGAGCTGTTCGCCACTGGTACCCGAGCACCAATCCGTGACCGCTGGTACATCGCGACCAAAACCAAGGCCCTGATCAAGCACGACCGGATCTTGCGAGGTGCCGCATGAGCGATTTCGTGGAGGTGAAGACAAGCGAAATGGACGGCGTTGTTTTGAACTGGGCAACCTTCTGCGCCGTGTACACAGGCATGCAGCCAACTATCAATGTGATCGAGAGCAGGACCATGGCGCTTTTCAAGGGTGCTAGGCCAATCACATTCCCTCGTGCGGTCAGCATTTCCTACTCCGGCGCCTACGGGATCGAACACCACTGGTATCCGTCCAGCGATTGGGAATATGGCGGCCCACTGCTTGACAGGTTCGAAATTGAAATCCTGCGCGCAGGGCCGGTAGTTCACGCCAAGCGGTACGGCATGACAGATGCCGAGGGTAGCGGAGAAACAACCCTCATCGCCGCCTGCCGCGCCATCGTCGCATCTGTTCTGGGCGACACCGTAAGCGTGCCGAGGGAGCTGCTGCCATGACCCTCTACACCTTCTGGCCCCTAATAGCCCACCTCACCAGCCGGCGTTTCATCGTCGAGGAAGCGGGGAGTGGGTTTGTGTTTGTTAAGCGGAGGGTTTTGGTATGACAGACCGCGAATTGCT
>NZ_JAAOCA010000117.1 GCF_014694385.1 Pseudomonas typographi | reverse complement strand
GCCAGCCACTGCTTTCCGATCATGTGCTCCCCTTGGCAAGTCGGGCTGGAAGGCTAGAACCATACAGAACCGCGCGTCACTCAACCACAGGCAGAATCAACTGCGGCCCCTGATTCCGCACATTCCCTACTGCCTTTCCCACTGGATACCAGTCGAAGGCCTCGGTGGGTGTGCCCAGGTCGCGCGCTATAACCTCGGCCCGCTCGCTGGTGGTGTCGGGGTCCATCCATTCCTTGGCGAGTTCAGGCTGGAGCACAATCGGCCGCCGGTCGTGGATATCGACCATGCCGCCCAGGGAGTCTGCGGTGAGGATTACGAACCCTTCACCCTCGCGCCCGATGCCGGCGAAGAACATAGGGTCACCTGATTTCAGGTGGATGAAGTAGGGCTGCTTACGCTTCGGGTCGGCAGGGTCGGGCACCCACTCATACCAGCCCGTGGCCGGCACCAGCACCCGGCTTGGCCAGGCGGTGCGGAAGAAGCGATTGGTGGCCACCGTTTCCACCCGGGCGTTGATGGGTGGTGGGCGCTTGCCGGTAGCCCAGTGCGGCTGCCAACCCCATTTGATAGCCGAGATGAGCAGGCCGTCCTGGTGATTGCTGAACACGCTCACCAGCGCGGTGGGGGCGATGTTGTACCGCTCCAGCGGTACGGCGTCATAGCCGCTGGCCGGCCTGCTGCCAAGCCAGTCCACGTAATCGGCCAGGCTTCGATCTTGGACAAATCTTCCACACACGGCTGCCACCT
>NZ_JAAOCA010000116.1 GCF_014694385.1 Pseudomonas typographi | reverse complement strand
GACCTCGATCCCAAGCTGGCCTTGCCAATTGTTGCGCGGGTTGAAGTCGATGTTACCGGGGTTGTTGTTGCGCACGCCGCGTTTGGGGCTGCTAGTCATAGTTTTCTCCGGGCAAAAAAAATCCCGCTCGATGGCGGGCTTCGGTGTTGCGTGGTGGCGTCAGGCGGTGCCGTAGTGGCTTGCGCCGCCCAGGCGCACACCGGCGTAGAAAATCCATGCACGCCATCGGGCGGTGCCGTCGCCGGTTGTGAGGGCCCGGTAGAAGATGGCGTCGCACTCGGCCCGGGTGAATGCGCCTCGCGTATACAGTTCGTCGTGCAGGATCGCCGGGCGCATGCCGTAGCCGGCGCAGATGCCGTACAGCGCCAGAGCGCCCACGGCGATGATCCAGAGCAGCGGCGCCAGCCAGGAGACGAACGTCAGCACCGCACCGGCAATCAGCGCGCCAATGGCACCCCAGCGGCAGACCTCGCGCAGGATGCGAATCGACGCCAGGTCGCTGATGAAGCCGGCCGGCGCCTCGAGCATCCCGTGCACCGGGTCGTTGAACACCAGCGGCTCCAGCAACGTGAACTCCCATCGGCTAGCCTGGCGGGTGGCCACGCCGGCGGCGAACTTGCCGGGTTCGAGCGTCATGCCGGCACCTCGAGCACAGGCAGTTCGGCCAGGAACGCTTCCAGCGTCGGCACCTCGCGGGTGCCCGCCTCCACCGCGGAAAGCTGTTCGTAGGCGTATTCCCAAACCAAAGAACG
>NZ_JAAOCA010000115.1 GCF_014694385.1 Pseudomonas typographi | reverse complement strand
GTGGTCCAGAGCGGCCAGGTGTACATCAGCCAGGCGTTCATCGCCGACGGCACCATCACCAGCGCGAAGATCGGCGATTACATCCAGTCGACGAACTATGTGGCGGGCTCGACCGGCTGGCGCATGAACAAGGATGGCACGTTCGAGATCAACGGCACGGTCAGCGGGCAAGGCCGGCTGCTGATCACCAATAGCCTGGTGCAGGTGTTCGACGCCAATGGCGGATTGCGCGTCCGCATGGGGATTTGGGCATGACCTCTGAGGGATTTGGCCATGCCAGCAGGCCTTGAACTATATGACGCTGCGGGCACGCTGATGGTAGGACTGACCTCTCGTCTGGCTCGGATATCGGGGCGGGTCACCACAACCGCGAACACCGCTGGAAACGTGACCGTGCCCGGGTCCGGCGACCCGTTTTACATAATGAGAGACGGCACCCCAGCGGGGATGTTCTCCAATACGACATACCCTTCAATATCGGTGTCTGGCAACACTGTTAGTTGGACCGCTGCCCAGCAGTCGGTAACAATCATTTATGGGGTTTATTGATGGACGGTGGGTTTGAGGCGCGAAACGGCGACAACATTTTGGTGATCGACTCGCTGTATTCAAACCTCAGCTTGAAATCCAAAGGTTCTGTCACTACCGGCACATCGGGGGCTTACTACTACGTGGATTTGACGCTGGCGTGCGTTGACCCTGTGGTAGCGTTCAAGTGCACCAGCGACTTTGCATATTTGCTTAGCCAGACT
>NZ_JAAOCA010000114.1 GCF_014694385.1 Pseudomonas typographi | reverse complement strand
ATCCAAAGGTTCTGTCACTACCGGCACATCGGGGGCTTACTACTACGTGGATTTGACGCTGGCGTGCGTTGACCCTGTGGTAGCGTTCAAGTGCACCAGCGACTTTGCATATTTGCTTAGCCAGACTGATAACGGTAACGGAACGTGGACGTTTCGGTTCGGTAGCTACTCGCCGGGCCAGACCATAAGCTACTGGCTGTTCGATGTCCCGCCTACGGGCGGATCGACCTACGGGATGCAGGTATTCAACGCGACAGGCAGCCTAGTTTTCGACGCGCTGTACCCGTATCTAAATCCGACGCAGATATACCAAGATACCAGCGGTGCCCTCATCGGTTCTAATGTCACGCTCACCGGGGATGCTGGAAAGACCTATGCGGTAGTGCAGAATTATATGGCGTTGCTGCAATATGTAGGATGGGAAGACCCAAGCGGTGCTGTTGGTCCTAGTACAACTTACAACGTTTCAATGGAAGGCAGTGTTGCAAAGTTTACCTCGGCGAATACTCTGGTTCTCAGCACGTTACAAATATACTACGCAATAACCGGCTCAGTGTCGTACAGCGGCGGGGGCGGTACAGCCTGTTACCTAATGGTTGACGTTACCGGTCTGTAATTAACCCCGCTAAAAAATCCTATTGGAGTAAATATGCCCTGGTACAGATCGGGCACGGTTTCGTGCACGCAAAATTCCACTACGGTGACCGGCACCGGTACCGACTTCGCGGCGAACAGCCGGGTGGGCGATGCCTTCCTTGGTC
>NZ_JAAOCA010000113.1 GCF_014694385.1 Pseudomonas typographi | reverse complement strand
GACGACGGGGAAGGGGATCTGCAGGACGCGCTGAACATGTGGGCTACCCAGGCCGCCTACTCGAAAGAGGTAGTGGTGCGGGCGAACCAGAACGAGGCGTTGGTGCAGACCACCGAAACGTTACAGGTATCGGTGGCGAGCAACAGCAACGCGGCCGCACAGAACACCGCTGCTATTCAGACCGTGGCCACTGCCCAGGCCAATATCGACGGCACACTTTCGACCATGTGGTCGGTGAAGATGCAGCTTAATGCCAACGGGCAGTACGTGGCGGCCGGGATCGGGCTGGGGATCGAGAACACGGGCGCGGGCCTGCAAAGCCAGTTCCTGGTATCGGCAGACCGGTTCGCCGTCGTCGGCACCACCGCCGGGGGGACGGTCTTCACGCCCTTCGTGATCCAGAACGGGCAGGTGTACATCAACCAGGCGTTCATCGCCGACGGCACGATCACCAGCGCGAAGATCGGCGATTACATCCAGTCCTCAAACTACGTTGCTGGTCAGGCAGGTTGGCGCCTCGGGGTGAGTGACAACACGTTTGAGCTCAACGCCACCGTCAGCGGGGAAGGCCGCATGGTGATCACCAACCGGGCTATCAAGGTGTACGACGGTAGTGATGTGAAGCGGGTGCAGCTTGGAGACCTGAACGCATGAGCTGGGGCGCAAGGTTCTGGGGCGCGGACGGCACCCTTCAAATCGATGAGAACTCGTTCACGATCAGGGTGGTTCTTTCCACGCTGGTGACGTTCGCCGCCGGCGCC
>NZ_JAAOCA010000112.1 GCF_014694385.1 Pseudomonas typographi | reverse complement strand
TGCAGGTATTCAACGCGACAGGCAGCCTAGTTTTCGACGCGCTGTATCCGTATCTAAATCCGACGCAGATATACCAAGATACCAGCGGTGCCCTCATCGGTTCTAATGTCACGCTCACCGGGGATGCGGGAAAGACCTATGCGGTAGTGCAGAACTATATGGCGTTGCTGCAATATGTAGGATGGGAAGACCCAAGCGGCACTGTTGGTCCTAGTACAACTTACAACGTTTCAATGGAAGGCAGCGTTGCAAAGTTTACCTCGGCGAATACTCTGGTTCTCAGCACGTTACAAATATACTACGCAATAACCGGCTCAGTGTCGTACAGCGGCGGGGGCGGTACAGCCTGTTATCTAATGGTTGACGTTACCGGCCTGTAATTAACCCCGCTAAAAAATCCTATTGGAGTAAATATGCCCTGGTACAGATCGGGCACGGTTTCGTGCACGCAAAATTCCACTACGGTGACCGGCACCGGTACCGACTTCGCGGCGAACAGCCGGGTGGGCGATGCCTTCCTTGGTCCTGACGGCAACTGGTATGAAGTGGCCAATATCGCCAGCGCTACGGTGCTGTCGATCTTGCCGGCCTACCAGGGCGCGAGCGTCGATGCTGGGAGCTACGCCCTAGCGCCCATGCAGGGTTACGTGAAGGACTCGGCGGACCAACTGCGTTCGCTGGTGAGTCAGTTCGGCAGCCTGGCCGCAGATCCCTCGATTAACGCGCTTGAGGCGCTCACCGGTGCTGCCGACAAACTGGCCTACTTCACTGCGGCCGACGCCATGGCGCTGGCCGATT
>NZ_JAAOCA010000111.1 GCF_014694385.1 Pseudomonas typographi | reverse complement strand
GAGCAGGGAAGCAACTCGGCAGGCAACTATGTTCGGTTTGCCGATGGCACCCAAATTTGCTGGGGCGTCTCTTCTGGCGCGACGGCCAATAACGCAACTGGCAACGGCCTGTATTACTCGGGCCTGATTACCGTTGGCTTCGCTGCTGCTTTCTCTTCCACTCCGATACTGAGCGGTTCGACAACGGCTCAGACCGGCGCGATGTCATGGCTGGGGTTCCCGGCGAGCTACGGGACGTCCGCCGGTTACCTTTCACTAATTTCGTTCGGCTCTAACGCTACTGCGACATTGCAGTGGATGGCCGTGGGCAGGTGGTTCTGATGATTATCAAATTAATGCCCCAGCGGCGGGATGACACGCTCAGCGTGGTCAAGTCCGGCGACGTATTGACCCTCAACGGAGAGGCCTTCGACTTCAGCGCGATTTCCGACGGTGCGTCTCTGCCCGCTGCCGCCGTGAGCAGCGAGTGGGTAATTGGCGACGTGAGCCGTACCGATGGGGAGCTGACCGTAACCCTGATCCTGCCGCATGGCTATCCCTACAGCCAAGAGCAGGCATTCCCGGCCGATATCGTAGACCCGGCCGACGGCGAGATTGCGCTGCCACAAGCCCCAACCACGGAGGAGGTCGCCAATGGCTAACATCGACCTGAGCCAACTCATCACCGCTGAGCAGAAGCAAGCTCAGGCCACTGCGACGTTACGCGCGACCTTCGAAAAAGCCACCCAGGCACACCTCGATGCGGCGGCGCAGGAGCATGGCTACGATAACTTGATGACGGCCATCAGCTATGCCGACGAGCCT
>NZ_JAAOCA010000110.1 GCF_014694385.1 Pseudomonas typographi | reverse complement strand
ACGGCATACGTGCCCTGGCCAAGTTGCTGCTGGCCTATCGCGGCAAGGATGGCATGCCTGGGGTGGGTGCGCCCGGCATCGACACTGTGCGCGAAATCATTAGCAGATGGGCCCCGGGCGGCGAAAACGATACCGAGGCCTATATCGCCAGCGTCGCCAATTACCTTGGTGTGAAGCCCAACGATCCCATCGATGTGCGCCTGCCCGCCACCCTTCGGAGGCTGGTAGAAGCGATCATCGCCCATGAGAACGGAAGCAACCCGTACTTGGCCAGCGTGGTTGATGAAGGCGTGGGCAGGGCCTTGGCATGACCGAAACCCAGTTGAAGTTGGCGGGATACGCCATCGTCGCCCTGGTGCTGATTGGCCTCGGTGCTGGAGTCGGCTACTGGCTCACTGCGCGTCATTACCAACCCATCGTGACCACCGCACAGGCCGATGCGAAGAAGGCCGGCGAAGACTTGGCGAGTTGCAAAACCACCCGTGAATCGCTTGAAGGGCAGGTGGGCGAACAAAACCAGGCCATCGCCGCCTTGAAAGCCGCCGAGCAGGACCGAGAGCAAAAGGCTAAAGCTGCGGCCGACCAGGCGCACCAGGATGCTCAGCAGGACTACCAGGCGGCGAACCGCCTGCAACAAGAGCGCACCGGTGGCGACCCGGCGGCAACTGCGGCGGCGATCATCGACAAGGAGCTTGGGCTATGAGGTGGCTGATCGCGGCGTTCGCCGTGGCGCTGGTGGGATGCGTTGCCGAGCCAGTTACCCAGCCTGAGCCCCGGACCGTGCGTGTAGAGGTTCCAGTGCAAGTGCCGTGCCG
>NZ_JAAOCA010000010.1 GCF_014694385.1 Pseudomonas typographi | reverse complement strand
GCGTTGATTGATGGCGGCCTGGTGCTGACCGGCACCGGCGAGGCTAACGCCACGGTGAGCGTGGGCGGCGCCAGCGGTGCACTCGGCAGTGCGCTGGTTGCCAGCAACGGAACGTTTAGCGTGAGCTTGACCAGTGCCCAGCTCAACGGTGAGGTGTTGACGCTGGTGCAAACCGACGCCGCCGGCAACGCCTCGGTGCCGGTGAGCTATATCGCGGCAGACGTGACCGCGCCCTTGGCTCCTACGCTTCTGGCCTACAGCGCCGACAGCTCGCAATTGGCCGGGGCCGGTGAAGCCGGTGCCACCGTTAGGGTCAGTGCCGGTGGCACGCTGATCGGCAGCGGGCAGGTCGCCGCCAATGGCCGCTTCCTGATCGTTTTGTCCCCCTCGGTAGCGCCCGGCGATAGCCTGGTGGTAGTACTACAGGACGCCGCCGGCAACACCTCCCCCGCCACGGACTATGTCGTACCGAACGGGACACTGCCCGACGCCCCCGTGGGCCTGGCCTTGAGCAGTGATGGGTTGACCCTCACCGGCACTGCCCAAGTGGGCACCACCGTCGCCATATATGGCCCCGCCGGCACGCTGCTAGGTAGCGCCAGTACGGCGCTCGACGGCACCTTCAGCGTGGCCTTGCAAAGCGCCCAACTCAATGGCGAACTGCTGCAGGCCATAGCCAGCGCCAATGGCGCCGACTCAGTACCCACTAGCTTCACGGCTCCAGACGTCACCACCCCAGCCGCCGTCACCGACCTGGCTGTGAATGCCAGCGGCACCCAGCTCACAGGGCATGGTGAAGCCGGTGCCACCGTGACCGTGCGCAATGCCGCCGGCACCGTGCTGGGGACGGCGATCGTGGCCGCCAATGGCAGCTTTTTCGCTTCGCTGGCGCCGGCACAAGCCAACGGCCAGGTACTGAGTGCCGCCCAGCAAGATGGCGCGGGCAACACCTCGGCCAGCACGTCGGTCAACGCACCCGACATCACCCCGCCGGCGCAGGCCACCGCCTTGGTCGTGGCTGGCGATGGCTTGAGCCTTACCGGCACGGGTGAGGCCGGCGCCACCGCCACCGTGCGCGGCGCCGACGGCACCGTGCTCGGCAGCGGCCCGGTGGGCAGCAATGGCCAATTCAGCGTCACCCTCGGCAGCGCGCAAATCGATGGCGAACTGCTCAGCGTCACCCTGGCCGACGCGCACGGCAATGTCTCGACCAGCGCCTCGGTGACCGCGCCGGACATCGACGTCAATACCCCTGTGGTGGCCACTGACAACCTGGCCACGGCCGAGGTGACCATCGTGCCGGTCACCAACAACCGTACCTACACCGACTCGTTCACCACCTTGCTGGCGGGTTTTTCCAAAACGTTCAACTTCAGCGTGGCGGCGGGTACCGAGGTGGACCCCACCTTGACACTCAGCACCTCCAGCGCCGTGTCGCTGCTCGATGGCGTCGTTTATACCCTGCAGGTAAAAGACGCCAGCGGTAACTGGGTGTCGCTCGATGTCAACGGTAATAGCGGCCTGCTCGACCTGCTTGCACTGGCGGGCCAGGGCATGCGGGTGCATATCAACACCTTGCTGGCGGGCGATTACCGCTTGATCGTCAGCAGTACCGGCATCGGCGTGCTGACCACCGTCAACACCTCGCTGGCAATCGATACCACCAGCCTCACCCAATTCAACGGCGTGGCGGGGGCCGCCATCACGGGCAATGTGATCACCGACCCGGGCGTTAACGGCAACGCCGACATCACCGGCCCAGACCACGGTGCCGTACTCACCGTGCTGAAGAACGGCAGCTATGTGGCTCCCGGCAGCGGCACCGTGGTAGAAGGCCTTTATGGCACGCTCACGCTGAACGCCACCGGGGCCTACATTTACACGCCCAATGGCACGCTGGCCAGCGTCGGCAAGGTCGATGTTTTCAGCTACACCCTCACCCATGCTAACGGCTTGACCTCCACCGCCCACCTCTACGTGCGCATCGACAGCCCACAGGCCACTGAGGTCTGGAACAGCAACGACCTGGCGGCCGCGGCCACCCTGATAGACGCGACTAACGACGTAGCCAGCAGCGCATTGACCTTGGCACCTCTGGAAGTCACCAGCACCAGCGTGCTGGGCACGTTGTCGCTACCGTTGATCGGCAGTGCCAGTGCCAGCTACAACATCAGCGTGGCCAGCGGTGCGGTCAGCGACCTGACGGTGTCGCTTTCAGCGAGCAACGTGTTGAGTTTGCTCAGTTCGTTGACACTGAGCTTGTACCAACAAAACACCGCCGGCGCCTGGGTGTTGGTTCGTAGCTATGGTGGCAGTTCGTTGCTCGCCCTGGGCGGCGGTAATTACGGCATGACCTTCGAGGACCAGCCCAGTGGCAACTACCAGGTGCGCCTGAGCGGTGGCGGTATCAGCGTGGCGAGCAGCGTCACAGCCAGCTTGACCAACGTGGCCACCTACGCCAGCCAACTGGTAGTGCACAGCTACACTGCCGTTACCGGCAACCTGCTGACCGACACCGCCGGCGCCGGTGCCGATGTACTGGGTTCGCCGTTCACCGTACTCAGCGTACTGCTGGCCGGCAACTACGTAGTGCCTGGCAACAACGGCACCAGCATCGCCGGCACTTACGGCACCTTGTGGGTGAAGGCCGACGGTACCTACAGCTACACCTTGAATAACGGCCTAGATAGCAGTGTGGTGGGCCAGCAAGATGTTTTCAGCTACGAACTAACCCATCCCAGCGGCGCCACCAGCACGGCTACGCTGACCGTGGACCTGACCCAAGCGGCTACCACGGCGAGTATCAGCACTTTCGCTACCCTGGCGTTGGCCGACGACACCGCCGCCAGCCAAGCGGCCGTGGCGGCGAGTAGCCAGGAGCAAGTGTTGCAAGGCACCGATGGCAACGACACCCTCGATGGCTCCCACGGTGGCGCTGTCACCTTGCAAGGCGGCGCGGGTAACGACACGCTGATCATCGCCGATCAGCATTTCACCTCAGTCGATGGCGGCAGCGGCACCGATACCCTGCTATGGGCTGGCGGCGATGCAACGATCAACCTAAGCGACCTGGCGCCACGCATTCACAACATCGAGATCTTCGACCTGAACAGCACCACCGCGGTGAAGCTCAGCCTGAGCCTGGCCGACCTGCTGGCGGTGACCGAAGCCGACCACGGCACACTGCAGATCAAGGGCAACAGCCAGGACAGCGTGCATATGAGCGGTGCCTGGAACAGCGACGGCGCGGCGCAGGCCGAGGGTGTCGAATACGCGCAGTTCACCCCCCAAGAGGACGCTACCCACCACCTATGGGTGCAGAACGGCATTCACGTTGTGTAAGGCCTAGGTGCCCCGGTACGCTGGCGCCGGGGGCGTTTCCACGAGTAAGGGATTGCAGTGAAACCACCTCGCACGCTTCGGCGCTTACCATTTGCGCTGTGTATGCTTTGCGCGCTCCCGGCGCAGCCCAGCCAGGCAGCCGGCGGCATCGACCCGGCTTGGCGGCGGTTGAGCCCGGTGCAACTGCGCAACGGGCCAGCACACGTGCCGGCGCGGCCTGCACCGCAGGCGGCCGATAACCCTGGCGGCGCGCTGCTCGACCTGCCGGCGGCCATTGCCCTTGCGGTGGCATGGCACCCGAGCATCGCCGAGGCGGTAGGCAACCTCTACCAACAGGGCGAAGGTATCAACGTGGCCGAAGCCGGCTACTATCCGCAGGTCAGCGGTGGCGTCAAGGCCGGGGTAGACAGCGGTTACAACGGCGCCCGTGGCAGCCGCGCGCTATCGCTTTCGCTTAAGCAAATGCTCTACGACTTCGGCAAGGTGCGCAGCGGTGTAGACATGGCCCAGGCCAAGGCTGCACAGGCCCAGGCGAACATTTTGCTAGCGATAGACCAAGTGGTCCGCGACACCGCCTACGCCTTTATCGAAGTGTGCCGTTATGAGCAATTGCTGGCCATAGCCCGCCAACAAGTCAGCGGCATCGGCGGAATCGTAGCGCTAGCCCGCCAGCGCAGCGACCTGGGCGCCAGCACCCGTTCCGACGTGGTGCAGGCGCAATCGCGCGCCGACGGCGCACAAGCCTTGCTGCAAGAATACAAGGCCCAATTGGCACGCTGGCAAGCCACCCTAACCAGCCTGCTGGGGCGCAGTTATGTGCCGGCCCTGAACGAGGCGCCCAGCCCACGGTTAGAGGGCGCCTGCACACCCACGGCGCCCGCCGGCGATACCCAGCCAGCGGTACTGGCCGCCCTGGCCCAGCGCAGCGAGGCCCGCGCACAACTGAACCAGGCACACGCGCAAGCGTTCCCTACGCTGTCGTTGGAGCCGTCGGTCAACCACTACCTGGACAACGACTACGACCGCGATAACCCTTACATCGACCGCACCCAGGCCGGCCTTTACCTGAACTTGGAAGTACCCATCTACCAGGGTGGCGCCACCAGCGCGCGCACCCGGGCCGCCGGGCACGCCCTGGCGGCGGCCGACTCAGCCGAAGATGCCGCGCGCCTGCATGCCCGCCAGGGGTTGGCCGAGGCCCAAGCGCAAACCGCCAGCCTCGACCTGCGCCTGCAATCGCTTCAGGCGCGCCAGGTGAGCATCACCGAGGCACGCGGATTGTACGAACGCCAATACCTGGACCTTGGCACGCGGCCGCTACTCGACCTGCTCAATGCCGAGCAAGAAATTCACCAGGCGCGTTTCGACCTGGCCAATACCCTGGCCGACCAGCAGCGGCTGCGCGTGGATTGCCTCTACGAACGTGGTGCCTTGCGCCGGGCGATGGGCCTCGAAGGCCTGGCCGTACAAGGTGTGGAGATACTGCCATGAGCAATGCCATACCGCTACCGCCTAGCCCCGGCGACGCTGGGCGCAACGACCAGGGCGCGTGGTTGGAGGCTATCCTGCGGGTGGCCGGGCATTACCGGTTGGATGTTTCGCCGCAGAGCATTCGCCTGGTAGCCGAAGCCGGCGGCACCCATGGAGACGACAGTGTGCGGCGTATGGCACGCCAGGCCGGCCTGAGCGTGCGCTTCACCCAGTTGGACCGCGCGGCCTTGAGCCCGTGGCGGCTGCCGCTGGTAGTGGAATGCGACGATGGCCAAGTGGGTGTGCTCGAGAGCATTGCCGCCCACGGAGCCCTGGGCCTGGCCTTCAGTGGCGACCAGGGCCTGCAAAGCCGGGTCGAAGCCGCCACCCTGCTAGCCCGGGCGCTGCGCGTGGCGGTGCTGCGCCCGGCCAAGACGCTGCGCGACGTACGCACCGACGATTACACCGCGCCCTTCGACGAGCATTGGTTTGGCCGGATCGTGCTGCGCGACCTGCGCCCCTATGCCCAGGTGATGCTTGCGTCGCTCGTGGCCAATGTGCTGGCCCTGGCCGGGGTATTGTTTTCGATGCAGGTGTACGACCGGGTGATCCCAGCGCAATCGTTACCCACGCTGTACGTGCTGTTCGGCGGTGTGTTCCTGGCGTTGTTGTTCGACCTGTTGATGCGCCTGCTGCGCCTGCGTATCACCGACCTGTTGGGCAAACGGGCCGACCTGCGCGTGTCAGACCTGGTGTTTGGCCATGCCCTGCGCCTGTGCAACTCGGTGCGGCCGAAATCCACTGGTTCATTCATCGCTCAGTTGCGCGAATTGGATCAAATCCGTGACTTGATCACGTCCAGCACCGCCACGGCCTTGGCGGACCTGCCGTTCTTCGTGTTGTTCCTGGCGGTGTTCTACCTGCTCGGCGGCGTGCTGGTGCTAGTACCGTTGTTCGCCCTGGTGGCCATGCTGCTGCCTGGGTTGCTTGCCCAGCGGCGCCTCGCCCGGCTGGCCAATGCCTCGATGCGTGAGGCGGCACTGCGCAACGCCATATTGGTCGAAACCATCCAGGGCCTGGACGACATCAAGGCCCTGCAAGCCGAAGCGCGCTTCCAACAGCAATGGAACCATTACAACGCCACCTGCGCCCAGGGCGCGCTACAACTACGGGGGCTGACCAACGCCTTGGTAGCCTGGACCCAAAGCGTACAAGGCGCGGTGTACGCCATTGTGATCGTGGTAGGCGCGCCCCTGGTCATCAACGGTGACCTTACCACCGGCAGCCTGGTGGCGGCTTCGATCTTGTCATCGCGAATGATGGCGCCACTGGCACAACTGACCACCGTGCTGACCCGCTGGCAGCAGGCCAAAGTGGCGTTGCAGGGCCTGAACAAGCTGATGCAGGCACCGGTGGACCACCCCGAAGGCACGCCGCGTGTGCACCTGCCGGCGATTGCTGGGCATTACCGCCTGCACAACGTTGCCTTTCGCTACAACCCCGACGGGCCGCCCGCCCTGCGGGTCGAGCAATTGCTGATCGAACCGGGCGAGCACATCGCTGTACTGGGCCGTAACGGTGCGGGTAAATCCACGCTGTTGCAGGCCCTGGGCGGGGTAATGGACCTGGCCCAAGGCGAAATCAGCCTTGATGGCATCGCCCTGGCGCACCTCGACCCGGCCGACCTGCGCCGCGACGTGGGCCTGTTGCAGCAGCATGCACGGCTGTTCCACGGCAGCCTGCGGGAAAACCTGACGCTGGGTGCCAGCCAAGCCAGCGACCCGGACATCATCGCCGCGTTGGCCGCCACTGGCGCATTGGAATTCGTGCGGCAACTGCCCAAGGGCATGGACCATGTGGTGCTGGAAGGCGGCTTGGGGCTGTCCGGCGGCCAACGCCAAAGCCTGGTGCTGGCCCGGCTGTTATTGCGCCAGCCGCACATACTATTACTCGATGAGCCCACCGCCGCGTTGGATGACGTGAGCGAACGGCGCCTGCTCGACAACCTCTGGGCCTGGGCCCAAGGCCGAACCCTGGTGGTGGCTACGCACCGCTTGAGCGTGCTCCAGCGGGTAGACCGGGTGATTGTGCTGGACAACGGCCAGGTAGCGATCGACGGCCCGCGCGAGGCCGCGTTGGCCAAGCTGCGCCAGGCCGGCGCAGGCCAACAGCCATGAAAGGCAGCCTTGGGCCCCTGCGGGCGGCCAATGCGTCATACCTGGAAGGCGCAGATGAGCGGGCGGTGGCCGGCGCCGGCCGGCTGATTGGGCTGTGCGCCTTGATGCTTGGCGGCTTTCTGGCCTGGGCTGGCCTATTCAATGTGGTGGAAGTGTCTACCGGCACCGGCAAGGTGATCCCCAGCGCCCACGAACAGTTGATCCAGTCGCTCGAAGGCGGCATCGTCACCACGCTGAATGTGAGCGAGGGTGACCGGGTGGAACGCGGCCAGGTATTGGCCCAGCTTGACCCCACTAAAACCGCTTCCACCGTGGGCGAAAGTGAGGCCAAGTACCGCGCCGCCCTGGCGAGCCAGGCGCGGCTGCAGGCCGAGGTCAGCGGCCAGCCGCTGAAGTTTGCGCCGGAGCTTGACGCCTGGGCGCCACTGACCCGGGCCGAAACCGAGCTGTACAACGTGCGCAAGCAGGGCCTGGAAGCCACCTTGGCGGGCATCGAGGCGTCGCTGCGGCTGCTGCGCGCAGAGCTTGAGATCACCGAAAACCTCGCCAAAATCGGCGCCTCCAGCCGGGTCGAAGTACTACGGCTGAACCGCCAACGCTCGGAGCTCGAACTCAAAGCCATCGAGGCGAAATCCGATTACATGGTGCGTGCCCGCGAAGAGCTGGCAAAGGCCAGTGCCGAGGCCGACATGCAAGCGGCGATCATCCGCGGGCGCAACGATGCCTTGCAACGCCTCACCGTACGCTCACCGGTGCGCGGCATCGTCAAAGCCATCGAGGTGAACACCATAGGTGGGGTAGTCCCGCCCAATGGGCAATTGATGCAGATCGTACCGCTGGATGACCAATTGTTGATCGAAACCCGCATCCAACCGCGCGACATTGCCTTTATCCATCCTGGGCAGAAGGCCAAGGTGAAGCTCAGCGCTTATGATTATTCGGTGTACGGCAGCCTCGACGGCGAGGTGGTGACCCTCTCACCCGACACCCTTCAAGACGAGGTCAAACGTGATGAGTTCTATTACCGGGTGTACATCCGCACCGGCGATAACGCCTTGCACAACAAGGCCGGCAAGGCATTCCCCATCGTGCCGGGCATGGTCGCCACCGTCGACATCCGCACCGGCGAGAAGAACGTGCTCGATTACTTGCTCAAGCCGCTGAACAGGGCGCGCGAAGCGCTACGGGAGCGCTAGCGCAAGCGGCGCTGCCCCGGCGTGCGGGTGTGCCTGCCCCTGAAACCGCCGCCACTGCTTATCGATTTCACTGTAGGGCATGAAGATGCTCACGCGTGGGCGGTTCGCCAGGTCTGGCCGTTTCAACCGGGCAAGGTCCGCCTGGGTCAGGTAGGCCACGTTGATGCCCACCACCTCGCCATCCTGGCCGAACACCGGGCCACCACTCATGCCTTTGGCCGTAGGGCCATCGTGGGTGGCCTAGAACACACCGTCTTGCGCATCGAGGCGTACCAGCGCCGCCAGCGCGTGGCCGCGGCCCTCGATCGGTAGGTACAGGCTGTTGAAGCCAACGGCGGTGAGGGTTTCGCCGTGGGTGTATTGCCGCCAAACCGGCAGGTTGCCGTTGGCGTTGTGCTTGAAGAACTGCACGTCGCCGCTACCCTGATACGCCGCCCCGGGCAGGTACGGCAGGTGTTTTACCGTTACCGCGTAATCCTGATTCCACTGCACCGCGCTGCCCATTAACAGTAGGGGTAGCGGGCCACCAGAGTGGACGACGAAAGCTTGGGGGTAGGCAGGGTCCTTTACTAAAGCGGTTGGCACTCCGTTGCACCCGCTGACCAGCACACAGGCTGCCAGTAGATACTTGAACAGGGGCATTTCAGACACACAAGGGATAGCGGACAGGGGCGAAATATGTCACATAGCCACTACCCCATCAACCCACCCGGCGGTCCTTTTGTCCGCGGCCAATGCCCCCAGGTAACACCCTCAGCCGAGCAGCGTTTGCAGTTGTGCCTGTGTTTGCCCAGCGCCCATGGCTCGCGCCGCCCCTAGGGCATCGATGCCCTGGGCATCCCGGGCGCGCAGGTCGGCGCCGTGCTCGAGCAGGTAGCTTACGATCTCGCTACGGTTGAACATGGCGGCCATCATCAGCGCTGTGCGCCCATCGGCCCCACTGCCATCCACCGGTGCCCCTCCTTCGACCAATGCCTCGATCACCTCCAGGTAGCCCTTGAAGGCCGCACCGGCCATGGGCAGTTGGCCACGGTCATTGGCCTGCAGCGGGTCGGCACCATGGGCCAACAGCACGCGGGCGGCGGCCGCATGGCCGTGGTAACAGGCCAACATCAGCAGCGAATCGCCCTTGTGGTCGCTCAGGTTGGCTGGCAGGCCGTTTTCCAATAGCCGTTGCAGCATTGGCGCGTCGCCTTGGCGGGCGACCTCCAGCACCTGGCGGGCAAATTCGGCGCTTTCTTCTTCGGTCATGGGCGTAGGCTGGGCGGTCATCAGGCTGTCTCCTCAAGGCATGTGCATTACCAGGCAAAGTGTTGGCCAACGGGGACCGCTGGTCAATTCAATGCAGGCTATGCACCTGGGTGAAGGAATTAATCGTGGTTAAAAGGTCTGAGGTTATGAGCGCCCCGCCGAGCAGGCGTTCAATCCCGCAATTTGCATCCCGCCTCACCGTGCATCTTGCAATATGCACGAAGCCTACAAACCACCACAGTTCTCAACCCCTTGTTTTTATAGATGATTTTATTTTTTCATCAGTTGGCACGCTCGCTGCAACCTTCTCTCGTGTATCTGCCAAGCACCAGTTGAGGAGCCGACATGAACTTCCTGCAAGAAAAATTCGCCAGCCTCTTTTCCGAATATCAAGTCACTGCCCTGCCCCGCCCAGACGGTGCCGTGCTGCTGACCCTCAAGGGCGCCGACGGCAATACCACGCGCCGCTCAATTTCTTATGCACAACTCAATACCCCTGAACAGTTGTCGTGGGTGATCAGCGCCATCCGCCGTGATTTGGCTGGTGAAGCAAGCCAACTGCCCGACATTCACCAACTGCAAAGCCAGAACCGCTTCGCCCTGCCGACTTATCATTCCGTTTGAAACAGCCGGGGCTCGATCGCGTAAAAACCGCCGACCGTTAAATGCCCCTGCAGCTCCCCGCCTGCCCTGGCCAGCCCACAGGTCGCCATCCCGGCCTGCTGGGCTGCGTTCAGTTCTTCGACCACATCAGATAAAAACAGCACTTGCCCCGCCGGCACGTTAATCGCCGTAGCGATCGCCGTGTATGACGCAGGCTCGCGCTTGCCCCCCGAGGTGGTATCGAAATAGCCCGAGAACAACGGGGTAAGGTCACCTGCTTCGCTGTAGCCGAAAATCAATTGTTGCGCTTGCACTGAGCCTGATGAGTACACGTACAGGCGGTAACCGGCTGCATGCCATTGGCGCAACGCGGCCACCGCGTCGGGGTACACGTGGCCCTTGAGCGTGCCGGCCTGGTAGCCTTCGGCCCACACCCTACCTTGCAGGGCCTTGAGCGGGGTGGCTTTGCGATCCTCGGCAAGCCAGCCGAGCAAAATTTGGATCACCCGTTCTACGTCTGCATCCGGCTCGCCGCTGGCCTGGCGCACGGCGGCCAATTGCGCAGCCACCTCGGGCTGCTGAGCATGGGCGCGCACATAGGCCGGTAGACGCTCCCGGGCGAAGGGAAACAACACGTCGTATACGAAGCTTACCGCGCTGGTGGTACCTTCGATGTCAGTCAGAATAGTGGTAATGGCCATGGGGGTCAGTCCTCCAGCAGTGGGAAACGGCGGGCGATGCTTTCGCCGGTGAACCGCGCCACCCAGCCTTCGGCATTGTTGAATAAGCGTATGGCTACAAAATGCGGGTGCTCGCCCATGTCGAACCAGTGCGGGGTGCCGGCCGGGACGGAAATCAGGTCGTTCTTTTCGCACAGCACCGCATACACGTAGTCGCCCAGGTGCAGCGTGAACAGCCCACGGCCCGCCACGAAAAAGCGCACTTCGTCTTCGCCATGGCGGTGTTCGTCGAGAAACTTCTCGCGCAGCTCGGCCTTTTGCGGGTGGTCGGCATTCAGGCTGATCACATCGACGGTGAGGTAACCACATTCGTTCATCAAACGCTGGATTTGCCCCTGGTAGGCAGCGATCACCTCGTCCTGGCTGGCACCGGGGGTAATGGGCGCGTTGGCCTGCCAGCGCTCGAAACGCACCCCATGCTCGGCCAGGGTGGCGGCGATGTCTTCAATGTGGGTCAGTACTTTGTTTGGCAGCGCCGGGCTGCTTTCGTGGTAAACGGTCAGGCGGCTCATGGTGTACCTCTTTGTCGCAAGCAGTTGTTGCAGGCAGTTATTACGGGCCAGCTGTTGTGGGCAGATCAGCGGCCAGCGGCGCGGGTTTTCAATTCACATTCGAAGAGGAACTCGAACGCCTCGACCTGGCGCAATGCATCGCTCATCGCCGCCCCCCAGGTGTACAGCCCATGGCCACGAATCAGGTACCCCACGCAGTCGGGGTGCTCGGCCAGCCAGGGCTGGACTTTACTGGCCAGGCGGGCAATATC
The DNA here is from genome assembly GCF_014694385.1 of Pseudomonas typographi. Classification (GTDB taxonomy): domain Bacteria; phylum Pseudomonadota; class Gammaproteobacteria; order Pseudomonadales; family Pseudomonadaceae; genus Aquipseudomonas; species Aquipseudomonas typographi. The sequence goes on along the minus strand of NZ_JAAOCA010000010.1, from coordinate 152,244 downwards.
CTGATCGTTGTCGAAAATCGGCACCACCAGCGTGCTTTCATGGGTGGTGATACCGCTGAAGGCCTTTTGCAGTTCGTAATCCTGGAACACCAACCGGTCGCTGGCCGCCAGGCGCGAGAGCACCGTGGCATTGACCGAATGGGTGTGCAGCACGGCATGGATGCGCGGGTCCCAGCGGTAAAGCTGGGTGTGCAGCAGGGTTTCGGCCGACGGCCGCTTGCCCGGTTCCAAGCTGTTGCCGGCCATGTCGGTGGCCAGCACGTCGCCGGGGCCCAACTGCCCCTTATGTTTGCCTGAAGCCGTGAGTAGCGCTTCACTGGGCGAGAGGCGCGCCGAATAATTGCTGCTGGTGGCCGGCGACCAGCCACGGCCGTACAGAAAGCGCCCGGCGTCGATAATCTGCTGGGCCAGGGTGTCGCGGTCCGGGTTCATGGGGTTTCCTCTTTCATCAAAGTGGCGATGATAACCGCTGCCGCGCCCGCTGCCACGCCGGCGAGGGCAAAGGTGGCCAGCGGCCCCAGGGGTGCCCAAGCGTAGCCTGCGTACAGTGCGCCCAATGCACCGCCAGTGCCGGCCAACGCCGCATACAGCGCCTGGCCCTGGCCTTGGTGGTGCAGGCCAAAAGTGCGTTGCACAAACCCAATGGCCGCGGCATGAAAACTGCCAAAGGTCGCCGCGTGCAGCAGTTGCGCCAGTAATAACACCGGCCACACCCCTGCAGCGCTGCCCAGCAGCAGCCAGCGCAGCGCTGCCAGGGCGAAACTGGCCGCCAACACCCGCCGTACAGACCACCGCCCCAGTACACGGCCCATAACCATGAACATCAGCACCTCGGCCACCACCCCAACCGCCCACAACAGGCCGATGGCGGCGCGGCTGTAACCTAACTGCTCCAAGTGGATGGTTAGGAAAGTGTAATAAGGCCCGTGGCTGAACTGCATCAGCGCCACGCACCCATAAAACGCCAGCACGGGCCTGCGCCGCAAGCGTTGCCAGAAGCCTGCTTCGGCCAGGTTGGCCGTGGGTGCCAGGTGTGGGGGTGGCGGTACCCACAGGCTGGCGAGCAAGATGCCCGCCATGATCGCCACCACGGTGTAGGGGTAGGCATCGAGCCCGGCCCATTCGAAGGCGCGGCCCAGGGCGACCACCGCGGCGATGAACCCCACCGAGCCCCATAGCCGCACCTGCCCGTAACGGGCCGGCTGCGCGCGCAAGTGGGCCAGGGTAATGGCTTCGAATTGCGGCAGCACCGCATGCCAAAAAAAAGCGTGCAGTGCCATGACCAAGGCCAGCCAGGCATAGCGATGGTCGATGAAGATCAGGCTGAACGCTGCCAGCGTACACAAGGTGCCCAAACGCACGATGGCCAGGGGCTGGCCGCTGCGGTCGGCCAACCACCCCCATAGGTGCGGTGCCACGCAGCGCATCAGCATCGGGATGGCCACCAACTCGCCAATGCGCGCACTGGCAAACCCCAGGTGGGCGAACCAGGCCGCCAGGTACGGCGCGGTGGCCCCCAACAGGGCGAAATAGAAAAAGTAAAACCCCGACAGCCGCCAGTAGGGCACCACCACACCAAGCTGCTCGGCGGGCGGCAGGCCCCTCAACGCTGGCCCAATACCGGCGTGCTCACCTGTACCCCAGCGTTCTGCCCGCGGTGGCGCAGCAGGTGGTCGAGCAGCACAATGGCCATCATCGCCTCGGCGATGGGGGTAGCACGGATACCCACGCAGGGGTCGTGGCGGCCCTTGGTCACCATATCCACCGCCTGGCCGTTCACGTCGACGCTGGCGCCCGGCACCGTGATGCTGGAGGTAGGCTTGAGCGCCAGGTGGGCAACGATCGGCTGGCCGGAGGAGATACCGCCTAGAATGCCGCCGGCATTGTTGCTGGCGAAGCCCTCGGGGGTCAGCGGGTCACGGTGCTCGCTGCCGCGCTGGGCAATGCTGGCGAAACCGGCACCGATCTCCACGCCCTTGACCGCATTGATGCTCATCAGGGCATGGGCCAATTCGGCGTCGAGGCGGTCGAAGATCGGCTCACCCAGGCCTGGCATCACCCCTTCGGCGACCACGGTAATCTTCGCGCCGACCGAATCCTGGTCACGCCGCAGTTGGTCCATGTACGCCTCAAGCTCGGGCACCTTGGCCGGGTCTGGGCTGAAGAACGCATTCTGCTCCACCGCCTCCCAGCTTTTGAACGGTATGGCGATAGGCCCAAGTTGGCTCATGTAGCCGCGCACCTGAATGCCCAGGGTTGCCAGGTACTTCTTGGCGATGGCGCCAGCCGCCACGCGCATGGCGGTTTCGCGCGCAGAGCTGCGGCCGCCGCCGCGGTAGTCGCGCACGCCGTACTTATGGTGATAGGTGTAATCGGCATGGGCGGGGCGAAACACATCTTTGATGGCGGAATAGTCCTTGGACTTCTGGTCGGTGTTGCGCACCAGCAGGCCGATCGGGGTGCCGGTGGTGCGCCCCTCGAACACCCCGGAGAGGATTTCGACTTCGTCGGCTTCTTGGCGCTGGGTGGTGTGGCGGCTGGTACCGGGCTTGCGCCGGTCGAGGTCGCGTTGCAGGTCTCGCAGCGACAGCTCAAGGCCCGGCGGGCAACCGTCCACGATGGCGACCAGCGCCGGGCCATGGCTTTCGCCGGCGGTGGTGACGGTGAACAGCTTGCCAAAGGTATTACCGGACATGCGAGCGCTCCGCGAAATCAGACTGCCTGGGTAAAACGGTCGGTTAGTATACAGATTGTTGCGCGCCGGCGAACCATCGCCGGCGTGCCCAGTCCAACCGCTAACCCGCTGCCATGGCCCAATGATGTTACGCCTGATCGCCTCACTGCTGCTGTGCCTGTGCTGCTCTGCCCAGGCAGCCCCCACGCCCATTCTGCAACACCCCATCGACCTCGACGTGCCCGGCGGGGCGCTGCACGGCACCTTGCTGCTGCCACAAACCGGCCAGCCCGTGCCGGTGGTGTTGATACTGGCGGGCTCCGGGCCCACCGACCGCGACGGCAACAATACCGACGGTGGGCGCACCGACAGCCTCAAGCGCCTGGCCTGGGCCCTGGCCCGCCAAGGCATCGCCAGCGTGCGCTACGACAAACGCGGGGTGGCCAGCGGCCGCCCGCTGGCACCCGACGAACGCCAACTGAGCGTGGAGGGCTACGTGGCCGACGCCGTGGCGTGGGCGCAGCGGCTCAAGGCCGACCCCCGCTTCGGCCCCCTGGTACTGCTCGGCCACAGCGAGGGGGCGCTGATCGCCAGCCTAGCCGCCCCGCAAATACCGGCCCAGGCGGTGGTCAGCGTGGCGGGCAGCGGGCGGCCGATCGACCAGGTACTCACCGAGCAATTACGCGAGCGCCTGCCACCGCCGCTATTCGCCCGCAGCCTGGCGTTGATCGAAGCGCTCAAGGCTGGGCGCCAGGCCTCTGATGTGCCAGAGCCGCTGCAGGTGGTGTTCCGGCCCAGCGTGCAACCCTATTTGATTTCCCTGTTCCACCAAGACCCCGCCCGCGCCTTCGCCGCTTTGCGCATGCCGGCGTTGATCGTTCAAGGGCGCAACGACATCCAGGTGAGCGTGGCCGATGCCCGCGCCTTGAGCGCAGCCAAGCCCGATGCGCAACTGCAGTTGATCGCGGGCATGAACCACGTGTTGCGCATCGTACCGATGGACCTCAAAGCCCAATTGGCCTCATACAACCAGCCAGACCTGCCCCTGGCCGGTGAATTGCCTGCCAGTGTGGTGGCGTTTATCAAGGCCCACACTTGATGGGGTGCTTCGGCAATTGACTGCACCCTTTTGACGGTGCCCTTTGTGCTGCCGGGCAGCGTTGCCGCGCGACGATATTCACGCGTCGCCGCGTGGGCGAACCGCTGAAGCGCCCTCAGTGACTACAGGTTTTGTAACAACGGCCGATACATCCTCCAGTGATGAGGACGCCGCGATGACCGACACCCCTGTAGATAAAGCCCCAGCCACAGAAAGCCCCGCTGCCGAACCGGCGCCGGGCCGGGTGCTGCCATGGGGCGATGTGCTGCCCGAACACTTCCAACTGCTGCGCCTGCTTGCCCTGCCCAGCGACCGCATCAGTGGGCCGCGGCCGCTGCGTTTCATGCAGGCCGCCCATGCCGAGCGCCACGGGCCGCAATACAGCCTGTTGCGCATGGAGGTGCAAGTGCCAGGCCAGCACGTGCGCAAAGAGCAGAACCGCCTGGATGTGTGGGTAGACCACGAACAACAAGTGGCTTGGAGCGAACCGGCCACCCTGAACATGGAACCGGCCAACCGGGGCCTGGGCCGCTACCTGCTTGCCCAAGCCGCCGGCTGGTTGCAAAAACGCTGGCCGCACTATCGGATCGAGGGCCAGGAACTGCCCAACCGCGACGCTATCGTCGAAAACACCCGCCTGCGCCGCGACCACGTGCTGCGCGTGCACGGCTTCGATGTGGAATACGCCGACCCACAGCACCTCAAAGGCCGCTATCGCGAGCTTAAGGTGAACCAACTGCTGCCCCAGTGGAACACCGAGAAAGTCCAGCCGGTGGACATCCTCGACGCGGCCACCTTGCTGCAAGCGGGCGACCAGCATATCCAGGAGTTGGAAAACACCTTACGCAAGCGCGACGAACACATCGCCAAATACCGCCGCGAAGACGGTAGCCTGCGTTTTACCATCGTGTGCCTGATTGCGTTCGCCGTGTTCCAGGCGGGGTTGCTGATCTGGATGGCCACGCATCGATAAATGCGGTGGCCGGCGCGTAAGGCCGCGAGCGGCCCGGCCGTGGCGTTATGGCAACTCCGGCTGTACCCGGTTTCGCCCGGCCTGCTTGGCCGCGTACACTCCGGCGTCGGCCCGCAGCAGCAAGGCGTCGGCCCCTTCGCCCGCACGCCAGGCGGCCACGCCGAAGCTGGCGGTGACCACGCCCAACCCTTCCACCGGCTGTTCGCGCAGCGCTTGCAGCAGTTCCTCGGCGAGCTTCAACGCCTGGGTGGTGTCGCTGCCTGGGCAGAGGATCATGAATTCCTCACCACCCAGGCGGCAAAACACGTCGGTACGCCGCAGCCGCTGGCCGATGCGCCGGCACAGCGCCTGCAGTACCGTATCGCCCATGGCGTGGCCCAGTTGGTCATTGATGCGCTTGAAATAGTCGATGTCGAGCATGATCACCGCCAGCGGCAGTTGGTCACGCTCGGCGCGGGCAAGCTCAGTGGTGAGCCGCTCTTGGAAGTAACGCCGGTTGTAGATGCCGGTCAGGGCATCGGTCACGGACAACGCGCGCAGTTCTTCCTCGACCCGTTTCAGGTCGGTGATGTCGCTCAAGTAGCCATGCCATACCACGGCGCCATCGGCCACCGACTCGGGCGTGGCTTCGCCACGTACCCAGCGCAGGCCCTGCCGGGGCAGGCATACACGGTACTCTTGGCGCCAGCGCCGCAGTTCGATAGCCGAGGCCCGGATCGCGGCACGCACCCCTTCCAGGTCATCGGGGTGAATGCGTTCGAACACCGGGTCGGCATCGGCCAGCAGTTGGGTCAGCGGTAGCTCGTAGATATCCAGCATTCCGCGGCTCGCATAGGTAAACGCGCTGCGCCCATCAGCCCGCAAACGGAACTGATAGATACCGCCGGGCACCTCGGCGCTGAGTTTTTCCAGCAAGCGGTCGCGGGCTGCCAGGGCTTCGTGCACACGCCGGCTTTCGGTGATATCGATACACACCGCCAGGTGGCCGACCGCATTACCGTTGCCATCGCGCACGGCGGTGACCAGCATGTTCACCGTCAAACGCGTGCCGTTGCGCCGCACCAGGCTCCACTGCTGGGCGTGAGGCTGCCCACCTGCAAGGCTGTCGGCGAGCATCGCGCGGCTGGGCGGGATCACCTCGCCCAGTTGCTCGGCCCGCTGCCGCACGCGCTCGCGCAGTTCATGGTGCACGTGCAGGTCGCCCAGGTTCAGCCGCCCGATCACTTGCTCGCTGTGGTAGCCAAGCATGCGCTCGGCACCGGCGTTGAAGGTGGTGATCAGGCCGCCCAGGTCGGTGGCAATGATCGCCACTTCGGTGGCCGCGTCGAGTACGCTGCGCAGTTGCCCATGGGTATTGCGCAAGCGCTGTTCGCTGGCACTGAGCTCCAAGGTACGGCGCGCCACCAGTTGCAGCGCGCGCTGGCGCTGGCTAACCAAGTTGTAAAGCAACCCGGCCAGCAGCAAGCTAAGGGTGCTGCCCAGCAACGCCACCACCGGCACTAGTGAACTGCGGTTGGCCCGCAGGAACACCTCGCTGGGCAAGGTTTGCAGTTCGTACACGCGGTCGGCCAGGTGCAGCGGGCGCAAGTCGCGCAAGGCATGCTCCGGCGGCGGCTCCACCGCGCCATAGAATGGGATGGGCCCTGCCGGGTCGGTGACATCGCTTATCGCCACGCGCAGGTTGTCTTCGCCGGGCTTGGGTAAACCATCGGTCATCAACTGGCGAATGCTGATCGCGGCCGTCAGGAAACCCAACGGCACCTGTCCCGCCCGCCCGGCCTCCTCTGCATAGCCGTACACAGGGGCCGCCAACAACATGCCACGGGAAAACCCGGGGTCGACGCCGATCAGCTCCAACGGGGCAGAACCGGCCAACCGGCCCTGGGCCAACGCCTTGCGCAACGTCACGCCGGGCAGGGGCTCGCTGAGCGAATCGAAGCCCAGCGGCAATTGCAAATGGCTATGGGCGCGGATGTACAACACCGGGTAATATTCCGGCCGGTGTGCCGCCGGCACCCATTGCTCGCCGACCCGCTCGCGAATCACATACCCTGGCGCCCCGCTGGCCTGGGCATATTGCTCGAAAGCGGCGCGCTCGGCGTCGCTGACACGCGGCAACCAGCTATAGCTCTGGGTACGCTGCAGCAGAGGCGCGGCAAAGCCGTTGAATGCGCTGCGCGTCACGCCCTCGGAATAAGCGAAATAACGCCGCAGGGTGTCCAGGCACTGGAGCTGTTCGGCGAACCGCTCGTAAAGCCGGCTGTAGCGCTCGCTGGCGAGCAATTCGAAACGCTGGCGCAGTTGCTGTTCAGCCAGCCGTTGCAAGCCCAGCGTAAGGCTGGCGGTGACCAAGGCACCACAGGCCAACCCCACACAGGCCACCAGCCAGGCCGAGGCCCCCTCACTGATCAAACCAAGAATTTTCGGGCGCGCGGCCAACCCCATAGGTATTACCCAACGATATCGGCGTGCGTAGAAGCACGCTGGCCACGCGCTCTGTTATAGCTATTCGCCATTAGCTTGAACAGCCTGCCGCGCCAGGCCTCAGACAAAAGGCCAGGTGGCGCGGGCGGTCAACGGGCCGTGATGCGCCAAGCGCGGTGGATCTTATCGTTACGGGCGAAGTCCATTGGCCGGGTACTGGCGCTGATTTCTTCGACCTGGTAACGCTGCAGCAGCGAGGCATCGAGCACGAAGCGCCTGAAATTGTTCGAGAAATACAGCACACCACCTTCAGCCAAGCGCGCCATGGCCAGGTCGATCAACCGAACATGGTCGCGTTGCACGTCGAACACCCCTTCCATGCGTTTGGAATTGGAAAATGTCGGCGGGTCGACAAAAATCAGGTCGAACGTTTCGCGGTTTTCTTCCAGCCAGGCCAGCCCATCGCCCTGCTCAAGCCGGTGTTTGTCGGAAAACCCGTTGAGCGATAGGTTACGCCGCGCCCAATCCAGGTACGTATGCGACAGGTCAACGCTGGTGCTGCTGCGCGCGCCGCCCTTGGCGGCGTGCACGGTCGCCGTGCCGGTGTAGCAAAACAGGTTGAGAAAACGCTTGCCGGCCGCTTCTTGTTGCAAGCGCAGGCGCAGCGGCCGATGGTCGAGGAACAGCCCGGTGTCGAGGTAATCGCCCAGGTTCACCAGCAAGCGCACACCGCCCTCACTGACCTCCAAGAACCGCCCCTCGCGCCCCTGGCGCTCGTACTGGCGGGTGCCGCCCTGGCGCTCTCGCCGCTTGACCACCACATGGCGCGGGTCTACCCCCAGTGCCTGGGGAATCGCCGCCAAGGCATCGAACAGCCGCGCCTGGGCTTTTTCTGGGTCAATCGAACGGGGCGCTGCGTATTCCTGCACATGAACCCAGTAGCGGTACAGGTCGACGGCGACCGCGTATTCGGGCATATCGGCGTCGTACACCCGGTAACATTCCACCTGCTCGCGGCGTGCCCATTTGGCCAACTGCCGGTGGTTCTTCTGCAAGCGGTTGTAGAACATCTGCCCGCCCTCGGACAACCGCGCGGGGGCTGCCGGTGCTGGGGCCGGCGGGTGCTCGCCAGCGGTGCCCTGGCCGGTGTCGCTGTGCTCATGGGCATGGCTGCGTTCGGTGCGCTCGCCGGTCACGAACTGTGTGGGCACCACGTCGATCAGCAACAGCTTGCAGGCCAGTGCGCCGTTCCAGAAGGCGTACTGCTTATGGCTGCGGATGCCCATGCGTTTACCCAAGTCCGGCGCCGCGGTGAACACGGCGGCTTGCCAGTTCAGGCAGCCTTGGCGCAAGCGCTCACCCAGGTTTTGGTAGAGGTACAGCAAGCTGGCCTCGTCACCCAGGCGCTGGCCATAGGGGGGGTTGCACACCACCAGGCCTTTCTGGTTTTGGTCCGGGCGCGGTTCAAAAGTGGCCACCTCACCCTGGTACACCTTGACCCAGGCACTGAGGCCCGCGCGCTCGATGTTATTGCGTGCCGGTTGGATCAGCCGCGGGTCGGCCTCGTAGCCGCGAATCCACAACGGCGGCCGCGTTAAGCCGGCCTCGGCGCGCTGCTGCGCCTCACTGTGCAGCTTGCGCCACAAGGCCGGCACATGGCCCAGCCAGGCGCTGAAGCCCCAGCGCTCACGGGCCAGGTTCGGCGCAATGTCGGCGGCCATCATTGCCGCCTCGATCAAAAAGGTGCCCACACCGCACATGGGGTCGGCCAGCGCCCCGCCTTCGGCGGCGATCCGCGGCCAGCCGGCGCGGACCAGGATCGCCGCGGCGAGGTTTTCCTTGAGCGGCGCGGCGCCTTGCTGCAGGCGGTAACCACGCTGGTGCAGGCTGTGCCCGGAAAGGTCGAGCGATAGCACCGCCTGGCCACGGTCCAGGCGCAGGTGCACGCGCAGGTCGGGGTTGAGTTTGTCGATGCTGGGGCGCTCGCCGCTGGCGCTGCGTAGGCGGTCGACGATGGCATCCTTGACCTTCAAGGCACCGAAATGAGTGTTATCGATGCCCGAACCGTGCCCGCTGAATTCCACCGCCAGGGTGCCGCTCGGTGCCAGATGGTCGGCCCAGTCAACGGCATGCACCCCTTGGTAGAGTTCATCGGCGTTGCCCATGGCGAACCGCGACACCACCAGCAGCACCCGGTTGGCCAGGCGCGACCATAGGCACAAGCGGTAGGCGGTTTCCAGGCTGGCTCGGCCACGAATCGCCGAGGTCGATTGGCGCACCTCGGCCAGGCCCAGCACGCCGGCCTCATCGGCGAGCAAGCCTTCCAAGCCTTTGGGGCAGGTTAAAAACAGCTCATGCATTTCGGACATCGGGTGACCTCTCGGGGCCGCACGGCATGCGCCGGCCCGGGTTACTGGTGCTGTTCCCGCAGCGCCACGGTGGCACATCAGGTGCCATGCCACCTACGCAAGGTAGGCAGCGAACTGGCCGCAACGGTAAAAAACCTGCGACCCTTCGTCGATATTCTGGCCCGGCACCTCCGCCGGCCGACGCAATAGCGAATGGCTTGCAACCGCAATACAGCGCCCGGCACCAAGGCATTACAGCTTTTGCAACCTCTGAAACACACTTTTACTTATGGTGCTTCATGCTAACTAGGACTGGGTTATGACAAAACGATCATTCCCACGGCAGCAACCATTGTTTAGAACTTGGCCCTAGCGCTGCCATCAAGGGGCGCTATGTGGCCCGCGACGCCGGCAGTGGGCCCTGTATCACCGGTAGAACGATTCTGCCCGGCCTCCCGGAGGCCGACGGGACATTCAGTCAACAATGAGGGCTAAACCCTATGAGAAGACTCAAGCGTGATCCGTTGGAACGAGCTTTCAGTAAAGGATACCAGCACGGTGTTAGCGGTAAATCCCGCGAACTGTGCCCATTTACCCTGCCAGCAGTTCGCCAGGCCTGGATTAATGGTTGGCGTGAGGGGCGCAGCGACCAATGGGACGGCATGACCGGCACCGCAGGCATCCACCGGCTCAACGAGCTTCACGCGGTCGGCTGAGTACCGACGTACCATTCCACTCAACCGTTTGACCTAGCCCGCCTCATCCGGGCGGCGGGTTAGTGGCAAGGCAAGGTCGCCTGCCACGCACCCGGGGCCTGTTTCGCAGGCCCCTTCAACCAACGCACAGGCCTTAACGCACGGCCCTCAATGCATCGACCGCTTCGCGGATCAGCGCCGGCCCCCTGTAGATGAACCCGGAATACACTTGCACCAGGCTCGCCCCGGCGGCGATCTTTTGCGCAGCGTGGGCACCCTCGGTAATACCGCCGGCGGCAATGATCGGCAGTTTGCCGCCCAGCGCCTGGGCCAGCACGCGCACGGTATGGGTGCTCTTCTCGCGCACCGGCGCGCCGGACAACCCGCCGGCTTCATCAGCATGGGCCAACCCTTCGACGCCCTGGCGGCTGAGGGTGGTGTTGGTGGCGATCACCGCGTCCATCCCGGTGTCCAGCAGCGCTTGGGCCACTTGCGCGGTTTCTTCGTCGCTCATGTCCGGGGCGATCTTGATCGCCAACGGCACCCGCCGGCGATATTCGGCCGCCAACGCCTCGCGGCGCTCGGCCAGGGCCAGCAGCAATTGCTTGAGCGAGTCGCCGAATTGCAGGCTACGCAAGCCCGGGGTGTTCGGTGAGCTGACATTCACCGCCACGTAGCTGGCCAGCTCATACACTTTCGCCAGGCCGATCAGGTAATCGTCGACCGCGCGCTCCACCGGGGTATCGAAGTTCTTGCCGATATTGATGCCCAGCACGCCCCGGTAGCGGGCGGCACGCACCCGCTCGAGCAGGTGGTCGACGCCCAGGTTGTTGAAGCCCATGCGGTTGATGATCGCTTGTGCCTGCGGCAGGCGGAACAGCCGCGGCTTCGGGTTGCCCGGTTGTGGTCGCGGCGTCACCGTGCCTACTTCGATGAAACCGAACCCCAACTGCGCCAGGCCATCGATGGCCGCGCCGTTCTTATCAAGGCCCGCGGCCAGCCCCACCGGGTTGGCGAATTCAAGGCCCATCAGCGTGACCGGCAGGGGCACCGGGGCCTTGGCCAACAGCGCATTCAGGCCCAAGCGGCCACCGGCGCCAAGCAGGTCCAGCGAAAGGTCGTGGGAGGTTTCCGGGGAAAGCTTGAACAGCAACTGGCGGGCCAGGTCGTACATGGGCGGGCGACGCTCACGAGGTCTTCAGAAGGCGCCGAGTATAGCCGCAAGCCGGCCGCTGGGCACCTGCCACATTGACCGTGCGCCGTCTGGGCGCGCCCCTGCGCCGTTGCGCACCCGCTTGGCGCAGCCCGGCGCTGGCCACGCGGCGCAAAACCTCGCCACACGGCGCTGGCAGCGCCGCCATGGCCATTGGCCCGGCTCTTGCTAGGGAACTTGCAACACATTCGGGAGGTGGCCAAAGGCGGCCTTCTCCCCCCGACGAAGGCGTCGTTCCCCCCTGCGAAAGCGGGACCGGGAGCGGCGCCTTTTTTTGTTTCAGGCTCCTAAATCGCGGTTCGAGACCGCCGCCGAGGTGTTCGATGCAAACGAGTTTCTGGAAAGCCGGGCATGCCCCCACGTTGTTCTGCGCGTTTTTGTATTTCGACCTGTCGTTCATGGTCTGGTACCTGTTGGGCCCACTGGCCGTGCAAATCGCCACTGACTTGCAACTGACCACTCAACAACGCTCGCTGCTGGTGGCCACACCGCTGCTTGCCGGCGCCTTACTGAGGGTGGTGATGGGTTGGCTGGCTGACCGCTACTCGCCCAAGGCCGCCGGGCTACTGGGCCAAAGCATCGTGATCGTGTCGCTGCTGGTGGCCTGGCAACTGGGCGTGCATACCCTTGAACAAGCGTTGCTGCTGGGCGTCGCCCTGGGCGTGGCCGGCGCCTCGTTCGCCGTATCGTTGCCGTTGGCTTCACAGTGGTACCCGGCCGAGCACCAAGGCAAGGCCATGGGCATCGCCGGCGCCGGCAACAGCGGCACCGTGTTCGCGGCGCTGTTCGCCCCGGCACTGGCGGCGGCCTATGGCTGGAATAACGTGTTCGGTTGGGCGCTTATACCATTGCTGGTTACCCTGGTTCTATTCGCCCTGCTGGCACGCAACGCCCCCACCCGGGCGCAGCCGAAAAAACTCGCCGATTACCTCAAGGCGCTGGGTAACAAAGACAGCTGGTGGTTCATGTTCTTCTATAGCATCACGTTCGGCGGCTTCATGGGCTTGGCCAGCGCCTTGCCCGGCTACTTCCATGACCAATATGCGCTCAACCCGGTGACTGCCGGCTACTACACCGCCGCCTGCGTGTTCGGCGGTAGCATGATGCGCCCGCTCGGCGGCGCCCTTGCCGACCGTTTTGGCGGCATCCGTGCGTTGCTGGCGATGTACACCGTGGCGGCCTTGTGCATCGCCGCGGTGGGCTTCAACGTGCCCAGCTCGCTAGTGGCGCTGGCGCTGTTCGTGGTGGCGATGCTGGGCTTGGGCGCCGGTAACGGCGCGGTGTTTCAACTGGTGCCCCAACGCTTTCGCCAGGAGATCGGCGTAATGACCGGGCTGATCGGCATGGCCGGCGGTGTCGGTGGCTTTTTGCTGGTGTCGGGCTTGGGCGCGATCAAGCAGCAAACCGGCGACTACCACTTGGCACTGTGGGGCTTTGCCTGCCTGGCAGTGCTGGCCTGGTTCGGCCTGCACAGCGTCAAGCGCCGCTGGCGCGCCACCTGGGGCGCAGCGGCCGTAACCGCGGCACGGGTGTGAGATGAGCCTAAGCCTGGCGTTCGGCCAGGCCAGCGCCGCCGGCCCGCGGCCGGAAAACCAAGATGCCCTGCGCGGGGTAACCCCTGCGCCGGCACTGGCGGCAAGCAAGGGCTATTTGTTCGCCATTGCCGATGGCGTGAGCCAGTGCGCCGACGGCGGGCTGGCCGCGCGGGCCTCGCTGCAGGCGGTGGCGATGGATTACTACACCACCCCGGAAACCTGGCCGGTAGCGCAATCGCTGGACCGCTTGCTGATTGCGCAAAACCATTGGCTGCGGGCCAACGGCGGCGGCCAGCCATTGCTGACCACGCTCAGCGCCGTGGTACTGCGCGGTAACCGCTTCACCCTCGCCCATGTGGGCGATTGCCGCGTGTACCGCTGGCGCCGGCAACAGTTGCAGCGCCTTAGCGAAGACCACGTGTGGAGCCAACCCGGCATGCAGCACGTACTCAAGCGCGCGCTGGGCTTGGACCAACACCTGGTGGTCGATTACCACGAGGGCGAGTTGGCCGAGGGTGATTGCTTCGTACTGCTCAGCGACGGGGTGTGGGCGAGCCTGAAGGACGGCGAAATCGCCAATGCCCTGCGCGAGTACCCTGCCCCGCAAGCCGCCGCTGACGCCCTGGTGGCCCAGGCGCAATTGGCCCGCAGCCAGGACAACGCCAGTGCCCTGGTGGTGCAGGTGGTTCGCGTGGGGGCAGCGGCGCTGCGCGATACCCTCGCGCACCTACAGCAGTACCCGCCACCACCGGCGCTCAAACCCGGGCAGGTGTTTGAAGGCTTTCATATTCAGGCGCGCCTTAACGAAAGCCAGCAGGCGTTGCTCTACCGCGCCCACGATAGCCAAGGCCAAGCCTGGCTGCTCAAGACCTTGCCGGTGCATGGGCGCGACGACGCCCAGGCCCAGCACGCGTTGTTGCTCGAAGAGTGGTTCTTGCGCCGCGTGGCCGGCCGCTACTTTCCCGAACTGTACCCGGCCGGGCCACGCCAGTACCTGTACTACGCCATGCGCGAGTACCCCGGTGCCAGCCTCGCTCAACGCCTGCACAGCGAAGGGCCGTTGTCGTTGCCTGCGTGGCTGGGGTTGGCCATGGAACTGCTCAAGGCCTTGGGCCAATTGCACCGGCGTAACATCGTGCACCGCGACATCAAGCCGCAAAACCTCTGGTGGTCAGGCGGCGATCACTATCGCTTGCTGGACTTCGGCCTGGCCTATTGCCCGGGCTTGAGCAGCGTGCCGGCAGGCGAGGTGGCCGGCACACCCAACTATATCGCGCCGCAAGCCTACACCGGCGAGGCCCCTAACGCCGGGCATGACCTGTATGCCGCCGGTGTCACCCTGTACCTGGCCCTCACCGGGCACTTGCCCCACGGCGAAATCGAGGCGTTCCAACGCCCGCGCTTCGGCCAGCCCACCGCGCCGGGCCGCTACCGGCCAGACCTTCCCGGTTGGCTGGAAGCCTGGTTGCTGCGTGCAGTAGCCCCAGACGCCGCGCTGCGCTTCGAAACCGCCGAGCACGCCCTGTTGGCCCTGGAGCACGCAGACCGTAGCCCCCAGGTACTGCGCCCGCGGCCACTGCTGGAACGCGAACCGGTAAAGGTTTGGCGCAGCGTGGCTTTGTTGTCGTTGCTGGTGAATGTAGTGGCCTTGCTCGCCTGGCTCAAAGGCTAAGCTACCCGAGCCTCGGACGAGCGCGCCAGGGCCCGATCGCCCACCTGTTCAAGGTTCTTGTAACAAGGCCGATACGCTGTTTGCCCTGCGTGCACCCTTGGGGCCCGGCACAATGAGAACAGCAGCGATGCGCGACGTGCATACCCACTACGACAACCTGAAAATAACGCCGAACGCGCCACCGGAAGTGATCCGCGCCGCCTATAAGGCATTGGTGCAGAAGTACCACCCCGATAAGCACCCCGGCAACGAAAGCGCGGCGAAGGTGTTGCGCCTGGTCAACGAGGCTTATGCGGTGCTCAGCGACCCGCGGGAAAAAGCCCGGCATGATGCGTGGATCCGGGCACAGCCGGGCCGCAGAGCGCCCTTGCCCAAGCCGGCAGCGCCACAACCGGTGGCCGCGCAACACCGCACGGGGTGGGTTTGGATCGTTATTTTGCTGGTGCTGGCGTTTGCCTTGGGGGTGGTGTTGGCGATGGAATTACCAGCGGGGTTGCGGCCGCCGCGCTGAATAACAGCAACGCCGGTGTCAGGGCTCCAGGTCGTTCGCATGGACAAAGCACAGCTTATTACCTTCCGGGTCGCGGCAGTACGCGCCGTAGTAGTCTGGCGAGTAGTGCGGCCGCAACCCCGGCGCGCCTTCATCGCTGCCGCCCATGGCCAGCGCTGTTTCCCACGCTGCCCGCACGTGGGCCGGAGAAAGAGCCATAAAGCTGACCTGGGTGCCGTTACCGCACGTGGCCGGCAAACCATTGAAGGGCAGTTGTACGAAGAATTGCGGCCAACGCTTGCCAGGGCAGTGCCAGCCGGCGCCCGGCGGGCCGCTATCGTCTTCGTCGGGCATACGCACCAGGCCCAGGCGGGTGAGCACCGCGTCGTAGAAGGCGACCATGCTGGGGAGGTCGTGTGCACCCACTTGAATATGGCTGTACATGTGCTGTCCTCTTCGTGGTTGTAACGTTGGCCTTCAGCGCCCTTCAGTTCACCCCCGCAAGTACGTGGCCAGCACCTGGGCACAGGCGCTGATGCCATCACGCAGGACTTCTCGAAACCGTGGGTGTTCTCGGTGGGGATAGCCAAGCAACCCGCCCGGCCGATCACGCCGCTGGCGAGTATGGCCGATGCGTCCGAGGCAAAGTCCACCAGCAAAGCGACCTGAGGGGTATAGCCTGAGCGCTCGCCCGCCCCGATCAAGGCATCGGTGACTGACCGAGAGTATGGCCCCTTTTCGTCAGCCGCTACGATGATAGGATTCACCTCCAGCCGGGTGCCGTATTCCGCCGCCACCGGCCCCACTTCGATTGCAATCGCCGTGCTGCAGGGCAGGTGGCGGGCGGCGAACAAGGCACCGGCGTTGCTTTCTTCTTCCCTGGTGCTGAACGCGAAATAAACATCCTGGCGCAACGCCCCGCGCTCGCCCGCCAGCGCCTCGGCGGCCCGCAGGGTCGCCAGCAGGGGCGCGCGGTCGTCCATGAAGTGCGCGGCCAGCGCATCGGCTAACTCAAAGGGTTTACGCCAGTGCCGGCTCAATACCACACGGGTGCCCGGGCGAACCCCGGCGGCCTTCAGCTCGGGCGCGCTGCGGCGTGTGACCATGTGAACGTCGCCCCAGGTAACGTCGCCGCGTTGCACATCGGCCCCTTGCGGGGATTCGGCCGTCGCATGCATGGTGCCGAACGAGAGCACCCCGGGCAAGGTCGCCTGAGCGCCGAGGATATCCACCGGGCACATGCCGAAATTCACAGGGTTTACGCCGCCCAAGGCGATGACCTTCAAGGTGCCATCTGCCTCGACACGCTTGACGCTCATGGCCACCTCATCCAGATGGGCCATCACCAATATCGCCTCGGGCCGTTGCGTAGCGCCCCCTGTGGCAGGTGCCCGTAATACGCCCACCAGGTTACCGGCCTGGTCGGCCCATACGTCGTCGCACCACTTGCCCAGGTACCCTTGGCACAGTTGGCGAACGCTGCCCTCCTCGCTGCCCAGCCCCTGCGCGCAAAGCAATTGCGTGAGTATTTCCAGATCGTTTTCCGCGCGTGTTTCCCGTTCCAGTGGGGTAACTCGAAAGTCGACTGCACAATGTTGCCGGTGCCTTTATCTTTGGCCGGGCGAGTGGTCGCCGCTTGCCCGCTAGCCCCCGTTCGCGCGCCAACGTGCGCGATATCACCTGGGCACGCTCGATACGGCCCTGCATTGCTATGGCCTCCCCGGCTGTACCAGGGCCGGCCAACTGCTATCCACCGGCCCTCGGCAAGGCAAACGCCTCCAGGTAATCGCCCGCGCGAGTTTGCAGGCCACCGTGCCCGCCGGCAGCGATCACCACGTACTGGCGGCCGTCGTTGCCCATATAGGTCATCGGCGTGGCCTGGCCACCGGCGGGCAGGCGCACCCGCCACAGTTCGGCGCCGGTGCCTGCGTCAAACGCACGTAGGTAGTCGTCTGCGGTGGCACCCATGAAAATCAGCCCGGAACGGGTAACGATATTGCCGCCGATGTTGAAGATACCAGTGGGCAGCGGCAGGTTGGTATGCAGGCCGAACGGCGCCATGTCGCGGGTGGTGCCGACGTCGTGCTTCCACAATAGCGTGCGCTTAACCAGGTCTACCGCCGCCAGTTGGCCCCACGGCGGGGCCTTGCAGGGTGCACCGAAAATGCCTAGCCAAGGGTCGACCTTTACCACGTAGGGGGTGCCGTATTGGGGGTTGATCGCAAACTTTTTCGGCCGCGGCGGTGTGCCGTTACCGTCCCAGGGTTCTACCAAGCCTTTTTGTTCCGCGGTGGCGCGCGCGTAGGTCTGGGCCACGAACGGGATATAACTTAAATTGGCATAAAGCCGTTTATGCTCTGGGTCCACCGACGCCCCGTGCCAATCGATGACCCCGTCGAACGCCGGATAAACCAAGGTTTTTTTCTCCACCGTGAAGGGCGTGAATGCACCTTTATAGTCCATGCTTTTGTATTCGATGCGGCAGAGCATTTGGTCTAGCGGGGTGATCCCCCAGGTGTCTTGCTCAGTCACTTGCGGCGGCGCAAACGACGGCATGCCGACCGAATAAGGCTGCGTCTTCGCCACCCGCTCTTCAGCCAACCCGCCTTGTGGTGCGGGCTTTTCTTCGACCGCGCTGATGGGCTGGCCGGTTTCACGGTTGAGTACGAACAGCTCGCCGCGCTTGGTCGTTTGCACCAGCGCTGGGAGGGTACTGCCGCCTGGGCCGGGAAGGTCGACCAGCGACGGGCCGATCGGAACGTCCATATCCCACAGGTCGTGGTGCACCGTTTGAAAACTCCAGCGGGGCCGCCCGGTTTCGATGTCCAGCGCCACTGTGGCGCTGGAATACTGCTCATCGAATGGCCGGCGCTGCGCACCATAATAGTCAGGTACCGCATTGCCCGTGGGCAGGTAGACCAAGCCGCGCGCCACGTCGGCGGTATAAACACCCCAGGCGTTGGGTGTGCCAGGGGTAAACTGCTCATCCGCGCGGGGGTGCGCGATCGGGCTATCCGGTCGGCCAACGTCCCACGCCCAGGCCATCTCGCCGGTCAGCGGGTCGAACGCCCTCACCGCCCCAGATGGCTCATGTGTCTTTTGCCCGTCGTAGACCCAGCCGCCCAAGATCACCCGATCGTTCACCACCAATGGCGGCGAGGTCACGAAATGAAACCCAGGCTGTACCTCACCCAGGTGGGCCCGAAGTGACACGAAGCCCTGCTCGCCGAAGCCCTCGCAGGGCTTGCCCGTTTCGGCATCCAGCGCCACCAGGCGAGCATCCGCCACCGGTGCGATGATGCGCTGCGTACAGGTCGCGCGGGGGGCTGGGGCCTGATAATAAGCCACCCCCCTGCAGGCCAGGTAGGCGTTATTGTGGGTGTCCGGCTTGGGATCGAAGCGCCATTTTTGCGCACCGCTTACCGCATCCAGTGCGATGATCTGGCTATGCGGGGTGCAGATGTAAAGGGTATCGCCGACCTTGGTCGGGGTGACTTCGAAGTTGAACTCATAGCCATCGACGTTCTCGCCTTTGCGAGGCAGATCGCCTGTGCGGTACTCCCAGGCGGGCGTGAGTTTGGAAACATTCTGCGGGGTAATTTGCGCCAGCGGCGACCAGCGTTCGCCGCGAGGCGTACGCCCGTAGTACGCCCAGTCGTTGCCGCTTTGGTCGCTGCCATCGGCCTGCGCCACCGGGCTCGCGGCTGCCGGCTCTACGGGTTGCGAGGGTTGCGAGGGTTGCGGCCATGAGTGGGCGAAGAACAGCCCGCCGACCAGGGCCACGGCCAATACCGGTGACGCCACATTCCAGACCCTGCTGGCAGGGGCAGGTGGAGAGAGCCGGTTTCTCACCCTGGGTAGCAACAGGTAAAGGCCAAGCAAGGTCGGCAACATCAAGCGCGGCTCCAATTGCCAAACATCCAGCCCCGCTTCGTAAAACGACCATAGCAAGGTGCCCAACCATACCGCCGCATACACCCACAGCGACCAACGGGCCCCCTTGGCCAGCCCAATGCCGGTGGCGAGCAAGCCGATGCCGGCTGCTGCGTAGTACGGCGAGCCGCCCAACCACGACAGCCAAACCCCGCCTGCCAAAAATAGCAAGCCGGCCAATGCGACGGCGATACCGGTTATTCGGGGCGTGCGACGATTGTTCATGGTTGAAGGCCCATTGGCGTGATCACGCGGGAGGCAGCCGACAAAACCATCGGGCCGCCCTCTGTATGTGACATGGAGTCGATCGTTTCGTACTGAGTTCAGTTAAACCCTGGTGCTCGGTGCCGCTGCCCGGCGACCGCTTCTGGGTCCCTTAGCTAACATCCGGTAAAAAACCCCCTTGGCAGCGCACCCCCACCTTAGGTTCTAATACCGCCCTCTTAGCACATTGGCAGGCCTTCCCATGCAGGCATTGTGGCTGCACCTTCAGGACTTCTGGAGCACGTTGGACCGCCACCCCTGGTTGCAGTCCACCCTGGGGCTGGCGATGCTGCTGCTGGTGGCGCTGATCGCGGGGCGGCTGGTGCGCTATGGACTGCAGCGGTTCGCGCGTTTGCTGTCGCACCAATTGGCGCTGGTGTGGGTAGATGACCTGCGCCATAACAAGGTTTTCCACCGGCTGGGGCAGATGGTGCCGTCGCTGGTGGTGCAGTTCGGCCTGGGGCTGGTGCCGGAACTCAACCCGGCCTTGGCGCACTTTCTCGCTAACCTGGCGCTAGCGGTAACCATCCTGTTCCAGGCGCTGGCCCTGAGCGCGTTGCTCAACGCCCTGCTCGACATTTATGCGCGCACCGAGCACGCCCGCACACGCTCGATCAAAGGCTATGTGCAACTGGCAAAAATGGTGCTGTACGTATTCACCGGCATCATCATCGTCGCCACCTTGATCGACCGCTCTCCGTTGTTGCTATTGTCCGGCCTGGGCGCGATGTCGGCAGTGATTCTGCTGGTCTATAAAGACACCCTGCTGTCGTTCGTGGCCGGGGTGCAGCTCACCAGCAACGACATGCTGCGCGTCGGTGACTGGATCGAAATGCCCCAGGTCGGTGCCGACGGCGACGTGGTAGACATCACCCTGAACACGGTAAAGGTGCAGAATTTCGACAAAACCATCGTGTCCATCCCTACCTGGCGCTTGATGTCCGAGTCGTTTCGTAACTGGCGTGGCATGCAGCAAGCCGGCGGCAGGCGAATCAAGCGCAGCGTGTACCTGGATGCCAGCGGCGTGCGCTTTCTCACCGCCGAAGAACAGGCTCGGCTGGGCGAGATACGCCTGGTCAGCGACTATGTGGCACGCAAGCAGGCCGAACTCCAGGCTTGGAATCAAGCCCAGGGCAATGTGGCCGCCCATGCCGCCAACCAACGCCGGATGACCAACCTGGGTACCTTTCGCGCCTATGCCCACGCCTACCTGAAAAGCCTCCCCGACATCCAGCCGAACATGACCTGCATGGTCCGCCAGATGGAAAGCACCGCCCAGGGCGTGCCGCTGGAAATCTACTGCTTTACCCGCACCACGGCGTGGGCCGAGTACGAACGCATTCAAAGCGATATCTTCGATTACCTGCTGGCGGTGCTGCCGGAGTTCGGGCTTGGGGTGTTTCAGCAGCCCAGTGGCGCGGATATGCGGGCCGGGTTGATGGGTAGTGGTGCGCGCCTCCCAGCCTTGGACACACCCCCTTCGTCAGCTCTCCCTTGCAGGAGTGACAGCACATGAAGCGGTCATTGAAAGCAGCGTAGGCTACCGATAGCAGCGCTAACCGTACGGAATTTGTCAGGCGATGTGCATCGCGCCCTACGTCTACGTGCTGCGGAGCATGCCGCAGCACAGAAGCAGAAGTCAGAGACACCCTTGCCCAGGCTGTTCGCCCAAACTCACGCCTTATGCTGGGTGAGGCCCTGGCGCCGTTGGGTCGACGATTTGAGTGACCAGGATGTCGACGCGATCAATCAGGCACGGGACAAGACGCCTGCTGAACCGATGAGGTTCGAATGATTGTCCTGAACACGAATGTTCTCAGCGAAACCCTGCGGCCTCAATCAGAGGCCACGGTGCTCGACTGGCTCAATGAGCAACAGGCAGAGACGCTGTTTATCTCCAGTGTGGCCGTGGCAGAAATGATGTTCGGTGTTGTCGTTCTGATGCAAAGCACATTCGCAGTGAAAACCCTAGATCGACCGACGCTGAGTGTCTTTTCTAGGGTTCGGCTTCAAACTCGCTACCTTTGTAGCGAGGCCATTCACTGCAATGGATTGGAGTCGCCGGGATGATGCGAGGGGGTACGTCCTCGCCTGGGTGGGGCCCATCAGCCTATCAGGTGGATAGCGACACTTCTCCTCAGCCGACAAAATCCACTTTGAGGTTCGAACTTGGCGGAGCCCAAAAGAGGCCCGTCCAACTCCCGGTAGCGATCAGATCGCCAGCTTTTAACGGCCTACCTTGCCCGGCGGCATGCCGTGCTAGCCATGGCAACGATCTCAAAGGATCGGTGAACGGGTCGCTCCCAATACCCGACCGTTGAATCCGACCGTTCAGCCATAGTTGAACGCTTTGCCTTGACCAGTCTACTGCCGGCTCGATCGGCGCCCCGAGTATCAGTGCGCGGTTGAGTTACTGATCCGCCACACAGAGCAATGGATCAGCCCGCTCTCCATTGATAAACCGTGTGTCACACAGCTCAATACCGACGTGCCAAGTTTCAACGGCTTCATGCGCGGCGCACAGGCTGGCATGCTCGTCGAGATCCAATCCAAGACGCACGATGAGCTCAGCTTCAAGTCCGATGCGGTTGCAATATCCTGCCGGTACTTGCCATCCAGAGGAATGAATCGCCTCAATACGGACACGCGCTGCGCTGACCAAACTGCCTGGGCTGCCGCCTAGCTTCCAAGCGGTCATGGCGCTTTCAGGATACCAACCCAGTTCCGAAGCCACTATTTGCTGTACCCAATATGCATCCGTTTCGGTCATCAGCCCGTATTCTTCCAATGGTTGGCACACCTCATCTCGCCAAGCACGTATAAGGGCTGCCGCCACCTGGGCTCGCCGGTTCATAGCGGTAGCTCATCTTGACGGCGACGCGATTGAGCGGGAGCTGGCCGCTCACAGGCTAAAAACTTCCCACGACCCGGGATACCTCTAGCTTCACCATCCCAAACGACCTCCCCCCTCGAAAGCGTTATCGCAGGCCAGGCACTCAGCTCCATACCCTCGTAGGGGGTATAGTCAACGTTGTGATGCAGCATCTCGTTGGTAATCACAACCGGCTCGCCCTCATTCCAGATGACCAGGTCGGCGTCAGATCCAATGGCGATGCTGCCCTTGCGTGGATACAGGCCATACATCTTCGCGGCATTAGTGGAGGTGAGTGCGACGAAGCTTTGTGGGGTTATCCGGCCGGTGCGGACGCCCTCAGACCACAGCAGCGGCATCCTCGTTTCGATTCCAGGAATACCGTTGGCAACCTGCTCGAACGACGGGCTTTCCCCATGGGCTTTTTTACCGTCTCGTCCCTCGTAACGGAACGGCGCGTGGTCCGACGAAAACAACTCGAACGAGCCGTTCTCCAGGCCGTTCCAAATGACCTGCTGGTTTGCCGGGTCGCGAGGTGGTGGACTGCAAATGCATTTCGCACCGTCAAAACTGTCATCGCAACCCAGCGAAGCAGCGGTCAGGAACAAATACTGTGGACACGTTTCCGCAAACACCTTGAGGCCTTTGCTTTGTGCCCAACGGATCTGCTCGACTGCTTCACGGCCAGAGACATGGACGATCAAAATGGGTACGTCTACCAACTCTGCCAATGCGATGGCGCGATGAGTGGCCTCACGTTCAATCAACATGGGGCGTGAGCTTGCGTGATAGCGCGGAGCGGTAAGCCCGGCTGCTATCAAACGTTCGGTAAGCCACGCAATGCAATCGCTATTCTCGGCGTGGAGCATCACCATGGCGCCTTCCCGACGTGCAACAGACAAGGCCTCCAGAATCTGCCGGTCATCAAGTTTCAACGCGTCGTAGGTCATGTAGATTTTGAAGGAGGTATACCCCTGCGCTATCAGCGCCGGAAGCTCTCTTTGCAAGACGTCGGGGGTCGGATCAGTCACGATGAGGTGAAATGCATAATCGATTACTGGCTTATCGCCGGCGCGCCGATGGTAGTCGTCGACTGCTGCACGCAAGCTTTCACCCTTCTGCTGACAAGCGAAGGGAATCACCGTGGTGGTGCCACCGCATGCAGCGGAAACGGTGCCGCTGTAAAAGTCATCAGCCATCACTGACCCATCGCCTGTCGGTTGGTCGAGATGCACGTGGCTATCAACCCCACCCGGCGTGACATGGCGCCCGGCTGCATCAATTTCCTTTAGCCCAGGAGGCAGGTCAGCCGCCAAGGAGACAATGCGTCCATCAAGAATCCCGATGTCGCAAGTGAAAGTGTCCGCAGCCGTGACCACTCGGGCCTTACGGATAACCGTGTCGAAAGATGGCATATCAAACCTATATAAGCGCTAGCCGACCACCGTCATTCACCGGCGCTTAAATCCAGGTGGATTTAAGCGCCGCCTGGAACGTCCGAGCGGCCGCCTGAAACAGTGATTTATGGTGCAAGGATACGGAGCTATGGGTTAGCCGAGGCGTACCGTTTAAGGCTTAAAGCATGACGTCGCCGCCATTCGGCGACAGCGTTTGGCCGGCGTAGAAAGCCCCTGCGCTAAACGCCAGTAACAAAGCGGTGGGGGCTATTTCAGAAACCTGGCCGAACCGCCCAATCGGTAGCTGCGCTTTTTTTGCCGCGAGCCATCCACGGCTATGCTTGCGAAGCAACTCGGTGTCTACAGGGCCTGGGGCAATTGCATTGACCATGACATTTTGCGGGGCACCTTCGTAGGCAAGCGCTCTGGTGAAACCCACCACACCGGCTTTCGCCGCGCAGTAATGCGCAAGCCCTGGTGCTCCTTTGTAAGCCAGCTGCGAAGCGACGTTGATCACACGACCATATCTGCGGGCAAGCATCCCACCAAAGAAGGCATGCGTGACCAGCATTGTTCCGCGTAGGTTCACCCCGACAATGCGATCCCAATCGCTGTCATCGGTCATTGAAAACGGACGGTCGCCACCCCCAACACCCGCCGAATTCACGACGATGTCTACGTGACCCAAGCGTTCTTCTGCCCATCCGGCAAAGCGCCTGACCGACGCCGGATCAGACACATCGCACTCAGTTGTATGAAGCTCCAGGCCTTTCACACTCATGCGATCGCAAAGGGCTTCTGCGTTTTCGTCATCGTCGACATGACAAATCGCGACCTCAGCTCCCTGTTCCAAAAACAGTTCTGCGATCGCCCCGCCGATGCCTCTGCTGCCGCCGGTGATGACTGCCTTGCGGCCGGTAAGATCAAATGCATTATTCATGACCAACTCCTAATTAGCGGGTGCGGGATGGACGCTGTGCCAATGCTTGGCAATGTCGAGGCGGCGGGTAATCCAGACGTCCGAGAACGTCGAGACGTAATCAAGAAATCTTTCCAGCGCCGCGGCACGCGCGGGATGGCCAACCAACCGCAGATGGAGACCGATCGACATCATCTTGGGTTGGGTCTTCCCCTCCTTGTAGAGCATGTCGAAGGCATCTTTGAGGAAGCTGAACCATTGGCTGCCGGTGCTCACACCCGATGCAAACTGCCCGTCGTTATTAGTCAGCGAGTAAGGGATGACCAGATGTGGTTTACCGCCGACGTGGGTCCAGAACGGCAACTCATCACCGTAGTAATCCGAGTCATAGATAAAGCCCCCCTGCTCGACCAACAATCGCCGGGTGTTGACGCTAGGGGAGTATCGGCAGTACCAGCCCTGAGGTCGGATCCCCGTTGTCCGTTCGAGGGACTCGACCGCTTTTTGGATATGCTCTCGCTCTTGCTCCTCGCTGAGCTGGTAGTGCTTGATCCACCGCCATCCGTGGGAACACACATCGAACCCTGACGCCCTGATGGCTTCACACGCCTCAGGGTTACGTTCGAGTGCAAGCGCGCAGCCATATATCGTTGCCTGCATGGATCGCTCTTGGAATAGGCGCATGACTCGCCAGAACCCAACCCGGCTTCCATACTCGAACAGCCCTTCGGCAGCGAGGTCACGGCCCTGCACGCCAGTATTGAGCCCGCTGCTTTCAGTGAACCAGGTTTCAGTGGTTTCCTCGCCATCCAGGATTGATGGCTCTGAGCCCTCCTCGTAATTCAGGACGAAGTTCAGAGCTAGCCGAGCGCCGCCAGGCCATTTCGGGTCGGGAGGATTGCGGCCGTATCCAACAAAATCTCGTTCATGTTCACTCATGCTGCTGCACCTCTGAAAGCCCAGGAAGTCGTAGGGTAGTTGGGTCTACATCGGCAAACGTTTCGTCATCAGCCGTGAGATCCCGCCACATGAAAATCGCGTGGGTAGCAGGCCCATCTAGTACATGCAGCCCCAGATGCCAAGTACCTGGGAAGAAAGTGATGCCCTGATCGGGGGTCGCCACGAACGCCCTTGCACCACTGATGTCCGGGCGTTCATCAACATCTGGCGCCACGACAACCAGCCAGCGCTGGGAGCTCATGGGTACGAACGATTGCGAGGAGTAGCGATGACACTCAAGGCTGTCGAAGGTCAGGGTCTCGCCGTGCACAGGCTCGTTTCGCACGAGTGAAAGCGAAGGGAGAGCATGACTGCGCTGGGACTGGAGTTCGTCGTCAAAATAATGCCTGGCCGCAGTGCGCGGTGACTCTAGAACCCGCCCATATGAGGCAAATGCCTCCTGCGTCAGCGGTTCAGTGAAGATATCAACCACGGCGGCCTCCTTGGGTCGATTCTATCCACGCCGCATAAGCACCAATGCCCTGCTCCAGAGCAATCCTGGGCTCGTAGTTGAGGTCACGACGAGCGGCTTCAATACTGAATTTTTCCTGGTATTCATCTACCGGGTCAGGCCCAGGCTGAAGCGCTATGTCCGCATCCGGGAATAGCTTGCGCACTATCTGCGCAACCTCTTCAAGCGTGCCCCAGGTGTCGCCGGTGATGTTGTAGGTCGGGCGCGGCAATTCAGGCGCGTCCAGGGCATTCAGAAGCCCTTCAACCGCATCGTCGACGTGGATGAATTGCCGGGGGAAATCCGAGCCGAAGGCCATTCTGGTCGGGCGCTTTGCCAGGGCGTTCTCAAGCATTGTGCGGATCACACACTCGGTGGTTCTACCCGGGCCGTATACCCAGGACAGGCGAACACTCGCCGCAGACAACCCGTACTGCTTCGCATAGGCCGTTGTGATGTATTCGGATGACACCTTGCTCGCGCCATAAAGGCTGCCCGGCCTGAGTACAACGTCTTCGCAAACGGGGCCTGATTCGACGACACCGTAAGCACTGGTCGAGGAGCAGTAGACGAACCGCCGCGCACCATGGATACGCGCAAGTTCAAGCACGTTAGCCGTACCGACAATGTTCACCTGCACCATTGAATAGGGCACATCACGAGCCACCATTGGCCCGGAATAAGCGCCGCAATGTATGATCGATTCGACACCCTCTTTCGCGATCGCATGCAGGCGATGGATATCACCCAAATCGCACTCTTTGATCTCGATACCTTCGCGGGTGATCGAGGCAAGTCGATCCAGCGCCACCACTGGACGGCCCTGCTCGAATAGCCGACGCACCAACTGGCGTCCTATCAGCCCCGCAGCACCGGTCACGATCACCGGCTTTGTCGCTGAATGATCGGCGTTCATAGCTGCTGCTCCGTCTGTAGGATGGGAGTACTGGCCTCGGCTCGGGCTTCAATGGGCAGCTCCGCATCAAGGAGCTTGCGGGTATAGGCCTGTTTCGGATTGGCGAAGATCTCTTCCGTCGGGCCTTGCTCAATAATCTTTCCGTGACGCATGACCGCGACATAGTGGGCCAGAGACCGCACCGAGTTAAGGTCATGGGTGATGAACAGTGCGGACAGCCCCATGCGCTTCTGCAGGTCACGCACCAGATCGATAATCTGCGCGCGCACGCGGATATCCAGAGCCGTTGTCGGCTCGTCGAAAATCACAAAATCGGGGCGGATAGCAAGGGCCCTGGCCACCCCGACACGTTTCTGTTCACCTGCGGTCAGCTCATGCGGATAGGCATCAGCCTTGACGCTGGCGATACCCACCAGGTCAAGCAGCTCCATCACGCGCGTTTGCTTCTCAGCTCGCGTCAATCGCTCACCTAGCTTCAGCGGCTCGGCCACAAGATCCCGTACTCGCCATCTCGGATTCAGCGCAACGTAGGGCTCTTGAAAAACCATCTGCATGCGGCGTCGGACGTCCCTAAATTGCCTGTCTGGAAGGCTCAGGGTTTCTGTTCCATCAAAGCGGATAGAGCCCGAGTCGGACTGCAGCAGCCGAACAATACATTGGCCGGTGGTGGTTTTGCCTGACCCGCTCTCTCCCACAAGTGCCAGCGTCTCCCCTTTGCGAATGGTCAACGACACATGGTCTACCGCCCGAACGGGTTCGCTGGAACCTTCTACATGGAACGTCTTGACCAGATCGATAACCTCCAACAGAGGGGGTGCCTGGCTGCCGTTTTGGGCCTGGTCGTAGCCCATGGGGAGCGGCCGCACCCTAGCGGCATCCAGCAGTTCTTGGCTGTACGGATGTTTAGGGCCATCGTTCAAGAAAGAACGGATGGTTTCGAGCTCCAGCAATCGCCCGGATTTCATGATCCCTACTCGATCGCAATAGCTGGCCACTATGCCGAGGTCATGGGTAATCAAGACCACTGCGAGTCCGAGTTCACGGCATTTTTCCACGAGCAGATCCAAGACTTGCAGCTGGATAGTGGCGTCCAGGCCCAATGTTGCGTCGTCGGCGAGCAGGATCTTCGGCTGCGCAATCAGAGCCATCGCAATCACAACGCGTTGCGCCATACCGCCCGATAGCTCATGGGGATACGCATGGGCCCTTCTGTGCGGGTCGACGATCCCGACTTGCTCAAACAGGCGAATGGCCTCGCGCCAAGCGTCTTTGTTGTTGATGCCCCGATGTGCGCGAAGGATCCTAGCGATCTGCTCGCCGACATTCACAACCGGATCCAACAAAGACTTGGCGTTCGTTCCGATAAGCGCAACTTCACCACCGCGATAACCGCGGCGCTGCTCCGCTGTCATCTTGGAAATAGCGTGCCCATTTACCAAAATCTCGCCTTCGACAATGCGCCCATCACCGGGCAGCATGTCGATGATGGCTCGCGCCAGCAGCGACTTGCCTGCGCCCGTCTCGCCGACAATGCCGAGGATTTCTCCTTTCTTCAGCGAGAAGCCTACGTGCTGTAGCGCGAGCGAATGTGCACCGTCAGAGAATCCAACAGACAGGTTGCGGACTTCGAGCAAGGGCTGGTTAACTTTCGTCATGAGGTGCTCCGTGTCTGCGGGTCGAACATTTGCTTAGCCGCGTCTCCAAGCAGCGCAAACGTCAGTACCGAGAAGACGATGGCGAGACCGGGGAACAACGCCACCCACCAAATACCGAGGATCATTTGTTGGGCGCCGTTGCTCACCATCAATCCCCATTCAGGTGTCGGCATCCGCACCCCTGCGCCCACGAAAGACAGGCCGGCAGTCAGCAGGATTGCCATGCCAATGCTGATGGAGATCTGAACGATTGCCGGTGTAAGTGCATTGGGCAGGATGTGTTGGAACATGATCGTTCGGTCTGTAGCGCCGCTACACCTAGCTGCCGCGATGAATGGGCGATCGCGAAGTGACAACACCTCCGCGCGGATCAAGCGAGCGAAGACCGGGGTGAACAGAACGGCGAGCACGATGGCTACGTTCCAGATTTCCTGGCCCATTACTGACACCAGTACCATCCCCAGCACGAAGACCGGGAATGATTGGATAAAGTCAAAGAGGCGCATCGCCAAGGAGCCGAGCCAACCTTTGTAGTACCCGATGGCGAGCCCGATCGGCACCCCGATAACGAAGGCGATCGCAACGGCGGTGACACTGATGAGCAGGTTAATGCGCGTAGCAAAAACGACGCGGGAAAAAATATCCATGCCTGACACATCGGTGCCGAACAGGTGCGACGAAGACGGTTGTTGCAGCGCGTTTATGGGATCAGCGGTTTCCGGTGAATACGGAGCAATCCACGGCGCGAAAACTATCGCCACAACCTGCATCGCCAGGAGTGCCAGCCCAATAATCAATGCCGTGTTGCCGCAGACCCGGCGCTTTCCAGATACCTGCTTCATACCTGTATCCTCGGATCAGCGATGCCGTAGAGCACATCTACGACGGTGTATACGATGAGAATGAACGCGGCGGCCACTAGCACAAAACCTTGTAAGGCAGGGTAATCACTGTTCATCACCGCAGAGACGGCGTACTGACCCAGCCCTCCCCAAGCGAAGATCGTTTCAACCAATACGGCAGCGCCCAAAAGGAACCCAAAAAGAAACCCAGCCATGGTGATGATCGGTGGCAGGCTGTTGCGCAGCGCGATGCGAACCAGTTGCCATTCGCAAAGGCCGCTTGCACGAGCATGGCGGACGAACTCACTCCGATAGTTATCGGCGAAAACCATCTGTGTCATCTTCATCAACGCGCCGGCATTCACAATGACCAGCGTGATCACCGGTAGGCACAGACGGCCCACTGCAGAGGCAAAGGCAGCCGTATCGCCTGCCAGCAATGTGTCGATGGTCAAGAACCCGGTCACGACAGGCGGGGCTGAAAGGGTCGGGTCGAGCCTGCCGAACGGTGCGGGTGCAATACCGGCAACATTGAAGAGAAAATAAATGAGGAGAAGGCCAACCCAAAAGTCCGGTACTGCCCCAGCGGCAAGGCCGTATACCTTGCTAAAGCGAGCAATTACCCCTTTCGGCTTGGTGACGGCGACGACGGCGAGAGTCACGCTCACGGTGATCGTCAAAATCATCGTGTAAGTAATCAACTCAAGCGTTGCCGGGACACGATCAAGCAAATCGACAACCACAGGGTTGGACGTGAACATTGATGTACCCAAATCCCCATGAACGACCGTCGATAGATAACTGGTGAATTGCGACCAGATACTACCGTTGAGCCCGAGTCGCTCGCGCAAACTCAAAATTTGTTCTGGGGTGGCCATGTTGCCCAGCATCAACAGGGCCGGGTCCCCTGGCAGCAGTCGAATAAGTAGGAACGTGGCAAGCAGAACGCCAAACATCTGCGGAACAAGAATGGTCAGCCTGGCCAGAACGATTCGTAAAGGGCGGGGCAGCGACCGCAATGAAATGCTAAGTCTCATACTGTTTTCCTGGTGTGTAGGCTTGCGTAGCGAGAGGGGCGAAGGCCCTACCCCCCTATTGATGCTCCCTACTTCTTGTAGAAGTCATACCAACTGTTGCTGTTGGGCGTGTACCAGCTGAAACCCGCGACGTTTGCACGTGTCGCGAGCTGAAAACCAGGGTTCATCAGGAAAACCCACGGGGCTTGATCCATGACGATTTGCTGAACGCGCTTCATGCCTGCATCGCGCGTTGCCTCGTCCGTACTCGACAAAGCTTCATTGATCAGCTTGTCTACTTCGGCATTGTTGAATTTTGCGTAGTTGATAAGTGAGGCACTGTTCAGCCAGAGATTGGCCACATAGGCCGCATCAGGAACGATCGCCATGTCGCGGAAGAAGTACATCGGAATGGTACCCTTCGAGTATCTCTCCACCAGCGTCGAAGACGGTAACTTCACAAGCTCGACATCTACATTCGCGCGAGCGAATGCAGTCTTGAGGATGACCGCGATCTCTTCTTCGATCTGGTCGCCAGTGCGATATCCAAGCTGCGTTTTGAACCCCGATTCCTGGCCCGCTTCCTTCAATAGCGACTTGGCCTTCTCAACATCCTGGGTGTACGTGAAATACTGATCGGTGTACGACGGGTAGATCTCCGAAATCGGGCTCTTGGTTGCCCGAGCCTTGCCGTAGTACACGGCCTTGAGGATGTCGTCACGTGGGACGAGGTAGTTCAGGGCCTGACGAACCTTGGGATTGTCGAATGGCGGGGTTGTGTTGTTCATCTCCACACGGTGGATGTAGTTGCCGAACACCTGCCAGACCTTCAACTGCGGGTTCTTTTCAACCATCGTAAGTTCACGTGGAGAGAGCCATTCTGCTACATCCACGGCCCCGGCTTGCAGCGCAGCCAGGCGATTCGCCGAGGTCGGCATTTCACGGAATATCACCTTCGACAGGCGGGGCACACCGCGGTAGTAGTTCGGGTTGGCCTCGTATACGACTTCCTGGCCTGATTGAAATTTTGTGACCTGATACGGAGCGAACGAAGCAGAGTGGGTAGAAAGCCAGGTGGATGCGTACGGGTCGCCTTAGGTAGCGTTCTTCTTGGCGGCTGCTGCGTCCAAAATACCCAGATCGTTATTTACCCAGATTCGCTCAATCAGCGGTGAGGTTTTCGGCAACGTGACTTTCACCGTCATCGCATCCAGTTTCTTGAAGGCCTCTTCAAAAGACTCGATGCCCAAGATCTGGCTCATGTACCAGCGAAAATTCGCATTCTTGTTCCAGCCGCGTTCGAAAGACCACATAACGTCGTCCGCTGACAAGGTGTTGCCGGCAGCGCTTTTGACCCCAGGGCGCAGATGAAAGGTGATGGAGGTCTTGTCCTCTGCCACCGTCCAACTTTCGGCGAGCGCCCCCACCAATTTGTCGAAATTCTCGACCTGCACACCGTCGGCGACCTTGGTGTCATACGCCAGCAACCGCTCGTAGATATTCCGTTTCGCTTCGTGAGTCGCTTCGGTAGGTGGGTACTCTTGGTCCAGTGATTCAGGAGTCCGAGGCCCCGCCACCACCAGGATTGAATTCGCATCCTGAGCAAACGCGCTCGAACTCAGCGCCGCGCCTAGGAGGGAAACGACTGCCAGTGCCTGAGCAGTTGGCTTCAGAAAGAACCGCATCATCTTCGTTTTCATCGTATGGGTTACTTTATTGAAGGTGAGTGAGCGAACCCCTATTCGGGTGTTATGGCGTGATGCCAGTGGTTCCCTGGCACACGTCACCGGCTCGTGAAGAGGAACGTTGTAAGGCATGGTCAATGGGAACGTGGATCGCTAACATCTTGATTTTTAATATTGTCGCTAAATTATTTACAATTGTGACAATCGAACTGCAAGCGCTATGCCATTCTGTGACAAAGGCATTATCAAGGGATCGCTTCTAGCGCGCAGATGCCCTGTAGACCGCGATATAGGGGCATTCGGGGATTCACAACAGGGGACCTTTCTCAGCCCCGCGCGGCACTGTGCTACGCCCGGATTCCTGCTCTTATACGGTGCATGAGTGAATACAGTGATCACCGAGGGTGCACCCTTGAACAATGATGGACAATTTTGTGACAATCACGGAACCTTTCGTAACAGACCATGAAGGCTGCCCGCATGCTTACCGATGACCGATCTTCAATACGTCCTCGCAAAGCCCGAACCACGGGCCAAATCCTCGGTACGGCTGATAAGCGAGATACCATCTACGAACGCATCCTTCATGCGGTGATGGAACATCGCCTGATTCCCGGCACCAAGCTTGTTGAAGAAAAGCTGGCGAGCGTATTCGAGGTCAATCGGACGCGCATCCGGGAGGTGCTGGCCAGGCTTGCTCATGAAGGCGTGGTCACGACCATCCCTAATCGCGGCGCGTTCGTGGCAAGTCCTTCGGTAGAAGAGGCCCGATACATTTTTCATGCACGCAGAATTCTCGAACCGGCATTGATTCGTACATTGGTCACACAGGCCGATGAGGAGCGAATCCGTCGGCTATATGACCACGTGGCTCAGGAACGAGCTGCGCGCGAGGCGGGTGACAAGCGGGCTGTCATCCGCTTGTCAGGAGAGTTCCACTTGCTGATCGCAGAGATGGTCGGTAGCCCACCACTGTTGAAACTCATGCGGGAGCTCGCATCGCTCACTTGCCTGATAATTCTGCTTTACGACTCTCCGAATGTTCCGGCGTGCCCTAACCACGAGCATCTGGAAATAATCAAAGCGATTGAACAGGGGCAAGGTGAGAATGCGGTAGATCTTGTGATCGCCCACCTGAACCATATTGAGGAAACGCTTGATCTATCGGTAAGCGAGGAACAAGAAGTCGACCTGGAGGAAATTTTTGGTTAACGGGGGGAATTACCTGCTGGCGGCCCTACCGAAGTTCGGCCCGGCAATGTTCCAGCAGCCCAGCGGTGCGGACATGCGTGCGGGGCTGGCACGAAGCTGAGAGGGCTGTTATCGCGACGCTTTATCGCCTTCACCGTAACGGTGTTTTGCCGGCCACCCAGGGGCCGTTGGGTTTTCGATCAGGTACCATGCGGGCCGCGTGCAACGCATGCCTCAGCCGCTCTGGATCAAGGGTTTTACCAGATAAAAGCCCACTTTTGGACCTTTCGATGACTTCGCGTAATAAGCTCCGCGCCCTGGCCCTGGGCGTTGCCGTCGGTTGTACTGCCCCCGCTTTCGCTGCGACTGCTTTCGCCCCCGATTCGCCCTGGATGCTTGGCGATTGGGGTGGCCTGCGCAGTGAGTTGCTGGCCAAGGGGGTGGATTTTCAACTGGCCTATTTAAGCGAAACCGCCGGCAATGTACGAGGTGGCTACACCGGCCACCACACCGCCCGCTACGCCGACCAATGGACGTTGGGCGCCACCTTTGACTTGAACAAGCTGCTGGGCTGGAATGCCACCCAGGCGCAAATCCAGTTCACCGACCGCAATGGCCGCAGCTTGGACGACGATGCGCTCAATGACCCACGCGCCGGAGGCTTCGCCGCCACGCAGCAAATCCACGGCCGGGGCAGCGTTACCCGTATTACCGAGTTGTGGCTGAGTAAGGGCTGGTTCGACGATCGGCTGAATGTCAAAGGCGGCCGGTTTACCGTCAGCGACGAATTCGCCGTACAAGACTGCCTGTTCCAGAACTTGGCGTTCTGCGGCTCGCAACCTGGCAACTACGTGAATGACATCTACAACAGCCCCACCAGTTCATGGGCGTTACGCATCCGTTATCGCGTGGTGCCAGAACTGGCCGCGCAGGTGGGCGTGTACAACATCGACCCTTCAGGCCTGGAAAACGACAACGCGATGAAGCTGCGCACCCACGGCACACGCGGCATGCTATTGCCGGCCGAGCTGGTGTGGACGCCACAGCCGAACCACCTGCCGGGCGAATACCGCCTGGGCTATTACTACAACACGGCTAACCACGACGACGTGTACGACGGCGCCGATGGCCAGCCGGCCGCGCTGACCGGCGAAAACTATCGCAGCCAAGATAGCCGCCATGGTTGGTGGATAACTGCCAAGCAGCAGGTGACCGCGCGCGGTGGCGACGCCAACCGTGGGCTGGTGCTGTACGCCAGTGCGACCTTCCACGACCGCGCGACCAACCCGGTAGACAGCTACCAACACACCAGCATGATTTACAAAGGGCCCTTCGATGCCCGCCCACACGATACCTTGGGCTTGGCCGTGGCCCGCATCCACGCCAGCAGTCGCTACTTGCGCAACGCCAAGCTGCAGAACGACCTGAGCGGGCTAGGCGACAACGCACTGGGCTACATACCCGAGCAACATACCGCGTACATCGCCGAGTTGAACTACGGCATACAGGCCACCGGCTGGCTTAACCTAATGCCCAATATCCAGTACGTACGTAACCCAGGGGGCGTGCGCGAGGTGGATAACGCGGTGGTGTTGGGGCTTCAGGCGAGTTCGACCTTTTGATGCTGGGGGCGCACTACCGGTAGCGTGTGCCCCTAGCCCCCTCCAAACATCGCTGTCCAATAGATGCCAGCATTGCTCTTCGGGTCAGTGGCATAGCCGGCGCCCATGTCACGGTAGGTCGGGTTCATCAGGTTGGCGCAATGCTCGGGGCTGGCCGCGGGCGCTGTTAAGGGCGGCCAGCAGTGCTTGGCCTTCTGCTTGCGGGTCGCCCAGCCGGGCAGAGAGCAATGGCCGCGCGAGCACGATGCGCCAATCACGCCCGGCCTGGCTGATGCCGATGTCTACGAACTGTGGGTCGAGCACCACCTTGCAGAAGCTGTCACGCACCGCAGCCAGGGCAGCCTGCACGTCGCGCGGGCCGGAAAGGCTGATCGCGCGCACGTTGGCCATCGGGTAACCGGCCTTCGTCAACGCGCCCTGCAGGTCAGCCGCGCCGTCCGCCGGCAGTACCAGGCGCGGGTCGCTGGCCAGGGGTGGAAGCGGTTGCGACGCTTGGTCGCCGCAGCGCTGGTACTGCCCGCGGTAGGTATTGAGCGCTTGCGCCAGTTCGCCGGGCTCGTCCGCTTGGGCCTGGGCGGCCAACAAAACCATAGGTACCAGGGCGAGTGAGCGAAACGTTCGCATAGGGCCTCCTACTGTGGTGTTTCCGAAGTTCGCACACGAACTGATGCTTGGGTTTTGCTGTCGAGAAAGGCGCCGTGAAGCGGCATAGCAGGGCTATGGCCAGGAGCGGCAATGCGGGCCGGCAGCAAAAGGCACCGTCAACATTGTGCAGCCAACTTCTGAAACACCACGCTAGCGCCTACGCTACAGCCGCAACAGCCCTTGCCGGGCGATGCGAGTCAGGTGGCCGATGACCGTGGCGGCATCGCCGACCTTGGGCGATTGCACCACCGCCAAGTCAAAACGATCGTCGGCGAAGCCGGCCAGGTCTTGCCCTGCCTCAACGAACTGAATGGCCAAGGCTGCGGCCTTGCCATTACGCCGCGGCCAGCCGTCGAGGCAGCGCAACAGTGTGGGCTGGTGCTGGCCGCACAAGAGAATGCTAGGGGTACGGCTGTGCAAGCGGGCTGTTGACAGCGGCGCCAAGCAGACGATGGGGCGTGGGCAACTCATGGAACTCTCCGCCTCGCGAACGCTGCCGGGCGGGGTGGAGGCATCACCGAGCCAGCGCTTTAGCGGTATTTCGCAAGCCGCCCGGCTTGCCGCGCCCCGCAAGTAGCTGTCTAAATCGGCGCTATGGGCGGGAATCCTAGAAAAGCCCTGCCCTGCTTGTCAAGCGGCATCAGCGGTAGGCCACCCGCCCGCCCTGCGGTTCCAGGCGCTCGCGTTCGCGGTCATAAGCCAGAAAATACTTGTTCACCGCGTTCACGTAACTGACCGGGGCCATGCCCACTTGCTCTTGGGCCACCCGTTCGACTTGAAAGAACCATTGGTTGGGGTTCAGCCCACGGCGCCGGGCCTCGGCGCGTAGCGCCTGCACACGTTCCGGGCCGAGGTTGTACGCCGCCAAGGTAAACGCCATGCGTTCGCGTTCGGCCAGGTGCCGGCTGGCAAAGAATTTGCGCTTGATCATTGCCAAGTAGCGGGCCCCGGCCTTGACGTTGTTGTCTACGTCGTGGATACCCCCTACCCCGACCCGTGCCGCCGCCGACGGGGTGATCTGCAGCAGCCCGGTGGCGCCGCTGGCGCCGCGGGCGTCCGGGTCCAATGCAGACTCCTTGTAAGCGAGGGCGGCGAGGTCGAGCCAGTCCAGGCCCTGCTGTTGAGCATTGCGTTGCAGCACCGGGCGCAGGCCTTCGAGGCGCTCGCGCTCGCGGCGCGCCATCGGGTTCTGGATCTTGTAGAGCTGTGCATAGGCCGCGGCGAAGGTTTTATCCTGGTCGGCCGGCGGCCGATAATCGCGCAAAAAGCCATCGACACTGGCCTGCAACTGCGTCGCTTCGCTGCGGGTGTACCAACGCATGCCGGCGGCAGGGGCGAATGCCAGTTGGCGGTCGACCTGCAACTGGGGCATCACTTTTGCCCAGCGCTCAGCAATCGGCTGCTCGACCAGGGTCATCGGGTACACCTTGGCTTCGACCATTTCCAACACATCTTCCACGGCTAGGCTCGGGTCTACCCATTCGATGCGCACCGGCGCCAAGTGGCGCCGTTCCAGCCGTTCGTTCAGCGCCGCCACGGCTTGCCCAGCGGCGCTGCCGGCCGGCAACACCAGCAGTTGCCCGGCCAACTGTTCAGGGCGGCTGAACTGCCGCGCGCCGCGTGCCCTCACCAGCACCAATGGCGCCCGCCCCACAGTGGGCGCGCTGCCAGCCACCGCAGCCAGGGGCGTCGGCTCTTCCATGGCCTCACCGGGCGCGACGAGATCGCCTTCACCCCGCAACAGTGCACCGAGCAATTGCTCCTTGGCCTTGGGGATCACCTTGAACCTGATGGCCTGCCCGCCGCCGGCAGGGCTTGCCAGGTAGCGTTCGAAGGCTTTTAGGCGTACCTCTTCCTCACCAATCGACCGGCCACTGACCGTGCCGGAGCTGTTGCGGCTTTGGTTGACCAGCACCCGCAACACATGGCTGGCGCGGATCTCGGGCAGGTCGCGGCCCTTTGCCGAGTGCGCCACCTGCTGCGGCCCGCCGGTTCTCGCCTGTGCCCCTGCCGGTAACCAGGCCGCCATGCATAACACAATGAGTAAGAGGGGTCGCTTCATTCGTGCTCCGAATCAGTGGCCGGCCCGAGGTACTTGGGTTAGCAAACAACGCGCCAGAACCCGCGTGCCCAACCCTCGGCCATCGCCAGCCGCCCACACCGGGCGCCGGCAAGCCCTTGAAGTGCTTGTTTTTATTACCAATACCCAGCTCTGCTATGCTGCGTGCAAAATGTAGTGAGCACGCACCATGCAATTGATCGACATTGGCGTCAACCTTAGCAACCCCCGCTTCGATGGCCAACATGAGGCCGTGTTGGCGCGCGCGCACCAAGCCGGCGTGGTGCAAATGGTGCTCACCGGCACCAGCCTTGCCAGCAGCGAGCAGGCTCTGGCGCTCGCTTTACAGCATGCCCCGGAAGGCCAACGGCTGTTCAGTACGGCTGGGGTTCACCCACATGAAGCCAGCAACTGGGGCGCAGACAGCGCCCGACAACTGGCAGCCTTGCTCGACCAGCGGCCGGTGGTGGCGGTGGGCGAATGCGGCTTGGACTTCAACCGCGATTTTTCTCCGCGCCCCGCCCAGGAGGCGGCCTTCGAAGCGCAACTGGCCTTGGCGGCGCAGTTTCAACGGCCGGTTTTCGTGCATGAGCGCGACGCCTTTGGGCGCCTGCAAGCCATTATTAAAAGCTTTCGCGACCAATTGCCGGCGGTGGTGGTGCATTGCTTCACCGGCGAGCGGCAAGCGCTGTTCGGCTACCTCGACTTGGACCTTCATATCGGTATCACGGGCTGGATCTGCGACGAGCGCCGGGGTGGTCATCTGCATGGGCTGGTGCGCAACATTCCCCGCGGCCGGCTGATGCTCGAAACCGACGCCCCCTACCTGCTGCCACGCACCTTGCGGCCCAAGCCCAAGAATGGCTGCAACGAGCCGGCCTTCTTGCCCGAAGTGCTGCGCGAGGTCGCGCGCCACCGTGGCGAAACCGAGCACGACTTGGCGGCCCATACCACCGCGTGCGCGAAGTTATTCTTCAATTTGCCCGGCGTGGATTGATCTGAATCACCAAAGGCATCATCTTGGAAGTGGAAAATAATGGCCCTGCGCCACTACAGACTGTCGAGATCGCCCTATGCATTGGCTTAGTAACCTTTCGCTCAAGTACAAATTCTGGGCTGTGAACGCCGTGGCATTCTTCACCACCTGCTTGTTGGTGTTGTACGCGGTGCACTTGGAACAACAAGCCCTGGCGCGGGTTGCGCAACCTGCGCCGAGCTATGCCGAGGTGTTTGTCGACCGCCTTCCACACTACGCGGCGGCCGTGCTGGTGCTGATGCTGGTGCTGCTGGCGGCCTCGCAGTGGTTGATTCGTTTTTTGCTGGCCCAACTCAACGCCCTGCGCGACGTGATGGTGCACGTCGAACGCAGCGGCGACCTTAATGCGCGAGTGAACGTGGCCGGCAGCGATGAAGTGGGCCAGATGGCCAGCGCCTTCAACGCACTGCAGGCGGGTTACCGGCGCGTGGTAGGCACCGTGGCCGAAACCGCTGGGCAGCTCGACAACGGCGCAGCGAAGCTGGCTGCCAGCATGGCCCAGGTGCGCCAAGGCATGCTGGGGCAGCAAAGCGAAACCGACCAAGCCGCCACCGCCATTACCGAGATGGCCGCCACCGTGCAACACATTGCCGAGCATGCCAAGGCTACCCGTGAGTTATCCGAACAGGCCGACCAACTCACCGGCAGCGGCCAGCAGGTGGTGGAACGGGTGAGCCATTACATCGCCGGGCTCTCCGGGGGCGTGCAGCAAACCGCCGAGATGATTCAGCGCCTGGCGCAAGACAGCGAAAAAATCACCGGTGTGGTCAAGGTGATTCACAGCATCGCCGAACAGACCAACCTGCTGGCCCTCAATGCGGCCATTGAAGCGGCCCGCGCCGGCGACATGGGCCGTGGTTTCGCGGTGGTCGCCGACGAGGTACGTAACCTGGCCAAGCGTGTACAAGCCTCGACCGATGAAATCACCACGATGGTCCATGCGCTGCAGGCCGGCACCCGGGACGCGGTGGACTTTATGCGTGACAGTTCGTTCAAGGCCGACGCCTGCGTGGAACAGGCCAGCGCAGCGGGCAGTGCGCTGGCGCAGATCGCCGGTGCGGTGCGGCAAATGCGCGAGAGCAACACGCAAATTGCCGTTGCGGCCGAGCAGCAAACACAGGTGGCCGAAGACATGAGCCGGTCGGTGCAGAGCATTCGCCAAGTCACCGAACGTACCGTGCACCAAACCCAGGGCTCGGCAGCCACCAGCGATGAACTGGCCGTGCTCGCCGCCGGCCTGAGCAAAGCCATCGGCCAATTGCGACTATAAGGCCCATAGGCAGGTTCGATTCGTCTGCAACCGGGGCGGCGGTTAGGATGAGAATCAGAACCGTTTACCAGGAGCCGCCGCCATGATCCGCCGCCTTGCCGCCCTCACCCACGTAAACCCTGCCCGGGAGCAGGGCGCCACCTCGCCACTGATGATTCCGATGCTCGCGGTAGGGCTGGTACTGATTGCCGGCGGGGTGGCTTGCGCGAGCCCGGTGCAGATGCTGATCGGGGCGTTTTGCAGCGCGGCCGGCCTGCTATGCCAGCGCAAAGCGCCTTGGCAGTGACCGGCGGCGCCGGGCATGCCACTGCCGCGCAGTGTACTAGGCAACCGTTAGCCGAATACCGTAACGGTTTGCCGGCTGATCGCCACCAACTCACCTGCCTCGCTCCAGATCGCCGCCGCGGTATGGCCGTAGCCATCGCGTGCGTGCTCGATTTGCGCCCGATAGCGTAGCCACTGGGCTGTGGTCAAGGCGGGCATCGGTTGTACCAACTCGATGGTCCAACTGAGGGTGCTACCGGCCGCCGGTGCCGCCAGGTGCGGCAACACCGCGGGCGGCCAAACGTCAGCTAACAGCAGCAGATACGCTTCGTCCAATGGCTGTGCCGGTTGCGGTTCGCGAACCCGCATCCAGCCGCCGATCGCCAGCGAAGGCGTGGCGCTGAACGGCAGCGCACCGATGCCCCAGCGCATGGCCAGTTGGCGAATGTATGCAGGGGTTACGCCTTCGATGTAGTCGATCGGTATGCATTCAGCCAGGGGTTTCATCGCCGCCACGGGCATGGCGGTAACTGCGACCATCGACTGGCGCGGCGCGCCGAAGCTTGCCTGGGCCACGGTCAGTGTGGCCCCGCCCTGGCGAGCCCGGGCCAGCAGGCTAGTGACCGATTTACCTTGGCGCAGCACTTCGACCTCTATGCTCACTGGCACTTCAGGTGCCACCGGGCCCACGAAGGTGAGCGCCAGCGTGCGCAACGGCACCTGGACATGGCTGGCCATGGCTTGGTACAGCAGCGCCGCCATCAACCCGCCATACACTGCCCGGCCTTGGCCCCAATGGGCTGGAATGGTCACCGCCTGCGGGTGAGTACGTACCGCGTCCAGCAATTGAGCAAAATCCATGGTCGGCGTGCCTTGTGAAGTGAGTGGCGGTCAGTGTTCCATGGCATACGCCAGTTTTGCCAGCGCCTTGTCCGATTCGCCGCAGGCTTCGGCCAGAGCCGCGTGCCACCCTGTGACCATCGGGGCCAAGTCTTTGGCGCGCTCGGCCAGGGCCAACCATTGCAAGCGGTCATGCCAATCGCCCAGGGAACGTTGAGCGCGCTTGAGTGCTTTGGCCAAGGCCGCCGGCAAATGCTGCCGCCGCGGGTAGGCCTCGGCCGCGTAGCGCGCGCGTTTGATCAGCAAGCGTAAGCGGTGGCGGTCATGGGCGGGGTCGGCCAGGGCCCGGGCAAGCCTGCGCCGCTGCTTGGCCAGGTGCTTGTCGATACGCAGGCCTAGGCCGGTGATCGCGCCGTTGCTTTCGGCCGTGCGCAGCAACGGCGCGGTAGCCTCGAGCAGGCGCATCAGGGCCGCCAGTTCAGTGCTCGCCGCCACCGTTGAAAATGCCCTGTTGGCTCGGCGCAAGCGCTGCTTGGCCAAGCGGGCTTGCCCGTGTGCGGCCAGGTGGGCCGCCAGCACTTCCTGGTCCCGTAATGGGGTGGTCAGCTCGCCTACGGCCTTGGCCGCCTGCTCCAGGCGGTCGAGGCCGGGCACTTCGCGCAGCGGCCGCAGCAGGCTGCGCAGGCGCCTCACGCTGGTGCGCAGGTCGTGCAGGGCTTCGCTGTCGGTCTGTGCCCGCAGGCGCTCGCGGCAGGCCATCAGGTGGGTTTCCAGGGTGAACAGGCGGGCAATCACGCGGTCGAGTGTGGCGCTCATGGCAGCGGTTTCCTCTGCGGGCCGGTGCGGCCTGCCAGGCTGCGCCGCACGTCGTTTAACTGTACGGCCAGGGTGGCCGGGGCGGCGGCCTCACCTGCGTAGCGCTGGCGGGTATAGGCCTGGGCGAAGGTGTGGATGGCCTGGGCGCTGCCCGGCAACTGCTGCGCCGCGCGCTCGGCGAAGGCGTGTGGGCCCTCCCCCGGGGCCCGGGTAAGGCCATGCCAGCCCAGCAACCGCTCAAAGCGCAGGAACTGGCGCAGCACCCGATCAACTTGGCGGCGCCAGGGGCGCAGCACTGCAAGGCCCAGCAACAACACGGTCAACGTGCCGGCCGTTGGCAGCACCCAAATGGCCCAGCCCTTGAACCAGCGCAGCAACAGCTCGCTCTGTTGCGCTTGCTGGTAACCCAGCACCCACCGTTCCCAACCGTAATTAAGGTTTTCCCAGCCCAGGCGCAGGGTGTTCAGCCAGGCCAGGTCGCGGTAACGCAGCATCGAAAACGGCGAACCTTGCAAAAACGGCTCATCGGCGCCCAGCGCCTCGGCCAAGCCCTGGTCGATACGCTGCGGGGCCACTGCGAAGGTAGGGTCGACACTGCGCCAGCCCTGCCCTTGGCGCCAGTATTCGACCCACGCGTGGGCGTCGTATTGGCGCACGGTGAAGTAGTTGCCGGCCGGGTTCAGCTCACCGCCTTGGTAGCCCACCACCATGCGTGCCGGGATACCGGCCGCGCGCAGGGCAAAGGTCATGGCACCGGCAAAGTGCGCACAAAAACCGCGGCGGGTGTCGAAAAAGAACCCGTCGATGCTGTCGCTTCCGAGGGTGGCTGGGCGCAGGCTGTAGTGGTAGTCCTGCTCGTGATAGCGCTGCAGCATGGCGGCCACCAGCGCCTCGGATTCGGGGTAACGGCGGGCCATGTCGCTGGCCCAGGCGCGCATGCGCGGGTCACCCGTGGCCGGCAATTGCAAGTTCTGCTGGCGCAGCGCCGGTGCCAGTTGTGGGTCACGCACCACCTGCGGCCAGGATTCAACGCTGTAGTACAGCGGCTGGTCCACCGGGCGGCGGCGCTGCAGGCGGTAATCCTGGGTCTGTTGCACGTCCGGGGCGGTGCTACGTGCTACGTCCAAAGCGAACAGCCAGGGCTTGTCGGTGGGCTCCTGGATCACCCGGTAACGCCAGGGCTCGCCCACCGGCTGCCAAGGTTGCACGGCCTGGAAACGCGATAAGCCGCCCTGTTGCCAGCGGCGGCCGTCGAAACGCTCCAGGGTGAAGGCCCGCCAATACAATTGGCGCCGGGCAGGCGGTGGGCCGTCGAAGCTGACCCGAAATGCAAGCTCTGGCGATTGCGCCAGGGTCGCAATGTCACCAGGGGCCACCACGTCGGCCAACCCTGTGCGCGCCTGCCCGCTGTTTAGCGGCAACGACCACAACGGCGCAATGCGCGGGAAGCACACGAACAACAACAACGCCAACGGAACCGCCTGCAGCAGCAAACCGGCGGCACGCCGCAACGGCGGCCCCAGCCGCTCGCCTTGG
This sequence comes from Pseudomonas typographi, assembly GCF_014694385.1. GTDB lineage: Bacteria > Pseudomonadota > Gammaproteobacteria > Pseudomonadales > Pseudomonadaceae > Aquipseudomonas > Aquipseudomonas typographi. The sequence continues at coordinate 108,893 of NZ_JAAOCA010000010.1, read as the reverse complement.
CCGCCCTGCAAGCCGACCATGGCCGCCAGCAACGCCGCCAACGGCAACACGCTGTAGAGCGCCCAGGGCAGGCTGGCATCGAACAGGTAGGCGACCACTTGGCAGAACAGCCCAAGCAGCAACAACACCCAGGCGTCGCGCCGGGTGTTCAGCTCAAGCAGCTTAAGCAAAAAGGCCGCCACCACCAAGGCCGCGGCGGTTTCCAGGCCAAAGCTGCGCCCGCTGCTGAAAAACACTGCCACCGCGGCCAGTACAACCATGGCCGTGCGCAACCCACGCCCCGGCACACGGGCGCGCATGCGATACACCTGAATGCGCCAAGCGCTGCACACCAGCCAAAAAAGCAGCAGCCACGGCGGCAATTGCCACCACAAGGGCACCAACAGCAGAGCCTGGCCAATCAGCAGCCAGGTCAGGCCCGCGCGCGGTACATTCACCGGTGCCCCTCGAACAACGCCAGCGCGCGCAGGCATGCCTCGCGATGGGCAACACCGCAATCGGCCGGCAGGTGCAGCCCTGGCAAGCTAAACGCAAAGGGGCGTTGTTGCTCGGCCAGGCGCAACACCCAATGGCACAGCAGCGACAGGCGTTGTTCGCGCCCGCCCTCCAAGGCCAAGTAATCGAGGGCTAGATCCTGGCCCCGCGCTTCGCCGAACTGTTTGACCAGCAACGGCCCGCCACGGGACCACGCCTTCCAGTTCAGGCGGTGCCAGGCGTCGCCCGGTTGGTAGGGTTTAAGCCCGAGAAAGTCCTCGGTGCCCTGCCCCAACGCCTGCAAGCCGGCCAGTTCGGCAGTGCTGGCGCTGGCATGCTGGGTCGGTAGCTCACCGGCTAGCGGGCATGGATACACCAGCACCCGTTGGCCGCTGCGCAGCCAACTCCAGGCACGTAGCAGCCCCAGTGGGAACCCCGTACTCAGCCGTAGCCGGGGCGCGGCCAACCAGCCGCGGGCAGAGGTGGGCAAGGCCAGTTCCAGCCTTTGCGCCTGCGCCGGCAGCACGTCGGTGGTGTGTGCGGTGTGTACGCCCCAGCCCACCGCAATGGCGTAGTGGGCTTTGCCCTGGCTTTGCAAGTGCACGATGAAACGCGCCTGCTCACCGGCGAATACCGCCTGCGGCGCGTCGCTGCCCACCCGCAGGCCACTGAGGTTACGATAGGTGTGCAATATCGCGACGATGAACAGCGAGCCAAGGGTGAACACCAAGCCATAGGCCATGCTGTTCTGGTAATTGATCGCGGCCAGCAGAATAAGCAGCAATGTCGCCGCGTAAGCGATACCCGCGCGGCTGGGTACAATGTAAACACGCGAGTGGTCGAGCTGTACCTCGGCGGCGGCTGGCGCGCGGCGGTCTTGCCAGCGCTGCAGGCGTGCCACCAGCGCCGCCCTCACAGCACCGGCACCTCGTGCAACAGCCACTGCACCAGGGCGGCCCCGCCCTGCCCGGCCGTGTCGGCACGCTCACGCAGGCGATGGCTGGCCACCGCCGGCAGCACCGCCTGCACGTCTTCGGGAATCACATACGTGCGCCCGGCCAGCAACGCCCAGGCGCGAGCCGCGGCCACCAGGGCCAGGCTGCCGCGCGGCGACAAGCCCCAAGCGAACTGGGGCTGGTTGCGAGTCGCCTCCACCAGGCGCAACACGTAATCGACCAGGGCGTCAGTCACCCGCACGGCGCGGACCTCGGCCTGCACCGCCTGCAACTGGGCGTGGTCGAATACCGCTGGCAGGCGCGGTAGCAGCTCGCGGCGTGCCTCGCCCATCAGCAGTGCTTTTTCCGCGGCATGGGCCGGGTAACCCAGCGATAGCCGCATCAAGAAGCGGTCCAACTGGGATTCAGGCAGGGCAAAGGTGCCACTGTGATGGCTGGGGTTCTGCGTGGCGATCACGAAAAACGGCGACGGCAATGGCCGGGTCGCGCCCTCGATGGTCACTTGCCCCTCTTCCATGGCTTCGAGCAACGCGCTCTGGCTTTTCGGGGTGGCGCGGTTGATTTCGTCGGCCAGGACCAATTCGGCGAAGATCGGCCCCTGGTGAAACTCAAAGTGGCCGCTGTCTTTGTCGAACACCGAGGTGCCGAGGATATCGCTGGGCAGCAGGTCGGAGGTGAACTGAATCCGTTGAAAGCTCAAGCCCAACACCCTGGCGAGGGTTTGGCTGAGCGTCGTCTTGCCCATGCCGGGCAGGTCTTCGATAAGCAGGTGCCCGCCGGCGATGAGGCAGGCCAGGGCTAAGCGAACCTGGTACTTCTTGCCGAGCAACACTTCGTTGATCGACTCAAGGCTTGCGTCGAGCAGCGCACGCATGCTGTGGCCTCCACGGTGGGCAGCGCACCCGCGTTGCGCAGGGCCGGCGATACATCAACGGCCGGCGCGGGATTCGCGAATATAGAAGCGCGCTTTTTCAGCTTTTTCCGAACAGCCTTCGTATTTTTCAAACTGTTGCTGGGTTTTCGCGGCGGTCAATAGCGAGAGCGCCTTGGAATAGCTGATGGTACCCGCGAAACCTTCGGCCTTGGCCAGGTCCAGTTCACTCCAGGCCCCATCCAATTGCGTCGCGCAACTGTCTCGGTAGGCGGTGCGGGCGGAACAACCTGTCAGTACTGCGATAATCAACGGCAGGCAGATCCAGGGTTTCATGTGGGGGTGACCTCGAACAGTGGAACGGCGATTGTGCACCTAAGACGGCGGCACTGGCAAAAAGTGCCGGCGCACAGGTACTGGCGATTGCAGGCTGGGCAGGGCTGGGGCATGGTAGGCAACCCACCTGCAAAAGGACCTTCCGATGAGCAAACGTGTCGCCCTCGTCCTCGGTTCCGGTGGTGCACGTGGCTATGCCCACATCGGGGTGATCGAAGAGATTGAACGCCGCGGCTACCAGATCGCCTGTATCGCCGGTTGCTCAATGGGCGCAATAGTCGGTGGGGTGTATGCCGCCGGCAAACTCGAGCACTACCGCCACTGGATAGAACGGCTGGACTACCTGGACGTGCTGCGTTTGCTGGACGTGAGTTTTCGCCTGGGGGCAATCCGCGGCGAGAAAGTGTTCGGGCAGCTTCGCCGAATCATTGGCGAGGTGAACATCCAAGACCTGCCCATTCCCTATACGGCGGTGGCCACAGACCTGACCAACCAACAGGAAATCTGGTTCCAGGAGGGCTGCCTGCACCAGGCAATGCGCGCGTCGGCGGCAATACCGAGCCTGTTCACCCCCGTGCAACAGGGCCATCGCGTGCTGGTTGACGGCGGCCTGCTCAACCCGCTGCCGATCGTGCCGGTGGTATCGAGCCATTGTGACCTGATCGTGGCGGTGAACCTCAACGCCACCAACCACAAGCAATACGCCCTGCCGGTGGTGGAACGGCCGCCGGCGTTCAAAGGCAGGTTCGATAAATTGGTCGGCTCGCTCGGTTCACATCTACCCCTGCGCCGCCGCCCCGCCGAGGCCGTGCTGGCGATGGAACAGGGCGCCAGCACCTTGCCCGCCGGCTGGAACGGTGAAGCGCCGGCCCTCACCTTGGCCCCGCCGCCGGACACCCAAGACGAGGGCGCCCCGGCCTCGGCCAGCGATTCGGTGATCATCGAGAATGTGGGGCCCGCCTCGCTGCTGGACCTGATCAACCAGAGCTTCGAGGTGATGCAAACCTCCTTGGCCCAATACAAGATTGCCGGTTACCCACCCGACGTGCTGATCAACGTGCCCAAGAAAGCCTGCAGGTTCTTCGAGTTCTACCGCGCCCCGGAACTGATCGCCCTAGGTAGGCAGATTGCGCGGGATACATTCGACGCGTATGAGAAAGGCGGCAACGGGCGTTAACCGGTGCGGCAACCCCAAGCAGCGTGGCCCGGTGTGCCGCCTGCGATGAGAGCAGCGCGCCTTTGCGGTACCTGTGCTGCCGGGCCGCGTTGCCGCGCCTTGGCCAACAGTAAAATCACGCTTCACGCCTTATGTTATGCGGACGTCTGAAACACCACAGCTAGCGGCTGGCAGCTTTTAATTGCCGAACTTCATCTACCCCCCGGTTGGCCAGGGCATCAGCACGCTCATTACCGTGGTGGCCGTTATGCCCACGCACCCATTGCCAAGCCACCTCATGGCGGTTGACCTGTTCATCGAGTTGTTTCCACAGGTCAGCGTTCTTCACCGGTTGCTTCGCGGCGGTTTGCCAATTGCGTTTCTTCCAGTTGGGTAGCCATTCACGGATGCCCTTCATTACGTATTCGGAGTCCGTTACCAGGGTGACTTCACAGGGGCGCTTGAGCGCTTCCAGCGCGCGGATGGCGGCGGTGAGCTCCATGCGGTTGTTGGTGGTGGCGGTTTCACCTCCCCAGAGTTCTTTCTCCACACCCTTGTACACCAGCAAGGCGCCCCAGCCGCCGGGGCCGGGGTTACCCTTGCAGGCGCCGTCGGTGTATATCTCGATCGAGTCGCTCATCGCTGTGGGTTCCATCAAGGGGCGGTTCAATGCTCGCCGCTACGCCGGTTGACCTTGGCCAGGGGCAGCGGCAGCAGTTTACCCATTGGCTCTCGCCGGGGCGGGCGCAACGGCCGCAGGCCCACCACCAGTTTTCGTGCTACCAGAATATAAAAGCCGCCGCCAGCGCCCTGCCAGCGCCCGGCGGTGCGTTCCCAGCCGGCCATGCGCGCCTGCCAGGCCGGCGAGGCAAGCGGCGGACAATAGCAGCCGAAGCGTTTTTTCTCCAGCGCGAACCCCAGCAGGTTGAGCCAATCGGTGACCCGAGAGGCCGGGAAACAGCGGGCCTTGCGCAAGGCATCGGCGGCGAACACCCGGCGTACCCCCCACGGGCTCCAGGGGTTGATGCCCACTACCACCAGGTGGCCGCCGGGGCGTACCGCCCGTGCCGCCTCGCGAAGCAAACCGTGCGGCGAAAGGCTGAAATCCAGCCCATGCTGCAACACCACCAGGTCTGCGGCATGCTCGCCCAGCGGCCAGGCCTGCTCTTCGCAAACGATCTGCACCCCCGGTAGCGGTGCGCCCAGCCGCACGTGGTGCTGCACCTGTTCGGCCACCGCCGGCGCGTCGGCCTGTGGGCCGTAGTGCACCAGGTAACCGCCGAAGAACTTGCGCAGTTCTTCGCCCAGGGCTTGGTGTTCTTCGCGCAACAACAACTGCCCCAGCGGGCCGGCGAACCATTCCCGGGCCAAGCCGATCAGCTCGAGCCACTGCGCATCGGCCTGTGCGAAAGCGTGTTCGGTCATTTGCGTTCTCCCGGATGCCGCCGCTGGGCATAATATGAGCGCCACACTCATGTTCGATGGATACCGCCATGATACAGGTACAAGCGCTACGGGCGTTCAACGATAACTACATCTGGCTGTTACTGGATACCGCGCAGCGCCAATGTGCCGTGGTAGACCCCGGCGATGCCACCCCGGTGCTGGCCTGGCTGCAGGCCAAGCCCGGCTGGGCGCTGACCGATATCCTCATTACCCACCATCACCAGGACCATGTGGGTGGCGTGTTGGCCATCAAGGCGCATACCGGTGCGCGTGTGCACGGCCCGGCCACCGAAGCGATTCCCGGCCGTGACCAGGCCTTGGGCGCAGGTGATCGGCTCAGCGTCCTGGGGCTGGCGTTCGAGGTATTCGACGTGCCCGGCCACACCCGTGGCCACATTGCCTTTTACCACGGTGCCGCCAACGAGCCCTGGCTGTTCAGCGGCGACACGCTGTTCGCCGCCGGTTGTGGGCGGCTGTTCGAAGGCACGCCGGCGCAGATGCATGCATCGCTGTCGCGCCTGGCGGCGTTGCCCTCGGCCACCTTGGTGTATTGCGCCCACGAATACACCCTGAGCAACCTGCGCTTTGCTACCGCGGTAGAGCCGGGCAACGCAGCCATTGCCGAACGCTTGGAACAGGTACGGCAGTTGCGCGAACAAGACGGCTGCAGCCTGCCTTCGAACCTGGCACTGGAGCTTGAAACCAACCCGTTTTTGCGTACCGCCGAAACATCCGTTAAACAAAAGGCCGACGAGTGGCGCGGCGAAGCCTGCACCAACACCACCGAGGTGTTCGCGGCCTTACGGGCTTGGAAGGATAAGTTCTAAACAACATTTGTTTGCGCCCAGCGGTTCTCAGAGGTTGACCCAAAAAGAGGCACTTCCTAGAATCGCTCGACCTTTCAGCTTGGAACTTGCACCCCGCCAATGTCGTCAACCACTAGACCACCTCTGCTTTCGAATGCGTTGACACGGCTTGCACAGGCGGTCGGGGTCGCCTGTTCGGTCGCCCTGGTAGGCTGCCAAAGCACCGCCCTAGTGCCCGAAGAGGCGCCCACCCCGGTGCCGAAACTGGCCAAGCGCAGCAAGCCCAAGCCGGTGTTCCTCGATGCCCAGGCGCAGCAGCCGGCCCGTGATATCTGGGAGCGCCTGCGCCAGGGCTTCCAGTTGCAAGATGACCTGGACGTCAACCCGCGGGTCGAGCAGCAGCGCCTGTGGTTCGTGGGCAACCCGGCGTTCCTGACCTCGGCCGCCGACCGCGGCAGCCTTTACATGCACTACATCGTCGAGCGCCTTGAAGAACGCAACATGCCGCTGGAACTCGCCCTGTTGCCGGCGATTGAGAGCGCCTATAACCCGATGGCGTTATCCCGCGCCCAGGCGGTGGGGTTGTGGCAGTTCATCCCCTCCACCGGGCGCTATTTCAACCTGCGCCAAACCAACCTCTATGATGGCCGGCGCGACGTCACCGCCTCGACCACCGCGGCACTCGACTACCTGAGCAAGCTGCACGACATGTTCGGTGGCGATTGGCTGTTGGCCCTGGCCGCTTACAATGCCGGCGAGGGCACGGTAAGCCGGGCCATTGAACGCAACGAGCGGCTGGGCTTGCCCATCGACTACTGGAACCTGTCGCTGCCGCAGGAAACCATGGATTATGTGCCCAAGCTGCTGGCGCTCTCGGAAGTGGTGTCGTCGCCGAGGGCCTATGGCATCGACCTGGAGCCCATCGCCAACCAGCCTTATTTCAAGGTGGTCGAGGTCGACCAGCGGCTCGACCTTTCCCGCTTGGCGGCCATGGCCAACATCGACGAAGACGAGCTGTACCAGCTCAACCCCGCGTTCAAGCAGCGCGAAACCCTCGACCGCCCGCAACACCTATTGGTGCCCACCGCCAAGGCTCAACTCGTCACGGCCGGGCTGTCCGACCCGCAGCAGTTGATTGCCTTGCGCCCTTCGCGCCCGGCGGTCGAGCGCGTGGCCACTGTTACACCGGCCAGCCCCAGCACTTACAAGGTGCGCCGTGGCGACAACCTGGCGTCTATCGCCAAGGCCAACAAGGTCAGCGTGCGCGACCTGCAACGCTGGAACAAGCTCACGGGCAAGCACCTGCAGGTTGGCCAAGCGCTGGTGATGAACGATACCAGCCCGAGCAGCCGCAAGGTCGCGGCGAACAAGCAACGCGCCACGCAATACCGTGTGCGCGAGGGTGACTCGCTGTACCAGGTGGCCAAGCGCTTCAACGTCCAGGCGCAGCACCTCAAGCGCTGGAACCCCCAGGTGGCCAAGGCGCTCAAGCCCGGGCAGATGCTCACGGTGTACCTCGACCGTTGAGCCCAGGCTCTTCGAACAATCTGAAACCCATGGCGTAAATCGCGACGCGTGAGCGACTCTGTTACTGTACCGGCCTAGACCCGAACCTTACCGGACCGAAGCCGAACCTCATGCGTTTGCTCACTTTCATGGCCTTTGGCCTGGCCCGCTGCGGCGTAGCCCCCGCCGAGTCGATCGAAAGCCACGGCTACACCCAGCTAGGCAGCCTCCAGTACCCCCAAAGCCTCACCCTTTTCGCCGACACCTCAAAGGCCATAGCGCGGTGTGCAATGCTGTTGAGCACCTTCAAGGGGTACGTCGATGGTTATCGCTTGGCCTACCGTGATCGCTTTGCGTTCGCCACCTACCCGCCCTACATGCAGGCGTTGAACAGCTGGGGGCAAAAAACCTCGGGGCACAACCGATGAATGTTGCCCATACCCTGCTGCGGCACGCCTTCACGCTCGGGTTGGCACTGTCGGCGAACCTGGCCCTCGCGACAGGCCAGTACGCTTTGACGCTCTACGACGAGCCACCGAAGTACCCGGCCGACTTTACCCATTTCGACTACGTAAACCCCGATGCCCCCAAGGGCGGCACCTTGCGCATCGCCGACATCGGCGGGTTCGACAGCCTTAACCCGTGGGTCGACAAGGGCGTGCCGGCGGCGCAAGTGCAGTACATCTACGACACCCTGATGGTGCAGAGCCTCGACGAGCCGATGACCGAATACGGGCTGGTGGCCGAACGCGCGGAAAAGGCCCCAGACAACACCTGGGTACGCTTTTACCTGCGCCCACAGGCCCGCTTCCAAGATGGCCACCCGTTGCGCGCCGAAGATGTGACCTTTACCTTCGACACCTTGATCAAATACGGCGCGCCGTTCTGGCGCAGCTATTGGGCCGATGTGCAGCGCGTGGAAGTCGAAAACCCATTGCAGGTGGTGTTTTATTTCAAGAATGGAAACAACCGTGAGCTACCGATGATCATCGGCCAATTACCGGTGCTGCCCAAGCATTTCTGGCAAGGCAAGGATTTCGCCCGTGCCAGCCTCGACGTGCCCCTGGGCAGCGGGCCCTATCGGGTCGCCTCGGTGCAGGCCGGGCGCTCGCTGCGCCTTGAGCGCGACGCCAACTACTGGGCCAAGGACCTGCCGGTCAACCGTGGCCAGTACAATTTTGATGCGATCGTCGCTGACGTATACCGCGACGCCGGCGTAGCCATTGAAGCGCTGAAGGCCGGCGCCATCGATTGGCGCCAGGAAATGGTGGCCAAAAACTGGGCCAGTGCCTACGACACCCCTGCCTTGCGCGAGGGCAAGCTGATCAAGGAAGAGATCCCCAACGGCTCCCCCAACGGCATGCAGGGCTTCGCCTTCAACCAGCGCCGGTCACTGTTCCAAGACGTGCGCGTGCGTGAAGCGCTGAGCCTGATGCTCGACTTCGAATGGACCAACCGCCAGCTGTTCAACAATGCCTACGTGCGCGCCTCAAGCTACTTCAGCAACTCGGAATTGGCCGCCACCGGCCTGCCCGACGCCGATGAGCTGAAACTGCTGGAACCCTTGCGCGGTAAAATCCCCGACCGGGTGTTCAGCGAGCCTTATCGCAACCCGGTCAGCGATGGCAGCGGGGTGATCCGCGACCAACAGCGCCGCGCTTACCAATTGCTGCAGGAAGCCGGCTGGAAGGTGGCGGACGATCGCATGACCGATGCCAACGGCAAGCCGGTGAGCATCGAGTTCCTGGTGGCGTTCCCCGAGTACGAGCGCATCTTGTTGCCCTACAAACGCAACCTCAAGGACCTCGGTATCGACCTGGTACTGCGCCGAGTAGACGCCTCGCAATACGTGAACCGCATGCGCGCACGGGATTTCGACATGGCGATTACCTCACTGCCGCAGTCGCCGTCGCCGGGCAACGAGCAACGCAACTACTTCACCAGCGATGCCGCCGACCGCCCCGGCACCCAGAACGTGATGGGCCTGAAAGACCCGGCCGTGGACCAACTGGTCGACGGGCTGATCAATGCCGGCTCGCGCAAGAGCCTGATCACCCATGCCCGCGCGCTGGACCGCGTGTTGCTGTGGAATTTCGTGCTAATCCCCAACTGGACCTCGGCCACTTGGCGGGTGGCCTATTGGAACAGGCTGCAGCACCCCGGCAGGCCGCCCAAATACGACATCGGCCTGATGACTTGGTGGGCGCGCCCCGGCGCTACCGAGCTGCCTCACCCGGCCGCCGATGCCGCCGCCGAAGGAGCCCGCTAGATGCTCGCCTACACACTGCGGCGCTTGCTGCTGATCATTCCCACGCTGTTCGGCATCCTGATCATCAACTTTTTGATTATCCAGGCCGCGCCTGGCGGCCCGGTGGAGCAAGCGATCGCCAAGCTCGAAGGCTTCGACGGCGCCACCCGCCGCATCGGTGGCGGCGAGGGTGCCGAGCTGTCGGTGGGCGGCTCCCATTACCGCGGCGCCCAGGGCCTGGACCCGGCGCTGATCGCTGAAATAGAACGTCAGTATGGTTTCGACAAGCCGGCACCGGAGCGCTTGTGGATCATGCTCAAGCACTACGCGCGCTTCGACTTCGGCGAAAGCTTCTTTCGCAACGCCAGCGTCACGCAGTTGATCCTGGAAAAAATGCCGGTATCGATCACCCTGGGGCTGTGGAGCACGCTGATCATGTACCTGGTGTCGATCCCGCTAGGCATCGCCAAGGCCACCCGCCACGGCAGCCACTTCGACGTGTGGACCAGCTCGGCGATCATCGTCGGCTATGCGGTGCCAGCCTTTTTGTTCGCCATCCTGCTGATCGTACTGTTCGCCGGGGGCAGCTACTTCGACTGGTTCCCGCTGCGCGGGTTGACCTCGAACAACTTCAGCGAACTGAGCCTGCCCGGCAAGGTGCTCGATTACTTCTGGCACCTGGCATTGCCGGTCACGGCACTGGTGATCGGCAACTTCGCCACCATGACCCTACTCACCAAGAACAGCTTTCTCGACGAAATCGGCAAGCAGTATGTGATCACCGCCAAAGCCAAGGGCCTGAGCCCGCGGCGGGTGCTGTACGGGCATGTATTTCGCAACGCCATGCTGCTGGTGGTCGCGGGTTTCCCCTCGGCGTTCATCGGCATTTTCTTTACCGGTTCGCTGTTGGTCGAGGTGATTTTCTCGCTCGACGGCTTAGGCCTGATGAGCTTTGAAGCCGCGATCAACCGTGACTACCCAGTGGTGTTTGGCACGTTGTTCATCTTCACCCTGCTGGGGCTGTTGGTGAAACTGATCGGCGACCTCACGTACACGCTGGTAGACCCACGTATCGATTTCGACAGCAGGCAACATTGATGGCCCTCTCCCCCCTGAACCGTCGCCGTTACCAACGTTTCAAGGCAAACAAACGCGGCTGGTGGTCGCTGTGGCTGTTCAGCGTGCTGTTCGTGCTGAGCCTGGGTGCCGAACTGCTCGCCAACGATAAACCCTTGCTGGTGCACTATCAGGGCCAGTGGTTTTTCCCGGCGTTCGAGCGCTACCCGGAAACCGCCTTCGGCGGTGAGTTCCCCCTCGAACCCAATTACAAAACCCCCTACATGCGCAACCTGCTCGCCGAGCATGGCGCCACGGTGCTCTGGGCACCGATCCCGTTCAGCTACCAAAGCATCAACTACGACCTGCGCGTGCCGACCCCGGCACCGCCGTCGGCGCAGAACTGGCTGGGCACCGACGACCAAGGCCGCGACGTACTCGCACGGGTGATCTACGGTTTCCGCATTTCAGTAGTGTTCGCCCTGGTACTGACCGTTTTAAGCTCCATCATTGGCGTGGTCGCCGGCGCCTTGCAGGGGTTCTACGGCGGCTGGGTAGACCTGGCCGGCCAGCGTTTTTTGGAGATCTGGTCAGGGCTGCCGGTGCTGTATTTGCTGATCATCCTGGCCAGCTTCGTACAGCCTAATTTCTGGTGGTTGCTGGGCATCATGCTGTTGTTTTCCTGGATGAGCCTGGTCGACGTGGTACGCGCCGAGTTCCTGCGCGGGCGCAACCTGGAATACGTGCGCGCCGCCCGCGCCCTGGGCATGCGCGATGGGCCGATCATGTTCCATCACATTCTGCCCAATGCCATGGTCTCCACCATGACCTTCATGCCGTTCATCCTCACGGGCGCTATCGGCACCCTGACCGCCTTGGATTTCCTCGGCTTCGGCCTGCCCGCCGGGGCGCCGTCGCTGGGTGAGTTGGTCGGCCAGGCCAAGTCGAACCTGCAGGCGCCCTGGCTAGGCATCACCGCCTTCACCGTGCTGGCGCTGATGCTCAGCCTGCTGGTGTTCATCGGCGAGGCGGCGCGTGATGCCTTTGACCCAAGGAAGTGACATGAACGACACCCTCATCGAAATCCGCGACCTGGCGGTGGAGTTCGTCAATGGCCAGGAACGCCACCGCGCCGTGGACGGCGTGAGCTTCGACATCCGCCGCGGTGAAACCCTGGCGCTGGTGGGCGAAAGCGGCTCAGGCAAGTCGGTGACGGCCCATTCGATCCTGCGGTTGTTGCCCTACCCCCAGGCGCAGCACCCCAGCGGAAGCATCCGCTACGGCCAGCACGACCTGCTCAGCCTCGGCGAAAAACCCATGCGGCGATTGCGCGGCAACCGTATCGCGATGATTTTCCAAGAGCCGATGACCTCACTCAACCCACTGCATGCTATCGAGAAGCAAATCGGTGAAGTACTGGCGCTGCACAAGGGCCTGACCGGCACGGCCGCCCGCGCGCGCACCCTGGAGTTGCTGGAGTTGGTGGGCATCCCAGACCCCGCCACGCGCATGCGCGCCCTGCCCCATGAGCTGTCGGGCGGCCAGCGCCAGCGGGTGATGATCGCCATGGCCTTGGCCAACGAGCCCGAACTGCTGATTGCCGACGAGCCCACCACGGCGCTGGATGTCACCGTACAGCTGAAAATCCTCGAACTGCTCAAGTCGCTGCAGGCGCGCCTGGGCATGGCGTTGTTGCTGATCAGCCACGACCTTAACCTGGTGCGGCGTATCGCCCACCGGGTGTGCGTGATGCAATCCGGCCGGATCGTCGAGCAAGCCGAGTGCGAGCAATTGTTCACCGCCCCACAGCACCCCTACACCTGCCAATTGCTCGGCGCCGAACCCAGTGGTGCGCCAGTGGCGGCGCCCGCCGGCGGCGAAACGATGCTGCAGGTGCGCGACCTCAAAGTGTGGTTTGCCACCCGCAAGGGCTTGCTGCGGCGTAGCACGGCGCCTATCAAGGCCGTGGACGGGGTGAGTTTCAGCCTGCCCAAAGGGCAAACCCTGGGCATCGTCGGCGAAAGCGGCTCGGGCAAGTCTACCCTGGGGTTGGCGATCCTACGGTTGCTCCACAGCGAGGGCGAGGTCGACTTCAATGGCCGCGCCCTGCATGGGCTGTCGCGCCAGGCGGTGCGGCCCCTGCGCCGAGAAATGCAGGTGGTGTTCCAAGACCCGTACGGCAGCCTGAGCCCACGCATGAGCATCGACCAGATCGTCGGCGAGGGCCTGCGTATCCACGGCATCGGTACGCCGCAGGCGCGTGAGCAGACGATCATCCAAGTGCTCGAAGAAGTGGGCCTGGACCCGGCCACCCGCCATCGCTACCCCCATGAGTTCTCCGGCGGTCAGCGCCAACGTATTGCCATTGCCCGCGCCCTGGTGCTGCGGCCAGCGTTGATCCTGCTCGACGAACCCACCTCGGCGCTGGACCGCACCGTGCAGCGGCAGGTGGTCGAATTGCTGCGCACCCTGCAGGCTCGGCATAACCTCACCTATTTGTTCATCAGCCACGACTTGGCGGTGGTCAAAGCGCTGAGCCACCAATTGATGGTGATCAAACACGGCAAGGTGGTGGAACAGGGCCCTGCGGCACAGGTGTTCGCCGCACCGCAGCATACATATACGCGCCAGTTGCTGGAGGCCGCGTTCGTGGGGGGGTATTCCGGCCCATCGGGCTAAGTGGGCCGGCCTGTGCCGCCGGATTCTGGAACATGCCAGTCGCGGGGTGGCACAGCAAACGCCCTGCTGGAGATAGAAATAGAGTTACCGTCAGGGTCTTTGGCATTTGCAAAACGGTAGCCGTTCGCCTGGTGGGTGGCGCCGAACGTCAGCCCTTGCGCCCGGCACTCATCTTTGAAGCCGTCGACATCCTCGATATCAAAAACCAATTTCACGGTCACCTGCCCTGTTTTCACGCTTTTCGCAGCGGGGTGAACCATGAGCATGGCCCCACCCTGTGGGGACTTTAATTCGACGACCCGGTCGCTGGCATCGAGCGTGCTGATAAAGCCGAAATAGCGTTCATAAAATTCGCAGGTCGTTTGGACGTTTCGCACATACAGCATTATCCGATTAAGTGATGGCCCCACAGCATCGCCCTCAGTATCTTTTCACGCGTCACTGGCCGGAAGCCGCGTGGCGTATCGATTGGCAAGTTTTAAATAGTGTTCAGGATGGCCTGTACCTCAACCACTCGGGCATAGTCCATCGCCAGATTGCTGAGCGACAGTGCATGCACGTCTTCGGCGGGCCAGAGGCGGCCGGTTAAATCCACTTGGTCGAAGGTATAGGTGGCATCCGCGGCCACGGTCACATCAAAGCCCAAGCTGCCGCCTGAGCGCGCGGTGGCTTCGACCGAATTGTTGGTAATGACACCCACGATCACCAGTTGCCGAATAGTGCGGGCATGCAGCCACCGCTCCAAGCCAGTCGCTGCGAATGCATCCGGAACGTTTTTTTCCAACACATGCTCATGGGCCAGCGGGCTAAGCGCTGGCTGAAACTCACAGCCTGGTTGGCCCGGCCAAAACACCGACGCCGGTGACCGAGACAGATGCCTGACATGCACAACCGGCCGCTGCGACCGCCTCCAGGCGCTCAACAGCTGCTGTATATGCGCCTCTGCGTCTGGATTGTTGCGGCGCCCCAGCTTTGGGTGATTGATGCCCAGTTGCATGTCGATGATCACCAATGCGGCGTTGGCGTCCAAAGTGGCCATGGCACGTTCCTTTGCTAAACAAACCTGCATGCTAATCTGCCGGCACCGGCGACGCATGGGTATCTGCGCCTGAAGCTCGCGCACACGCCAACAGGCGGTCTATCACCGCCGACTGCTGCGCAGCGCGGGTAACCAGCCCGAGTATCGCCTTGGGCCACGCCAACTCCAGCGGGCGGAAGTGCAAGCCAGGCCGTTGCATGCGTTGCATCGACGCTGGGACGATCGCGATCCCCATCCCCGCTGATACCAGGTTGACCGCAGAGGACAGCTGCGGCGCCTGTTGATGGATATTGATGTTGAAACCCCGGCTTCGGCAAGCAGCCACGATGTCTGCGCTCAAGCCATAGCCCGACTTTCTCGAATAAAGCACAAAGCGTTCATGGCGCAGGTCTTCCAGTTGCAAGCGCGCTCGCTGCACTAACGGGTGACCTTCGGGCAGCACCACCACCAACGGCTCCTCGCTCAAGGGCTGAAAAGCCACATCTTCCGTGACCGCGAAGGGCGGCCTGACAATGGCGGCATCGATTTCCCTGCGGCTTACGCGGCTGGCCAGCGATTCGCTGTCGCCCTCAACCAAATTGACCTGCACGTATGGGTATAGCTGCTGATAACGGCTGATCAACGCCGTCACCCCTTCGCTGAACGAGGCCGACTCGGTAAACCCGAGCGTCAGCAGGCCGATTTCCCCGCGGGCCGCCCGCAATGCGCTTTTCTTCGCCTGCTCTACCCGGGCAAGGATTTCCTGCGCACAATCGAGAAAAACCTTGCCGGCATCACTCAACACAACGCCGCGCCCTTGCCGGTGGAACAGCGGCGTACCGACTTCCTCTTCCAGTGCACGTATCTGCTGGCCCAGTGGCGGCTGGGCAATGTGCAGGCGTTGCGCCGCCTTGGTGAAGTTTTCTGCCTGCGCCGTGGCGACAAAGTAGCGCAAATGCCGAAGTTCCATCTGAACGCTGAACATCCTAATTAAGTATTAATAGAATATTAGACACGAATGTGGGCGCGCGCCATGCTGTGCAACACCTGGCCAGGTACGAACATTCACGGTCTGGAGAGCCTATGAACAGTACACAACGGTTACGCCATTTACTTAAAAGCGCTAACAGCCTTATCGCACCCGGGGCCTATGACGGGCTCAGCGCTCGCTTGGTCGAATTGGCCGGGTTCGAGGCCGTGTACGCCAGCGGCGGTGCTATCGCACGCGCCGCCGCACTGCCAGACATCGGCCTGTTAAGTTTCAGCGAAGTGCTAGCCCGGATCGAGAACATCGTCGAGGCCAGCGCGCTGCCCGTTATCGCCGACGCCGACACCGGGTTCGGTGGGGCCGCCAATGTGGAGCGAACTGTCAGGGCCTTCGAACGGGCTGGCGTAGCCGCGCTGCACCTGGAAGACCAAGCGTTTCCCAAACGTTGCGGGCACCTGGACGACAAATCGCTGATCGATACCACAGAAATGTGCGCGAAAATCCGCATTGCGCGGCGAACGCTACGCGACCCCGACCTTGTCTTGATCGCACGTACCGATGCCATCGCCGTCGAAGGTTTCGAAGCTGCCCTGGCGCGGGCGCAACGCTATGTGCAAGCAGGCGCGGATATGATTTTTGTCGAAGCACCAGAAACGGTTGAGCAAATACAAGAAATTGCCCGCCGGATACCGGGCCCCAAGTTGATGAACATGTTCTATGGGGGCAAGACGCCGCTGATGCCAGCGGAGGAATTGGCCTCGCTGGGCTATCAACTGATCATTATCCCTTCTGACTTACAACGCGCGGCCATTCATGCCATGCAAAACACGTTGGCGCAGATCAAGCGTACCGGCGACAGCAGCGCCTTGGCCGGCCAACTCACCAGCTTCCAAGAGCGGGAACAGATTGTGCGGACCAGCCGCTTTCTCGCTTTAGACAAAGCCTGAGCATACCGATAGACCATGAGGCGACCCGGGCCTGGCTGAACCTTATGCCGTTGGCGGTCTAATGTGGCGTCTCTGACGTCTGCACAGCACTGCCGAAAGGGTGCGGGCAACGCTGAGACACCACACGCGGGCATGTATAAATTGCGCTACCCTCAGGGGCATTGTGGAGGGACACTGGCGCGAGGCGCCGAGGTCCGAAGCGGCCGGTTTTTCGCGCACTTCATTGGCGTCACCATCACCGTATTCAGCATTTTGCGAGCAAGCACATGATCGATGGCTCTGCCGTTCTGGCGGTCTTTTTGGTTTACCTGGCCGGTGTCGTTATCCCGGGCCCGAATTTCGTCGCCGTTGTGCATAAAGCGGTGGCGGCTACCCGTTCAGAGGCACTCGCCTTGGTAGCCGGTATCGTCATGGTCAACCTGTTCTGGGCTACCTGCGCAATCAGCGGCCTGGGTGTTGTATTTGCAGCGCTGCCTTGGGCTGCCCTGGCCGTGAAAACGCTGGGGGCGGCGTACTTGATGTGGTTTGGGTTGCAATTGCTGATCACGGCGGGCAAACCTGTGCTTGGCCCGCCGGCGGGTAGCGGCGCACGAAATTGCCGGCAAGCCCTTATACAGGGAGTGGTGACCAACCTGGGCAACCCCAAATCCATAGCCTTCTATGCCGCTGTTTTTTCCGCAGCCGCGCCCACTCACGTTTCACTCGGCACGTTTTTGTCTATGGTGGCAGTGGTCGTGGCGGTTTCGATGGCCTGGTATGCCACGGTTGCACTGGCGCTTTCCCAACCTCGCATGGCCCGCCTGTATCAGGGTAGGAAAAAAACACTCGACCGGTTGTGCGGTGGCTTGATTGTGGCGTTGGGGATCCGCCAACTGGTTTAGCCAGTGCGCGGTTTGCGGACTTAATCTAACGTGGCGTTTCAGAAGTTGGCTGCACACTGTTGGCGGTGCCTTTTACCGCCGGCGTCAATGCTTGTGCGAAGTTCTGAAACACCACGCTCGGCTCAAACGCGCAGTTCGGGCTGTTGCCGAACGCAACCAAGCAAAAAATCCATCACGGCCTTGACCGCGGGTGAGCGGCGTAGGTCCGGGTACACTGCCAACCAGAGATCTCGGATCGGCCCCT
The DNA here is from genome assembly GCF_014694385.1 of Pseudomonas typographi. Taxonomy (GTDB): domain Bacteria; phylum Pseudomonadota; class Gammaproteobacteria; order Pseudomonadales; family Pseudomonadaceae; genus Aquipseudomonas; species Aquipseudomonas typographi. The sequence goes on along the minus strand of NZ_JAAOCA010000010.1, from coordinate 91,281 downwards.
CGGTGTCCACCGGCAGGCGCTGTAGGGTTGTGTCGTGGTCACCGATGATCGTGGGCAACACCACCGCGCCTACGCTACACCGTGCAGCCATGTGCTGAGAGGCAAGATCACCTGCGCGAAACACCACGGGCCGCTGCCGGCGAACCTGGTGCAGCCAGGCTTGTTGAGGCAGGTGATCGCAGCTTTCATCGTAGGCGACGAAGCCCTGCTGCTCGGCTGGGGTGGCGCGCCACTGGGCGGTGGCGTAAAGCGCAAAACGCACCGCGCCGACCTTTCGAAGTACCAGGGCGCCTTCTTCGGGGCGCACGGTGCGCAGGGCAATGTCGGCTTCGCCTTTATCCAATGCCGCCAAAGACAACGCGGGCAATAGCACCACGTTGAGTTTCGGGTATTGCTCACGCAATACGCCAATGTTGGGCGCGATGCACTGCAGGGCCAGCGAAGGGGGCGCGCTGACCCGAACCGTGCCGGCGACCCCCAGCGCAGCGACACGAGACAATTGCTGCACCTGGGTGGCAATACCGGCCATCGAGCCTGTGAGGCTGGCCAGCGCGCGGCCCTCGGCGGTCAAGGGCCGACTTCGCGGCAGGCGGTCGACCAGGCGAAGCCCAAGCGATGCTTCAAGGGCATCCAGCCTACGGCCCACGGTGGCGTGCTCGACCTGCAATTCGCGGGCGGCGGCCGACAACGAGCCGGTGCGGGCCAATACCGTGAAAAAATATAAATCCTGCCAGTCAAACATCGGGTTATTTCCGCACGGAGGCCAGGAATATTTTGGGAATTATCGAACCGTATGCGGTGTTTTACCATAGCTTAAGCGGCTAAACGCAACCCTGCCTGGAGGCACCCTCATGAAAGCAATCACCGTTGAAACCTATGGCGGGCCGGAAGTGCTGCAGCTGCGGGCAGACGTGCCAATCCCGACGGTTAACCCAGGGCATGTGCTGGTCAAGGTCGCCTACGCGGGCATCAACTTCATGGATATTCATACCCGCCAGGGAAAATATGCAGCTTCCGTGACTTACCCGGTGCGGTTGCCTTGCACCTTGGGCATGGAAGGGGCGGGAGAGGTGGTTGCAGTGGGCGCTGCGGTGGCCGGCCTTGCCCCCGGCGATCGGGTGGCCTGGTGCATTGCTTGGGGCAGCTACGCCGAGTATGCAAGCGTACCGGCGGCAAGGGTTGCGAAAATCCCGGATGCAATACCTTTCGACTTGGCCGCCGCTTCTATCTTCCAGGGCTCCACCGCCCATTACTTGGTCGAAGATGTTGCCCAACTGCGCCCGGGTAACTGTTGCCTGGTCCATGCGGCCTCCGGCAGCATCGGCCAATTGCTGGTGCAGATGGCCAACAGCCGAGGGGCCAAGGTATTTGCCACGGGCAGCAGCGCAGCCAAGTGCGCCGTGGCTGTGCAAAGGGGGGCGGCTTTTGCCATACCTTACGACAACGGCCGCTTCGCTGATCGGATTCTTGAAGCGACACACGGCGACGGCGTGGATGTGGTGTTCGACTCGCTCGGTAAAGCGACGTTGCGCGACAGCTTCAGGGCCTGCCGTACCCGGGGCTTGGTGGTCAACTATGGCAACGTTTCCGGTTCGCTGGCCGACCTGGACCCCATCGAATTGGGCGAAGGCGGGTCATTGTTCCTGACCCGCCCACGGCTGGCTGACTACATGGCCGATGGCCCGACCGTACAGCGGCGCGCCGATGCGGTGTTCTCGGCACTGCTTGATGGCGCATTGAACATCGACATTGAAGGGCGTTACAGCTTGGAAGATGTACAAACGGTGCATGCCCGTATCGAAGCGCGGGAGCAAATCGGTAAGGCGGTGGTGTGCATCGGCGGCGCTCGCTGAACACGCAGCGCGATGGCTAGCGGCTCGGCGGCGCCGTGTCTATCGCCGCATCCACCACCGACCGCGGCAAGCTGGGCGATAGCGCGCGCAGAAAATCGTAGATGCGCGGGTGGTTGATTTTCTGCCGCTTGAGCACCGCGTAAAGAGGCGGGCTGGGAAATAAATGGGCGGCATTGATCGCAATCAGCCCTTGGTCTTCGACCGGGCTATAAACGAAGTCTGGCACTACAGAGATACCGATACCGCGTTTCACATAGGATTTGACCACGTCGGTGTTCGTGCAGTGAATCACCCGCGGCGAGTCCTTGGAAATTTTCTCCAGAATGCTCACCACCTGGGAATTCGATGTTGCGGGTTCGTAGATCACCATGGGGTAAAGCGTCAAGTCTTGCAACGAGGGCGATTCGAAGGTACCGATTTCATGGCCGGCGGGGGCAATGATCAAGCGGTCGCACGTCCCATAAGGAATCACTACCAGTTCCGCATGGTCATGGACCGAAGAATTAAAAAGGCCAATGTCGGCCTGGCCGGATTTCAGGCTGTCTACGATTTCGTCATTTTTGCCCTGCAAGATAGTGATACGCACACTGGGGAATTCCTTGACGAACCGTTCGATCACATCGGGCAGTAGATAACGCGCCTGGCTATGGGTAGTGATGATTCGCAACGCTTCGACGGCCGACTGGCTTTTTTCCGAAATGCACAGAATTCGCTCGTACTCGGCCACGATCGTGCGGGCGCTGGCTAAAATATCCTGGCCATGCTCGGTAAAACCCGTGATCCGGTGGTTCTGCCGTTTGAGCAAGGGCAGCCCCAAGGCCTGCTCAAGCGCCGCAAGGCTCATGCTGACGTTAGGTTGCGAAGTCGCCAGCGCCTTGGCCGCCTTCGAGACGTTGAAATCGTTTCGCGCAAGTTCCACCAGGCACTTCAACTGCTGGATATTCACAAGCTACCTCTGGCGCTGCCACAGCGTTTATATCGAATAAACAGACTTATAACACCGAGCAAGGCCAGATGATCACTCCGCCGCCGTACTGGGATGTTACCCGAACATGGCGCAAACCTTGCGGGGTGCCGGTGATCGTGCCCTGTACCGAAGGCGCCGGCTTCAAGATCACCGGGGTGGCCAATGTGCTGACCGGCGCGGCGGCTATGGCCGCAGCGCCGGCCGCGGTTAAGCGCAACCTTTGAACCCCAAACGAAAAAAAGGGTGGCCTAAGCCACCCTTTTTTCAAACAGAAACCCAAGAACTCAGTTCTGGTTTTCCATTTGCGCGCGAATCAGGTCACCGATGGTCGTCGGGCCAGCGCTTTCGCCGTCGGCCTTGTTACGCAGGGTCTGAATCGCTTCTTTTTCGTCCTCTACGTCTTTCGACTTGATGGACAAGCTGATCACGCGGGACTTACGGTCGACGCTGATGATCTTGGCTTCGATGGCGTCGCCTTCCTTCAGCACGTTGCGCGCATCTTCAACGCGGTCACGGCTGATTTCGGACGCTTTCAGTGTCGCCTCGATATCGTCGGCCAGTGTCACGATAGCGCCCTTGGCGTCCACTTCCTTCACGGTGCCATGGACGATGGCGCCCTTGTCGTTCAGCGCGACGAAGTTGGAGAACGGGTCGTCTTCTAGTTGCTTGATACCCAGCGAGATGCGCTCACGCTCAGGGTCAACGGAGAGGATGACGGTTTCCAGCTCATCGCCCTTCTTGAAGCGACGCACGGCTTCTTCGCCGGTTTCGTTCCAGGAGATGTCGGACAGGTGAACCAGGCCATCGATGCCGCCGTCCAGGCCGATGAAGATACCGAAGTCGGTGATCGACTTGATGGTGCCGGAGATCTTGTCGCCCTTGTTGAACTGGCCAGAGAAGTCTTCCCATGGGTTGGACTTGCACTGCTTGATGCCCAGGGAGATACGACGGCGTTCTTCGTCGATGTCCAGAACCATGACTTCCACTTCGTCGCCAACCTGAACGACTTTCGACGGGTGGATGTTCTTGTTGGTCCAGTCCATTTCGGACACGTGTACCAGGCCTTCGACACCCTCTTCCAGCTCGGCGAAGCAGCCGTAGTCGGTGAGGTTGGTGACGCGTGCCTGTACGCGGGTACCCTCTGGGTAACGTGCCTTGATGGCCACCCATGGGTCTTCGCCCAGTTGCTTCAGGCCCAGGGATACGCGATTGCGCTCGCGATCGTACTTCAGGACCTTGACGTCGATCTCGTCGCCCACGTTGACGATTTCCGACGGATGCTTGATGCGCTTCCACGCCATGTCGGTGATGTGCAGCAGGCCATCCACGCCGCCCAGGTCGACGAACGCACCGTAGTCGGTGAGGTTCTTGACGATACCTTTGACTTGCTGGCCTTCCTGCAGCGACTCGAGCAGGGCTTCACGCTCTGCGCTGTTCTCGGCTTCGAGCACGGAACGGCGGGAAACGACAACGTTGTTGCGCTTCTGGTCGAGCTTGATGACCTTGAACTCGAGTTCTTTGCCTTCGAGGTGGGTGGTGTCGCGCACAGGGCGAACGTCGACCAGCGAGCCCGGCAGGAATGCACGGATGCCGTTGACGTCGACGGTGAAACCGCCTTTGACCTTGCCGTTGATAACACCCTTGACCACTTCTTCAGCGGCGAAGGCAGCTTCCAGAACGATCCAGCACTCGGCGCGCTTGGCTTTTTCACGGGACAGCTTGGTTTCGCCAAAGCCGTCTTCGACAGCGTCCAGCGCGACGTGAACTTCGTCACCGACCTTGATGGTCAGCTCGCCCGCTTCGTTGAAAAATTGCTCGAGCGGGATGACGCCCTCGGACTTCAGGCCGGCGTGAACGGTAACCCAGTCGCCGTCGATGTCGACAACGGTACCGGTGATGATAGCGCCCGGCTGAAGATTGAGGGTCTTCAGGCTTTCTTCAAACAGTTCTGCAAAGCTTTCGCTCATTTTGATTCCTGTAGTTGGGTTTTAAGTCGCAACCCATTCGCCACGTTCCAGCTCACGTGGGTTTCGTTCAAGTAAAAGAAAGCCTGCGGGGGCAGTAGCCTTAGCTACTTGGGCTGGTCCCCCGCGGGCTTTCTTGCTTCAAGCCAGGCCGCGCAATTCGGCCTCGCTCAGGATTCGGTCAAGCACCTGCTCGATGGAAAGCTCAGTGGAGTCGAGCGGGATCGCATCGGGGGCCGGCTTGAGCGGCGCCACCGCGCGTTGCATGTCGCGTTCGTCACGCGCACGTATCTCATCGAGTAGACTCGCGAGATTAACATCATCGCCCTTTGCCTTCAACTGCAGGTATCGGCGGCGGGCACGTTCCTCGGCGCTGGCGGTGAGGTAGAACTTCAGCGGCGCGTCGGGGAATACCACCGTACCCATGTCGCGGCCGTCTGCCACCAGCCCTGGCGCTTCACGGAAGGCCCGCTGGCGCTTGAGCAGCGCCTCGCGCACGGCGGGCAATGCAGCGACCTGTGAAGCGCCGGCGCCCACCCGCTCGTTACGGATGAGCTGGGTTACATCTTCCCCTTCGAGAACGATGCGGTCCAGTTGTAGGCCGCCCCCGGCGATGAACTGCACATCGAGGTGCTCGGCCAGCAACACCAGCGAGGCCTCGTTGGTGAGGTCTACGCCATGGTTGCCGGCGTTGAAGGCCAGCAGGCGGTACAAGGCGCCCGAGTCGAGCAGGTTCCAGTGCAGTGCCTCGGCAAGCTTGCCGGCGACGGTGCCCTTGCCCGAGCCGCTGGGCCCGTCGATGGTGATGACCGGTGCATGAAAATTCACATCTGTCCCTCTTCTACCACGTGCAACCCGGCCTGTGCGCACAGGCCGATGAAATTAGGAAATGCGCTGGCCACGCTGGCGCAGCCGCGCACCCGTACCGCGCCCTGGGCACACAAGGCCGCCACGCAAAAGGCCATGGCCACCCGGTGGTCGCCCTGGGTGTTCACTTCACCCCCTTGCAGTTGGCCACCTTCGATGATGATGCCACCCGGTTGTGTCTGGCAGGTGATGCCCAATGCTTGCAAACCTTCGGCCATCGCTTGCAGGCGGTCGGTTTGCTTTACCTGCATCGCGTGGGCGCCGCGCAGCACGGTACGCCCCTGGGCGCAGGCGGCGGCTACGAACAACGCGGGGAACTCGTCGGTCGCCAGCGGCACCAGGGCATCCGGGATGTCGATGCCCTTGAGCAGTGCACTGCGCACGCGGATGTCGGCGGCCGGTTCGTTGCCGAGCAGGCGAGGTTGTTCAAAGGTGATGTCCGCGCCCATCAGGCGCAAGATGTCGATCACCCCGGTGCGGGTCGGGTTCACCCCGACATTGTGCAGTAGCAGGTCGGAGCCTGGGGCGATACTCGCCGCCACCAGCAAAAAGGCCGCGCTGGAGAGGTCGCCCGGCACCTCGACCTGCGCCCCTTGCAGCGCCCGCCCCGGTTCTAGCTGCAGGGCGCCAGCCTCTGTGTGCACGGGGTAGCCGAAGGTGCGCAACATGCGTTCGGTGTGGTCACGCGTGGGCGCGGTTTCGCGCACGGTGGTGCTGCCCTGGGCGTAGAGCCCGGCCAACAACACGGCGGACTTTACCTGGGTACTGGCCACCGGCGGGTTGTAGTCGATGCCACGCAACGCCTGGCCACCCTGAATGCGCAGCGGTGGGCGGCCATCTTCGGCGGTGGCGACCTTCGCTCCCATCTGCCCGAGCGCGGTGGCCACACGGGCCATCGCCCGGCGTGACAACGATGCGTTTCCAGCCAATTCACTGCTGAAGCGTTGCCCGGCCAATAACCCGGCGAGCAGGCGCATGGACATACCGGAGCCACCCAGGTACAGCGCCCCAGGCGGTGCCTGCAGGCCATGCAAGCCCACGCCGTGGAGCGTCAACCGGCCTTGTTGCGGACCTTCGATGACCACGCCCATGTCACGCAAGGCTTGCAGCGTGGCGAGCGAGTCCTCGCCTTCAACAACGCCTTCAATCTGTGTAACACCTTCGGCGATCGAGCCCAGCAAGATCGCCCGGTGCGAGATGGCCTTGTCTCCCGGCATCCGCAGGCTGCCACGGAGCATGCCGCCCGGTTGGCCTACGTAGGTCACCTCGCCCTTGCCGGGCGCTTCGACGTAGGCGCGCCGGGCGAGGATCTTGCCAAAGTGCTCACGGGCCGCGCGGGCACGGGTGAACACGCCCAGCAAGTGATGGCCATCGCCTTCGGCCACGGCCTCGCGCAGGGTGGCGAGGTCATCGCGGAACACGTCGAGTTGGCGCAATACCGCGTCGCGATTGGCCAGGAAGATGTCGTGCCACATCAGCGGGTCGCTGCCGGCGATACGGGTAAAATCGCGAAAGCCGCCGGCGGCATAACGGAAAATCTCAAGGTTTTCGTGGCGCCGGGCCAACGAGTCGACCAGGTTGAAGGCCAGCAGGTGCGGCAAGTGGCTGGTGGCGGCCAGCACTTCGTCGTGCCGCTCGATGGGCATGTGCTCAACGCTCGCGCCCAACGCCCGCCACAACCGGTCGACGGTCGCCAGCGCCTCGGGCTCGGTTTCATCGAGCGGGGTGAGGATCACCTTGTGGCGCTTGAACAGCCCGCCGTTGGCCGCCTCCACGCCGCTTTTCTCAGAACCGGCGATCGGGTGGCCGGGCACGAAGCGGGCCAGGCGCGGGGCGCTGAATACCGCCCGCGCAGCTCGCTCGATATTGCCCTTGGCACTGCCGACGTCGGTGATTATTGCATGGCCAAGCTCCAGGCCCGCCAGCCGCCCTAGCAGTGTTTCCATGGCCAGGATCGGCACCGCCAGTTGGATAACGTCGGCACCGACGCAGGCGGTGGCCAGGTCCGCCTCGCAGCGGTCGGTAATGCCAAGTTCCACCGCGCGCTGGCGCGACGGTGCATCGAGGTCTACACCCACCACTTCGCGGAACAGCCCGCTCTGGCGCATGCCCTTGGCGAATGAACCGCCGATCAAACCCAGGCCTACCACCACCAGGCGGCCGAGTGCCGGCATGGGGGCCGCGGGGGCGCTGGCGCCTTGCCGTTCACTCATGCGCAGGCCCGTTTCAGAGCACGGCTTTGGGGTAAGACCCCAAAACCTTGAGGGCCACCGCGTCCTGGCTGATGCGTTCGAGCACCGCCTTGCTCAGCGGGTCGCGCAGGTGGCCGACGAAGTCAATGAAGAATACATACGTCCACTTGCCGCTGCGCGAGGGGCGCGTTTCGATGCGGGTGAGGTCGATGTTGTTCTCGTGGAAGGGCATGAGCAGGTCGTGCAGCGCGCCGGGTTTATTGCGCATCGAAACGATGATCGAGGTCTTGTCGTCACCGGTGGGGGGCACTTCCTGGCTGCCAATGATCAAAAAACGCGTGGAGTTGTCGGGGCGGTCTTCGATTTTCTCGGCCAGGCGGTTCAAGCCGTAAAGGCCGGCAGCCATGTCGCCGGCGATGGCGGCGCTGTTCCACTCGCCCTTGACCCGCTTGGCGGCCTCCGCGTTGCTCGCCACCGCCACCCGCTCCACGTTGGGGTAATGGGCATCGAGCCATTTGCGGCATTGCGCCAGGCTCTGGGCGTGGGAGTAGATGCGGGTAATGGCATCGGTCTTGGTGTTCTCGCCAATCAGCAGGTGGTGGTGGATGCGCAGCTCCACCTCGCCACAAATCACAATGTCGTGCTCCAGGAAGCTGTCCAGGGTGTGGTTGACCGCACCTTCGGTGGAGTTCTCCACTGGCACTACACCGAAATTCACGGCACCGGCGACCACCTCGCGGAACACTTCGTCGATCGCCGCCATCGGCTGGCTGATCACCGCGTTGCCGAAGTGCTTGACGGCGGCGGCCTGGGTGAAAGTGCCCTCCGGCCCCAGGTAGGCAACCTTGAGCGGGTTTTCCAGGGCCAGGCACGACGACATGATTTCACGGAACAGCCGGGCCATTTCCTCATTGGACAGCGGGCCACGGTTGCGCTCCATCACCCGCTTGAGCACCTGGGCTTCGCGCTCGGGCCGGTAGAACACCGGCACTTCGCCTTCGGCCAGCGAGGCAGTTTTGACCCGTGCCACTTCTTCGGCACAGCGCGCCCGATCGCTGATCAGCTCGAGGATCTTTTCGTCGAGGCTGTCGATGCGCAGCCGCAGTGCCTTGAGTTCCTGTTCAGCCATCAACCGCGCTCCTTCTCGAATTCGGCCATGTAGGCGACCAGCGCTTCGATGGCATCCTGGCCCAGGGCATTGTAGATGGAAGCGCGCATGCCGCCGACGGTGCGGTGGCCTTTTAGGTTGAGCAGCCCGCGGGCGTCGGCGCCGGCCAGGAAGGCTTTGTTCAGGGCCTCGTCGGCCAGGCGGAACGGCACGTTCATCCACGAACGTGCCGCGGGGGCGATCGGGTTGCTGTAGAAATCGCTGTTATCGATGAAGGCGTAAAGGCGGTCTTTCTTGGCGCGGTTGCGCTGTTCCATGGCGCCGACGCCGCCCTGCTCCTTGAGCCACTCGAACACCAACCCGGCCAGGTACCAGGAATAGGTGGCAGGGGTGTTGTACATCGAGCCATGCTCGGCGGCTATGGTGTAGTTGAGCATGGTCGGGCACACCGCGCGGGCCTTGCCGAGCAGGTCTTCGCGAATGATCACCACCACTAGGCCGCTGGGGCCGATGTTCTTCTGCGCACCGGCGTAGATCATGCCGAACTGGGTCACGTCCAGTGGGCGCGAGAGGATGTCTGAAGACATGTCTACCACCAGCGGGGCATCGGCTTGCGGCACCCAACCGAACTGCAGGCCACCGATGGTTTCGTTACTGGCGTAGTGGATGTACGCAGCGCCGGGGGTGAGCTGCCACTGCGCTTGGGCAGGGAGGTCCATATAGTTGCTCGGCTTGGCGCTGGCGGCCACGTTTACGGGGCCGTAGCGGCGCGCTTCATCGATGGCTTTGCGTGACCAAATACCGGTGTCGATGTAGTCGGCGGTGGCGTTTTCAGGCAGCAGGTTCAGCGGAATCTCGGCGAACTGCTGGCTGGCGCCGCCCTGCAAGAACAACACTTTGTAGTGGGCCGGAATAGACAGCAGCTCGCGCAGGTTGCGCTCGGCCGCCTCGGCGATGCCCACGTAATCATCGCTGCGGTGGCTCATTTCCATGACCGACAGGCCTTTGCCATGCCAGTCGAGCATTTCGGCCTGGGCACGCTTGAGAACGGCTTCAGGAAGCGCGGCGGGGCCGGCGCAGAAATTAAAGGCTCGGTTGCTCACATCCACTCTCGCTCTTGAATACTCGACCCAGGGTCGGGGGGGTAATACCTGAGACCACGGCGCCCTGCCCTCGACGGTAGGGCGCCGATTTTTTTAGGCCGGGGTGTCGTCGGCGTCCGGCGCGCTGTCGTCATCGGCCTGCTGGTCGAGCACGTCGGCCTCGCTGATGAAACCCTCTTCGCCTTCCAGCGCCTGGCCTTCGACCTCCAGCAGTTCCTCTTCCGAAGGCTCTTGCACACGCTCCAGGCCCACCAGCTTCTCGTCGCTGGCCAGCTTGATCAGCGTCACCCCCTGGGTGTTGCGGCCCAGGCTCGACACCTCGCCCACGCGGGTACGCACCAGGGTGCCCTGGTCGGAAATCAACATGATCTCTTCGCCTTCGAGCACCTGCACGGCACCGACCAAACGGCCGTTGCGGTCGTTGCTGACCATGGCGATCACGCCCTGGCCGCCGCGGTTGTATTGCGGGAACTCGGCAATCGCGGTGCGCTTGCCATAGCCACGCTCGGAGGCGGTAAGGATCTGGCTGCCTTGCTCCGGAATGATCATCGAGATCAGCTTCTGCCCATCGGCCAGGCGCATGCCACGCACGCCACGGGCGGTGCGGCCCATCGGGCGCACGTCGGTTTCATTGAAGCGTGTCACCTTGCCGGCGTCGGAGAACAGCATCACCTCGCGTGAGCCGTCGGTGATGGCGGCGCTGATCAGCACGTCCCCCTCGTCCAGTTCCAAGGCGATCAGGCCCACGCTACGCTGGCGGCTGAACTGCTGCAGCGGCACCTTCTTCACGGTGCCACCGGCGGTGGCCATGAAGATGAAGTGCCCCTCGGTGTACTCCTCCACCGGCAGCATGGTGGTGATGTACTCGCCCTCGCCCAACGGCAGCAGGTTGACCAGCGGGCGGCCACGGGCGGCCCTGGACGCTTCGGGGATTTCGTAGGTCTTGAGCCAATACACCTTGCCCTTGCTGGAGAAAAGCAGCAGGGTGGTATGGCTGTTAGCCACCAATAAATGGGAGATGTAATCTTCGTCTTTCACGCCTGTGGCAGACTTGCCCCGGCCACCGCGGCGCTGGGCCTGGTAGGCGGCGAGCGGCTGGGTTTTGGCGTAGCCGCCGTGAGAAATGGTCACCACCCGATCTTCTTCGGGGATCATGTCACCGAGGGTGAGGTCCAGGCGCGCGTCGATGATTTCGGTGCGGCGCACATCGCCGAATTCGGCGCGAATGGCTTCGAGTTCTTCGCGAATCACTTCCATCAGCCGTTCGGCACTGCCGAGGATGCGGATCAGTTCGCCGATCTGGTTGAGGATCTCCTGATACTCAGCCAGCAGTTTTTCATGCTCCAGGCCGGTCAGGCGGTGCAGGCGCAGCTCGAGAATGGCTTGGGCCTGTTCGGGCGACAGGAAGTACTTGCCGTCGCGCATGCCGTACTGCGGGTCGAGGTTTTCCGGGCGGCAGGAATCGGCGCCAGCGCGCTCGACCATCACCTGCACGGCGCTCGACTCCCACGGCGTGGTGATCAGCGCTTCCTTGGCTTCCGATGGCGTGGGCGAGGCCTTGATCAGTGCGATCACCGGGTCGATGTTCGACAGGGCAACCGCCTGGCCTTCCAGGATATGGCCCCGCTCGCGGGCCTTGCGCAGTTCGAACACCGTGCGCCGGGTGACCACTTCGCGGCGGTGGCGCACGAAGGCTTCGAGCAGGTCCTTGAGGTTCAGCAGGCGTGGCCGGCCATCGATCAAGGCGACGATATTGATGCCGAACACGCTTTGCAGTTGGGTTTGCGCGTAGAGGTTATTGAGGATCACCTCCGGCACTTCGCCACGGCGCAGCTCGATAACGACCCGCATGCCGTCCTTGTCGGACTCATCACGCAGCTCGGTGATGCCTTCGAGTTTCTTTTCTTTTACCAGCTCGGCGATTTTCTCGATCAGCCGTGCCTTGTTGAGCTGATACGGAAGCTCGGTGATCACGATCTGCTCGCGGCCACCCTTGTCGATGTCTTCGACAGTGGAGCGGGCACGCATGTAGATGCGGCCACGGCCTGTGCGGTAGGCCTCGATGATGCCCTGGCGGCCGTTGATCAGGCCGGCGGTGGGAAAATCCGGGCCGGGGATGTATTGCATCAGTTCATCGATGCTGATCTCGGGGTTGTCGATCAGCGCCAGGCAGCCGTCGATCACCTCGCCGAGGTTGTGCGGCGGAATGTTGGTGGCCATGCCCACGGCGATACCGCTGGAACCGTTGACCAGCAAGTTCGGCACCTTGGTGGGCAGCACCGCCGGGATCTGCTCGGTGCCGTCGTAGTTGGGCACCCAGTCGACGGTTTCCTTATGAAGGTCGGCCAGCAGCTCGTGGGCCAGCTTGGTCATGCGCACTTCGGTGTAGCGCATGGCCGCGGCGTTGTCGCCGTCGACCGAGCCGAAGTTGCCCTGGCCATCGACCAGCAGGTAGCGCAGCGAGAAGGGCTGGGCCATACGCACGATGGTGTCGTACACGGCGGTGTCGCCGTGGGGGTGGTATTTACCGATCACGTCACCGACCACGCGGGCCGATTTCTTGTAGGCTTTGTTCCAATCGTTGCCCAGCTCGCTCATCGCGAAGAGCACCCGGCGGTGTACCGGCTTCAAGCCGTCGCGGGCATCGGGCAGGGCCCGCCCGACGATAACGCTCATCGCATAGTCAAGATAGGACTGCCGCAGCTCGTCTTCGATATTGACCGGCAGGATTTCTTTGGCCAGATCGCCCATGAGAAGCCTGATTCCTTTTTCTGGTGAAACCGCAAGGTTTCGTCTCGAATTGCGCGAGCGAGGCCCGTTGGCAATGGCCCCACTGTAAACCGCCGGATCTTACCACAGCGCCCGCCAAGGGCCTATCCCCAATCCCCCTTGGTTGCCTATTGACTTTAGCGTTAAAGGCGTTGTGCAGGGCCTGGCGGCCTCTGACGGCGAATACCCCCATTACGCGCGCCCGGCTTGGCCGCCCTGCACGCCGCCAGGGCACACCGCGCTACAGTTTCGCAAGCGCCGGCCGATAACGCGCAAAAGCCTCATAGAAGCGAAACCGCCATGCGCAACAACCAGCCCGTCACCGACCGCGAACGCACCTTCCCAGCCAGCCAGCGCTTGATTTCCACCACGGATGCCCGGGGGATCATCAGCTACTGCAATGAAGCTTTCATCTCGGTGAGCGGTTTCGCTCGCGAAGACTTGGTCGGTGCACCACACAATGCCGTGCGCCACCCCGACGTGCCAGCGGCGGTGTTCGCGCATATGTGGCAAACGCTCAAGGCCGGCGAACCCTGGATGGGCGTGGTGAAGAATCGCTGCAAGAACGGCGACCATTATTGGGTGAATGCCTATGTCACGCCGATTTTCGAAAACAACCAGGTGGTGGGGTTCGAGTCGGTGCGGGTCAAGCCCACGCCCGAGCAAATCGGCCGCGCCCAAGCCCTGTACGCCCGGCTCAACGCCGGCAAGGCCGCAGTGCCGGCACGGGACCGCTGGCTGCCGATGCTGCTCGATTGGTTGCCGTTCATTGTGGTCAGCCAATTGGCGTTCGTGATCGGCTTTTACCTGGGCAGTGGCTGGGGCTTTGCGCTGGCCGCCCTATGCTCGGTACCGCTGGGCCTGTTGGGGCTGCGTTGGCAGCAGCGCGGCCTCAAGCGCCTACTACGGTTGGCCGAGCAAAGCACCAGCGACCCGCTGATCGCCCGCATGTACACCGACAGCCGCGGCGCCCAGGGCCGCCTGGAACTGGCCATGCTCAGCCAACAGGCGCGCCTGCACACCTGCCTCACCCGCTTGCAAGACAGCGCCGAGCACCTTACCGACCAAGCCCGGCAGAGCGACCAGTTGGCCCACGCCAGTGCCGGTGGCCTCGACCGGCAAAAGGCCGAGACCGACCAGGTGGCTACCGCGATCAACCAGATGGCCGCCACCACCCAGGAAGTGGCCAGCCATGTGCAACGCGCCGCCGATGCCACCCAACAAGCCAACCGCCTGACCCGTGAGGGCCGCGGCATCGCCGGGGAAACCCGCGAGGCGATCCAGCGATTATCGGTGGCGGTGGGTGAAACCGGGCTGACCGTGACCCAACTGGCCCGGGACAGCGATGAAATCGGCGGTGTCGTGGATGTGATCAAAGGCATCGCCGACCAGACTAACCTGCTGGCGCTCAATGCGGCCATCGAAGCGGCCCGGGCCGGGGAAATGGGCCGGGGCTTTGCCGTGGTCGCCGATGAAGTGCGCCAGTTGGCGCAACGCACCGCTGAATCCACCGGGCAGATCCACGGGCTGATCGCCAAGCTGCAGCAAACCGCCGGCGAAGCGGTGCAAACCATGGAGAACGGTCGGCGCCAGGCCGAAGAAGGTGTAGCCCGCGTGCAACAGGCCGATGAAGCCTTGGTGGGTATCAGCGAAGCGGTGGCCAATATCGCCGACATGACCACCCAGATCGCCACCGCCACCGAAGAACAAAGTGCGGTGGCCGAAGAAGTGAGCCGCAACGTGGCCACCATCGCCACCCTGGCCCTCGAGACCACCGGCCAAGCCCAACGCTCGGCGCGGCTCAGCGAAGAACTGGCTGGCACCGCCAGTGGCCAGTACTCGCTTGTAGAGCGCTTCAATAGGTAACCCGCGGCGGGCTGAACGCGGCATTGAGCGATGGGGGTGAGCGTGCCGCCGCTGTTCTATAAAAACGCTGCTATTCGGTCCGCCGCTGTGAGCAGGTGGTCCTCATGGCTGTAGCCCGAGCTTTTCAGCGGTTTGAGGTCATGGTCGGCGGCCGCTAGCCAATACAGCTCGACCTGGCTCGATAAGGTGTAACCTTCGACCGTGGCGCGGTTGCCCAGCGCGTCGCGCTCGCCTTGGATGATCAAGCTGCGCGTGGCCAGTGTACGCAGGTGCTCCACCCGTGGTTTTTCCGGTTTGCCAGCGGCATAGAACGGGTAACCCAAGCACACCAAGGCATCGGCGCCCAGTTCGTCTGCCAGCAAGCTGGCCATGCGCCCGCCCATGGATTTACCGCCGATGGCCAGCGTGCCGCTGACCTGCGTGCGCGCCAAGGCATAAACCTCCCGCCACTTTTCGAGCAATCGCGCTTGTGGGTTGGGCGGGCGCTTGCCGCCCCCGGCCCGGCGCTGGGCCATGTAGTCGAATTCAAAACGCAATACGTCCATGCCCAACTGCGAAAGGTTGCGCGCCATGGCGTTCATGAACGGGCTGTCCATCGGTGCCCCGGCGCCATGGGCCAGGATCAAACAACTGCGGGCCTCGCCGGCCGGCTGCCCTGGGGGACTGTCCCACAGCCAGCCGTTGTCGTGCACACGTTCGAGCCACTGGTCAGGCATTTCGTACGTCTCCCTTAAAGCCCGCACTGTGCACCTTTCGACGGTTTTCCTCCAGTTTCGACATCGCCAATTCTTGACCAGTTGGACAACAAAAATATACAGTCCGCTCACCGCCCGGTGCCGGCGGCCTATAACCACACGCGCCACCTCGCCCACCTGCCCAGCGGCCGCGCGCCGCGTTGCGCCCGCGTAGGGCTTTACCCATACTGCTGCCCGTTTCCAGATCTCACTCCCAGCTGTGGAACCCATGCCATGACTTCACCCGCCGGCCCGATGGCCTACAACTACACCGTAGTGCGCCAATTCGCCGTGATGACCGTTGCCTGGGGCATCGCGGGCATGGCGGTGGGCGTGTTCATCGCCGCCCAATTGGTGTGGCCGCAGCTTAACTTCGACCTTGGCTGGACAAGCTTCGGGCGCCTGCGCCCGCTGCACACCAACCTTGTCATCTTCGCCTTTGGCGGTTGCGCCTTGTTCGGCACATCGTTGTACGTGGTGCAGCGCACCTGCCAGGTGCGGCTGATCTCGGACCGGTTGGCGGCCTTCGTATTCTGGGGCTGGCAAGCGGTACTGGTGGCGGCGGTGATCACCCTGCCGATGGGCTACACCACCTCCAAGGAATATGCCGAGTTGGAGTGGCCGGTGGCGATTTTGCTAGCGGTGGTGTGGGTGGCCTATGCATGGCTGTTCTTTGGCACCATTGCCCGGCGCAAAACCCGGCATATCTACGTGGGCAACTGGTTCTACGGGGCATTCATCATCGTCACGCTGCTGTTGCACGTGGTGAACCACATCTCGTTGCCCGCCGGCCTGTTCAAGTCGTATTCGGCCTATGCCGGTGCCACCGACGCGATGATCGAATGGTGGTATGGCCATAACGCGGTAGGTTTTTTCCTAACCACCGGCTTTTTGGGGATGATGTATTACTTCGTGCCCAAGCAGGCCGAGCGGCCGATCTATTCCTACCGCTTGTCGATCGTGCACTTCTGGGCGCTGATCACCATTTATATCTGGGCCGGCCCCCACCACCTGCACTACACCGCCCTGCCCGACTGGGCGCAAAGCCTGGGCATGGTCATGTCGATCATCCTGCTGGTGCCCAGTTGGGGCGGCATGATCAACGGCATGATGACCCTCTCCGGCGCCTGGCATAAATTGCGCACCGACCCGATCCTGCGCTTTCTGGTGGTGGCGCTGGCCTTTTATGGCATGAGTACCTTCGAAGGGCCAATGATGGCGATCAAAACCGTCAACGCGCTCTCCCATTACACCGACTGGACCATTGGCCACGTGCATTCCGGCGCCCTGGGCTGGGTGGCGATGATCACCATCGGCTCCACCTACCACATGCTACCGCGGGTATTCGGCCGGCCGCAGATGCACAGCGTAGGCGCGATCAACCTGCACTTCTGGCTGGCCACCGTGGGTACGGTGCTGTACATCACCGCCATGTGGGTCAATGGCATCATCCAGGGCCTGATGTGGCGCGCGGTGAACGACGACGGCACCTTGATGTACTCGTTCGTCGAGGCCGTGCAGGCCAGCCACGCCGGCTATGCAGTGCGCCTGCTCGGCGGCGGCTGCTTCGCCAGCGGCATGCTGGTGATGGCCTGGAACACTTGGCGCACCGTGCGTGCCAGCGAGCCGGCCGCGGCCGCGCAGGCCGCGTACATTGGGCAAGGGGTAAAGGGATGATCAAGCATGAAACCCTGGAAAAACACATGGGCCTGCTGGCACTGGTGATGGTGCTGGCCGTGAGTGTTGGCGGGCTGACGCAGATCGTGCCGTTGTTCTTCCAGGACGTGACCACCCGCCCGATCATCGGCATGAAACCGCGCACCGCGCTGGAAGTGGAAGGCCGCGATGTCTACATCGCCAACGGTTGCGTGGGCTGCCACTCACAGATGATCCGCCCGCTGCGCGCCGAAACCGAACGCTATGGGCATTATTCAGTGGCCGGCGAAAGCGCCTGGGACCACCCGTTTTTGTGGGGTTCCAAACGCACCGGCCCGGACCTTGCCCGGGTGGGTGGGCGCTATTCCGACGACTGGCACCGGGTGCACCTGCGCGACCCACGCGCGGTGGTGCCCGAATCGGTGATGCCGGCTTATGGCTTTTTGGAGCGCAACCTGCTCGACAGCAGCCAAACTGCCACCAAGCTGCAGGTACAGCGCGAACTGGGCGTGCCCTACAGCGACGCGGACATCGCCGGCGCGGCCGCCGCGGTCGAGGGCAAGACTGAAATGGACGCACTGATCGCCTACCTGCAAAGCCTCGGCACCCTGATCAAGAGTAAACGGTGAACCCATGGACATCGGAACCCTGCGTGGTATTGGCACCCTGATCGTTTTGTTGGCGTTCATCGGCCTGTTCGCCTGGGCCTTCAGCGGCAAGCGCAAGGCCGGTTTCGACGAAGCCGCGCGCCTGCCGTTTGCCGACGAAGAGCAGGAGCGCGACCTGTGAGCACCTTCTGGAGCGTGTACATCAGCGTACTCACCCTGGCCACGCTACTGGCCATGGTCTGGCTATTGTGGTCTACCCGCCGCGGCCAGCCCAACGACAAACCCGATCAACCACTAGGCCACAGCTGGGATGGCATCGAGGAATACGATGCGCCGCTGCCGCGCTGGTGGCTGTGGCTGTTCGTTGCCACCCTGGTATTCGCCCTGGGCTACCTGGCCCTCTACCCGGGCCTGGGCAATTGGGTGGGGTTGTTGCCGGGGTACGATTACCTGGATGAAAGCAAAAAGCTCGAATTCGCCAACGGCCGCCAGGGCTGGAGCTCGGTGCACCAGTGGGAGCGTGAGCAAGCCCAAGCGCAGGCCCAGTATGGGCCGCTGCTGGCGCGTTTTGCCGCCACCTCGATCGAACAGTTGGCCAAAGACCCACGGGCCATGAGCATGGGCGAGCGCCTGTTCGCCTCGAACTGCGCCCTGTGCCACGGCCTGGATGCACGCGGGGCGTTCGGTTTCCCCAACCTTACCGATCCAGACTGGCGCTGGGGCGGTACCCCCGAGGCGATCAAAACCAGTATCCTCAAGGGCCGCCAGGGTATCATGCCGCCGTGGGGCCCGGTGCTCGGTGCGCAGGGGGTCGCCGATGTGGCCGCCTATGTGCTACAGCTTAACCGGCGCCCACTGCCTGAAGGGGTGAAGGCAGACGCCAGCAACGGCCAGAAACTGTTCGCCGGCACCTGCGCCCTCTGCCATGGGCAAGACGCACAGGGCAACCCCGCCATGGGCGCCCCGAACCTCATCCATGCTGATGCGTTCATCTACGGTTCGAGCTTCCAGCAGGTGAGCGAGTCCATCGCCAACGGCCGCCAGGGGCAGATGCCGGCGCAACAACTGCTGCAGGGCGATGACCGCGTGCACGTGCTGGCGGCCTACGTGTGGAGCCTCGCCCATGGCGACGCCGAGCGATAAGCGCATTGCCGTGCAGGCGCTGGACGCCGAACCGGCGCCGCTGTACGCCGCCCGCCGTAAGGTCCAACCGCGCACCGCGGCGGGGCGTTTTCGCCGTGTGCGCCAGTGCGTCGGGGCCGTGCTGCTGGCGCTGTTCTTCGGCTTGCCTTGGTTGCAGGTCGAAGGGCGCCAGGCGGTGTGGTGGGACCTGCCACAGCGCCAGTTCCATATCTTCAGCACCACGTTCTGGCCACAAGACTTCATTTTGCTGGCCGGCCTGTTGATTATCGCCGCCTTCGGGCTGTTCTTCGCTACCGTGTATGCCGGCCGCCTATGGTGCGGTTACGCCTGCCCGCAAAGTGTGTGGACGTGGTTGTTCCTGTGGTGCGAAAAAATCACCGAAGGCGAGCGCCGCCAACGCCTGCGCCTGGACGCCGCGCGGTGGTCGGCCGGCAAGGCCCTGCGCCGCGCTGCCAAGCACGGGTTATGGCTGGCCCTGGCGCTGGCGACCGGGCTTGCCTTCGTCGCCTATTTCAGCCCGGCAAGGGCCCTGTTGTCGGGCTTTTTCACCGGCCAAGCGGCGGGCTGGGCCTATTTTTGGGTGGCACTCATCACCGCCGGCACCTACCTGAACGCCGGTTGGCTGCGCGAACAAGTGTGCGTGCACATGTGCCCCTATGCGCGCTTCCAAAGTGTGATGCTCGACCGCGACAGCCTGATCGTGGCCTACGATGCCGGCCGCGGTGAGGCGCGCGGCCCGCGCCGGCCTGGCAGCGACGCGCAGGCGCAAGGGCTGGGCGACTGCATCGACTGCACCCTGTGTGTGCAGGTATGCCCCACGGGCATCGACATCCGCGACGGCCTGCAGGTGGCCTGTATCGGCTGTGCCGCCTGCGTCGACGCCTGCGACGAGGTGATGGGCAAGATGAATTATCCGAAAGGCCTGGTCAGTTACACCAGCGAGCGCGCCCTGGCCGGCGAAAGACGCTCTACACTGCGCCCACGCCTGCTCGGCTATGGCGCCGTATTGGCGCTGATGCTACTGGCGCTCGGCACGGCCCTGGCCTACCGCGCCCCGGTGGCACTGGACGTCGCCAAAGACCGCCTGCTCTACCGCGAAAACGCCGAAGGCCGCCTGGAAAACGTCTACCGCCTAACCGTGATGAACAAAACCGCCAGCGCCCACACCTACCAGCTCAACGCCAGCGGCTTGCCTGGCTTGCAGTTACACGGTAATACACAGTTGAACGTGCCGGCGCGCAGCCAGCTCAACGTGGTGGTGGCCTTGTCGGTGGCCCCCAAGCAATGGCCAGGCAGCGCCGCCACCGTCACCTTTCACCTGCTCGATGGCAACACCCAGGTGGCCGCCGACAGCCGTTTCACCGGCCCCACACCGTGAACGAGGCCGCCATGAACCCCCACGCTTGGTACCGCCACCGCTGGCCATGGCTGATTTTTGGCCTGATGGCGGCCTCGATCGGCGCCACGCTGTTGATGGTGTTCATTTCCCTGCGCCAAGCCGACGGCCTGGTCAACGACCACTATTACGCCGCCGGCCTTGGCATCGACCGCAGCCTGGAGCGCGAGCAGCGCGCCCGGCAACTGGGCCAACAAGCGCTACTGCGCATCGACAGCCTGACCGGCCAGGTAGACCTGCAACTGGGTGGCAATAGCCAGCCGCAAACGCTAACCCTCAACCTGCTCTCACCCACCCAACCTGACCGAGACAGCCAAGTGGTGCTGAACTTCAGCGGGCAACCCGGCCATTATCTGGGCCACCTGCAAGCGCCGGTAAGCGGGCGGCGCTTCGTTGAACTGCTGGGCGAGCAGAACGGCCAACCGTGGCGTTTGTTCGAAGAACAGTGGCTGCGGCCGGGCACCGCCACGCGGTTGGGCGACGAACCGCTGCGCGGCGAGTTGGGGCAACCCGCGCCATGATCAATTGCTACCATTGCCAACTACCGGTGGCCTACCCGGGGCGCTACCGCGCCAGCGTGGCGGGCCAGGTGTGCGAGTTCTGCTGCCCCGGTTGCCAAGCGGTGGCCGAAACCATCGCCGCCGCGGGCCTGGAGCAGTTCTACCACTATCGCGATGGCCCTTCGCTGAACCCCCGCGAACTCGCCCGCCCAGCACTGGCGGAATTGGCGGTGTACGACCGCCCAGACCTCACCGCGCAGTTCACCCACAGCGCCGGGCAAGGCCGCGAAGCCACCTTGCGGGTGCAGGGCATCACCTGCGCCGCCTGTGCTTGGCTGATCGAACGCAAGCTGGGCCAACTGCCCGGTGTGCAGCAGGTGCAGTTGAACCTGGCGAACCACCGCCTGCACCTTCGCTGGCAAGCGCCAGCCCTTGGCTTGGGCGAACTGATCGGCCAGTTGCAGGCCCTGGGCTACGGGGCCGAACCCTGGCAGCCAGACACCGCCAGCGATGCGTTAGCCGCCGAAAACCGCAGCGCCTTGCGCCGCCTTGGGGTGGCCGGCCTGTTATGGTTCCAGGCCATGATGGCGACCATGGCGACCTGGCCGGAATTCAACCTCGACCTCTCCCCCGCGCTGCACCAGATCCTGCGCTGGGCGGCCTTTATGCTCACCACCCCCATTGTGTTCTACAGCTGTGGCCCGCTGTTTCGTGGCGCCTGGCGGGCATTGCGGGCACGCCATTTGAGCATGGACCTGTCGGCGGCGCTGGCCATCGGCTTGGCTTACGGGGCCGGCATCTATACGGCGATCAGCGGCCAAGGCGAGCTGTATTTCGATACCGTGGGCATGTTCGCGTTGTTTCTGCTCGGCAGCCGCTACCTTGAGCGGCGGGCCCGTGAACGCACGTTGGTCGGCAGCCAAGGGTTGGCGCGGCTGCTGCCGGCTACCTGCCTGCGTTGCGTGCCCGGGGCCGAAGCCGAACGGGTGCTGCTGGCCGAACTACGCCCTGGCGACCGCGTACAGGTGCCAGGCGGCGGCCAAGTGCCGGCCGACGGGGTGATCCTGGCCGGCCAGGCGCAGCTCGATGAAGCCCTGCTTACCGGGGAATCGCAAGCCCAGGCGCGCGGCCCGGGCGAGGCGGTGAACGCCGGCACGCTCAACCTGGGCAGCGCGCTGTTGATCGAGGTCACCGCTACCGGCAGCGGCACGCGGATGTCGGCCATCATGCGGCTGCTGGAACAGGCCCAGGCGCAAAAGCCAGCGCTGGCGCAATGGGCAGATCGCGCAGCCCAGGTGTTCCTCGGCAGCAGCCTGTTACTGGCAGCGCTGTTCGGCGCGGTATGGAGCTGGCTAGATGCGAGCCAAGCCTTTTGGGTGGTGCTGGCGCTGCTGGTTGCCACCTGCCCCTGCGCCTTATCCTTGGCGATCCCTACCGCCCTCACCGCCGCCACAGCCAGCCTGCAACGCATGGGCCTGCTGGTGCTGCGCGGCGATGTGCTGGAAAACCTGAACCGTATCGACACCTTGGTGCTGGACAAAACCGGCACCTTGAGCGAAGGCCAGCCTACCTTGCAACAGGTGCTGGAACTGGGCGCCGTACCGGCAGCCAAGGCCTTGGACTGGGCGGCGGCCCTTCAGGCGCCAGTAGATCACCCGTTGGCACGAGCATTCGGGCCCTCGCCGGTGGTCGCCGAAGCGGTACACAGCGAACCGGGCCGCGGCCTGGAAGGCGTGGTGGCCGGGCAGCGCTTGCGCCTGGGCGACCCGGCCTTCGTCAGCCAATTGGCCGGCACCGCCGCGCCCAAGCTACCTACGAACCACGGCCAATGGCTGCTGTTGGGCAACGGCCAGGGCCCACTGGCCTGGTTCGCCGTGCACGACCGCTTGCGGCCCCAGGCACCGGCGCTGGTCGACTATGCCCGGGCCCGCGGCTGGCGGGTGCTGATCCTCTCCGGCGACCGCTCCCCGGCGCTGGCCGAGGTGGCGGCGCAACTAGACGTGCAAGCCGAAGGCGGGCTCACCCCCGAACAAAAACTCAGCGCCCTGCAGCGCCTGCGGGCAGAGGGCCGGCGGGTCCTGGTGGTCGGTGACGGGGCCAACGATGCGCCGTTGCTGGCGGCCGCCGATGTGGGCATCGCCATGGGTGCAGGCACGGACCTTTCCAAGGCCCGCGCCGATGCGGTACTGCTCAGCAACGACCTGGCCAGCCTGCCGCGCGCTTTCGCCCTGGCCGCCCGGGGCCGGCGTATCGTGCTGCAAAACCTGGCCTGGGCGGCGCTGTACAATACGTTGGTGCTGCCGTTCGCCGCGTTCGACCTGATCACGCCGGCCTGGGCGGCCCTGGGCATGTCGGTGAGTTCCCTGGCGGTGGTGCTCAATGCCCTGCGCCTGGGCCGCACCCCGCCTGCCACTGCACAGGAGGTGCCGACATGGCCGCGCTCTACCTGTTGATCCCCGCCGCGTTCCTGATCGTGGGGGTGGCGCTTTATCTGTTCTTCTGGGCGGTGGACAGCGGCCAGTACGACGACCTCGACAGCCCGGCGCAGCGCATTTTGTTCGATGACGATGACCCGGCGCACCACGCCGGTGTCGAGCAAGCCGAGCGCCGCCGCGATGAGCGTTGACTGGCTGCCGGCGCTGGCCAGCGCCTGGCTGCTGGGCTTGCTCGGCGGCGGCCACTGCCTGGGCATGTGCGGCGGCCTGATGGGCGCCCTGAGCTTGGCCGCCGCACCCGGGCAGGGCCGGCACTGGCCGCTGCTGGTGGGCTATAACCTGGGCCGGGTGCTCAGCTACGCCCTGGCCGGGCTGCTGTTCGGCGGCCTGGGCCTGGCGGTGGCGCACACCCCGGCGCTGGCCGTGCTGCGCACCCTCGCCGCGTTGCTGTTGGTCGCCATGGGCCTGTACCTGGCTGGCTGGTGGCACGGCCTCACACGCATCGAGGCCCTCGGCCGTGGCCTATGGCGGCACCTGCAGCCGCTCAGCCGGCGCCTGTTGCCGGCACGCACCCTGTCCCAGGCCCTGGCCTTGGGCGGCCTATGGGGCTGGTTGCCGTGCGGGCTGGTGTACAGCGTGCTGCTGTGGAGCGCCGCCCAGGGCGATGCCGTGAAAAGTGCGGCGCTGATGCTGGCGTTTGGGTTGGGCACCTGGCCGGTGATGCTCGCCACCGGGCTCGCCGGCCAGGGGATGTTAGCGGTGCTGCGGCGGCGCGGCGTGCGCATGGCGGCGGGCCTGCTGGTGTTGGGGTTTGGCTTGTGGAGCCTACCGGGGCCCCATCAGCACTGGCTGATGGGGTGGGGCCATGGGCATTGATCCGGCCTGGAACTCCGCTCTGGCCTTCCGCGCACCCTCTCTGATGGATAAGTACAACACGTAGTTAATCAGGTACTGTAATGCCACCGTTCCGAGCTCCACCGGGGGCCTGTATGGGTGCCGCTACGGCATCTCGCAGCCGCGCAAAGCCCCTCCTACACTGGCCTACTCCGCCACTCGTTCCAGGTGCAGCCATGCCCTACTATGCCGGCCTTCGTAACATTTCCGACCTTGAAGTGCGCAAACGCATCATCGATGGACTTAAGCGCTTAAGGGCCCAACTCGGCGGTGCCCAGGGGGTACCTGAGCGATCGGCAACCGGAACGCTGTTGCTGGCAACGTGGAATATCCGGGAGTTCGATTCCGGGAAATACGGTTACCGTGATGAAGAGGCCTATTTCTACATCGTCGAGATCATAAGTCGCTTCGATCTCATTGCGATTCAAGAAGTCCGAGGAGGCCTGTATCCGCTTCAGCACGTGAAACAGCTGCTGGGCGATGATTGGGATTTTCTGGTTACAGACGTCACCTTGGGCGATGCCGGCAACGGCGAGCGAATGGCGTACCTCTACGACAAACGAAAGGTCAACTTCAACGGGCTGGCAGCTGAGCTGGTTCTGCCTCGGGGAAGAACCGAACCTGCAGAGCCCGTGCAATTAGCTCGTTCACCCTACATCGCGAGCTTTCGCTCTGGATGGGCTTACCTCACCTTGGCGACGGTGCATATCTACTACGGAACCGCCCGAAAGGTCGATCCACGTCGCCTGGCCGAGATAACGGAATTAGGGAAAACGATCGCTGCCAACGCTGCTCAGTTCAGCGCCGCCCCGCAACGCACCCCTGGGCAACCTCCAGAACCGGATAATCTGATTTTGCTGGGCGACTTCAATATTTTCGCCCTGGGTGACGCAACGCTTGAGGCAATCAAGCAGGCCGGCTTCGAAATTCCCCAGGCCCTTCAGAACATACCGGGCTCGAACGTCGCGAAGAACAAGCACTACGATCAAATTGCGTACTACCGGAAACTCTCGCGCTTAAAGCCCACTGGCCGAGCCGGTGTTTTCGATTTCTTTGAAAGCGTCTATCGCAAGGCCGATGAAGCAGCCTATGCCACCACGAGAGCCGAGAAACCTGGGCGCAGCTTTACGGATTGGCGTACCTACCGAATCAGCGACCACCTACCGATGTGGATCGAGCTGGGCACTGATGATACGGATGCGTATCTGGATACCCTGCTCTAGCCCGCCCCCTGAGGCCAATCCTGGCCATAAGCGAGCCGCCAGTGACGTGGCCTGCTTCGGTGACAGAACCTTGTACCGGCTCAAGGCGCTTGCGCCGAGCCACTGAAAGGCAAGTGAGTTCTATCTGGCTGGCAGCTGGCCCAATGGGCACGGCGGTGTGTTAGCCGTGGCATTTAGACGGATACCATGTGCCCTGGTGAAACACCATCTGCCAACGCCGCTCGTAGGTTTTTTTCAAATCGAACTGTGTCGAGATGACAACTCAGTGCTATCAATTTACTGGTGGTTGAATACGTACGTTGCTAGCGCGGTCATGCCGGCCATTCCAAATGAGCGAAATCCTTGCTCTTGGGCGTGGCCTTGATGCCCTTGGCTTCCTGGCTTCTGTAGTAAGCGGCAATGCTCAAGTTGGGGTCGATCCTTGCCTGAAGGATGCAAGGCTGTTGCTGCCACGGATAATTCGCCACCTGCTCGCGGAGCCTACGCCCCTCGGTACGCTTCCAGGCGGCAACGTCCAGGTCGCGCCAATAGCGTTCCGGGCGGCCGGTGGCCTTGTCGTGCGCAGCAGTGACAGGGTCCAGGTGGCGGCTTTGTTCGAGAATGGGCAGGTCTGGCAGGGGCTGCTCCACATCCATGTAACGCTGGAGGGTGTCCCAGAAGGCCATGAGGTTGGCTTTGTCCAGGCCCAGGCTGTGCATTTTCATGCCCAAACACACTTTTGTGTTGGTATAGCGGTGGTGCAGCCACAACACATAATCACGCCCGCCATAGGGCAGGATTTGGAGTTGCATGACTGGGTCAAACTCATAGAAGGGGGCGACAAAGGGCGAGCGAAAGCGCCTGCCGATGCGCACCATGCCATCGCGGCGGTTGAAGCCGCTGCCGTCGTGGCGATACACATGAGAATAGAGCCAAAGCAAGACGTCGGCCCCCAATAATGCAAAAGCGGCAAGTCCTGTACCCCACCAAAAAGCTGTTTGATCCGACCAATATCCCCATAGCGCCTGCTTTGACCACGCTATAGATACACTCGTCAGTACAGCACCGGACGCCAAAGCAATCAGAGAATAAGTTCTTTCCCAGTTCAACAATATCATTGATGCAACGCACATTCCTACGCCGACCGTAACGATCGGATATGTAAATGTTACGCTTAGGCTGTGATCAAGAATTATCAGCGACAGCTTTACCGACCAAAATAACCAGGGAAATACAAAGCTTAATAACTGTGCAGTTAAAATAATATTCGCCAACTGGCTTGTGTTTTCGAATTTCCATAGTTTTTCGGTTAATACCAAAAGCTCTCGATTGTATGGTGCGGCCTTATTTTTTGGATTACAAGGTACCTCGACGGGAAGTTGTTCATATATTTCATTTATCGAGTCGAGTTTACCATACTTTCCCCATTTGAGTTTTGTGTCAAGAAGTCCTGGTTTTTTTGCGCGCGAAGGGGGCAGGTTAGGCATCAGGCTGGAGCGATAAGCTCCGGGATAAATAGATTTTTGATTCATACTTTAAAATCCAACGTCTCTATGTGCCAGTAAGGTGCTTCGCCATGACGTGTATGAAACGCTGGACGCGTAAGATAGGCTCGCTGGAACGGCTGCCAGGCCTTCGGGCTGGGCTGTGGAAGCATTAACGCGTACTTGTTTAGGGCATCCATAATCAGCCAGAACTGGCCAACTACCTTGAGGCGATGGGTTATGATCTTATTGAAGCGATCTCGGGATGTTTGTGAGTACATAGGGAATTGATTGGGCAGTATATATATGAACGTCGTGCTATCCAGCGGGTATGCGATCAGTTTGGCCTCATCAATTTCACGGCGCTCGATGTGCTCGGTGTTAAACGCGCCATGGAGCGGCAGCACGGCGAGATCTTCCCGAGCATATAGTTGAAAACCCTTTGCATCAAACATTGAGAATAAGGGCGAATGTACACTGACTACCCAATCATCCGGCGCAAAACGTCGGGCAGAGGAACGTAAGCATTGTTCCCTATGGCTTTCGCGTTGCTGATCTATGACGTCAAGTCTTTTGCGCACATGATTAGGTGCATGCCTCCACCAGTCTACAAAGCGTTCAGCACTGATCGCGGGCTTACCTAAAACGCCCAATAATTGTTGATAAGCTACCTTGGGGTTATGCAAATGAGCGAAGCGGGCATCTCCACCAGATAGAGCATCGAGCACCCCAACCTCACCGTGATGGCTACCAAAAGGACCATTCTTTAGCAATGCTTCGATATCGCTATCCACCAACCAGCCTGCCAGGATGCTGGCCCCGATGAAGAGCAATGCGCCGGCTACCAGCACAATGGGGTTGATACTCATACCAAGTAAGTAGGCAGTCCAAGCCCCACCCCCTGCGGCGGCGGCTCCGTAGGCTAAAGCTGCATCCTGATCTCCCTGATGCCAAGCGCGCTTGGCGTCCCATAGGCAAATAGCAGACGAAATGGCCATGGCAATACCAGATCCTAGCCTTAACAAAGGTAATTTGGAACTTCCGGTTTGCCTTATTAAGTTATCTCGCCACTTGGGAAATATCTTCGGCACCCGCATACTAGGACTGGCTAATATTCCAACTAACCTTTTGCTCGGATCTAGTATTGATTTGGTGAGGTTGCCTATTCCCGCCGACAGGTCTGCAACTGCGGATATCAGGCCAACAATAAAGCGTGCGGAGCCGTCGCCTTTTTCTGAAAGCAAGTCCTTCATCCCAACAATCTGCGCCTCCAAGTTATAAACCGCACACGCCACCGCAATCAGCGGTATCGTCGGCCCTTGCGAGGCCTTGTCCAGCTTGTTCGCCAACGCATGCTTCCAGGCGCTGTACTTGAGCACTTCCGGGTGGTCGGCCGGTGCGGCGATCAGGGTGACGCGCCCGTGGTTGGGTAGGTCGTAGCCGGCCACGCGTGGGCTGGTGGAGCCGATCCGGCGGCCTTGTTCGTCCAGCAGGTTGGCGTATTGGTAGTTCTGCCGGGTGACGGTGGCGCGCTCTTCGGCCGTTAGGCCATTGCGCAGGTTGCCGCTGTTCACGGCGAGGATTTTCAGGTTCTGCGCCTCGGCTTGGGAGGCGGTGACCAATTGGATGCCATGCCAACTGGGCGACAGGCGTTTGAGCACGCCCAGCGACGGGGCGAACAGTCGTTGCAGTTCGATGGCCACGGTGGCGTTGCTGGCCATGAGCCGATGGACCTGGGTGAGCACGGCGACGGAGAAGTGCTCCATGAAGTCGCCGATCAAGGCATGCAGGTTTTTGTACACCAGGGCTTTGTCGGTGGCTTGTGGGTCGAGGTTGGCGACGTGCAGCAGGCTGCTCAGGCCGAGGTGGGCCGGGTTGGGCTCGCGGGTTTCGCTGGCGAGCGCGACCAGCCGTTGCACGGCTTGCGGCAGGCTGCCATCGGGGCTGGCCAACCAGGGTTCGGTGAGGGGGTGTTCGCCGGCCAACAGGCGTTCGCTGAGCGTGGCAATCTTTTCTTGCAGTGGGTTTTTTTCATGGCCTTGGGCCAGGGCATCGACCTGTTCGGGCTGTTTGCCCAGGGTGTCGAACACCTCCCGCAGCAATTGATAAGGTTCCAATAGGCGTTCGTCGCGGGTGTGTTGCCAATCCCCAAGGGCGGCGATAAGCCGCGCATCCGAGAGCAGTTCGGCCAGGCGTTGTAATTGCTGGTGGAGCATCCCCCGTGCCTGGCGCCGCTCGCCGTCGAACACGGCGTCGTCGAGCTTGGGCAGATCGAGGTGTTTCTTGAATTTGCCCAGCGGGCTGTTGGGGTTTTGCACGGTGGCGCTGTAGAGCGCGTGCGCATACTCGCCATGGGGGCGGTGGGGGATCAGTGCATTGAGGGTAAGCAGGTACGCCTCTGCCAGGCGCGCCTGGGCGGCGGCGTGGCGCAGGGCGAACAGCGGGTCGTCCAGCAGCAGGCCGACCCGCATGGGGTTGTCGCGCAGGTTGTGTTCGGCCAGCACATCGGTGCCGGCTTCGACCGTGAGCAAGGGGGGCGGTGCCGGGGTTTCGGTGCTGGCGGCCAGTTCTTCCAGGTGTTTGTGCAGGCGCTGGGTGATTTCCTCGGCGGGCACCGCCGTTAGGCCAGGGGTGAACAGCGCCGGCTCGGCGAGCAGGCTTTCGGTGCTGAAGTCGCGGCTGCGATAGCCGTGTTCGAGCTCGCAGAGTTTGACCACCGGTGAGGTGTCGCTAGGGCGGCATTGCTGCCCGATGTCGACCAGCGACGCCCACCAACTGGGGGCCATGGACTGCGCACGGGCCTTGACGCGGTGCGCATCGGCTTCCAGCCATTGGATGTATTCCCAGGTCCAGGGCTGTTCGCTGTAGGCCAGGCGGTATTGCTCGGCCACGTGTTGGGCCTGGATCAGCACCGGCAGCAGCAGCATATGCTGCACAGTACCGACGCTGGGCCGCTCATCGGCATTGGCGCCCGCTTCGGCTTGCTGGCGCCAGTGGGCGACGTCCACGTCACGCAAGTTGCCGTGGCCATCGCACAGCAGTTCGCGCCACAGCCTGCCGCGCTGGAACAGGTAAAGCCGGCCCGGGCGTGGAAGCGCACCCCGGGGTGTTTCACCGGCCGGCCCGGGTAACCGGGCCAAGGGCACCACCGCCAGCAGCGTATTGGGCTGGAAGCGTGGTTGTTGTGTGTGGCTACGCATGTGCTCGGCGAGCAGCAGCGACAGTTTGCCACCGTCTTCGCGGAGGATGTCCAACATCAGGCTTTTGCCTTCGGCGCTGTCGTACCGCGCGCGTTTGCGCACGCCATGTTCGATCGGCTCTTCGGTAAACTCGCTCATGCTTGGCCCTCCGGGTGTGCAGGGTGAAGTCCTATAGCCAGGGAATGGGATCCATGAAGGGCGATGACTTTAACCAATGCGCAAGTAACGAGTGACTAAATAACTATTACTTAAGTTTTCGACTTACGGATAGAACGCTCTCTGCCGACTGTGCAAAAAGTTGCGCAATGGCCGTTTAATAGCAACCTATGCTGCCAACGGGATACTCCCTAGGCATTCGGCGAAAACATTCATCAATTCCACAAGAGGTTTAAAACCCAAACGTTCGACAGTGCCATTTCTCGCCACTATTTGGCCTACTTCAAAGCGCGCAGCAACGCGCCGCCCTGAAGTGGAAACGTACTACAGAGTCAAACTTTCGGTCCCCGGATTAGAACCCTTACTATAATTCTTGTAACCTTTTCCCCTGTAGGAAAATTCCCAATCATCGCGTTGACCCAGATCAACACCCATCGCCCGGCGCTCCGTACACTCCACTACGAGCCATGCCCCCTTCCTCCCCGGGTAACCTCCATGTTCGATACCCTCCGCTGGGCCCCCGACTTGATCCGCCGTTACGATCAGGCCGGGCCGCGCTATACGTCCTACCCCACCGCCGTGCAGTTCGAGCCGGGCGTGGGTGCCTTCGACCTGCTGCACGCATTGCGTGACAGCCGCCGGGCGCTCAAGCCGTTGTCGGTGTACGTGCACCTGCCGTTCTGCGCGCACATTTGCTACTACTGCGCGTGCAACAAGGTGATCACCAAAGATCGCGGCCGCGCCGCGCCCTACCTGCAGCATTTGGCCCAGGAAATCCAACTGCTGGCCTGCCACCTGGACCGCCGGCAAGCCGTGGAGCAGTTGCACCTGGGTGGCGGCACGCCGACTTTTCTCAACCACAGCGAGCTGCGCCAGTTGATGGCCACGCTGCGAAAGCATTTCAGCCTGCTGGATGACGACAGCGGCGACTACAGCATCGAGATCGACCCGCGCGAGGCCGATTGGCCCACCGTGGGCCTGCTGCGCGAGTTGGGCTTCAACCGCATCAGCCTGGGCGTACAAGATCTCGACCCGCAGGTGCAGCGGGCGGTGAACCGCTTGCAAACCCTGGATGAAACCCTCGCCATCATCGAGGCCGCGCGTACGCTGCAGTACCGCTCGATCAACATCGACCTGATCTACGGCTTGCCGCGGCAAAGTGCCGAAAGCTTTGCGCGCACGCTCGAAGAAGTGATCGCCCTGCAGCCCGACCGCCTTTCGGTGTTCAACTATGCCCACCTGCCCGACCGTTTCGCCCCGCAGCGGCGTATCGCCGCGGCCGAGCTGCCCAGCCCGGCGCAGAAGCTCGACATCCTGCAAAACACCGTGGAGCAGCTGACCCGCGCCGGCTACCATTATATCGGCATGGACCACTTCGCCTTGCCCCACGATGAATTGGCCATCGCCCAGGAAGACCACAGCCTGCAGCGTAACTTCCAGGGCTACACCACCCACGGCCATTGCGACCTGATCGGGCTCGGGGTGTCGGCGATCAGCCAGGTGGGGGATTTGCTATGCCAGAACGACAGCGACCTGGCCGGCTACCAAGCCAGCCTGGCCAACCAGCAATTGGCCACCCGCCGCGGGTATGTGTGTAACCACGACGACCGCTTGCGCCGCGCGGTGATCCAGCAATTGATCTGCCATTTCGAATTGGCTTTCGCCCCCATTGAGCAGGCCTTCGCGGTGAACCTGCGCAGTTATTTCGCCGATATCTGGCCGAACCTTGAGCGTATGGCGGCCGACGGGCTACTCATGCTCGATGCCCAGGGCCTGCGCGTTTTACCGGCCGGACGGCTGCTGGTACGCGCCGTGTGCATGCAATTTGATGCCTACCTGAGCGCGCCGTCTGTACAACCGCGTTATTCAAAGGTGATCTGAAAAGTTAAAACGGCTGTTCGCGGGTTCGTTCATCCGTTAACCTTTGGAACATTGTGTGAATGCCCACAAGGAATCGAAAAAATGTCCGAGCCCCTTAAGCGCAGCCAGCACCAAGCGCACTGCAAGGATTGCAGCCTGGCCCCCCTGTGCCTGCCGCTGTCGCTTAACCTGGAAGATATGGACGCCCTTGACGACATCGTCAAGCGCGGCCGCCCCCTGAAGAAGGGCGACTTCCTGTTCCGCCAGGGCGACCGCTTCGGCTCGGTGTACGCAGTGCGTTCCGGCGCGTTGAAAACCTTCAGCCTCAGCGATGGCGGCCAGGAACAGATCACTGGCTTTCACTTGCCCAGCGAGTTGGTCGGGCTCTCGGGTATGGACACCGAAAGCTACCCGGTATCGGCCCAAGCACAAGAAACCACTTCGGTGTGCGAAATCCCTTTCGAGCGCCTTGATGATCTGGCCGTACAATTGCCCCAATTGCGCCGCCAGTTGATGCGGGTGATGAGCCGGGAAATCCGTGATGACCAGCAAATGATGCTGTTGCTGTCGAAGAAAACCGCCGATGAGCGCATCGCCACCTTTTTGGTCAACCTTTCGGCGCGTTTTCGCGCCCGCGGGTTTTCCGCCAACCAGTTCCGCCTGAGCATGTCGCGCAACGAGATCGGTAATTACCTTGGCCTGGCAGTGGAAACCGTGTCACGGGTATTCACCCGCTTCCAGCAAAGCGGGCTGATCGAAGCCGACGGCAAGGAAGTGCACATCCTTGACCCAATCGAACTGTGCGCACTCGCCGGCGGCGCCTTGCAGGGCTGATTTAACGGTTATAATCCCGAGCCCCAACCAAGTCCGAGATGTACCGATGTCTTTCGATGAAG
The DNA here is from genome assembly GCF_014694385.1 of Pseudomonas typographi. Lineage (GTDB taxonomy): Bacteria > Pseudomonadota > Gammaproteobacteria > Pseudomonadales > Pseudomonadaceae > Aquipseudomonas > Aquipseudomonas typographi. Next base: position 58,428 of record NZ_JAAOCA010000010.1, on the reverse strand, counting down.
CCGCCTGCAAAGCCCTGATCCGCCCGGTAGTGGGCTTTCCGAAGCCAGGTGTGGTGTTTCGCGACATCACCCCATTATTCCAGTCGCCCCGGGCGATGCGCATGGTGGTCGACGCCTTTGTCGAACGTTACGTCGAAAGCCCGGTGACGCATATCGGTGCCATGGACGCCCGGGGTTTCTTGATCGGCGCGGTGGTGGCCCATGAGCTGAACAAACCGCTGATTCTGTTTCGGAAAAAAGGCAAGTTGCCGGCGGACGTGCTCAGCGAGGGGTACCAAACCGAGTACGGCGAGGCGTTCCTTGAGGTACACGCCGACAGCCTGTGCGAAGGCGACTCACTGGTATTGTTCGATGACCTGATCGCGACCGGCGGCACCTTGATCGCCGCCACTCACCTGGCCCGGCGCATGGGCGCCCATGTGCAGGAAGCCGCCGCGATCATCGACCTGCCGGAACTGGGGGGCGCCGCCCGGCTGCGCCAGGCCGGGGTGCCGGTGCACTGCCTCACGGCGTTTACGCTGGATGAGCAGTAAAACGGCGTGCGCGCTGGCAGCGAGCATACGGCAACATTTAGGCGCTTACTGCATAACGTTGCGCTTAAAAAGCGCCTGATGTTCCCGGCATTGCCGCGCCGACAGCATGAATACACCGTGCCCGCCGTTCTGGAATTCGAGCCAGAAAAACTCCACCTCAGGGTACAGCGCCTCGACGTGAACCTGGCTGTTGCCCACCTCCACGATCAGCAAGCCGGTTTCCGTCAGGTGGTCGGCCGCCTCGGCGAGCATGCGCCGCACCAAGTCTAAGCCGTCATCACCGCAGGCAAGGCCCAGTGCCGGTTCGTGGTGGTATTCGGCGGGCATGCTGGCAAAGTCGTCGGCGTCCACATACGGCGGGTTCGACACGATCAGGTCGAAGCGCTGGCCGGGCAAGCCTTCGAAACCGTCGCCCTGCACCGTGTATACCCGCGCGTCGAGTTCGAAGCGCTCGATGTTGCGGTTGGCCACCTCCAACGCATCGAAGGACAGGTCCGCCAACACGACTTCTGCCTCACTGAAGGTGGTGGCACAGGCAATGCCGATGCAGCCCGAACCGGTGCACAGGTCGAGGATGCGCGCCGGCTCTGCTGCCAGCCACGGCGCGAAACGCCTCTGGATGAGCTCGGCGATGGGCGAGCGAGGCACCAGCACGCGCGCATCGACAATGAACGGCAACCCACAGAACCAGGCTTCGCCCAGCAGGTACGCCGCCGGGATGCGTTCCTCGATGCGCCGGCGCAGCAGGTGCTGCAGGTGGCTGAGTTCGTCGTCTTCCAAGGCGCAATCGAGGTAGCTGTCGGCGATCTCCCATGGTAGGTGCAGCGCCCCCAGCACTAATTGGCGCGCTTCGTCCCAGGCGTTGTCGGTGCCATGGCCGAAAAACAGCCCCTCGGCCTGGAAGCGGCTCACAGCCCAGCGGATATGGTCGCGCAGGGTGCGCAGGCGGGAATGGATCACGGGGCTACTCCAGAATATTCAGCGGCCGATTCTACCTTTTCATCAAGGAGATTCACAGAAAGCCCCCGGCAGTGGGACAATAGGGCAAATGCCCCCTGCCAAGGAGCCCTCGATGCCCGATGTAAAGACAATGTTCCAACTCAGCGGGCGCGGTTACCCGCCCTTTACACTGAGCAATGCCACCCTGCTCATCATCGACGCGCAGAAGGAATACCTTAATGGCCCTCTGCAATTGTCGGGCATCGAAGAAGCCGTCGATAATATCGCGCTGCTCTTGGAGGCCGCGCGCCGGGCCAACCGCCCGGTGGTTCATGTGAAGCACCTGGGTACCGTGGGCGGGCTGTTCGACCCCCAGGGTGAGCGCGGCGAGTTCATCGACAAAGCTGCGCCGCGCGAAGGCGAGCCCATCATTGAAAAACGCATGCCCAACGCCTTCAACAACACCGGGTTGCATGAGGCGCTACAAAACCTGGGGGGGGTAGATCTGATCGTGTGCGGGTTCATGACCCATTCGAGCATCAGTACCACCGTGCGCGCCTCTAAAGATTACGGCTACCGCTGCACCCTGGTGGAAGACGCCTGCGCCACCCGCGACCTGCCGTACAAGGGCGGCGTGCTCAGCGCCGAACAGGTCAAACAGGTGGGCATGGCCACCATGGCCGACAACTTCGCAGCCGTTGCGCAAACCACCGACGTTATCTGACCGCCCCATCCGTCACCGGCCATGGTTTTTTGCCCAAGAGGCATGCGTGGCTGGAACCCTACCTGGCTAAGCGGGTCGAACGCCCGATACGCTCCCAGGAATCCGGAATACAGAATGAAGCTATCCGACGACGGTTTTGACGCTCGCCGTCTTCGCCCCAAGGGTCCCAAACAGTGGCGAATGCGATTGGGTGCAGCCTTCGCGGCATTGCTGGTCACGCTCGGCGTGTTGCTCGGCCTGGCGGGTGCGGCCAATTTGTTGGGGCGCCCTCCAGCCCTCGAAGGGCTCGACACCTCCACCACCGGCGGCGCCATCCTTCTGGCTATTGGCTTGGTGCTGTTGTACCTGGGTATCGCCTTATGGCGCCGCTGCCGGCGGCGCATGCGCCGCGGCCCGGACCTCGCCATGGCGCCGGGCCTGATGAAAAAACACGACTGACTGGCGTAGACTTCACCTCCCCTGGGTGGAGGCCCACAATGCAAGACGATGATTTTTCGCTGTTCAAAAGCCAGATGCAGGGTGTGAAGCCTATCCAGCACGACCGCGCCGAGGTGGGTAAGCCCAAGGCTGACCGCCAACGCTTGGAGGCGCTGCGCCAGGCTGCCACCGTTCGCCAAGGTACCACCACGGTGGATGGTTTATCGGACCAATTCGTGATCGACGTGGGTGCCGAAGATGAACTGTATTGGGCACGCGACGGCGTTCAAGAGGGCCAGATGCGCAAGCTCAAGCTTGGCCAGGTCAGCTTCGAAGGCAGCCTCGACCTGCACGGCATGAGCGTAGAAAAAGCCCGTGACACCCTGTGGGCATTCATCGCCGAAGCCACCCGCTACGAGGTACGCTGCGTGCGCGTAACCCATGGCAAGGCGGCGCGCCTCGACGGCAAGCGGCCAATGATCAAAAGCCACGTAAACACCTGGCTGCGCCAACACCCCCAGGTGCTGGGGTTCACCTCGTGCCTGCCCAAGCATGGCGGCACCGGGGCCTTGTATGTGCTGCTCAAGCGCACCATGCTGGAGGGGCGCGATGAATAGGTGCTTGCCCGGCCACGGGCGTGGCCTTAACCTACGCGCCTGCGACCCTTCCTACAGGTAGATCCATGTCCCTGGAACAACATTACACCGCGATTCTCAGCCAGCTCGGCGAGGACGTGGCCCGCGAGGGCCTGCTCGACACCCCCAAGCGCGCCGCCAAGGCCATGGAGTACCTCTGCCGTGGCTACCAGCAAACCCTCGACGAAGTGACCAACGGCGCCCTGTTCAGCTCCGATAACAGCGAAATGGTGTTGGTCAAGAACATCGAGCTTTATTCGATGTGCGAACACCACATGCTGCCCTTCATTGGCAAGGCCCACGTAGCGTACTTACCCGCCGGCAAGGTGCTGGGCCTGTCGAAGGTTGCGCGTATCGTAGACATGTATGCCCGCCGCCTGCAGATCCAGGAAAACCTCAGCCGCCAAATTGCCGAAGCGATCCGCACCGTCACCGGTGCGATGGGCGTGGCGGTGGTAATCGAGGCGCAGCACATGTGCATGATGATGCGCGGCGTCGAGAAACAAAACAGCTCGATGATCACCTCGGTGATGCTGGGCGAGTTCAGGGCCAATGCCGCCACCCGCAGCGAGTTCTTGAGCCTGATAAAACAATAGGCCCCCCGCGCTGCAACGGGGCGCCAAGTGCAGGGCAGGCAGCCTAGCCTGCCATTAACCGCCCATGGTGGTATACCCCGGCTGTTGCGCCACCCGCGCCAGCCAAGCGCGCACCGCCGGGAACGGTTCGAGGTCGAAGCCACCCTCGTGCGCTACGTGGGTATAGGCATACAGTGCAATGTCAGCGATGGAAAACTCCTCGCCCACTAAAAACGGTGTGAGTTGCAACTGCCGCTCCATCACCCTGAGGGCCTTGTAACCACCTTTATGGCAGCGCTGGTATTCCTCCAGGCGTTCGGCCGGCATCCCTTGATAGAACTGGATAAAACGCGCCACCGCCACGTAGGGCTCATGGCTGTACTGTTCGAAGAACTGCCATTGCAGTACTTGGGTACGCAAGCGTGGCTCGGTCGGCAGCAGCGGGCTACCCTCGGCCAGGAAATTCAAAATGGCGTTGGACTCCCACAGGCAGCTACCGTCTTCGAGCTCCAGCACGGGGATCTTGCCGTTGGGGTTCTTGGCCAGAAAGGTTTCGGTCTGGGTTTCGCCGGCAAGGATATCCACAGGCACCCAGCGGTAGGGCTGGCCACGCAGATGCAGCATCAGTTTTATCTTGTAGCAATTGCCCGAACGAAAATCCCCATAGACCGTGTACATCGATTAACCCTCGCTGTTCAGGGCCGCCAATCCCAGCGACCGCCACGCATAGTGCCAAATGTTTGGGGATCAGTGATAGCGCCGTGGGCTCACCCGGTTTACCCTTTCGCCTCCCACAGGCCAAGGACTGCACCATGGACACCGCCCCCGCCCCCCAGGCAAGCAGTCGCTTGCTGGCCGACCTCACGCCGAGCACTGCCGTGGCTGGCGCCGTCGCCATGCTCACCGGTTATACCAGCTCGTTGATCCTGATATTTCAGGCCGGCAAGGCTGCCGGGCTCAGCGACGGGCAGATCAGTTCGTGGATCTGGGCCCTGTCGATCGGTATGGCGGTGTGCAGCATCGGCCTGTCGCTGCGTTACCGCACGCCAGTAACCGTGGCCTGGTCAACGCCCGGCGCGGCGCTGCTGATAACCAGCCTTGGCCAGGTGCCCTACCCCGAAGCCATTGGCGCGTTCATCACCTGCGCGGCGCTGATCACCCTGTGCGGGCTCACGGGCACCTTCGAAAAACTGGTCAAGCGCATTCCCGTTTCGCTCGCCTGCGCCCTGCTGGCGGGTATCCTGTTCCGCATCGGCAGCGAGATGTTCATTGCCGCCCAGCAGCGCCTGGGGTTGGTGTTGGGCATGTTCTTAACCTACCTGCTGGTCAAGCGCGCCACGCCGCGCTATGCGGTGCTGGCCGCGCTGCTGGTGGGCAGCGGCCTGGCCGGTGCCACGGGGCTGTTGAACTTTACCGGCTTTGCGCTGGCAGTGGCCTGGCCGCAGTGGACCACTCCGGCATTTTCCCTGAGCGCGACCATCAGCATCGGCATTCCGCTGTTCGTAGTGGCGATGGCCTCGCAAAACATGCCGGGAATGGCCGTGCTGCGTGCTGACGGCTACACCGTGCCGGCCAGCCCATTGGTGACCGTGACGGGCATCGCCTCGCTGCTATTGGCCCCCTTCGGTGCCCACGGCGTTAACTTGGCGGCCATCAGCGCGGCGATCTGCACCGGCCCCCACGCCCATGAGCAACCCGCCAAACGTTACACCGCCGCGCTGGTATATGGCGGCCTGTGTGCATTGGCTGGGATTTTCGGCGCGACCCTGGCCGGCTTGTTTGCCGCGCTACCGCAGGCGTTGGTGCTGTCGATTGCGGCGCTGGCGCTGTTCGGCTCGATCAGCAATGGCCTCACCCAAGCCATGGCCCAGCCCGATGAGCGCGAAGCAGCGCTGGTCACCTTCATGGTCACCGCCTCGGGCATGACGCTGTTCACGGTCGGCTCGGCATTTTGGGGGATCATTGCCGGCCTGGTGGCGCTGGCGATCGCAAAAAAAGGCTAAAAAGGCAATGGCGAAATCGCCCTGCAAAAGCGCGCGTACAACGGCCTCAAACCCTGAACCGCCCGACCACGCCTTTTAGATCCGTGCCTAGCTGCGCCAATTGCACGCTGGCCGCCAGGTTGCCGTCCATGGCCTGTGCCGATTGGCCGGCACTGGCACGGATGCTGGTCACGCTGCGGTTGATCTCTTCGGCAACCGAGCTTTGCTCTTGCGCTGCTGCCGCGATTTGCTGGTTCATCTGTTGGATCGTAGATACCGCCTCAGCGATGCTGCCCAGGGCATTCTCGGTTTGCTTGGCGTCCTCCACGGCTTGGCGAACCAGCTCGCCGCTGCCTTCGATTTGCTGCACCGAAGCGGTGGCTGCCTGGCGCAATGTAGCCACTAGGCGCTCGATTTCCTCGGTCGATTGCTGGGTGCGCCGGGCCAAGGCGCGCACTTCGTCGGCCACCACCGCAAAGCCGCGGCCCTGCTCGCCCGCGCGCGCCGCTTCGATGGCCGCGTTGAGCGCCAGCAAGTTGGTTTGGTCGGCCACGCTCTTGATCACCCCGAGCACCTGGCCGATATTTTGGATTTCCGCGCTGAGGCTCTGGATACCCAGGCTGGCCGAGTCTGCCGAGCGGGCGAGCTTGTCGATACGCAGCAGGCTTTGCCGCAGCACCTGCTGGCCGCTGGCTACACGGCCGTCGGCGCCCTCGGCGGCTTGCGCGGCTTGCTCGGCGCTGCGCGCCACATCCTGCACGGTGGCCGCCATTTGGTGCATCGCCGTGGCCACTTGTTCGGTTTCGGCCTGCGCGACGTTCACCTCCCGGTGCGTCTGCTCGGCCACCGTCGACAGCGACTCGGCATTGCCTGCCAACTGCACGATACCGGCCTGCAGGCCACTGACGATCTGCCCGAGCGCGGTGCTCATCTCTTGCATGGCGCCCATCAACTGGCCAATCTCATCGCGACGGGTCACCGCTCCCGCGCTGGTCAAATCACCCTGGGCAATGGCGCGGGCACGGTCAATCACCTGGCGCAGCGGCCTTACCACCCCGCGGGTGATCAGCCAGGCGGCGATCATCCCCACCACCAGTGCCAAGGCCGACGAGGCGATGATCAACACGATGTTCTTCTTAAGCTCGGCCTGCATTTGGCGGTATTGCTCGACATAAGCCTGGTCGACCCGGGTGGTCACCTGGCCGGCGCGTTCATTGAGTTGCTGGTAAACCGCCTTCTCCTTGGCCAACAGGTCGGTGTAATCGCCCAGCTTCTCACTGAACGAACTAATGTTGTTGGTCACCTCGTCGAGCACGGACTGGTACCCGGCATCTTGCACGTGATCCTTAAGCGCCTGCGCCAGTTGCAAGGCTTGAGCGGCCTGCTCGATACGCCCACCGGCCGCCTCGGCAGCGCCTTTGCGGGCCTGCTCCAGGCGCACCCGTGCCTCTTCCATGGCCTGCAGCATCAAGCGCGACACCTGCGCCACTTGCCCGGCTTGCTCGATGAATTCGGCGCCGTTCTCGCCCTTGGACTCCTTCAGCGTGTAAGTGCCATCATCGGTCAACCCCGACTGCAGCACATCGAGGTTATTGGCCACGCTGTCCACGGACCAACTGGCCATTTCCAGCGCCAAGTCCTTGGACTGGTTGATGTCAACGAACTCATCGAATGCCTGGCGGTAAGCTTTGAGCGATTGCTCTACCGTTTGCAAGGTCGCCGCCACCTCAGGCTGTTGTGTGCGCAGTTGTACGGCGCTCGCCAGCAGGGCATCGAGCCCCTTGCGCAAAGCATCGGCCTGGTCATTGCTGCCATGCAGGGCGTAGTCTTTTTCGACCTGGCGTAACGCCAGCACTTGGGTGTTGAGGGTGCTCATGCGCTGCAGGCCCTCAAAGCGCTTTTGTACCGTACCCAGCGACCATACGCCGATGGCGGCCACCAGTACCGTTAGCAGCAACACCAAGGTAAAGCCGAGACCCAGCTTTTTCGCCATACTCCAGTTGGCCAACCAACCGCCACGGGTCGTGCCCATCGCCCACCTCCGCAAACTCGTATACCTGCATATCGAGAGGTTGCGGCGGGACTTTAGCCCCGGCAAGCGGTAAGCGTCGTGATAATGGCAAAAAGCTAGATTTCGGTCGCGAACAGACACGTCAGGGCCGCTTCAAATGCGCTTTTCTGAACCCCGGGGCCACCGCGAACTTCCAACGAACGATCCCCTACCGTATTCGTCAGGAGGCCTATGATGAATCGTTTCAACGGCAAAACAGTGATCGTCACCGGCGCAGGCTCTGGCATGGGTGCCGCCACCGCCCTGCGCTTCGCCCATGAGGGCGCCAATGTGGTGCTGGCCGGGCGCCGCCCACACAAGCTCGCGGAGGTGGCGGCGCGCTGCGACGGCGGCCAAACCCTAGAGGTGCCTACCGACGTGTCAGACTGGGACGCCGTGCGCGCCCTGGTCGACAAAAGTGTCGACCGCTTCGGTGGCATCGACGTATTGGTCAACAACGCCGGCGTGGCGGTGATGGGCAGCCTGACCGGCACATCGTTGGAAGAATGGCATAAAGTCATGGCCACCGATGTGAACGGTGTGGTCTATGGCTGCCGCGCCGCCATGCCCCATTTACTGGCCCGTGGTGGCTGCATCGTCAATGTGTCGTCTGTGTCAGGCCTGGGTGGCGACTGGGGCATGAGTTTCTACAACGCCGCCAAGGGCGCAGTGAGCAACTTCACCCGCGCGCTGGCACTGGAGTTTGGCGGCCAAGGCGTGCGGGTGAATGCAGTGTGCCCGGCCTTGACCATGAGCGAGATGACCGCCGACATGGCTGCCGACAAGGCATTGATGGACAAGTTTGCCGATCGAATCCCAATGGGCCGCGGCGCCGAACCCGAGGAAGTGGCCGACGTGATTGCGTTTCTGGCAAGCCAGGATGCGCGCTTCGTTAACGGTGTAAACCTACCGGTCGATGGCGGGCTTCACGCATCGAACGGCCAGCCCAAGCAAGCCTAACCGGCGCCATGGGGGCTTGGTCAGGGGTTATTGGCCAAGCTCTGCGGCTCGATCACCCGCTTGGCATCCAAGTAGGCTTTTTGCCAATACGGCTTGGTCAGGTACTCCAAGCGCACCGTGCCGCCGGTGCGTGGCGCATGCACAAAGCGGCCCTCGCCCACGTAGATGCCCGCATGGCTCACCTGCCGCCCGCCCTGGGTGGAAAAAAACACCAAATCCCCAGAACGTAAATTAGAGCGGTCAACGCTCTGCGCACGCATGCCGAGCATCTCCCCGGTGGTGCGCGGCAAGGCAATGCCGGCGGCGTCCCGGTAAACGAAATCGATCAGGCCGCTGCAGTCAAAACCGGACGTAGGCGTGTTGCCACCCCAGCGGTAAGGCGTTCCCACCAGGCCGATGGCGCGAAACAGCACATCGTCGGCCTTGCCAGACGGATAATCAGCGGCCGCGTTCAACAGGCGCGGTGCTGGCGCTTGCACGGCCACCGGCGGCGGCGGGCTGGCGCAAGCGGCCAATAAGGCCGCCGCAGCGGCGAGCAGCGCAACACGAGCTTGAAATAATGCCATGACAGAATCATCCACTTTAGACTGCCGATGAAGACTAGCTCTTAACACACTGTTTTGCATGAAAAACCCCCGTCGAAAAACTGCCGTTCGTCGCGAGGGCTTTTTAGGTACCGCGTATTATCTGTTTGAAAGCGTGGCGGCCGGGGCCATGGCCAGCAGGCGCTTGGCCTCGATATAGGTTTTTTTCCAGTAGTTGTCATCGAGGTTGTCGATGCGTACACCGCCGCTGCGGCTGCTGCTGGAATGGATAAACTGGTCATCCCCGAGGTAGATCCCGGTATGGCTTACCCGCCCGCGCCCATGGGTGCCGAAGAACAACACGTCACCTGGCTTGAGGTTATTGCGGGCCACCACGGGGGCATCCAGGTTGACCAGTTCGCGGCTAGAGCGCGGCAGGGTCATACCCGCCTGCTCGCGAAACAAGAAATTAACGAAGCCACTGCAGTCAAACCCTGCCTCCGTGGTGCCGCCGAAACGATAGCGCGTACCGATCAGCGATTTGCCGCGCTCCAAGATGCTGTCGGCCAGCATCGGCAACTGGTAAGCCTTGGTGCCGCTAAACGCCGCCATCGCGTCATCATCGCTGCTGTCGCTTTCAAGGTTGTCGAAAGGCGACGGGCTGGCATGCGGGCGTAAGGTCAGGGGCGCCGGCTGCCGGGCGGCGGGAGTGAACGCCTGCTGTTGCGAAACCGGTGATTGGGCCGCACAGCCGATCAGCAGGGTAACGAGTGCAAGGGGCACGAGGGGTGCAAAACGCATAAGCATGGGGCACGACCGTGTCATTTAGAAATAATGAAGCGGCGACTATGCCTTCTATCGTGGCCATTTGCAAATTTAATCAAACAAAATGTGACTCACGAGATCAGGCACCGCTTCTAACGTGCTCGCCGCCAACCAAATATCCACGCCCACCTCGAGTAACGCGGGCATGGGATTGATATCCAAGGTAAAACCGCCGCGCGCCCGGGCTTGCCGCACAGGCTCGGCGATGTACGCAAAACTGGCAGTCGTCCCTAAGGTCACCACCGCGTCGTAACCGATGGCCAGCTCACCATAGAGCGACTGTATTGCACCTTCGGGCAGCCGCTCCTCAAAGAGCACCACCGGCGGCCGTAAGATGCCATTACAGCGGCTGCACAGTGGCGGCAATGGCTTATGCAAATGCTCTGCCAATTCCGACGTTTCGGCGCCGCAGCTTTGGCAAAACAGGGGCGATAGCTGCCCATGTATCTCGATCAAGCGCTCTGGCGGGCTGCCGGCAAGAGGGTGGTAACCGTCGATGTTTTGTGTGAGCACCCATACCCCTTCCCGCGCCTGCTGCCAGCGCGCGATGGCGTAATGCGCTGCATTGGGGTGCGCCGCCATGCAGGCACGCCCCAATTCAGCGAGGTATTTCCAGCACAGGGCAGGGTTCTGCCGCAGCATCGGGCGTGAAAGCGCTTGCTCGATCGGCAGCCCCTCAGGCGTAAGGCCATTGTACAAGCCGCCTAAACCGCGGTAGGTGGGCAACCCTGAGTCGGCCGATAGGCCTGCGCCGGTAATCACCAACACCCGTTGCGCCTGGCGCAGCGCTTCGGCTGCACGCCGCACCTGGGCGGGGTTCACCACCCTAGGGTTTCCTTAAGAAAAGGAATGGTCAATTTGCGCTGGGCTTGCAGCGAGGCTTGGTCGAGCCGTTCAAGGGTGTCGAACAGCGAACTCATACTGCGGCTGCCACGGGTAAGAATGAAATGCCCTACTTCGTCATTGAGCTGCAGGCCCCGGCGGGAGGCCCGCAGTTGCAGCGCCCGCAGCTTGTCTTCATCCGATAATGGGCGCATCTGGAAAATCAGCGCCAAGGTCAGGCGCGATTTGAGGTCGGCCAGTTTGACCGGCAGTTCACGCGGCGATGCCGAGGCAGCGATCAACAACCGCCGGCCGCTGTCACGCAAGCGGTTGAACAAATGAAACATCGCTTCTTCCCATTCGGGCTTGCCGGCGATCACGTCAAGGTCGTCCAAACACACGAGCTCGTACTGGGCCAGGTAATCGAGCAAGCCCACCCCGCGGTCGAGCAGTTGTGCCAACGGCAAGTACACCGCCAACTGGCCCATCTGCTCGAAACGCAGGCAGGCCGCCTGCAACAGGTGGGTGCGGCCAACGCCTTGTTTGCCCCATAAGTAGATGAGGCTTTCGGTCCAGCCGGCCTCTGCCTCGCATAACCGTTCGACATAGCCGAGCGCCGCGGCATTGGCGCCGGGGTAATAGTTCACGAAGGTGGCGTCGTCTCGTAAACGCACACCCAAGGGCAACTGGACAGGTTGTTTCATGCGGCCGGGCCGGCGGAACCGAAGGTAACCAAAGCCGCGATTCTATACCTGCCCGCAGGCAGGCACAACGCGGGCCGAGGCCCCATGAATCAATAACTTAGGCGCGCTGTTCATAATTCCGGGTCTTCGTGGCCGGCATACAGGTCCGACTGTTTATAAAGGTCGTGCACGTGGCGCACCAGCACCATGATCACGGCAGCCACCGGCAACGCCAACAGCACCCCGGTAAAGCCAAACAATTCGCCACCGGCGAGCACCGCGAAAATCACCGCCACCGGATGTAGGCCGATACGGTCGCCCACCAGCATCGGCGTAAGCACCATGCCTTCAAGGGCCTGGCCGACGATGAATACCCCGGCGATCAACGCCAGGTGCAGCGGGTCGAGGCCGTACTGGAACAAGCCGGCAACCATCGCGATACCAATACCCGTGATAAAGCCCATATAAGGGACGATCGACGCCAGGCCCGCGATAACGCCTATCAGCAGGCCCAATTCGAGCCCGGTCAGCATCAAACCGCAGGCGTAGATGGCGCCTAGTGCCAGCATCACCATCAGTTGCCCACGCACGAATGAACCCAGCACCTCATGGCATTCCGCCGCCAGGCCCACGATCTGCTTCTCGCGCTGGCGGGGCAACAAGCCGCGGATCTTGCCCATCATCACGTCCCAGTCACGCAGCAGGTAGAACCCCACCACCGGCACCAACACCAGGTTGGCGAGCCAGCCGACCAGTGCCAGGCCCGAAGCTGTGGCGCGCTGCAGTACCAGCCCGACGATGTCGGAGGTCTGGCCCATGTGCGCCGAAATCGCTGCCTTGATCCGGTCGAACTTCCAGAAGCCTTCGGCCAATCCCAGCTTGGTTTGCAACCAGGGCAACGCGCCCTGCTGCAACCAGTCGAGCATCTGCGGGGCCAATTCGTACAGCCGTACCAATTGCTTGGCCAGCATCGGGATCAGCACCACCAGCCCCAACACCAACAGCAAGGTGAAGAACAGGAACACCACCACGACCCCCAGGGTACGTGACAGCCCCCAGGCTTCCAGGCGATCAACCAGCGGGTCGGCCATGTAGGCCAGTAGGATGCCCACCAGAAACGGCGTGAGGATCGGGTGCAATAAATACACGAACGCGCAGCACAGCAGCACCACGCCTAGCCAGAACCAATGACGGTAATCACTCATATGCGCAGCCCTTACCAATGAAAACGCAGTGGCGCAGGGCCCGCCGGTTGCTCGGCAGTGGCCGGGCCGGGTACAGCCTCGGGCGCCTCCGGGGCCGGGCTTTCCTGCAATTTGGCCAAGCCCAATTGGGCCCGCAACTGCTCAGGGCTGCCGCTAACCTGATAGGTCGCTGTATCGCCCTCCATGGCTATGAGGCGGCCGCCGAAGCTGTCGAGCAGGCGGCTCAATTGGCCATAGCGCTCCAGGTTCATGCCTTGCACTTGCAGGGCCATGTCGGTGCTGGCACCGGGTTTGGTGATAAAGCGCGGGGCCAACCGCTCGCTCACGGCCAACATCACCGCATCGGCCAAGCCCGCCGCATCGCTACCCTGGGCGGTGCCCTGCTCATGCTGGCTGCCCAGCCACAACTGCCACTTGGCTTGCAATTGCCCGGCGCTGCCGGTGGCATGTACCGCCAGCAGGGCATCGGCGCCGTACCGTTCAGAGGCACTGCGCAGGCCGGTTGGGTCGCTACCCTCCAACGCCTGGGCACTGGCCAGTGGCTGCTCGGAGAGGTCGGCCAACGGCAGGCGCAGCGGCAACCCACGGTGCAGGGCGGCACGGCGCAATGGCTCGGCGCTGGGCTGGGCATCGCCGGTCAAGTTGCTACCGTTGTCGCTGTCGGTTAACCACCACGCCAAGATCGACGGGCGGTTTGTGCCCCAGGTGGCAAGCCCTGCCTGGCGCAAGGCATTGTCGGTTGCCGCGGGGTCGAAATCGACCTGCAGCGACGGCGGCTGGCCGGCTTCATAACCGAACTGGCTGATGACCTGTTTAGGGTCACCACGCAGCCCCGCCAGCGCCGAACTGGAAAACGCCTTCGGGTCGCCGGTCAGGCGCAGCACCAGGGTTTCCAGCGCGCGTTGCGTCGCCTGGTCACGTTCGGCCGGGTCTTGACTGGCAAGCGGCTCTCGCACTTGGTAGAGGTTGTTGACTGTCTCGGCCTGGGCACTGAAGCTGGCCAAGGTGACGCAGGACGCTAGCAAAAGGGTGTGCAGACGCATGAAGGATTTCCAAAGGGCAAAGGCGATGCGTTTCGTGCCGTGTGACCACACTTTCCCGTAAAACACTCAACGTGCCAATAAAAGAATTGCCTCAACAGCGGCGCGCGCGCCGTCTTGCGAGGATGGCCGCTGCCGGCCAAGCCTGTTAAAATCGCGCGCCTTCGCAGACCGCGCGTTGCCGGCTGCCTGGCGCCGCTTGCCAGGGGCCATGGGCGGCAAGGTCCTTTTTTGAAACGCCCCCTTTCTATAGGCCTGGATCATGAGCAAGCAACCCTCCCTGAGCTACAAAGACGCCGGTGTAGACATCAACGCCGGCGAAGCACTGGTCGAACGCATCAAGGGCGTGGCCAAACGCACCGCACGCCCTGAAGTCATGGGTGGCCTAGGGGGGTTCGGCGCCCTATGCGAGATTCCGGCCGGCTACAAGCAGCCGGTGCTGGTATCGGGTACCGATGGGGTGGGCACCAAACTGCGCTTGGCATTGAACCTGAACAAGCACGACAGCATCGGCCAGGACCTGGTCGCCATGTGCGTGAACGACCTGGTGGTGTGCGGTGCCGAGCCGCTGTTCTTCCTCGACTACTACGCCACCGGCAAACTCAATGTGGAAACCGCCGCCACCGTGGTCACGGGCATCGGTGCAGGCTGCGAATTGGCCGGTTGCTCGCTGGTAGGTGGCGAAACCGCTGAAATGCCCGGTATGTACGAAGGTGAAGACTACGACCTGGCCGGTTTTTGCGTGGGCGTGGTCGAGAAGGCCGAGATCATCGACGGGTCCAAGGTAGTCGCCGGCGACGCCCTGCTCGCCCTGCCCTCTTCCGGCCCGCATTCCAACGGCTACTCGCTGATCCGCAAAATTATCGAAGTGTCCGGCGCGACCGTCGAGAACACCCAACTGGGCGGCACACCGCTGGCCGACCTGCTGATGGCCCCGACGCGCATCTACGTTAAACCGCTGTTGCAGTTGATCAAGCAAACCGGCGCGGTGAAGGCCATGGCCCACATCACCGGGGGCGGCCTGCTCGACAACATCCCACGGGTACTGCCGCAAGGCGCCCAAGCCGTTATCGATGTAGCCAGTTGGCAACGGCCGGCGGTGTTCGACTGGCTGCAGCAACAGGGCAACGTCGATGAGCACGAAATGCACCGTGTGCTCAACTGCGGCGTGGGGATGGTCATTTGCGTGGCCCAGGGCGACGTGGAGCGCGCGCTCGACGTGCTACGCCAAGCCGGCGAGCAGCCCTGGGTCATCGGCCAGGTCGCCACTGCCGCCGAAGGCGCGCCCCAGGTAGAGCTGAACAACCTCAAGGTAAGCTGATGCCCGGGCCGTGTAATGTCGTGGTGTTACTGTCTGGTCACGGCAGCAACTTGCAAGCCCTGCTCGACAGCACCATGGCGCCGGGCAGCCCAGCCAGGGTCTGCGCGGTGGTGTCCAACCGCGCAGACGCCCATGGCCTGGTGCGTGCCCACGCCCACGGCTTGCCCACCTGCGTGCTGGACCACGCCCACTACGCCGGCCGCGACGCTTTCGATGCCGCCTTGATGGACAGCATCGACCGCTTCACACCCGACTTGGTTGTGCTGGCTGGTTTCATGCGCATCCTGACCCCTGCGTTCGTGCGCCATTACCAGGGCCGCCTGCTGAACATCCACCCTTCCCTGCTGCCACGGCACAAAGGCCTGCACACCCACCAACGTGCGCTTCAGGCCGGTGATACCGAGCACGGCTGCACCGTACACTTCGTGACCGAGGAACTCGATGGAGGGCCGCTGGTCGTACAGGCGGTCGTAACGGTAGAATCAGGGGACACGCCACACACCCTGGCGCAACGTGTTCACGCCCAGGAACATCGGGTTTATCCGCTGGCGGTGCGGTGGTTCGCTGAAGGCCGTTTAATGCTGGCCGCCAGCGGCCGCGTGTACCTTGACGGCCAGCCTATGGCCGCCAGCGGCCATGTCATTCGCCAATAGGAGACCCTATGCGTCGCGCTCTGCTTCTAGCGTTCGCCCTGCTTACCCCACTGGCCCAGGCGGCCGACCTCAAGCCGTTCACGGCCAGCTACACCGCTGACTGGAAACAACTGCCCATGAGCGGCACGGCCGAGCGTGACCTCATCGCCAACGCCAATGGCCAATGGTCCTTGAGCTTCAAGGCGTCCATGATGATCGCCAGCCTCACTGAAAGCAGTGAATTCAAATACGACAACGGTGCCTTCCTGCCGCAAAGCTATCGCTATGAGCGCGGGGGCTTGGGCAAGAGCAAAAGCGTTAACCTCGACTTCGATTGGTCTGCCAAGAAAATCACCGGCAGCGACCGCGGCAGTGCGGTAAACCTGCCGCTGAACAACGGCGTACTGGACAAATCCACTTACCAACTGGCCTTGCAGCATGATGTTGCCGCAGGCAAGAAGAGCATGAGCTACCCAGTGGTCGACGGCGACGACCTCGACACTTACGACTTCCGCGTATTGGGCGAAGAGAAAGTGTCCACCAAGGCCGGCACGGTCGATGCCATCAAAGTCGAACGCGTGCGCGACCCCACCCAGACCAAACGCACCACGCTGCTATGGTTTGCCAAGAGCTGGGACTACCTGCTTGTGCGCTTGGACCAAACTGAAACCGATGGCAAGGAATACTCCATAGTGCTGCAAGAAGGTACCGTGGACGGTAAGCCGGTGAAAGGCGACTGAGACCGCTCAACAACGCCACAAGCCGGGCCCTGTGCCCGGCTTTTTCGTTTTCGAACACAGATGAACTATTTTTCACATAACCGCCGGTGGTGCGGCAATAAGCCGCAGGCGGCGCGCCGTCTGGCTCTCAGCATTATTGCGAAAACGGAAATACACTGTTCCAACGCCAAGTAGTTTACTTAGCTTGCTAACTAACTCTATAACGAAGGCCTGCACCACGTTTTGATGCAGGCCCGTTATCGGAGGAATTGCAGAATGACCGTACGAGTAACCGAACGCGACGATTCCCATAAATCCCATGAATCGGTAGCTACTGGCACGCGCATCTGGGATGTATACCAACAGGATTTGTTGGTGGGTATGTTCCACGACGAAACCGCTGCGCACAGCTACAAGCAAGAGCTCGAAATGCTAGAGCAGCAGCGCCAACAAGCCTGACGCGCGCCGGCCCGGGACCTTGTGGGAGGGTGGCGACGCCACCCGATGCGCTGTGCAACGCTAAGTAACAAGCCGTTGCATAACCCATCTCGCGGCGCCGCCGCGATTCCCACAACGGCCGGAACTTACCGGCTGTTTATGTCACCACATCAGGTCATCGGGAATCTTGTAGGCGGCGTAGGGATCATCCGCTTCGTTTTCCTCGACCCGTTCGTTCAGTAGCACAATACGGCGTGGATCGCGCTGCTGGATTTTCAACGCCGCCTCACGCGGTACCACTTCATAGCCACCGCCGTGGTGCACGATGGCCAGCGCGCCGTTGCTGAGCTTGCTGCGCATCAGGTTGTTGACCGACAGCCTTTTGACCTTCTTGGCATCGACGAAGTTGTAGTAGTCGTCGGTGGTCAACTTCGGCAAGCGGGTGGCCTCGATCAATTGCTTGACCTGGGCAGTACGGGCCTTGGCCTCGGCTTTTTCCTGTTGCTGGCGGTTGAGCTCCAGGTCACGCTTGGCTTTTTCAGCCATCGCTTCTTGGGCCAATCGTTGCTGGGTGTCGTCTTTATCGACCTGGCCTTTATGCTCCAGGCGCTTTTGCTTCTTCTGGTCCTTGTTGACCTGCTTGACCTGTTTCTGGTTGACCAAGCCGGCTTTCAACAATTGGTCGCGGAGGGAGAGGCTCATCGTAATGTTCTCTAGTCAATCGCGCAGCGAAGCTGCGCTCCCATTAGGGCTTGGTTTTTCTTGTCGCTTGGCTTCGTCCCATAACGCATCGAGCGCTTCGAGGCTGCACCCTTCAATGGCCCTGCGCTGTTCGCGCAATGCCTGTTCGATAAAATGAAAACGCCGCTCGAACTTGCCGTTAGCGCCACGCAGGGCGTTTTCCGCGTCCACGCCCAGGTGTCGGGCGAGGTTGACCACACTGAACAGCAGGTCGCCGACTTCTTCGGCTTGGGCCTGGGCGCGCGAGCTGCCAGTTGGCTCGGCCATGGCTGCCGTGACCTCGTCGAGCTCTTCGCGGACCTTGCCGAGTACCTGCTCAGCGTTCGGCCAATCGAACCCCACCCTGGCCACCCGCTTTTGCAATTTGGCCGCGCGCACCAACGCCGGCAGGGCCGCCGGCACGTCGTCGAGCAACGACAATTGTTCCGGTGCCTGTGCCTTTTCGGCGCGTTCCTGCGCCTTGATTTGTTCCCAGCGTTGTTTGACTTCCGTGTCGTTCAACCGTGGCGTGTCGAGTGGCGCATACAGCTCGCCCGTAGGAAACACATGAGGGTGGCGGCGTATCAGCTTAGCGGTAATGCCATGCACCACCGAGGCGAAGTCGAACCGGCCTTCTTCCTGGGCAAGCTGCGCGTAATACACCACCTGAAACAACAGGTCACCCAGCTCACCCGGCAGGTGCTCGAAATCGCCCTGCTCGATGGCGTCCGCCACTTCGTAGGCTTCTTCCAAGGTAAACGGCACCAGGGTCGCGTAGGTTTGCTGCACATCCCACGGGCAACCGTATTGCGGGTCGCGCAGGCGCGCCATCAAGCGCAGCAGGTCGTCTAGGCTGTACACAAGGGGCTCCTGGCTCAGGACGCACGCTGGCGCCGCGCCTCGATGATATTCGGCAACTGCGACACCCTGCCCAGCAGCCGGCCCAGGGCATCGAGCCCGGGGATCTCGATGGTCAGCGACATGGTGGCGGTATTGTCTTCCTTGTTCGAGCGGGTGTTGACCGCCAGCACGTTGATCTTCTCGTTAAGCAGTACTTGCGACACGTCACGCAGCAAACCGGAGCGGTCGTAAGCGCGGATAAGGATATCCACCGGGTAGGTGAGCACCGGTATCGGGCCCCAGCTCACCTGAATGATGCGCTCTGGCTCACGCCCGGACAATTGCAGCACCGAGGCGCAATCCTGACGGTGGATGCTCACGCCACGGCCCTGGGTGATGTAGCCCACGATGGGGTCACCCGGCAACGGTTGGCAGCACCCGGCGATCTGCGTCATCAGGTTACCCACACCCTGAATCTGGATGTCGCCGCGTTTGCCGTGGCGCAGGCCACTGGTCGATTTACGCGGCACCAGCCCCAATTGTTCGTCGCTTCGATCCGGCTCGGCCAACTGCTGGGCTGCACCGAGCACGTGGGCCTGGCGCAGGTCGCCTGCGCCGAGCGCGGCGAACATGTCCTCGGCGGTGCGCATGTTGACCTTTTCGGCCAGGCGCTCGTAGTCGACTTGAGGAAGGTCTAGCCGGCCCAACTCGCGCTCGAGCAATGAACGCCCGGCGGCGACGTTCTGGTCGCGCGCCTGCAGTTTGAACCAATGCACGATCTTGGCCCGCGCGCGCGAGGTGCTGACGTAGCCCAGGTTGGGGTTGAGCCAGTCGCGGCTAGGGTTCCCGTGCTTGCTGGTGATGATCTCGACCTGCTCGCCGGTTTGCAGGCTGTAGTTCAGCGGTACGATGCGCCCGTTGACCTTGGCACCGCGGCAATTGTGGCCGATCTCGGTGTGCACCCGATAGGCGAAGTCCAGCGGGGTGGCGCCCTTGGGCAGGTCGATGGCGTGGCCGTCGGGGGTGAACACGTAAACGCGGTCTGGCTCGATGTCTACCCGCAACTGATCGGCTAGCCCACCGATGTCGCCCAATTCCTCGTGCCACTCCAGTACCTGGCGCAGCCAGGATATTTTCTCTTCGTAATGGCTGGAACCGGCCTTTACGTCCGTGCCCTTGTAGCGCCAATGCGCGCATACGCCGAGCTCGGCCTCCTCGTGCATGGCATGGGTGCGGATCTGCACTTCCAGTACCTTGCCTTCAGGGCCGATCACCGCCGTGTGCAACGAGCGATAGCCGTTTTCCTTGGGGTTGGCGATATAGTCGTCGAACTCCTTCGGAATATGGCGCCACAACGTGTGCACAATACCCAGGGCGGTGTAGCAGTCGCGCACCTCGGGCACCAGCACGCGCACGGCGCGTACATCGTAGATCTGGCTGAATTCGAGGCCTTTTCGGCGCATTTTGCGCCAAATGGAATAGATATGCTTGGCCCGGCCGCTGATGTCCGCCTGCACGCCCGTGGCTTGCAGTTCTTCACGCAACTGGCTCATCACCTCGGTAATGAAGCGCTCGCGGTCCAGCCGGCGCTCATGCAGCAGCTTGGCGATTTGCTTGTACTGGTCCGGCTCCAGGTAACGGAACGAAAGGTCTTCGAGCTCCCATTTGATATGGCCGATACCCAAGCGATGGGCCAGTGGCGCGTAAATGTCGAATACTTCGCGGGCCACGCGCTGGCGCTTTTCTTCAGAGGCGCTCTTCACCGCACGGATCGCGCAGGTGCGCTCCGCAAGCTTGATCAGCGCCACCCGCACATCGTCGACCATGGCCACCAGCATTTTGCGCAGGTTTTCGACCTGCACCTGGGTGCCCAGCACCGCCGAAACGCCGGGGGTGAGGCTGGCGCTGATGGCCGCCATGCGTAACACGCCGTCGACCAGCTTGGCCACGACCGGGCCGAAGCGCTCGCCCACCTCGGTGAGGGTGGTTTTGTCTTCGCGTACAGCCCGATACAGCAGGGCGGCAACCAGCGAGTCCTGGTCGAGCTTAAGGCCCGCGAGAATTTCGGCCATTTCCAGGCCCGCCTGGAAACTGGAGGTGCCATCGGCCCACGACTGCTTGGCATTGGGGTCTTCACGGTCAAGCGCGCGGCTGAATTCGCACGCCACCTTCAGCGCCCCACGATCCAACGCCGCGTCGACCCTGAGGATATGATCGAGCCATGCATCGAGGTTGACGCTGCCGTCGGTATTGATCGGCTGCTGTGCTCTCACCTGTACCATGTTGCTTTACCTTCCCTATGACCCGGCACCGCAGGGTCAGTCACGCTGGCTTGGACCGCTACCGCCCGGCAAAGGTCGCCAGTCACATCGCACGGGTACCCGTGCTCTTTTCAAATAACGCCATGGCCTCGACATGCGATGTTTGCGGAAACATATCGAGCACCCCGGCACATGTTAAACGATAACCTTGTTCCAGCAGCTGCACCGTGTCGCGCGCCAGCGTGGCAGGGTTGCATGACACATACACTACTCGCGCAGCACCGGTGGAGGATAGGCCCTGAACTGTTTCAAAAGCGCCCTCCCGCGGCGGGTCGAGCAATACCGCATCGAACCCTCCCTGGGCCCAAGCCTCGCCGTGCAGCGGTTCGGCGAGGTCTGCGCGGTATACGCGGACATTGCCCAGGCCGTTGGCCACGGCATTTTGCCCAGCGCGCGCGACCATTGCCTCGACGCCTTCCACCGCCACCACCTCCCCCGCTTGCCTGGCCAGAGGCAGGGCGAAGTTGCCCAGGCCACAGAACAAGTCCAACACCCGTTCGCCGGGCTGCACGTTCAGCCAGCTCAGCGCCTGCGCCACCATCGCCGCGTTCACCTGTTCATTGACCTGAACGAAATCGCCCGGGCGGTAATTAAGGGTCAGCCCCCACGGTTGCAGCGTAAACCCCAGGCTTGCGCCCGGCTCGTATGGCTGCGGCGCGCCCTCACCTTGCAGCCACAGTTGCGCGGGCAGCCCTTGGCACCACCGCGCCAGGCAAGCGAGGTCGCTGGCCGGCAGCGGTGCCGTATGCCGCACCAGCACCGCGGTGGCGGTGCCGTGGAACAACTCGACATGGCCGATGGCCTTGGGTTTGGCCAATTGCGCCAGCACACCCGGTAGCTGAAGCAACACCGGCTGCAAGGGCTGTACCAGCACCGGGCATTGGCTAACGGCGACAATGGCCTGGCTGCTGGCGGCGCGAAAGCCCACCTCCAGCCGTTGCTGTTTGGGGTCCCAACGCACGGCCACCCGCGCGCGGCGGCGGTAGCCGAATTCCGGGCTGGCCAACGGCGCAGCCCAGTGCTGCGGCGTTACACCGGCCACACGGCGCAACTGATCGGCCAATTGGCGCTGCTTGAAGGCGAGTTGTTCGGCATGGGGCAGGTGCTGCACGCTGCAACCGCCGCAGGTGCCGGCATGCGCGCACGGTGCCGGCCGGCGCAATGGGCTGGGTTGCAATACCCGCTCGGCACGGGCCTCGACCACCTTGCCGTGGCTACCCAGCACCCGGGCTTCGACGTGCTCACCGGCCAGGGCACCGTGCACGAACCAGGTACGCCCCTCATGAAACGCGATGCCGCGGCCATCACCGGCCAGCCGTTCGATAGCCAGCAGTTGTTTCTTGCCGGCCGGCAAGGCCTGCGCCCGGCTCCCGCCGCTGGGTTGCAGGCGAAGCCCAGTGCTACGCTTGGCCATCAGGGCGCGGCATCGAACAGGCCGCTAGACAAGTAACGGTCACCACGGTCGCAAACGATCGCCACCATCACCGCGTTTTCCAGCGCCTGGTTCAGCCGCAACATGGCCGCCACTGCCCCGCCGGAAGACACACCGCAAAAAATCCCCTCTTCGCGGGCCAGGCGGCGGGTAACGTCTTCCGCTTCGGCCTGGGCCATGTCGACGATACGGTCGACGCGCTCGGCGTGGTAAATCTTCGGCAGGTATTCCACCGGCCAGCGGCGGATGCCGGGGATGGCCGAACCTTCCATCGGCTGCAGGCCGATAATCTGGATGCCCGGGTTTTGCTCCTTGAGGTAACGCGAGGTGCCCATGATGGTGCCGGTAGTGCCCATGGAGCTGATGAAGTGAGTAATCGCCCCTCCGGTTTGCCGCCAGATTTCCGGGCCGGTACCGCGGTAATGCGCCTCTGGGTTGTCGCCATTGGCAAACTGGTCGAGAACCTTGCCGCGCCCTTCGGCCTGCATGCGCTGGGCCAGGTCGCGGGCGCCTTCCATGCCCTCCTCCTTGCTGACCAGGATCAGTTCGGCACCGTAGGCGGTCATCGCCGCCTTGCGCTCGGCGGTAGAGTTGTCAGGCATGATCAGGATCATGCGGTAACCCTTGATCGCCGCCGCCATGGCCAGGGCGATACCGGTGTTGCCGGAGGTCGCTTCGACCAGCGTGTCGCCAGGGCTGATCTGCCCGCGCGCCTCGGCCCGGTTGATCATCGACAAGGCAGGGCGGTCTTTGACCGAGCCTGCCGGGTTGTTGCCCTCAAGCTTGAGCAGCAAGGTGTTGCTGGTTTGCCCGCCCAGGCGCTGCAGGCGCACCAGCGGAGTGTTGCCGATGCAATCGGCAATGGTCGGGTAGTGCAAGGTCATGGCGATATCGCAATTCGGACAGCGGAAGGCACCTATCATACCGGCAAACAGCGCCCGGCCATATCGCGCAATGAACGGCCGATATTCCCGCCGGAAATAACCCGGCTCAGGCCCACTGCCGCAGTACCCGAAGGTGGCTGGCCCGTGCCTGCTCGGCCACCACCGGCTGCAAGCGCAGCATGTCGCCCGGTAAGGCCTGCGCCAACCGGGCCAGCGAGGCGGGCGCCAGCGCGCCCAGCCGCGGGTAGCCGCCGATCGTCTGGCGATCATTGCCCAGCACGATTGGCTGGCCGTCCGGCGGCACCTGGATGCCACCCAAGGGAATACCCTCGGAAATCATCGGTGGGCCTTGGTAGTGCAGCCGCGGCCCGCACAGGCGCACGCCCATGCGATCAGCGCGGGGGTCCACCACCCAGGTTTGGTCGAACGCGTCGAACAGGCTTTGCCCGGAAAAGTACGCCATCTGCGCGCCCAATACCACCTGAAGCGGTTCGGCCAGGCTGATGTTGGGTGGCTGCGCCACGGCTACTTGTCGCGGTTCCCGCGCCGGGCCTCGATACACCAGGCGGTCGCCAGCCGCCAGGGCAGCGCCCCGGCCACCTAGGCCTCCGAGGCGGTCGCGCGCCACGGTGGCGCAACTGCCCAGCACCCGTGGTGCCAACCAACCGCCAGGCGCGGCGAGGTAGGCCCTGGCGCCGGCCCGGGGCCCTTTGAACTGGAGGGTTTGGCCCGCCCGCAGGTGCACGCTGCGCCAAGGCAGCAGGTGCTGGCCGTCAACGGTCGCCTCAAGGTCCGCCCCGGCCAACGCCAAATGGCAATCACGTTCAGCCCGCAGGCTGAACTGGCCCAGGGTCACTTCCACCACCGCCGCCGCCAAGGGGTTACCGAGCAGCCAGTTGGCCCACCCCATCGACACCCAGTCGGCCGCGCCGCCCTGGGTAATGCCCAAGTGGCGTACACCGAAACGCCCGCCATCCTGCAAGCTGCACAGCGGTGTGCTGTGCTCGACGATCAGCGCCGTCATTCGCGCACCTCCAACGGGCTGCAATCGCCGCCCAACTCAACGAAACGGTCGCGCCCCACCGCCTCGAAGCGCACCCGGTCACCGGGGCTGAAACGGCAGGTGCCCTGAGCGTCGACCAGCGACCAAGGCGTGCGCCCCAGCAAGTTCCAGCCGCCCGGCGACACCGAGGGGTAAATGGCGGTTTGCCGTTCGCCGATGCCCACGCTGCCGGCCGGTACCCGCTGGCGCGGTGTAGCCAAGCGCGGCGCCGCCAATACCGGTTCGACCAGCCCCATGAAGGCGAAGCCCGGGGTGAAGCCCAAGGCGAATACCGTGTAGGCACGCCCGCAGTGGCGGGCGATCAGCCCTGGCACACCCAGGCCGCTGCGGGCGGCCAGCACCGGCAGCTCCGGGCCTACGCTAGGGTCGTACCATACCGGCACCACATGCTCCTGCCCGGCGGCGACCGGTTCCGGCGCAAGGCCCGCCAAGGCACGCGCCAGGCATGCATGGGCTTGGGCGGCGTCCAGCCGCGCCAGGTCGTATTGCACATACAGCGTGGTATAAGCCGGTACTAGGTCTACCAGCGCCTCGCCCAGTGCGCCGCGTACCCGCGCGGCGGCGGCCAGCAGCCAAGGTACGTTGGCTTCGTCGATGGCCTCGAACAGCCGCAACATGAGGCCATCGATCGCCACGACCTCGACCTGCGCCTGGCGGCCGGGGGCATAGTTGATCGGCTTCATTGTGCAGCCTGCCGCAGCGCATCGCGAATCCGCCGTACCGCCGCCACCGACGCTGCGTTATCACCGTGCACGCACAGGGTGTCGGCGCGCAGTCGCAATTCGCTGCCGTCCCGCGCACGCAGGTTGCCGCCGTTGGCCAGGGTCAGCGCCTGGGCCACCACCGCCTCGGTATCGTGATGCACCGCGCCGGGCAGGCGCCGTGATACCAACGCGCCATCTGCTTCATAGCCGCGGTCGGCAAAGGCCTCGAACCACAGTGGCACGCCATACTCGGCCGCCAGCCCCAGCGCCGGCTGGTTGTCGCGCATGGCCAGCACCATCAATGGCAGGCCCGCCTGGTAACGGGCCATGGCACTGAGCACAGCACGCAGCACTTCGGGTTTGGCCATCATGTCGTTGTACAGCGCGCCATGGGGCTTGACGTACTCGACCCGGGCGCCCTGGGCGGTACAAATGCCCTGCAGCGCACCGATTTGGTAATGCAGCAGGTCTTCGACCTCCTGCGCCGAACACGCCATGGAACGCCTGCCAAAGCCCACCAGGTCTGGGTAAGCCGGGTGCGCCCCGATGCGCACGCCGTGGCTGGCCGCCAGGGCGACGGTTTGGCGCAGGGTGCTGGGGTCGCCCGCGTGGAAACCACAGGCAATGTTGGCGCAGTCGATCAGCGGCATCACCGCCTCGTCCAGGCCCATCGTCCAAGCGCCGAAGCTTTCGCCGATATCGCAGTTGAGCAGGATCATGGTGCGTGCCCGTGTGTGTCAGCAAGGTATAGGCTTCACGTTAGGGGCCTACGGCTAGGGGGTCAATGAAGAAAAACCCGCGGGGCCCTGACTTTTATGCGGGTAAGTGCTTTCAGTTACGCTACACCCCTTGTAGGCCGCGCCCGCCGTTGCTTGCCCACCGGCGCCAGGCCCATTTACCGTGGGGTAAAGCAAGCGGTGCCGCAGTGCTCGGCCCCAGCGGCGGCTAACCTCTATTGCGGTGAGGCGTATCGCGTTACTCCCACCATTTGCCTGTCGCCTGCGGCGCGGCGATATTTACCTGCTCGCCCATCTGCGGGGTGGTCAGCGCCACCCCTGCGGCCTGGGCCAGGGCGCTGATGCGGTCGAACGGTTCATGCCAGGGGTGGGTAGACAAATCAAAGGTGCCGTTGTGTATCGGCAGTAGCCAGCGCCCGTTCAGGTCCAAGTGCGCCTGCAGGCTTTGTTCGGGCTGCATGTGCACCGCCGGCCAGGCTACGTTGTAGGCGCCGGTTTCCATCAAGGTGAGGTCGAACGGGCCATAGCGCTCGCCGATCAGCTTGAAGCCGTTGAAGTAGCCAGAGTCGCCACTGAAGAACAGCCGCCAGGCAGGCGTAATCATCACCCACGAGGCCCACAGCGTCGCATTGCTGTCGAACAGCCCGCGCCCGGAGAAGTGCTGGGTGGGCGTGGCGGCGAAGCGCACCCCGTCGATGTCGGTCTCTTGCCACCAGTCCAACTGGCGCACCTTGTGCGCTGCAATACCCCATTTCACCAGGGTGTCGCCCACCCCCAACGGCGCCAAGAACCATTCGGCGTGCTCGGCCAAGCGTTTGACGGCGGCCTCATCGAGGTGGTCATAGTGGTTGTGCGAAAGAATTACGGCCTTGATCGGTGGCAAAGCTTCCAGGGTGATCGGTGGCTGATGAAACCGCAACGGCCCTGCCCACTGCACGGGTGAGGCGCGCTCGCTGAACACGGGGTCGGTGATGAAGAACAGCCCTTGTGCCTTGATCAGTACGGTCGAATGGCCCAGCCGCCACAGGCTGCCATCGGGCGATGCCAACAGCGCCTCGCGGTCCAGCGGCCGCACCGGGATCGGCCTCTGGGGCCGGGTATAAGGCGGTTTGCGCCGCAGCAGGAACTTGAAGCCGATCTTGAGTTTTTTCAGCACGCCGTCTTTCGGCTGCACGGCGAGGTTGCGGTAACGGCCCTGTTCGAAGGGCGCGGGGTTTAAGGCGTCGGCCAGTTTTTCAGCGGCATCGGCGGGGGTTGGCAACATAAGAAGGGGCCACTCCGAGGGTTCAGAAAGGTTCATTGCCCGCGACGCCTTCGCGCCACCCGCACAAACATGGGTGCCCGTGCGGCGCATTTCAAGCCCCGCCGCGGCCGCCGCCGCTCTGTAATGGCCCACACAGCGCAACGGCGGGCGGCCAGCGGCGCATTCGCCGGGCCCCAGTGGGGCCGGCCCTGGCGGATGAACGGTGTTGCTGGCGCGCGGCAACGCGACCCTGCGGCAAAAGGCACCGTTAAAAAGCGTGCAGCCAACCTCTGAGATACCACATTGGCGGGGAACCTACCTAGGTTTTACCCGTTCAAGATGCTTAGTGTGGCGTTTTAGAAGTTCGCACGAGAATTGACGCGAGCATGTTGTTGCCGGGCAAGGCGCCGTGACGAGCCATAGCAGGGCTATGGCGAGGCGCGGCAACGCAGCCCGGCGAAAAAGGCACCGTCAAAATCGTGCAGCCAACTTCTGAAACACCCCACTAGCGGCACTTGTTCGCGCCGCGGCAATTTTAGCGCTGAAGGATGACAATCCGGGCCGGCTGTTCTATTCCCAATCATAAGACAGCGGTGCAACCACAAGGACAGACGGGGACGCACGCCTATGCCCACCCTTGCTTGGCAGTCGGCGCCGCACTGGCGCCGCACGCGGCGTTTTCTCGTGCTGATCGGAGCGCTATTCGCCACAGCATTCCTGATCGCCGGCGCCGCTGTGATTGGCATTGCCCAGGGCCTTGACCATGACGAAATTCGCCAAGGCCGCTTCTATGCGCAAAAGGCGCTGGATATCCGCGCCGCCAACAACCGCACCACGGCGTTGAGCTATGCAGTGCGCGATGGGGCCTTCCAGCACCTGGTAGGCCACATAGACCGCGCCTGGGCGTATGAGCAGAACAACCTGGGCACCGGCGTGTTCACCCAGGCCGGGTTCGACGCAGTGTTCGTGATCGACGACCAAGGCACCCAATATGCGCTTTACCGGGGCCAGCCCAGCGCCCGCGAACTGCCGGCAATGCCCGATTTACTCAGCGAGGCCCGTGCTGCCGCGCCGCGCAAGCAAGCCGCCACGCGGCTGGGCCTGGTGTATGGCTGGCCCGCACTGATCACCGGCGCGGTGATCCAGCCTGCTGGCAGCAGCGCCGTGCCCACGGGCGAAGGCAGTACGGTGCTGGTGCTGGCCGACCAGTTGACCCCGGCCAAACTGCTGGAAATCGGCAACGGCTACGGCCTGGCCGAACTGCGCCTGGAGCCGGGAAGCGATAGCGGTAAAGGCGCGCAACTGCCATTACCTGGCACTGGCTATCACCTGGCCTGGACGCCCGTTGCCCCAGGCGCGCAGTTGCTCTGGACAGTGCTGCCGAGCCTGTTGGCCGTGGCGGCGGTGCTGGCCCTGCTGCTCGGTTACTGCTTTCGCTTCGTGTTGCGCGCCTCTAAACAGATCGACGCCAGCTTCACCTCGCTGCGCCAGAGTACCGATGCCCTTGAAGCCAGCGAAGAGCGCTTTCGCGCGGTGGCTGAGGCCGCGTCGGACTGGATCTGGGAAACCGACGCGCGCGGCCGCCTGGCCTACTTGTCCAACCGCTTCGCCGCGGTCACTGGTTTTGCCGCCGATGCTTGGCTGGGCCGGCCGATCGAGCAACTACTCAGTTGCGACACCACCCCCATCGGCCCCTGGTTAGCCACCCTTCCCGATGCCCCGGCAACCGTTTCGAACCTGCGTTGTGCCTACCGTGACCACAGCGGCGCGTTACGCTACTGCCGGGTTTCGGCGCGACCTATCGTGGCCCGCGGTAACATCAGTGGGTTTCGCGGCACCGCCAGCGACATCACTGACGAGGTAGCTGCCCACGCGCGCATTCAGCATCTGTCATTGCACGATGCGCTGACCGGGCTACCTAACCGCAACCTGCTGCTGCGCTACCTCGAAGACGCGTTGACCGCAGGCCAACATGGGCCGGCATTGACGCTGTTGCTGGTAGACCTGGACCATTTCAAGCCTATCAATGACAGCCTCGGCCATGCTGCCGGCGATGCGGTGCTGATGGAAGCCGGCCAACGGCTCAAAGCGTGCAGCCGTGACCTGGACCTTGTCGCCAGGCTCGGTGGCGACGAATTTGTGTTGGTGCTCTGCGGCCTGGAGCAACGCTTCGAGGTCGACCGCTTCTGCCAGCGGCTGATCGACAGCGTGCAGCAACCAATCGAACATGAAGGCCACGTGTTACAAGTCGGCGCTAGCATCGGCATCGCCCAAAGCCGCCTGCAGGGCTACGATGGCCATGAACTGATCCGCTGCGCCGACATCGCGCTGTACCAGGCCAAGGCCAGTGGCAAAGGCGGCTGGCGTTACTTCGCCGAGCAAATGAGCGCGCAAATCCAACACCGCCGGCAGTTGGAAAGCGAATTGCGCCTGGCAGTGAAAAACAACGAATTCGTGTTGCACTACCAGCCCCGCTATCAGGTCGACCGCCTGCGCATTGTCGCGGTGGAAGCGCTGGTACGCTGGAATCACCCAGTCGATGGCCTGCTGGGGCCAGATGTATTCATCCCGTTGGCCGAGCAAACCGACTTGATTGTGCCGCTTGGCCGCTGGGTGCTGCGCGAAGCCTGCGAAACCGCCCTGCAATGGCCCGACGCGCTGCTGGTGTCGGTGAACTTATCCCCGGCGCAGTTCTTGCGCAGTGATGTGGTCGCCGATATCCGCGACACCTTGGTGCAAACCGGTTTTCCGGCACGCCGGCTGGAGCTGGAAATTACCGAAAACATGATGCTTGGCGACATTGACAATGCCTTGGGAACCTTACAAGCGCTCAAGGAGTTGGGCGTGCGCTTGAACATGGATGATTTTGGCACCGGTTATTCGTCGCTGGGCTACCTGCGTACCTACCCCTTCGACAGCATCAAGATCGACAAGCGCTTCATCTGTGCCATGGACGGTACCAGTGGCGGCGGGGACCGCGCCGTGGTCCAAGCGATCATCAACCTGGCCCGGGCCATGGGCCTCAAGGTGACCGCCGAGGGCGTGGAAACCGAGCAACAACTGGCGGCCCTGATCAAGGACCGGTGCCACGAAGTGCAAGGTTTCTACCTTAGCCGGCCGGTAGACAAGGCCGCGTTGTCGATCCTCCTGGCGCAGCATGAGGTGGCGGCGGCCAACGAAAATCTTCGCATTGGCCGTAAACGCCGGCCACATTGACCAACCGGTCAGCAAGGCGCGCTTTTACAGCCGCGCCAGGGGCCGCTAGACTCAAGGCTATCAGTTCAATGTGTTCAAGGAAGTGCTGGCCTAATGGTTCATACGTTGAACAGCGCGGCAGCCGACATCGCCATGATCGGCAGGATTCACGCAGTGCCCTCGATTCTGCAGGTAGTTGCAGAAAGCAGTGGCCTGCGCTTCGTGACCATTGCCCGCGTCACAGACCAGCACTGGGCGGCCTGCGCCGTACTTGACCGCCTTGGCTTCGGCCTGCAGGTAGGTGGTGAGCTGCCGCTGCCAAGCACCCTGTGCCAGGAGGTGCTCGCCAGCCTGGGCACGGTGGTGATCGACAAAGCCAGCACCGACCCGGTTTATCGCGACCATGACGCGCCACGCCAGTACCGCTTCGAAAGCTACAT
This sequence comes from Pseudomonas typographi, assembly GCF_014694385.1. GTDB lineage: Bacteria > Pseudomonadota > Gammaproteobacteria > Pseudomonadales > Pseudomonadaceae > Aquipseudomonas > Aquipseudomonas typographi. The sequence goes on along the minus strand of NZ_JAAOCA010000010.1, from coordinate 27,825 downwards.
TTCGGTGCCCATCGTACTCGGCGAGGGCAGCTTTTTCGGCACGCTGTGCGCCTTCGACCCGTTGCCGGCCCGGCTTAAGGGCAGCAGCGTGCAGGCGATGATGGAAGGCTTTGCCCGGTTGATTGCCGTGCAAATCGACAGTGAAGCGCAGATGCTGCGCACCGAGGCAGCGCTGCGCCACGAGCGCGAATTGGCCGAACTGCGCGAGCAATTCATCGCCGTGCTCGGCCACGACCTGCGCAACCCCCTGTTCGCCATCGAAGCCGGGGCGCAACTGCTGCTACGGCGGCGCCACGATGAACGCAACCGCGCCGTGCTCGATCACATCGTAAGCTGTAGCCGCCGCGCATCACGCCTGGTCGAAGACGTCTTGGATTTTGCCCGGGGCAAGCTTGGCTCGGGGCTTTCGGTGCACATGCAAGAATGCCCGGAATTGGCGGTCACCCTGCGCCATGTGGTCGACGAACTGCAACACATCCACCCCCACCGTAGCTTGCTACTGCAATTGGGCGAGTTGGCGGGCGTGCACTGCGACGGCGAGCGCGTGGGGCAATTGCTGTCCAACCTGCTGAGCAACGCCATCGTTCATGGCGCCGCGGATACCCCGGTGACCGTGCGGGCGGGCTGCGAGGGCGGGTATTTCGTGCTCAGCGTGCACAACCACGGTGAACCGATCGAAACGGCCTTGCTCGGCAAGCTGTTCCAGCCTTTCTCACGCCTGGCCACAGAGCCTACCCGCAGCGGCCTGGGCCTGGGCCTTTACATTGCCCAGCAAATCGCCCAGGCACACGGTGCCACCCTCGACGTGTCTTCTTCAAAGGCCTTGGGTACGCTGTTCACGTTCCGCTTGCCGCTGCCAAGCAGCGACACCTCGCTGGCGCTGCCGGCGCCGAAGTAAACGAATACCCGGCGCCCCCTCGGAAAATAATCCCCCAACGGTACTCAAGACTCACCTGGGCGAGTCGATGAAGTGGCTAACCCCCCAAGGCTGTGCCCAGGTGCCCTAATGTTCTTCAACCAGCGCTACAAAAAAGAACTGGCTACGCTGCGCGGTGAACTCGCCAGCGTTCAACAGATCCGCGACGGCCTGGACCAGGAGATGATCTACATCTGCCTAGACGTTCAAGGTCGGTTTATCAACGTCAACGGCAATTTCGAAAAAGAGATGGGTTACCGTTCCGATGAGCTAAGCGGGCGGCCGCTGGAAGATATCGTGCCAGGCCACGTTAAGCACAGTGACTTCCACCGGCGTATTCGCGACACCATCAACCGTGGTGATCACTTTGCCGGCGCGCTGCGCCTGCTGCGCAAAAACGGCGAAGAGGCCTGGCTGCGGGTGATCCTGCACCCCGTACGCAACGCTACCGGGACATTACTGAGTTTCGCCGGTTATGCCACGGACTTAACCCGCACCATCGAAACTTCCCGCGAACACGAAAGTTTCATCAAGGCGCTGTTGCGTTCCACCGCCGTGATCGAGTTCGACCTCAACGGTAACGTGCTCACGGCCAATGATCGCTTCCTCGTAGCCATGGGGTATCGGCTGGAACAGATCAAGGGCAAGCACCACAGCCTGTTTTGCCCCACGCAAGACGTGAAGACCGCGCAATACCAAGCGTTCTGGGAAAAGCTGCGCCGGGGTGAATTCGTTGCCGGCCGCTTTGAGCGGGTGGATCACCTGGGCCGCGTGGTATGGTTGGAGGCATCCTATAACCCGGTATTCGATGCCAACGACCGTTTACACAAAGTCGTGAAATTCGCAACGGTCGTCACTGACCAGGTAGAACGGGAGCGAGCGGTAGCCGAAGCAGCGACCATCGCCTACAACACTTCGGTGCACACCGACACCAGCGCCCAACGCGGCGCAGATGTGGTGCAGCAAACGGTGTCGGTGATGGGTAAGCTGGCCGGGCATATGCAGGATGCAGCCGAAGGTATCGAGGCACTCGACCAGCAAAGCCAGGTGATCAGCACCATTATCAAAACGATCAGCGGCATCGCCGAACAGACCAACCTGCTGGCCCTCAACGCCGCTATCGAGGCAGCACGGGCCGGGGAACAAGGCCGAGGTTTTGCCGTAGTCGCCGACGAAGTACGCCAGTTGGCCTCGCGCACCACCCAGGCCACTGCCGAAATCGCAGGTGTGGTACAGCAGAACCAAAAGCTGGCCTCCGACGCCGTAGCGGTGATCGGCACGGGCAAGCAACAGGCCGAGGCAGGCCTGGGCCTGGCCAGCCAGGCTGGCGCAGTGATCGTCGAGATCCAGGATGGCGCGCAGAAGGTGGTCAGTGCGGTGGAAAAATTCGCCACCCAGCTCAGCACTTAGTACGGTGTTTCAGAAGTTGGCTATACCCTTTTGACGGTGCCTTTTCGCCCGTCAATGCTCGTGCGAAAGGCTGAGACACCCCAGTAGCGCCTAGGGCGCGAAGGTCAACATGCAGGCTAAGCGGCGATACCACCTGCCCCGCCGATATCATGCACCCGCTTGCCTATACGGCAGTGCGTCACGGGCTTGTTCGGCATAGGCTTGCACGCCGGCCCGCTCTTGTTCGAGAAATTCGGCCACCGCGTTGCGCAAGCCCGGGTGCAACAGGTAATGCCAGGAGCGCGTGAGGGTCGGCTCGAAGCCACGGATCAGCTTGTGCTCGCCCTGTGCGCCGGCATCGAAGTGCGCCAGCCCATGGCCGATGGCGTAGTCCATCCCTTGGTAGAAACAGGTTTCGAAGTGCAGGCGGTCGAAGTCTGCCAAGCTCCCCCAATAGCGGCCGTACAAACAGCCGTCACCAACCAAGCTGAAGGCCATGGCCACCGGCCGGCCATGCTGCACCGCGAACACTACGCGAATGGCCTCGGGCATACGCTCGGCGAGCAGGCTGAAAAACGCACGGGTCAGGTAGGGGGCCTGGCCGCGGATTTCATAGGTATTGGCATAGCAGGCGTAGACGAAATCCCACTGTGCCTCGGCAAGCTCGCCGCCTTGGTGCCAGGTGAAGTCGATGCCCTGCCCGGCCACCTGCTCGCGTTCTTTACGCATTTGTTTGCGCTTACGCGAACTCAAGGCATCGAGAAAGTCCTGGAAGTCGCGGTAGCCCCGGTTGTGCCAGTGGTACTGGCAACCCAAGCGCTCCAGCCAGCCGGGCAGGCTGGCCATGTGCGCATCCAGCGCCGGCTCGCTGAAGTTCAGGTGGGCGCCAGACAGCTCCTCGGCCTGAAGGTGCGCCGGGAGTGCCTTGAGCAAGGCCAGGCCGGCGTCGAGCCGGGGTGCCAACAGGCGCGGCCCGGTCACCGGGCTGAACGGCACCGCACACAGTAACTTGGGATAATAGCGCACGCCCGCACGCCGGCAGGCATCGGCCCAGCCGTGGTCGAACACATACTCACCATAGCTGTGCCATTTGCGGTAAGCCGGCAGCGCCGCCTGCAACTGGCCGCCCTCCTCCAGCACGAAATGCTCAGCCTGCCAGCCGCTGCCTGGGGCCAGGCTACCACTGGCTTCCAGGGCGCTGAGAAAACCATGGCGCAAGAACGGCTGGGCATGGGGCAACAATGCATCCCACTCGGCCGGGGCAAGGCTGTCGAGGCGGGTAAGGGTCTTGATCGGCATCGGGCCTCCACGCAACGCGGCTGTTCACGCCAATATCCCAGAAAAACCCCGTGTCGTCGCCTTTCAGGTTCAAACAGGCCGCGTACCTGAACACGTTACCCAGCCCCTGCTCGTTACCGCCGGCCTACGATATGCCGTGGGCTATAGCATTGGCTTACGCCCGGCGAAGGAATGCGCCAAGGTGCCGCCATCGACCAATTCCAGCTCGCCACCCAGCGGTACGCCATGGGCGATACGCGACACCAACAGGCCTTTTTCCAGCAGCAATTGGGCGATGTAATGCGCGGTGGCCTCGCCCTCGACCGTGGGGTTGGTGGCCAGGATCACTTCCTGGAAGGTGCTTTGTGCCTCGATGCGCGCCATCAATTGCGGTACACCGATCGCATCCGGGCCCAGCCCATCCAAGGGCGACAGGTGGCCCTTGAGCACGAAGTAGCGGCCTCGGTAGCCGGTCTGTTCCACCGCATACACATCCATTGGGCCCTGCACTACGCACAATACGGTGTCGTCGCGGCGCGGGTCTGCGCATTGTGGGCACAGGGTTTGCTCGGTCAGCGTGCGGCACTGCTGGCAATGCCCCACGCCCTCCATGGCCTGGGCCAATGCCTGGGCCAGGCGGGTGCCCCCGCTGCGATCGCGCTCGAGCAATTGCAACGCCATGCGCTGGGCAGACTTCTGGCCCACCCCGGGCAGCGTGCGCAGGGCGTCGATCAATTGGCGGATCAGCGGGCTGAAGCTCATCGCGAAATACCTGGCAAACAAACGGCGAAGCGCCGGTTTATACCACTTTCACCAGTAATTTTCCGAAGTTCTTCCCCTCCAACAGGCCGATAAAAGCCTGCGGCGCTTGCTCGAAGCCCTGCACCACATCCTCGCGAAACTTCACCTTACCTTCGCGTACCAGGGGTGCCATGGCCGCCACGAATTCGCCCTGGCGGTCGCCGAAGTCGTCGGACACGATAAAACCTTGCATCTTCGCGCGCTTGGTCAATAGTGCGCGGGGCAGTAGCCCACTGCGGTCAGGGCCTGGTGGCAGTTCGCCTTGGTTGTAACCGGCCACCAGGCCGCACAACGGGATGCGCGCCTGAGGGTTGAGCAGCCCCAGCACCGCATCGAATACCTTGCCGCCAACATTCTCGAAATACACATCGATACCCTTGTCGCACGCCTGGGCCAACTCCTCGGCAAAATGCGGGCTTTTGTGGTCTACACAGGCGTCGAAGCCCAGTTCTTGCACCACGTAGCGGCATTTATCGGGCCCGCCGGCCACGCCAACCGCCTTGAGGCCGTTAAGCTTGGCCAACTGCCCGACCACCGAGCCCACCGGCCCGGAAGCGGCCGCGACCACCAGGGTTTCCCCAGCCTTGGGCTGGCCAATATGGGTCAGGCCCATATAGGCGGTCATCCCCGGCATACCGAGCACCCCAAGGGCCATCGACGGGCTGGGCAGGTCCGGCGGCAGGGGCGCAAGGCCGCTGCCGTCGCTGAGCGAGTGGGTTTGCCAGCCACCCATGCTCACCACCAGGTCGCCTTCGTGGAACCTGGGGTGCTGGCTTTGCAACACGCGGCTGACCGTGCCGCCGACCATCACCTCGCCGACTTGCACCGGCGGCGCGTACGACGGCGCATCGCTCATCCGCCCGCGCATGTAAGGGTCCAGGGACAGGTAAAGGGTTTCCAGCAATACCTGGCCCGCCTGCGGCAGCGGCGGGGTGAAGCGCTCCAGGCGAAAATGTTCGGGCGCGGGCGCGCCGCTGGGGCGCGAGGCCAGGACAAAACGTTGGGCCAGTGGCAGTTCGGTCGACATGAGCAGGCTCCTGCTAAGGGACGATGAATCAAAGGACCGGCCCCCGCGCTACGCGTTCAGTCTGGGTGAAGCACTGGCCGGCCCGGTTCTCACCCCAGCGGCGGCAACCCAAGGTGCTCACGCAGCGTGCTGCCCTCGTAGCCACGGCGGTACAGGCCACGGCGCTGCAGGTGCGGGACCACCGCTTCAACGAACTCACTGAACGAGCCAGGCAGGTAGCCGGGGGAAATCACGTAACCGTCGCAACCGCCCTGCTCGAACCACCCCGCCAACTGCTCGGCGACCTGTGCGCCGGTACCTACCCATTGTGGCACCCTCACGCTGGCCGCGTAGCTGCGCCCCAATGTTTCCAGGGTGGTATCAGCCCCTTGGCCGAGGAGTTTTTCCGCCACCGCCGGGGGCGTATCTGGCAGCGCCGCCAGCGCTCCCACCGTCGTGTCGAGGCTGAACGCGGAAAAATCGAAGTTCAGTTGCGAGGATAACGTCACCAAGCCAAGCTCCGGTCGCGCTAGGGCATTGTGCTGGTCGCGCTTGGCGCGGGCTTCGGCCTCGCTCGCGCCAATGAACGGCATCACCGCCGTGAGCACCTTGCAATGGTCTGCGTTGCGCCCGGCGGCCTGCGCTTGGCTGCGCACGTCGTCACGAAATGCACGGGCCGCCGCCAGGTTCGGCTGGATGGTGAAGATCGCCTCGGCCCAGCGTGCACCGAACCGCCGGCCACGGCCGGAAGAACCGGCCTGGATCAACACCGGGCGCCCCTGGGGGCTGCGCGGGATGTTCAATGGCCCCTCTACTTGGAACCAGGTACCGTTGTGATTGACCGACGTGACCCCAGCCGGGTCGGCCAACTCGCCGCTGGCGCGGTCCAGCTTCAGGGCGCCGGGCGCCCAACTGTTCCACAGCTTGCAGGCGACCTCGACGAACTCATCGGCACGGTCGTAGCGCAGGTCGTGCTCAAGGTGCTTGGCCTTGCCGAACAAGCGGCCTTCGCTGTCGTTCATCGAGGTGACGATGTTCCAGGCCGCACGCCCCTTGGAAAGATGGTCGAGGGTGGCGAACGCCCGCGCCACATGGGCCGGCTCGTAGTAGGTGGTGGAGCGGGTGCAGCCCAGGCCCAGGCGGCGGGTTTGCCCCACCAGGTAGGCCAGCAGGGGCAGTGGGTCTAGCCGGGCAGCGTCCTGGGCGCCATAGCGCAGCGCGAATTCCCTCGAGCCGCCCATTTGGTCGCCAACCGCCAGGCGGTCGGCGAAGAATAAAAAGTCGAACAAGCCCTCTTCTACCACCCGCGCGGTACGCGCGTAGTATTCCGGTTCAAGGAAGTGGCCGAGGGTATTCGGGTGGCGCCAGGCGGCGTGGCTGTGAATCACCGGGCCGCTAAGCAGGAAGGCGGCCAGGTGCAACTGCCGGGGAGCGTGGGTCATGGAACCTCCTCAAGGTGCCGTGGCAACGTCGGGCGCCAACGCGGCGCCGAACGATGGGTCGAAGATGCGCGCCGCGGGGTAGCTGTGGATTTGCCCAAGCCCTGCGAAAAAGTCGATGGTTTGCTGGGCATCGCTGATCGCACGTGCGTCTACCGGCACCAGGTCGGTACGGGCGTGGGCAAACCAAACGCGGGCGATGTCGGCATCGGCCCGGGTGCGCTCGGCCCAGGCGTTGGCGTATTGCTCGGTGTGGGCTGGGCTTTGCAGTGACCATTGCCGTGCCGTGCGCAAGCGGGCCAGAAAATCGGCGATGGCGGCGCGCTTGCCAGCGATGGCGCTGTCGCTGGCCACGACGAAGCTTTGCGCCGGGATCAGCCCCTCGGCGGTGCACAGCACCCGCGCGCCATGGCGCACGGCCTGGGTCACATAAGGCTCCCAGGTGGCGATGGCATCCACCGAGCCGCCGTCCAGCGCATGGGCGGCGTCCAGTGCATTGAGGTAACGCAGGTCAACCGCGTCACGCGGGACCTTGGCCCGGTCCAGGGCGCTGAACAACAGTTGCTGGCTCCAGGAGCCTTTCCAAACGGCGGCGCGCTTGCCGCGAAGGTCTTCCACGCGCTGGATGCCTGAGTCGCCGCGCACCACGATAGCGACACCGTCCAACTGCTGGCGCGACACCGCGACAACCTTCAGCGGCGCGCCCAAGGCGCCGAGAAACAGCGGCGGCGCATCGCCCAACAACCCCAGGTCGAGGCTGCCGGCGTTGAGCGCCTCGGCCACCGGGGAGCCGGCGCTGAACTGCTTCCATTCAAGGGTATAGGGCAGGTCTTCAAGCACCCCGGCCGCCTCCATCACGGTGCGGGCGTTGTAGCTTTGGTCGCCCACCACCAGGGTTTGGGCGTAAGAAGCCAAGGACAATACAGTTGCCAGGCAGGTGCTGGCCAAAACGATCAAGGGTTTCACGGACGGCTCCGAAGGCCTGGCGGCCATGGGCGTGGCCGAGCCGCCAGGGCGGTCTGTTGGCATTGTTCGTGTGGTGCTTTAGACGTTGGCCGGGCGACCTTGACGGCACCTTTTGCTGCCAGGCCGCTTTGGCCGGCGAACCTCACCTATAGGGTCGATGCTTGTGCGAACGTCTGAAACACTTCACGAGAGGCATGGCCAACCTATAAGCCGGTTGGCATGCGTGGCAAATGCCATCGGGGAATAACCTTATGGCCGCGAACGCGGGCTTATATATATTCAAAAACGCTATTTTCTAATTTTCTTATACCGCCCTACTCTCGCTGCACCGGGCCAATGGACTTGGCTTTTTTTTATAACCCTAGCGAAGCCGAGGCATTACCGGCCTTCGCCCCAGCGAGGACTGTGCGTGACTGCCGCGGCCCCCTATTACCCCCTGCCTACCCCCACCGAGCAGGTCAATACCCTGCGCGAACAGGCAGCCCTCGACCCTGCCATTGCCCTGGCCCACCTGCGCCAGTATCTGCCACAGGGCCAAGATCCTCACGCATTGCCCGAACCCTTGCTGCATGCGGCCATCGATGTGGGCCTGGGCGAAAGCGCCTACGCCGATACCCTGGCATTCATCCGCGAACGTGCCAGGCCTTGGGCGGACGCCGAGGTGGAGGCGGCACGCCTGGAGCCATTCATCATCGCCGAGGTGGGCCGCCTGCAGGTTCAACTGCGCGCCGCCCAGGTGTTGCTGGCGCAAGCGGCCAGCGCCCCTGCCGAACAGCGGCCGGTGGCGGCGCTACAGGCCCAGGTGCAGGCCCAGCGCACCGCCGTGTTGCTGAGCGAAAAACTCTTCGAGCTCAGTGGCAGCCGCGCCACCCTGGCCGAGTTTGGCCTTGCCCGGCACTGGCAACAGGCACAGCGGCCGCGGCCACTGCCGGCGTTGCGGCAAAATGTGCTGGCGCTGGGCCAATACGCATTGAGCGTACGCCCCGGTGTGCCGCTGCCGCCAGCGGGCGAACGCGCCGCCGATGCGGCCAGTGCGCTACAACTGGCCCGCTACCTGGCCACGGAGTTTGCCTCTGGCGCCGCCGAACGAGACCGTGAACGCCGCCTGCCACACGCAGAACTCGACCGCCTCAGCGCCAGCGGCCTGTTAGCTTTGACCGTACCTAAAGCCTTCGGTGGGCTGGATGCCAGCGTTGCCACCGTGGCCGAGGTAATCGCCTTGCTCTCGGCGGCCGACGGCTCGATTGGGCAAATCCCGCAGAATCATTTCTATGCGTTGGAGGTGTTGCGGGTGAACGGCACCGCCGCGCAACAACGGCGGCTGTTCGCCGAGGCGCAGGCCGGAGTGCGTTTTGGCAACGCCCTGGCCGAGATCGGCACCAAGACCTCCCAGCACCGCACCACCTCGCTGACACCGGACGGCACCGGCAACCGCATCAACGGGCGCAAGTTCTACGCCACCGGTGCGTTGTTCGCCCAGCGCGTGCCTACCTCGGTGATCGACCCGGAGGGCCGCCAGCAGATGGCCTTCGTGCACCGGGAAGCCAGCGGCCTGCGCATCATCGACGACTGGTCCGGCATGGGCCAGCGCACTACCGGAAGCGGCTCGGTGGTGTTCGAGCAGGTGTACGTCGACGCCGACGATGTAGTGCCGTTCCAAGCCTCGTTCGAACGCCCTACCGCGGTAGGGCCCGTCGCCCAACTGCTGCATGCGGCCATCGATACCGGGCTGGCGCGGGGCGCGTTCGATCGTGCCCGGCAGTTGGCTGAGCCGCACGACGACCTGGTGGCCTACAGCCTGGGCGAACTGGCGGTACACGTGGCAGCCACCGAGGCCTTGCTCAGGGTAGCCGGCGAGCACGTGCAAGCCGCCCGGGAGGCGCCCGACAGTGCTCGGGTGGCGGCGGCCTCGCTGGCCGTGGCCGAAGTACGGGCACTGAGCACCGACACCTCGCTGGCCGCTGGCAACCTACTGGTGGAGCTGGCCGGCAGCGGCGCCGGGCTAGACCGTTACTGGCGCAACGCCCGCACCCACACCCTGCACGACCCGGTGCGCTGGAAGTACCACGCCATTGGCAACTACCACCTCAACGGCGAACTGCCGCCGCGCAAGGGTTACCTCTGAGAGCTCGCCATGCCATCGAATAAACACATCTTGCTGAACGCCTTCAACATGAACTGCGTGGGGCACATCAACCATGGTTTGTGGACGCACCCTCGCGACCGCTCGGCCAACTACCACCGCCTCGACTACTGGACCGACCTTGCCCGTTTGCTCGAAAAGGGCCTGTTCGACGGCTTGTTCCTGGCCGACATCGTGGGGGTGTACGACGTATACCGCGCGAATGTGGACCTCACCTTGCAAGAGAGCATCCAGTTACCGGTCAACGACCCCTTGTTGCTGGTGTCGGCCATGGCTGCGGTTACCCAAAACCTGGGGTTCGGCCTCACGGCCAACCTCAGCTACGACCTGCCTTACCTGTTCGCCCGGCGCATGTCTACGCTCGATCACCTCAGCAACGGGCGGGTCGGCTGGAATATCGTCACCGGTTACTTAGAAAGCGCAGCCCGCGCCATGGGGCGCCCGGCACAGGTGGAGCATGATCGCCGTTACGACCAGGCCGATGAATACCTCGAAGTGCTCTACAAACTGTGGGAAGGCAGTTGGGAAGATGGCGCGGTACTGGCCGATCGCGAACGGCGCATCTATGCCCAGCCCAGCAAAGTGCACCCGGTGCAGCACCACGGCGAGTTCTACCAGGTAGAGGGCTACCACCTGTGCGAGCCATCGCCACAGCGCACCCCGGTCTTGTTCCAAGCCGGTTCGTCGGCCCGTGGCCTGCGCTTTGCCGGGCGGCACGCCGAATGCGTGTTCATCTCCGGGCAAAGCCGCGAGGCCGCCGCCCGCCAGGTGGCGGCCATTCGAGAGGCCGCGCGCCAGGCCGGGCGACCGCCGCAAGCGATCAAAGTATTCATGGGCATCAGCGTAGTCACCGCCGCCAGCGAAGCCGAAGCGCGCGACAAGCACGGCGAATACTTGCGCTACGCCAACCCCGAAGCGGGCCTGGCGCATTACGCTGCCTCCACCGGTATCGACTTGGGCCGCTATGGCCTGGATGAGCCAATCCGCTTCGAGAAGAACAACGCCATCGAATCGGCCGTGAAAACCTTGACCGCCAATCAGGATTGGACCGTGCGCCGCATCCTCGACGAAAACGCCCTCGGCGGCCGCTACCCGGCATTGGTCGGTTCCGGCGTGCAAGTGGCTGACCAATTGCACGGCTGGGTGCAAGACACCGGCCTAGATGGCTTCAACCTCACCCGCACTGTGACACCCGAAAGCTACGCCGACTTCATCGAGCATGTGATACCCGAATTGCAAAGCCGCGGCCTTTATAAAACCGCCTATGCCGAAGGCAGCTTGCGCCACAAGCTGTTCGGTGCCGGCGACCGCTTGCCCGGCCAGCACCCCGGCGCGGGTTACCGCGACTTGGCCGCCCTGGCGCAACGCTGATGGGCACGGGCGCTGGCACACCGCACTAGCCACCTTCGCCCCAGGGCAGTTGCCAACTGTGCGCAGGCAGCGCCCGTGGCGGGTTGAGGCCAGCAAGATGGCCCGCTATACGCTTTGCCAGCCACTCGCCGTACAAGTACTCCCGTAACAACGGGTACAACGCCATCGGGTACAACCGGGCCTGGAACGCAGGCCCGGCCAGCGGATGATGCCGGTACACCGAGAACGCGCGTACAGCCACCCCGCGCCCACCTAGCCAGGTGTCGAAGGCCACGCCGTCAGCCGCCGCCGGCCAGCGCCGGCATGGCCACTCGAAGCCGTCGCGGGCAAGCGGCCCCAGCAGGTGCAGCACCAACTCGTTATGAAACGAAAAATACCCATAGGCCAACCTGTAGGGGGCTACCACGTACCGCGGCAGCGCTTCGGGCGGCACCATGGGGCCCGCTTCGGCGGCCCATGCAGCCAGCCACTGCTCGACCGCCACGGCCCAATGTGGCGATAACCATGCGGCCAAGCGGCGCGCGAGGGCCGGGTGAAGCCAACAGCGCACCCGGCCTTGTTCTACGCTACGCTGCACCAGTTGGTCGCCAGCCACCCCCCAGCGTTGCGCCATGGCCTGCACCCGCAAGCGTGTGCTGCGGGCCGCCAGCCACGGCTCCAGCTTTTGCCCAGCGGCCTGGCACATCGCGCTGGCGTCTAGGTAGCCGCTTGCCAGGCGCTGGCTAATCCTGGCGCCGCCGTAGCGGTGTTCGGTCACGTCACATGCTGCCATGGCAACCTCCCTGCCACTGTGGAAGCGCTTGCAGGTTGAACCGTTTGGAACACTTTCGATGCGAGACTTTTCGTAATGTAGCGGCAGAAAGATCTATTTTTGCGCAGGAAAAGTCTTAACGAGGTGCATGAGCGCGGAACCCATGCCCATGGTGATAATCTTTTGTAAGCCTGTAGTTCAAACTGGAGCCACTCATGCCCTCTCGCTTTTCCCGAACTCGCCCCTTGGCCTTATGTGCTTTGCTGCTGATGCCCCTGGCCGGTGCCGCGCTGGCCGCGCAGCCGGCCCAGCCGCCGGCCGCCAGTACCAAGGCGCAAACGGTCAGTACGCTGGGCGGCAAGTTCAGCTTCACCTTACCGGCCGGCTACGCGCAAACCGCATTGCCGCCGGGCGAGGCGAGCAGCGGGACCGCCGGCGCCAAGGGCATCCTGTACATGAACCCAGCGCAGCGCCGGGTGGTGATGGTGACCGAAGTGCCCATCCCCAATGGTGTCACAACCGATGACAACGACGATGAGTTTTTGTCCGGTGCCAGCGAGGGCTTCATCAAACAACAGACCCAGGCGCTGCCTGATTTCAAAAAAACCGGCGAAAAACGCTTTACGTTGGGCAAACTCGGGGTCGAGCAAGTCGACAGTACCGCCAGCATGGGCGGTGGCCCGACCTTGTCATCGACCTTCCTGGCCGGTTCCGGCCCGACCATGTCGCTGGTGCAGGTGATTTCCCGCGCCAACGACAAGGCCGGGCACGATGCGCTGATCAAGGGCATCAACAAAGGCCAATGAAGCCCGCAGGGTATTTTCACGCCGGGTTCACGGCGTTTTCACAGCCTGGGGCTTAACGTATCTCCCAGCTCCTCATGAAACTCTTTGGCCCGCCCCCGCGCGGGCTTTTCTTTGGGCGGCGTTGGCAAGCAGCACCGCGAAGGGGATTTTCACGGTCGGTTCACGGGGTTTTCACAGCCCCCCGCGTAGAGTCACAACAGCTCCTCATCATTGTTGTTGCTTCTAGCCCGCGTTCCCCAGGCGGGCTTTTTTCTGCCCGATGTTTAGCCGCCCGCTCCGGCCTCCAATGAGGCGCCGCAAAAAAGAACGTAAAAAAAATCGTAAAAAAAAGGGAACACCTCGCGGTATCCCCTTCAAAAAAATTTGGTAGGCACAATTGGACTCGAACCAACGACCCCCACCATGTCAAGGTGGGAAGCAGATTAGACCTAAATTATTGATTTATATATAGAATTATATATATTCACCCCCCCCAAAATTGCGCCTTTCAGTCCATGACAATCAATAACTTACGAGGGGGTTTTGCAAATCTGTTTGGCGGCGCAATATAGACATTCGCCACCACACCAGCAGGGACCGCCAGCCATGTCCAAGCCTCTTGAGTACCATTTCGAGCTTTACGAAAACTCTTTCACCAATGACCCCATATGGAGCGTGAAGTCCTCCTCCCCCTTCCCGGCTGCTTTCATTGGGGATCGGTTCGAGCACAGGACTTTGGCCGATCTTTCATGGAATAAACTGCCCACTGCTGATCAAGAGTTCAGAGTGAAGGATATCGAGCACCTGTACTGGGAGTTAAACGAAAATATTGGCCACAAGCTGATGGTGAAACTTGAAATCGTAGAGCAGACCCAAGATTTCTGAGATTCAAGCAGTAGTTGACTGCACAACTGAGCCAGTCCAGATAGGTAGCACATCGATCACATGCTGATTAGCTGGTTATTTGAAATGTGGGTTGCAGGGGCTTTTCGGGGCTATAAAGCCCCCTAACATTCGCTCATTTGGTACAAAAAGTGAAACGCCCCCGATTATTAGCGGCCTTGGGCCGCTGTGTCGGTCTTTCCCGCAGCTTCCGAACCCACGAAAGATATGCCATTTCTGGCTTAGCTAGGCGTCTGCTTGGTGATACAGCTCCGTCCTCGGCCTTCCTGTTTGGCAGCGTACAATGCTCTATCAGCCTGCTTCAGCATCTGATCAACGGTCTCATTGATTTTGAAGTTCGTAATTCCAGCAGAAAAGTTGTAACTGACCTCGCCCCCTTCTAAACTAATTGGCGCAATAGTCTGCCTGATAGTTTCAAGAATGGTTACAGCATCGAGATTAGAGCAACCCGGGAATATAACCAAGAACTCCTCACCCCCATAACGCCCTAATAGATCCTTGCTTCGAATGCGAGAATGCAAGTGCTCCACGAAATGACATAGCACGGCATCCCCCGCAGGGTGGCCATAGGTGTCATTGACTTGCTTGAAATAGTCAATATCCAGCAATGCAAGAGCAAACCCTGCCTCAGCTTGCGAAGACGCCACTAACTTTCCCAATTCCACTAAAATGCCTCGGCGATTCATGCAGCCAGTTAGCTCATCCGTCGTCGACGTTCGAATGGCAATATCCCGATCAAGGCGCATAAGACGATGATCATTAGCCTGTAGGCGAGAAATGTCCGGGGCCATGCTAATGCTCCAACCCTCGGCGTCGAATGTCTCCGTCATCCATAACCAGCGACCATCATTGAGGTTTGTTTCAAACGCACGGAATGGCTGTTTTCCTCGTCGACTTTTAGTGGACATCAACCATTGCTCGAAATTTTCAGTTTGAACATGGGTGCCTGCACCTTTAGATCGGGCTATGCGCACTAGCTCCGTCCAGCTAACAAGCTCGTCACCTGTCAAGCCGAAGACCTGTCGAAACGCCAAGTTAGCGAAACACAACACATCATCCTGATCATACACAGCAACAGGGACAGGGCTTATTTCAAAGAAGTGTTATGAGGTGACCGGCCCACTTTGGCAAAGCACTGGTACCCATATCCGGGCGTCCCCTGAATCAGTCAATAAGCTGGATGTGTTGATTTTTACGAAGTCAGATAAGCCGCACTTTGATACCATCGGCACGTCAGCGCAAAAATTTAACCGGTAAGCGATCAGTGGTAGCTCAGTCCGTCCGGAGGCCAGCACTTGAGGCGGATGTCTGTAACGGGAGCGCCCTCTGCACACCCGTGGCAATCTCTTCCTGCTCACCGATGCGCCCCATCGACTCTTGGCTGGCATGTCAGCAGCCACCGTGCGCAGCAGCAAGTCCGGCGCCCCGTATCTTGCGGTGAGTCTGACGCACAACCCAGGACTCCTTGCGGGTTTGGCGTCGGATCTGCCCGATGCGGCCAAGGAAAGCCGCCGAGACACGGGGCTCTCGAGCGACGCCGTTAACGCAGAGCTTCTGGATGCCTGGGTCCGCATGCTGCGCCTGATGCGGCCCCATCTGATATTCCTGCACTAGCCCCCGTCTATTGAACGCAAGATCCGCTACCGAGTGCTGCAGGGACCCATGGGCTGGATGGACCCCGACACCACCAGCGAGCGGGCCGAGGTGATCGCCCGCGACCTGGGCACGCCCACCGAGGCCTTCGACTGGTATTCGGTGCGAAAGGCAATGGGGAATATGCGGAATCAGGGGCCGCAGTTAATTCTCCCGGTGGTTGAGTGACGCGTGGCTCTGTCTGGTTCTAGCCTTCCAGCCCGACTGACCAAGGGGAGCACATGATCGGAAAGCAGTGGCTGGCTAAGTGGGACTTGGGAGAAAAAGGGGTGACGTGTCGACACTGCGGCGCGATCCAGCTTTTGACGGATGCGCGGCGCCCGTTTGAGCACCGGGAGGGATGTGAGCAAGTCAAGCCCGTTGCGGAATTTCCGTGGCGTGATCTGACGGCGTTATTGCGGGGAATACAGCGGGATAATGCCACGTGTCGCCCTCGAACCCATTAAAGGGGCAAATCCAAGCTCAGACTGGCCGTACCTACCCAATGGGCAGGTAGCCAGTCGGTGGAAGGTATAATTTTGAAAAGTGGAACGTTGCCTCGTGCAACCAAAGCAGAGGGTCGGCGCTTGCTAAGGCTACTAAACGAGGCCGCTGACTACGTTTCGCTGCGTGCGTCGGGATAACTCGCCGAAGGAGTATAAAGGGGGTTGAAGCGCAAGGGGCACTGGGTGCAGCTATTGAAGCGCCTAGCCCGCCTGTTGGCGTGCTGTTTCAGATGGTTCAGGGCGGCCAGTATGGTGACCGCAGCTTTCCTCATTGGTGATGGCGCTACCGCGTGACGCAAAGCATGAGTCGACGCGGAAACTGCCATGACGACTCGCCTATGGGGCGGCTGTTTCGCAGCCTGAAAACCCAGGGGGTGGCCACCGTAGGTTAGATGAGCGCCCGCCACGCCGAGCAATATATTGGTCGATGTTTGATGCAGCGGTACAACTGGGTCAGGCCGCATCAGTATAACGGTTTCGTACCGTCGGCTGTTTCGGAAGAAAAACTCAATTCGGTGTTGAAAAACGGTTGACCCCTACAACTCGATCTCTGCGCGCAAGGACACCTCGGGCTTGATCTCACCGCTGGGCGGCAGCCCATTTTGGTGTGTGACCTCAGCGAGGTCGCTCGGTAATACGACGCTTGGTCAGTTCAATGTCTCATTGGCCGCCGAAAAAACGAGACCGTGCCCGTGGCGCTCGCTTAACTCCCATTGGCCGTTGATCAACACCGGTAAGTGCTCGAACAGCCCCCAAGTCCACTCTTTGTGCTCGCACATCAACCCGTTAGGCGCTGCAGCGACCAGATGAGCCTGGAATTCCGGCATGATGTGGCTGACCACCGGCACGTGATGGGCGGCAGCCATCGTGGCAACCTTCATCCAACCGGTCACGCCACCGACGTGCTGCAGGTCGATCATGGCGATGTCCATGGATCGCTCAGCCAGCGCATGCTGGAACGACCACGGCCCCCACCAATTCTCGCCGGCCATTATCCGTGTCGGCACGGCCTGAGTAATTGCCGCCAGGCCCCGGTAATCGTGGTGGTGAATGGGGTCTTCGATACAGTACAGCCCTAGTGCAGCCAAATGTGCGCCGACTGCGGTGGCATCGCCAACAGCCCAGCGTTCGTTGATGTCGCACATCAGCTGTGTAGTCGGCGACAGTGCGTCTTTCACTGCCCGCGCGCGCTGCAACTCACGGATGAGGTTGAACGGGCCATCCAATCCCAGGTGCAGTTTGATGTAACCAAAGCCCCGGCGCTCTAGCTCAAGCGCCTGTTCCACCACTTGCTCATCGCTCAAGCCGCGATGCAGCGGCCCGCTCGCGTAGGTAGTGATGCGTTGCCGGGTGCCCCCGAGCAAACGCCACCAAGGGAGTTCGGCATACTTGCCCTTCAAGTCCCATAGCGCGACATCAATGGCCGAAAGCGCCGTGAGAAACAGCCCGCAATCGGCAAAGGTCGCCGCATGCTGGCTTAAACGCTTGTGGATGTGTTCATAGGCGTGCAGCGACTCGCCGACCACGCAGTCAGCGAGCTCCCGGGTGATTGCCAAAAGGCCTTTGGCCAGGCCTCGGTAGCCATAGCACACACCAATGCCGTTGATACCGCCTTCAGCACGCAAGCTCACTGTGATCACCTGCCGCGCTTGAGGCTGGCGAGCGAACGGCAAGTAACAGGCATCGTCGTCGTTCACGGTGATCAGGTTGATGTTGGCATGGGTAATCTTCATGGGGTACTCCGTGGATTAAGTTCGATACGCTTGATCGGGCCTACCACGCACAGGTAGAGCAGCGCTGCTACCAAGCCGTGCAGCGCGACAAATAGGAACGCCCACTGGAAATTGCCGGTAGCTTGGATCAAATAACCGATGACGATCGGAGAGATGATGCTGGCAATGCTACCGAAGCCATTGAGCAAGCTGGCGGCCATGCCCACCGAGCGATAGGGGGCCACCTCGCCCAGCACACTCCAGCCTTGCGTGCCGAGTGCTTTGCCAAAAAACGCCACGGCCATGGCCGTGATGATCCAGAGTTCATTGTCCAGGTAGTTGCACAACAGGATGCAAACGCTGATCAACATCCCCAACACGATGGGGAACTTGCGTGCGAAAGTTATCGAGCCTCCGCTGGCAAGTAGTCGGTCGGACAGCACCCCACCCAGCACCCCGCCGAAGAAGCCAGTCAGTGCCGGTATCGCAGCTACCACCCCGGCCTTGGCGATGGACATGTGACGGTCTTCGATGAGGTAGAGGGGCAGCCATGTGAGAAAAAAAGCGGTGAGCGTGGCCAGGCAGTATTGAGCTAGCATGATGCCGATCATCATGCGGTTCCGGGCAAGCACCTTAAGTTCGCACCAGGCTTGCGGCCAGTCCATGCCGGGCCCCGTACCCGCGGTACTATCCAGACCCACCTGACCTCCGCCGGCTTCTATATAGTCACGTTCGGCCTGGTTGCAGCCACGGTTTTCTCCGGGCGCGGCCATGCTTTTCAGCGCTAGTACGGCAGTCATTACGCCGAGCACACCCATCAGCCAGTACACGTAAGGCCAACCGGCGTACTGGGTGATGAAACCCATCAGCGGAGCGAAGCAGACCTTGGCGAAATATTGCGAGGCGGTGAATACCGCTGCGGTGGTTCCGCGTTCACTGCGCGGGAACCAGATCAGGTTCGCACGGTTATTAGCAGGGAAAATCGGTGCTTCGGCGGCACCAATTACCACCCGTAACACAAATAGCCCAGCGATGGCCCAGGTGATCGGCAACGAGGCGCAGAAGCCCATGGTGAAGGTAAACATTGCCCAGAACAGCAAGCTAAAAAAGTACGCCTTGCGGTAGCCGATCTTGTCGAGCAACCAGCCACCGGGAAGCTGTGCCAGCGTATAGCTCCAGGCAAAGGCGGAGAACAAGTAGCCCAGGGTCACGTTGTCCAGGCGCAGATCGTTTTTGATCGCCGCGCCGGTGATGCTCAGAGTCGAGCGGTCAGCGTAGTTAATGGTGGTGATGAAGAACAGCATGAACATGATGTAAAAGCGGTAGCCGGTTTTGCGCGCGACCGAGCCCGCCACGGCCGCAGCTGCGGCCTTGGAGATGAGCGCCATAGGAAACCTTTGTCATTGTTGTGGTTCTGGATGGGCCGCAGCCATGCCCCTTGGCGAACATCCTAGTAAGCTACTGCCGACTAGGTCCAATCCAAAAAATGACCCTGCCCATACCGGTCTTGAATGGTCACCTTAGCCATTCTCGATGGGCAACCCTTCAATACCGACGACCTGCCGCAGCAGCGCAGGGACGGCGGGGTTTTCGTCATTACCACGCCAGACAATGTACATCGCAGTGGTGACTGGGGTGGCTTCCAGGTCAACGAAAATGATGCCTGGTGGGCGCAGGCGCGTGAGCGAGGAGGGTACGATACCGGCACCCAGCCCGGCACGTATCAATCCGAGCAGGGCATCGCTTTGCCCCACGCGTTGCACGTAGCGCGGGTGAATGCCATGTCGCTCGAACAATTCGGCGATCAGGCTCTGGAAATGCGCGCCTTCCGGCTCGGAATAACCAATGAACGGCTGCCCGTCAAACTGTGCGAGCGGCATCTGCCTTGCACTGGCCAGGGCATGCTCCCAAGGCAACGCGGCAACCAGAGTTTCGCGTAACAGTACCCGATGCTCGAACGCCTGGTCGGCAGGCACCCGACGTAGCAGGGCTATGTCGATCTCATTCTTACGCAGCCGCTCGACCAGGGCGATGGAAGGCTGTTCATGCAGCTCTATGGTCAGCTCCGGCAACTCCCGGGCTGCTTTGGCCAGCATTTCGGGCATGAGGTGGTTGGCCCCCCCGGCAGTGAAGCCCAACCTCACCTGCCCCACCTGTCCCTGGCTCACCCGCAGTATACGTTGCCGGGTGCGCTGGACGCGTTCCAGCATGTCGCGGGCATCCGCGAGCAGGGCAGTGCCTGCGGCGGTCAACTGGACGCGGTTGTTGGCTCGAATGAACAACTCCACCCGCAGTTGTTGTTCGAGTAGGCGAATTTGCCGACTCAGCGGCGGCTGGGTCATGTGCAGCCGCTCGGCGGCACGGCCGAAATGCAGCTCTTCGGCTACAAGCACGAAACATTCCAGTTGCCTCAGTTCCATGCATTCACACCTTGAATGGGCCTATCCACAGAATGGTTTGGTTGGCGGCGTACTTGCCGCCTACGATCGAATCTACCGCGCCCAGATCGTGCGCCGTGCATAACAATAACAAGGAGACGTCAACTATGTTGGCATTGCTGGGTATCGCCACTATCCTCAGCCTAACGGTACTGCTGCTGTTCGATCGGCTGTCGGTGGTGGTAGGGCTGATTCTCATACCCACGATGTTTGCCTTGCTGGGGGGATTTGGCGCGCAGCTCGGTGGCTTTTACGAGCAAGGCATCAAAGCCGTCGCACCCACGGCCGCCACGTTCATGTTCGCCATCCTTTACTTTGGCGTGGTAACTGATGCCGGACTGCTCAAACCCATCATCGATAAGGTGGTCCGCCACGTTGGCCATTGCCCAGTGCGTGTGTGCCTTGGAACCGCCATCCTCTGCGTACTGGTTCACCTTGATGGCGCGGCAGCGGTGTGTTTTCTACTGACCGTTAAGACCATGCTGCCGATTTATGAGCGACTGGGGTTAGATCGACGCATCCTTGCCGGTATCTGTGGGCTGGCGGCGGGTATCAACATCCTGCCATGGGTGGCACCAGTGCTGCGCTCTTCAGCGGTGATGCACGTCAGCCCCGGGATGATTTTCCAGCCACTGTGGGTGCCGGCGATGGTCGGGCTGGCCTACCTCCTACTAATGGCGGGCTGGCTGGGCCGGCGTGAGCGTCGCCGCCTTGGTCAATTGGCGGTGCAGCCACAGGTGCTGCTGGAGGAGCCCGAACAGAACAGCGAGACTATCTCGCGGCCGCAGCTATTCAAGGTCAACGCGTTACTGACGCTGGTTATCCTGGTGATCATCGTGCTGGCGGTGTACCCGCCGATAGTGGTGTTCATGATCGGCTTGGCGCTGGCGCTATTAATCAATTACCCGGCCCCCACGGCACAGATGGAGCGGCTGATCGCCCACGCCCGGCCAGCCTTGATTATGGCTTCGATCCTGCTGGCTTCGGGTGTGTTCACCGGCGTGCTGCATGGCGCCGGCATGCTCGACGCCATCGCCTATACCGCCGCGGACGGTGTTCCCAATGAGTTCGGGCGCTTCCTGCCGCTGCTGGTGGCGGTTATTTCGGCGCCGTTGTCGCTGTTGTTCGACCCGGACTCCTACTACTTCGGTGTACTGCCGGTGTTGGCGCAGGTGCACCAGCAACTGGGTGGTGATCCACTGGATATGGCCCGCGCCTCGCTGATGGGGCTGCATACCGTGGGCGCCACGCTCAGCCCGAATACGCCCGTGACCTTCCTACTCACTAGCCTGTGCGGCATATCGATCGGCCAGCACCAGCGCTTCCTTTGGGCATGGGCCTTGGGAGGCAGTTGGGTCATGACTGCCGCTGCGCTGCTGGTGGGCGCCTTTTCTGTGTAAAGACCGCTGGAGCAATGTGATGAAAATCGAACGTATCACCCCCTACCTGTTCAACCCGCGCAGCGGCAAAAACCTGCTGCTGGTGCGAGTCGACACCGACACCGGCCTGTATGGCTGGGGTGAGTGCTATACCACGTTGCACAAGGAGCGCGTCGTCGAAACCTTCGTGCACTGTATTGCACCATACCTGCTCGGGCGGCAGGTACATGATATCCGCCATCACTGGCGTATCCTTTTTGATGACCTGGTGATCAAACGTGGCTCGGTAGATTTATCCTGTGCCTGGAGCGGTATAGAAATAGCGTTGTGGGACATCATCGGCAAGCAAGCTGGGCTGCCGGTATACAAGCTGATCGGTGGCCGCCAGCGTGAGCGGATCCGCCTCTACGCAAACGGCTGGACCAATGGTTGTAAAACCGTGGACGACATCTGCGCTGCAGCGGTACGAACGGTGGCCGCCGGCTTCAGCGCATTGAAGTGGGATCCCTACAGCGGCCCCTGGCGGACTATCCTGCCACGTGGCGCCATGGACGCCGCAGTGGCGAACGTACGTGCAGTGCGTGATGCCGTGGGAGAGGGCGTTGACCTGTTGATTGACGCGCACCGGCGCGTGGGGCCGCAGCAGTCGATCGAGTTTGCCCGGCGCATCGAGCCGTTCAATATCCTGCAGTACGAAGACCCGAACCTAGCCGACAACATCGACTTGGTCGCGCAAACCCGTGCCCATACACGCCTGCCGATCGTGTGCGGGGAGACCTTCTACAGCAAGGAACAATTCCAGGGACTACTGCAGGCTAGCGCGGCGGATGTGATTAACCCTGATGTGTGTGGTTGTGGCGGTATCCTGGCCTCGATGGAGCTGGCGGCAATGGCCGAGCCTTACGCAGTAGGCTTCAGCCCTCACAACCATAACAGCACGGTGGTTGGCATGGCGGCGACTGCTCACGTGTCGATGGCGGTATCGAACTTTCTGATCGCGGAGTATTTCGTCAACTTCAAGGATGAGTGCAATGCGCTGGCGCGCCAGCCGCTTGAGGTCGAGGACGGCTGGTTGACACTGCCAGATGCCCCAGGGTTGGGTGTGGACATCGATACTGAGGAACTGCTGAGATGGCCGTACGAGGCCTTTCCATTAGCAGCGCTTCGCCATCCTGCAGAAGAGTGAAGCGCGGCCGCCGAGCTGACCTGTTCGACGCTCACACCTGCCAGGACGCACGGCAGTACAGTCGTGCCGAGTGCATCGAAACCGACGCCGTCGATCCCCCAGTTTGCACGGGGGCGGTGCCGTCGGCTTATGTCCACTCGACCGGGTCGGCGGCGGCTGTATGAACCTTGCCCCTGGATTGGCCGGGGTTGGGGAATGGTAGGTGCCGACTTTCGAGGTAGACGCTGTACCCGTCAACAAAGACCCTGTAATCCCCCCTGGAATCAGGGCTCGTCAGAAGTGAAATTTTCTCCTAATCGGATCAAGTAAATTTTGCATGAAGACATCACCTTTCTCATCCAACCAAATCATCACTATCCCCAAGGAAGCCGAAGCCGGTAGCCCTGCCCTCGAGCTATTTCGCGAGCGGGAAACGCCCCGGCCTTCAGGGAGGCCGTTTCGCTTAAGTCAGGCTGCTATGAGGTGCGGGGGTGGCCTTTACGCAGGCGGTGCAGTGAATGGAGTCGTGTTCATCGGCGCGGCACCCACAGATCCCGCTCTTGGCCGGGTAGGTATAACGCGTTGATCATCGCTTAGCAGTACGCCAGTGGCGGATACAGGCCTTGTGGCGGCGACGATGGGATTAGACTCGTGCGGGGCGTTTTGTGCAGTGTTTCGCCCGGTAACAGGCGTTGTCGGGCTTTGCTGCAATGGTGCTTGGCTTGAGTCATGCTGCTGCGTGCCGGGAGGCGCTACTTCCTCGCCTTGGGTGATCGCCGGTTGCGCCTTCGCCTGGCTTTCCTGCGGTGTAGGAGGTAACGTGTTTTCCGCTGGAGGTGTAGCGGCCAACGGGGGGGTGGCGCCTTCGGCAGACGCTCTTGGCGGCAACGGCGCGATTCTCGGAGATGGCTCTGGTACCGAAACGGCTTGCGGTGTATCTGGCGTTGCAGGCGTTTGTCTAATGCTTTGTTTCCCGAGGCGCGCTTCCAGAAGCTGTGCTGCATGGCTCTGCGATGTGTTCACCGACGAGTTGGAAGACGGTCGAGAAGGCGTCGGGCTTGTCTGACTCGTAGGGGGGGATGGCCTGGGGGGCATTGGTGGGGCTGCTTGACCTCTGCGTTGCCGGTTCGCCAAGGTGCTTGGCCCGGGCCCTGCTGCGTCCGTCGAAGACGCGGCCTCGTTTGTGGCATCACTTGCCAAAATCCTCATACCCGATGGACTGGCAATAACACCGCTCCCCGCCTGCGCCCCGACTGACTGGGATGTGCCCGCCTCCAGTGTGGCGCGCGCCGCGCGCATCTTCGCGTGCGCCTGATAGGACTGGTTGACCATTCTGTAGGTCATGCCAAACATAGCTGCCGAGCCGGCATTGTTGATGAATTGAGAAACCGCTGGCGGGACTTTGCCTTTGGTGATGGAATCCAGCGCCAGGGGCATGGCCCCGGAAATATTGTTCCAACTTAGGCGGGCGAAGGAATGATCCAGCAGCCGCCCATAGTCCTTAAACGGGAATAGTTTCGTAAGGTCGGTCTGGATCTTTTGCGTATCACCGACCTGCTCGAGGTCGTAATGTTTGCCGCGAAAGGCGTCCATGAACTCAATGGCGGTGTTAGCCATGCTGCGCACACCGGCAACCAGATTGACGGCGTTGTTCAGCGCTGCACCCGAGAGGGGCTTACCTGACGCGTCACTCAGGGCCGGACCCGCCACCGACTGTCCAGCAGGTAGGGTATGGCCGATCACGGCATCTTGTAGGTAACTCATTGCTAAGGTCATGGCGGTGTAGGTCCAACCGTTGGCGGCCATGTGTTCGGCATTGACGCCATGAGCGGCGATACCGTGGGTGCTGGCGGTGAATGCCGTGCTCGCTTGTAACGTTTCACGGCTGGCGGCATAGGTGAGATTACGCAACTGTGTCGACAATACTCGCACGGCCAGAGCACCATCGCCCTGAGTATGACTCATCAACGACATCACGAAAAATGCCGTCTCGGCGAGCAACTGGTTACGCGTGATATTGCGTGAATCGGTTTCATGCTGAGCCGTCAGTTGTGCTTTCTGAATCGCAGACTTGCTTTGCCATTCCGTATTGCTAAGCCCGAAATGGCCGCGCACGGCCACCTCCTTGTCTGGATGCTCCAAGCGCGTTTGACGATAAATGTTTGCACCAACCTTTGCAGCCGAAATTGCCAATTGAGCAACTAGCAAGGCTGGAGCGCCCTTCTTTTCGAGTATTGGGAGCATGGCGTGGTAAGCATGCATGAACACTTCTTCGCGGGCGAAGGTGGTCGCGCCGCAGGTTACCAATTGCTGCAAGCCATGACCTACCATCGCGCCCAAAGTCTGAACCGAAGGTAGATTGCTTCGAGTGTCGGCGAGCAGTAGGCCCCCCGTCGCCCTTGCACTGTTAGCCGCCCCAATTAATCGGTCCCTTAACGTGGGCGCCTGGCGCGGGTTTTGATTACCTGTGATCCCGACATGGCCGGAGGGTGGCTGTGAAATCGGTAGAAGGGGTATGCTGTTGTTAAGATTCATAATTCCGCCGGTCATCAGTTGTGCCCTCCGGCTGAACGGTAGTGAGTCGCGGCCGCAGGCGGGTCACCGGCATCCAACGCGCAAGCCAGCGTCATGAAGTCGGCCAGCCATGCCGCAAGGTCATTTCCGTCCAGACCTGTACAGTCCCACCGTGATTGCAGAGTGGCCCCGCCAGGTGCCAAGGCCAATCCGCAATGGGCTCCGGTCATCAGATACAGATTGGTCTGCAATGCGGCGCTACGCTGTGCCGCGGTGCTTATGGAAACGCCAACAGAGGTGCTGAGCAACAGATGACGTTCGTCGGGGTCGGCAATGACCTCAATAAAGCGTTTGTCGACCTTGAGCGCGCCGACACTACCGAACGCTTGGCCTGGCAGTGCCACCTTCAGCGCAGTCAATGCCTGCTCAATTAAAGGCTTATGCCACTGAGCGTCGATCGCACGTTCCGCCATACTGTCCAGCCGTTGACCGAGCAAGTCCAGTTGAGGACTGACAGGAGTCATGTCCGACGACGGTTGCTCGGGCGCGTCGGTACTTGCCTGAGCTGCCGCTACCACAGTCACTAACAGGCTACTGCTGAGTGCTTCCATCTGTTCGATAGCTTCGACCACAGCCTGGCAGTCGTTGTACTGATAAAACGGCAGTTGCTTGGCCAGGACGGTTGCCCCCTTTTCATCCTGGCCCCACACGCAAGTGTCCAGGGCCATGGCGACGCAATTGGCGCGTAGCAACGCTTCACTCCAGAGCAACGTGCTGATCCCCGCCGGAGGTTGGACAAAGCCTAGTAACGACCACCTTGCGGGCTCAGCCTGTTGGCAGAGCATCAAGATATTCAGCGACGGAACCGTTAATAGCCCGTAGCGGGTAAAGGTTTCGGCGGTTCTACCCGTCAGTCCCAGGGTTTGTGCAACGGCTGTCAGCCAAGGGTGAGCCTCGGTCGGTAGTGGCGGCAAGCCGCTGGCCATATCAGCGGTCGGGTGATTTCTGGTGATGGGCGCGGGGGCCGGACGGCCCGAAAGGTATTGGCTGGAATCTCTAAGCATGGAGTCACCCATTGGACGGAGCCTAGGCCTTGAGTGGCGCGGCAGTCATCAGCACCCAATTGGATGCCCGTTCATATTGGGCAGAATGAATAAGAAGGTTAGCGCGCCAGTTGGACCGTGCGCTGGCTGGGGGGATAAGCATTTATGTTGTACGGGGCCTTCGCCTATACTTTTTTCCGCCAGGTATATTTATGTGGTGCCCGCGCAGATTAGGTTCCATGGGCTGGATGTACCCCGACACCACCAGCAAGCGGGCCGAGGTGATCGCTCGCGACCTGGGCACGCCCACCGACGCCTTCGACTGGTATTCGGTGGGAAAGGCAATGGGGAATGTGCGGAATCAGGGGTCGCAGTTAATTCTCCCGGTGGTTGAGTGAGCGAGAACGGCACCCTTTCGGGCATTGGGACGGATATGGGCGGGACTGCGCGGTTGGTCATTGGCATGCGCTGGCAGCGGCCTGCAATTCGCTTTCAAGCCCGATGCGCTTCCGGCGCTGGGCCAAGCGCCAGCACCTTCACGTCCAGGCTGTGACTCTTCTTCAAGCCGGCCGCTGCCCAGGGCGGAGGCCACCGCCTGGGTGCGCGCTGGAACGTCCACACGCACGGTGCGGGGCTGAGGCTGGATAACTGGCTCGGCAGCGCATCCCGCAGTCAAGAAGTCTGCGGCGACCATTATACCAGGTATAAAGCCGTATATCGGCAGCAAATACACAACTTGTGATTTTTGACAGGCCAGAGACTGTATGTGAATTAACTGATACTTAACTTATTTTTTGCATAAGACATCGCACACAGTTTCGACCGGCCCTTTTTGCTTCGTACAACGATGCGTCTGCTTCAGCGAACAATTCTGTCCAACCTCCATTTTCCCGCGGCCCAAAAGCGATACCGAAGCTAGCTGTGACGTTGAGAAATATCGACGGACTGACCTCGATGGTCATTTTAGAAATAGCTACTCTTAATTTTTCGGCCATGGAATACAATTGACTAAACTCAACGCCAGACAACACTACAGAAAACTCTTCTCCACCGTGCCGAGCTACCAAGTCTCCACGCCGCACGTGGGTTGTCAAAGCCTTAGCTACCGCCCTCAAAACAGTATCTCCCGCAGCATGGCCGTAATTGTCGTTCACAGATTTGAAATGGTCAATATCGAGTAGAATAAGACCAATGACATCTGGCAGATCGGTAAAATAGATTTTACCATCCCCAATTTGATCAAATGCGCGCCGATTCAAAAGCCCTGTCAGCCCATCCGTCAACGCATGCGTCCGTAAACTCGCAGTTATCTCCCTACGCTCCGCAAGCCGAGTTTTCAGCACACCCAAGGCTTTAAATACTTCATCGAGTTCAGTTCCAGAGTTTCTAAAAGCCTGTGGGAGCTCGATGGTCCGATCATCGGCAAGGGCCACGATATTGTATCGCGCTTGCAGGAGCGGCTTGAAGATGACCCGGTGCGCCCATAGTAACAATACAACGTAGATCAGCATTCCAGATGCCACTATCAGGGTTATGAAAGTAAGCCATCTAGACGCATCAGCGAGCCTCTCATTGGATTTTTCGGTCATTATTTTCAGATAAGAGGTACGAATTTCTTCAAGCGGCGCAAATGTAGGCACAATGGCATCAGTCATACTACGTGTTGTATAAGTAAACCCCCCCACCTC
>NZ_JAAOCA010000109.1 GCF_014694385.1 Pseudomonas typographi | reverse complement strand
CGGTGGCCACCACGTGGAAGTCTTCGGACAGCTCGTTT
This sequence comes from Pseudomonas typographi, assembly GCF_014694385.1. Taxonomy (GTDB): domain Bacteria; phylum Pseudomonadota; class Gammaproteobacteria; order Pseudomonadales; family Pseudomonadaceae; genus Aquipseudomonas; species Aquipseudomonas typographi. Next base: position 800 of record NZ_JAAOCA010000109.1, on the reverse strand, counting down.
TGCCCACTGTTGTGGGTTTCAGCATTGGCGAGGGTGTACGAGTAGGTCAGCGTTTGGGTGCTGGCATCGTAGCCGGTGATGGTCAGCACATTGCCCAACTGGCCGGTGACCGTGGTCAGCACCAACTGGCCGTTCTCGATTACCGTTTTGCCGTCGATGGCCAGGGTGGCCAAGCCGTCCTTGGCATCCACGCTGAAGCTGCCGGTTTGGGTCAGCGCGGCGGCGTTCGGGTTCGAGCCGTCTGGCAGGTTGGCCTCGTAGACCTTCTGCTCGCCGCCGTCGGTGCCCAGGTCGAGCACGGTCACACCGTCGTTTTCGTTGCCCACGGTGATGTTCAGCTTCGCCGTGCTGGTGTCGCCATCGGCGTCGGTGACCGTGTAGCTGAAGCTGTCGGTGGCGCTGGCACCCACGGCGATCAGCTTGTTGATGTCGGTGTTCACCGTGTAGGTGTAGGTACCGTCGGCATTGAGCACCAGGCTGCCGTAGGTGCCTTGCACGGTTTGCGCGGTCACCGGGTTTTGCTGGTAGTCCGCGCCCAGGGTGTCGTTGTTGAGCACATTGCCGGTGGCGGTAAGCTGGTGGTCGCTGGCACTGGCGCTGTCGTCGCGGGCAGTGGGGGCATCGTCCTCGATGCGCACGTTCAGCCAGGCGTCGTCGCTGTCGCCATCGGTATCGGTGGCCACCACGTGGAAGTCTTCGGACAGCTCGTTTTGCCCACTGTTGTGGGTTTCAGCATTGGCGAGGGTGTACGAGTAGGTCAGCGTTTGGGTGCTGGCATCGTAGCCGGTGATGGTCAGCAC
>NZ_JAAOCA010000108.1 GCF_014694385.1 Pseudomonas typographi | reverse complement strand
GCGAAGAGGCCCATTTGAACCTGGCGTATCGCTGGTTCTGCCGGTTAAGCCTTGAAGATGAAGTCCCCAACCACTCGACCTTTTCCAAAAATAGACACGGCCGTTTTCGGGACAGCGATCTGTTTCGTGTCACCGCCAATGTAAAACTGACCCCCTGGGGATGCGGACAAAAACTTGGACTGGTTATGCCGCGAAGCCCAGGCTCTCACGATACTCAACGGGACTGAGAGCGCCGAGGGAAATCTTGATGCGTTTCTCGTTGTACCAGCGAATGTATGAGTCCAGGGCCTGAATGAACTGCTCGATGCTCGTTGACTGCCAGTTGCGAGGATAAAACAGCTCCGTTTTCAGCCGGCCGAAGAAGCCTTCGCAAGCCGCGTTATCAGGTGAGCAGCCCTTGCGCGACATCGAACGAATCAGCTTCGCATCAGCGATGCGCGATAGCCAGCCGGGCCAGCGGTAGTGCGCACCACGATCGGAGTGAACCACAGGCCGTTTATCGTTGCCGGCCACCGTTTCGACAGCGGCATCCAGCATGGTGTTCACGAGCTCGGCGTCGGGACGCGTGCCGATCGACCAACTGATAACCTTTCCATCGAAGCAGTCGATGATTGGAGACAGGTACACCTTGCCGGCCGGGATCTGGAACTCCGAGATGTCAGTCAGCCATTTCTCATTCGGAGCAACAGCTGTGAAGTCCCGGTTGACGAGATTTTCCGGCGCGGGACTGATCTCCCCGAGGTAGGAACCGTATCGACGCCGTTTTGGCTTGGCGACGACCAGGCACTCCTGCTTCATCAAGCACTGCACCACCTTCTCTGACAAATGCACGCGCTGCC
>NZ_JAAOCA010000107.1 GCF_014694385.1 Pseudomonas typographi | reverse complement strand
GACCTGCCGCGTGGCTACGAGACCTCGAAGTCGAAGTACTCACGTGCCCCAAATGGAAAGGGCTGTCGAGTACTATCTCGAACACGGTCGCAGCATCGCCGCTACCGTCACGGCGTTGGGCTACCCTGCACGGGATTCGTTGCGTGCCTGGATTTACGAATTGCACCCCGAGTTGCATACGCGTGTCGTTGGCCGATCTGACGGGTTGGCCCGCCCGGCAGCGATGAAGCATGCAGCGGTCATCGCGCTGTGCACGCGAAAAGAAAGTGCGAAAGCCCTGGCTGATAAACTAGGCGTATGTAGGCCGACCTTGTACCACTGGAAAAACCAGCTACTCGGCCCAGAGGTACCTGCATCCATGAAACGCCGACTAGAACCCATCGTCATTGGAGCAAGAAGAGTTGGAACGACAACTCGAATCTCTCAGGCTCGCCGTGCGCCGTCTGCAGCTTGAGCACGACCTGTTGATGAAGGCGAATGAACTCATAAAAAAAGATACGGGCATCGACCGGCAGATCCTGACCAATCGGGAGAAGACATTGCTGGCTGATGCCCTGAGACAGACGTACTCCTTGTCAGAGCTGCTTGAGGCGCTGGGCTTGGCCCGAAGTTCCTATTTCTACCATCGAGCCCGAATGCAGGTGGCGGAAAAATACACCGACGTGCGTCGTGCGATGGCAGACATCTTCGAGCGCAATCATCGCTGCTATGGCTACCGACGGATGAGGGCTTCGCTGAGCCGGCAGCGCGTGCATTTGTCAGAGAAGGTGGTGCAGTGCTTGATGAAGCAGGAGTGCCTGGTCGTCGCCAAGCCAAAACGGCGTCGATACGGTTCCTACCTCGGGGAGATCAGTCCCGCGCCGGAAAA
>NZ_JAAOCA010000106.1 GCF_014694385.1 Pseudomonas typographi | reverse complement strand
GGGGCGGCGGTCGGGGTTAGGTGGTGGCTTTGGCGATGGCTGCGTCAATCCGCTTTATCGTTGTGTGCTCAGCGATATTTTCCTCACTATCGAACCAGTCAGGCGCGCCGTGCTTAAGAGCCGTGGCGATCACCTTGCGCGCTTCGACGAGAACGGGCAGCAGATCCCGAAGCACGTTAATTTCTGACTGAGCATCGTCTACCACTGCCTGGGCGTCATGCTGGTCTATCCAGTTACCGACCCCCTCAGCCTTCACTACGCGGTCACCTTCGGGGCTCAGTAAAAATCCATAGTTAGGAATCGCGCACAGGCGATCCCAGAACTCATAGCCCTCACGGGTTTGAATATTTCTAGACATAGCTACACCTCACCCGCCGTTCGCCGGCAGGCATGTGGATAGATGGGGAAGGGGTTAGCGCTTCTGCTGAGCTCGAAAATCGTCAGCAGTGCGCGAGCAGTGGCCTTGGCAGCCGTTTTCGTGGCAGGCGGTTTGGTTGCAGATCTGGCGGAAGCCGGTGCCGCCGCACATTCCGCAGTCATCGTTGCGATGATCTGGGCAGCGATAGACCTCGAACTCGCGACCGTATCTTTGCAGGCGGCCCGGCAGCATCCCGGTTCCGGCGTCGAGCACTTTCATGCCGCCTCCTTAATCCGATCAGCCGCCGGCGCCGGCATGTACATCCCATTGCAGCGCCAAACGCCGAAGTCATCGACAGTGCACTCAGCCCAGCGCTCAGGGTTGCCGTACTGGGGCGGGAAGTAGACGAGATAGGTCATGCCGCCTCCTTAGCCCAGCGCCGAATAGCCTCGCGCGCCTGCTGCTCTGTGCTGAACATTTCGTGGGACAAGGAACCCTTGCGGCGCACGT
>NZ_JAAOCA010000105.1 GCF_014694385.1 Pseudomonas typographi | reverse complement strand
CCGCGCTGTATGTACGCCGGCGATACCCGGCTGAAGCACGCATCCCAAGCGGCCTCGAGGCTGCCGTGGTTTTGCTTGAGCAGGCGCTTGGCGCCCGCCTCAGTCGTGTACTTGCCGCGGTAGACGGCGGCCGGGTCGGTGCCGCAGACCGCCAGCGCGCAATCGGCGGCGAACAGGCAGCAGTCAAATTCACCCCATGAAAAAGGCCGCTCGATGGCGGCCTTGATCACTTCGTTCAGACGTGTGGTCCAGTCTCTATTTCGCATAGGGTCATTTGTCGTAGGTGAAGGACGGTGCGTCTTTCTTGGCGCCCCAGTAGATGGGCCATTCGGCCATCTGGGCGACGGCGTAGAAGAAGCGATCACCATCATGGCGCGCGCGGTGGTTCTCATCGGTCCAACGCTCGGTACCGGTGCGCTGCCACTCGGCCATGCGGTCGATGATCGGCACGGTGATCTTGTTGCCGTCGGTGCCGTTGCCGGCGTAGGAGAATTGCGCGGCATCCATCCGGCCAGAGAACAGAATGTCGACGGCGTAGTTACCCTCGGCGTCGAACACCACGAACATCAGCTTCCCGGGCCGGCCGCGGCAGCCGCGGATATTGGTTTCCTGGAGGATGTAGGCGTCCAGGCCGTTGAGCGTCAGGTCGATGGACATGGGCGAGCCTGAACTGTCGCTTTCCTGGGCCTGGCCAACCTCGCCCAGGCTGCCCACACCCTGGTAGGTGACGCCATCGATCACCAGGTCGCCGGTGCCGGTGTGCGCCAGCACCATGCCGTCCGCAAAGTCGAGCTGGCAGGCGTAGACGATCATGAACTTGCCCTGGCTGAGGATATCCACCACCGCCTGGCTGAAAGGAAACACGGTCGCCA
>NZ_JAAOCA010000104.1 GCF_014694385.1 Pseudomonas typographi | reverse complement strand
GATTCGATGTAGCTGGTGGTGGTCGAGGTGCCGAGCAGCGAGCCCACCATGGCGGCGCTGGAGTCGGCGATCAGGGCGCGGCCCATCTTCGGCATGTAGCCGTCCTCGCGCATCAGGCCGGCGCGCTTGGCCACGCCGATGAGGGTGCCGGAGTTGTCGAACAGGTCGACGAACAGGAAGGCGAAGATCACGCTGACCAGGCCGATGTTCAGGGCCCCGGCGATGTCGAGCTGTAAAAAGGTCGGGGCCAGCGAGGGCGGCATCGACACCAGGCCGCCGAAGGGGCTGAAGCCGAACAGGATCGACACCACGGTCACGGCGAGGATGCCGATCAGCACGGCGCCGCGCACCTTCAGGGCTTCCAGGGCAACGATGAGGACGAAGCCGAGCACGGCGAGTATCGCCCCGGGCTGGCGGAGGTCGCCCAGGCCCACCAGGGTGGCGGGGTTATCGACGACGATGCCGGCGTTCTGCAAGGCGATCAGTGCCAGGAACAGGCCGATGCCGGCGGCGATGGCGCTGCGCAGGGGCAGGGGGATGCTGTTGACGATCCACTCGCGGATTTTGAACACCGAGAGCACGAAGAAGCACACCGCCGAGAGGAACACGGCGCCGAGCCCGACCTGCCAGGTGTGGCCCATGTGCAGCACCACGGTGTAGGTGAAGAAGGCGTTCAGGCCCATGCCGGGTGCGAGGGCGATGGGGTAGTTGGCGATCAGGCCCATCAATGCCGAGCCGATGGCGGCGGCCAGGCAGGTGGCGACGAACACGGCGCCTTTGTCCATGCCGGTGGCGCCGAGGATGCTCGGGTTGACGAACAGGATATAGGCCATGGCGAGGAAGGTGGTGGCCCCCGCGAGGATTTCGGTGCGCACAGAGGTGTTGTGC
>NZ_JAAOCA010000103.1 GCF_014694385.1 Pseudomonas typographi | reverse complement strand
CGCGCGCTCGAAAAATGGAATCCGGCGCTCCGGGCCGCCGTGGAGACCACCTCCGACACCATCACCGTTTACGGAGTGATCGGTGAAGACTGGTACGGGGATGGCGTCACCGTCAACCGCATCGACGCGGCTCTGCGGACCATTGGCGACAAGCCTGTGACCGTGTACATCAACTCGCCAGGCGGCGACATGTTCGAGGGCATAGCCATCTACAACCGCTTGCGGGAGCACACCCAGGCGGTCACCACCAAGGTTCTGGGCATGGCGGCCAGCGCGGCCTCGATCGTGTACCTGGCTGGCGCCGAGCGCCAGGTGGCTTCTAGTGCCTTCCTGATGATCCACAACTGCTGGACATTGCTCGCGGGTAACCGCCACTACCTGCGCGATATCGCCGACGACATGGAGGAGTTCGACTCTGCCATGGCGGACCTGTACGCGGAAACGAGCGGCCAGCCGGTCGCGGACGTTGCCGAGATGATGGATGACGAGACGTTCATCCGTGGCAAGCGCGCCGTGGAGCTGGGCTTGGCCACCGGGCTGTTAACCGCCGACGAGGTTGTCGAGCGTGAAGACGACGATGCCAAGCAGACCAACGCGCTAAAGGCCATGGATGTGGCTTTGGCCAAGGCCGGCATGGCCCGCAGCGAGCGCCGCGAACTCTTCGCCAATTTCAAGTCCAGCACGCTCCGCGCTGCTGGCGGGGGCACGCATGACGCTGCCCTGACCGACAAGCCCAGCGCTGTCGCGCCAGACCTCACCGCCTCTCTGAGCGCGGCAACCTCCCTCCTGAATTCCCTGAAAGGACAGTGACCATGGACTTCGAAGCCCAAGTCAAAGAACTCAACGCCAGCCTCAAGGGCATTGGCGACCAAATCAAAGCGCAGGCTGAGTCGGCGCA
>NZ_JAAOCA010000102.1 GCF_014694385.1 Pseudomonas typographi | reverse complement strand
TGCCGTGCCGCACCCAGGCCGTGGCCGTTCCGCCCTGGGCAGCGGCCGGCTTGAAGAAGAGCGACAGCCTGGAAGTGAAGGTGCGCGCGCTCTTGGCTGAGCGTCGGCAGCGCATCGGGTATGAAAAAGAATTGCAGGCTGTGAACAATGCCTGTTGGTAACAAGATGAAACTCGTCACTACCGCGTTGGGAAATATGCACGAGTTGGGCGCCGTGAATCATATGCGCTTCCTTTCAACATGCCTGGATCAATTAAATAGCGGTATAAAGGCTACCTTTCGTCGGCTTCGTGGCTAAAATAGATTTCACCTATAGTCCCACTTCTATTGCCATCTTGAACGATTGGAGCGTTGGATTATGACTGATTATGCGAGCCTCCCATCCACAGAAAGCCCGGTCGTTCTGGTTGTCGAAGATGATTCAATATTACGTGACCTTCTGGTTGAGGTGGTGACTGGAATGGGAGCCGTCGTTCATTCGGAGGACACGGTGGATAATGGCTTTCGGGCGCTCCAGGACCACCCTGAGCTTAATTTAGTTATCACCGACGTGGTTACGCCTGGCTCCTTGAATGGGTGGGAGCTTGCGCAAGAGGTTCACGAGCATCATCCGGGCGTGCCAGTACTCATAACCAGTGGGTTCACCTCGGAGTGGTTTGGTCAGCTTCCCCCAGGAGCGCGTTTTATTTCTAAACCATGGACATTAGATGAAATTTGCAACGCTGTCTCTGCATGCCTGGAGGCAACCTGATTTTAATCCGATGACGTTTTTTGGACTTTATCTGCTGCGCTAGTGCTTTTAGCCATCAGATTGGTCGGTTCGGGTTTTGGAGTCGATTCTACGCAATACCGCCGTCAGATCACGCCACGGAAATTCCGCAGCGGGCTTGACTTGCTCACATCCCTCCCGGTGCTCGAAAGGGCGCCGTGCATCCGTCAAAAGCTGGACCGCGCCGCAGTGTCGACACGTCACCCCT
>NZ_JAAOCA010000101.1 GCF_014694385.1 Pseudomonas typographi | reverse complement strand
CGGTGATCTTGGTGGTGTTCTGCTCGACCTGCTGCGCCAGGCCGTTAGCCGTTTCGATGGATTGGCCCACGTCCAGCCAGTAATCCGCGTTAGGCGGCGGGGTTTCCTCGGGCACGTCCTGGGTGGCTTGGCAGATCCGGCCGCCAGCCACCACCATGTCGCCAGTGGTGTAAGTCTGGTCTTCCTTGTAGGCCGACAGGCCATCGAGCGCGGCGATCTGGTCGGCAAGGTCAGTGATCTTGTCGTTCAGCTCCGGACTCAGTTCAGTTTCGCTAATCTGACCGGCCAGGGCCGCCAGGAAGGCCCTCACGTCGTTCGAGGTCGACGCCGGCACCTTCAGGAATCCACTGACCCCATACGCATTGCGGGAGCGAATGAAGTAGTAATAGTTGGTGTAAAACGCCAGGCCCGTGTGGGTCATCGTCAGGCCCTGGCCGATGTATTCCGCGGCATCGGCCTCGGCGGTGGCGTCCATGGTGTAGAAATATTCGTAGGTGCCGCCATTGAGCCCATGCAGCGGGTTGCTGGGGATCAGAACGATGCTTTCCAGCGAAGACTGTACCGCGCACGCCTCTGGCACCGGCGGGCCATCGATGTTTACCGTGATGCTTGCCTCACCCGAGCGCGCCAGCGGTCCGATGGAGGCCACGCTCATGGTGTAGCTGCCGGAAGGCAGGCCAGCCAAGGGCACCTGGGTGCTGGTGGCCGGTACCTGCTGCGCCTGTACCGCCGTGCCGCCCTGGCGGACGGTGATCGCATAGCCAGTCACGATGCCCGTCGGGGGCGTCCAGGACAGTACGCCCTGGGTCACTTCGGCCGTATCGTCCTGAATCCAGGCCAGGTCCGTGGGCGAGCCCAGGCCGCCGGCGGGGAGGCTGATGAAGCCGATGGGATTGTAGGGCTGGCCCACGGCATCGTCGTAGATGGCCGGGTCGTACTGCGCCAGCGTGATGGTGCATCCTTCCGTGACGCCCATCGTCC
>NZ_JAAOCA010000100.1 GCF_014694385.1 Pseudomonas typographi | reverse complement strand
CCCCCTTGCTCCACTCGGCCTGGGCCTGATCGATGTTCTTGAAGCCATCCTCCATGGCCGCGCGCTGCTTGGGCAGGTACTCGTTGGTGAGGTCGATCTGAGCCTGAAGCTCGTTGCGCTGTTTCGCCGTGGTCGCGTTGGCCAACTCCGTGCGCAGCGACAACAGCTTTTCGTTGGTTTCGCGCTCGAGCTCCAGGCGTTGCTGGGCGCGATCCGCCTCCTTGTCGCCCTGCCCTACAGCGGCCGCTTGGTTGGCGTATTGCGCCATGTCGTTGGCCAGCTTTTTCTGCAGTTCTTGCCGGTACTCTTCGGCCTGGGACAATCCGTTCGCCGCTTTGGTGGCGGTATTTAGTTGCTCGGTTAGGTATGCCGTTGCTTGGGCATACTCCTGCTGGGGAATCTTCCCGTTCTTGTACAGCAAGTTCACTTTGGCGGTTGATTTCTGGAACTCATCAGTGGCAGCACCTACTGGATCGAACGATTTTTTTAGTTCGAGATACCCTTCGGCAGCCTGTTTCAGTTGTTCCTTTAAAGTTGTCTGAGCCTTTGCGTTTTCCTTGGTTTCCTTAGTTGCTGCCTTATTCGCCTCCTGTTGGGCTTTCGTTGCATAGGCCGCAGACATGATCGCCGTGCGGTCGGCGTCGGTAAACTCTTTGTGCTCGGCGAGAAACCGTGTTGCTTCCTTCACGGCGTCGTTGTTGTCCTCCAGCTTACCTAACTGAGCAAGCTGGGTCTGGAGGTATTTCTCTCCGGCAGCAGTCATCCCGGCTGTTGCCTGAGCATTGCCGGTAGCGGCCGCGACGCCCTTGTTCATTTCGCCACGAAGCGCGTTGAGGTGATCGGTGGCTTCGGTGGAAACACCCTTGAGGGTGGATACGGCGCCAGCTTGTTTTATCAAGCTATCAACCACAGAGGCCGGTACTCTGGCGTCGGTTTTCATCTTCTCAAGGACCGGGGAAAGATCCTTGCCGGCCGTGTAAAGCTCGTTGAGTTGCTTGGAATATTCCTGATAAG